>JADFDO010000031.1 GCA_018262855.1 Methanolinea sp. | reverse complement strand
TCGGAGAACTCCGTGGACCCAACTACCCGAACTACGCCATGAACGTGGGGCACCAGGGAGAGTACGCCGCTATCGTCGGTGGTGCTCACTATGGACGCGGAGATGCATGGTCACTCAATGCGCTGATCAAAGTCGCCTTCGCCGACCCCTCGCTCAAGTTCGACTTCGCCGAGCCCAGGCGCGAGTTCGCAAAGGGTGCAATCCGCGAGTTCATGCCCGCCGGAGAGCGCTCGCTGATCATACCCGCACGGTAAGGTCAGAAACCATCCCCCCTTTCTTTTTTATATGAAAATCGCCTCAGCGATTTTCATTGTGCATGCATCTGTGTCGAAAGGAAATCATGCGATTTTTTATAGAAGATCGCATCCGCGATTTTCATTGTGTATGCGTATGTCTCGAAGGGAATCATGTGATTTTTTTCACGCTCTTTCAGGATACCCGCGTACTGTCTGACTGTCATATCAATGAGACATGTTTCGGAGAGAATGACAGCCTGTTCCCCTTGACGAGGCCTGTCAGGTTCATCAGGTTTATATACATTTTTACTCATATGAGTAATTAATACGCGTGCGAAGCGGCACGCGATGGAGAGAACAGAATGCCTGGATTTGATGGAAGGGGCCCGTCTGGACTCGGGGCCATGACCGGTCGGGGGATGGGACGCTGCGGGACGGCAAAATCTCCCGCAATAGAGAATGACAGCGGAAATCAGCAAGCGTTCGATCAGGATCGGACACAACCTGAGGTATACGGCCTCGGTCGTGGAGGTGTCCCATGCGGGTGCGGCAGAGGGAACGGATTCGGCCGAGGTGGCCGTGCGAACACCCGGCAGGGCCAGCGGAGGTGACGACGTGAAGATCGCAATTGCAAGCGAAGGGTCAAGAGTATCCGAGCATTTCGGCCACTGCAGGATTTACAACCTCTATTCCGTCGAAAATGGTGTAATATTCAAGCGTGAGGAACTGGAGAGCCCGGGTCACCAGCCGGGTGTCCTCCCCCCGTTTCTCGCATCCCATGGTGTCACCCATGTCATCGCAGGCGGCATGGGACCAAGGGCTGTTGAGCTCTTCCAGCAGCACGGCATCCAGGTCATCCTCGGAGTTGGTGGATCCGTCGACCGGGTAGCCCAGGAGTTCATCGCCGGGAGGATTGTTCCCGGTGTCTCGAGTTGCCACCATACTGAAGGACAATCCTGCGACCACGAGTGAAAAGGTCCGGAAACGCACCCTTCATTTTCTCGCGGTTCCAGTCGACTCCGGGACTTCTAATACACCTGCACGAACCACTCACGCAACCCGGCATCTGGCAGTACTGTCGAGAATTCCCGGATCATTTATCAGCGTTTCGCGCCAAACCACTGTAGCGGCAGCAAAGGATGCGGATGAGTTGAAGGTCAGGATACTCTCCCCCGATCTCTATACCTACGGGGCCATGCTTATCGGGGGGATACTCAAGAACGCGGGGATAGAGGTAACACTCTCGAAATCGGCTGGACCATTCCCCGAAAAGGTCCTGCTCCTTTCGCTCTACTCGACCCAGCACCTCCTTGATCCCAGCATAAAGGACTGCATCCTGCAGCACAAAAAAAAGGGTGGCCTCTGCTACGCGGGGGGCCCTGTTTCTTCCGCACCAGAAATGGTGCTCGGCGAGCTTGGTGTCGATGCCGTCGTGGTGGGTGAGGGGGAGAATGCCATTATACCCCTCGTCAAAGAAGGCATCTCTCCCGGCATCCCCGGTATTGCCTACCGGGAGGGAGACAGGGTGGTAATCCATGAACCGGTACCCCCTTCTGACCTTGACCGCCCACTCCCACTCATTCCTGACGATATTGGAACGCAGAGCATCCGGGGGGCAAATGCGTACATCGAGAGCCACCGCGGATGTCTCGGTGCCTGCACGTTCTGCCAGGTCCCGAGGTTCTTTGGCAGGGATATCCGTTCCCGGAAGATTGGTGATGTACTCCGGGAGGTTGCGGCATTCAGGGAGAAGGGAGCGAAGCGTATCTCCATTTCAGGTGGCACCGGCTCGCTCTACTGCTACCGCGACGGGGCACTCAATCCCGGTGCCTTCATCGACCTCCTTTCAGGCATGGCTGAGATCATGGGGAGTTCGAACGTCTCTGCCCCCGATATCCGGGTGGACTGCATCACGGACGAGATCCTGGACGCGATAAGGAAATACACCATCGGATGGGTCTTCTTTGGCATCGAGTCCGGGAGCGACCGGATCCTCGCCCAGATGGGGAAAGGTGTGACAATCTCCCAGGTGACAGATGCAGTGGAGGCCTGCAGGGCACACGGGCTCAAGGTTGCAGGGAGCTTCATTGTCGGGTACCCCACCGAAACCGACAAAGACTACGAGGAAAGCAGGTCGTTCCTTGCAGCACAGTGCCTGGACGATGTTTTTGTGAGCATTGCCGAACCCATTCCGGGAACCCCGCTGGCAAAACTCGTCCTGCGGACTCCGAAAGACGAGAACCCGCTGTACCAACCAACTCCCGGTGAATACCGCTCTCTCGGCCTTTCGGTTGCTGAAGCCCGATGTTTCGATCTTATGATGGAGGCTGACCTGTACAAGCCCCGCCTGCACGTGGTCACCGACCAGATCTTTGATATGTATCTGCAGGAAGCAAGAAAACAGGGAAGAGAGATCCGTGCAGCGACCGAACTGCTCCTCCGATATTCTCCCACCCTGCTCCAGATGGGTTGAGAGAAACACAACTTACCTTGCTTTAACTTAAGTTGAGATGTGCAAAAATCTCAAAAAGCCGTTTTTTTGCCGATTTGGGCACGTTAACCGCGTATATAAGGAAAAATTTCGAAACCTTTAATTTGTCCATCATCGACTGTTAGATGAACCACAAAGGGTTTGTACTCGATGTGAGTGGCAATGTGTATCGAACACTCTCGTGCACTCTTCTAAGCACGCAGGGAGGAGGCTAAATGGAAAGTATTGCGTTTGGCATTGGAATAACTGCATTGGCAGGAGCTCTTGCCACAGTGGCCGGTGCTGCGGA
>JADFDO010000030.1 GCA_018262855.1 Methanolinea sp. | reverse complement strand
GGATGGACCTCGAAAGAGACCAGGTTTCCGGTCGTTTTCCGGGCGCCCCTGACCTTGACCACCTCGAGCACCATCACATACTTGTCCCCGATGAGAGCTTTTTTCATCGAGAGGTGGGCATCGCAGATGGAACGGATACGGATGAGGGTATCTTCCTCGAATGCGTAGGTGTGAAGGGTGATGAGGATCGTTTTACCCTTGTCAACAATTTGTTTACAATTCGTCAGGAAAGTGAGGATCGATGACTGCTGGGTATATTCGGTGAACATGGTGAGCGAATCCACCACGACGACCTCGGCACTGCTTGTCCGGATATGCTGTACAATTCTTTGAAGGATCCCATCCATCTCCTCTTTACTCCACTTGAACCCGGCCATGTGCAGGTGGAAGAGACGGATGTAGCCCCAGGCGAAGTAATCGGAGACATCGAGGCTCATGGACTCCATCTGGGAGAGGAAGCTCTTTGCAGTCAATTCGGTGGAATAGAAATCAACGCGGAGGCCCTGTTTCATGGCACCCCACATGATCTGCTGGGTCAGCACGCTCTTCCCTGTATCATTCTCCCCCTCGATCAGGGTGAGCGAGCCGAGCGGCAGTCCATCTGCAATCTTCTTATCGATCTCGTTGTTTCCTGTCGACAGGATGTTCTTGTCTTCGCCGCCAAGGAGATTGGAGAGGCCGTCGTTGAGAGATGCCACCATAATGAGTACTGAATACTATATCGGAATATTGATATAAAGTGTTCCTTACCGGACGTAAGGTTGGATATGGAAAGAATAGAGATCAGGAATTCGGCACGCCGTTGGCGGTGAGGATCTTGAAATAATCAGGGGTCGCACTATATGAAACTGACATGTTCAGGGACTCCCCCGGGTCCCACTGGTTTGGATAAACAACATCGGGAGAAATACTCACTTTTGCCCAATGACTTCCAATCGGCGGGGTTGTGTTCTGGTAACTAAATCGCGACCAGCTGCCTGATGAAAACAAGAAGACATCGACATGCTCGAAATCCCTTATTGGTTCCCTCCCATCGTTCAGGATCTGTATATAAAAGAAAGAACCATCCGTAGTATTCGAGAGCACTTTCATCGATGTCCCGAGCATCTTCACTTGGAGGTCCGTCATATCCTTCTGTGCGTTTATTACAACCTCACTGGTGAGTAAAGTTCCCCCTGCAAGAACATAGGCAGTGACTATGATAATAATAATGCCAAACGCCGTCGCCACAAGGGTTGCTGCAGCCATTATTAATATTCCTCAACTTCGTGTAAATATCATATCTCGCCGCACTCCGTTTGGTAAGACAACAGCCACATACACATTTTCACCTGAGGACGGGAGTCGGGAAATGATATCAGCATCATTGATTGTAATAGTTAGGGTCTCACCAGGGTCCCAGTAGCTATTCACATTATCAGGAATCTGATACCTTGTGGAGAGTGATTTTCGGTCAAAGTTGCTTGGGGAGCCTGCATATACATCTCCTGTGTCAACTTCATTCGTATGGAGCCTTGTGGATCCCACATTTTTCAACCAAATCTTCACCTGCGTCGAATCCGCAAAAGTATTCACTATCCTAAAATCCGTGCGCATACGGGTATCTGCCTCGGCGGAAGCAGATCCGAAGGTATCGGCCGTCCGGGTAATGGTCGGAAAAATAGCATTGATCAGTACCCCCGCGGCGATCACCGCACTGATCAAAAAGAGGGCGGTGACGATAGTCTCGCTGGACATCTCACCTAGATTCTATCACGGGAGGGTAAATATTCTCTGTTCGGGGCCCCTTCTTCGGGTTGCCGGGCGGGGCTCAGGAGTTTTGTGGTATCCTTCCCTTCCCGCTTTTCCATCAGGACTTCGATCATGTCCCTGTCTAATGTCGAGTCGGACGGGTTCAGGATATGGTTCAGTTCATATAACTCAGACACGAATTCATCTGCCTTGATTTCGTGGAGTTCCCCGATGCTGGTTGGCATCAGTCGGGTCATATCCTTCACAAGCTTGCATGACTGGTCAGAGATATATCCCATCGCGTGGTAGGCTTCGAGCATGAGGTCAACTCTGTCATGGCCGAACTTTTTCACGTTCCTGTTTGTCCATTCAAACAGCCTGAATACCTTCTGGAGCCTGACCTTGTCGCTGAGTGCAGCCTTTGCGACCGGATCCTCTTTCGGGAGTGTTGCGAGCTGGGACTTGAGCGCTGAAAAGAGATCCAGGTCACTCATCGGACCATGTGATCCAGGCGTAGATCCCTGTTGTATTTGCTGACTGGGGATACTTCCCGCTGTTTGGGGGAAACCCGGGACAGAACCTGGGTACTGCGGGAGGCCGGTACCGGATCCCGGAAACTGGGGAAAACCAGGTATCTCTTGAGATGGAGGATTCTGGGTTTGTGGTTGACTTGCCTTCGCCTGCTCTTCTGCTTTTTTTGTCTCTGTGGTTGACTTGATGGCCCCTGCCGCTGATTCGATGGCGCTCGAGGTATCTTTTAGGACGTTTGCCATTTTTGCAGAGACATCATCTGTACCACCGTGCCCACCGCTCACTACGATGGGGTTCTCAAGATCGTTCATCCTCTCCCGGATGTCGATGAGAAGTCGCTTTATCGAGGTCTTGATCAGCTCCACCTCGTCCTGGAGCTTCAGCAGTTTCACCTCAGGATCGTCAGAAGAGGCTGAGGCGATGATATGATCGACCTGAGACTGATTGACTGCCATAATAATAATGTCTCTTTGTTGCTTGATGATATAATTTGTGGGGGAAGGGAGGATTATTAATATAGTACTTCGATCTTTTTTCAATACAATAATTACTTGACGAAATTGTCTCAACAATTTTGAAAAAAATCAACAAACGACATGTAATTCCAGTGAATACTTTTCAAGGCTCCAGATGTAAATGGTATTAACTGAAGAGAATCCGGTTCCTATTTCGGTCCAGCATCTCAGAATCTGTCCTTAAAAAATGGGTTCCTATCGACTTCAGGGAGCTTCTGAACTATCGCGATCTTCTCATATCGTTCATATAGTGCGGTATAAAATCCAGTACAAACAGACTGCTCTTGGTTTATTTTAGCCATCCTCCAACCCCTCTTTATTATGGTGATTTTTACGGTTATCTTTGGCGGGTTCGTAAAAAAAAAATACATCTGATGGCATCCCCCACCCGCTTTCCTTATTTTCAACCCTCTTCAATAGCAACTTTTTTCCAGGGACTCAATCACTCCACAATGAGCATGGTT
>JADFDO010000002.1:176955-251215 GCA_018262855.1 Methanolinea sp. | reverse complement strand
AATTATTTAAGAGAATAATTTGTCAACTATTGCTACAAGAAAATCTCCTCTATTCATTTCATCATCCTTCACCCCCCTCTTCACCCCAACAACTCTCCATGCACCTCAATCCCGCCCAGGCCGAAACCGTCACCAATGTCGGAATTCAGCTTATCATTGCAGGGCCGGGATCAGGGAAGACCGAGATCATCGTCGAGAAGACCCTCAAGCCAAGAGGCCACACAGCAGGACAACCTCGCACTCACATTCCCGGAGAAGACAGCATGAATATTGCTGCCAACCCTCTCTACATGAAACCAAATCAAAAAACACCCTACTCCCCATCCGCGACCACCAGCACACGCCACTCAGTACCCTTCATCACCACGGTATCCCAGAATGTCTCTTTCGGCACAATCTCTGTTGAACCAACCTTGTAATATGAAAACGTCGCATACCCGGTGCGTTCCGTGCTATACCGGCGGGCAAGATCGAGGATCTCGGGGAATCCTTCGAAGAGTGGTTCATTGAAGGTTGGCTTCCCCACCATTGCGGGGTTGGAATGGGCGAGAAGGACGCCATCGGGTTGTGCGACGATGTAGGTGTAGGGTGCCCAGGTCGCTGACTCTTCTGCATAGGGTGTAACGAGGATCGAGGGGGAGAAGGCCAGGCTGACTGCACCGAGGAACTCCCCGCCGGGTGAGAAGACCGGGTAGACAAGTGCGACCCCTGCTCCTCCCTGCCGGAGGGTGAAGTACGTGCCCATGGCCGGTTGCCTGGTGGAGAGCACGTGTGCGATGACGTCCTGGTCTGCGATGTTCTGGCCGAGGATGGTAAGGGCACTCTCCGGTGCTGCAGCACGCACGGTGCCATTGGTATCAACGGTGATGGCACTGAGTATGGAATGATGGGAGGCTGCGAGATCCATGATGAGGGAATCGGCCTTAGGGCCTGAAATCCCGGTGGTCCCGAGGAGGGATGCAACGTCCTCAACAGAGGCATCGAACGCTTCGAGGTTGTCCTGGAGTATGACGGTCATTCCGTGGAGGAGCTGTTGCATGAGTGCATGCCGGATCGCGGTGGTGTCGTTCACGCCGGGAACCTTCTGTTCCTGGAGGCACCCTGCACACAGGATCATGGCGAGCACGATCACGAGAAGGATAAGAGCATTGAACCGGGTCATTACGCAGGAGATAGGTCAGACACGCTCTTGTGCTTTACGGAACAGGGTGAGGGGGAATCATTGCCTTCTCGTCGCTTCCGGGACCGGCACTTCGTAACCCCTGCACTCATCTCACAGAGAGAAGAATCCTGTGTTCCGCGGGATTTCACAGCATTCATGCAAATCACTCAAGAGACACAAGAGACAATGATGTCTCTATATATGACTATAGAATATAACGAAAAATATTATCCAGGTGAAAATGAATTGGAAACCCGTCTGAAAGTGATTGATAATGATGGGGATTCAGAAATTATCGTGCGGTGTTCCCATTCTTACGATGTGTATCCTCGCATTCATGTGTACAGGTCTGCAGGTTGCATCGAGCTCGGGAAGTCAGGCCGACATCTCACCAGGACTTCAGGTCCAGAAGGGAACTATTGTCGCCCTTGTTGATGGAATATATACCCAATCGGAAATTCCTGCCCGATCCTCTTTAGAAGAAAATCCGGAAGAAGAGAAAACCGATGAGGAACTTCACCCAGGGATTACCTTAAGAAGGAACATTGGGTTCCTTGTAGTCACCATACTCTTTTTGCTTGCATTTATCTCTGATGGATTCCACTATATCCAAAGAAAATATTGTACGCCATCAGGCGAGACCACTTCAGAAAAGACCGAAGATGGTTGGGTAGTGAAGTATTTTATCATCTTCTGGATTCTCTTGATAGTCTTGTCGACCTATGCACCCGATAACTATACCTTGTATTTTGACTGATAATCACGGATTTCCACTGCCCCACGCTCGTGTAAAAGGAGTGTCAGAGCATCCTCCTCTTCTCTTTATCCGCAAGTACCATCTGACATTCATGGAAAACCGCTGAGAGGGTCTCTCCACGGACTATGGGAACTCTCTTTTGAACGAAAATTCCGGATTCTCTACACCATTGATTTTGAAAAAGGGGAGGTAATTATTGAGGCCATCAGGCACAAAGATGAGTTCTAAAGACCTAATTCTCCAGCAAGATCCTCAAAATCCCTCGTCGGGGCATTTTTTCTCTTCCCCTGGTCGAGCTGGATCATAAGGTCGGGGTCCGAAAGAACCTCAATGGTACGCTGCATGGATTCATATTCATCGGTGGAGATGGTGATCCATTCTGACTTGTGAGGTCCATGCACTGCCTGCTCGCTCATACTTGGTAGTAGTAGTATGTCACAGGTTATAAATACTGATGTGGTTCCCGTCGGTTTTCATCAACAATCCACTATCTTCGACAGATTGGTAGTGCCTCCCTCTACACCTGCTTTTTTTGTGAAGAGTGAAGGAGATTGTCACGTCAGGGTAAGGAGTGAAGGAGGGATAGTGCTCCCCCCGGAAAAGACGGGAGGCTGGTACTATCGTTCACGCCGGAAACTTTCTGTTCCTGGAGGCACCCTGCACACAGGATCATGGTGAGTACGATCACGAGAAGGATAAGAGCATTGAACCGGGTCATTACGCAGGAGATAGGTCAGACACGCTCTTGTGCTTTATGGAAGAAGGTGGAGGGATGTATCCCCCACCAGCACAGCATGCATCTCAACGCCTAGAGACCGCCTTCGGGCTTCGGCATCTCCGGGAGCATATATCGGAGGTACCAGAAGAGGAGTCCGATCGCGATGCTGATCAGCACCGCATACCAGCCGAACTCGCCAAGCATTGCCTCTCCGGCATCGGTCGTTGCCGTGATCCTCGGGTAGAATGTCTGGATGAAGTAGTTCCAGAAGCCATGGAGAAGGGCGGCTGGCCAGATGCTGCCGGACGCAAGCCTGATCCACGCAAAGAGCGTCGAGCCGCCGATCATGGAGATGAAGAACAGCACCATCGAGGAGAGCGATCCATCGCCATACGCACCCACGAGCATGAGCGGCAGGTGCCAGAGGAACCAGATGACGGCAGAGATGATCGCGATCCAGGTGAACGTGGTGACCCTGCCAAGCTCGGGGACCAGAAGCCCCCGCCACCCGATCTCCTCGCCCGTTGCCGAAAAGATACTGAAGCCAAGCGTGACCAGGATGGCCAAAAGTGCCGGCACCGCGAGCATGGCCGCTGCCCTGTCCGGCAGGAACGGCGCAACACCGGAGATCCACCCGGTGCCGAACATCAGGAGCCCGACGGCAACCGGGATGACCATCGCGAGGAGCCACCACCGGAGTTCGCCGATCTTCCACCCGAATCCCCCAAGGTTTCTCTGCAATGCGAGCCGGGTTATGATCGCGGCGAACGCAGGACACCACATGAGAGGGAGGGTTGCGTAACGGAGCAGGCCTGAATCTATCGCCCACTGTGGCCGCACCGCGATACAATACCAGAAGATCGACGATAATGCGCATACCAGCACGAGGTAGACTGCAATGATACGTTTCGGATCGGTTGGCCCATGCTTCCCTGTGAGTGCACCCATAGAAGAGAGTGGAAGGCCGGAAGATTTGAGGGTATCGGCAGAAGGCAGAGATGCTGAGTGACACCTGCCTTAAAATATGATATCAGCCGGATTCATGCTTTCACGAGTAAAAAAAACGGTAGGTCTTTCTATTACAAGACGCATGTGTCCACAGAGCCGGCGGGGATGATCGTGTAATTGGCAATTGTGGGTATGCCAAGACGCGAACATTCCTTCTGCAGGAGATTATCGAGTGACGTGACTCCCCTTATCTTGCTGACCGCCGGGGTTGTCATGTAATACATGGATCCATCTGCTTCTTTGAAAAAGGTGACAACATGCCCGTTTCGTTTGTTATCCTTAAAATATTTGAATGCAACAATCTGTGCATCATAGCCATGATGTGCGAGCACATATGAAAGGAAGGTCGCATAATCCTTACAATCGCCTTTTCCATTCCGGAAAAATTCCTCAGGGGGATAGGATATGCATCCATCATGGTAGGTAAAGATGAATCTCGCATCCGCATACTCAGTCGCTTTCTGTGGGGTATCCAGGCTCTCAATCACGGCAGAGAAATTTGTTGCACTGAGCAGGTCTGCATTTCCTATTGAGGGTATGTAGGGGCCGGTGGAAATTGTCCCGATTGGTACTGTGAGCATGACCTGCTTCTTTTCATCAAGGAACGTCAGCGTAAACTGGTTCGTACTCTCTTTTACTCCAAATACTATCACACCGGTCTTGCTGCTTTTTGGCGGAATGGATCCCCAGAAAAAGGGGTTTGCTAATCTGTCGTAGATCTTCTGGGTCATCGGTCCTCCACCAGTGATATCAATGGTATTTTCATTGGCAACGAATGATTCACTGCCAGCGAGGTTCTCGATTGTCATGTTGATGACGACAAAGATATTTCCAGGCAGGGGGTTCGTATCCTGGATCTTCATGGTTTTTTGTGCCGAGTGGATGACGACTTTGAGGGTTTGGGCAGGGTCTGACTCCTGGGCAGTGCTCTCAGAACCAGGGGGTTGACCATAATTGCCCAGAGGAATGGAACCGATCGGTTTGGTGAATATGGCATTCCCCTGCTCATCACGAAGCGTGATGGTGAACTGTTCTGTGGTTGCTTTTACCCCACATACAATTTCACCGGTAGTACTGCTTTTTGGCGGAATGGACCCCCAGTAGAAGGGATTTGATAATTTGCCATAGACCTTCTGCGTGATAGGCCCACCCCCGGTGATATCAACGGTCGTCTCATTGACCACAAAAGGGGTTGTTTCATCCATGTTTTCAATCGTCGTATTGATGACAACGAAAATATTTCCTGATATCGGATTTGCATCCTTGATCTTCATTGTTTTGTAGACGGAATGGATGGTCATGCTGACCGGACCAGTGCTTGTCGTGGCATTTGACTCTTGCAGACGACTTTCATTCCCTTGTGATTCTGGTTGTGCTGCCGAGGTATTCTTCACGACTCCCCCTGCCGGGTTTCCCGTGCATCCTGAAAAGATTAAAAAGAGAATGGCAAGAGTACTGACCACAATTGCCACTCGAAAAAATGAACAGGTGGTTTTTCCCATTCGGAGGAATTGCGATTTTCAGGTGATAAGAATTATGAAATAGTATCAGAGTTTCACGCAATTCTGGTCAGGATATCTCTTGTGTATCTCCAGATAGGGAGGATTTCAATTTTTTGTTCAAATCCCCTTCTTCACCTTTCACCAAGCGTGCTTCCCACAGTATCCCCTTAGCGGACCATACCAGGTTCACTTCGCCAGATTTGGGCAAAACGGGGGGAAGAGCCAATCCCCATCCCTTCCGCTCACTCCCCAAACAACATCCCGAGCTTAACATTCTGCCAGCCGCTGTCATGGTCCTTGATCCTGACCGTCCGCGAATCCGGCAGGAACACGACCTGGTGGATGGTAGAATAGAGTTCTCCGGGTGATCGGGAGCGAGGATCGAGTTCACGAACGTGGCCCCGCTGTCCTCCCACCGGACATCCCGGATCTGTATCATCCTCCGGTCATCATCAGTGAATCAGGATGTTTCTATTCAGGTCCATGAGAAATATCTGGTGATGTACGATTCCGGGAAGTGATATCATCCAGGATAATCTGGGCACCCTCGATCACCCCTTGCTTCACTATAGGCGAGATGTGCAACCTGAAATGCACAGTCTTGCCCCATTTTGAAGTGTATTCCGCCTCTTTAGTATGGATCGAGATCCCATCCTCAACGGTTCGGCGAAGATCTTCCGCAAACCCAATTTCTACCAGGGGAGGAAATCGAAGAAGATTGATCTCTTTTGTCCTCTCCTCCGATGGAGAACCTAGCAACTCCAACACCTTTGGATTGAGATACGTGATATGCCCGTTCCTGTCACAGGTGAGGATACCGACAGGGGCATTTTCGGCCAGGATGCGATACTGTTCTTCACTCTCTTTGAGTGCCTGTTCTGCACGCTTTTGTTCAGTGACATCCCTGATTGTTCCGATAAACATCTTCACTGAACCGTCAGCATTCCGGACCGGGACGGTGGTAATAAGAGCCTCGAATACCGTTCCATCCTTCTTTCGCCCGCGTACCGGGTGTTCCTTCACACATCCCTGGCGTTGAATGATACGGTGGAAGGCAGCACGGGCTCCCTCTTCTGCGTAGACTGCAGTGACAGGAATCTGGAATAATTCATCCCGGCTTCCGTACCTAAACATCTCGACAAGTGCATCATTGAAATCGATCCATCTCCCATCGGGGGTTGTGATGAATACACTGTCCCTGCTGGTCGTAAAAAATTCCCGGTATCGCGTTTCGCTCTCAAGCAGTGCATCTTCTAATTGTCTTCGCTGGACTGCTTTTTGGATCATATTCTGTAATTCGGCGAAGAGTGGTTTGATGTCACTCCCTTTCTGCAGGTAGAAATCAGCGCCATTATTCAATGCGTCAATCGCAACCCCTTCACGGCCACGACCGGTAAAGATGATAAAAGGGAGATGGGGATATTCACTCCGGATTGTTTTGAGAAAGGCGATGCCGTCCATTCCCGGCATCTGGAAATCAGACACAACCGCGTCATACCTGTTTCCTTTCAATTTGTTCAGCGCATCAAATGCCGATCCTGAGATATCGACCTTAAAATTCCCGGAACGTTCAAGGAAGATTTTTACGATATCCTGCAGTCCCGGTTCGTCGTCAACGTACAGGATCGATATCATTGATCATTGAATGCTGTGTTGGGTGTAAAAAGGTTCGTGCTATGTGGAGAATTGAATTCTTTCACAGTGGAACACGATCTCACCGTCAAGTATGATTGCGAGAGAACAATCCAGGACTCGGTATCCCGGGAGACGGGTTCGTAGCAATCATTCCTGAACCTGCGACATCCAGGGCACCACCATCCGGTGAGAGCGAGTGGTGTGTGATCTTCACCAGCAGGTTATAGAGAAGAACGGAGCAGAGGAAACCAGCAAGGATGATCACATCGTGGTGGTGTAATCCGCATGGAGGGCCCCGGTTTTTGTGAATGTATTTTCACAAAAAATGACCCCTGTGAAACACGTTCCCAAAATCGCAGACACAAAATGTGATGGACAACAAAACTCTTGAAGGAATCACATTTATTCGGACTTTACCATCATTCCCAGAAAAAAAACCCTGTTTGGTGTAGTATTGAAAAAAAGGGTATCCAGGGCCGATCCCCATCCCTTCCGCTCACGCCCCAAACAACATCCCGAGCTCTACCTTCTGCCAGTCGCTGTCCGGGTCCTTGATCCAGACCGTCCGGGAATCCGGCAGGAACACCACCTGGTGGATGGTGGAGTAGAGTTCCTCGGGATGATCGGGAGCGAGAACCGAGTGCACGAACGTGGCCCCGCCATCCTCCCACCGGACATCCCGGATCTGCATCATCCGGCGGGCATCGATCGATCCCTTCGCCTCGTCAGCCTCCCGGAGCAGCCCCTCGTAGCGGGATAGCGAGTGCTCCGCGGGTGGGGGCAGGTTCCAGGCAGGGTCCACGAAGTGATTGGCGGCCGCAACCACGCCGTCGCCGGTCCTCTGGCGGGTCTGGTTGGGTGTCACTTCGTACACGAAGGCACCGTCAGGCCCGGCCACGTTGATGATCCAGCCCACATTCGTCGCCGCCCCCCGGAGGCCGACATCCAGTTCCGCAAGCGTGGAGTAGTCGAGCATGAACCGGAAGAATTCCGCGACATAGTCCGGGCGGGTATCCGGTGCGGACTCGATGAAGCCCGCGAAATCATCGGCAATGAAGAGCCCCTTGCTGTTCATGGCGGTCTCTGGACGCACCCCCGCAGGCCCGAAGGTCGCAACGCCATTACTGCCGTCCGAGGGCCGGTACACGACAAGGACGTTCCACCTGTTGAAGGGAAGGGCGACATCGTCCAGGTCCCAATTGCGGGAGGCGATGACAGAGCCGTCCGTCGTGTAGTTGCCCCAGGCAGAGAGGTAGGAGCAGGAAGCATCGGCCGGCGGGACCATGAGATAAATGACGAGCCCGTTGTAGAGTGCCATCACTTCATCCTGGGTCAGACCCGAGGTCTCTGCCATCCCGGAAAAGACCTCCTTCAGCCTTTTTGGGTACAGCACTGACGCCTCCCTCCCGTCGGCTCGCAGCTGTTCGTTCGAATACCCGCGTTTCACATAGGCTGAGGAGATGAACCGGTATTCCTCGTTCAGCTCGGCCTTCATAAGGCCGCCATACTGCCGGCCCATCTGCCGGTAGGTCCCGGAGAGGACGATCACCGGGTAGTCACCCGCCTGGAGCCTGTGGCCTCCTTCGAACGAGGAGACGTACATTAGGTCCGGGCGGGCCGGAGTGTACTGGGACGATACGGCCGGCAGGGAGAGTGCTGCAGCACATCCTGTAAGGATGCAGAGGGTGAGAAGCACCGCGATGAGTTTCATGCAAGGGCTGTTACTCTGATCCGAATTATACCGTTCGATCTGGTTTTCCCGGCAACCGGCAGAACTTCCATGGATGCCACCCAAAGGATCTGGTATGGAGCACCACCCGTTCTACGCGGTTCGCCCTCTCCACCCGGTCTTCCCGGAGCCGGAGGGCCTGTCGCCTGCACGGACACGCTGGATCCTGGTCCAGGGAAGTACCGTGGCCTTCCGGGCCGACCCGGCACCCGGCACCGTGGTCATGGGAGACCTGCTCGCTGCAGGTCTTACATCCGGTGCACCGGTATACCTCGGCACCGACGGCGACCTTTCCTACTATGCAGCCGAGATTCCTGCCGGTGCCACGCTCCCGGACGGCTGGAAGATGTCGCCTGTCAGGGACCTGCACGAGGTTGTACCGGACCGGGACATGGCATATGCCGCCTATGCAGTACGGATCCTCGACTTCGACCGCTCGAATACCTTCTGCGGGAGGTGTGGGGCGAATACCCGCCCGTCGACGACAGAGCGGGCACGGATCTGCACGGCCTGCACTCGCACCATCTACCCAAGAATCTCCCCTGCGATCATCGTGCTCGTGAAAAGGGGCGAGGAGGTCCTGCTCGCAAGGTCCCCACGCTTCACGCCAGGGGTCTATTCGATCCTCGCCGGTTTCAACGAACCCGGGGAGAACCTCGAGCAGACCGTCCACCGCGAAGTTGGCGAAGAGGTCGGCATCGCGGTGAAAAACATCCGGTATTTCGGGAGCGAGCCCTGGCCATTTCCCGACTCCCTCATGATCGGCTTTGTCGCGGACTATGCAGGCGGAGCACTCCGGATTGATCCCAGGGAGATCGAAGAGGCCGGCTGGTTCTCCCGCGACCACCTGCCGCCCACTCCCTCGAGGACGAGTATCTCGCGGGCGCTGATCGAGGCCTGGCGCCGGCGGGAGATCTGAACAGTGGCAACCCAGGTCTCGCAGGCTGCCGAAACCTCCTGGTGAAACAACCAGTCCCCGGCCTCGACGGGTTCCATAGGGATCCTCTCCCTCGAACCGAAGTGGAAACTCGTAATCGAAGCGGAGGATTTTCCCAAGAACAGCTCACGCATGAATACTTCCGGTTCATCACTCCCGCCCTTTCGTCCAGGGGAAACGGCTCACACCATAAACGAGCGTGAAGAACCAGGGGTCTTGGTGACAAAAGATATGTCTTCCCGAAAAAAGGGAGAAAACTGTAGAGTTCACATCACTGAGCAGACAGAAAAAAAGGTTCTCTCATAGCTCAACGCGTGGTACATTCTGGAGCTCAACGATATTTGACACCGTGTCTCCCTCATTATTGACAATTCGTATCCTGGATACCACGGTGCCTTCAGGAATCCCAAGGACGACGTTTCCTTCCACGACCTCCCCAAGTGCAAGGTTTCCTGGAGAGAGTGGATTCTCAATGCGGTCTGCCAACTTCTGGGTGATAGCTCCACCTGCAGTGGTCTCATCGCAGACCGCCTGGATATTCCTATTCTCAAAGGAAAATCCGCCTGGTTCATTGGTATTCTCGATCGAGAGATTGACGACAAGGAACACTTTCCCTGGATTGGGGGTCATCCCCTGGATCTTCGAAGACTGTTGGGAAGAGGTGACGGAAATTGCGAGAGTCGGGATGCGGATCTTGAGAAGATACTCCTCTGATACACGATGGAAAGTCTCCTTGAAATGCGGTTCATACAGTGTATCTTTTCCTTTATCATACTCGAAACTGGCCGTGCCACCGCTGACAGACGAGTGGATGACATAATTCCCCTCGCTCTCCTTCTTCCAGGTCCCATGGGAAAAGGCCTGTACCATGGAGTCAAGGTTGGTATTTGTTCTTGTCCAGCTACCGTTTTCCATGAATGTATAGACTTTCCTGAGAGGGCCGCTTGCAAGGTAGCTTTTACACTCCCATGTCCCCGCGAAGGGATCCAGGAGGGTCTTTTGTTGAAGTGTTGGGGTTGTGTTCTCCACTGGTGCTACAGGTTGCGTAATGTCAGGCACAGGTTCCGGTGCGAGAGGCGGAGAATTCTCTGTGCATCCGCATGCGAGGATGGTGAAGAGAAGAAAAACGACGAAGAGTGAAAAATACTTCATGGATTTAGAATATACCTCGTCGTAATAAAAAAATAGCAGAATCGGTATCCCGGAATGTGCCTTTCCTTAATTAATAGCGCGACTTCTACCTGATGGATGACAGCAATTTTCTACGATATGGATTCTTCATGACCATCCCTGAATTACCCTGGAAGAGAAAAAGAAAAAAATCGTAATGTTTTACCTTCAGGGAGCCATCCGGACGCCGTTCCAGAAGAGCGTGGAATTGTCAAGCTCGGTTTTGTTCTCGGCGTGGACCCACCGGCCGGTAAACGAGTTCCCGTTCGCGGAGAGTGCAAAGATGATATACCCGACATCATCGTCGCTCTCGGAATACATCCCGGCCAGGGTCTGTCCCTTTGCGGTCCCGTTCAGGTGCCCGGTGAAGGGGCCTTCATCTGGATAGGTGTAACTGTAGTTCCCGGAGACTTCCTGACCGGCCACAGTCATGGTGACGACGGAGACAGTCAGGTTGCCATCAGTATTGAGCCAGGTAGTGTTCCAGGTCCCGGCCCATGACGGGGCCGGGGGGGTTGTCGCAACCGGGGTTGCGGTCGTGGGAACCGTGGTTGCCGCGGGGGCAGGAGAGGTATTCGTACAGCCGGTCGCGATCAGCAGGAGGCAGAGGATGCCTGCCAGGAGAAGTACGTAGGATTTTTGCATAGGATCAGCCTCAACTTTTCTTACCAATTGGTCTTAATCCTGCTGAAATGTGGGTGGTTGGATATGGATCATTCATATATCGCCGCTTGTGGTGACAGCGGCACTATCACCCGAAGGATGACCGGCATTTTCCGGCAGAGAGAGAAGCCATTTCCAGAGAGGAATGAGTCGAATGACTCCCTGCATGCCGAACCACGTGAACTCCTCCTCCCCTTCCTCGTCTCTCGTGAGCAGCAGAAGCCTGTCGCAGTGCAGGTCCCTCCCTGCTTTGAGAAGTGCTTTCATCTCTCTCTCCCGGGTTTCCCGGTTCTTTGCATCCACACAAACCTGGATGAGCTGCTCTGTCTGCCTCCCTTCCCGGATGACGAAATCAACCTCCTCGTCCGCGGCATTTTTCCAGTAAAACAATGAAATTTCCCCCAACAGTGCATGGTGTTGTAACGCAATTGCGACAAGGTTTTCGTAGAGCCTTCCCCTGTGTGCGGAATGGAAAAATCCCTTTGCGGTGATGAAGCCATTGTCGATGCAATAGATCTTCCTGTGCGACGACACCTGCTCCCTGACCTTATACGAGAACCGAGGAATTGAGAAGAAGAGGAAAGCTTCTTCGAGATAGTTCAAATATTTCCTGACGGTGAGATCGCTCCTGACCCCGGTCACGGTGGTCAACCGGTGGACCGAATACTCGGTTGCAGTGTGGGAACAGAGGTACGCAGCAAGATCAGAAAGTCCCTGGTGCGCCCTGATATTGTATCTCCTGATGATATCCTTGAAAATGACAGCATCAAAGAGCCTGGCCAGATACTCTTTCCGGTTGATTTCAGTCACCAGAGGTTCGGGAAAGCCCCCTGTCTCCGAATACCGGTCAAGATGCTCCTTGTACTCGCTCTCCGTATACTTCCCTCCTTCCAGCCGGAGAACCTCGCGATATGAAAAAGGGAGGATTGTCGTCAGGGTATGGCGGCCGGTAAGATGAGTTGCAAGGTCTTTGCTGAGCAAGTGGGCGTTACTCCCGGTGATATAGAGATGAAATCCCTGCCGGGATAACCGGTTGACAAAGAGTTCCCATCCGGGGAGATTCTGGATCTCATCGAGCAGAAGCGTCGATGCCTTACCGTACACCGATTCAATCGCCGGAACAATCTCCGATACGGTATGTTCCCCCATCAGCGCTTCATCATCAAAGTTCACATACCCGAAAAGTCCCTCCTCCGCCAGTGAGTGGATGGCGAAAAAAGATTTCCCAGCCCGCCGGGGTCCGATAATCACGTGGATGAGCTTGTTCTCCTGTCCCGGCAATGTTGCGTTCCGCGGGATATACCGTTCCTGCATCCTCAGTTCAATCTCCCTTTTTTGAAGGAGGATTGCATCTTTGGCTGTCATGATTCCTGGACAAATTCTTTGTTATTATATATTGTAATACAAAAAAATAGATAAAATTTTGTATTAGAATTCAGAAGATCAAATTCCTCACGCTGTCAGAGGATCAATCCTGCCCGACCTGGCAAACCCTGAGGGGCGGCGGGGTCCTGTTCACCATGGCCTGCTGCGGTTTCGACAAAAAGAATGATTGGACGGGAATAATCACTTTCCCTTCTCTATGGTATTGATAAGGACTTTCATCAGTTCCACATTCTCTGAAACATGCTCGTTGATACTTTCCAGGGTCACCACGTATCCCCAGAGCATGAAGACCATGCTGATGATCACGAATAGTTCAGACAGGGCCACCAGGCTGGAATTTCCCGTCACCACTCCAAGGATCGCAAGCACTCCGGTGAAGAGAAGGAAGACTATCCCGATGATGAAGAATGTCCGGATTTTCGACATGAAGGGGTACTATTCTTCTATGATTATTAATCTTCTGTGATAAATTCTCATGAATGAGACCGGCCAGCGTCATTCATAGTGTCGGGTTCATGCGGGGATTTCACTATTTTGTCCAGGCGAATCGCGGCACGGCAATGGCGGCATCCGATCCGGACCGGTCTCTTCGGTGCAGGATCCCGGTAGACCATCTCCACCAGATTCCCCATGTAGGTCCACTCATACCCGCACCGGTGGCACTTCACACGAATACTGGATGGCATGATCAGTCTGAGGATTTTCAGTGAGTAAGGGCAGCTGCCATGCGGAGGGTGAAAGTATCACTCCCTTCATTTCACTCCCTCCTTGACGGTCGTCCATAGTAGATAGGACTTCGCGTTGCGGTGATGTTCAGAGTTGAAAAAAAACTATTCCTGCGGGTGTACGATCGCCTTCAGGCTCCCATCCCGGTGCCGGGCAGTGATCTGAAAGCCTCCAACCGTCTCTCGCAGGGGAAACACGTGTGTGATCATATCGGTCACATCAATCCTGTGATACTGGATCCATGTAAGTGCCGTGGTGAGATCATGGAGGTCGGCCGCGTAGGAATGGGTGATCGTGACCTCCTTCTGCCAGAGGTTCCAGAGATTGATCCCGGACTGGATCTCGGGATTCGTGGGGGCAAAGAACAGGACCGTACCCCCTGGTCCGACCGCGTCGAGCGACTGCTTCACGCAGACGGGAACCGGTGCGGTCATGATCACGGTATCTGCACCCGTTCCGCCGTTTAATTCTTTGAACCTTGCCGGAACATCCTCCGTGGCGGAAATGGTCGCATCGGCACCGAATTTCCGGGCGATCTCCAGCCGTTCGGGGCTCGGGTTGGAGACGGCAATGAATCCTGCACCATTCAGGCGGGCTGCCTTGAGATGCAGGAGTCCCGTGATCCCGGCTCCAATGATCAGGACCGACCGGCCATCCGAAGTCGGCGCGAACCGCTGCCCGCGGACCACGCACCCGAGGGGTTCGACAAAGGTCCCTGCATCAAACGAGACCGATTCAGGAAGGTGCAGGCATCCGCGGTCCACGTTGATTTTCGGCAACACAATGTACTCTGCGAATGCCCCGTAGGCATTCTTGAATTTGGTGGTGTGCAGGGTTTCACACGCGGTTGCATGCCCGCGAAGACACGCATTGCAGGTAGTGCAGGGGACATGATGGGTCACGACGACCCGGTCGCCCACCTTCCATTTCGGATTAACCCCGGAGCCGACCTCATCGATGACTCCCGTGCACTCGTGCCCGAATGCCCCGATACCCCCGGGTCGTCCCGCACGCTTGATCCGGTACCACTCCATGACATCCGACCCGCACACCCCGCATGCCATGACCCTGACCTTGATCTCGCCCGGCCCGACGGCGATATCGTCGACCTCTTCAACGCGGATGTCACTGTTCGAATAATAGACTGCGGCTTTCATGCGGTTCCCCGTAACGATGACATATCACACTCTCTCTCTATTTCCTCACCAGGAGACTATTGCTCAGTCAGATACTCCTTCTTCAGGCTCCGGGCAAACTCTTCAGCCCTGTGAAGGTCGTCTGCATCTGGTCTGCCTTTGTTCATTCCGCCAAGGTATTTCAGAAAACTATTCGTGTTGTATCCCTTGCAGCCAAATTCCCCAGCAATCGAATACCCTTTGGAGAGCAATTTTTCCCTGAGACGAGAATGATCTTTCGCAATCTTTGCATCTCCTGTAATGGCTGCGGTTGAGAACAAGAACGCAGTGCCGGAACTCACCTTTGGCAGTCTGTCGGCAAGAGAGAGCAGGGACTCATGATGTCGTCCGTGATAGATCCCTGAACCAAATCCCACCAGTCCATACTCAGAAATCTCTTCAGGAATCACTTCATCCGGGGTTTTTACCGGAGCATCCAGGACGTGTGCGATAACCTCTGCAATTTTCTCTGTATTATGGTGATGGTAAGAACACACGATTACAAGACTCTTCATTGTATGCACACGGGTTTTGTCTTGTTCCCATCAATCCGAAATCTTGAGTACTCGAAGGATATCCCCGGGTTATTCGAGCTTTTTCGCACCGGGCATGCAGGCCTTGTAGATATCAAGGGCTTCCTTGACGGTGTGATTCCCATGGACGATCGAGCCGATTGCCTTGATCATCCCGACCGGATTCTCGTCCTGGAAGATGTTCCGGCCGAAATCAACCCCGACAGCACCTGCCTGGATCGAGTCGTAGGCCATCAGGAGCGCCTCGGGCGGGCTCGAATACTTCCCTCCAGCAACCACGACCGCGGTCGGAGCGACCCAGTCGACCAGTTTCGAGAACTCCTCGCAGTAATAGGTCTTCACGATCCTGGCCCCGGCATCCTGGCAGATGCGGGATGCAAGGCCCAGATACCGCAGGTCCCGGGCCATGTTCTTCCCAACCGCGGTGACGGCAAGCACGGGGATCCCGTACTCTTCGGCGGCATTGATCATGTCGGTCAGGTTCAGGATCGTCTGCTGCTGGTTGGCAGCGCCGATGAACACGCTGACCGCAACCCCGGCCGCGTCCATCCGGATGGCATCCTCCATGGAGACCGTGATCTGCTCATCGCTCAGCTCTTCGAAGAGCACGCTGTTTCCCCCGGACACCCGCAGCATGATCGGCTTTGACCCGAGATCCTCGGGTGCGATATTGGCCCGCACCGCCCCGCGGGTCGTCATCAGGCAGTCGCAGTAGGGGAGGAGGGTTTTGAGTGTGGCACTCATGTTCCGGAGGCCCGTGGTCGGCCCCTGGAAATAGGGATGGTCGACCGCGAGCATCACGACCCGGTTGTCCTTCGGATTGATGATCCGGTTCATCCGGCTCTGGATCCCGACATCAAGATACGTATTTGCCATGGGGACACTTCACGAGAAGTAATGATGTACAACCGTAAAAAAACTCTCGTGATTCCCGAGCAAGAGAAGAGGGATCCGCGGGATGGACACGCCGGGAAAATTCCTTGGAACACCGGGATTACTATCCCTTCGGTTTGACGACCAGGTACCCCTTCTGGATCAGCCAGTGGTGGAACTCGTGGGTCGTGTGCAGGCAGTTGGATCCGCAGATCGCCCGGATCTCTTCATACCTGGGAGATTTCTCCACTTCCTTGTCCAGGAGCAGCTGGATGGGGCATTTCACATCCTTGCAGTATTCCCGGCGCTGGTATTCGGTATACCCATCTCTCAATGCCATACCTGAGTGTTGAGGGGGAGAATGAAAAAAGGGTTGTGGAAGAAGAGTCTCACCAGCAACAGAGACCTACAAATTTCTTCTGGTGTACGGTTGGTGGGAACCTGCTCTCTCCGGAAATTTCCATGTCGCTGAACGAGTCTGCACCAAGGATAGCCGGATTATTCTGAATTCGTATGGTGTTGGTACATGAGCCGGAACTGCATCCAGTATCTTGTGTAATTGTCCCGGAGCACGATGGGCTCCCGGGGTTCTGACTACAATAAGACGGGGAACTGCAATCCTGACCCGGAGGGCAGGAAGATGCCTGTGATACATCAAGCGCCAGGCTGAAAAGGTCACCAGGTGATCCCTGGGGTGATTCTGTATCTGCTGCAAGGGCAGAAACACCGCTCAGCACAATAAGACCGAAGAGCAGTGCTATTGGTATTTTCACTGTGTTCTTCATACTGATACCACCTATTCTCGAATGAGATAATTCACAGATGTGAATTAAACCAGTCTTTTGTACGGAATTCTATAAGTGGTTTGTGGATGGGGAAAAAATCACGAACTCATCGACACCGGGGAGAAGAATTCAGGACGAAGATCATCATGTTGTCATATTTTTCCCTTTCACGGTTCCTGCACGATGAAGATGCCCCGATCATCCCTTGCTCATGCTTCCGTCAGAAATGATCCTTCCCAGCACTGCAATACACCCATATACGAGCGTGGCAAGGATGAATTCAGCAATAAAAAAGATCACCTTTCCTGCCATCATCCCGAATTCAGTGTCCGGTGGAACCTGTGCATCCCCTCCCATCAATCCGAACCCAACGAGAAGAAAGAACGTGACAACGAGAGTTGCAGGTATCACGAGGTAAGGGGAATATCTCCTGATATGTGGGCGGATGAACGGGAATGGTGCGAGTATCACCAGTGCATTCAGGAGGAAACTGGTCAGCATCATCGGGACCCAGGTTCTCTGGTATTCTTCAGGAGATTGGGGAATTCCGCTGAACAAGAAAAGACTGATCGAGAGGATCAGCACCGCACCTGCTGCCGGGAGAACGAGACGGACCCACCGGTGCTGGACCCGTTCAAGAAGAAAAAAGATGAGAAGGGAGATGAGTACCGTTGGGATTCCCACCATGATGATGATGAGGAGCCCGTTCGCAAGTATTGCGGGATACTGCTCTGGCTGCAGGATGGGAATCATGATCCCATGTTGTAGTGGGGGAGATAAATAGAATCGGAGGAGGTAATCGGCTATCTCATAAAAGAAAACATCCAGACGGCATAAAAAAACTCCCTCATCTCAATATCCCAGGCCACATTGGAATGAATCCCCATTTTCCACCGGTCTTCACCATCCTGACTTGAACGTGAATGAGGGAGACTGCCAGCTTTTTCATCGGGGCAACATTATCAATGAATTCCTCCATGTGATGTAAATTATGAGTTGTCCAGGAATGACGAATATTAGATCGTAATATGTATATGGAAAGGATTTATCACAGGTTCTCCATCATTCGATATTTGGTAAGAACAATGAACCATATCATTCCAATCATTCTCGTATTCTTTCTTCTCATTCCTGGATGTGTGCAGGCATTTTCGGGAGAAAAAGACCAGTTCGCGAAAGATTCTCTTCCAGAATCCGGATTTTCGGTCTTCACTCCTCAATCCTGGCGGGTGGACACAATACTGGAGAAAGCCCAGATGGTGTTCTCTTCTCCTGACAACCAGGCATCAATTGCGGTTGAAATTCAGGAGTTATACAATCCTGAAGGAGCAGAGCTTCTGAATTTAGAACAGGGAAAACCAAACAGAACTCAAATTGGATACCGGGAAACAATACAGATTTCCGGCAAAGATGGATTTCAATGGGAATTTCTTGTGAATGAGAATGATCGGCAGTATATCGAAGGAGTTATCTGGATCACCCGGGAATGCCAGGACAGGGGAAATAGGAAAATATCCTATATTATTCGCTTCGAATACCCGGCAGGTGATGCACGGCGGGAAGAGATGGTCAGGGAAATACTCGATTCAATTGAATTGGACTGTCCTTCCGCGAATAAATACACCAATACAGCGGTTGAGATACACATTCCTCAATCCTGGCATATGGAAAAAACAATAGAAAAATCACATGTGGTATTCACTCATCCTGTCAATCAGGCGTTCATTGATGTATATATTGATCAGAAGACACTTCCTGAAGGACAGGGTCCGGGCGGTATAGGAATTAGCTATGAGACACCCAATGCGACTGCAAGAGAAAGCTTTAAAGAAATCCAGATTTCCGGGGTAGAGGGATTAAAATGGGAATTCCTTGTAAATGGAAGTAATCGGCAATATATTGAAGGGTTTATCGGCATCGCCCGGGAATGCCCTGGACTGCACTATAATGAAATAATCTACTTCATTCACTACCAATATAACCTGGGCGATGACCACCTGGAGAGAACAGTCAAGGCAATGCTCGATTCGATAGAACTCACCTGCCCTCCTGTGTTTGATGCTTTTAATAACAGATTGACAGTGAACACACCCCAATCATGGCGGGTCAATAGATTGTTGGAAAAACCCCGGGCAATAGTTCCCTTCTCCGACGGGGAATTGTCGATCCGGATCTCCATCGAACCGTATTATCATCCCGAAGGGATGGAAGAACGAAATGCGATTTTTACTCATGGTGTTCCTAATTCAACACCCATCGAATATAAGAAAACAATCCAGATAGCGGGAGGGGAGGGAATACAGCGGACTTTTCTCGTGAGCGATCCCGATCGGGAATATATGAACGGGTTCATCAGTTTCACACGGAAATGCGAGGGACATCTGTATAACAGGATTTTCTATTTCATCAATTACCAGTATACCAAAGGCGATGCCCGATCAGAAGAGAAAGTGAATGCATTCCTCAAATCAATTGAGGTAAACTGCCCTTCTGACCATTTATTTCCGCAGAGTCCGGTGGATGATTCGCAGGGAGCTTGAAAATATCATGCCTTCTTATGAAGGTTCGTAAATCCTAATGCTATCGAGAATCTCCTGCACAACAGGCTTGTAATCAAAGTATCTCTCAGAAGGCGCACTCCAAAAAATCCTGTAAATCATACTTTTTCCGGATTTATACGCCCTGCATATATCATAATATGTTTCCACAGTTTCAAGGCCCGGATCATGAACGACGATGATAAACCTCCGTGCCTTTCCCCCATCAATAGTCACAGGATTATACGATTCACTGACGGTGATGTTGAGCCGGTCATCGGTCCCGTAAAAGCCACACTCCTGGCTTTCGGAAAAATTTTCAGAATGAATATGCGGATCAAAGTCCTCTCTTGAACCACTCATCGCGAAGGAAAATCCGCTTGTATTATTGGTATATACTGCGCGAAATGCGTGACCAATCCCCAATTCCCGAATTCTATCAAGTTTGAAACTTTTCTCCTGGAATGAAAATATCCAATCATCGGGATATTGAAAAGAGATACCATAATAGGGCGAATCGAACATGCCGGGAGTGTTATGGACTTCAGGCAAAAGGTCTGATTGTATCTCTTGCTGCACACAACCAGAGAATGAGAGAGAGATCAGAATGAGGAAGAAGATAACCCCAAATGCAATAATTTTCATTTGTGTCACCTTATACAAGGTATGTCTATAAAATGTATTCGATTTCCCAGATCTTATCGCTTCACACAGTGACAGAATGAGACCTTATCCGGGTTAAAACACTTCACGATTACTCAGTCGAAACACATGCGTCCACAATGAAGATGGGAAAGCCAATTTCATTCAGAAAAAAAGGTACCTGCCCACCCCCTGGAGGATGAGCGTTTCAGCCCGCATCACCAGTTATCTCCTCACACCACAGGAAGCACATGTCCGGGCGACGGAGGCCTTGAGCGATGCGGATTTCGCCGGGGTATTGACAGTGAACCGCCCTGACATCTGTGACAGTGATTCCTTCACGGATTGTTCTTCCCGGCTCTCCTTCACGGTAAAACCGGCTGATTCAGTCCCGGTCCTGAGACTGGAGAGTGCCGGCATTGATGGCCTCGTGAGTCGCGAATCTGGTGAAATGCGCCTGTTCGGGGTCTTCAGTGTCAACAGGTTGAGACTTACATCCCCTGTCTCCTCCTTTGTTTCTTTGGCAGGAACCGCGACCTGCTTTTCAGGGAGGTTGGACGAGGGAGGCAGGCGGTCTTCGGGGAGGATGTAATCGTTCCGGACCGAGTAATAATTATCAGGACCGGGCTCCAGCCACCGGTATGGGTTATCAGCCCACGGGGGTTCGCTCATCCATTCCGGGAGGGCATCCCAGAGATCAGGCCAGAGGAGGGTGAAATATTCCTCGTTCGTAATATCGGTCCCCCAGATTGTCCGCAGGATTTCCTGCTGCTCCCTGTCAGGCGTGGTCCTGATACTGACGTCTCCCACCCGGGGAGGCTGCGACTCGAGTTCCCGCCGCTCCGATGATGACAGCGAGGCATACACTTCGGGATACTGCACCCTATAGAAATCCAGCATGGAGGAGTATTGATTCCCATACTGGTCCTTCGGCTCCTGGACCGTGACTACGATCTCCCAGCCGGAGCCTTCGCGGGAAGTCTTTCCTATCAGCTCGCTGCTCAGGTCAGGAAACAGGGACCCGACCTCTGCCGATTGGTAGTACATACCAGATTCGCAACGACCGAATCCGATGATCCAGGGAATGATGAATTCTTCAGGATCTTCAGGCCACATGATATTCCGGTATGATGTTTTGGCACGGACATTGTAATCCATGCACTCATACTCATCAGGGGCTACAGCCTTGATAAGGTTCAGATATGATATTTCCTGGCCATAGTACTGTTTGGCTTTTTCAACCTCTTCCTCATCGAATGCATACGCCCATTCCATGCACCCGGGATTCTCAGGGCAGAATGGCTGCCCGTTGGAGAATTCAGAGAAATACCTCGTTTCAAGCGTCCCATTGTCATGGCGGATGGTGACTTCGTACCCGTCACCACGGGGGATCAGCGCTTTTACGTGGCCGGAAAACATCCACTCCTCGATTGCGGCCTGTTCTGCCCAGGTCAACGAGGAGCCGGGAAGTAACTGGAAGTCTGGAGTCACAAAGCGCATGCATTCCAGGTCTTTCTGGGTGACCGGTTCCGAAAAGAGAGCCTGGGCAGTTCCCACCAGGACGAGGATTGTAAAAAGAAACAGAATGTATGGCCAGGAGCCATTCCGTGATCGAGTGATCCGACGCCCATCTTGAGGAGGGCATTTTCTCTTAAACGTTCGGTGTGTGTTCATTATACTGATACTCCATAATTTTTTGAGTGTTCTATTTTAATTGTTAAATACTTTCTCTGTGAGTTCAGTTTTTAATTTGGATGGAGAATCTTTTAATACAAGAATAATAAGGCCAATTTCTTTGAAGAAAAGATTAAGGCAGGTATTCTTTCCTGACCGGGGAAAATACCTCGACCGCCACCGAATCCTGGTGGATCGTTGCCGAATGCTCGACATTTCCGGCAATAGTCCAGCTGTCGCCCGGCCGGATCTCCGATTCCTCGGCATCGATCCGGAGCGTGATGTGCCCGGACACGAGATATCCTGTCTGCTCGTGAGGGTGGGTGTGCTTGGGAAGCTCTGATCCCTTGTCCAGCTGGAATTCGACCATGAGGGTGTGATCCCCATAGACAAGGGTCTTCTGCCGGATGCCGGGGAGCGATTCCTTGTATCCGGTTATGGTATGATAGGAGATCATGGAAAACCGATCATGGCGTTGTCCGGGCGAATCAATAAAGGATACCGTTTTTCATCCCGCGTTTTCTCATCATCCGGATCTCCCAATGAATTAAGCCTGGAATCAGGCGGCAAAGAGAGAAGAAACAATCTCCAACCGGCAACTCCTTGATTATTGCCATACCATACTCATGTCCATCTCTCCTATCCTTCCCCATGGCACCACAGCTCAAATCGTCAGGCTCACCCTCGTGGTTTTCCAAAGGACATTGCGTGATACTGTAGGGTCGGGTACCTGTCGCATCACATCTTAAATAGAGGTGACGAGAACCTACTACTCAAGAGTAGCCCACAAGTACCAGGTCCTGCTCCGTGAACTATACTGCGAGGACATCCATGCCAGAACGCCGATATAAAATCTTCCTTCGGCAAGAACCTGAGGGAGGATATACAGTGACTGTTCCGATACTTCCGGGATGCGTGACATATGGAAAGACACTCGATGATGCGATCCGGATGGCACAGGAAGCAGTCGAATTGTATATTGAGACTCTTACCGAGAAAGGGGAAGAAATCCCCGACCAGGACGGTCTTTTCGAATATACCCTGACAATCCTGGCTCATGCCTAAGATCCCACCACTCACTTCCAGAAAAGTGGTTTCAATCCTCGAAAGGAAAGGTTTCGTGCTGGTCAGGACAAAAGGCAGCCACCAGATTTTCAGGAATGAAGAGACAGGGCGCCAGGTCACCATCCCCCTTCATCCCGGCGATCTTCCACAAGGTACTCTTCATGAGATCCTGAAGCAAGCCGGACTTTCACGCGACGATATTCTCATTGAATAGAGATTACCTGTCACCATCAATGGCTTCTCAGGGTGATCCCGATCGATCTCATGGCCATCATCGAAAGTATCCGTACATATCATCCCGCAGCATGCGTGGTTTTCCCCGCACACCCTTCACAGTCCCGGGACGACCAACCGACTCACAGGCAGCAAAGATAGAATACCCATCCGTCTGAAATCGTTCCTGTAATGGACCATCCCCTGCCACATTCCTTTTCCCGTTCACCGGTCCAGGAGGTCTTCTGCTGCTGCACCCCTGGACCTGGTGCTGAATCACTCTCCCTGGTAATCCCTCCTCCCTACCCGGGTTGGCCGCATATCAGGGATAGGATCACGGATATGATCACCGGTGCGGGGGAGATCTCCCGGATCACGGGGTGCACACTCCGATATACTGACCTCTTATCTGTCCCTCCCGGCATACACCTGCCCGGGACTGCAGAGATCGAGCATCTCGTCTCACGGAGCTTCAATTGTGAGACCACACAGGACAAGATCTTGTTCACCAGCATGAAGATTCCTGGCAGTGAAGGATCGGTCCGATCCATCCGTCCTATACCCGAAAAACAGGGATGGACTCTCGTGTTCACCATGCACACAGAGGAACCCGCGGGGTTTCTCTCAAGTGAAAGCATAGTGGAATGGTTCGACGGTGCCCGGGCCGAGATTCACGGGCTCTTTGATCTTATCGTACCTGAAGAGATCGTGCAGCTTCTCAGGTGAGGGGTTCAGGTCAGGGTATTCACAGGCCCCATCTGGAGCATCCCTTTCCTCTCCAGGTATCCTGGTTCATGTGCCGCAGGTATGCGGGGTATCTCCCTAACACAGGATACTGGATCCAGGTTGGAAGGAATTCAAAAAAGAATGCATGCAGGATCACACCATCACTTACTCCATGGGTTTCCGGGCAATGGTCCAGAGAATCAGCACGATGAACGCAACAAGGAAGACCCCCTCCACCTGGAGGATTGCACCGATCTCACGGGTGCCGGGGATGAAGGAACTTGCCGCACCCTCCATGCCGTTGACCAGTTGTGAGACAATCGTGACGAGAAGGCCTACCGGGATAAGGTACTTGCAGAGGAGGAAGAGGAGCCGGTTCAGGCGGGTTGGTCCTCCCAGGTATGCTGAAAAGAGATCCTCCTTGAGGAACCAGGTGAAGGCCACGGCAAGGAGCAGGGCAGCAACATGAAGCCCGAGAGAGCCTACGGTCTCATCCATGAGATCAAGGACGGGCAATCCAAGGAAGGAAAGCTTCATCGCACTGTAACTGAGCGCAGGGAACATGGTTGCGACCAGGAGCAGGCCTGTCACCACCAGGGTGGTCTTCCTCCGGGCCCACCCGGCAGCCTCCTCGATCGCTGCAACGCAGACTTCCAGCATGGAAACCGATGACGTGAGCGCAGCAAAGAAAAGGACCGCAAAGAACGCGACCGCAAAGATCTGCCCGGCCGGCATCAGCGAGAACGCGATCGGGAGTGTCGTGAATGCAAGCTCGGCTCCGATTGCAGGAGAGAGCCCGTACGAAAAGACGATCGGGAAGATGACCACGCCTGCAAGCAGTGCGATCCCGATATCCGCAACGGTGATGATCAGGGCGGCGGACGGGATCTTCTGATCCTTTGCCATGTAAGAGCCGTAGGTGAGAAGGATTCCTTCACCGACCGAGAGCGAAAAGAATGCCTGCCCGAACGCTGCGGCCCAGATATCTGCATGGAGGAGGACAGAGAAATCCGGAGTCAGGAGATAGGTGAGTGCCTCGCCAAACCCCGGGAGCGTGGTGCTGAAGAGGGCGAGGATAACGAGGATCACAATACAGACGGGAATCAGGATCACGGAGATCCGTTCGATTCCTTTCTGGACTCCGATCGAGACGATGATTCCTGTAACCACAACGGAGAATACTGCAAAGATCACCGGGAGGTATGTTCCGGTGAACCCGGAGAAGACGACATTGCTCCCCGTCGCAGAGAAAAAGGTGTAGGCAACCGTCCACCCTGTGATTACGAGGTAGTAACTCAGGATCAGGAACACGATCGCGCAGAGGAGCCACCCTATGACGCGGAACTCCGGCCTCACCTTCCGGAACGCACCCACGACATCTGCACGAAACTGCCTTCCCATCGTGATCTCGAGGATCATCAGCGGCAGAGCGAAGACAAAGACGGCGATGAAGTACGGGACGAGGTATGCCCCGCCTCCGTTCTGTCCGAGGACGGCAGAGAACCGCCAGATGTTCCCGATCCCTACCGCTGCGCCGATTGATGCCAGGATAAACCCGATATTCGATGACCAGCGTTCCATGCTCTCAGTTTTTTCCTATCCCACAATACGAATGCATCCTCTTCATCACACCTGTCCGCACTATAGAATCTTGTGCCCGGGAATTACCCGGACACAGTCCTGGTACCGTGAAGGTGTTCCCACCATTTTATCGCCTCCACAATCAGGAATCCTGCAAGTGAGAATGCCACAACGTAGAACCAGTGCTCAAGAGCGAGCGGAACAACACCGAATATCCCGGGGATGAGGTAGATGGCAGCCAGCTGGAGCAGGAGCCCTGCCCCAATGCCAAGGTAGATGTACGGGTTCATGGTGAGGCTTCTCCTGATGTCGAGAAAGTAGGGTTCATACTCGAGCTGAGCCTGCAGCCCGTTGAACCATTGGAGGCAGACAAACGATGTGAACATAACCGAAACTGCGATCACGTAGGGGTACTTTCCAAGGAGGTGGAGAAAGAGGAGAAAGCCAATCGCTCCCATGACAAGGCCAAAAGTCGCAATTCTCCGGATCTGCCGCCGGTCGAAGAACTGGCGGGCAGGGTGGACCGGTCGTCTCGCCATGACGTCTCCCTCTTCCTTGATAAACGGGAAGGTCTTATCCTGGACCCCGTCGGTGACAAGGTTGACCCAGAGGATCTGGATCGGGAGGAGGGGGAGGGGGAGCCCCGCGATGACTGAAGAGCTGATGAGCATGATCTCTGTCACCGACGTGGAGACAAGGTAATAGATCACCTTCCGGATATTGTCGACGATCACCCTTGCGTTCCTGATGGCATCGATGATTACAGAGAGGTCATTGTCGACGATCACCATCTTCGCAGCGCTCTTCGCAGCCTCCGTTCCGTTCCCCATCGCGATCCCAAGATCCGCGGCCCGTAGCGCCGGGACATCGTTGACGCCATCACCCGTGACCGCGACGATATCGCCATGGTCCTGGAGCACTTTGACGATCCGGTGCTTGTGCTCCGGGAGGATGCGGGCAAGGACCGTGGTGGTGGTGAGGGCAGCAGCAAGTTCCTCGTCCGTCATTGCCTGGATCTCGGGACCGGTGAGGGTGCGATCGCCCTCCTTCCAGATGTGCACCTTGTGGGCGATCTCCTGTGCGGTTAAGGGATAGTCGCCGGTAATCATCAGGACCCTGACTCCCGCCTTCTGGGCAGTACTGACCGCATCTGCCGCAGATGGCTTCTCCGGATCCAGGAACCCAGCGATGCCGACAATCGAGAACGACCATTCTGATAGGTCCCCGCCATGCCAGTCACCTGCCCCGAACGCGAGCACCCGGAGGCCGCGGCCGGCAAGTGAATCGACCTGCATATCAAGAGCAGGGAGATCCCCGGGGTTCTTGGCGTACTTCTTTAACTCCTCGTAGGCGCCCTTGATGAAGAAGCGTTCGCGGCCCGAGACCACGTTCGTGGACGCCATCAGCTTCATTGCCGTATCGAACGGGAACACCCAGCGGCGGGGATGTGCCTCCCGGATCGATTCGTACCCGTCGACCCACCGGGCGAGCGCGACGTCGATGGGATCTCCCAAACCACCTTCCGCATCGTTGCAGAGTGCCGCTGCCAGGACGAGATTGTCATGGTCGAGGGCAACCACATCCTGCACGGAGAGGCGCCCTTCGGTGATCGTCCCGGTCTTATCCGATGCAATAACCGTCGCACTCCCCATCGTCTCCACGGATGGCAGGTGGCGGACAAGCGTCTTTCTCTTCGAGAGGGCAAGCGCCCCGACAACCATGATGATAGTGACAACAATGGGAAGGCCCTCGGGGACTGCGGAGACCATCTGTGCGACGAGAAGGTAGGCCACCTCGGTAATCGGTCTGTCCTGGAGGAAGGCGATGATCCCTACGATGATGAAAATCCCGATGAGGAGTGCGAGGTAGCGCCGCGAGAAGTGGTGTATTGCTTTGGTAAAGGGGCTGTCGGGGGAGCGTTCCTGGGCGAGTGATGCGACACGGGCGAGGTAGGTGGATTGCCCGGTGCCGACGACGTATCCCTTCCCGGAACCCCGGACCACCGTGGTCCCGGAGAGCAGGCTGTTCTTCCAGGAATAGGGAGGTGCATCGGGGGGTACGCGTTCCGCGTGATCTTTCGAGACAGGGAGGGATTCCCCGGTGAGAGACGACTCGTCAGCGGTCAACGATTGTGTCTCAAAGAGACGGATATCAGCACTCACGATATCCCCTTCGGACAGAACCACGCAGTCACCGGGGACAAGATCCTGCGAGGGGATGAATTGCCGGGAGCCATCCCTTACCACGCAGGCTCTGCTCTCGGTCATCTTCTTCAATGCCTCAAGGGATGCCTCCGCTTTCAATTCCTGCCAGTATCCGATCACGCTGTTGACGACGATGATGAAGACGATGATAAAAAAGTCCTTGATGTCAGAGACCAGGAGCGAGATGACTGCCGCGATGATGAGGATGTAGACAAGGAGGCTCCTGAATTGCCGGATTAAGATGGTAAATCGGCTGGTCTTCTCCTCCTGGAGCACGTTTTTTCCATACCGTGCAAGCCGGGCCTCTGCCTCCGATCCGGCAAGACCGTCAGGGGATGCGACGAGACGATCCCTGATATCCTCAAGAGGGAGGGAGTGCCAGGCGATTGCGTTCTCTTCCGACGTTGATGCCATCTGTGTTCCTCGTGGTCCTTCATTCTCTCATTCTGCACTACGTCCCTTCAACCGCAGGGGAATCATAAACGGACAAATTTTCGGATATAGTCTTAAATAATGATCGCCATGCCCTGAATATCCGCGATTCTCGCATCAGAGCCATCACGGAGGGGAATATGAAAGTTGATGCATCTCTTACCTTTCGTTGCAGGGCATTCCTGCCACCGGTATCCGGCAGGGTCAATGATCTTATATACTCTTCACCCTATTCACTTACTTCTTAGACCTCGGTATACCAACACTGGGATACCGCTGTATCAAACAGGAGAGAAGAGAACCATGAATCCACATCACATGGGAGCGGATGATGACCTGCATCGCCTGGTTTCGGGAACGCTATGGGCCATGATTCTCATCACTGCATCAGGGCTTATCCTGTTTCCAGCGTACGGATCCGCGAATATCATCAGTCCGGGAGACCAGGTCTTTCTTGGCGAGGAAGGGCTGGACATTTCCGCTGCCGTCCCGGGAAATGCAAGCCAGATCGCGTGGTTTGCCCCCGGATCGAATATCAATGTCGATGTTCCGGCACTGATCCTCACCATCGGCAGCAAGCAGAATTTTTACGTGTCCCCCAGCCAGTTCGGACATGCGACGGGAACCTGGTATGTATGGAACCAGACCGCGGGTGCACCTGCATTCGAAGTACTCTACCCGTCCCTGAACCTGCGGGTCTGGAACCAGGATACCAACCAGGATGTCTCAGGAACGGGTGTACCCCCGGGGACTCTCCTGAATTTCCGCATCGAGACCAATATGTACTCGATCACGCGAAGGGCAGGGTATGATCCCGCATCGGACGGATATCTCTCGATCATGCTCACCTCACCCGGAGGTGCTACCCTTTCCGCGGTCGCCGGCCCCAATAGTACCTCCATCCCGATCAGGAACCTCAACGTCAACACCCTGCCATGGTACTGGGCATCCCCGGGGACCGGGACCGGCTGGGATACGGGAGCGACCGGCCCGGCAGGCACACGCCTCTACCAGGCCGGGACCTATACCGCATCCCTTGACTATAATGTCAACCGGCTCCAGGACAACCTCCAGGGGGTCCCTGGTACCGGCCGCCCCATGCCAGTCCAGGTGAGGATTGCATCCGACCGGGTTGCCATTGCATCGAATGTCGCCGATGTGGTGAGGGGGAACCCGTTCTCTGTTACCATCAACGGTGTCCCGGGAGCAGAATATTATCTGTGGGTCAGGAATACCGGGAGCATGGCCGGGGACCAGGGGAGCCAGCCGCCTATGATCACCCCGAACCAGGAGGGTGTCCGGATGGACCCGGAGGGAGGACCGTTTTCCATCGGGTCGCATCCCGTCTCAACGAGGCAGGGAATGACCATCCGGGATGATGTGCCCAACACCCCTGCAAACGGCACCCGGTACTATGCCCAGGTCACCCTCCCGGGATCCGGCACGAGGACGGTGCAATGGCAGACCTCGTCAGCAACGGATTCCCGCAGTTATACCTTCCGGGTCGAACGGACCTCTGCAGGGATGCTGACCTCCTCGGAGGTCACCGTTGACGTGGTCCGCGGGACCATAAGCCTCTCCTCTGGACCGTCACGATCCTATTACCTTGGCGAACAGGTCACCCTGTCAGGGACCAATACGGAGTCTGATACCGTCTACCTCTTTATGACAGGGCCCAACCTGCCCTCTTCGGGGGGCAGCCTCTCCAGTCCCAGGACTTCGGTGATTACAGGGCGGCCGGAGACGTTCACCTCAGTTCCGGTCGATCCCGACAATACCTGGGAATACCGGTGGTTCACCGGGAACCTGGGCGTCGATGCCGGGTCCTATACGGTGTACGTTGTCTCGGGCCCGAGTTCACGATCCGACCTGCGGGATCGCCGGTACTCGACCGTCTCCATCTCGTTTTCCCGGCCATTTGTGACCGCAGGCATCCGCGAGGCCACCATTGCACGGGGTGACAAGCTAGAGATCCGGGGCACCGCGACAGGAAATCCCTCTCCCGGAGTGGCAGTCTGGATCTTCGGGATCAACCGGGTCCTCTATACCACCCAGGCGATCAGTGCGGACGGTTCATTCTCGTATGAATTGAGTGAAGGGCAGACCTCTGCACTCTCCAGTGGGCAGTACTATGTGGTTGTACAGCACCCGGGCTATACCAATACGCTTGATATTTACCCGGATCCCGCCCGCCAGGTGGTGTTGTCGACGTACCCGGTTACGGGAAGCCCTATTTTCAGGATGTCTGGAGCGGGGTCTCTCATGAGCGCCCAGGCAGCGAATGCCCTCATCGACGCCCTTGATAGCCCGTTCATCGATGATACCTACACGACCACGACATTCCTGCTGGTCAATCCCCAGATCACCATCGCTCCCCTGGTGAACCCAACTCTCGGCGACAAGATCACGCTCTCCGGCACCACTAACCTTGCCCCTGGCAACAGGCTGCTCGTGGAGGTCACCTCACAGTCATTCGGACCTACCCCCAAGGTCGTGAGCAGTGAGTTCTCCGGTGCCGCAGGAACGATCATCGTACAGGACGGCCCCGGGGATATGAATACCTGGTCGTTCACTTTTGATACTGCCTCGTTGGTACCGGATACCTATACTGTCAGGGTCAGCGGCGTAACCGTCTCCGGTGCGACCGCCACCACCTCGTTCAACCTTGTGACCCCGACACCCACCCCAACTGCAACACCCACGGTCACCAGCACTCCGACAAGCCAGCCGACAACCATGCCAACCACCATTCCCACCACACAGACAGGTCTTTCACTGGTCACTCTCATTGGAGGACTTTGCCTGTGCTTTACATTTGGAATGGGCAGAAGGAGAGGTTGAACCACCTTTTTTTAGAAAAAGGCGGAGCCATTTTCATTTGATACATTCGACCACTTGTCAGTCATAGGGTGGTGAATGTGAACAAGGCATTCTCCATGTTCATTGTGTATGCTTGTGTCTGGACTGAAGAATCATGTGATTTTTTTTACTAAGAGTGAAGGGGATGGCCCTGCCCGGGGCCGAAGATCTCGAATCACTTCTCTCATGGAACTACACTCGTGAGATTATTCAAGAGGAGATTGTGTTCACCAGCATGAAAAGCCCAGCCACTGCGGGGTCAGTTCGATCCATTCATCCTATACCCGAAAAACAGGGATGGACTCTCGTGTTTACCATACACACGAAAGGACCAATGGGGTTTTTTTCCGGCGACAGCGTGATGGAATGGTTCGACGGTGCCCGGTATGAAATTCACGGGGTCTTTGATCTGATCGTACCTGAAGAGATCGTGCAGATTCTCAGGTGAGGCGCCCTGACAAAGACAAGCTTTGGAAAAGAGGGAAGGTTTTCCGGAGGATTCAAAGGGTAACACAACAGCCTGCTCCATCAGGGATTGAACGGCAGCTGCCGGTACACTTCCCGTGTGACATACCGCAAGGGAATTCCCAGGGCCAGCGCAATCTGTTTCAAGTCCTCGTACTCGGGTTTGACCGCAATGACCTTTCCGCCCACCCTGGATATTTTGATGCGCACTGTAAACGGCTGATTCTTGACCATGACGCTGATCTGTTCTTTTACCCTGTCGGCGACCAGGCGGGGCTCCTCCCGTATCCGGACGCCAAGCGTCCCGGTCTCGTCCATCAGGAGTTTGACAAGCGGGAGATAGTCCTCTCGCGAGGTAATCACGGAGAGTACCTGGACAGGTCGGTTCTTCTTCCCTGACGCTGGCGTGACGAAAACATCCACCGCCCCGGCCGCAAAGAGTCTCTCCCTGGTAAACCCGATCGTCTCACCGTCCACGTCGTCGAGGTTTGTCTCGAGGATCACGATCCGCTCTTCGGTCAGGTCATCAATCTCCCCCTCGACAACCCGGAGAATGCTCGTCTCGGATCCTCGATCCTTCGAACCCGCACCATACCCTGTCCGGAGCGGAGTCATGGCAGGGAACAATGTCACCACGCGGGCGAGGTTCGCGAGCAGGGCCGCACCGGTCGGGGTCGTCAGTTCTCGTAAGAGAGGGCTCTCGGAGACCGGCATCCGGTGGCGAGCGCAGATCTCAAGGGATGCCGGGGCGGGCCCACCGACCTCGCCACCGGGCGTATGGATCACTCCCCCGCCGAGTGCGGGCGGGGTGGTATAGACGGGGCACCCGGAGAGGCCGGCATCCTCAAGGAGCGCAAGGGGACCGAGGATATCGAAGATCGTATCGACCGACGCGAAGGTCTGGCCCGGTGCGATCTCGGGGTGAAACCTGGCCTTGACCGAGAGGAGATCGTCAAGGATCACACGTGCCATGACCGCCGCGGGCGACGGGAGTCCGATGGTGGTAAGAACCTCGTCCATATCGCGGGCGATATCAGTGCCGGGCCCGTTCTCTTCCTCGACATTCACCGAGACGTACGCGGCACTGCATGGTGTTCCCGTCCGTCCAACCGAGATCTCGAAGGCTGAGCAGCGGGAAAGCCTCTTTATTGCGTCGGCAACGGTGTGAAGGGGTTCCACTGAACCGGTGAGATCGCAGAGAGCCGCACAGAGCATGTCCCCTGCAATACCCCCGGTCCTTGGATCGATGAGGAGCGCCTTCATTTACTGCGGCGGGAACGGTTCGTTGATCTTTGCGTAGACCCGCTGTGCGAGTTTTGCAACATCCTTTGCCTTTTCGCCAGCGCCCGGGATCGCCCGGGTCAGGAATGCCCCGTCTTCAGCCTTATCTGCTGCTTTGTCTGCATCCATTCCCAGGATCGCCCCGACTGCAGCAGGGACCGTGATGTTGATGATGGTATGGCCGATGTACTGGAGCTCCTGCGTAAGGACTGCGCCGCAGAAGAGTGCGACCGGCCAGTCCGGGTTATCGCGGTTCTTTCCCTTCAGGGCAAAGTCGGGAACCTCCTTTCCGCTCAGGTTCTCGACATGAAGCGTCTTCCCGTCAATCGTGACATCGTAGGAGACGTTCGAGTCAAAACCCCAGTAGCGTTCCGTGAACTTGTCCGTGCGCCGTCCATGAGGCTTGATCGAAGTGAACTTGAGATCGATCTTCTTTCCGGTAAATGCGGACAGGACCGCCGAGCCCCGCCGCTCCACGTACTTCTTGCGTTCCTCATCGAGCGTGCGGGTCGCGTCTGCAACAGTTTTCCCGCCCGTGATGATGTCGTAGGTGTGGGCGGCCCGGCGATATATGGCCCTGTCACGCACGCCTTCAGATGCAAGGATGCAGGCCCGCGTGATCTTCCCTCGTGTCACCTGCTCCGCCTTTCGCGAGATGGTGTTCAGGCCGCAGAGGGCCATCTCGGGGTCGATGAAGGAGTTCATCTTGTAGTCCCGGATCACCTCGGCGACCGCGAAGATGTCGCCGTGGTGCTTCATCAGGAGGCGCAATGCCGGAACGCAGTCGCCTTCGAGGTGGCCGAGCGGCGGGTTGACCGGGCCTCCCGAGAAGCCCGCCCCGATCATCGGGGCTTCTTCAAAGGCCGCGAAGATCTCGGAGAGGGCCATGGACCCGATCACCGAAGGGCCGCCGATATCCTTGAGGATAAGCCCGAACTCGCCGATGACCTTGGCGGTGTCGTACTCCTCGTGGGTTCCCCGAATGTGAAGCTTCTCCGGCAACTTCGCAGCGTCGCGAGCACCTTTCCCTGCGAGGTACGATGAATCGACCCTTCCGAACTTTCCATACTCCTCGCCTAAAAGAGCGTCCGGGTGCACAATCTCCATCGTGACCGCTGCGCCGATAAGGGCCGGCCAGAGTGCGAGAGGGGTGACCCCTGTGCCTGCCATACTGTTCATCATGGCGAGCGTGCCGGTATGTGCGGCATTGTACGCCAGTTCAGGGATGTTATAGTCCTCGCCAAGCGCAGAGTGGCCATAGATTGCCCCGCCGGAGATGAACGGGGGGAGCATGGAGCCGTCCACCTTCGTGAGTTTCTTGTCCATGATCGCTTCGTAGATCGCAAGGTATGCCGGGAACGACTGGATCCGGTGGGTGGACTTGCCGGTGACCAGCGCAATCGCGCTTGTCCGGGGTGCGCCTGCATGCATCCGGGCAATAGCGCCGAGTTTCCTGTTACCGAGCGGGACACCCGACCGTGCACAGGACCCCGAGAAATAGGCGAGGGATGCGACAATGAGTGCGGCATTCTCGGGCGCGGCCCCGGCGCTCATCGCAGCCCGCACCGATTTCTGGATCACCACATCGAGGGGCAGTTCTCCGACGGACGCGTCTATGACCGTCATCCGCCCCATCAGGCTCATCTCCGGGCCCGTGATGGGGCAGAAGAGATCTTCGGCGATGGAATTGGCAGCCGCAAAGACCGGGATGACGAGGGCGCCATGTCCCCTGGTCGCGGCTTCGATCTTGTCGTTCGTCATCGAATCAGGTTCAAAGGTTGAGGCCATCGTGGCTGCAAAGACCACCTTGTCCTTCTCATGCGGATCTGGTACCATCTGAATCACCCTTGTGGATAATGGACAGTTCATAATCCGGCGTATTTAATATGTTGTGCTGCCGGGGAAGGGTGCACAAAATCCGGGATCTCACAAAAAATGATTCCAGTATCCCCCCGAACCAGGACCTGGAAAATCCTCTTCGCGGCATTCGTATCGCAGCATTCATATCATTCCTGCGAGAAGGGTGTCTTGATGGATATTGCAAAGGCAATCCGGGATCTGGAGGTGCAGGTAGGAAGGATCTCGCCGGTCCAGAAATTCCTGCTCGGCACCGACGGATCGGTCACCCAGATCCTCGAATCGATCACCGGGAAGAGCGTGGTGATCAGGACCCTTGTCCAGAAGGTCATCCCTGCCGAGCGGGAGACTGCGGAGACCCTGGATATCGCGGAAGGAGAATTGGTCAACTTCCGGATCGTGGAGATAGGAATCGAAGAGAGTGGCGAAGTGCTGATCTATGCCATATCTCATACTCCGATCAACCGGCTCTCGCCGGCTTTTAAGGATGACCTCATGAAGGCCGATATCCCCATCGGGAGGATCATCTCGCAACACCATATCGAAGCCCGGCGGGAGATCCTCTCTGCCCGTGTTGGGCCTGCTACCGATGAGATGGGCAGGGTCTTTGGGATCTGCAGAAATGAGCCCGTCCTCTCCCGGCAGTACCGGATCATCCACGCCGAAAAACCGCTCATCTTTATTGAGGAGCAGTTTCCCTACAACCGTTTCCTCGATACACGCCGGGTCATCGTCCGGACGCCATCGCGGGTCCATGTGACCCTGATCGACATGCATGGAGGTTCCGGTCGGGTCGACGGCGGAATCGGCATCACGCTCGATGAACCCGGCATCCTGCTGGAGGCCGAGCTCTCCCCCACCCTCTCGGTCAACGGCGGCGACCCTGCCCTCCGGGAGCGGATCCGTAGCGTTGCGCAGGATGTGCTGCAGAAACTCGGGGCAGGAGGAAGCGTGGCGATCACGGTTCGCAAATCGTACCCGTCCCATGCAGGGCTCGGGAGCGGCTCGCAGCTCGGTCTCGCCGTCGCCCGGGCCCTGAGCGAACTCCATGGCCGCACCCTGCCGGTAAAGGAACTCGCCCGGCTCGTCGGCCGTGGCGGGACGTCGGGGATCGGGACGGCCGCCTTCGAGTATGGGGGATTCCTCGTTGACGGCGGGCACCGGTTCGGTCCGGGAGGAGAGAAGACAGATTTCCGCCCGTCCGGAGCCTCGCAGGGTGTCAGCCCCCCGCCCGTGATCGCCCGCCATGATTTCCCTTCCGACTGGCGCATCCTCCTCGCGATCCCGGAAGTTCCTGCCGGTGCGAGCGGGAAGATCGAGACGGATATCTTCCGTGCTCACTGCCCGGTCCCGCTCGATGAGGTGCGGGAGCTCTGCCACGAGGTGCTCATGCGGATGCTGCCGGGAATCGCCTCCCGCGATCTCGATCTCTTCGGCTCGTCTATCAACGCGGTCCAGCGGCTGGGGTTCAAGAAGGTTGAACTGGGTCTCCAGCCTCCGCAGGTGTCCGATCTTCTCGAGGTGCTCCGGGAATCGGGGGCTGCCGGTGCCGGCCTCTCGTCGTTCGGCCCCACCGTGTACGCGGTCGGGGACACCGGGATGACAGGAATCGAGCAGGCAGCAAGGAAGTTCATGGAGGAGTCGGGAGGGGGCACCACCCTTATTACGTCCGCCCGGAACAGCGGGGCGGCGGTCCGGGTCGTGTGAGGGAGGTCTTCCCATATTCCCATTCCGCAGAGAAATCTATCGGATGGATCCCCCGATCGCCTTCAGGAAGCTTGTTGAGTTGACTGAAGAGATGAGAGCAGGGACCAGGAGACGTGAGAAAGGAGGTAGTATGGATATTCATAGAGGGGCCGGCACTCTGTCCGGAAATCCATGGATTGTTGCCCTCAAATCTCCACAAGAGCAATGCATGTCGTCTCATGTTCGCTGCACACCCTTCATCAGGTATTGATCGCAGATTCGAAGAACATCATTTTCAGGATTCCCTACATCGTCCTAAAGGGCTCTGCCTGCTCTGAAAAATCCCATCTCCTGTATTCAGGAAATTCCCTTTCCTTCGCTCTCACCGACAGTAAAATAGCAGGTGCATCCCTTATCGATATCTGACTCAAGCCACACAGAACCCCCATGCCTGGTGATGATATTCTCGACAATCGCAAGACCTATTCCCGTCCCTTCAAAATCCTTACTGTCGTGGAGCCGTTCGAAGACCTTGAAGAGATGATTACGGTATGCCATGTCGAACCCGACACCGTTGTCCCTGACATAGTAGACACACCGGGTCCCTTCAAGGAATGATCCGAGAGAAATGTGGGGGGTCTCACGCCTCCTGGAAAATTTCAGGGCATTCGAGAGAAGGTTCTGCACTACCTGCCGGATCAGGACCGGATCTGCCCAGCAGAGAGGAAGACCGCCCATCTCTACCTTCACCTGCCGGCCGTGTTGGGTTGCCAGCTGTTCATCGAGCACGTCTTCTGCAAGTGCCTTCATATCGACCTCCTCGCGTCGCAGGTCTCTCCGGCTTGTCCTGGAAAATTCGAGAATCGCATCGATCAGCTCGGCCATCTTCACCGTGCTCTGGCGGGTTTTTTCAACGAGCGTCTTTCCCCCGGGTGGGATGGCGTTTCCGTACTCCTGGAGGAGGAGTGCAGAAAATCCCTCGATCGATCGTAACGGGGCCCGGAGATCATGGGATACCGAATAGGAGAACGATTCAAGGTTCCTGTTTGCGAGCTCAAGGTTCCTTGTCCTCTCTTTCACTATCTGTTCCAGACCTGCATGGATACGTGCAATCTCTTCTTCGGCTGCCTTCCGGCTCTTCCACCTGAGGAGTGCGACCGATGCCTGGTTCATGAATGCCTCCAGGAGTTCCGGATTCCCGATCGTTGCACCTTTCCGGAGGATGAACGCAATACTGCCAACCAGTTCTTCGTGGCATGTGAAGCCCAGGACATAGGTTTTTCCGAGATTACACTGCTCTTCCACACGTCTGCAAGTATCTTCCGAAAATTCGTGCAGGAGGAAGAAATAGAGCGGGGGGCCTTCGATAATACCCCTGCGAAGATAATCGACTTTTGCATAGGTTTCGTTATCAAGGGTAAACGTTATCCCGCCAAGGTCGGAACCGAACCACTGGCGAAATGCCCCAAGTACGTCCTCATCTGCAACGACGCTCTCAAGTCGTTCAGTATTTGTCGCGGGATCGTAGACAAGAACCCCCACCACCGCATGCGGCAGGAGGGAATACACCTTCTCCCCGATGTACCGGAAAATATTCACGGTCTCATCCATATCGACAAAATCCATGGCGGTTTGGGAGAGAAACGCAAGGTTCTCCAACTGGCGCTTCCGGACCTCATCCTGTTCACGTTCCCAGGATATGTCCCTGCCTGTCCCCTGGATGACCGTAGAGTGCTGGTTCTCATCGAATGCAGCTGTGAACGTCCAATCCGTCCATACAGGAGCATTACCACCCGGTCCAGGTGGGGAGAGACAGAGCATGATAGAACACGATGGGTGCCCGGGCGTCAATCCCCTGACCGCGGTGAGAAAACTGGTCCGGTCTTCCCCTGCGAGGTATTCTGTGAACTCATGACTCCCCTCATTCTGTTCGGAGACCCCCATTGCCAGAAGGAATGCACGATTCGCGTACGTGATTGCCATATCCAGCCCTATCCTGCAGACAAAACCGGGCTGGGATTCCAGGATCGCCCGACAGCGGTGTTCCTTTTCTTTCAGCGCATCTACTGCGTCCTTTCGCCTCTGTTCAATCCTTATCTTTCCATAGATCTCCGAGAAGAGGGATACCGGGTTCTGCCTCTTTGGGATATAGGCACTGACGCCATACCGGGAGGCCTCTGCTGCAACCGCCTCACTCCCATGCCCGGTAATAATGATGTAGGGGAGATCCCCATACCTGGACCGGATATGGCGCAGGAGTTCGATACCATCCCTGTCCGGCAGCATATACTCGGAAAGGACCATATCACAGGGATTATTCCTTAAGTATTCCTCTGCCTCCTTTTCGGAACGTGCGGTCTTTACATCGACATCGGGCCAGTTTTGAGAAGTGTGCAGGAACTGATCGAGAAAATCCTGGTCCCCGTCGATGACCAGCACCGAAAGCATATAATGAAATCAAGGGAGTGAGGGAGAAAAATGTTTGGGTCACCGTACGAATTATTTTTCAGGAGCTCCCGGGAGCCTTCCTGGCAGGAAATAGTGAGAGGAAACAGGAGTTTTGCATCATTCACACCAGCGGGTATCGAGGCCTCCGGAGAAGAGGATGTAGGTGAGGGCGATGACCCCGACAGCCTGGGCAACCCAGGGATCGTCAAAGTAAATTCCTCCCGGGCCCTCTGATCCCGCAAGCATCCCCACCAGGAGAAAGATCAGGAGGGCCGGGACGCCAAGCCTCCCCGACACCTTGTTGGCGAGGATACTGACGATGATGAGGACCGCAATGACCAGGAGGAAATATTCAATGGAAGGTTGCATCTGTCGTTCCTCACACCAGGCGAAGGCCACAGCATCCGGGACAATGCACAGATGATGCCGTCATCCCCGTGTATCGTGAATCATTAGGTACCGACTCCAAAAAAAGGTGAGTATTCCCACGACCGTTTTCTGAAATTATGAGGACCCCATTTAGGTAATCACATAGCAGTAGAACGAATTGGATAGAATATCCGCAATTATTGTTCTCAATTGAGTAGCACCATTTGGGTGATGTTTTTTCGAATATGAGCCCCGGCCGGGTTTCCACTGGAATAAATAAGGTAAGTTAGATTTTTCTGAATATTCTGAAAAGAATAAATATTTAGATGAACAAGAATGATCAGGAATTGTTGATATGGTGAAAAAGAGAATCCCAGATGCCTCTGTGTCATCCGGTGAACCATCTCACGGATGTGTCCCCGGTACATGCTGCAACGTGGAAGCTGTTCTGAGCGTTGATGAACGGGGCCAGATGGTGCTCCCCAAGGAAGTCCGGCAGAAAGCCGGGATTGGAACCGGTGATAAGCTCGCGTTGATTAGCTGGGAACGTGAGGGAGAGGTCTGCTGCCTTGCGCTCATGAAAGTCGGCAACCTGTCAGGAATGGTCCAGGGAATTCTCAAGCCCCTCGTGCAGGACCTTGAGCAGGAGTGAGAACAGATTGAATCAATCCTCGCCTGATACTCAATCGTGCTCATGCTGTTCCAGCGCCCGGCAGCAGGACGATGTTCCCTGCTGCGGTACAATGACACCTGCACAACCAGCGGAACCGATGACCACAGTAAGCAAACTCACCTTCGTTGATCGGTTCGACCATTTCCTGGCACGGTGGGGTGTGAACCGGATGGGTCACCTGGTAAAACCCGGACTCTACCGTCTCGGCAATCCGACAGCCGACTCACCGGTCTTCGCATCGGCGAACTACACGCTCAGCTTCGACGCACTGCGGTCAGCCCTCATTGGGATTGACGCCTACATCCTCGTCCTGGACACAAAAGGGATCAACGTCTGGTGTGCGGCCGGGGAGGGGACCTTCGGGACCGATGAACTCGTGAACAGGATATCCTGCACGGGGCTGGCATCGGTGGTACGCCACCGGACCGTCATTGTGCCTCAGCTCGGCGCTCCGGGCATCTCGGCCCACCAGGTCCTGCGGAGATCCGTGTTCCGGGTGGAGTACGGACCGGTCCGTGCCCGGGATCTCCCGGAATACCTGAAGACAAGAATGGCAACTCCCGAGATGCGGCGGGTCCAGTTCCCGTTTGTCGACCGGGTTGTACTCGCTCCCGTTGAGCTCGTACACGCTGCAGTGCCTGCCATCGTGGCTGCGATACTCCTGTATTTCCTGGCAGGTCCGGTTGCATCCCTCGCTGCAGTCACGGCAGTCCTGGCAGGAACTGTGCTCTTCCCAGCGCTCCTCCCGTTCCTTCCGACCAGGGACTTCAGCACGAAGGGATTGATTCTCGGGGTACTGGTCGCACTTCCGTTTACGGTGTACGGTGCAACACAATTCACCATGGTTCCCTTCGCACATGTCGTGGCTGGGATCATTCCCCTGCTCATCATTCCGCCTGTGGTAGCGTACCTGGCACTCAACTTCACGGGCTGCACCCCTTACACATCGCGGACCGGGGTGAAACAAGAGATATTCAGGTATGTCCGGGTGATGGTTGCCATGGCAGGGTGCGGGATCCTCCTTGCCATTCTCTCCGCCATCCTATGGTTCCTTGAGGTGGCCTGATGTTCGACTCGTATCGTGAGAATACCCTTCTGTACTATCCGGAGCGATGTATCAATTGCCGGCGATGCAGCCAGGTATGCCCTCACGGCGTGTTCGCGGAAGGGCCTGAAACGGCAGTACTCACTGATTCAACCCGGTGCATGGAGTGCGGAGCCTGTGCCCTCAACTGCCCGGCCCAGGCGATCGATGTGCAGAGTGGGGTCGGCTGTGCCTGGGCGATGATCAGTGCGGCTCTCAGGGGAAAAGACATGGACAATTGCACCTGCGGGGGTGAAGCGGGTTCCTGTTGTGCAGATACTACTGAAACGTCATCCTGTTGTGGAGAGAAGTGACGCGGGGAGTGAGCAGTGGTTATGATGAAATCGTTGTTTGTTGCCTTGCCCTCAGTCAAAAATCCTATTGTGAAGGGCTCTGATGCCAGGGCGCCGGACGATGTTGAATTCCCGGTCAACCAAGATAGGGAATTGACAGGAAGACAGGAGGGTATCTCTTGTGCCAGGTGAATCCATTATCACCAAGGAACCAAAGGGACTCGGCTGGTTCGAGCGGTACCTGACAATCTGGGTGCTTCTCTGCATCGGAATTGGCATCCTGCTCGGGAATTACGCCCCCGAGCTGGCCCGGTATCTCGACTCCCTTGCTATCTACTCGGGAGAGGCCCCGGTCATCTCCATCCCGATCGCGATTGCCCTCTTCTTCATGATGTATCCCATCATGGTAAAGATCGACTTCGCTGAAGTCCTAAAGGCAGGGAAAAATATCAGGCCGGTGACTCTCACTCTGTTCATCAACTGGGCCATCAAGCCCTTCACCATGTATGCTCTCGCGCTCTTCTTTCTGGGATCTCTGTTCATAGGATTCATCGGGCCTGATGCCATCGATCTTGTGAAGATGCCATTTGGCCTGGATCTCCCGGCAGGTGCGACGTACGGGGATGGAACCGTTGTGGTGGTTGACGGGATAAAGATGCTCGAGATCCCGCTCTGGAGGAGCTATCTTGCCGGATGCATCCTGCTCGGGATTGCCCCCTGCACAGCCATGGTTCTCGTCTGGGGATACCTTGCAAAGGGCAACGACGGACATACCCTCGTGATGGTCGCAATCAATTCGCTCGCGATGCTCTTCCTCTATGGCCCCCTGGGAGGGTTCCTCCTGGGTATCGGCCAGCTCCCGGTTCCCTGGCAGGCGCTTGCCCTCTCGATCGCCGTATATGTAGCCCTCCCGCTCGTGGCCGGGTATATCTCGAGAAGACTTATCATCCGGGCGAAGGGAGAGAACTGGTTCAACAAGAAGTTCGTCCACTACCTGACGCCGGTCACCATCATCGCCTTACTCTCGACATTGGTCCTCCTCTTCACCTTCAAGGGAGCGATCATCCTGAACCAGCCACTCACAATCGTCTGGATCGCCATCCCTCTCTTCCTCCAGACGATGCTCATCTTTACCATCGGGTACATTCTCGCGAAGAGGATCCACCTCACCTATGAGGATGCTGCACCTTCGGCAATGATCGGGGCCTCAAATCATTTTGAAGTCGCCATCGCTACGGCTACGATCCTCTTCGGGCTTGCATCAGGAGCTGCACTGGCAACGGTTGTAGGGGTGCTGATTGAGGTACCGGCGATGCTCTTGCTGGTGAAGATCTGTCTCCGAACAAAAGGATGGTTCACATAAACATGATCTCTGCATCGACGGAATCCCTTCGGGAACTACACTCAGCACTCTGCCCGGATGGTTTACTACGGAAGGAACCATGTTGGTGCATCTCGCCTCACATCAGGATGAATCAGCATGAATCATGACGACCGGCCAACCCTTCTCCTGACCTGTTCGGGAATTTCACACACCGGGAAACTCACGACGATGACCGGAAATATACTTCGGTTCCGGCACCCGGCCCTCGTCACTCGTCATGTCCAGCTCACCTCCCTTGCACGACCACTGGAGAAGGAATGCGACGAGGATGAGTATCTGATCGCGGTGGATGGCTGCGAGGAATGCTGTGTGAAGAAGAGGATGGACTTGATCGGAAAAGCCCCTGACGCGTACCTCATTGCGACGAGAAAAGGGATCCCAAAACGTGGGACAGAAGAGCCTCGATACGACGAGATCGAATGTCTTAGCCAGGCCATACTCGGGGCAATCCAGGCCCTTTACTCCCCGCCCTGATGGGGACAGCGCCCTCCTCTCACGGGGAAGCTGCAGGGATCATAGGCGTCCTCATTGCTTGCTACCAATGAGAACCTTGGATCGAACGGAATGGACATATGGCAATGGAGCAGAGCACAGTCGACAGGAAACAATCTCCAGGGAGCCGGGGATACGTAAGGAGGCCCGGTTAATGAGAGCATCATCCTGAAGTCGAGGGGTAATGAGGGGACTGAAATCCTCTCACACGGATTGGATGTGAATATCAAAAGCACACTTTAAATCCCAATCAGGGATGGTTGTTTCCCTTCTGCGAAGATCCGTTGAAGAAATGGTGCAGGAATTCGCTTCCTATCTCCATCAACTCCTGAGGAGTCCCTGTCTGGACAATACGGCCCCGTTCCATGACGCCAACCCGATCTCCGAGTGCGAACGCATCCCGGAATGAATGCGTCACTGCGATGCAGGGGATATCGGCGTTCCGGACATACGAGCGAAGCTCCGACCGCATCCGTTCCTGTGCGACCGCATCAAGGGCACTGACCGGCTCGTCAAGAAGGAGAAGTGCAGGCTCAATGACGAGCGCCCGTGCAAGGGCCGTCCTCTGCCGTTCTCCCCCGGAAAGCTGGTTTGCACGGACACCTGAAAGACTCTCAAGCGAGAGGAGGGAAAGGTATTCTTCGACCCTGACCCTGACTTCGGATGCAGGCACTTTTCTTCGCCGGAGTCCGAAGGCAACATTCTCAAACACGGTCATGTGGGGAAAGATGGCATAGTTCTGGAATACAACCCCGATATTTCGCTCTTCTACCGGCACCTGAATGGTGTTGAGATTGTCAAACAGCACCTGTTTATTCAGGACAATCTTCCCTGAATCCGGGAGCAGGAGTCCTGAGAGAAGGAGAAGGAGACTTGATTTCCCAGAACCATTCTCACCTATCAGGACCAGGGTCTCCCCTTTTTCGACACAAAATTCCACTTCGAGAGGGAAATCCCGCAGGTTCCGGTGGAGTGCCACATCAAGCATCATGCATCCCCCTTGAGCTTCAGCTTTACGAGTGCAATCACGATGAACGAGATCAGGATGAGGATCACAGAGAGCGTGATTGACGCGATAAGGTCACCCTGCATCGCGGTGTAGATCGCAAGGGGCATTGTCTGTGTTCGGCCCTGGAAATTTCCGGCAAACATGATGGTTGCCCCGAATTCTCCAAGAGCCCGTGCAAATGACATGATTGCTCCCGCAATCAGGCCCGTTTTCACAAGGGGAAGGATGATGGTGACAAAGGTAGGCACCGCAGTTGATCCAAGCGTGCGAGCCGCATTTTCATACATCGTATCAAGCTGCTCGAAACTGGCACGGGCCTGCCGGATATAAAAGGGGAGCGATACGAACACCTGGGCGATGAGAACCGCAAGCGTGGTAAATGCGATACTGATCCCGAACTGGTAAAAAAAATTACCGATGAGCCCCATCCTGCCAAATGCCATGAGCAGGGCGAGGCCTGCGACAGTCGGGGGGAGCACAAGCGGGAGATCGATCAGGGTATCGACAATCTCCCTGCCGGGATACCGATGCCGGGCATTGATCCATGCCACGGGGGTTCCGATGAGAATGATAACAAGCGTCGAAAGACTCGCGGTGATGAGGCTCAGTGTCAGTGCATTCCATACCACAGGGCTGGAGAGGGAAGAGAGAAACTCCTCAGGGGTAATACGAAGGAAGAGACTGATGATGGGGGTGACAATGAAAATGAGGACGAGGGTTAAGAGTGCCCCTCCTCCAAGGTAGAGAAAAAGGCCTTTCCTCTCCAGGAAATTCCTTTTTCCTGCATTCATGTCTTTTTTGTTCACGGCATCGCGAACCCGAACTTCACAAGGGTTGCCCTCCCGGGATCGCTCTTCAAGTAGTCAATGAACCTGGATGCCTCGTCTTTATTCCGGGAATCCTTGACGATTCCGGCCGGGTACTCTGCGATGACATTGAACTTGTCAGGAATCGCAATGATCATGAACTTATTACGATTCTCCGGGGTGATATCCGATTCGTAGACGATGCCGGCATCAGCTTCACCGAGCTGGACTTTTGCAACCACGGCAGTCACGGTAGTCTCTTCCGAGATGACGTTTTTCAGCACAGCCTGCTGGTAGGAGGGCCCATATGCGGTATCATTGGCCATCTTCGTGAGGATCTGGCGGGCATAATCTCCGACAGGGACGTCCTTCGTACCGATTACGAGCCGGACACCGGGGTTGGAGAGATTCTGGAGCGTGTGAATATTCGCGGGGTTGGATGCAGGGGTGATGACTGCGAGTTTGTTCTTTACAAACAGCCCGATGGAGGCATTCTCCATGAGCCCCTTATCACGGAGTGCATTCATGTGTTTGGTGTTCGCGGAAAGAAACACATCGGCATATGCTCCCTGCTCGATCTGCGTTCGCAGCGCCTGGGACCCGTCAAAATTGGTGACCACCTTGACGCCAGGATGGAGCAGCTCATAGTCGTGGGCGATTTCAGTGACCACGCCAGTCAGCGATGCGGCAGCAAACACTGTCAATTCTTTCTGCTGGACCGCAGTGGGAGTCGGTGTCGCTGCAGGCTGGGATGGTCCGGTGGTACAACCGGCAACAATGAGTGCAGCGAGCAGTACAGCCGCCATTAAGAGAGCAGTAAGATTTAAAAATTTCATAGGAATAAAAATGGAAAAAATGAATGATATTAAAGTATTTTATTTTTATTCTGTTTTTAATCAATTTAACACAATTGACCTATTAATGAATGTCTGAAGACAAAAGTACTTAACTCGCCAGAAAAAGGAGAGATCGCGCACTATTCCAGGACCTGATGAGTCGTATTTGCCACCATGCTGAGAGTGTGATAGAGGGATTCGAACTCCATGACCGGGGGATCTATGACCTGGCACAGATGCCCTTGAGGATACTTCCGGAAGGATGCTCCTTTCAGACCAGCTCGTGCCCGATCCTGATCACTTCACTGACGAGGAGATCGAAGTCCTCTTTGCGGCTGCGATGGTTGGTGACCGCAACGTGCAGGAAAACCCTCTCCCCGATGCGTACGGTCGAAGGCACCGCGATCCCCTGCTCCTGGATCTCGATCTCGATCTTCTTGTTCACTTCGTTGAGCCTCGCGTTTGGAATACCCGGCCGGGTGAAGCGGAAGTTGACGACGTTCAGGGAGACCGGCAGCGCCAGTTCGAGGTCCGGGGCGGCCTCAACCAACCGGGCAAGGTAGTGCGCCTGGTCGATGTTCTGCTGGATGAGCCGCCCGTATTTTTCAGTCCCATGCTCCTTGAAGGTCATCCAGGCCTTGAGTGCGTGAAAGCCGCGGGAGAGCTCGAACCCGTAGTCTGAGAGCCACGGCACGTCCACTCCTGTCAACCCGCGGTCTCCCTCACCATGTGCAAGATAGGTCGGGGTCAGTGAGAACGCCCTGCGGTGGTCGTCTGCGTTCCGCACGAGGATGCAGCCGATCGGGTACGCGAGATACATCCACTTATGGAGGTCGAACGCGAGCGAATCCGCCCGCTCCATCCCTGCGACGAGGTGCTTTGACCGGGGGGAGATCGCCGCCCATGCACCGAACGCCCCGTCGACGTGAAACCAGCACCGCTCTTGTGTGGCAATATCAGCAAGTGCATGCATGTCGTCAATGGCGCCGGTGTTCGTCGTCCCGGCGACACCGATGATGCAGACCGGGTGGCACCCGTTCTCCCGGTCACGGCGGATCGCCTCTTTCAGGGCTGCGGTATCGATCCGGAGCGACCCGTCGACAGGGACCCTTCGCAGCGATTCGCTCCCGAAGCCGAGGAGTTCGACCGCCTTGTCAATCGAGGAATGCGCCTCCTCCGAACAGTAGAGGGTCATCCGGGGTGCAGGGTTTGCCATTCCCTTCCCCCGCACGTCGTATCCCGCCATCGTGTTCCTCGCAACCGCGAGGCCGATAAGGTTCGATGCGGAGCAGCCGCTCGTAAGGAGACCGCTTGCAGCCCGGGGATAGCCGAGGAGGTCCTTGCACCAGTCGAGCACCTGCTGCTCGACGTAGTTGTTGCTCATGTAGGAGAAGGCTCCGCTGACCGCGTCGGTTGCGGCCGCCAGCATCTCGGCGTACATCCCCATCACGGTCCCCGACCCGGTGACCCAGCCCCAGTATCTCGGGTGGGCGTTGCCCAGCTGGTGGGGGAGGATGTACCGGAGGTATTCTTCGTACACTTCTCCAGGCGGCATGGGGCCGGCAGGTGGAGGCCCCTCAAAGTGCTCTTTCACGCTGCCGGGCGCATGCTGCCAGACCGGGCGTTCCCGGAGTGTCTCGAGATAGTCCATTGCGTCGTCGACAATACGATGGCCGAGGGCACGCATCGACTCCCAGTCGCCCGGGTCGAGCGTCTCCTCGCGTTGTATCTCCTCCTGCGGATTCATGGTGGAACTCCGGTCTCAAGGCGTCTCTAAAGGGCGCCAGCCGATCCCTTCTTCTCCTGCTTCAGCTATTAGGAAAAGTCATCGAATAGCGTTTTTGATATGAATGTCCGCCCTTGTGCAATTGTTCTGCACCCGCGTTGACGGAGTCCAAGGTGTCTGGAATGAACAGATACGATATCCGTTTGAGTGTTTTTGTGGCAGGGCTTGAAAACCAGGTGGTCAGGCGGCTGTAGTGGAGTATCCCTGACTCGATGTTTTTTCAGGCGCCTTCCAGTCACCTGATTATTCCGGTCTCTGAAAATCCTGAAAATCAATCTTATTCCAATAAAAATTAGGGTATAGTAGCACTCTGGCCCCTAAAATTTTTGTAAATCGTGCAAGGAATGCCAGTGATTTAGGTTTGTATTAGTGCTTTTTTTAAGAATTTAAGATGATTTTCTCGTTCTAATTGGAAAAATTAAAAAAGAATTTGAACCGCCGCCGGGGCGTCCGTCGGGGGCGGCGGGGTCAATCGCACATCATATGTGAAATCCAGAACCTGTACTTTTTTTACCTTGATTTTCATGAAGCATTTTTCTTCAAATTCTCGTCCTGACTCTCCTGCGAGATTGGGGGTAATAATGATACTATACCCAAAATTAATCTCCAGGCCCTCCGACCAGTACCATCGTGACCTGTTCGTAGTCGGATAGCCAGAAGATCGGATCAGTAGGGCAGGTATCGCAGATCGCCCTCGCAGCCTGGAAGGTAAAGTCCTGTGTCGTCACATCGTTGATCTCAGGTATAAGCGGGATATCGACATCCTTCTGGATGATGTACCGGTACGGGTCAAGGTTTTCCCCATAGTATGCCTTGTAGCGCTGCCGGTCGGCATCGGTTGCGTTGAAGGACCAATCCGCCCCCTCAGCAATCGTGACATCGTTCGGTATCCACCCATACCCGGGAAGGTAGTACTCGGACCAGAAATGCCCGCCCCCGTAGCCGGGGATCATCTGCCGGCCGCCGATGGCACGGGCGGGGATGCCGGAAGCCCGACAGAGGGCTGCGAAGTACGCGCTCTGCGCTCCGCAGTCACCCCAGCCAGTGGTGCGGACATATTCGGATATTGGCTGGTTGCTGCTGTCGTGTGCAAGCAACCTCGCGTACGATAGGGAGCTGTACGGCATGCCGATGACATGCCAGTAGATCTTCTGAGCCTTCCGGTAGGGGTTGGTCTCGTTCCCGACAATCCTTTCCGCTTCCGCGTTCAGCCCCGGGGTGAGCGCAATGTTTCTGCTCGCTGCAGTATACCTGATGTATTCTGGGTCGCTCGTGTTATACGTCCCGACCTTCTCCGGATCGATCACATACCGCTGCTCATACTGGGTAAAGCGGAACTTCGCGGTAATATTGAGATGGCTGCCGGATACCTGATCAAGCGGTACCTCGAAATAGGCAATCCCAATGTCAGCATTGGTACCGGTCGTCGACGTAAGATACCGGGCTGGCTCGAGTGAGAGAATGGTGACATTCTTCTGCGAATCGGTTTCAACGGGCAGGGGTACCCAGACGCGGAAGGTACCGGTCTTCGGAAGATGTTCTCGGGGGATATTGAGGGTCTCGGTGCCTTCCCAGAGTACCGGATCTCGGTAAATGCCCCTTTCTGGCATTGCAGGTGCAAAGGCATAGGGCACCATCTGGTCGTAGAAGGGGGTATCACCCTTTATTCTTGTACTCTCCCGCATGAGGTCCATATTGTGATACAGGATATTGTTTACCGTCCGATCCATGTACCAGGTTTCTCCATCGCTCTGGATACTCATTCTGTTGACAGGGGTGAGCCAGGAGGCCTTCCGGTCAGCGGATATGGTGGGGAATCGTTCATTGATGATCGCCTCGATCTGCGAACGGTTAAAGGGATACTGGAGCACCAGGCTCTGTGCGACGGTGGCCCGGTCCCGGGCGTGTCTGGAGGCAGAGAGGTTCCCAGAGGCCATATACGCCTCTTGAGCTCGGGTGAAGAGTTCGGCAGCGGCATGGAGGTTCTGCTTCTGGAACTCCGCCTCACCCTTCAGGAAGAGGGCATCAGCCCCGGATACTGCGTCGGTTTTCGTTTCTTGCGAGATGCAGCCTGCTCCCAGCATGGCGGCTGCGATCAGGACAAGGATGATGGCTGGCGGGACTCGTTTCATGCAACACCGTCTGAAGAGAGAGAGGCAGGCTCACTTCCTGAGGGAGTGATTATCCTCCCTGATATTAATCCTTCAGAAGCGTATGGCATTACCAGCCAGTTCATAGATACAATACCGGTTGATCATTCCTGCAAAAGAATTCTAAGTGACAGCCAACACCGTCCCAATTATTCCAGAATCGCCACAGGATTCCATAGGTGACACCGTGTCGTGTTCACGATCCCGAGAAGCACATGATTTATCATTCCCCCCAAGAAATCACCTCCTGTTCTGGGGAAGCTTTGTAGATGACCGGGGGTGTTCCTGGAGGGATGTGCGGGAGGAAAGGTCCCCACTCCCTCCAATGCTGCGTCACGGTCCAAAAGGTCTTTTCCCGGGAGGGTTTGATGGGGGGAGAGAATAGACCAAAGAGGGATTTTGGACAGTGCCGGGATCTGATGCGTTGCACCGGATCAGGAAGATTCCGTCGATTTCTGACATGGAAGATAGTGAGTGTGATACTCCTGGCCGGCCTGCTGGTTCTTCCAGCAATGGCAGCGCCCACCCTGTCGGTATCGCCACCATCCGGAAAAGCCGGGATCTGGGTGACGGTGACGGGAAGCTCGTTCGACCTGTATGCAGTCGAGTTCCCGCAGGCATCGGTGTATTTCAACGGTGCAGTGGTCGCCAGTAACGTCTGGTTCTCCGGCACCGGGTTTTCGACGTCGTTTCAGGTGCCCGGCCAGACTCCCGATGGCACCTATACGGTTTCGGCAGTGGGACCGCGGGATTCGGCATCAACCACGTTCAGGGTGGTCTCTCCCCCGGTTGCAGACTTCTCCATGAGCCCCTCGTCCGGAATGGGCAGGGCACCCCTTACTGTATACTTCACCGACAGGTCGACAAAAAGTCCTGCCTCGTGGTCGTGGACCTTCGGGGATGGGGGCACGTCGTCCGAAAAGAATCCCGTGCACACGTATTCCCAGACAGGCACCTATACCGTGACCCTGACCGTCTCAAACGCTGCAGGCAGCAGCTCGGACTCCTCCACAGTCACCGTCTACACCCCAGCCCTTCTGCTCTCCCCCTCATCAGGAAAGGCAGGCACCCAGGTGACAGTGACCGGCACCTCGTTCAGCCTCGAGAATGTCGATGACAGCCAGTGGGAGGCGACACTCTCCTTCAATGGTGCTGTGGTGGCAAGGGACATCCAGATGACGAAGAAAGGAACCCTTGGCTCTTTCACCTCCTCGTTCACCGTTCCTGCCGGGACCGCTGCGGGAAGCTACGTCGTCCGGGCTGTCGGTCCCCTGGATTTTGCAGAGACACCATTCACCGTCACAAACACGGCACCGCATGCCCTCATCAATGCTCAGCCCCTGTCAGGAAAAACGCCGCTTTCGGTTCAGTTCAGCGGAACGCGATCCTATGACGAGGACGGATCGATCACATCGTATCATTGGGATTTTGGGGACGACACCTCAGCGACCGGGGTGACTGCAGATCACATCTACTCCCGGCCCGGGGAGTACCGGGTGACACTGACGGTTACAGACAACGAGAAGCAGTCAGGGACTGCATCTGTGACGATCCGTGCAGAGAATACGCTCCCTGTTGCAAAGGCATATGCAAGCCCGACATCAGGCTCTGATCCTCTCATGGTCACCTTCGATGGCTCGCAGTCAACCGATCCGGACGGCAGAATCGTCTCGTATTCCTGGGATTTCGGAGACGGTTCCCGTGAGCAGACCGCAGATGTTACCCACGAATACAGGAACCTGGGTTCATATACCGCAGTCCTCACGGTCATTGATGACAAGGGAGCGAGTGACACCGGGGAGATTATCATCACGGTCGGAAACGATCCGCCCATTGCGGCACTCTCCGTCTCACCGGATCATGGCCAGAAGCCCCTATCAGTCACCTTCGATGGATCCGGGTCCCGCGATCCTGATGACACCGAGCTGACCTATTCATGGGACTTCGGAGATGGGGAATCGGGAACCGGGATCAGGGTTGAGCATCTCTTCGGAAAAGAGGGGACGTACCGGATCTCACTGACCGTGACAGACCCGAGCGGTGCTGCGGATAGTGCAGGGGCAACCGTCAGGATTGATCCCCCGTTCCCGTGGGAATTCCCGATCCTTGTGATCGGACTTCTCGCAGGTGCTGTCGTTGCCGGAAAGTACCTGTGGCATCCGGAGAAGACGGCACCACCGGAACCACTGCCCACTGACTGGCATTTCCCGGACCCCGGGGTGCACGTTGATGTCGACAGTGGCGTGGAACATCCGGCCGGATATGAGAGAACAAGAGATGACCTCCCTGATATCTCGGTGAATATAAAGTCAGGGATCTGGAAGGAGGAGGATGAACGATGAAACTTGAGCTAAAGGACCCGAACGTGGCCTCACAAGAGATCGATGAAGCAATGAACAGCCTGGTGAACAACAGCCACAAGGACGATTTCCGGGAAATTGGTGCCTGGATGATCAAAACAGGCCTTGGTGAGAAAGGTGCCAGGGAACAGTTGATCAATGAACTCTCAACCCGGATCTCGAAGGAGATCACCCATGGCCTTGTCCAGGTCACGATGCAGGAGTTAGAAGGTGAGAAGACGATCAACGCAAAGTGTGAGCAGCAACCGCCTGACCTGTACCCGCATGTTGATTTTGTCGTCAAGTCGGGGGCACTCGATGTATGGACCACCCGCTACTGGTTTAAGGTGACCTCAAAGGTCATGCTCGACAACCTGGCAATCACGATGAGAAAGGACGAGATCACGGGGATAAAGTCAGGGATCATGCAGGTCTTCCTGACCCTTTCATACTGCGGCCACGACCGGTCCAATCCATCTCCGTTCATGCTTATAAAAAACAGGAAAATCTTCGACCTGGACCTGGCGAAGGTCGTCACATTCTGATCTCTCCGCCAGAGATCTCAGCGGACCGGGGATGATGGGCCAGATCCCTTCTCTTTTTCACCGGCAACCGGGACCAGTTCCTCAGGATTATGCTGATTGTCAGATCCGATACTTGCCATATCGTGATGTGCTGTTCAGGGAACTATAAAAAAAGCGGGATGGCCCTGATGCATTGATCGATGAATCTCCCCGGCATCTGATACGTTTCCACGGGTATGGTGTCCTGCGAACCATTGCACCAGTCACCGCAGCAGATAATGGACCGTCCACTGGGTCTTCCGGATCCACCCGATGTGCCGGAATACCCGCTGCCATCCAAGTTTCTCTTCGTTTGAATCGAAATAACTCCATTCACCGATGAGCCTGATTCCGGGATGCCACGCTTCCATCTCCCGGCTATCCCGGAAACCTGACCGGAACACCGCTTTTTTGCCAAGGTGACCCCGGGCATGAATCTTCCAGTCAAGGAGTGCTTTTTGAGGCATTTTCAGCCAGAACGAGTTCACCACTTCGCAGATGAGCCCGGAGCCGGGAAAGGTCTCCCGGATCTGCAGGACAAGAGATCGTACGCTGTCTGCTTCCAGGTACATGAATACCCCTTCGGCCATGAAGAGAAACGGCCCCTCCAGCCCGGACAGTCTCCCCATCCAGCGTAAGTCCAGGACGGAGGATGCAATGAAATGATACCGTTCGGTCTCCTGAAAGAACCGCTTCTTCAGATCAATCATCTCAGGGAGATCAAGATCGTAGAAGATCACGGATCCATTGTCGATCCGGAGGAACCGTGAATCGAGCCCGCACCCAATATTCACGATCACCCCGCCCGGGTGCCGGGTAAGGAACTCCCGTGCATATTCGTCGTAGTGTCGTGCCCGGAGCGCGATGTGGATGACAAGGTTCCTGTCGATTCTGCCGGATGCGAGCATCCTGTCAAGCCGGTTTTTCGAGAGGGAGAGGGTCCTGTCCAGGTCGGCCGCAATTTCGACGGCCTTCGGATCTACGAGGACAGGATCTTTTGACCGTGATTCAAGTGCATGGCAATAGAGCGTGACCAATGCTGTGGCCGGAACATCGCTGATTCTGTGCTCCATGGTCTCAACCATACTTCCACGATTCCGAGTTTCACGATAATGGAACTGCGACAGGTCTCCTATGGTTCCGGGAGATCAGGGATACGCATGAGCTGCCTCTCCGCTTCTCTCCGGTGAAGGACTGCCGAACAGTGGCGGATGAAAAGATCGAGCACATCAAGGTTCTCAGGAAAAAACCCAGGGGGAAGGATGGCGACCGTCATTCCGTTGACCTTTCCTCCCCACAAAAGCCCGCTCCCGATAATCCTTCCTGAGAGGGGAAATTCCTGGAGTTTCCGGCATAGTTCCGGCGGCAGTTGTCCGAAGGTGATGGCATCGATACCTCCCTCGATCTCAATAAATGTCCTCGGCAGCATTGACGAGAGCCCCTGGGAGGTCGACTGGAGAGTAAGGCCTGCAATCGGCCGGCCGATCACCCGCTCGACCTCCGAGAGGATTGCATCCGTACTGCGGGCTGCTTCCACCCGGATTACCGAATCGGCATGCACCGAACTGTAAATTACAAGAGATCCGGGAGGGACGAGGTCATAGAGGACGTCCGCAATGAACCCGGAGACATCGGTATCCAGTGCCAAATCGGCCAATTCATTCGCCTTTTCGGAGACGAACCTGATATCTCGTACATAGGATTCCAGCTGTCCCCGGGCACGTTTCTGCCGGGAAAGATCGGTGAACGATGCGACAAACCCGAGAGGGGCGCCGGAGTCATCGGTCATGGTGTTCACGAACACCCGGGCATCGAACGTCGTTCCATCCTTTCTTCGTGCCGTTGCCTGGCCCATCCAGGTCTTCTGCCTGAGGAGATCGAAGATCGCGGAAGGTGGTATTTCCGGCGACACCACGAAATCTGAGGCGTATTTTCCTATCACCTCCTGCTCGTCATGATATCCCCAGACCTTGAGGCTCGCCGGGTTTGCATACTGGATCTTCCCTTCATTATCACAGAGAGCGAGGGGGCAGAGTGAAGACCTGACAGCTGCTTCCCTGATCCTGAGCACGGAAGAAATCTTCTCGCACTTCTGCTCGGCACGCCTCCTCATCACCGATTCCCGGACGGCATGTTCGAGCTGGATAAACTGCGACCTGACATGGATACCCTTTGGGAGGAAGAAATCTGCTCCACCGGTGAGTGCCTTAATCACGGTCTCCTCGTCACCGTAGTCTGAAAAGAAGAGAAACGGGATTCTGGAATCTTTCTGTCGGAGTTGTGTGAGGAACTCGATGCCGTTGCAATCCGGCATGTTGTAGTCAGAGATGATCGCGTCATAGGCGCATTCGCTGATCATCCTCCGGGCAATCTCTGCAGATGTCGCAGTATCGATGATGAGGTCTCCGGAATGCTCCAGAAAATGTTTTCCCAGATCAAGGATCCCTGGATCGTCATCCACATGCAATAACCGGATCACCAAATCCCCCAGACCAATACTTGAATGAATTATTCTCGATTTATTTAACAATTTTTATATGAGTTTGCAGAACCACGAGTTCATGGGGAATATTCTATGGGAGGCCGGGCTTATGTCAGGGTCACACAGTACATCTCCTTCTCCCTTATCACTGATGCTCCATGTATCCTGAAGCGTGCGTGAGGAACCGATAAATCAGATCGCCGCATCATTCCACGTATGGGAGAATTCTCGGGGATCATACTCGTCCCGATCGGGGAGGTGGATCCGGTCATTATCGCCTGGCTCAAAGAGGATATCCCGAAGATCCTTCCGGCCAATGTCAGGGAATCCACTCCTCTGTCGCTCTCTCCCCGCCACTTCCAAAACGACCGGGACCAGTACCTGGCGGACGGGCTTCTTGCTGATCTTTCCTCCATCCCAAGGGACGAAAACACGATTCCGCTGGGCATCACCGGGGCAGATCTCTTCTCATATAGCCTGAACTACGTGTTCGGCATTGCCTGTACGGGACGAGCGCTCATCTCCATCTCCCGGCTCAAGCCCGAATGTTATGGGATGCCCGCAAACCAGAAACTCTTCCGTTGGAGGATCTTCACCGAAGCGATCCACGAGCTCGGACATGCGTTCGGCCTCCCGCACTGCGAGTATCCCGGCTGCGTAATGTACTTCTCCAACTGGATAGGGGACACCGACAGGAAAGGACCGGAGTTCTGTTACCGTTGCAGGAGACGGATCGGGCTTCCGGGGAAGGCCTGAGAGATGTAGTTCACAGTGCAGGGATCGTTTATGCTGTACCCGGTCCTTCGCCCTGTCATTCTCGTTACTTCATCACCCGTTCAAGGGCAAGTGCCCCGAGCTGGGCCATCGCTTCAGGGACTTCCCTGGTCTCCAGCGAGAGTACGGTATCCGGATTCTCGAATGCAAATGCCAGTACGCCGTACACGAGGCCGTGGGCTTTCATCGGGACATAATGACCTGTACCTCCCACAAGGGTGTCGGTGCCCTGTCCTGCCATCTCCCCGTTCTCGTAGACCCAGCGGGCGATGGTCATCTCCTTGTCTGAAAATGGGTAATCACTGTCACCGACAGCTACCTTGAGACCGTGGTCGTCAGGGACAAGAATCGCGACTTTTCCGGGTGCGAAGGCCCGCATGTGGGTTGCCAGGATCTCCAGGACTTCGTGATAACCCTCGGTGTTCACGAGATCCTTGGAGAGCCCGGCAACCGCGGCAACCCTGGCCTCGCTTTCCCTGATCTGGGGGATGAGGTACCGGAGCCGGTTTGCAAGGTGGCTGATGATGATCGCGATGACGACGTACCCGGCAAACGAGATGAAGTATTCCCATTCCGAGATATCCAGCGTGAAGTAGGGAGCAACAAATGAAAAATCGAAGACGAGAATGCTCACGACTGCAGCGAACAGGGAGGCTTTCCGGGAGAAGAACCAGGCACTCACGACGACGGGCAGGAGCTGGATGATGATGAGGTTTGCCGTGCTGATAGTCCCGAGCAGCAGGAAATTCAGGAGTGTGACTGCAAGGATCATCACAAGGGTGATGAGATAGTCCCTGGGAAGGAGATGCGGGATCTGCTGTTCGAGTGGGATCGACGGGGCTCCCTTCGGGTCAAAGAGGATGATATCGATCCCTGGAGAACTGCGCATGATCCGGTAGACTGGAGAGACAAGGATATCCAGGCCGCGGGGCTTGCCAAGCATGATCGTGGTCACATTGTGCTGGCGGGCATATCTGATGATCTCGTGGGCGACATCCTCTCCTCGGTAGATCACGATCTTCCCTCCTAGTTTCCTGGCGGTATCCATGGCATCAGAGAGCCAGGCCTTCTCCTGTGGTGTGGGCGGCCCCTCCCTCTCCTCTTCCACAGAGAGCACCACCCATTCCGCATTCAGCCGCTGTGAGTCCCGGAATGCTGCCCTCACCATGGCCTCCGCGGTAGGGCCCGGGCGGATAGCAACAAGGAGACGTTCGACTGCAGGCCATGGGCCGGAGATTGCACGGGCCCGCATGTGGGTCACCATCTGCCGATCGGTGCGCTGGGCAAGGTACCGGAGTGTCAGCTGCCGGAGGGCTATCAGGTTCCCGGTCGAAAAGAAATGGTCCACCGCCTGGGCGGCCATGTCCCCAAGGTATATTTTCCCTGCTTTCAGGCGTGCGATCAGTTCTTCGGGGGTCAGGTCGATCAGCCGGATATCGTCCGCGAGGTCAAAGAACGTGTCAGGGACTGTCTCCCTGACCTGGATGCCGGTAATCTGGGCAATGGCGTCGTTCAGGCTCTCGACATGCTGGATGTTCACGGTGGTATAGACCGAGATTCCTGTTCTCAGGATCTCTTCAATATCCTGATAGCGCTTCAGGTGCCGGGTGCCCGGGCCATTGGTGTGAGCCAGCTCATCAACAAGGACAATTGAGGGTTTCCTTTCGAGAATAGCATCAAGGTCCATCTCGCTCATCGAGAGTCCCTGGTACCAGACCTGCTGCGGAGGAAGTGTCTCCAGGGACGCCGCCAGAGCATCGGTCTCAACACGCTTGTGCGTCTCGACGTAGCCAATCACCACATCGGTCCCCTCAGTCTTTCTCTGGAGGGCATCCCAGAGCATGGTATACGTCTTGCCGACCCCTGCAGCATATCCGAGGTAAATGATGAGCTTGCCATGGCATCCGGCGCGCTCTTCGGCGTTCGCAAGGGGAAGCAGGTCTTCCGGTACCGGTCTCGCCCGGTCCTGGTCCAGGTCGCCGATCATTGGACACCCCGCTCATCGAGAGCCCTGTTGAGGGCAAAGACATTCACGTAAGGATTCCCCTGGGAGAGAGGATCCGAAACGATGTTCTGGAAAACCAGAGCCCTGATTTCATCCTCGTCCATACCACGTGCCTGCGCAACGACTGGGACCTGCAGCAGTGCTGCATCGAGGGTGATGTGCGGGTCAAGACCGCTCCCCGAGGATGTCACGAGATCCCCGGGCCAGGGCCCCGGGATCCCGAAGTTTTCGAGGTGGCGGATGCGATCATTCACGCTCTCCAGCAGTGCAGGATTCGAGGGGCCAAGGTTGGATCCCCCCGATCGGGCGGCATTATAGGGAGATCCCGGTGTCGAAGACGGTCGGCCCTCGAAATAGAGCGGGCCGGTGAAGGGAAGCCCGATCAACTCCGATCCAATCACCGTTCCGCTCCCGTTCCTGACAAGACTCCCGTGGGCCTGGGAAGGAAATGTAAGTTCGGCGACACACGTCACAAAGAGCGGGTATGCGATGCCGGTGATGAGGAACACTACACAAAAAAGGAGTATTGCTGTCGGGAGAGATCTCTGCCAGGTCACAGTGGCATCACCACCGAAATGAGGAGATCGATGGCCTTGATTCCGAGGAAGGGCGCTACGATCCCGCCAAGTCCGAAGATGACAAGGTTGTAGGTGAACAACCGGGCGGCAGGCATGGGCCGGAACTGTACTCCCCTGAGGGCGAGAGGGATGAGAAGTGGGATGATGAGGGCGTTGAAGATGACCGCGGAGAGGATTGCTGACTCGGGAGTAGCCAGTCCCATGACATTGAGCACGGCGAGTTGCGGGTAGATAACCAGGAACGCCGCCGGGATGATGGCGAAGTACTTCGCCACGTCGTTTGCGATGGAGAAGGTGGTGAGAGCCCCCCGGGTCATGAGGATCTGTTTTCCGATCTCCACGACATCGATCAGCTTGGTCGGATCCGAGTCGAGATCGATGATATTGGCGGCCTCGCGGGCAGGCTGGGTGCCGTTGTTCATGGCAACCGCGACATCCGCCTGGGCAAGCGCCGGGGCGTCGTTCGTGCCGTCGCCTGTCATGGCAACCATATACCCTTCATCCTGGTACTCCTTGATAAGCCGGAGCTTGTCATCGGGTTTTGCCTCTGCGAGGAAATCATCGACTCCTGCTTCGGCTGCGATTGCTGCTGCCGTGAGGTGGTTATCCCCCGTGATCATGACCGTCCTGATCCCCATCCTCCGTAGGTCTAAGAACCGCTCCCTTACACCGGACTTCAAGATGTCCTTGAGATGGATCACCCCGAGGACTGAGTGGTCTTTACTGACGACGAGGGGAGTACCCCCCGTCTGGGCTATCCGGGTCACCTTCGGCGCAAGGTCCGGGGGGATTTCTCTTCCTGCCGATCTCACCTCGTTCGTAATGGCATCGGTGGCACCCTTCCGGTAGGTGGTTCCTCCAATATCCATCCCGCTCATCCGTGTCTGAGCCGAGAACGGGATGAATACGGCCTGTTCAGGGGGACAGGTGGTGGGACAGCCTGATGCACAGGCAAGGGCGATGATGCTCTTTCCCTCCGGGGTTACATCATCGTAGGATGCACAGTACGACGCAGTGGCAAGGTCCTTATCCGCCACGCCATCAACCGGGATGAACGCGACTGCCTGCCGGTTCCCGAGGGTGATGGTGCCGGTCTTGTCGAGCAGGAGGATATTCACATCCCCTGCCGCCTCGATCGCCCTCCCCGACATTGCGATGATGTTCCTCTGGAACAGACGGTCCATCCCTGCGATTCCTATCGCAGGGAGAAGGGCTGCAATGGTGGTAGGCGCAAGGCAGACAAAGAGGGCAACCAGGACTGCAATATGCACAGGGCTCCCGCTCCCGGATGCCGCCGCACTGTAGGCAGAGACCGGCCATATGGTCGCTACGACGAGCAGGAAGATCCCTGTGAGCGCAAAGAGCAGGACCTCGAGCGCTCTCTCGTTCGGGGTCTTCCTCCTCGTTGCCCCTTCGATCATCTGGATCATGCAGTCGAGGAAGGTCTTTCCAGGCTCGGCGGTGATCCGGACGATGATCTCGTTGGCAATCACCGTGGTTCCCCCGGTCACGGCGCTCCTGTCCCCGCCAGCTTCCCTGACAACGGGCGCAGATTCACCGGTAATCGCAGCCTCGTTGACAAGAGCGGCTCCTGCGATGACTTCGCCATCGCTCGGGATAAGATCGCCGGTCCTGATGAGGACGAGGTCGCCGCACCTGAGATCTGGTGAGGCCACGGTGGTCACTGGCGATGAGAAGGATGGAGATCCAATTTTGTTGGCGGTCATGGTGGTCCTGGACCGCCGGAGCGAGGCGGCCCGTGCCTTTCCACGCCCTTCTGCAAGCGACTCGGCAAAATTTGAGAAGAGGACTGTCAGCCAGAGCCAGGCCGAGACCATGCCGGTAAAAGAGACGGACACCCCCGCCGGGACGAAGACCTCGTACAGGAATATGAGAGTTGTCAGGATTCCGCCAATCTCAACGGAGAACATCACCGGATTTTTCCACTGTTGCCTCAAGTCGAGGTTTTTGAGCGCATTGACTGATGCATCCCGCAGCATAGCCGGGTCAAAGGCGGTGACCTGCGTCACCCGTTTCCGTACCATGTCAGATCCCCCCTGCAAGAGCGAAGTGCTCTGCGATCGGCCCCATCGCAAACAGCGGGAAGAAGGTGAGCGCCCCGACAATCAGGATTATTGCAATCAGCCAGAGCACGAATGATGGAGATGAGGTGGGAAGAGTCCCTGGTCCGGGAGGAATGGTCTTTTTCCGGGCCATGGTGCCCGCAAGAGCAAGCATGGCGATCGCGGGGACATAACGCCCGACAACCATGACGACCGTTCCGGCGAGCGAGTAGAAGGGCAGTGCAGCATTGAGCCCCGCAAAAGCACTTCCATTGTTGTTCGCCATCGATGCGAATGCATAGACGATTTCAGAAAGGCCATGAGGACCGGGATTGAAGATACCCAGAAGGCCTCCTTCAAATACCGCAGCGATTCCGACGAAGATCAGGACGAGGATTCCCGGGACGAGGATAGTAATAAGTGCCATCTTCATCTCGAAGATCTCCACCTTCCTCGCAAGATACTCCGGGGTTCGGCCGATCATGAGACCTGCAATGAACACGGCAACAATCACAAAGGCAATCATGGTCGCAAAGCCGGACCCTACGCCGCCAAAGACCACCTCCCCAAGAAGAATGAGGAACATGGGGACCAGCCCTCCAAGCGGAGTGAGCGAATCATGCATGGCGTCCACGGCCCCACAGGCAGCCGCAGTGGTCGAGGTGCTGAAGAGTACCGTCCCGGAAAGCCCGAACCTGACCTCCTTTCCCTCCATCGAGACCCCGGGAACATACTGCAGGCCAAGGGCCGGATTCCCCGATAATTCAGCGGCATACAAGATCCCCAGTGATGCAACAAAGAGCATCATCATGGTCGCATAGAGAGCCCATCCCTGCCTCTTCTGTCCGGAGAGTATCCCGAAGGTAAATGGCAGTGCCGCGGGGATAAGAAGGATGAGGAATATCTCGAAGAGGTTAGAAAACGATGTGGGATTTTCGTACGGATGGGCAGAGTTGGCGTTGAAGAATCCTCCTCCATTCGTCCCGAGCTCCTTGATCGCCTCCTGGGAGGCGACAGGGCCCATGGCAATGGTCTGACTCCCGGTTCCTCCGTATCCTGCCGTGGTGAGCGATGGATCGAAGTTCTGAATCACTCCCTGCGAGAGAAGGACGAATGCGGCGATGCATGCCAGGGGGAGGAGCACATAGAGGACAGCCCGGATCATATCCACCCAGAAATTCCCGATCCTGTCAGTCATCTTCCGGGTAAGCCCCCGCATAACAGCAATCGCCACGCAGAGCCCGGTCGCCGCGGAGAGGAAGTTCTGCACAGTAAAGCCCAGAACCTGAGTGAAATAGCTCGCAGATGCTTCTCCGCTGTAAAGCTGCCAGTTGGTATTGGTCATAAAGCTCACCGCTATATTCAGGGCATCGACTGGGGAAAATCCGGGTATCTGCCCGGGATTGAGCGGTAAAATCCCCTGGAGGATAAGGATGAAGAACAGGACAAGAAATCCAAGGGCGTTGAAGAGAAGCAGGTCCCGTGCATATCCCTGCCAGGATTCTTCCTTTTCAGGAGATGTTCCCACCAGCCGAAAGAGTGCATGTTCGATCCTGGAAAAAGGTGCACGAATGATCGATCCTGAGAACACTGCTGCAAGATAGCGGCCCGCAAGGACTGCGGCTCCGGTCAGGATGAGGAGAAATAAGAGGAAAAGAGTTACATCGAGAACTGGATTTGCGGCTGGCATCAGGAGGCTCCCCCCGATCTCTTGGAGGACGTGATTCCACGTATCTTAGAAGGATGCTTCCTAATTCATTGTTTAAGAACTTGTCTGTCAGTCAATGGAATACATGGAAAAAAAATGTCGTATGAAAAGTCTGCTATTGGATAGGGGACTGAACAATGCTCATGAAGATGGAATAAAATCCCGATGAACCTGGTATAAAAGGACGATAGCACCGATTTTTCTCAAATTGCTCCTCATCTCCACGCGAAAAAGTGTAGTGTACTGATGGAAATTCTGATGATTCCACGATACAATTATATTTACATTCTAGGAAAGCTATTTCCTTCCATCCAGCTTAAAACTGGAGGTCCTCCTGTTCTTGAGCCGCGAGGAGAAGATGAGCGGAGCGTGAACCTGGAGGAAGTGTGAGAGGTGAGGTGAATGGCAACAAAAAATATTGAGAAGAAGATGCACTGGCTCCGGATCGAGACCGGTCCCCCGGATGGGATGAGTGATTTCTTTGAAAAGATGATTGAGCGCAAGTCTGAGGACAGGTGGATACCAATCGGAGAATGGTATTATTACCTGGATCTCCATGGGACAGAGATAGATCTCTGCCGGACCAGGGGCAGGATGGGGTCTCCATCCATCACGGAAACAATGAGTCCGGCCCATCTTGCGATATCGGATGATGATCTTGAATGTGCAGTCCAGTATGGGTCCTCCGGTACCTTCGAAACCGGGCAGTACAGGATTTCTCCGCTCATCGAACGCAAGTTGAGGATCCTTTTTGAATAATTTTTTTTGAATCTTAAAATGATGGTCTACTGACGATCAAACAGAATCACCTGATACCTGAATCAGGCACTCATGGTGTATTTTATCTATCTGCTTTCTGGCATTCTTGATGAGGTCGTCAATGTCCATGGTAAGTTCGGGTATGATTCTTGTCAATGCGGAGCCCGCGGCGACTAGCCGGCAGAGCTGACAGTGTTCTTCAACCATTGTCTGACTTGCCCCAGCTGTTTGAACCTCTTCTACCAACGCACCAATACGTTTCTGCCGCTGAAAACAGGTCGAAACAAGGTGAACGAGCTCAGCGATCGTAATCGGTTTGACGATATATCCATCAATCTCTGCAAGATGATGGAGGATCTCTTCCCGTGTCGGCTGTTTACCGGTCACCATGATCACAGGTAACCGGTGTGTGGCGGGATTTTCCCGGATTGAAGAGAGGACCTCCCACCCGTCGACAGGTTCCATCATGATGTCGAGCAGCACAAGATCGGGTATTTGTTTCAAAAGAACTGATGTGCATTGGGCTCCGCCGTCAGCAGTAAGGACATTATACCCCTTGTGAGTAAGAACTGTCGAGAATAGAGAAAGAAGATCAGTGTTATCGTCCACGAGAAGAATTGTCTTCACACAAAATTCCTCCCCATTTTCAGCCATACGCACGGTGTTATCCCCGTATTGTGATGCCGGGCAAGCCAAAAATGAATTGCCTGACAAAGTTCCCGGTCGTTTACCGGTTGCTGGATATTTCGCCAATTCCATAATGTTTCTTTAAGAATCCTCGTATCTTTTCCGATTCCAGAAAGCCGCGGTCGAGTTGACTGATTATCCGGTCAATTTCATGAACCTGCTCGAGTATCTTTGTGCAACTAGGCGCTTCGTCCATCTCCACGAGCATCATGATGACAGTAAGAGGATTTCTGATATGATCGTTTAAGATCGCAAATTGCTGGAGGTTCTGTTCGATCTGCACATAACTTTCCCTGATGATCCGTTCATTCTCTCTTCGTTCCGTGATGTCGGATCCCACAGCCTGAAACTGATCTACCCTGCCATCGTTATCGAAAAATGCCCGCAGGTTCCAGTGCAGCCACTGTATCGATCCGTCGGCGAGATAAATACGGAATTCGAGGGTGCCGAACGGATCATTCCGGGTCAGGCCTTCCATGATAGTATGGTACTTCTCTCTGTCCTCCTCATGGACTGGCAGGTGGAAGACATTGCCGGTGACCTCTTCCGGTTTCTTTGAGAAATTGGAGAGGAACGCATCATTGACAAAGAGAACTGTCCCGTCAGGGCGAAACCGCACGATGAGCTCTGTCTGGTCCTGGACGACTTCGCGGAACCGCCTTTCGCTTTCAAGCAGGGCATCCTCTGCTTTTTTTCTGTCGGTGACATCTCGGATGATCATGCTTGACCGTCGCTTCCCGTTTCGGTCGATGAAGATGCGGGAAGAGATCTCACCGGGGAACCTGCTCCCGTCTTTTCGTAAAAATGTCAGTTCTCCTTCAAATATCCTGGTACGGGAACGTTCCTCCAGTGCACCGGGAAGCCTGGAATCGTTGATATCAACTACCCCCTCCCTTCCGTTTCTGACGATTTCCTCTTCGGTCCGCTGGAACATGGCGCATGCCGCAGGATTTGCCGCCTGAATGCTGCCGTCTTCGCTTGTTAAGAGAATGGCATCCATAGAGTTTTCATAGAGAAGACGATATTTTTCCTCGCTCTCCTGAAGTTCCCTTTCCTTCTTTTCCAGTTTCTTCCCGACCCGGAACGAGTATTCACGATTGAAGCTCTCTTCGTCAGGAACTGGGTATTTCGTGAAATCTCTAGGGGAGCGTTCATGTTCGAGAAAGGCTTCATTAATTTGCTTGAGCAGTTCCGCAGGTTTCATGGGTTTGATGATATACCGGATAGCACCCAGAGAGAGTCCGAACTCCTCATCTTTCTGATCCGTATATGTTGCCGTGTAAAAGATAAACGGAATTTGCTGGAGCAACGGATCTTTCTTGCACTGCCTGATGAGCCGAAATCCGTCCATTTTGGGCATCAGGATATCAGAGACAATACCATCGACCCGGCTGGAGCGGAGTTTCTCTAATGCTACAATCCCGTTCTCGGCAGTGATAACACCATATCCCGCACCTTTGAGCAGGGCTTCGAGCATCAAACGGTTCGGACCGTGGTCATCGGCAACGAGAATCTGCACACGTCTCCCCTACACTGTTCCATTCTGTTCCACCATATTTATTCATTTCTCTAGATGCCGGTGCATACCTACAGCGGGGATGTGGGCGAACACCGATCTTTTCTTCTCAACAGAACCACAATCACTAATATTCTACACTGTAATTAAGGCGAGGAGAGGAGGATTCTGCCTGAGGGGTATTCGGGCCATATTCAGGGGTATTTTCCGGGAATTCTCGCGAATATAAAAAACCGAGAGCCCCGATCTTGGCCATCGCTTCAGGGACTTCCCTGGTCACCAGAGAGAGCACGGTATCCGGATTGCCCGGACAGTATATCGCCTGATTTCTTTAAATTTTTCAAAAAACTATAGGTCTTTCAGGAAACCCGGAATCCCCCGTTTGGAACCTGAATCTCAAAGCGGGCCCCGTGTCCCTCTTCCCCTGTTTCTTTCATTCCGATCCCGGTCAGAGAGAGGATCTCCCGGGCAAGAAAGAGCCCAAGCCCCGTATTTTCCCCGAACCCCCTCTCGAATATCTTCTCCTTATTCCCTGTGGGGATACCAATCCCGTTGTCCTCCCAAACCACCACAAGATCCTTCCCGTTCTGCCGGGATGACACCCTGATCTCTTTCACATGCTTCCCGTGACGGACAGAGTTGTCGAGAAGGTTGGAAAAAACCCGCTCCAGCATGAGGTCGGCAAACACCTCCACACCCTTGACGTCTGCATCCAGGGTGATCGATTCAGGCACCTGGGAAACTGGAATGACCGAGTCAAGGGAGAGCCAGCGTGGTGCCTTTGCTCCAAGGTTCTCATAGAGCCGGGTGAATTCGATCTGTGACTGGATTGCCAGTAACCCTGATTCTACATTCTCCAGGAGTCCGGCAGTCCCGGGATTGGTCACCTCCATCCTGGCAAGATCCAGGTACCCCCGGACCATCGTGGTCTTGTTCAGGATATCGTGGCGGGTGATACCACCGAGAATCTTGAGCTGTCGGTTGGCATCCATGATGGCCTTCTCGGCTCTTTTTCTCTCCGTAATATCGACCGCAACTCCCCGGAATCCTTCCCTCTGGTCGCCTGTTCCGGTCAGCGCCGGGCGAATCTCGATCACCATCTCATGCCCGTCGTGATGGCGGGTGGGAACTTCAAAAGGTGCGATCGTTCCTTCCATGGAGAACATGCGACCCATCTCCCTCATCATGAAAGGCCTGATCTCTTCTGGCACCATGTCGGCAATCGATCTCCCGAGAAGTTCTTCCGGGGTAAATCCCATGATTGCCCGGACCTGGGGACTGACATACTGGAATTTTCCTTCCCTGTCGATCTCCCAGATGATGTCAGGTGATGTCTCCACAAGAGCCCGGTACTTTTCCTCGCTCTTCTTCAGCGCCTCCTCTGTGTTCTTGCGCTCGGTGATATCGACTGCAATTCCCCGGAACTCCTCCATCTCGTCGTGGGTTTCGGTCAATGCCGGGCGTATTTCAATCGTTAAAACACGGCCATCACGGTGGTGTACATGTATTTCAATCGGAGTATGTGTTCTTTTCAGGGAGCCATATCGTGTGAGTTCCTGCATCAGGTCTGCCCTTCTGTCTTCGGAGACAAAATCGAGGAGCGACTTTCCCAGAAGTTCTTCGGGGGTGTATCCGGTGATCGTGAACACCCCAGGACTGACATACCGGAATGTTCCTTTAGAATCGATCTCCCACACAATGTCACGCGACGTCTCTACGAGAGCCCGGTACTTTTCCTCGCTCCTTTTCAGCGCATCCTCTGCGTTCTTTCGCTCAGTGATATCGACTGCTACACCGCGGTATCCCTCAACATTCCCTGGTATTTCTGACAGTGACGGGCGGATCTCAAAGAGCAGGGTATGACCATCACGATGACGAACAGGAACTTGAAAGAGGGGAAGTGGCCCTCCCTTGGAAAATACCCGTTTCATCTCCTGGATCGCATAGGGCCTTTCGTCTTCGGGAATCATGTCAATAATCGATCGTCCGATGATCTCTTCCGGTGCATATCCCATGATCGTCCGGATTTGGGGACTGACATACCGGAAAATTCCCTGCGTATCTATCTCCCAGATGATATCCGGGGATGTTTCAACAAGCGCCCGGTACTTCTCCGCATTCTCCTTCAGTGCCTTCTCTGCGCGGATCCGCTCTGTCATGTCATACCCGATGATGAGCACGTTATCCCGAAAGAGAACACTTGAGAACTCGACGATTCGCTCTTCGCCGCTTTTTTCCCGTATGGGAAGAGTGATCGGTTCAATCGTTCGGCCTTCGTTGATGGCAATAGCAACACGCTTTTTCCAGTCATTGAGCTGCTCCACCATGAACTTTGTATCAGGGAACGCAAGTTTTTCCCAGTTTTTCAGGTTCGGGGCTTCTTCGTTCGTCCAGCCGATGATATCCAGGAATTTTTTATTGGTAAACAGGATCGATCCGTCCAGGCGGTTCAGGGTGATGGGGAATGGGGCCTGCTCCACCAGCTGCTGGAACCGGCTCTCGCTCTCCCGGGATGATGCCTCGGCCTGCTTTCTCAGCACAACCTGGCGTATTTTGTGGGTAAGTTCCGCAAACTGCGCCTTCGGATCGCCGCCTTTCTGGAGATAAAAGTCCGCACCATTGTTGATCGCCGCGATCACGACCTCTTCCCGACCGCGGCCGGTAAAGAGGATGAAGGGGATGCTCCCGAACTGATCCCGGATGATTTTTAAAAACGCGATCCCGTCGATCTCTGGCATCTGGTAATCGGAGACGATTGCATCATACGAAGGGATGGAGTGATTCTCGAGTGCATCCTTCGCCGATATGGAGGTATCCACCCTGAACTCCCCTGTTTTTTCGAGGAAAATCCGGGTTATTTCAAGAAGGGCAGGCTCGTCATCGACGTAGAGAACTCGTATTCCGCCTTCCATCCATGAATCTTCATTGGTGAATTGTATAGCACTTTCCATGCGGGCAATGTTCCCGACCACGGGAAGAGCCGGGGAAGATCGCCCGTTCCAGAATGTAACGATCATCAGGGCAGAGATGATCTGATATCGCACTATCCCACGTGATTGGAAAAAGGATTGATGGGAAATTCGGCTCCGGTGCGGCGTCACGGGCCTTGAATATCTCCCCATCTTTTGCAATTCATGCTTGAAGACAAGCAGCCGTACATCCGGGTCCCGGCGTAAGAGAGATCGTGCGGTGCGTTCAGTGAACAACACTTTTCGAGAACAGGTTGATCACAAGCACCCCCGCCAGGATGAGGATGATTCCGGCGATGGCAGGGAGATCGAGATTCTGGCGATACACGATATACGCGACAAGCGTGATGAGCACGATGCCGACACCTGACCAGACTGCATAGGCAATCCCGACCGGGATCTCCTTGAGCACCAGGCTGAGAAGGTAAAACGCGGTGATGTAGCCTCCGAGCATGAGCACGGTCGGGCCGATCCTGGTAAACCCGTCGGTTGCCTTCAGCGCACTCGTGGCAATGACTTCTGATATGACGGCAAGGACCAGGAGAACCGCGGGAGGAATATTCATGAGAGATCCAAGGGTATCCGGGCAGGACCGCCCCGGAATACCGGGATCGTTGGATCTCATCCTATTTAAGAGTGATAAGAATCATCTTCCATCCTTCAGCGAGACAATCCGGGGAGACTCAAACACGATTCCCGGAATTATGGTGCACGACGCACTCCCAGGGATCCTGGAGTATCTTTTTTGTTGAAGGTTCTCACCAGTTCCCGGAACGCACCTGTGTCTGCGACCTGTTCGGGTCTCACATGGAGTGTAGAAATCCTCTCCGGATCCTCCAGGGGATAGTCTCTTATTTGATCTCGATCCGCTCGCCGACGATCGCGTAATGGATATTCTCTGCCATTTTACAGGCATGATCAGCGGATCGCTCGAGGTACCGGGCAGCCATGATATAGGACGTATACCGGGTGATCGTCCTTGGATCCTCCATCATGATCGTCAGCGTCTGCCGGAATATGGAATGCCAGAGATCGTCGACGACATCGTCCCGGGACGCAAGGTCCTCAAGGAGTGAGAGGTTCTCCTGCTCGAAGGCTTCGATCACATCGTCGATCATGGCGGTGACAAGCGATGCCATGTGCGCAAGCGGCGGCTCCCTGGGAAACGAGGGCTGGTCTGCAAGGTGCTTCGTGATGCTCGCGATGTCTTTCCCGTACCTCCCTATCCGTTCGGCTGCCCCGATCACCTTGAGGATACAGACGATCTCCCGCATGTCCCTGGCCATTGGCTGATACAGGGCGATGAGCTGGTACGCACGGTCTTCGAGGCTGATCGTCCGTTCCTGGACCTCCCTTTTCCGTGATTTTACTTCAATCGCACGGGCCACATCATCATGTACCAGGGTCTCCACTGCATCTGCGAGCAAGGTGCGTGTGAACCGTGCCATCTCGATCGTATCCTGCTTCAGGAGATCGAGTTCTGCATGGAATTTTTCTGACATCGTCTCCCCCTACCCGAACCGCCCGGTGATATAATTCTCGGTCAGCTCTTCCCCCGGGTGCTCAAATATCTGGTTCGTCGCTCCGAACTCGATAAGTTTCCCGAGATACATGAACCCAGTATCATCGCTCACTCTCGCTGCCTGCTGCATGTTGTGGGTCACGATGATCACGGTATACCGCTGCTTTAATCCCTCGATAAGGTTCTCGATCTTTGCGGTTGCAATCGGATCGAGTGCCGAGCAGGGCTCGTCCATCAGGATGACTTCAGGGCCTACCGCGAGTGTGCGGGCAATGCAGAGCCGCTGCTGCTGCCCTCCGGAGAGCCCCATCGCCGACTGGGAAAGCCGGTCGCGGACCTCCTCCCAGAGTGCCGCATCCCGGAGACTCTTCTCGACGATCCGGTCAAGCTCGCACCTTTCCCTGATCCCGTGGACCCGTGGCCCGTAGGCAACATTCTCATAGATCGATTTCGGGAAGGGATTGGGCTTCTGGAAGACCATCCCGATCTTCTTCCGGAGGAGGACCACATCGGTCCCGGGAGCGTAGATATTCTCACGGTCATACGTCACTTCCCCGGTAATTTTCGTGTGGTCGATGAGGTCGTTCATCCGGTTGAAGCACCGGAGAAGCGTGGATTTCCCGCATCCTGACGGGCCGATCAGGGCTGTCACCCTGTTCTTCCTGATGGCCATGCAGATGTTCTGAAGGATATGGGCTTCGCCAAACCAGAGATTCAGATTCTCTGTATGAATGACAGGGAATGATGTGTCTCCTGGATGCAGGGTGACATCATCCCCGCATACATCTCCAATCAGGGGATTTACGGAAGTTTTTACGTTCAGACCGGTATTTTCAGGGGTTGCAAGAGTCATTGTGTTCACCATCGTGAGGATTTCTGGTACCGTACACGGATCAGGACGGCCGCCCCATAGAACAGCGTGACTGTAATGAGGAGCACCAGTGCCGTGCCGTATGCATTCTGCTGTGCACCCGGGACACTCGTCGAGAGGATATAGAGGTAATAGGGAAGCGCCATCACGGGCTCGAAGATCGAGTCTGGGAGGAACCGGGAGGTGAAGACCACCGCGGTGAACATGATAGGCGCAGTCTCCCCGGCAGCACGGCCGATCGAGAGGATTGTTCCGGTGATGATGCCCGGGACCGCGGCAGGCAGGACAACTTTTCGTATCGTCTGCCACTTCGAGGCGCCAAGCGCAAGGCTCCCCTCCCTCATCGCATTGGGAATGCTCTTTAAGGCCTCTTCACTGGTCCGTATGATCGTCGGGAGGACCATGAGGGCGAGCACGATCCAGCCGGTGAGGAGTGAGACCCCGAACCCCACGAAGATGACGAGGAACGCGAACCCGAAGAGGCCGAACACGATCGAAGGGGTGCCGTTCAGGAGGTCCACTCCCGTCCGGATGGTCCTGGTGACCCACCCCTCACGGGTGTATTCCGAGAGATAGATGGTTGCCCCTATACCGAGGGGAAGCGCGATCAGGATTGCGCCGGTCACGAGATAGATCGTCCCGATAATTGCCGGGAAGATCCCTCCTTCACGACCGAGATTTGACGGATACCCGGTGATGAACTCCCAGGAAAGGACCGGGAGCCCTTCCATGATGATATCGAGGATGAGAATGGCAAGCACTGCCATCACAATCCCAACTGCAGCAAAAAGGCCCGAATAGGCGATCTTTTCCATCACCTTCGGGGAGATTCGCGCCCGTGCAAGGGAGAGACCGATGCCCCCAATCAGGATGGCGAGGCTCGGGAGGATCCCTGCCGCAACCGCGACCAGAAGGAGCACCATGCCCGCGAAACCAAAGAGAAGGATCTTTTGGATCTTTCCCCGGGTCTCCCGGGAGATCACGTGCTTCGTGGTGACTCCTCCTGTCTGCGCAGCCCGGATACGGCCGAGGATGATCGTCGCGGCAAGGTTGATGCAAAGTGTAATGAGCAGGAGCACGACGGCTATCCCGAAGAGGGAATGATAGTGGAGGCTCCCGATCGGGACCTCCCCCGTCTCGATGCCGAGCGTTGCGGTGAGGGTTCGGATGGGGGATACGATGTTCCAGACCGGATCGGGGATGACCGCGGCGTTTCCGGTCACCATAAGGACGGCCATGGTCTCCCCGATTGCACGCCCTATCCCGAGGATGACCGCGGCAGTGATCCCGGAGAGCGCAGAGGGGATTATCACGCTGCTGATAGTCTGCCAGCCGGTTGCCCCGGTGGCAAGCGATCCCTCCTTGTATTCACGCGGGACGGCGTTGATCGCATCCTCGGAGACGCTCACGATTGTGGGGAGCGCCATGATCGCGAGGAGAACCGACCCCGCAAGCCAGGTCTCCCCGGTCGGGATATCGAAGGATATCCTGATCCAGTTGGTGAGAACAACAAGCCCAAAGAAACCGTACACGACAGAGGGAATTCCTGCGAGCAGCTCGATCGCGGGTTTTATGATGGTCCGTAGCCGTGGGCCTGCCAGTTCCGATATGAAGATCGCACTCCCTATTCCGAGCGGAATAGCAAGAACCATGGCACCGATCATCACGAGGATAGTGCCTGCGATCAGGGGGAATATGCCATATTCCGGGGTACTTCCGGTAGGATTCCACTGCTGGCCGAAGAGGAAGTCCCAGAGGTTGATCTGGAGGAATGCGGGATACCCGTTGAGGAAGAGATACCCGAGGATAAAACAGACCACGAGGATCGCAAAGATGGCACAGAGAAACCAGATTGAAGCAATCACCTGCTCCTTGATTTTTCGAAGCGAACGTGTTGCCATGCTGTTCCGGATCGCGGGGACGGCCATGATCTTTTCCTCCATCGGCGGGTATCCTGGTCGAAAAAGCGAGGGAGGTCTAGTTCACCGGGACAAAACCCTCTTCAGTGAGCAGTCCCTGGCCTTCCGGCGAAAGGATGTAGTCGAGATACTCCTTTGCAAGACCTGACGGCTGGCCGCTCGTCAGCAGATACAGTGACCGCGAGAGCGGATACTTCCCGGAGAGCACATTCTGGACGGTCGGCTCGACCTCAGCACCACCGGTATTCACCCTGACCGCCTTCACAGATGCATCGATGAATCCCAGACCAACGTACCCGATTGCCCCTGGCGTCTGGCTGATCGTCTGCTGCACGGCACCGTTCGAGTTCTTCTCGAGCATCGTCGGGACATAATTCTGGCCGCCCATCACGCTGCTCGTGAAGAACTCCCTTGTCCCCGATGCACTGTCCCTTCCAACGACGACGATGGCCATGTCAGGACCACCGACTTCTTTCCAGTTCGTGAAATTCCCGTTGTAGATACCTTTTATCTGGGCAGTCGAAAGACTGGTCACGGTATTTGCCGGGTTTATAATGAGTGCAACGCCGTCTTTCCCGATCGTGGTCACAACAAGTTCAGGATATTTTTTCATCTCGTCTGATTTGACATCACGGGACGACATGCCGATATCTGCCGTCTTCTCTCCGGCTGCCTGGACCCCGACGCTGGAGCCTCCTCCTGTCACCTGGATGTCCGCATTCGCATGGGTCGCCATGTATGCGTCTGCGGCCTTCTGGGCTATGGGGAGGACAGTCGTTGAACCAGTCACTTTGATCGAGACCCTTTCCTGTGTTGAGGGCTTTGTCGGTGTGCTCTCAGTACACCCTGCTGCGACAAGCGACAGGATGAGGATTCCTGCCATCGCAAGGGCGATCGTTCCAAAATGTGTCTTACTGGGAACCATGGTGGTCTGAATAAGAACACCGCAGGGAAAATATATATTAAAATTCGATGGAGAATATTGACATCTCTATATGATATATAGTAATATTGAGATTTGACACCTCGCTTTTGATCAAACATTCATGTATCACCCGGGGATGAACGAATCCGCCATAGAGAAAACCAGCGATCATTCCCGAACAGTACTGAAATCATTCACAATATTTCGTTGAAATCAACACGTTGGGGACTTTGTCAGATCCTTTGCAATGCTGTTCCCCAGGCATCAAGCACATGTTACGACGATTTTCTCTTGCACTGCGAGACGAGAGAGATCCTTGGATACCTGACCTTTTTTTTAATCTCATCTAGATAATTGAAAAAAACGCGAAATATTTGAGGCAGATAAATCCACCATCAATTACTGGAACTTTGTTGCAACGACATCGGTGATAATGCCATAGACGATCCCTGCAGCGATAAAAATCTCGCCACCGCCGTAGAAGGAGATCACGATACTGGAGATTGCACCAAGCACTGCACCCCTCACCACAGCATTCTTCATGTCACCTTTGAGGAACAGAACGCCACCCGCGAGACCTATCATGAAACCCATCAGGAGGCGTGCATAGAATATCGTCGCAAGATAGGGCAGGGTTATGGTGAAGCCTTCGATTTCGACGGTGGAGGTTCCGTAGGCGCAGATAACTCCGAAAAAGGCTGCGAGCAGCAGCGAGACGAGCATCCGCTTTCCATTGATGCCTTTCATGCAGAAGGGATAGGAATCAACGGGTAATATTTTTTTTATCGCACACTGCGTCGCCATCGTGACCGTATTCATAGGGAGCGGGGGGCTCGGGGTGATCGTCTTACGTGGACTGGCACGGTTCTATATCCCTGAAATCCTCCTCGGGATCCTCCCGGCGATAGCAATTACGCTGATCACCGATTACTGCCTCTCCCTCCTCGAGACCAGGCTCACTCCCGTTCCGCTCAGGAAGACGGCTCCGGCTGTTCCCCGGCACCCTTCCTTTTCTCTTCCTTTTCGATGAGCCCGTCTTTCATGGAGATGATCCGGTCGAAGTAGCTCATGTGCCATTCCTCGTGGGATACCATGACGATCGTCTGGTGGAGGTCCCGGTTCAGTCTCTGGAAGAGATCGAGGATGATCCTCGAGTTCCGGGAATCTAGGTTAGCGCAGGGCTCGTCGGCGAGGAGGAGGGTCGGGCGGTTGACAAGCGCCCGGGCGATCGCGACCCGCTGCTGTTCGCCGCCGGACATCTGCCCGGGG
>JADFDO010000002.1:0-176800 GCA_018262855.1 Methanolinea sp. | reverse complement strand
GCCGAGGCGCCTCAACCGAAACTGCGTCCGGGCACGCTCGTCGAGGGTTCCTACGTCAATCCCATCGATCAGGATGGAACCGCTGGTGGGGCGGTCGAGGAGCCCGCACATGTGGAGCAGCGTCGATTTCCCGCTCCCGGATGGCCCCATGATCCCCACGAATTCCCCCCGTCCGATCTTGATCGAAACGCCGGCAAGGGCCCTGACCTGCACGGCCCCCATCCCGTACACCTTCGTGAGATCCTGGCAGATGATCATGTCAGCCCCGAATTGCGGAAAGGATATCTTCTTTTGTCGTGAGCCATGCAGGAACGTACCCCGCGATCAGGGAGACCAGGAAGAGGCTCGCCATCGAACGGAGGATCAGCGGGAGATCCACCACCGGTGCGACCGGCCCTCCCGGAAACACGATCGGGTTCGCCGCAAGCAGCTGGAGGATGATCATAAGGAACAGGCCGCCCATCAGCGTGCCGATGGCAAAGATAAACAGCGCCTGGAAGAGGTAGGACTTGATGATGATCGAGCGGTCGATCCCGATCGCCTTCAGGATCCCGATCTGCTTTCTCCGGTACACCGTGTTGATGAAGATCACAATGAAGATCACGACGACTGCGATCACCAGGCTCACCGCAGTGCCGATGAAATTGATGATGTTGAAGCTCCCGATGATCTGGTTCAGGAAGTTGGCAGACTTCTCCTGCCATGTCCATATCTCCTCCTGGACCCCGTATGAGAGCAGCGTGTTTCGCATCTCGTTCTCCTTTCCAGTCTCCCGGGTCCGGACGAGGACCTGGTTTGCCCGGTCCTCAATCCCGAATACGTCTTCGTACTCCTTCTTCGTGATGTAGGCGTTGGAGTCGACACTGTAGGAGTTCGAGGAGAGGATTCCCTTGATCCTGTACTGACGGGTCACCCCGTTGTTGAACGTGACGTCAACGACCTTCCCCACGTCAACACCTCCGAGCGACGGGATCGCATCGAGTTTCTCGTTCTCGTTCCCCGCAAGGCGGACTCCGAGCACGATCTGGCCGGTATCCTCCCCGGCAAGGAACGATCCGCTCGACACCTTCGTGGAGCTCTTCAGCACGGTCTTCTCGTCATCGGGGTTGATGGCATAGAGAGCCGGGGTGACTTCGTTTCCCTTGTACACGATGGTCGCAGCGGTCACGTACCTGGCGGAGACGCCTGTGACACCAGGGATCCTCTCCAGTTTTCGCTGGAGTTCGCCGGCATTATTGATAAACACCTGATTCTTCTTCGGTTCGATCACCAGGTTCCCGTAGCTGTAATCGATGCTCTGCTGGTTGAAGAGCACCGCGACCCCGGTGATGATCGAGGGGAGGAAGATCAGGTTCACGAAGACCATCCCGATTATCAGGATCGTAAGGGAGAGAGTCCCCTTGTTCCCCCGGACAATCGACCGCTTCGCAAGGAAGAAGGCGACCTTTGACTCCTCAAACATTGCCGGTTCCCGGTTTTCTGCGGAAGAAGTACCAGTATCCCCCGATCCCGGCGATAAGCAGGACGAGAACGATGCCGAGGATCATGGCGAGGTTGTCGGTGCTGGAGATATTCAGGTGGAGCTCCTGTTCGATCCGGTCAGTCCCGTAATCGTCTTCGTACCGGATAGTCAGGGTGTACGGGATATCTCCTGCCTGATCGGCCTGGAGGTTGAAGGGTGCCGGTGCATCGTTGCCCGGCTCAATCTTCCCGACAAATGCCTCCTTCGTCCCTGAGACAGGGATCTCGATCGTCGCGTCCACGGACTTGGCATCGTCAGTGCCGGTGTTCTCGATCCTGATGATCAGGGTGAACTGGTCGCCCTTCTTGATCCGGACCGGGTCGGTCGTGATCTGAGAGATATCAAGCCTTGCTTTCCCCCGGATGTTGATTCCGAGCGTCTCGACCTGTTTCTGGTACGACCCGTCCGGCTCCTGGAACTCGAGCACGAGGTTCACGGGGCGAAGGCCGAGCGGGGATCTCTTGTCGGTCGAAAACTCCATGACTGCAGTGTAGTGCTCCCCGGGGCCGAGTTTTGCGATATGGATGGTGCTCGGGGTCTTTGAGGTGATCGATGATGTGGAAGAGTTCACCGTGATCCTGAGGTTGCTCGCGGACAGCTGCCCTGAATTCTCAAGGATCACAGTCGCAGTAAAGTCGTCACCGGGCACCACGCTCTCCGGGAGCTGCTTCACGATGCTGATCCGTGGCTTCTGCTGGATCAGCACCTCACTGTTCACGTTCACCGGGACCGGGAATTTCAGGCTCTTGCCTTCGGAGACCCTGATCCAGACCTCGGGGAAATAGACTCCTGTCTCCGTTGGTGCCCGGATCAGGAACGAGATCGGGATTGACTGGCCGGGTCCCAGCTCGCCGACACGGTTGTATCCCCCGCTGATCACCTCAATGCCCTTTCCGACCATCGTGACGCTGTCAATGGGGGCATTGATTGCGACACTCGTGGTCGTTGCACTGGTATCCGAGCTGTAGGACTGGGTAAGCGTCGCCTGGTCGGCGGTATTCTTCACTGTCACGGTGATAATCCCCTCTTCCCCGGGAATCAGGACCGAGGGAGATACCTGGTAGTCTGTGATGATAACCGTCGGGACACTCGCGGCTGCCGGAACTGCAATGGATGCAAAAAAAAGCAGGACAAGGAAGGTCGCGACCAGCCCGACACCACGCTCTGGCGGCCTCATGAGTAGAAGGTATCCCAGACTAGGTAATAATACTACAGATTGATATCACGTGCATGAATGATCCGGAATGGAATGGAGCAGGAGGTCTCCTTCCTGAAAAAAATCCTATTCTTTCCTGATGCCGCTTCCTGCCTCGCGGGTCTCAATCCATCAAGGTATCTTTTATTGTGAAGCACCCAGGATTGGATACTATGACCGAATCCATTCCATACGTCGTCATCGCAAATTTCGGAGAGGTCGAGATCCGGAAATACCCTGAAATGATCCTCGCCACGGTGAGCGGCGGAACCGAAGAAGAACAGTTCTCGATTCTCTTCAAGTATATTTCCGGGAAGAACCGCCCTGGAATACACATCCCGATGACTGCGCCGGTCCTTACCGGAACAATGATTCCCATGACGGCCCCGGTCATCTCCGGCAAGGATACCATGTCATTTGTGATGCCTGGGACATACACAGAGGCATCCACCCCGGTATCGCTCGATTCCCGGGTTACTCTCCAGAAGGTTGCGGAACGGAAGGTTGCCGTACTCCGGTTTTCCGGCGTCACACACGCAAAAACCGTTCAGGAAAAGACCGATCGACTCATTGAACTCCTCTCGCAGGAAAAGATCACGATGGTATCCAGTCCCTTCCTGATGCGGTATAACAACCCATGGACGCCCGGGTTCTTACGAAGGAACGAAATCGGCATTGAGGTTTTGTAATTTTGACTTGGGTATAGTGACAATCTAGCCACCGACCTTTTTTTCAAACAGTGAATAGAATCGCGTTACATTGAGGCGGATTTCCATGTTGTTTTATGGATATCAGATGATAATTTCGTTTTCAAGGTCAATATGAATAGTTTTTGAATCGCCGCCGTATTCGGTTATATAACTCATACCAGATTACAAAATAATGACGGTGAATCTGAAGGTGACCGCAGGTCGCCCCGGGTCGAGGGCCGTAGCCCCGCGGTAATTTCGGGGGCGGCGGGGTCAATCGCATTTGAGAAGTTGGACCGATAAACTGTACTTTTTTTATCTGGATTATAGTAACAAGATTTTTCTTAATTCTCCGTCGTGATTTATAAGCAAGATTGGTGGTAACAATGACACTATACCTTTGTTTTTTGTGAAACCAGGATTGGGTCTTCTGTTCACTATAGAGCGCGGACATGAACCTGTTCATTTCGAATTCAGTTCCGTATCAGAAAGAGGCGTCGCGGGGTATTTCAACTCACTATTGCCGCAATTGATAAAAACCCTTGACTACGTATGCCGGTAAATTGAAAAAATTTTCACATGTGAATCCGGCTCTGTTCACATTCCACTATTATCGAAAATATCTGAAATTGTGTGTTCCTGATCAGGCATACATATACCAGGAATAAGGAATTCATCCCGCTTTGAAACAACCATTCCAAAACCCCTATATACTCTCTCGCGTATCGTTCTCCATTCTTACCGGATTCATCCGGGGGAGATGATCGTATGAATCGTTCTCGCATGCTCGTTCTCATCGTCCTGGTCCTGGCCCTATTCGCCTGCTGCCTTCCGGCATCAGCTATCCTGCCATCGTTCAGCTTCAGAGGGTCAGTGACCGGCGTATCGGAATCCGACAACACCATCACCATCAAGGTGACCCACCGCTGGGGGTGTTCCTATGACAATGGTGTGCCGACTTGTGACTGGCAGTCAATGACCCCCGAAACACTCACGGGCACCGTGCCCGATCCAGCAGTCTTTGAATATATCAGATTCGGCTCGTCCGTGGAGGCCGGGAGCATTGGCACGAAGGGAGGAACATGGGCTGGTATAGGGATCCTGATAGCCCCCTATTCATCCGAGCCCCTCCATGCCACCCGCCTCTTTGGTGAGATGAGCCTGCTCCGTGCACCCCTGGCATCGGGATACGCAGTCTCGGCCGCGACCGAACCTGACTGCGGGGAGTGCAGCGGTTCGATCTGCACAGCCCAGGCTGCAAATGTATCCATCGCCAGGAACGGTGAAGAGGTATGGGACGGGATCCTCCTCCCCGGAGAGGATGCAACGTACACCGATTCGGACGATGGATCGGGCATCTCTGTCACGTTTGTCTCGGGAGAGGCCTCCTCAAACCTCTGCCCCGATGCGGTACCAGGGATGTCGGGGATCCAGCCGGTCTCGGTCTTCGTTGTCCAGATAGAGCAGGGCGGACCCGGGCCCGGTCCCGTGCCGACCAGAACGACTACCGGTTCGATCAGGGTGAACTCGATCCCTTCAGGTGCATCCATCTTCCTTGACGGTGTTGCGAAAGGAGTTACCCCGCTGACACTCTCCAGCCTTGATCCGGGAACATACTCCCTTCTCCTCGAAAAGGAGGGATACGCTGATTACGAGAAGGATGTAAGCGTGGCGGCCGGACGATCGACCACATTGAGCGCAAGACTCGTGCCACTGTACGGGAGCTTGCAGATCAAGTCGTCGCCGTCAAATGCAACAGTGCTCCTTGATGGGGCACCGGCAGGGACGACCCCCCTCGTTCTCGGGGATCTCACTCCCGGCGAGCATACGGTCAGCATTTCGAAAACCGGGTATCAGACGACCAACCGGACGGCAACGGTGGTTGCCGGGCAGCAGAAATTCCTTTTCGTGACGCTCTCCAAGAAGCAGGACGGATCGGAGAAGATCGATGCCTTCGTTGCGGCGCTTGAGAAGGAAGGATTCACCGTCCAGCAGGGGAAGTTTGAGAATTTCAACGTGCTTGCCATGTATGATGCGGGTATTATCCCGAGCTGCTTTGGCAACAACCCGACAACCCCCTACCTTACCTACAAGATCCCTGCATATCCGGGTCTCGTATGGGGCGGCAGGGTGACCGATGCCATCCTCAATCCCGAGAACAAGGGTCTCTGGGTGGACTATTTTATGAACCCCGATGAGGCGATCGTCTTCGTCGGAACCACCCCGCCCGAGTCGAAGTATTTCAGCTATAGGAGCATGCTCGGGAACCGCTGGTTTGACGAGCAGAATACCTATGGGCGGATCTTTGCAAGCCTCGGCGATAGTATCAACAACTTCCGCATTAAAACCGGCAGCACCCCGGGCAGTATCTCAAAAGATCCCTATGACAAGCCCATCATGATCATCACCACCGCGGACAAGGGCACGAATGAAAAGGTGCGGAGCGCCGCGGCCAGGGCTGGATATCCGGCCAGCATGATGAACACCGATATCATACCCTCCGAACTTATCCGGATGGGTATTACGAATACCTCGGATACCATCACGTTCATCCACCGGGTGGCGATGTTTGCCAATGCCACCCGCGGGGCTGAATATATCAACGGTACCCCGGGGGTCGTCTTCCGGCTCACCCCGAAGAGTTCAGAGACCCTGCAACCTTACAGCGTGCCCCGGCTCATCCCAAGGGGAACCGGGGATACCCGGGAGCTTGACCTCATGAAGGATCAGGAGGCGCTCCGGCAGGCTATCATCGCCCGGTATGGGGACGGTATGGTCGTGTCCGGGAAAACGTCTGAGATCTGGGTCTTCGAAGGATATGACGCGATCCAGCGGGAGGTTGATGCACTCGGGGATTCCCGGGACACCATTTACCTGAAAAACGGTGATTACCTCCTCGGCGATGATGACTTCATCGTCGTGTATGGCGCCAACCACCAGGCGACCGGCAAGGTGGTCTACACGAACGTGGCAGTGTATGGGGCCCAGGCCCTGAACGGGGTCGTGGCCGTGACGAACGAGGACTACGCCGGTTCAGCCGAGTCCTACCTGCCAGGGGACGAGAATGCCGACCTCCTCTATGCATGGAAGTTTGCCCGCCACTGCAACGGTGAGGATGGATGCACGGAAGTCCCGTCCTGCTGCGGAGGCCTTGGTGTTCCCGAGGATGTCCCGGTCATTATCGGCATCAGGGCATATATCGAACCAGAGACCGGAGTCGGCCCTGCCTGGAGCGAGGTCCTCTACGACCAGGTGCTCCATTTCTCACCTGCGTGAGGATCCGGTCCATTCCCTTTTTCATTTCTTCATAATGTGGTGGTTGCAGCCTGATCCCCGGTCCGGCCTCTCTCCTGCTTGAGGAAGGTTCTGCGGGAAACCTGAATGGATGAAAATGGTACTAATCATGAAAAATCCGGCAGGAAAACTTTTGGGTTCTTTTGAAGGGAAATGACTGTGCCGTAAAAAAAGGGAGGCGTCTTTCTTTAGTATCTCGCCAGGTTTGATTCAAACGCATTGAGATGGTTCATGGACCCCTGCAACAGGTTGTTATACACAGTCTTGATATCGTTGTGCGTGGTTGCAGCGATTGCCCTGTTCAGGTCGGCTATATCGGTCTCTTCGATGAGAATTCCTGCATTAAGCGCCTCGACAGGTGAGACAGATCCCTTCGTGATAAGGTCATCATGGAGTTTCTGGAGATCCTGGTTTGAAAATTCGCCCTGGGCCTTTCCGGCTGCCGGGTCTGGAATCCCGTAACGGTCGAGCAGGGTCTTTACAGAATCCATGTGAATCTGTTCGCTCTTTGCAATGTTAGTAAAGACCGGGAGGTTCCATCTGCTGCCAAGGGAAAGATACACGTCACGGGCGAGTTTTTCTTCCTCCCTCATGTAGGTGAGCCATAACTTTTCATCGTCTGGCAACGTCGCAGCCTGAGTGGTACCACCCAGCACTCCGGAACCTCCGAAAAGCCAGCCAAACAATCCCCTGTCAGCCTGCTCCTGCCGCCCGAGAGTGAGGAGCCGGTTCTGTTCCTGGGAGAGAACCTGCACCCTTTCTTCCAGTATGACCCTGACCTCGGGGTCGCAGTCAGAACAATCCGCGAGCAGTTGCTCCATCTGCTGGATTCGCTGCTGGTTCTGGTTCGCATTCTGGATTAACAGCCCGGCTGCTTCCCGGTCCCCGCCAACGAGCATCCTTATGAAGGAGCTCCGGGATTTCATCTGCTGTTCTGCCTGGAGTGCCACAGCATACGAGGTGTTGATCTCCGTTCCGAGTCGGACAAGTTCCGGCCCGGCATTTCCGGTCAGATTGCCAGTGTGTGTGAGGGCATAGAGCGCGACATCCACCTGTGCCCGTTCCCGGTCCTGGTCGCGGGAGAGGTTCTGCTCCACCTGGCTGACCTGCTGGAGAAACGTGTCCCTGTCCCTCTGCCGGATGAGATCAGGGCTGGTAGTTCCGGTCGCATTATCGACACCGGTCCTGCCCTGGTCCTGGTCCCGGTCCTGCTGGTTGATCTGGACTCCTGGTTGATCGACCGTCTCCTGTTGCTTTCTCTCCTGTTCTTCCTGGAGAGGCTGTGCCTGCGGACCTTCCGGGCCGGCCTGTCCTGCACCGTTCCCTGTATTCCCTGCAGAGTCCCCCGCATTTCCCCCTCCATTCCCGTCACTTCCCGATCCGCCGGAACCTGCCCCGTCGGAACCGGATGAGCCGCCATTTCCCCCGGCCGCCAACACCGGGATACTGGAAATGGAGAGAATGAGAAGAGCAAGCATGAAAATTGTGGATACTTTTCGAATCACCGTCATCACCCTGCGATAATGCGCAGTGACCTGTGTTGATGGAAAGGAGAAAAAGATGATCATGCTTCGCAGGTGACGGCGGAATTGTCCCTCCGATTAGCGCAGCCCGCCCAGATACACGGGTACAAAAATGATGAGAAAGTAGATCCCCATGGCTGTAAGCCCGATGGGTATCCCGATTTTCGCCCATTCCTTGGAGCTGATTTTCAGTTTCCCCGCAGCGATGATGTTTGGGATGTTGCCAGGAATCAGGATCACGCCGGCGGCAAGCAGCGCCATGAGGGCACCTTTTATCTGCAGGGGATTGAGGGCCGGGCTGATCTCCGCAGAGGCGAGCGTCGCGTTGTCGAGGATTGCCGAGACGATGTTGAACCAGTACAGGATCTCTGCCGGGGTGTGGGGGATGTAAGCAAGGATAAGCGGTGTGAACCCTTCACCGAGGAAGACAAGGGCCATGATGAACAGGTAGATCTTCGCTGCCCGTATGACAACATTCCTGAGGGTTTCCCGGGATTCCATGCAGGCTGCCTGCGATTCCGGTATTCCCGGCTTCATCATTTCCATCATCCCGATAATCCCGAGGACGATGATGCCTGGAAGGACCAGGTACCCAAGCGTCGACAGAAGATAGTCAAACCCCGCATAGTAGGGCGGACCTGCCAGTTTCTCGACCGTGATGGTCGACAACGGTTCTCCAAGAGGGGTGAGTGCGGCCCCAAGCCCTATGGAAAGACAGGCGATGACTGTCACTTTCACCCTCTCCTCCCTTCTGAAAGGGAGAAAGCATACCAGCTCGATCAGGAGAATGGTCGCGACAATCGCCGAGATAATGCTTGAGGCCAGTCCGAACAGGACAACGAGCGAGAATACGAGAACCGGACGTGATACTTTTTGTGCCAGCCGGCTGACGGCCCGTTCAATGGCAGCTGACCCGAAATAGATCACAAGCCCCGCGAAGAGGACGATCTGGACGATACCGATGGGAATTCCAAAAACCTCGGTGATCCTGATCGGGGTTATCAGTGCCTCATGTACAATGTCCCAGTTCCAGCCGGTTACCACTCCGGGAATCTGGGTAAAGCCCGCCAGCGTCAGGGCAAGGATTCCGTTCAGGAAAAGAAAGATCTCGAGGTTCTCTTCAATTTTCCGAAATACAAGAGGAGCGATGAGGACGAACAGAAAGATGAGCACAAGTCCAAGATTCACGAGGGCTTTGGTGGTCATTTCACCGCTCTTGTCGTATCCCTTCTTTCAGAATTGGGAGATGATAAATACATGGGGATTGGTCCCCGCTCATGACCGGCGGGAAGTAAGGGAGTTCACGGGGTGTACCGGCATGATGTTTTCTAGAGGTGCTCGTGGTATTGTCTATCTCCCCAGAGAGGACCCTCAATTCGGATACCTCACCATAACCTGATATCGTCCGGAAACAAGGATGATTCTTATGCCCGAACTGAAGCGGACGCCGGGATTATGGTCGGCTGCTGCAGTCAGCAGATTATACGATTGAGGCTGCAACCGTGTCCATCGGGTTTGACGGATACCTCCTCTATTTCATAGGGCTTCTTGCCGGAACGGCTGCACTCATCATGACGGGATGTTTTCTCCCGAACTGCGAGCTGAATATGGGAAGGAAAGGTGCCGCTCCTCCCAAACCTCGCAGATACCTACTTAAGAGAGATCGTCACAAGGATAGCAGATACTGCAACAATTCCCTGTGTGATGAGCGTTACGAGACCAATGATCCCCGAGGCAATCCGGGGCGTCACGAAGATACCAGAGCCTATGGTAGATCCGGTGCCAAGGCTCATGAGTTCGAGTTGTCCGAGCGACTGTGTATAGCTTCCTTCTTCCACGGTTCTTCAGTCGGATTCTGGTATTTCACTGTTTCATTCTGCAAAAAATATGGTGTGTCAGGTCAGGTGGCGCCAGTTCATCCACATCGTACTATCCGCGGAACATCAGCACACCCATGTCTCCGACCTCACACCACCATCCTTTTCAGGGTTCATCGATGAATGATTCTTTACTATGAAATGGATTCCGCTGATGATTCTTATCGCCAGTATTGTGCTCGCTGCCGGCTGCACCACCCCCACACCGACAGCCACCCCTGCTACCCCGACCGCAACAGCCATTTCTCCTGCGGCAACCACACCGTCAGCCCCGGTCATTCCTGATCTTTCCGGGAACTGGTCAGGCACATCGACCGGTTATATGTACCAATCAGGGTACAGGGTCTTCAACGAACCAATCATGATGGAAGTGACGTCGCAGGAAGACCTTCTCTTCACGGGCGTGTTTTCCTTCCCCCATAGAGACGGGACCCTGGAGACTAAGGCCTTTGCCGCCGTGCTCAGCGATGACGGGAAGACCATAAAGGATATCGAGTACCCGGGCGGGTTCTCTGACGGCATTATCGTCTCGGGAGAAGAAATTGAACTGATCTTCCGCGACGAGGCAAGTCCCTCGACGATCTGCATCGATTCGATCAGGCGGTCGACTGCGGCACCAGCGGCTGCGACAACAGCCCCCCCGGCAATGCCGGACATGAAAGGACACTGGAACGGGACATCGGTTGGCTACACCGAGCAGTCCGGGTACCAGCTCACCGCCAGTCCGGTAGGCATGGATATTACCGAACAGGACGGACGGTTCTTCTCGGGAACTGTCTCATTCCTGCTCAACAACACCCCGGTGAAAAAGGAATTTGCCGGTATCTTTGGCCGTGACGGAAAGTCTTTCATGACAATAGAGAATCCGGACGGGTTTTCCAATGGCATCGTCATCTCGGTAAACGAAGTCAAGCTGGTCTTCCGGGACAACAACGACCCCTCCGGGATCTCGATCGATACCTTTGTCCGGTCCGGTGCATCCCCGACCCCTGCAGGGAATGCAGCCCTCCGTCTCACCGGGACCTGGCCGGGCACATCGCGTGGATACATGGAGACGGGATCAGGATATGGCATCATACAGGGCGACCTGACGATGAATGTCACCACCCAGGAGGACCGTCTCTTTGCAGGACAGGTCTCCTACATCGTGAACGGGACACCTTCAGCCAAGCCGTTCGCGGGAGTTATCGGCAGTGACGGAAGGACAATCGAGACCGTGGAGTTCCCGGGCGGGTTCGGTGACGGTATCATCGTTTCAGAGAGAGAGATCCAGCTCATCTTCCGCAACGATGGGACGCCATCTACGATCGCGATCGATACATTCAGGCGGGCAGAGTGAAAAGAGTGATGCATGGACTTTAAGGTGCCTGATATAAAACAGAGACCATTTCAGCCCCTGTTCAGAAAATACTGCACATATGTGCAGAATTAAACAATAACCTTTAATGAGTTGTTTTTCCATTATTATACCCTTCCATGTCTCAGGAACCTGACTTAAAAAATCTGAAATCCCTGGGTTCACACCTTGTAAGACACCCGGCATTCCTTGGTGTCCTGATAGGCGTCCTTGCTGCATTTACCCAGGCGGTCCTGATCAGCGCGGGGGGGCCTGAGGCGTATGGGGTCTGTATCGCATGCCATGTGCGTGACCTCGTGAACGGTATGACAAATATCATCACAGGGACCAATCTTGCACTCGCTCCCATATCGAAGAATGCAATCCTCCCGGTCATGGGTGTTATCGGGATCATGGCAGGCGCCTTCATCTCGGCGAAAGTCCACAGGGAGCATAAGGTCAAGAAGGCCTTCAAGAAGGACTACCTTCTCTATTTTGCTGGAGGGCTTGCGGTCCTGTTCCTCACCATGATCTTTGGCGGATGCCCTTACAGGGCTGCTCTCCGAACAGGGTACGGGGATCTCACTGCCCTCCTCTTCATCATCATGATGGCCGCAGGCGTCGTTACCGGGACCCTTTACATGCTTCGCAAGGCTGAGAAGGAGGAATCCTGATGGCCACAGGTATCCTTCCAAAAGAGGTAGCCGTGTATGCTGTACCTCTTGTCACTCTTTTCATCGGGCTCCTGGTCGGGTATCTCGGGCAGCGCTCAGGATTCTGCTCAATCGGGGCATTCCGCGACTATTTCCTATTCAGGCATACGAGGCTCCTGTCCGGATACCTTGCCCTTATACTAGCCTCGTTTGCCGGATACCTTCTCTTCTGGTTCCTGACTCCCGGGGCGATGGAGCATTTCTTCTGGGCTTTTACAAGCAATCCCTTCACCCCGGTTCCAGGCGCTCCTGGAGGGCTTGTCCCGGCGGCGTACCTGATGTTTTCCGTGATTCCCGGCTTCCTGGTCGGTTTTATCTGCGTTCTCCTCGGGGGATGCCCCTTCAGGCAGGCAGTGATGGCATCTGAGGGGAGTTATAAAGGTGCGTTCTTCGTCATAGGGATGTGCGTGGGATCCATCCTGTTCGGCGCAATCCTGTCCGGGTGGATAGTTGGCATAATGAAAGCACTGGGATTCGGGGCCTGATCAGCCATGGCGTCCTCCACGTTCCTGTTCTGTGACCCGGTTTCCCCGGAGCGCCTGGGCTGGTGGCCGGAGATACTGGGAGCATCCGGGAATAGGGGCCCCGCCAGGGGATCCTCTGCGGTATTTCTCACCGGCGATTCACTGTTTAGCCTTGTCGATGCCAAGACCCGGGACACCTGGCGCATGCTCGCAGAATCCCGGGACCTCCGGATTGTCGCTGACGGGGACGAACTCCAGCTGCACGGACTGCGGGAGACGGTATCAAAGAATGCGCCGTGGGTCACGGTCGCGGGAAGTCCCGGGCAGCCCCAGTTCTGGCAGTCTCTTCTCTCTGCGCTTGTAACCGGGTGGAAAGGTACGAAGAGTGCCGCCTTTCTTCTCTGCAACGGTCCGTACATGAGCAGGGTATCGGTCTATATGACCCGGTTTCTCGCGAGCGTCCAGGCTGCGGCACTCCATCCTGAACTCTACACCTACCTTGACGGCGTCCATTCCCTGCACAATGGGCAGCGCCCCTCGGAGTTCGAGAATATCGGGAGGGCGATTGCGGGCATATCGGCCTCCGCAATACAGTCCGGGCGGGATCCCTGGTTTGCGGCCTGTTCCCGGTGTGCCACGGCACGGGGATATTACCAGATGAATCCAGGGACAGGATTCTGCGAGCCGGCTTCCTGCATAAGCGAGGTTGCTATCCGGCCCCTGAAAGAGATACTCCAGCGGTTCTCGGGGAACCTTCCGATCGTTTCGCACGCAGCCGGAGATATTGTACCTGATGGATGGTCGGGACAGACCTCCCCCCGGCTGGTGGTCGTCATTGCAAATCCGCCATACTGCACGGAATGGACGTTCGGGGGATTATCACTTGCCCTCGCCGCTGCAATAGGCGGGATCCGAACCACCGTGCTCTTCATCGAACAGGGGGTGTACGCCCTGTACGGAACCCACGAAGTTCCCGCGCACGACAAGGTCTTCAATGTCCAGGAGATGATTGCGGTCACAACGGATATCAAGGGTCTAACTTATGTCGTGCACGGTCCTTCGCTTGACGACCGCGGGATCGATCCTTCGCCGGAATTTCCGATGGTTTCACGAATAGAGAAGGAAGACCTTGGCAGGTTGCTGTCGAACCCGGGGAAAGGCGTGGAAGCAACGCGGATACTATTCTTCTGAAGTGAAGGGATGAATGAGATGACTGAACCAAAGGATTTCACCGAACTGACCTGCACGAACCTCATGATCAAGCTGAAGATACTCCTGAACAAGCTCCCCCCCGGAGATGCGGTCACATTCTTTGCGACCCGCGAACAGGTCGACAATACATGCTCTCCCTTCTCAGCCCAGGGCTACCTGGTCTCTTGGGACCAGGAAGCCGAGAACCGCTATCTCGTAAGGCTGGGAAAATAATCCCTGCATCGTGCCTTCCATCAGGTTCGGAGCACCTGGCCCTATCCCGGTTCCCCGCCCCTTCTGATGGCCTTATTCACCATCAGGTATTCAATTTACCCATAGACCACTCCTGTCCGACGAATCCCGGGACAGCTGCCTCTGGAATATGGCCTGGCCCGATACTTATTCGAGGTAATTACATGGTTTTCGCAGGAACACCGGTCGCTCCAGCGTCATCCTCATCATCGCGATTGACTTCGATGAGCCGGTTCACGTAGTACTGAGCCCAGAGATACCCGACAATACCTCCCAGGATATCGCCTGCCACGATTCCCCACCAGACGCCTGGCTCGCCGAGCCCGAGTGTGAACGCGAAGAGATAGGCGAAGACGGCGCAGAAGACGAGCGTCCTGAAGATGCTGATGATCAGGGAGTAGAGCCCTTTCCCGGTCCCCTGGAAGACCGATCCCGAGATGAGCCCCGGGGCGACAAAGGGGAAGAAGACGCACATCGTGGCGAGGAATGATGCGATGGTTGGCGCAAGGTGGGCACTTTCAGGGGAGTAGGCGAAGATCCAGGCGATCTGGTGGGCAAGTGCGTAGATGATCACGGACAGCAGGAGGCCGATCCCGGCGCCGAATGCGATGCCGAACCGCAGTGCGATCCGGAGTTTTCCAAACTGCCGGGCTCCGTAAGATGCACCAGAAACCGCGATCACCGTGGTCCCGATCGCGGCGACAGGGATGATCGCGAATATGACGATCCGCCACCCTGCGGTGTATGCAGCGACCGCGTCGGTTCCTGCAATGATGACAAGCATCCAGTTGATGATGATCGAGAGCACCGACATCAGGACGAACTCAAGCGATGCAGGCAGGCCCACGCCCAGCATGTCTGCGATCAGGCTGCGATCAGGGCTGTAGTCTGCACGATGGAACGACACATAGGTATCTCTTCTTCCAAAGAACCAGTACACCATGACCAGGATGACCATGCCCATCGAGATGAGCACTCCGTAGGCCGCCCCGGCAATCCCAAGTCCTGCCCAGTAAATGAGGATCGGGTCAAGGACCATGTTCAGGATGGCGGATGCGACCATCGCATACATCGCACGCTTTGCATCTCCCTCGGCCCGGAGGATGGAATACCCGATATTGACCATGAAGAGGAGCACGATCCCGCTGAAGATGATCCGGGCATATTCTGCCGCGAGCGGTGCGGTGGGACCCGCCCCGAACAGGAAAGCGATCGGCTCGGCCAGCAGGATGAGAGGGAGTGTAAGGGCAAGTGCAAGCCCCCCTGACAGCAACAGGCCGTGGATCGCTGCGTTGTTCGCTCCCTTCCTGTCGCACGCCCCGATCCGCCTCGCGATGGTCGATGTGACCCCGGACCCGATACCGACACCCAGCCCCATCAAGATCATGAAGAGGGGAGTGATGAACCCGATCGCCGCAATCGCATCGGATCCAAGGCCTGCAACCCAGACTGCGTTGACCACGTTGTAAGAGGACTGCAGGAGCATTGCGGCGATCATCGGGAGGGAGAGCCGGACTATCGCCTTCCTTGGATCGCCTCGGATGAGCGCCACCCCGGCCGTTTCAGGCTGCCGCGGGAGGCAGCGTGCATCGAAATCGCCGGACTCACTCATGGGGATAATCCTCATCTCCCGCATTCTCGGATCCCCTCGTAGTATGGAGCCCGGATTGGAACAGAGAGCCGGTCATGGTCAGGCATCGGCTCATCCTGACCATAGAGAGAGAACCTCGTATTCCTCCGGGTATCATGATGCAGATCGGATGGTATTTTGAGCAGGATAAAAGTTCACCTGGCACCCGCTGAGTGGATACCCTCTTACACAGGCCCCATTGAGAGCCCCATGATCCAGAAAGGGCTGGATGAATTATCCTTCATTATTCAAGAGTTTTTGAAAAGGGGATAGGTCCCTGACCACTCGCGCACCATAGACAGCATAGTATGTACAGGGAGACTGCGATCTGCAGGGACAATTATGGAGGCTCGCACTGTCAGAATTATTCGGGATATCATCTTTTTCCTGGATGCAGAACCAAGAAATCACAGGTGCTCGGTCAGGGCAACAGGAACCATTTTCTTCAGGGGCAGTAATGCATTGTCAGGGTTACGCATATGGCCATCATGAAGATCCGGGGCGGGGACCTTGACCTTGTCGAGTACGAGTTCAATGTCTTCCCCCCTGGTGAAGAGATCCGGACACTCGGGATCCCGCGCCCGAAGTCCCTTGCACCGGTGAAGGGAACCATAAAAGTCACATCCCCGGCACGGATTCACCTAACTGTGCTGGACATGAACAGGTTCTCCCCTGCACGCCCGGGAGGCGGCGGAGTCGGCTTTGCGATCCAGCTCTATTGCAGTGTGGAAGTGAAGTGCCTCAAAAAAGGCCTTGAGATCGATTATAACCGACCCGCGATCATCCGGCATTTCGTCGAGGTCTTCAAGAAGATCTCGGGATACAAAGGGGGATTTTCGATCAAGGCCCTCGATCACCAGCACCAGCACGTCGGCCTTGGTTCGACCAGCACGATCATGATCTCGCTCGCAACGGCACTCAACTACGCCGTGGGATCGCCGTTTACCAGCGACCAGCTCCGGAAGATGATCGGATACAACTACGTCGAAGAGACCGTGGAAGGAAATGTCGCCTTCGGGTTCGAGACGGGTGTCGGTCCGGCAGTCAGCATCCATGGGGGGATGGCGGTGATGGGCGACGAGCTCTCGCTCGTGTACCATCACCCCTTTGCTGAGGGAAAGACGGTCTATGTTATCATCCCCCCGACCGAGATCTCGTCTGCAGGGACGCAGGAGTTCGATCTCCTGATGAACAAGGCCCGGGTGCTTGACTACCGCGACCGCGAGATCAAGGCCTACATGATCATGATGGACCTGATCCCTGCGCTCGAGAAGGCCGATCTCGTCAAGATCGGAAATGTCATCTGGGAGATCGAGTTCCGGGGTTCCAAGCGGGCCGAGGTCGAACACCACAGTTACTCCATCTATCGCCACATGAGCCGCCTCCGGGAAGCCGGGTTTGAGTTCGTGGGAATGAGCTCGGTCGGGCCATCCGTCGCGATCATCACGGAGAAGAAGAAGGCAGAGGTCGAGAAGATCATGAAGGACCTCGGGTTTACCATCGCGGTGGTCACGGCGGTCGATAACAAGGGTCTCGTACTGAAACACAACAAGAAATAGACGGATGAGAGGAGTGGGATGGATAGTCTGACTACCTTCAGGTGTATGGGACCGGCCTCTCCCTTCCCAAACGCAGAAATCCGGGCCTCGGTCTTCCCCGGATAAATCCGGATCACCCTGGAAATACCCTCCATTCCTGACTGGAATGGTTCCAATTGCCTGCTGCGGGAAGCAATGAGCCCCAAATGGCAGCACGAAATGCTTTATGCCGGACTTGTCCAAATATATTGGCTCAATTACCTTCCCGGGAACCAGGGGGCCCGCGCTCTGCAGCATTCTCCCCATTCCCTGGCAGGATCCCTGTGAGGCTCCCCTGCATGCATGAATTCAGTATCGCGTATGATATCTATGCCACCGCGAAAAAAGCGGCACTAGACCACCGGGCGACCGAAGTCAAAGCAGTCTCTGTAGAATTCGGGGAGATGGCGATGGTCAATCCCGAGCAGGTCGAATTTCTCTTCGGCACGCTGGTGGAGGACGACCCTCTGATGAAGGATGCACACCTGTCCTGCACCGTCGTCCCTCCGGTCACCAGGTGCTCATGCGGGTACGAGGGATCCGAGCGGTTTGTATGCCCCCGGTGCGGCGGCCTCCCGGAGCTCCTGAAGGGCAGAGAGATCCTGGTCACCAACATCGAGATCGAGGTGAATGACGAATGAAGGTCAACCTGATGCATGGCGCCGGGGGAGAGGTCATGGGAGAACTCCTCCAGATCCTGACGCGGCTGGAGCATAAGAACGCCGGGGGGATAGGCCTCGAGTCGCTCGATGATGGCGCCGTCATCCCCCTGAACGGAATGAACATCGTCTTTACCACAGACTCGCACGTGGTCCGCCCGGTCTTCTTCCCGGGAGGGGATATCGGGCGGATCGCGGTGTGCGGGACCGTGAACGACCTTGCCATGATGGGAGGACGGCCGATCGCCCTCTCCTGCGGCATGGTCATCGAGGAGGGTTTTGAGACAGCTGACCTCGAGAGGATCGTGCACTCCATGGATGTGGCGCTTGGTGAATGCGGCGCGAACCTTGTTACAGGGGATACCAAGGTGCTGGAGAAGGGCGCTCTTGATGGGATCGTGGTGAACACTGCGGGGATAGGTGTTGCCGACCGGATCGTCCGGGACAACGGCCTTGTGCCGGGGGACAGGATCCTTGTGAACGGAACCCTCGGGGATCACGGGATGACGATTATGGCAGAACGGGCGAACCTCTCCTTCGGCGGGCAGCTCCAGTCCGACGTGGCACCGCTCTGGGGGCTCGTCGAAAAGGCCATGTCAGCCGGCGAGATCCATGCCATGAAAGATCCGACACGCGGGGGATTTGCAAGCGCGATCAATGAGATGGCAAGAAAGAGCCGCGTCTCGGTCCGCGTCCGCGAGGATGCCCTCCCACTCAAAAAGAGCGTCCGGAGTGCCGCCGAGATGCTCGGGATCGATCCGCTCCAGGTCGCAAACGAAGGAAAAGTGGTGATGGGAGTCCCGGAGAAGGATGCGGAGAAGGTCCTTGCAGCACTGCGGTCGCATCCCTACGGGAAGGAGGCTGTGATCATCGGCGAGGTCGTGGAAGGATCCCACGTTATCATGGAGACCAGGATCGGAGGGGAACGGTTCATCGAGCCACCCGTCGGTGATCCGGTTCCCCGGGTCTGCTGAAGGTATCAGTCTCCCCGTTCCTTTTTGATATACCGCTGCAACAGGGCGAGGGCTTCCCGTTCCCTCTTCCCACCGCACCTCTGCACGATGGAAGAATGGTGCATGATCCACATCTCCAGCGCCGGATCCCCGCTCTTCGCGAACCGGGTTGCGTGGACTGTCGCCTCGATAATGCTGGAAAACCCACGGTTCACCGGGTGTACCGCACAGGTGAGCATCTGCTGGTAGAGGGGAGTGAGTTCGACCATGTATGCCTCGTCAGTCTCCCGGGAGATCTCTGCGGAGTACGCAGCCCATGCCTCGGCATCGTGAAGCCTCTGGACCGAGAACCCTGCCACCTTCTCGGTCACAAAATGATCCCTTTGCAGGTCCCCGAATGCCGTCTCGACGTATATGACCGGATCGAAGATGAAATTCGCAACGACCCACCCATCCCTGGAGATATTCTCCGCGGTATGGCTGCCGCGGAAGACCACCATCTTGGGGCTTTTTTCCCTGCAGATGATCCCCATGGGAGCCGCATTCCAGGCGGTGGTGGCGATCACCTCGTTGATACCATCCTTCAGCAGTCCCATTGCCATCCTTCTCCCAACGCAATGTAGAGCGATGCGATGATAATATCTGCGATGGACCCCGGGTTGATCCCCTTATCGATGCATTCCTGGTCGAATGCCTGGAGATCGCGGAGGCCTTCCCTCACTTCCCTCGCCTTCTCCATCGTCCGCCAGGCGGTATCGGGCCCGTGCTTCTTGACAATGAACGTATCCGGTTCAAGCGCGAGAAGCCCCAGGAACGCCTCGACGATTGCATCCCGCCCGCAGCCGGCAGCGTGGAGGAGATCGGCTCCCCGCCGGGTCATCTGGAACCCGTTGATCCATTCCCTTGCCACCATGTCCCTGGGCGCAGAATAGAGCAGCACATCATACAGGTTCATTCCGCGGGACCTGAGCGCTGCAATCGAATCCGGGTCGTGGACATCCAGCTCGTGCTTCTCAATGACCCGTACTTCCGTCTTCCCAAAGGCGTGGTAGAACTCGACAGCGTCGTCCACGGTCGTCGTTGCAATCACTTTTGAAGCTCCGTCGATCGAATCGCCCATCACGAGCGGGATTAAGAGGATGAACGCCCCGAAATGGGTGTTACCTCCGGAGTACCCGCTTGTGCATTCGACAGCCCGGTGGATGAGGGTCCCGACCCCTCCCTCTCCACGCTCCGCGGCCTCGAGGGCCGGACGGGCAAGGATGGAAGATGCGAGGAAATGTTCGAGCCTGGTGTTTGGGTAATCATGGCAGCGGTCCACGTTTCCCGGCTTCGGATACGCCGAGACTTCCAAAACCATTGCCAGCTGAGCGCGTTCAGCCCGTGTGAGAGTCCTCATTGTCGGAGAAGAGATGATGCATGATCCTGTCAGCCAGCTGCCGCTTCGCCTGCATGTAGTCCCTGTTCGAAATCCCTGCACCCTTCAGGGTCATCTCCCTGAACATGCAGGGGGAAGAGTCCTTGCAGCACCAGGCGAGGCTCCCGAAACAGGTCTGCGAGCCGGTATCAAGCGGCGTCCCTACCACAGCCTTCTGCTTGAAGGCAAGGTACTCCTCGTTCGAGACACCGATCTTCGCGAGCGTGGGGATGAGGGGGCAGCTCTTGACCGGCATGCAGCAGAAGGCAAGCCCGCGGAGGTCCCCGCCCCGGCAGATCTGTTTTGGTGCGTTATACCACCCGTGTTCGTCGGTAAACCGTGCGATGGCGGCATCGAGCCCGGCAAGTGTCCGCTCCTCCGAGTGGCGTGCAAGCGAGACCATGTCTGCACCATGGGAGAACATGTCCTTCATCTTCTCAAACGTATTGATCGAATTGTTCGCGATTACGACGAGCGGGCAGCTGTTCCGGATCTGCCTCACCCTCTGGTACCCGAAATCCATCAGATCGACGTGGATGATATCCGCGCCCGCCTTCCATATCTTCTGGGCAAGCACGGTGTCATCGGCCGAAACACCGGCTCTGATCTTGACCGAGACCGTGACATCCTCCTTCTTGAGTGCCTGGATATACGTGGCAAGGCGGTCGGGGTGCTGCAGGAGGTATTCACCGCACCGTGCTTCGACCAGGGGTTTCTGGCGGCAGTGGGCGTCGATCTCGTAGATGATTCCGTCGCCGATCTGCCCTGCCACGAGCGAGAATGATTCCGCTGCGCTCCCCCTCATGTTCAGCCCGCATACCACATCGGAGGATCCCATGAGTGAGACCTGCCGGGAGAGTTCCTCCACGGCATCGTCATAGAGGAACTCCTTCCGGCCGGAATCCGCAAGCTCATGGCTCGCTGCAATCGTCGGCGCATCGATGGAGTATCCTCCCAGGAAGGCTGCGCCGATATGGGCGGACCGGGCCAGTGCATAGTCCGCATCGACGATGCCTGCCATCGCTGAGAGTGCAACCGGGGTCTTTACGACCTGGTTGTTCAGCAGCAGTCCATACCTGTCAAAGCTGCGCATTGTTTCCATGGGAGAGATCTTTCCTCCGGACACCCCTTGTCCCCGAAGTTCTTATAAATATGATGTCCGGGAATATAAAAAGTTGGACATGTTGTTGGAAAATTGTGCCACACGGAATCCTTGTGGGATCTCCCTGTGTTCCGGGGAATGTCCTCCGGGGAATCCTTGATAATTCACAAAACCGGTAATCATTTTATTGCTTGAGTACAACTAATGCAAGTATGAGTAAGACTGGCATTTTACTGGTTGGACATGGAAGCACACTTCCTTTCAACAAAGACCTGGTGGAGAGCACCGCCAGCATCATTGCAAAAAAGTATCCTGAGTTCGTGGTCAGATGCGGGTTCATGAATATGAATTCCCCGAGCATCGGGGAGGCCTTGTCATCGTTCCATGGAGAGTCAATCGACGCCCTTGTCGTCGTCCCTCTCTTCCTCGCAAAGGGAGTCCACATCGTCAAGGATATTCCCGAGGCAATCGGTCTTACGGAGGGGAAGACGAAGGGGACCTTCGCTCTGAACGGAAAGACGATCCCGCTTCTCTATGCCGATCCCATCGGGAGCGATCCTCTCCTTGCAGAACTGATGGTCAGGAACGCGAAAAAGGCACTTTCAGATCATTAACACTATGCACATCCTGGTCCTGGATACCATCCATGGCGGAAGAGTGATCGCTGAAGCGTTGCAGGCTCGCGGTCACTCGGTTGATATGGTGGACGTATACCGCGGGCAGGCGGGCATCAGTCCTGAAGAGGCACTGCGCAACTCTTATGATCTCATCGTTGCACCCGTACACCTGGATCCTGCGTATCCCCTCCTGGAACGGGCCATATCCCCGGTAATCTCCCATCACCAGGCTGTGAAATGGATCCTGGGACCGGGTGTACCCCACCCCTTCATTGAGATCACCGGGGCCAGGGGAAAGACGACGACCGCCCATGCGCTGGCACACCTGCTGGGGGGCCCAGGTATCCTTCATACGTCGAAGGGCACCCACAGGTACCCCTCAAAAGCGAGCCACGGGAAATTTGGGATCACTCCTGCCTCTCTGATTGATGCCGCATCACATGCATATTCCATCCAGGGCTGGATGGTTGCAGAGATCTCGCTCGGATTTGCCGGCGCCGGTCAGCTCGGAATCCTGACCTCGATGGAGACGTACTCCTTTGCGGCAAAGAAAAAGGATGCCGTTGAAGAGAAGATGCGATCAGCCCGCTCCCTCCCGTGCGTGATCCTGCCACCCGGAACGAAAGGCGAAGGGACCATGATTTCCGCAGACGAGATCGTGGAGGTAAAGGGGGACACCTGCCGGTTCGGGTGGAAGGGGATGCAAGGAGAGTTCAGTTCCCACCTGTTCTCGAATGAGGCATACCGGGTTCCCCTCACTTTGGCGGCTGCGGCGGCATGCGTCCTTGGGATCGATCCAGCCCCGCTTGCCATGTTCGGCCTTCTCGAGGGGAGGTTGAACCTCTCAAAAGTCGGGAAGACCGTGCTCGTGGACGATTCCAACTCGGGAACCTGCGCTGCAACCGCGAGGCAGGCGATCCGCCTTGCCCGGCAGGAAGCAGGGTCCGGGGATCCACTCACCCTCGTCATTGGAAAGGAGGACGGCGCGATCTGCGAGGGATTTCCCGGAGATGAGATCGCCACCCTCATCCGGCAGGAAGCCCCGGAACGGGTGATCCTTGTCGGGAGTGACTACCGCCATGATGCCGCTCTCATGATCGGGCAGGGTATCAGGGCTTCCTGCTGTGATACCCTGGCAGAGGGAAGAGATCTCGCCCTGGCAGAATGCAGGAGAGGGATGGTCGTGCTGGCGGTGAAGACATGGAGGTAAAACCCATAAAGTACATGCAGCCCCGGCCGAGTTCGATCGTTGCTGCCCTCTACACCGCAAGAGACCTTGGCGTGGATGTCGCGATCCTGCACGGCCCCTCGGGCTGCTCCTTCAAGCATGCAAGGCTGCTCGAGGAGGATGGCATCCGGGTGCTCACCACTTCGCTGGCTGACCACGAGTTCATCTTCGGGGGACAGCAGCCCCTCGAGGCGGTGCTCAGGTACGCCGAAGAGACCTTCTCACCGGAGAGGATCGCAGTCATCGGGACCTGCGTCTCCATGATCATCGGGGAAGACCTCCAGTCAGCCATCACGAACTCGGGGATTGCTGCGCCTGCGATATCGGTCGAGATTCATGCAGGGTTTCCGGAGAACATCGATGGCGTCATCGCCACACTCGAGCCGGCAGCGGCGGCGGGATGGATCAGCGATGAAGAACTGGAACGGCAGAAGAAACTTCTCTACGATGCGAATGAGGTCGAGAGACTCCGGGGAGCGGCATCCCGGCCGTATATCAGGCCGTCGCGGGGAGACTTAAAGCACCTCGCGGCAGAAAGGCTTCTCTCCCTTGCGCGGGGCGGGAAGAGGGGGATTGCTATCATGAATGCCAAGAAAGAGACGGCATACATGTTTGCCGACGAACTCCTGGCCCTGCACGAGGCCTGTCCTGATGCAGATATCACCTATTTCGCAAACCTTGAGGAGAGGGGCCTCCTTAAGGTGAGGGAGGATGCCCGCCGTATCCGGGACGAACTCCGGGAGAGGGGTCTTGCACCTGTCCTGTGCGGGGCCCTCGATGAATACGGTGCAAACGGGGACCGGCTCGGAGCGGCTGTACAGGAACGCTCCCCGGACTTTGCGTTCATTGTCGGCGTCCCGCATGCGATCCCGCCCTATTTCCTTGAGGGATTGGAATGCATCTCGGTGACCAACGGCCCCCGGCAGGTGGAGCCGCTTAAAGAGCAGGGACATGACTTTGTCGTCGTTGAAGTGGACCTCCATCCCCGGACGCTCGGTGTGACGAAGATCGTGGAGAGCGAGCTCGGTGCGGTGATCAGGAGCATGGCATGAATGCGCTGATGCTCGCAGGGGACCGCTCGGGAAGCGGAAAGACGAGCATCACCCTCGCGATCGCGGCACTCCTCTCCCGGAGGATGACAGTCCAGACATTCAAGGTCGGGATGGACTACATCGATCCCTCCTATCTCACCGGCGTGACAGGGCGCCCCTGCCGGAACCTTGACAGCTATGTCATGACGGGTGACGAGATACGGCAGATCTTCGATCATGGCTGTGCCGGTGCCGATCTTGCGCTCGTGGAGGGAGTGCGTGGCCTTTACGAGGGTGCGGAGGCGCTTGACGGGACCGGAAGCAGTGCCTCGGTGGCGGCATGCCTGGATATCCCGGTGGTGCTGGTCGTCAATGCAAGGAGCATCACCCGGAGTGCTGCAGCCCTCGTCAAAGGATTCCAGGCATTCGACCAGAATATCCGGATCGCAGGAGTCATCCTGAACAATGTCTCCGGGGAGAAGCATATCAGGAAGGCCGGCACCGCGATCGAGCACTACTGCGGGGTCCCTGTGATCGGCGCAATTCCCCGGATGCCCGAGATGGAACTTGCGATGCGCCACCTCGGCCTGATGCCCTACCGGGAGGGGCAGGAGCACCGGGAATTCCAGGAGAGGGTCCTGGGGGTGACGAAGATGATCGGCGAGCATGTCAACCTCGAACAGCTTCTCTCGGTTTCATGCACTCCTCGTCCAGCACCCGAACCCTCCCCCCTCTTCTCGGGAAAGCCTTCCAGCGATCTGCGGATAGGCATCGCCTACGACGAGGCATTCAACTTTTACTACGCAGATCTCTTCGATATCCTGCACGCATCCGGTGCGGAGACCGTCCTCTTCAGCCCTCTCCGGGATCGCCTCCCCGATGCCGACGGATACATCATCGGAGGAGGATACCCCGAACTGTTCCTTCCTGAACTTGAGAAGAATATCGCGATGCGCGAAAAGATCCGTGAAGTATCAGCGCAGGGGATCCCGATCTACGCCGAGTGCGGGGGTCTGATGTACCTCACTGAAGAGATAATTTTGAAAAATGGGTGGCAGGGGCAGCATGGGGAAACAAGGCATTCGATGTGCGGTGTCTTTTCAGGAAAGGCCAAAATGCCTGCGAAGAGAGTGGTTGCGTATGTCGAGGGGAGGAGCATGCCGGGATCACCGATGGGAGAGTGCTCTTTCAGGGGACACGAATTTCACTACTCGGATGTGTCGCTCAACCCTGATATTCCGTTGGTCTATACACTCTCGCGGGGGGAAGGGATATCCAGGGGAACAGACGGGGCACTCGTGAACCTGACACTTGGAACCTACACGCATATCCATCCTGTCAGCTCGATCGGGATGCTTTTGCATTTCCTCGCCAACTGCCGGGGCGCTGCCTGAAAGAGATCTCCTGCCTTCATGAAGGATGGAATGCTCCCGCGGTTCAAGGTTAGAATTGAGGAGAAATCCTCCCTGCAAACCGGCAGGTAAAAAATACCAGGAGAGATAACACTCATTTCATGTTAATCTATATTGACGGGAAATTCTATCCCAAAGAGGAGGCCAAGATCTCGGTCTTCGATCACGGTCTCCTCTACGGTGACGGGGTGTTTGAGGGGATAAGGGCATACTATGGCCGGGTCTTCCGCCTGCAGGAACATCTTGACCGCCTGTACGACTCGGCAAAGACCATCGACCTCTGCGTCCCCCTATCAAAGGAGGAGATGACAAAGGCAATCATCGAGACGCTCAAAAAGAACAACCTGAAAAACGCCTACATCCGGCCGCTGGTGACGCGGGGAGTCGGAGATCTCGGCCTCTGTCCCACAAAATGCCCGAAAGCCACCGTGATCATTATCGCTACCGAATGGGGGGCGATGTACGGGGACCTGTACGAGAAGGGATTGAAGGCAGTCACGGTCTCAGTCAGGAGAAACCCTGCCTGCTCCCTCCCCCCGAACGTCAAGTCCCTCAATTACCTGAACAACATCCTTGCGAAGATCGAGGCGAACTGCAAGGGCGGGGATGAGGCGATCATGTTCGACATGCAGGGAAACATCTCCGAGGGATCCGGCGACAACATCTACATTGTAAAGGACGGCCGGATCATCACACCCCCTACCCTCAACAACCTCCGGGGCATCACAAGGATGGTGGTGCTTGAACTTGCCCAGCAGCTGGGGATTCCTGTCGTGGAGACGAATCTCGGGTACTTCGATCTCTATACTGCTGACGAGGTCTTTGTCACCGGGACTGCGGCCGAAGTTGCTCCCATCGTCTTCGTTGACGGGAGGAGCATCGCGTCCGGGAAGCCCGGGCCAATTACCCGGCAGCTGATGGCAGCCTTCAAGACCGTCACCGAGAAAGAAGGAACACCCGCCTTCTAAAAGAATCCTTCATCCTGCTCCACAACCCTTTTTACCGTAAAGAACCTATTAAAGAGAGCACCTGCTGCTATAGTGTAGTCCGGCCAATCATTTCGGCCTTTCACGCCGAAGACTGGGGTTCGAATCCCCATAGCAGCATCCTGTTTCTTCTAGCCTTTTCAATTACAGATGGTTCTTTTCGCGCAGTGAAAAGAATCGATAGTGACGATAAAAAACGCTCGAATGACTGGTGAGAAAAAGGAGATCCGGATTGATCCGGCGAGGTGCCGTTCACTTCCAGGGGATCTTGAATGCGTCAGCGTAGGTCTTGTATTTGCCCATGAAAGGCTTGGTGGTTGATGGAGTGAACAATGCTGCGTAGGTGGTCACTGCTTTTCCGCCGCTGGTAATCGATGGCTTGACTGTGATTGGTGTGAATGTCTGGGTATATGACTTCCCACCCGCAAAGGATTTGTTACCATCCCAGGGTGAATGCCCTGTAGATTTCGGGGCCGCTGCATATGCACACGCCACCAGGAGCGAGAACACAAGGACTGCAGTTACAAGGTAGTAGATCTTTCTCATTTGAAATCCTCCGATTACAATAGGCTTGTCTGCATCTGTATTTATAGGTTCCTTTTTCCCCTGACTGAATTGAAGTGAGATCCGGTCATCAATCATAATTTGGGAATCCGAATGAACATCTTTTAAATATCCCTGTTCTCAATATTTTACCACCGATCCACCATGCTTGAGAAAGTCAAAGTCCCCCCCGAGGTCTACCGTGAGCTGGTTGCAATCAACAGGGAGATCCATTATACGACTGATTATGGACTGATTATCAAGAAAGCACAGGACAACGGGTATCTCCACGCCGCGAAATGGCTTGAAGAGAACGAGGAACTCTATCGACGCGGGTTTGCCAGGGGATTTGAACCGTTATCCTGAAGAGAAGCCCTCTCTTTTTTTCGAAGAATTGCCTTCCAGGGAGTGCCTTGATACTCCTCCAGAATGCATAGGGCACCAGGTGCAGCGTATCAGAAAAGCATCCAGTTAACGGGGTATTCCCTCTTTCCCACGGAACCCCAAGGATGAAACCCCTGGTATAGGATGGAACCGCAAAAATGATTGGGATGCCCTGGATTACGACGCGGTTCCTTTCAAACGTGCAAGAGCTTTTCCCGCTTCGTTCCGGACAGATTCATCGCTGTCCGAAAGCGCTTCTTCGAGCGCGGGAATCGCAAGGGGATTCCCGAGAGCCCCCAGTGCCCATGCAGCATTCTTCCTCACCGGTACCTTGGCATCATGCAGGAGCGGGAGGAGTGCTCCTGCCGCAGAGGGATCCCCGATCTTTCCGAGCGCCCACGCAGAACCCTGTCGGACCCATTTGTTTTCAGACGTGAGTTTTTGGACAAGGGAAGTGACGGCCCGGGAATCACCGATCTTCCCGAGCGACTGTGCAGCCAGCCACTGCACTTCAACAAAGGGATCTTCGAGAGCGGCGACGAGGATCTCAACGGCTCCTTTATCCCTGAGCACGCCAAGGGCCTCTGTTGCCTTGATACGGTCATCCAGGTGAGGACTCTGCAACAATGCGATGAAAAAACTGGCACGCCCCTCTTCATTCATGGTTGCCATATGTTCTACTGGAACCCTTTCGATGTTAAGCGCACCGGATCATTTCGACTGTGAGGAGGTCGGATCAGGGAAAGGGCATCCGTTCATAGACCTGCCAGAGGTCTCCCTGGTACTCCTCCATCATATACCGCATGCGACCGCATCGGCTGCACCTGACAACAAGCCTCCTCGCGACTGAATCGTTCCCGGGATCCATCTCGAGGGAGATGGAATACTGCGTGATTCCGCACGTGCAGGTGACCGAATACTCCTCTCTCCCCATAATGAAGAGAACGGGTGAAGGGAAGAAAAATACCTGCCGAAATTATTCCGGCAGGATTATGAAATCCCGGTGCCTGCCGGAATTCTTTATGCGGAAGAACGCACTAGGAATATCAGGCCTGTCCTGAGGAGTGGCAGGGCCAGCCTGGATCAATAATCGCCCGGCGCACACGCGACGAAGCGGCCTTGCAGGTCCGGCAAAAGGTCGTGCAGAGGCGGCTCACAGACAGGAAGAGAACAGGAAGGAACATCATGGACGCGAAGGATGGACGGTTTGTGAACGGGGAATGGATCGAGAACAATACAGCACCGGAAGATGAGGGGGGTAAGCGCCCGCAGGGTGTTCCCATCGACCAGCGGATCACCCAGGTTTCAGCGCTCGTTAACACCTCGTTTCACCAGGTCCTTGCTCTGGCAAGGGATCTTGTCACTACCCCGGAAGGACACGCGCATATTGAGAAGCAGATACAGCAGGCATCCTCGGAGATCGAGAATGCGCTCACCGAGATCCTGAAGTCAGGCGAGGAAATTCTGAAGTCCGGTGAAGAGAAAAAAGAGGGAACGCCGGATTATCAGAAGAAGGAGATAAAGATAGAATAATGATGGAACAGTCTTGCCCTGGTACCATCCACTAATTACCTCCATGATAGAAACATTCCCCGGCGATACCATGAGAGCGCGGCTGATACAATTTCTTCAGCAATCGTCGATCGGTATTGACGCTCCTTCAGATGGGGCGCTGTCATTCTATGCAGGTGCATTCACCCACCCATCATATACGAAAGAGAGGATAGACAGAGAGGAACCGCTGCCCTATCCTGATACGTTCGAGCGCCTGGAATTTCTCGGGGACCGGGTCCTCAACCTTGTGGTTGCGGAATATCTCTTCAAGGACAGCCAGCAGAGCGAGGGGGCCATGACATCAAGGATGGAAGTTGTGAAGAATCAGAACCTCGGCGCAATTGTCCCATCCCTTGATATCGGGTTTACCGACATGATCGTGGTCGGTCAGAACCAGAAGAAAACCACCAGGATCATCGCATCATCGTTCGAAGCGTTCATCGGGGCATTTTTCCTTGACAGGGGTCTTGATGACACCACACAGATGCTCATGCGATTGATCGGGGATGAGATCGCGACGTTCTCGCCTGATGATAATTACAAAAAACAGCTCCAGGAGAAGGTCCAGAGATCCATGGGAATCCTCCCGGAGTATATCCTTTCAGAGAAGACCGGTCCTGATCACTGCCCTCTCTTTACCTACCACGTGATGCTTGACAAGAGGATTTCAGGGACGGGAACAGGCCCAACCAAGGCAGTTGCCACCCAGAATGCAGCCCGCGACGCCCTCCGTGCGCTTGACAGAAATCCGTGAAGGAATACGGCTGAATCTTTTTTTTTAAGCCGGAGCACTTATGTGCTACCGCGATGGTACCTCACATGAGGGGATATTTCCCGAATGGCTGATTCCTGGAGATCTCCAGGTCAGGGGGTTGATGCAGGGACATGATCAGAAAGATACTTGTCGCGGTTGATGGCTCACCACTCACCCACAGCGTGATGAGAACCGCGCTGGACGAAGCAAGGTGCCACAGTGCCGAACTTCACATTGTCCATGTGATCGAAGCGAAGTGGACAGACGTTGAGGGCATGAGCGAGCTTGCGATCCGTGATCTTGAGGAGGAGGCCGCATCTCTCCTCTCTTCAATGAAAGCAGAGGCTGAAGCACAGGGTTCCGAAGCAACCCTTCACCTCCTCAGAGGTCACCCTGGCGACCGGATCGTGGACTGCGCAATCGACAACGGGGCGGACATGGTCGTGGTCGGATCCCTCGGCAAAAGTCACGTGAAGAGGATGATTGCAGGCAGCGTCTCAACGTTCGTGGTCACCCATTGCCCGATCACGACCGTCGTGGTAAAGCAGGGATTATAATTGGCCGGGGAATCTCAGCGGCGCAAGGCCGCACTATGTATTTTCTGCTCTTACCGGAGAGCAGTCTTGCAATGAACCTGATCGATTGATCGGCTGTTTCCTTCGGAGCGGCCACCAGGTGGTCCCTTGAAGGATAAGGAATTTTTTCTTTCGTTACTACGAAATCCCTTGTATCCCTAAAAAAAGAGAAGAATAGTATTTGAGAATCCCCTGGCGCGATCATCCCCGCTTCCTGAAAGATACTCTTGGAATATCGGTGCGTGAACGATTCCTCTGTGGCCTGCCCGGAGCCAAGAGAATAATGATTTCACCATGAGGATCTAAAATTCTGACTGGATAGTATTCCATGATCATACCAGGGCCTGCGATTCACGAGTCCAGGGGGCCACAGGCAATCATCAGGTTCGTGGTATTCGCAGCGATCGCGATGGCTGCCATCGATGGGATCGTCGTGAGTATCGCACTTCCCACGATCAGCAGGAGCTTTGCAGCTGATGTCGCCCACTCCCAGTGGATCATCACTGCATACCTCATCACGGAGACAAGCCTTCTCCTGATATTCGGGAGGCTGTCTGAGTATACAGGAAAGAGAACACTCTTCCTTGCAGGACTTATCCTGTTCACCGCATCATCACTCGCATGCGGCCTCGCGATGAGCCTTTGGGAACTGATCGCCTACCGGGTCTTCCAGGCGTGCGGATCCGCGATGATCTTCTCCATCAGCTGGGCGATCCTCTTTGAGATCGCAAGCCCGGAAGACCAGGGGAGGACCATGGGATATATCGGTGCAGTCACCGCAGCAGCAGGGATCGCAGCACCGATCCTGGGGGGATTTTTGACGGAAACGCTGGGATGGGAGTATATTTTCCTGATCAACGTCCCCATAGGGATCGTCGGGGCTATCCTGTTTGCCCGTTATTTTTCCCGGAAGGAACAGGTGGGGCAGGAGGTTGTCATGGACTGGCCGGGCTCCGCGACCATGGTCCTCTCGCTCATCTTCATCATCCTCTTCCTCTTTGAGCTCTCGTCATCCCTTACCTGGTCATGGACCGCAGCACTCTTCCTCCTCATCTCCGCGACATCAGCCTTCCTCTTTCTCATCGCTGAATCAAGGAGCACCCACCCTTTGCTCGATCTCACCATCTTCAGGAATCCCGGCTTTTCTCTTCCCAATAGTGCGACCGTCTGCTTCTACATGGCACTCTTCATGGTGAACCTCCTTGCCCCCTTCTATTTCGAGGAGGTGATGGGGATAACACCCTCCAGGGTCGGTATGATCTTTTTGATTGCCCCGGCAGTCATGATCATCGCAGCCCCGGTCTCGGGGTGGCTGTATGATCAGAAGTTCAGTCGTGCGCTCCCGGTGCTCGGGATCCTGCTTACCGGGATCTCGCTGGTGCTGCTCGGGTATGCCGCACGTGCACAGGATCTTTACGCGATCATCTTCCTCTTTGTCCCGCTCTTCGTGGGAGCCGCCCTCTTTCACAGCCCGAGCAGCACCGATATTATGCGGGCACTGCCGCTTGAGCGGGCAGGCCTTGCTTCGAGCGTGAGTGCCACCATAAGGAACCTTGGCATGACTCTCGGGGTCTGTGTGTCTGGTATCCTCCTCACCCTGTACCTCCAGGCCGCGGGATATTCGGGGCCGGTCCAGGATGCTGTCCCTGGCATGCTTGCCGGCGCGGTGTCGGCGATCCTGATCATCGCAGCGGCATTATGCGGAGTGGGTGCAATCCTCTATGTCCTGAAGAATCACCTCGTAAAGTGAGGAGGGGAATCGGATTGTATTCCTGGAAAAAGCCGGGAAGCACCGGGAAGGTTCACCGTAAATAGTATTCGACAGCACCCCTGCACCGGAATTGACGGGACGTCGGTGTTATACCCCTTCCATCTGCTTTGCGGGACAGAAATTGCAGATCGAGAAGAAGACCTCCTTCTCCTTATCCCTGACCGGGCAGATGAATGCTCCTTCCCGCTCCTCGATCTTCATCCCACCAGGGAACGGGGTGCCGACCGGGTGGCCAGGTTGTTCGAGGACATACATCGCAAACACCGCGAGGAGGTAATAGAACAGCCTGTGCATCGGTGAGTGGAACTGGGGAAGGTACACGTCACGGATATCCCCGGCATAACACCCCCTGGGGATCATGGCAATGAAGGAGAGGTACAGGTCCCTCGCCTGGATCGGCCGGGCTATCGCCTGAAAATCGCCACGCGTGCACATGGTGAGGAGGGAATGGTGAGTATCGACTATCTGGGAGAGCAGGTATGGACCGGCAGCCTTCCTGTATGCTGGTGGAAGGCGGTGGATCTCGTACCGGATCCTGCCCATGATGACCTGGAGATCGAAGAGAGAGTACTGGGAGATCTCCCGTGCGAGCAGCATGCCAAGCTCTCCCTTCGTGGTGGCTTTCTCAAGGTCTCTGCATATCTCCAGAATACGTTCGTATTCCGGTCCGTGGGATTGAATCATGATGGATGCCTTTCCAGGTTCAGGTGGTCCGTTCTTATCCAATCATAATAATCACACGATCAAAAAGACCGCCGTTTCATTGAAGGGATACTCCTGCCTTCCTGATCAGGTAGTATGCAGCAGCGAGGCAGATCACCACCACGCCCATGCCCCAGAGCGTGAGATCGGAGAGCGGCATATCTGAGTAGGGGTCAAGGAGGATGATCTTCCGGGCAACGGCAATGATTGCCAGTAGCACGATTATCTCGACGTGGATCTCCTGCTTCTTGATGTATGCTTTGATCGTGTCCAGCAGTTCAATTCCTATCAGGATAAGAAGGAAGAACCCGAACACCGTCAGGATCTCGTGGTTGTCCAGCCTGAACGTATGGTCGACGAACAGGCCGTCGATCATGAGGATGACAAGTTCAACGACTGAAATAAAAATGACGATGGCAAGGAGGATCACAAGGGCATAGTACACAATCTTTTCGAACTGGTTCAGCCGTTCCAGCATGATAGTTCCCTCATCGCCTCAACGGGAATCCCAGTATCTCAGCGAATGCACCGGTTTCGTGTGGAATGATGAGAGTATGCATTGATACCCTGTGATTGCGGATGCTCAGGACCCGTAGATACTGTCTTATGCACGCTCAAGCTCCATAAATGCTCTGCACCGGCCAAAACAAAGGGGGATTCTCCCGGAACACTACAAAGTTTTTTTCGGACAAAAGACAAGAGGAGTGCGTATATGCGAATACACACCCCTTTTCCCATCCTTGCTGTAATATTCCTTGTGCTGGCGATTGGGCTTCCGGTCCATGCTTCCCAGTCTGTCGCGGGGGATACTGGTTTCTTCCTGATCGAATCCAATCCTTCGGGAGCTCCTGTCATATTCGACGGCCTCTTCATCGGTGTCACGCCTGTCACCTACCCTGTGGTGAGCTCCGGTGCTCCCCAGCACACCATCACTGTCTCCGCGAACGGGTATTATCCCCATACTGCACAATACACGGCAAATCCGAAACCCGGTGAACGTATCAAGGTTTTTGCAGAACTGGAACCCAGTCAGTCAACAGGCACCCTCACGGTCACCTCATCGCCAGGCGGAGCACTTGTCACGCTTGATTCCGGAAAAGGCCAGCAGGCACCCTGGATCTATAAGGACATCCAGTCAGGAGGTCACCTCGTCCAGGCATTCCTCTCAGGGTATTCCCCCTCTGTCAGCATTGTCAATATCCCCCCCGGCGGGAGCATTACCGTTGATCTGGTCCTCAAACCCTTATCCGAGGTTGGCACCATCCAGGTGAAGAGCTCCCCCGGTGGTGCAGATGTATACGTGGACGGTATCTACAAGGGGTCCACCGCAACCACGGTCGGGAACCTCGCTGCAGGAACGCATTTTGCACTGCTGAAGAAGGTGGGATACGAGGACTGGTCGGGGCTTGTCACCATCCGGCCCAACCAGGTCGTCGTACTTGACATACCCCTTGAGCTGCAGAAAGAGATGACGACAGGGTTCATCAATGTCGATTCAACCCCCGCGGGGGCATCGGTGCTGGTTGACGGGATATTCCAGGGTATCACCCAGGCAGGAAACCCTCTGGATCTGACCGGGATCTCACCCGGTGAGCATTCCATCACCCTCAAGCTCCAGAATTACCAGGATTACGTGACACGTGTCCCTGTCCAGGCCGGAAAGACCGCGAGTGTCAGGGCAACGCTCTCGCCAATGCAGACTCCGGCAGGTTCTGGAACTGTGCAGATCAGCTCCGAGCCTTCTGGAGCAAATATTTTCATCGACAACAGTTGTGTGGGGATCACCCCCCTCACCATCCCGTCGCTCCCGGAAGGTCCGCATACCATCGTCCTCCGCCTGTATGGATACCAGGATTATTCGAGTTCCTTCAACTTAAGCGCCGGCCAGACCGCGCAGGTTCAGGTTGGCCTGACGCCCTCCATGGCGTTCGTTCCATTCCCGGTATGGGCGTGCGTTGCTGCATTCATTGCTGCGGGATTTTTCATGGTGGCTCGGAGAGAAGGGAGAGAGTAGGGATACGGGAGGTTCTTTTTTCTCTCCTGGACCGAGGGATCAATCCCCGTGTAATCACCTTTGCTATTTTCTCAGGTGTTTGCCTGTCCTATAGTTCGTAAAAAAATGGAAAATACCCTGAACTCTCATTCATGCTCTCCGGGAACCCACCTGGAATCCCCGGCAGTATACTCCTTCTTCCAGATCGGTACGGATTCCTTGATCCGGTCGATGATATACTCGCACCCAAGGAAAGCCGCCTTCCGGTGGGATGCGCCAACAATGATCAGGACGATCCGGTCGCCGACTGCGAGTGAGCCGACCCTGTGGATGATATCGACGCTGGTCACTCCGAATTTCTCGATCGCCTCCTGACGGATACGGAAGAGCTCCTGCTCTGCAACCTCTTCGAAGGCTTCAACCTCCATCCGCTCAATGCCATCATTCCGCACGATACCGACGAAACTTACAATGGCTCCGTTCTCGTCGCCCCGGGCTTCCTCGAGCAGAGCGGATATGTCAAAATCGTCTCTGGTGATCCGGATCATACGTGTTCATCCTCCCGCAACCGGCGGATAGAGTGCAACTTCATCTTCCCCGGAGACAGGATGGTCATCCCTGGTCTCGCCGCTGATACGTTCGCGGTTCACCATGATGATCACGGATTTCTTCACGTTCCCTTCATGATCGAGAAGCTCGGAGATCCCCTGCACGTTCCTCCTCCCGATCTCGTGCATGACTGACCGGACCGTGGCAGGACTTTCAACCTTGAGATCGAAACGATCCCCGAACAATTCCCGGAACCGTGCAAATGCCCTGATATGGACTGTAATCACTCTGTTCAACCCCTGCTCCCGCACACCGGGCATCCCGGGATTCGCTCGACCGGTATCTGATCGAGCCTGCCGTACATTCCATCCCATACAAGGAGGAAATTCTTTGCGACATCCCCCATCCCGAGGAGAACCTTGATCGCCTCCAGCGCTTCCATGGTGCCGAGAATTCCTGCAGTGGCACCGAGCACCGGGGGTGATGATCCCCCTTCCGGGGAGTGGGGAATCGCGCACCTCAAGCAGGGTGTCTCTCCAGGGATTATCGTCGTGAGCTGTCCGACAAACCCGCTCACCGCAGCGTGAACGAGCGGTATGCCTTTCTCAAATGCAACCCTGTTCAGGAGATACCGGGGAGGGTATGAATCGAGGGCATCGACAAGGAGGTCCATCCCATCCGCTACCAGGAGAGCATTCCCTTCGTGTATCGCGATGGGCATGGGCTCGATCCTGATATCCGGGTTCAGCCTCACCAGTTTCTCAGCCGCTGAATCGACCTTGAACCGTGGGATGTCGGGATCGGTATGAAGAATCTGGCGGTTCAGGTTGCTCCTGTCAACCCTGTCGGGATCCAGGAGACGTATATGCCCGACACCGGCTGCTGCGAGATACAGGGCAACAGGGGACCCGAGACCCCCGGCGCCTGCCACGCAGACCGATGAAGATCGGAGTATCTCCTGGCCTTCATCCCCGAAAAGGGGCAACTGCCGGAGATACCGTTCCCGTTCCCGTTCAGAAAGCATCCGGTTCTCTCCACTCACCTGCCCGGAAAAGGCTGATATCCGGGCTCTGCAGAGAGTAATATAGTCATCTTTGAACATAATGGTGCGTGATACCTGATCTGAACCCTCTGTGATACCGCCATCCAGAACCCCCTCGTCGTATGAATCCCGACTCACTTCCCCTGCAGCAACTCAAAAAACTCCTTACGCGATCCGGAGGAATGGTTCTCTCCTACTCAGGCGGGCTCGACAGCTCGTTTCTTGCAGTGATCGCACACGAAGAGACCGGGGGACTTGAACGGTGCGTGATACTCGATTCGCCGCTTCTGCCAAGACGGACGGTCAGGGATGCGATGCAGAGGGCTGCTGCCTTTGGATTCCCCTGCGAGGTTGTCCCATTTCCGGCACTTGACGATCCGGAATTCCTGCAAAATCCAGTCAACAGGTGTTATCTCTGTAAGAAACGGGGCGCCGAGATCCTATGGAGGAAAGCGGCAGAGTATGGAGTGAGCGTGGTCATGGACGGAGTGAATCATTCCGATTACAAGGAGTTCAGGCCCGGGATTGCGGCAGCCGATGAGGCAGGCATTCTGCACCCGCTCGCCCTCTGCGGCCTGACAAAACCGATGATCAGGGAGCTCGCGAAGGAGAGGGGATACCCGTTCTGGAACCTTCCCTCGACTCCCTGCCTGGCGACCCGAATCCCGTATGGTGACCTGATCACTTCCCGTGATCTGGCGCATATCGAAAAGGCCGAGGAATTCCTTGTCACTGCTGGTTTTCCGGACGTGCGGGTCAGGAAGCATGATGCCCTTGCCCGGATCGAGGTCCCAAAAGACGATATTCCACGCCTTTTGGAGAACAGGGAAAGAATTTCCCGGAGAATCCACGAGCTGGGGTTTGAGTTCTGCACGGTTGACCTGGAAGGGCTGATAAGCGGGAGCATGGACCGAAAAATCCATCCCGGAAAGAAAAAACCCGGCCAATAAGGCTGCCGCAGGGCCCTGTGCCCTGCCCCATACCCTGCTTACCGGGACCCTGGGCAGGATCTTGTGGCGCTGAAAGGATCGTCCTTCGTGCAAATGCTCTTATGATCCCGGGAGCATCTCAACAGAGAGAAGGATGCGAGAGGATGGAAACCAGAGTTGATGAGCCGATATTCTGCCGGGCAGCGCTCCTTTCCTGTACTGGGCGGTACAGGGACTCACTCTCGGCATACTCGGAGCGCGATCCGGGGCAGCACATACGCCCCACCGATCTTGCAGCATGGGCGTTTACCCTGAACCGGACTGGCCGTTTCAGGGAGGCACTTTCCCGGTGCCAGGAGGCGCTCTCCCTTGACAGCCAGTGCACCGATGCCTGGTTCGTCAGGGGGCTCACCTTCTATTACCTCGGAAGATACGACGAAGCGATTGACTCCCTGAACATGACGCTCCTGTACGACCCAACCCATGCTGAAGCCTGGTACATCAAGGGGAACTGCCTGTACCAGCAGGAAAAAACGGAGGAGGCGGTCCCGTGCTATGAGAAGGTACTTGCAATCGATCCAGGCTCCCCAAAAGCCCTGTATAACCGGGGAGTTGCGCTCGCCGATCTGGGGGATTATTCTAAGGCTCTCCTGTCATACGACGCCTGCATCGCAGAAAATCCCGATCTTGGAATAGTATGGACAAACAAGGGCGTGGCGCTTGCAGCCCTCGGGAAGTACGAGGAATCTGTCGAGGCGTTCGACACAGCACTCCATTCCAATCCATCTGACGTGTGGGCTCTGAACAACAAGGGATTATCACTGGGGAAACTCGGGAGGGATCGGGAGGCGGCGGAAGCGCTCGGGAAGGCGAGGGAGATGGCGCACCTCAAGCCATTCGGACGGCAGGTGTGGTAAGTGCCTCCTGGCACTTCCACAGGGTGGAGCCGGAATATCGCGCACCAATCATGAATGGAACAGAATAATTATTTCAAGACCCTGTTCACCATATCTCTCTGCTGTGTCAGGATCCTGCTCGTCCATGGAAATCCCCCGGATCACCTGCAGCCTGTTCGGGGCAATCAAGGCAGCTGCCACCCTGAAGAACACGGTGATCCTGGTCCACGGTCCACGGGGGTGCGTCTACCATATCAACTACATCCTCGGACTCCGTGGAGACCGGCATATCCCGGTCTATTGCACGGGAATGGACGAACACGATGTGGTGTTTGGCGCTGAGGAACGGTTAAGGCAGGCTATCCTCGATCTCGACCGGGAGAAGAAGCCCGAGATCATGGTAGTACTCTCGTGCTGCGCATCCGGGATCATCGGGGAAGATGTCGAGAATGCCTGCAGGGCCGCCAGGACCCGGGCAAGGGTCCTTCATATCGAGGCCGGAGGCTTCTCAGGGAATTTCACAGACGGCTATGCAAATACGCTTCTCTCGATTGTCAGGGAACTTGCAGAACCAGTGCATGAACAACGCCCGGGAACCGTCAATCTGATCGGGATGCTCAGGGCAGGACCTGATCTTCGGGAGATCAGGGATCTCCTCTCCCTCCTAGACCTCAGGATCGGGGTTGTCGTTCCCGCAGGCGCCTCGTGCGACCAGCTGAAGCAGATCGGGAGCGCCTGCCTGAATATTGTGATCTGCGAAACGTCGGGGCTTCCCACGGCAGAATACCTTCTCCAGAGATTCAAAACACCCTACATCAGAACAGTGTTTCCTGTCGGCACTGCACTGAGCAGGGAGTTTCTCCAGAAAACCGCCTCCGCACTCGGGATATCGCCGGTCCCGACACTTCCGGATACCAGTGAGAAGGCAGGTCTTCTCTCACGTCCACCCCGGATTGCGCTCTTTTCAGGCCCGACAAGGGCTCTTGCGCTTGGCAGGTTCCTTTCCTCTCAAGGGATTGCGCCGGTATTGATCGTCCTCGACTTCGAGACACCGCTCATCGAAGAGATCAAAACGGCTGCCGGGAGCGGGTGTTCTGTGGCGGTCAGCCCGGGCTGGGATGCAATCGAAGACCTGATCCGGGCCCACGGTATCGATATCCTCATAGGGGGGCTGATGGAGCGGCCTATCGCCGCAACGCTGAACCTGCCTCTGATCGATGTCATGCACGGGAGCCAGAGAACTGCCGGGGCGACAGGTGGCGAGGCGATTCTCACGATGATCAGAAACTGTATGCCCCACTGATCCTGTAAGGTCCGGCGAATGCATGATAGGATGGAGGGAGGATGTCATCCCCACCCTTGAGAGGATCTTTATGAGAACCGGGGTACGGGAAAGTTGATCCTGGCCACGCACTCATCCGCTTCCTTATCCCTGCCCATCTTCCGGAGGGTCAAGGACTTGTGGTACCATACGAACGAGTTCACTGCGTTCAGTTCGAGCGCCCTGTTGAAGCATGCAAGGGACTCGGAAAGACGGTCCAGTTCGCGAAGCGCGATGCCCTTGCTCGCGATCACCCTGATATTCCTCGGACTTAAGGACAGCGACCGGTCAAAGCATTTCACCGCCTCTGCAAACTTCCCCATCTCGTTTAAGCAAAAACCCCGGTCGTTGAGGGCATACTGGAAATCCGGATCGATCGAGAGGGCGAGATCATAACACTTCAGGGCATCCTCGCAGCGGTGGATCTTCCGCAGGGTGTACCCTTTCTTGAAGAGCACGAGGAGGTTGCGGGGGTCGATCGAGAGAGCATTTCCATATGCAGTGAGGGCTTCATCGTGTCTTCCCATGTCGTAATAGATATCTCCCATCGATTCCATGATGGCAATATCGCGTGGATTTTTTGCAAGCGCCATGGAATACTCCGAGAGCGCCTCATCGTACCTCCCCATGTTCTTTGCACGGAGGGCTTTCTCCAGGAGGTCAGACTCTTCCATGAAGGTGAAGGTGTGACCCGCACTATATAAGCCATTCCATTGGAGATTCTGATCAAAAATCCTGAAATTATCGGCCCGTCCCCTTTTTTAGTGCCCTGATTGGGGTATTCCTGCATCAAAATAGAGGAAAGGTTTATCATCCCCGAATATGAATGGACATATATAAAGGTGGCATTTATAGGCATTGCTCACGAAGAGCGAAGGGCATTAACCGATTAGCCCGGTAGTTCCGACTCTGCAAGGCTGTGAGTGTACACTCTTGAGATGATCGATCATGCACCATTCCAGATCCAGCAGGGTAGAAATCCTCCTTCTTTCAGCCCTGCTTCTCTTCACCGCGGCGCTGGCTCCCGTCACCGCAGACGGGCTCCAGGCAGATTTCAATGCGACACCGCTGACAGGGCAGATGCCGCTCTCTGTACAGTTCTCAGACCAGTCGATTGGATGCGTTACTTCGTATCTCTGGTATTTCGGTGACGGGTACTCCACCAACCTGCCAAACCCGATGCACCAGTATGATAGTGCTGGGAATTTCACGGTGTCACTGACCGTTGCGAACGCTACAGGCAGTGACACTGAGGAGAAGGGCAATTACATCCAGGTACATCCGCCACCCCCTGAAGCAGACTTTTCTGCATCCCCCACCACTGGGCCTGCAGCGCTCTCGGTACAGTTCACGGATCTATCAACCAATAATCCGACCTTATGGGAGTGGGACTTTGGCGACGCATCTGCAAACGGGACGATGAAGGATCCAAGCCACATCTATGCGAACCCGGGTATCTACAATGTCACCCTGACTGCAATGAGTGCCTACGGTTCCGGGACGATACAGAAACTCCACTACATCAATGTCACCGAACCGATCCCACCAGTCGCGGCATTCACGGGAACCCCGACTACCGGGCCTGCACCACTCTCAGTGGCGTTCACCGACCAGTCTACCGGGACAATCAATTCATACTCGTGGAGTTTCGGGGATGATGCGACATCAATCGAGAAGAACCCCACCCACGACTATTCCTCGCCGGGCATCTATTCTGTGATCCTGACCGTCAACAACACATTCGGCCAGGAGAATACCCTCACCCGGCACGATTACATCACCGTAACCAATCAACCCCCTGTCGCGTCATTCACGGCAAATAAGACGATGGGCAACCCTCCCCTCTCCGTCCAGTTCACCGATACCTCGTCAGGGGAGGACCTCTCCAGCTGGGCATGGAATTTCGGTGACAGCGGCACATCCACAGAACCAAATCCGGTGCATTCGTACCAGAATCCAGGGCTGTATTCCGTAACCCTTACGGTCGGAAATGACGGCGGCACAAATTCCACGACGAGGAGCGAGTATATCAGGGTCTTCCAGAACATCCCGGTTGCTGATTTCATCGCTGAACCGACTTCGGGGAATTCGCCACTCGCGGTGCAGTTCCATGATATCTCGCTCGGAAACCCCACGACATTCCTGTGGGATTTCGGCGACGGTGAACAGTCGACCATGCAGAGCCCCTCGCACACCTACAACGGACATGGGAACTACACGGTGAGCCTGACGGTGGGGACGTCCGGCGGCACCAATTCAACAACCAAGGAGGATTTCATCCAGGTTACCCAGGAATTTAATATACCGGTTGCCAACTTCACCACCGATTATATCTATATCGGGCGGTTCTGGGCCGATGCATATCTCATTGATACTTCCACCGGCAATCCGACTTCCTGGAACTGGAGCTTCGGAGATGGGGGTTATTCAGATTACCAGAACACATGGCATGAGTGGGAAGGTGTTGGATCCTACAACGTGACGCTGACGGTGAGTAACCCCGCGGGATCGGACACCATCACGAAAGAGGCGTTTGTAGTCATTCCAACCCCTTCCCCCAGGGCAGACTTTAACGGATATCCAAGGTATGGCAGCTTCCCGCTTATGGTGGAATTCGAGGATTATTCTCAAGGATCTCTTGACTGGGACACCCCACCTGCCACGTATGAGTGGGATTTCGGAGACGGGAGCCCGAACTCGACAGAGAAGGGCACGGTCTACCATAACTACATGACCGCCGGAACGTACACTGTCACCCTGACAGTGACGGATATCGGGGGAAGCGATACTAGGTCCTATGAGAACTACATCGGGGAAGCCCCACCGCCCCAGCCGATTGCAGATTTCACTGCGACCCCGAAGAGCGGGTACGCTCCACTCACCGTTGATTTCATCGATCAGTCGACGGGATCGCCCGAGCTCTCCCATGCATGGGCATTCGGAGACGGGAACATCTCCACCGAGAAGGACCCCTCGTATACCTACCATACCCCAGGGCTCTATAATATCACCCACGTCGTGACAAATATTGGAGGAAGCGATTCGATCACAAAATCCTGGTACATCGAGGTGCTCCCGGCACCAGTGGATGTCCCACTCACCGCTGAGTTTACCTCAAACGTCACCATGGGTTCTGTCCCTCTCACGGTCCAGTTCCTGGATGCGTCTTTAGGAAACCCCAGTTCCTGGTCATGGTATTTCGAGAGCGGGTACTATTATCTCCTGGATGAACAGGACAAGAGCAGCCTCGTTCCTGCCTATGGCAGCCAGATCTCGGCCGAGAAGAATCCGGTAGTGACCTACAACAACCCCGGAAACTATACCGTGATGCTCACGGTCAGCAGGACTGGGGAGACTGACACTATCGAAAAGGTGGATTATATCCAGATCACCCCTCCCCCGCCTGTTGCTGATTTCTATGCGTATAACAGCGAGGGGCCGGCACCTCTTTCTGTGGAATTCGATGCCTATGTGCCTTACTGGTACTATATCGACAACTGGACCTGGGACTTCGGTGACGGAACGGGAGAGACGATATCCAGCCCGTGGATCGTCCACGACTACCAGAACCCCGGACTCTATAATGTGACCCTCTCGGTGACCAGCCCGTACGGGAGCGACACGGTCACCAAGGAAAATGTTGTCAACGTGACGCAGCTCCAGCCACCGGTACCCTCCTTCGATGCAGCGCCCCTTTCGGGAGACGCACCACTCTCTGTCACGTTCACCGATACTTCAACAGGCACAGTGACGACCCGTCTCTGGGACTTTGGTGACGGGGCCACGGCATGGGCGAATGCAACAGCGGGTGTAACACACGAATACCCCCTGCCGGGCACCTACACGGTGAGCCTGACGGCAGGAAACGAGGGAGGCCAGGCAACAGTCGTGATGACGGATCTGATTACTGTCAATTCGTTTGGACCGTTACCCGATGCCAAGTTCCGCCAGAGCCCGGGCATCGGATATGCACCACTGACCGTTGCATTCACCGACCTTTCGACCGGCACTCCGCTGAAATGGGAGTGGGACTTTGGTGACGGGGAGGGATCTGATCTCCAGAATCCCTCTCACACCTTCACCTCGGCGGGAAAGTTTACTGTCACGCTCACTGTCTACAACCATGGAGGAAGTGACTCCTATTCGACCACCGTGTGGGTAAGAGCGCCCAGGGCGCCGGTTGCGTATTTCATGACCGACAGGACCTTCGGGTCAGCACCTCTCACCGTGCACTTTACGGATAGATCCGCGAACAACCCGACCAGTTGGTCATGGAACTTTGGTGATGGGATAATCTCAATCGAAAAGAATCCCACCCACACCTATACCACCCCAGGCACCTACAATGCGAAACTGACCGTGGCGAATGCCGGCGGGAGCAGCAGCACTTCACGGAAGATCTACGTAAGGTAGAGAGATTCACTCTCCCGGTCATCCTTTTTTCACAATGTTTTGAGGTTAAATCCAAGGCTGTCCAACACCGTGGCCGTTATTGTGCCTGAAAATACCGCGGACGAGGCGGGATCTCGCCTTGATCCCCTGAGGCAGGAAGAATCGTCTTTAAAAATGCAATCCCTTCAGAGCCCTGGCTTACGACGGCCTGAAGTGCACGATCAAGATCCTTCACGCTGAAATCATAATAAAAAGGATAGATATACCTTGAAAGACTGAATCCCACGACCTTGCCCCCCTCGATGATCCTCGAGAACCCGGTAAGAGGCGAGGTGAAAGCCTTGGTGAGTTCGTAGATGAAGTGAGGGTCCTTCTTCGCGTAATAGCTGTCCAATGCTTCTGCCTCGGGACCCTGGGAAAGGGTGATCTGGAAGGCCACGATGAAATATGCCTTCCCTTTCTGGTTCTCAATCAGGATTGGGAAATCACCGAACTTGATCCAGAATCCTCGAAAATCCCCCTCATCGAACTCCCTGAGAAGGGTTACGTCGATATCCTGCAGATATTGCCTGAGTTCAGCAAGCACCACCGCATCTTCCTTCCTCTCCAAAGGTCCGGGCATATAGGTGGTGGTTATGCACCCGTACAGTTTAGCCTTTCCTACTGCCCGTGTTGCACTGTCATACCGCGAGGTTCAAAGATTATAAATAATGCCACCGCTCCCTATGGTCTTGGCGCCAGGATGGACGCATACACTCCGGACTGACGCCCGGGAGAAGCCCCGGATCCTGCCCCTATCAGGTGATCCGGCTTACCATGCTTGTTCCCGATCCCAAAATGCAGGAGGTGAAACCATAGTGAAGTACCAGCATCAAAGTCTCGTGCTGCCAGGTATCCTACTCATATGCCTTTTCATTCTGCCGGCAGCAGGAGAAGTCCTGGTTCCGGATTGTCAGGGAACCTTCTTCTGCACCCCACAGCAGCAAAGCCCCCTGTCCCTGTACAATCCCCTCTCACCCTATACTCCATCCTCCCTCTTGGAAGAGAATGCTCTGAAAGGAGCGCCAGGGAATCCTGACCCTTCGGTGTCAGCACCTACACCCCAGGCCTCTTCAGCGATAGGGAGAATGTCGGCATGGGTGAACCAGCACTCGATGCAGGGCAATGCCCAGGGGATAGTCTCTGAAATAGAGTACCACCAGATGGTGACCGCGAGTGGAGAGATACAGGGTTTTCATTTCTCTGCTTCGTGGGTCTCCGGATAGGTACGATCCATTCCCCTCCCTGGGGGAATGCCCATTTTTTTGGGTATACAAAGATCCTCCGGGGATGTGAAAGCCTTCCCGTGTGCTGAGTGCAACTCCGGGTGGTTTACGCTAAGAAATCCCCTATGGTCTTCTGGTTTCTGTCAATCAAGGCAATCGAAGAGAGCCGGAGCCCCACGAGCCTGATCTTCCGCCCGGCAAGGAATGGGAATGCGAGATCCCGGGCCGTGCAGAGGATTGCACGGGGATCTCTTGTCTGGCATGGAAGAGAACGTGCCCTTGTGATCGTTGAGAAGTCCGAGAACCTGATCTTGATCGTCACAGTCCTTGCCAGAAGGTCAAATTGTTCAAGATCCCCGACAAGGATTTCGGCCATCCCACGAAGTGTATCGAGGATCTGCCCGGGATCGTCGCAATCCTGAACAAAAGTAGTCTCTCTGCTGATCGATTTGCTGCCGGAGAGTTCCCTGACTTCAGAGGTGTCAATCCCGTACGCAAGGTCCCTGATCTGGACCGCTCCCTTCCCGAAGATGTCACGGAGAACCTGGATATCGGTCCTGGGAATATCACCTATGGTGGAGATTCCCCTCTGCCGGAGTGCGATCGCGGTTTTCCGGCCTATCCCCGGTATACGCGTCACCGGGAGCGGATGTATCAATTCAGGAACCTGCCAGGGCCGAATCACGACAAGTCCTCCGGGTTTCTGCATGTCGGATGCGATCTTGGCTATGGTCTTCCCGGGCCCGACACCCACAGAGCAGGACAGGTGCTCTTCCGAGAGGAGATCATCCTTGATCCGCGCTGCCATCGTGGCTGCCCATTCGTAATTCTGCAGGGACGAGACATCGAGGTAGGCCTCATCGATGCTCACCTGCTGGAACCGATCTGCATACCCCCTCAGGATCGCCATGATCCGCTCAGAGACCTCCGAATAGAGGGGATATCTCGGGCTGAGAAAGACAGCATCCGGGCAGAGGCGGTATGCCCTTGAAATGGGCATCGCGGAGTGGATGCCGTAGTTCCTGGCTTCATAGGAGCATGTGCAGACCACCCCCCTCCCTTCTCCTTCCTTCGGATCGGCTCCTACCACAACAGGTTTTCCGGCCAGGTCAGGGTGTTCGCGGACCTCCACTGCGGCAAAAAAACTATCCATGTCGACGTGGAGGACTATTCGCGGGCCCTCCCTGGGGGGATCATCGGGGGTCATTCATTCAGGAGGGGTGTCGGGGCCCGGGCTTATCTCTGAGACCCTGTTTATAGCCGCGATCCTCATCTCAAGACTCTTAATCTCGGCCTTAAGTTTCATATTTTCTCCCAAAATCTTGTTCAGCGTCATCGCAAGTGCAGCATTTTCATTTGAGAGTATCTCGATGCGTTGCTCGAGCCGTGTGATATATTCGCTCATTTCATCCTGGTCCATCGCTCTGGCAACCCTTACACTCATCTCCCCTGTCTATCGCAAATAGATTGCGATCATTCCCCTCAAATCCCAGAAGTATAAAGGCATTCCAGGAAGATCGGTGATAAAGGTTGCCGGGATTGGATGGTATCAGGAACTCCCCCTCGATCTTCAATGCCCTTCACTGTTGACCACCCGATGGATATTCTGTATTTTTCGCAGAATTGGTCGAGGTGATGAGATGCCCCTAGAACATCCTAAAAAATGCATGAATCTGCATATTGACCGCAAAAACCCCAGTAGATATATATAAACAGGCTCATATCTATCGATTGCGACAACATTCCAGCCCCTGATTGAGTGCATTCCCGTTGAACCGGTCCAAGTGAGTATGGTATGAGTATCCTATCGCCAAAGCAACCCTTCAGAAACCAGTTAATGGCGGTCATATTCGTCCTCATCATCATCATGGTGATCGCCGGTATCACCATCAATTACTCCATCATGGCCCGGGATTACCAGGAGAACGAACAGACACTCCGGAACATGACCGAGGCCTATATCTCTTCTTCTTTTAACAGAGTCGATACCGGCCTGAAGATGTACGATAACACCTACAATGACCGGATGCTGGAAGGATTCTCGGTCGTGATGGAGGAGTATAACCTCTCCGGCGGTAATCCGGCAAAGATGGATCTCGTGGCACTCAAAGAGAGAACCGGAATGTCTATCTATTTCATCAACCAGTCAGGGGTCATCGAGTATTCTACATCTTCACCCGATATCGGCCTTGATTTCACCGTCATTTACCCCGATTTTTACCAGTACCTGCAGAGGATCTGGTACACCCCTGGTTTTTACCCCGACCGTATTGTCACGGAGTGGGTGAGCGGGGCTCTCACAAAATTCGCATACATGCCGACCCACGATCATCGCTACGTGATCGAACTGGGGCTTGCATCGGACCGGATCGCTGCAGAACGGAGAGGGCTTCGGTACGGGGATATCCGCGAGGAGGCCCAGAAGTTCAATCCCTATATCGAGGAGATCCGCATATGGCAGAAACAAAAACGCGTGGTTGGCAATTCCAGCTACCTGCCCTCCGCCACGCAGTCTGAGATCCTCGATCGTATCCTGAAAGAGCGGACAAGTCTCGAATTCCCGGATCCTGAAGGGAAAAGATTACGGAAATGGCTCTTTGTGGACATGCTGGATCCCCGATATGCCGCCGATATGAGCCTGATTGTGGAGATCGTCTACAATAAAGCCAAGATAGAGAGCGACCTCGGATACCTTGTTCTCTATCACCTGCTGGTCGCCGGGATTGTACTTATCGGGGGCGGATTCCTCGCGTTTGTCCTTGCCCGGAGGTTCTCAAGGCCTATCCAGGGAATCGTTGCCGATGTCGATCGTATCTCCCAGGGAGATCTTTCCCATCGGATCTCTCCTCCAACTGCTGTTGAGTTCGAGAACATCGAAACAAGTATCAATGCCATGGTCCAGACCCTCAAGGGGACTATCCTCCAGTTGCAGGAGAGCCAGGATGCCCTAAAAAAGAGCGAGGAGCGGTACCGCTCTGTCGTCGAGACGCAGAACGAGATGATCGCACGATTCCTCCCTGATGGGACGCATGTGTTTACAAATGATGCATACTGCAGATATTTTGGAATTCCCTGCAACCAGATCATCGGAACACGGTTCAGGCCGAAAATTCATCCTGAAGATCGCGCGCCCCTCGATGCGTATTTCAAGGCATTCTCCCCGCAACACCCTGAAGCGACCATCGAGCACAGGATAATACTCCCGGGTGGCGATGTGCGCTGGCAACAGTGGAATGACCGGGCTCTCTTCGATGCCGGAGGTTCCCTTGTCGAATACCAGTCTGTGGGGCGTGACATCACTGACAGGAAAAATTCCGATGCCGCATTCCAGGCCATGCTGAAGAGCATGGTCGGGACCACTGGCCTTGATTCTTTGAGGAACATTACTGCAACAATCAGTTCATGGCTTGGAGCGGACTGTGTCATGGTGGGAGATATCCTTCCCGGGATGGAAGATGTCAGGGTCCTTTCGATGTATCTTGACGGGAAGGAGATTCCTGAATACCGCTACTCCCTGAAAGGAACACCCTGCGAGAACGCCGTCGATAAAGGATACTGCCTATACCAGGATGAAGTGGTGACACTTTTCCCCGGAAGCAGGGACCTCGTCGAACTCAATATCAAGGGGTATCTCGGCACACCGCTGCGGAATGCAGAAGGCCAGGTCATAGGAATCCTGTGCGCACTCTTCAGGAATCCCATCCATCCTCTCCCATCCCTGCAGAATATTATCACGATCATCGCGGTGAAAGCATCGGCGGAGATCGAACGCATGCGGATTATTGCCGCGCTCGAAGAGAGCGAAGAGAAGTTCCGGACCCTGGTAGAGAACGCGAACAGTATTATCCTCCGGTTCAACTCGGACGGCACCATCACCTTTGCAAATCCCTATGCGCTCTCGTTCTTCGGGTTCTCAAAGGAAGAACTTTTTGGAGAAAATGTCATCGGATCGATCGTCCCCGAGATTGACAGCAACAATAGGAACCTGCGAGAGATGATCCTGGATATCCCGGTCCACCCTGAACTTTACAAGGTAAACTTGAACGAGAACATGACACACGACGGGAGACGGGTCTGGATCTCATGGACGAACAAGGTTATCAGTGCTGCCGGGAGCGAAGTGATCGAGGTGCTCTCGATAGGAAACGACATCACCAGGTTAAAGGAGATGGAAGAGGAACTCCAGAAGCTGAACGAGATGCTTGAACAAAAAGTTGCTGACCGGACCCGGGATCTCGAGGACGCAAACAAGGAACTGGAGGCATTTTCCTATTCAGTATCCCACGATTTGAGAGCCCCTCTCCGGGCAATCGATGGATTCTCCTATATGCTCATCTCGCAGCACTCTCACGAGCTCTCTGAAGAGGGTGCCAGGTACCTGGAACGTATCCGGTACAATATCTACCAGATGGGGCAGCTGATCGATGCAATTCTCAATTTCTCCCGGATGTCCAGGCAGCCGCTCGTCAACCAGACTGTATATCCCTCTCCTCTTGTCAAGGAGATAATAGAAGAACTCCATCCTCTTGCAGAAGGCCGGAACGTCAAATTCAATGTGAAGGATCTCCCTCCCTTCACAGGAGATCCCGCACTCGTCAGGCAGGTATTCTCAAACCTCCTCTCAAATGCCCTGAAGTTCACCAGGAAACGCGACCTGGCAGTGATCGAGGTCGGCAACATGGAAAAAGACGGAAGGACCATCTATTATGTCAGGGATAACGGCATTGGCTTTGACATGCAGTACCGCGACAAGATATTCGGGGTGTTCCAGAGACTCCACCCTGCCCAGGAATATGAAGGCGCCGGGATTGGACTTACCATCGTCCAGAGGATCATCCAGAGATACCGTGGTTCTATCTGGGTTGAGTCGGAAATCGATAAGGGAACCACCGTCTTCTTCACGTTCCAGGAGAATCCTCCCTCAAAAGAGAGACCCTGAACCGGAACCCAGGAATCTCATTTCCGGATTGTTCGGTGATCAGGCAGGGATGCTCCGATACCATTGTATGGATTCATCTCCTACCATGATTCCATGAACCCGAGTCGGCAGACGAGCTTGCAGGTGCTTGATTCACTCGACCTCATGGTGAGGCTCTGGAATATTGGCGATATTGCCGGTCTCCTCTCCCATGCAGGCAGGGAGTGTTCCGGTTTCGGCTTCTGGCCGGGAGATCAATTCAACGATATCGTGGAATTCCGCGAATTCCTGGAGAGGAGGGCGGGCCGCATGACGGAAGTGAGTCTCTCGGATATCTGCGTGGACGCCATCGGGACGATCAGCTGGATCAGGGGAACCTGTTCTTTTTACGACACCGATCTTAAGATTCAGGCCAAGGGAAGGTTCTCCGCGGTGCTGAAGGGGACCGGCCATGCCTGGGTCCTGGTCCACCTTCATCTCTCGTTTCCGTCAGGTGACAAGGACTGCTGAAAAAAAAAGGTCCGATTATCCTGGCATCCCACATTTCTCACGGTGATGGATACTGCTGGCTCACGCAATGGAGAGCCCCCATTCCCCTGATCATCTCGCAGCAGTCGATCCCGATCACGCTGCGTTCGGCAAAGAGTGTCTGCAGGATCCGGAGCGCTTTCCTGTCTGCGGGATCATTGAAGGTGGGGACCAGGACCAGCCCGTTCCCTATGTAGAAGTTGGTATAACTTGCAGGAACCGGTTCATCCCTCGCTGCAGGCAGCGGGAGGGGGACAATATTGAGGGGTGAACCGTCATACGAGGGTGTTGCCTGCAGGATCCTGAAATTCTCCCGGAGGATCTCATAATGTTCAACCCCACGATCCTCTTCAAGGGCGCACACGACAGTCCGGGGATTGACAAACCTCGCAACATCATCGATATGACCGTCAGTATCATCACCCGCAATCCCCCCCTTCAGCCAGATACAGCGCGAGACCCCCAGGAAATCGCAGAGCGTCCTCTCGATATCCTGCGTTCCCATTGCCGGGTTCCTGTTGGGGTGGAGAAGGCACTGCTCCGTTGTGAGCAGGCTCCCGCACCCGTCGACATCGATCGCGCCCCCTTCCAGCACCATCCCCGGTGTATAGGGCGTGCAGTTCAGGACACTGCCGAGCATTGTCGGGATCGCATCGTCAGCCTCGAGCTCGGGATACTTTCCTCCCCATGCATTGAATTTCCAGTCGACCATGGCGAGTGCAGGATCTCTCTCGTGGACGAGGAACGTGGGGCCATAATCCCTGAACCAGACATCAGCGTACTCATGGAGAAGGAACCGAACCTGCCGGGGATCGATCCCGCACCTGCCAAGCATTTCCCGGACCCTGGCATGCATCTCCTGATCGCGCACGAGTAAAAAAACCCGTTCTCTTCCCTGGAGGGCCCGGATCATCTCCGCGTATGTCTCTTCAACCCCGGGGAGATCGAAGAAGGTCCCGTTGTCATGCGGCCACGAGAGCCAGATCCCCTGGTGAGGTTCCCACTCAGCCGGCATCCGGTAGCCGGCAGCCTTTGGGGGAGAACGGGAGAGAGAATCCGGAACCTTGACAATCGGCAGGTAGGTCTCAGGGCGGCGGTTCCGCAGGAATCCCCATCCTTCCCTGACAAGGTCGTTCATCGAGAGATCGACCTCCCCGATCACGACCTCGGCGCCGTCGCCTCCCTGGGCAAGGATGTTCCCGAAGGCGTCGCAGAGGAACGATCCCCCGAAGAACCGGAGATCCCCTTCAACTCCGACCCTGTTGACCGCGGCAATGTGAATACCGTTTGCAATGGCATGGCCTCTCTGGACCGTCTGCCAGGCCTCCTTCCAGTCACCTTCGCATGGATCATCGATATCCCGGATGTATCCAATCGCAGTAGGGTAGAAGATGATCCCGGCACCCATAAGGGTGACAACTCTCGCCGCTTCAGGGAACCACTGGTCGTAGCAGATGAGCACCGCAATCCTTCCATACGGGGTGTCCTCAACCACGTATCCTGACCCTTCCGAGAAATACTCCTTCTCGTAAAAGTGGGGATCCTCCGGGATGTGCACCTTCCTGTAAACCCTCCCGTGTGTCCCATCGGGCCTTATGATCACTGCAGCGTTGTAATACCTGCCATCGGCCCCCTTTTCGAAGACTGGAACGATGATCACTGCATGGTGTTCACGGGCGAGATCCGAAAGAGCCCTCGTCGTTTCCCCCGGGATAGTCTCCGCATACCGGGCGGCATCGGCTCCCCTGGATATGGGGAAGTAAGGTGCATAAAAAAGTTCCTGGAGGCACACTATCTTTGCACCCCGGGAGAGGGCATCCGCTACCATCCTGAGTGCGAGGTCGAGATTCTCCCCGATATTCTCTCCTGAGGGTGCCTGGATAAGCCCGATACGGATCTTTTCCGATGCCATGTTCGCAGTCATGTAAACCCTCCTCCTACATTATTTATTCTCCGTGAGACACGGGTCCGGGAAATTCGGACCCTGTTATTCAACGGAAACAGGCCCAGAACGGTGCAAGATGCGTCCGGAGCGAGGCCGCGTTCTCTATCACCCTTGCGTGAGCCGAAGGATCGGCAGCCCTTGCCAGCCATTCCCCGTAAATTGCTGGTTCCCTGATGGACTGGAGATCAAGGTCCGCCATGGCGGCAATGATACCGAGGTTGGTATAGGGAAGCCCCCCTTCCACGCTATATCCGCCTTCGAGGATTGCGACCAGCCGGCCTCCACAGAGTTCCCGCGCCAGCGCTACTGCGTGTTTCATCAGTCCTGCATACCCCCTTGCGGTGAGCGCAAGCCCTGTCAGAGGATCGGTGTAGTGGTTATCCTGTCCCGCCGATACTGCAATCAATTCCGGAGAGAACTCGCGGGCGAGAGGTTCAATGACCGTCTCGAAGAGATACCGGTAACTCTCGTCACCGGTTCCCGCCGGGACTGGCATGTTCGCAGTAAACCCTGCTCCTCTTCCGGACCCTGTCTCATCGACGCTGCCAGAACCGGGGTAAAACGGCATCTGGTGGATTGACGTGAACAGGACTGAAGGGTCCTCGTAAAAGATCATCTGGGTCCCATCGCCGTGGTGGGCATCCCAGTCGAGGATCATCACCCTCCTGATACCTCTCCCCTGGACATGCCTCACCATGATCGCCATGTTGTTCAGGTAGCAGAATCCAGCACCGGTCCCTTGGCGGGCATGATGTCCCGGGGGGCGGATGAGGGCAAATGCGTTCTCCACCTCGCCGTCAAGAACGGCATCAGCAGCCCTGATCGCCCCTCCCGCTGCAAGCAGCGCATGCGGGAAGAGACCGACGGGGACATTCGTATCGAAATCAATGAAGCCTCCCTTTTTGCTTGAATGCTCGAGGAATGCCAGGTATTCGGGAATGTGGACCCGGGATACTTCCTCAATCGTCGCCTCCTTCGGGGCAATCACCTTCACCGCCGGGTGCTGCATCAAGCCCTCCTCCCTGATCTGGTCCATGGTATAGGAGAGCCGTTCCTTTCGCTCGGGGTGGTCGCGGGACTGCTCGTGAAGGAGATACCCGGGATGGAAGATGAGCGCGGTGGTCATCGTGCCTCCACGCTGATCCCGGGTGCGACCTGGACCACCACGTCCGCGATACGGGCGCTCCTGTATGCACTGCGGACGACGTCAAAGGAATTGAAATGGAGGACTTCGACATCTTTCACATCACCTGGATGGGCACCTGCTGCAATCGCCCTTCTCCTCACTTCTTCCCTGCACATCTCCAGGATCGCGTCATCATCCCCCATTGTATGGAGTGGCCGGTGCTCGCCATTCAAGTCAACCCATCCACGGCCAGAATCAAACCTGGCATGCAGGGTGAGACTCACCCTCGAGACTGCAACCCCCACGGCATTTGCGCAGTCCCAGTGTGGGGGTATCGTATACCGGGCCCCGGAACGCCTGGCGATCTCTGGGACCAGGAATGGTGCGAGGTACCCTGCACCCACAAGGTGCCGGGCATTCAGCGATGAAACGGCGCTGGATACCCGATCGAGATAGTCCGCAACGGCACGGACTGCATCCTCCCTGGAAAGCCTCCTTGAAGCGTCTGCATCCCCTATCTCTTCCCCGGCCACGTTCAGGGCATCCGTGAGTGTCGGGTGGCTTCCTCCGAATGCGAGGGCGTCCCCGAGCCTTCGCGGGATAAGGCCCTCTTCGACAAGGGAATCTCCCCCAAAGGGGAGTGACTCCGCAACGACCGCCCGGGTCACGGTCCTCTCCCCGTGGAAGGTGAGGAAATCCATCATGGGAATCCCTCTCTCGAGCGGGACGAGGTCAGTCGTGGTTCCACCGATATCAACCACTGTGCAGTCTGTAATACCCGTGAGATAATATGCCCCGAGCGCAACCGCAGCTGCACTGGAATGGGCAAGGACCGAGGGGTTGTTGACTGCATAATCCGGTGGGATCAGGCCACCATCCCCCTTGAAGAAGAGAAAATCACCCCGCCCTGCGGCGATCTCACCTGCAAGATGAGTGACGGTCTCTTTCATCGAGGCATTGAGCCGGGTTGTGGCGATCCTTCCCGGGTAGCCGAGTTCAGCAAGGTGGTAGCTCTGTGCGATCCTGTCCTCTGCATAATACTCCAGTGCGAGGGCTGCAACCTCCTTCTCAAGTGCAGGGTTCCGGACAGAGAATTTGCCTGCGATTGCAAGCGCATCGCCGTGCTCCCGGGATAATATCCCGGCAATCTCGCCTGGATCGATACACTCCACGAGATCCCCGCAGTGATTGACAGCCCCCTTCACTCCACCCGGCCAGAACAGGCCCGGCCCGGGTACAAGGATGGTCTGGACTGCAACGGGTTGCCCGGCGAGCACCCTGTTGAGGGGTGTCGAGGTACTGACAGCAAGCCTCCCGGGAGCCCGGATCGTGCGAAGTGCTTCCCGCATTCCCCTGGCATTGGAGATCTTCTCAGAGGCGACCTCCTCCCCCACCATCGCAATGTCGGTATTCGTGCCGCCTACATCCATTCCTATGAGCATTCCCGCGTAGCCCCCGTGAACAGGTGTTCCGTCAGGGTATGAAAAAAATCCTCCGGTAGCATCGTGGCACTGTGGTATCCCAGCCAGGCAACACTCGCAGATATCACTTCCCCGGGATTATACTCAATGGTTTACTGCCTTAGGATACCCTATCCCCCGGAGGCTCTCTGCAACTTCAGTGAGCACCGCGGGATCCTCGATCGTCGGAGGAACTGAATACCGATCACCATCCGCGATCTTCTTCATCACTCCCCGCAGGATCTTCCCGGACCGTGTCTTGGGGAGCCGGCTCACCACCACCACCACCTTGAACGATGCGATAGGCCCGATCCGTTCCCTCACCAGCTGAACGAGCTCACGGACGAGATCTCCGTTCTCCCGCTGCACGCCTGCCTTCAGGACCACGAACCCTATCGGGATCTCTCCCTTCACTTCGTCGGCCACTCCGGTGACCGCACACTCCGCTACGTCGGGGTGGGACGCCAGCACCTCCTCCATGGCTCCCGTGGAGAGCCGGTGGCCTGCGGTATTGATGATGTCATCGGTCCTCCCCATGATCCAGAGGTAGTGATCACGGTCGATATATCCGGCGTCCCCGGTGATGTAGTACCCGGGATATGCAGAGTAGTAGGTCCTGACACACTCTTCGTCCTTCTGCCAGAGTGTCGTGAAACATCCGGGAGGGAGCGGAAGGCGGATCACGATATTCCCTGTTACGCCCGGCGGGACCTCCGCACCTTTGTCGTCCAGCACGTGAATATCGTAGCCGGGCATGGCTCTCGTGCATGAACCCGGTTTGACAGGGAACATGGAGATCCCCACCGGGTTGGCACCGATCGCCCATCCGGTCTCTGTCTGCCACCAGTGATCGATAACCGGGATCGAGAGCCGCGACTTTGCCCAATCAAGGGTATCGGGATCGCACCGTTCTCCGGCCAGGAAGAGGGTCCGGAGCATGGAGAGGTCATACTTCTTCATGAAGGTCCCGCCCGGATCCTCCCGTTTTATTGCCCTCAATGCCGTGGGTGCACAGAAGAGCACATTCACACGGTGCTCCGAAGCGACCCTCCAGAACGCCCCGGGATCGGGGGTCCCGACAGACTTTCCCTCATAGAGGATACTCGTGCATCCGAACGCGAGGGGAGCATAGGTGATGTAGGAGTGCCCGACAACCCACCCGACATCAGATGCCGCCCAGAAGGTCTCACCGGGTGTCATGCCATAGATATTCTTCATGCTCCAGAGAAGTGCGACCAGGTGCCCCCCGCAATCCCGCACAACCCCTTTCGGGATCCCGGTAGTCCCCGAGGTATAGAGAATATACAGGGGATCCGTTGCCTGCAGCGGGACACATTCCGCAGCCGGTGCGGTATCCATGAAACCCCCCCACTCCCTGTCCCTCTTCTTTGTAAGTTCTGCCCGGTGCTGGGGTCGCTGGACGATCACGCAGTGGTCAACCTGGATCCCGGCAATCGAGATCGCCTCATCGATGAGCGGCTTGTACGGGATGACACGGTTCACTTCTATCCCGCACGATGCGATGAGCACGGCTTTTGGCCTGGCGTCCCGAATCCGTGAAGCGAGCTCCCTGGGTGCAAAGCCACCGAACACCACAGAATGGACAGCCCCGATCCTTGCACAGGCGAGCATGGAGATGACCGCCTCCGGGATCATGGGCATATAGATGACAACCCTGTCTCCTTTCTCTACCCCGAGTCTCTGCAACCCCCCGGCACACCTGGCAACAAGGTGAAGGAGCTCTGAGTAGCGATATTTCCTGATCGTTTCAGTCACAGGGCTGTCATAAATCAGGGCAACGCGGTCCCCGTTCCCCTGCTCAACATGCCTGTCAAGAGCGTTGTAACAGGTGTTGAGTATCCCCCCGGGGAACCACCGGGTGAAGGGCAAGCGGGAGGTATCGAGGACCCGATCATACCGCCGTATCCATGAAACAAGTGCTGCCGCGTCTCCCCAAAAGATCTCCGGTTCCCGGAGCGACCGGATATACACCTCATCATACCCGGTATGCTGAATGCCCACCCCTCCGTACCATGCTACTCTGTAACATGGAGTTATCCCATGCTATAACAGTTGTGCAATGGTGCGAGAGGAAAAAGAAGCCCGAAACAACCGTCTTTTGAACCTAAAAAATCAGTTCGGGGAAGCATTGGTATACCATGCTGACCGCGACCACGAATCCCACGCGAACTCAGAGTATCTACGGTCTTGCCCGGGTGTGATTCCGGGAATTACAGCTCACCAGATTGAAAAATAATATCAGGTATTCTTCAGAGGAAGCACCGGATGTACCCATTGTAGTGAGATCCATAGGCCCTGGCCACCACTGCAGTGAGAAGTGCGGTGTTGGGTGTTTTTTCATCCGCGTGCGGGGTAAAAATTTTCATTCTGGGAGACTTGATTCCCTGGAGTTGGGTACTATCAGGTGCAGCAACCGCCGGGCTGATAATCAATACAAGTGCCAGCAGTACTGCGAATATGCAGAATGCCCTCATTTTCATGATCAGGATTGCCCAAGCTGTGCTTATAATGGGTATATATCCAACTGGTTCTCCTGAATAACCTGCGATGTCGGAGAATGAAGCACGGATCTCGAAAAAAATGCAAGGGCATTTGTGTATCTCCCAATCCCTTCACCAGCAGGGTATCGTATGGTGCAGAACAATCCTCATGGCGGATACCGGCATTGCCATCTCCTTTTTTATAGCGTGCACTCTCCATAATGAATGACGAATGGATCTTCTTCTCATCATCCTTATAGGCATTTCACTTGCCATGGACTGCCTCGCCGTGTCACTGGCGGCGGCTACCTCAAATCCCTCACAAAAGATTCGCCTTGCCGTGATTCTTGGCATCTCCTTTGGAGTTTTCCAGGCAGGAATGATGCTTCTCGGGTGGGGGGCTGGATCAACCCTCATCGGGGCGATTTCAGGTATAGACCACTGGATCGCGTTTATTATTCTTGCCCTTATCGGTGCGAAGATGATCTACGAGGGTATACGGGCGGATCCTGACCGCGAAAAACGGGATTACTTTTCACTCTCCAGCATCCTGATCCTTGCCACAGCGACGAGTATCGATTCACTCGGGGTGGGATTATCGCTGGGGTTGCTCGCAGGCAATATCCTTCTGGTCGCGCTCGTGGCAGGAGTCATCTCCTTCCTGTTTGCATGTTCCGGGGCCATGCTTGGCGGTTTTATGAGCGAGCGGTTTGGCAAGAATTTCGAGATACTGGGGGGAGCAATCCTCATCGGTATCGGGTTGAAGATCCTCCTTGAGCACATGGCCCTGCTCTGATGATGCATTCCGGGACTCTCCGATTGTGGCAACCCTGGCGGATAAACCTGAACAATTTTGGATACAATCACCCCGGTGTGAGAATCACATACTGGACAATCTTTATCAAGCCACTTCTCTCAATTACTGGATGAGAGGATAGGTAGACCATGCAGGATGTATACCATTCAATATACGAGAAAATGGCAAAAATAGGCGTGTTTGAGGTCCGCCAGTACGTGGTGATCGAGAAACCACCCCATGTTCCGCTCTGTATCGACCGGCTCTCGGATGATATCTTTGCACTGTCCCAGAATCCCATGGAAGATGGGGTGATGTATGCTGATCCGGACATGGAGATCCGGGTCGATCACCAGAATAAGACCGCAGAACCCCTTACATTCCAGGTCCTTGAAGAGCGGCGAGTGGTGTATCCTGCACCCGGAAAAGTCGATCTGAAAGCCAAAAACGAGCTCTCCAGCTTCCTGGACAACTGGCTGTCCGATCTCATCCAGAAAGGATTTATCAAAAACCAGTAGCAGGGATCGGCTGTGGAGTGAGTCGCAGTCGCAAGAATAAGACTTCCGTCCCCCTGCTCTTCACCCCATGGGACACAGCCTGATTCATTTCAATCCACAATATCATGACACGCGTTGCAGGATCACGCAGACGGGAGATGGATCCCGCAGTCATACACTCTGATCCGCCCTTCTACAATCCCGTGTTCGAGGAGGCATACCGTTTCATTCTTGACTCGTACACCATACCTTCCCGGGAACTGGCTATCTTCATCCCGTGTGCGCTCAGAAAACCCTACAGCAGCAGCCCGAGCCACCGGCTCTTCCGGAGGATGATTGGCGAGGTATTCACAGAGACGGAATATCACCTTGTCGTCTTTGGGACGTGCGGCACAGTCCCTGCAGAGCTTGAACTGATGTACCCCTACGCTCACTATCACTACATGATAGGGAAATGCACCGATCCGGTGGTTCTCGAAGATTTTCTTGAGATTGAGACGTATCGCCTTGAGGGATACCTTAAAAAAACGAAAAATCTGTACAGGAAGAGAACCGCATACTGTATCGGAATCTTCAGGGAGGCGATGATCCGTGCATGTTCGAGGAGCGGGATCTCACTGGATCTTCTGCTTCCCACAAAACCCACCATCGACCGCATGAGGGATCCCGATTGCCCTTTCCCCGAAGGATCCCTCTCCATGCAGGAGTACATGGATGAATTCAGGGATGGACTTCGTTCACTGAAAAGACCCTGATGAACCGGTTATGTTTTGCCGGGGGATTCTTCATAAACTGACGAAAATGCTGCAATCAGGTACTGGAAAGAGGGTTTCCGGGATTGAATGAGACGCTGAATGAGCAATGGGTGCTCCCTGATAGCTCCCCCCCGCTCTCTTAGTTCCATGCTCCTCTCCAGGTGCACTGATCATCGCGGCCGCAGGTTCGGCATACCATGTCCCCAACTGCTTACCCATGCATATTGCGGCCTTTTTTTCATAAAAAGGCAGTTGCAAAGGCTCTGATGATTCCAAAAGATTTAATTATGATTGCTTTTAATGATATTGCAGGTGTATTAGTGTCCAACTAAATCACCGACTGAACGTTCCAATCCATGGTGGATACCCTGCCCTGCTGGGCAGGGTTGAAGCCTCCTGTTGATGCCACGTATCACTCTTTTATAAAATCCATTTCCAGCAGTGGAGCAGCTGTATATAGTAATCCGGATGGTGTCCGTGAATTGGGGAAAATATGCGGGAGAAAAAAAGGCTTTCTCACAATGTGCCCCGTGAGGATCATGACGGACACACATGCTCGGCCCCAGGATAGCACGTCTTTGTTACCTGCATCTCTTTCGCCGTTTTGAGATGCATGTTGCTGGTATCCCGGCATCATGTTCCTTGAACATACCTCACCGGCCCCATCGATGGGATGTCTCGATCACCCATGGCCTTTTTCGCCGTTCTGGGCCATGGATTCATGCCATCGTGGCAGGATGTTTCCTGAACATTTGTTCGGCCCCATGGTGAGATGTCTCGATCATCCCTGTATCGTTGAGCCGTTTGGATACAGGGATTCATGTCACCCTGGCACGTATCCCCAGTCGGTTCCTCACTGAGGCATACCCCTTATAGCTTCAGAACTATAAATAAATTTCCATTTCCACAAAGGCTCCCAGTTATATGACCCACTATTACCCTGTCGTCGCGCATCGTAGCAGAACACCAATGCGGGAGTTTGGGGCTTTTCACAAAGGTTAATATCACCTTTCCCTGAATCCTTATCACCACGTCAAATACCCGGCTTTGCCGAGTGCAAGAGTGCGGGTTGATAAGAATAGAGCACCTTATGCTATGAGCAGGGAGAGGTGAGGAGGGCTCGCATTGGCGGAAGAGATCAGGGATCTGATTGACAAGATCAACCAGGAGGGGATACAGGCTGCAGAGGAGAAAGCCGGTCAGATTGAGACTGCTGCACACCGGAGAGCTGAAGAGATCGTCTCGACTGCACAACGTGAAGCAGACAGGATTCTTGCTGCGGCCCAGGAGAGGATCCGCCGCGAGGAAGAGAGCCAGAGGGCGTTGCTTACCCAGGCTGGCAGGGATCTGCTCCTCCTGCTCAGAAACGAAGTGAACACCATGCTCCGGGGAATTATCATGTCAGATACCCAAAAAGCCCTCACTCCCGAAGTGATATCCCGGCTCCTGTCTGAGATGATACTTCGTTCAGAGAAGGGCGAGGCTGGAAAGATCGAAATATTGGGAAGAAAGGAGGATCTTGAACTCTTTGAGAGCCATTATCTTCACAAGCTCTCGGATGCGGTCAAGAAGGGGATTGTCCTTACACCTTCCGAAGAGATCTCGGGAGGTTTCATCATCAGTTATGACAGCGGGAAGTCATGGTATGATTTCTCGGATAAAAGCCTTGCCGACTTCATAGGCGAGCATCTCAAGCCCAGGGTGAAGGCTATCCTCGACGACTCGCTCAAGAAGTGACAACGATGGCCGATTTTTATCCCTTCCTCGTATCAAGCCTCCCGATGCTCCATTTTGGGATGAAACCGCCGTTTTCGTACGAACAGTTCATCGAAATATGTCACCATCGTATACCGGACAACGACTATTACATCCTCTCTTCGCTGCCAGAACCCGGGCAGTATTCGGAATACAGAAAAGGACAGAGAACCCTTCAAAAATGGATGGATTTTGATACTGCATTGAGAAACGAGCTCGTCAAGATTCGGGCACAGAGGATTCATGCCGACCCTGCCGCTCACCTGCGGGGGGGAATCATCGCGGATTCTTCCCTCGCAGCCTCTGCAGTCGCGGCGATGGGCAATCCGTTACTCCTTGAGGCCGAGCGTGCCATCGACGAGGAGCGCTGGAAAGCCCTCGATCATATCGCGACCGGGCATCATTTTGATGTTGACCTGCTGATAACCTATGCATACAAGTTGCTGATTCTCATCCGATGGGAGAATGTCGGGAAGGCTGATGCGGGCCGCATGCTTGAACACGTCCTCACTCTGCCAAGGGGATAAATGACCGCGAAACGGATAGGCCGGATCACAAAGATAAGCGGGAACATGGTGACTGCAGCATTTGATTCGCCTGTCATGCAGAACGAGGTTGCCTTCATCCTGCACGGAGAAGAACGTCTCAAATCTGAGATTATCAGGGTCCGTGGGAACCTTGCCGAGATGCAGGTTTACGAAGATACCGGGAGGCTGAGAGTCGGGGAACACGTCGAGTTCACCGGTGAACTCCTCTCGGTCGAACTCGGCCCGGGGATGCTCGGCCAGATATTCGACGGTCTCCAGAACCCACTGCCAGAACTTGCAGAACAATGCGGATTTTTCCTTAAACGCGGTATCTATATCGATCCACTGCCTGAGTCCAGGGAATGGCAGTTCTCCCCACTCGTGCAACCGGGAGATACAGTCCGTGCCGGAGACGCAGTCGGCTTTGTGGAGGAGAAACTCTTCCGGCATTCATGCATGGTCCCTTTCTCCTGGGAGGGGGTATTCAAGGTCGATTCGGTGGCAAATCCAGGGGTCTACACGAAGCGCCAGCCGGTTGCCCATCTCATGGATGAAAAGGGGTCTATCCACCCGGTTTTTCTCAGCCAGACATGGCCTGTAAAGATCCCGATCAGGGCATATGCAGAGAAGCTCAAGCCCACCGAACCACTTGTCACCAAGATGAGGCTGATCGACTCCCTCTTTCCGGTCGCCCGGGGCGGGACATACTGTATCCCGGGTCCCTTCGGGGCTGGAAAAACCGTGTTGCAGCAGCTGATCAGCCGGCATGCCGATGCCGATGTGGTCGTGATCGCGGCCTGCGGTGAACGTGCTGGAGAGGTGGTGGAGACGATCAAGACATTCCCGACGCTGATCGATCCCCGGACTCACCGTCCACTCAGCGACCGTACGGTCATTATCTGCAACACGAGCTCCATGCCCGTCGCTGCAAGGGAATCAAGTGTCTACACCGCGGTCACGATTGCCGAGTATTACCGACAGATGGGTCTCCACGTGCTGCTCCTCGCCGATTCAACGTCCCGGTGGGCACAGGCAATGCGGGAGATGTCGGGAAGGCTTGAGGAGATCCCCGGGGAGGAGGCATTTCCCGCATACCTCGAATCACATATCGCATCATTCTACGAGCGGGCAGGTCTTGTCCGGCTCCACAACGGTGCCACCGGCTCTGTCACCATAGGCGGAGCAGTCAGTCCCGCAGGTGGCAACTTTGAAGAGCCCGTTACCCAGGCAACGCTGAAAGTGGTCGGTGCATTCCACGGCCTGTCCCGGAGTCGTTCCGATGCCCGGAGGTATCCTGCGATCGATCCGCTGATCAGCTGGAGCAAGTACAGGAGCATCATCGATGAGATCCAGAGAATGCGGGGGCAGGAGATCCTCCGCAAGGGCAACGACGTTGCGCAGATGATGAAGGTTGTCGGTGAAGAGGGGACCTCCCTCCCCGATTACATAGAATATCTCAAAGCCGAGTTCTTTGATTTCGTCTATCTCCAGCAGAATGCGTTTGACCCGGTGGATGAGGCTACTCCGGAAGACCGGCAGATATACGTGTTCGAATTCATCTACCATATCCTGGATTCAAATTTCACATTCAAAAACAAGGACGAAGCGCTGCATTTCTTCCAGCAGCTCCGGCAGGTATTCAGGGGATGGAATTCCGCGCAATGGAAGAGCGAGGAATTCAGGAATACCGAGGAGGAGATCCGCGGACTCCTGCATGAAAGGGCGGTGAGTGCGTCCCATGCATAAGTTCTACTCGAGAATCACCCAGATTGCAGGCGATGTCATCACCGTTGAGGCCGATGATGTGGGGAATATGGAGCTTGCCCAGGTGATGACCGGGCGCGGGTCTTCACTCGCACAGGTGATCCGGCTCGACGGGAGGAAGGTATTCCTCCAGGTCTTTGCCGGGAGCCGCGGTATCTCGACGGGTGACAGGGTCAGGTTCCTCGGGCACCCTATGCGAGTCTCCACCGGCGATGCACTCCTGGGCCGGATCTTCAACGGGAGCGGGATGCCGCTCGACAGGGGGCCCGAACTCTCCGATGATCTTGTTGATATCGGCGGACCGCCGGTCAATCCCGTGAAGAGGATCGTCCCCAACAAGATGATCCGGACTGGCATCCCGATGATCGATGTCTTCAATTCCCTCGTTGAATCCCAGAAACTTCCCATTTTTTCAATAGCCGGAGAGCCTTATAACGAGCTCCTCGCGAGGATCGCGATCCAGGCGGAAGTCGACATCATCATTCTCGGTGGCATGGGATTGAAGTACGACGATTTTCTCTTTTTCAGGGACACCCTTGAGGAGCATGGAGCGCTCTCCCGTTCGATCGTGTTCATGCACACTGCAGCGGATCCGATTGTGGAATGCCTCCTTGTTCCAGATATCAGCCTGGCAGTCGCGGAACATTTTGCCCTCGCGGGAAAACGGGTACTCGTGCTGCTGACGGACATGAGCAATTTCTGCGATGCATTGAAGGTTATCTCGATCACCATGGAACAGATCCCTTCCAACCGGGGTTACCCCGGAGATCTTTACAGCCAGCTGGCAGCGAGGTATGAGAAAGCCGTCGACTTTGACACTGCCGGCTCGATCACGATTCTTGCCGCGACCACGATGCCCGGCGATGACGTGACGCACCCCATCCCGGACAACACGGGTTACATCACGGAGGGACAGTTTTACCTGAAAAACAGCGTGATCGAGCCGTTTGGATCCCTGAGCCGGCTGAAGCAGCAGGTGAACGGGAAGACCCGGGATGACCACAGGACGATCATGGACACCATGATCCAGCTCTTTGCCGAATACCGTGAGACCCTGGAGAAGCAGGCCATGGGGTTCCAGATGAGTGCATGGGACCAGAAGCTCCTCAAATACGGAAAGCTCTTCGAGGAGAAGATGATGTCTCTTGGCGTCAATATTCCCCTCGAAGGAGCGCTTGACCTTGGCTGGGAGATTTTGGGTGAGTGCTTCTCCCCGGAGGAGACCGGGATCAAGAGATCGATGATCGACGCATACTGGCCGAAGACCCATGAAAGTGAAACTATCACAGGGTGAACTCAAGCGAATGAGGGATGCCCTGCGGCAGTACGAAAGGTACCTGCCCACCCTGCAGCTGAAGAAGCAGCAGCTGCAGCTGGAGATTGTGCACCTTCAGACTGCTCTAAGCGAGGTCTCCCGTGCCCTTGCTCAGAAGGAGGAGACTGCAAGGGATTGGGCCGGGCTCCTGGGAGAGATGCCGGGAATCGCGGGGTGGCTCACGCCGGTTCAGGTTGTCATATCAGGGAAAAATATTGCAGGGGTTGATATTCCGTTATACGAGTGTGTGGAATTTGGGAAGGCAGACTACGACCTTTTCCTTTCACCTCCCTGGCTCGACGGGGGCCTCATTGCACTCAGGGAGATCGTTTCTCTCCGTGAAGAGGCAGATGTCATCAGGAACGGGATCGCGATCCTCAGCCAGGAACTCCGCATCACCACGCAGCGGGTCAACCTGTTCGAGAAAGTGAAGATCCCCGAGGCGAAAGAGGCGATTCGCCTCATCAAGATCCATCTTGGCGACCAGATGACAAACGCGGTGGGCAGGAGCAAGATCGCCAAGAAGAAGATAGAAGAATCGAATGCGAGCGGGGTGGCATGATGATCGTCCCGATGAAGAAGGCCGCGATCCTCTGTGAAACCGGGGACGCTGAATCCACGGTGAAGTACGTGCGAAGCCTCGGTCTCCTTCACGTCGAGCACCAGAATGTACCATCAGGGAGCGATATAACCGGTCTGAAAGAACAGGTTTCCTTCATCAGATCCTCAATCGATATCCTGGACTCCGCAACCCTGTCAGGGGTCAGGAATCCGCCCCAGGAGCCAATTGACGGGGATTGGAGAGAGATCTCCGGCAGGCTTATCGAGCGTGCAAAGCGCAGGGATCAGCTGGAATCCCAGTCAAGGAACATCCTCGGGCAGGTTCGTGAATGGGAGTCCTGGGGAGATATTGACCAGGAACAGGTAGAGAACCTGAAGAGACACGAAATTTACCTTACCCTGTACCAGGTCCCGTTAAAAGAGAAGGTGAACTTTCCCGCCGACGTGATCGTGAAGACCATCTTCACCACAGGGGACATTGCCCATTGCGTGACGATATCACGCAGGGCGTTTGACTGCCCGTTCCTCGAAGTGCCGCCGCCCAAGAAGGGCGTCACGGCCTTGAAAACGGAACACACGGAGATTCTCACTTCCATAGAGAAGATACAGCAGGAAATCTGCGACGACTCCCGCTTTCGTGAAGATTTCATCGCGACACAGAAAAAAATCGAGAAAGAGATAGAATTCCGGGAGGTTGTGCATGGCATGGGCAGGGAAGGATCAATCTGTTACGTCACCGGCTACATCCCGTATGACATGGAAGCGCCGCTTCTTTCTGAGGCAAAACGGAGGAAATGGGGCGTACTGGTCACCGATCCTTCGGATGTCGACGAGGTTCCGACCCTTATAAGGAATCCCAGGTGGATCAGCCTGATAAAGCCCGTGCTCGGTCTCCTCGGTCTCACCCCGGGATACCGGGAGCTTGACACAAGCGCCATCTTTCTTGTATTCTTCAGTATTTTCTTCGGTATCCTGATCGGCGATGCGGGGTACGGACTCGCCTACCTCATCATTACTCTCCTATTGCAGAAATTCGTGCTCCGGAAGATGATCATGGAGAATCCGGAGATGAAGACCACCATCACACTCTTTTATCTCCTGGGTGGCTGTGCGTTGGTATGGGGTCTCTTAACCGGCACCTTCTTTGGCCAGACCTGGTTCCTGGCAGCCGGATACCAGCCCCCTGTTCCCCAGCTCAATGACACCGGCTTCATGCAGTCGTTCTGCTTCTTCCTGGGAGCGCTTCACCTCTCTATCGCCCATGCATGGAATGCCTCCCTGAAATACCCCTCGCTCGCCCTCTTTGCAGATATCGGCTGGATCTGTGTACTCTGGACTGCCTTTTTCCTCGCCAGGACACTGATACTCGGCGTGGGATTTCCCTCATTCGGGATATGGCTCATCCTGGCAGGAATTCTCCTCGTTGTCCTCTTCACTCATCCCCAGCGGAATATCTTCAAGGGCATAGGAACCGGGCTCGGGGCGGTAGCGTTGAGCATTGTGAATAACTTTACTGATGTGGTCTCGTACATCCGTCTCTTCGCGGTCGGGCTGGCGACCCTCGCGATCTCTGAGACTACCAACACCCTGGCATTCGAGTTTGGGGATGGGATCGTGGCCCTGGTAGCAGGAGTCGTAATTCTTATCACCGGCCATGGCTTAAACATCCTTCTGGGACCGATGTCTGTCCTGGTGCACGGTGTCAGGTTGAACGTGCTTGAGTTTTCAGGGCATGCAAATGTGATATGGAGCGGAACGGCATACGAACCACTCAGGGAGGAATAAAATCTGGAGGGTATCATGGAGGCAAATTTACTGACGCAATTTCAGGACCTGGGACTGAGCCTTGTGCTCGCCCTTGCTGCCTGCGGGTCCGCAGCTGGAGCAGGAACAGCCGGTATGGCTGCAATAGGAGCCTGGAAGAAGAACTACAGCCAGAATAAACCGGCAGCGTTCATGCTCGTTGCATTTGTCGGTGCGCCGCTGACCCAGACGATTTATGGTATGATCGTCATGAACCGGATGTACGAAATTGCCGCGCAGGGCATTTACCTCTGGGGTATTGGAGCGTTCTGCGGGGCCGCCATCGGTCTCTCGGCCTTCTTTCAGGGAAAATGTGCCGCATGCGCATGCGATGCGATGGGGGAGACAGGAAAGGGATTCGGGAATTACATGATTGTGCTTGGGATGACCGAGACCGTGGCGTTGCTGGTGATGGCATTCACGCTCGGTATCCTGGGAAGGTTTGGTACCTGATATTCCAGGGAGTCCGGGTAACACCGATAAAAAATTCCAGGTATTCCAATTTTTTCAAGAAATCTCCCTCACCCAAATTTCAAAGAGCAAAAATACCACAAGGGTAGATGCTCAATCCCCACTACCACTGGTGAAGGTATATCACGATGCATCTACCCTTGGCGTATTAGTGGAGACGTCCTCCGGAGATTTCGAGCGGATGATCATGACGGGACACGTTGAATTCACTGCAACATGATCCGCCGTACTTCCAATCAGGAGTTCCCGGAACCAGCCCCTCCCGCTATAGCTCATCCAGATGAGCGAGACATCCTCTTCTTCGGCGACCCGGATGATCTCCGATGCGGGATTACCTGTTCTCACAATCACACGGGCCGGGATGCGCTGCGAAGTAAATCTACTCCGGAGATCCAGACCCAGTTCCCTTGCCCGCTTCTGGCAACGGGCAATCTCCTCACTGCTCTCACCTCGTGATACCACATATACGAGTATGACTTCGCCTACGCCCTCTGTTGCAAGGAGACGGGATATCGCATGCTCCGAGTAAGGAGAGAAATCCACAGGGCAAAGGACTCGGGAGAGGAGCATCGGACAGTATTGCTGGTATCTCTTTTTCCCATCGATCTCCTCGACAACCCGATGTCGCATGATGAGGACACTTGTCCTGCTCCTGCGGAGGACTGCCATCGAAACACTGCCGAGGAGGATTCCCTCTATCAGGCTTTTCCCACGAGCCCCGATTACGATGAGGGATACATCCTTCTCTTCCGCATACTCGATGATGGCTTCCGCGGTATCGGACGATATTTTCACCATCGAAGTGACCCGGATGTGGCTCCCGAGTGACTCTAAATAGCGCTTCTCTTCACGAAGAGTGATTTTTTCATTATGGGAGAGTGCGATTCCTATCTCCCCTCCCCCCCATGGAGATCTCGTCTCTTCGATCACATGGAGCAGGAGCACCTCTTTCACTCCTGGAAATCCTGTGATACAATCGAGGATTCTCTTCGCGTATTCAGAGAAATCAGTGGGAAAAAGGATCCTGGAAAACATATCGTCCCGTCTCCTCACTCTATGATGTTTTGCTCATCTTCTGAAGCACATCCACGATACTCATGGAGTATGAATGACTCACAATAACCGCGATCCCCTTTGGTTCCCGTCCAATCCAGTTCAGGCATCTCTCTTCTCCATGTGCTTTTCCTGAGGGGGATCATCTCAATTTGAAATGAAAAAGACTTCGTATTTCGGTGATGATTCCTGCTCCTCCCTCACTGACCCGGCATTGAAGGAATAGAGAAGCCCGGTGGCCTCTTCATGAGGATTCCTTGTGCATCACGAAATAAGTGTGTAATTATATTCCTCACTACACAACGCACAGAACCATTCTGAATGGAATACCCGGCGCGAGCAGATTCACTCTCATAAATGTCTCCTTTTTCAAGAGCGATCAGAAAAATACCGGAGATTATATGCGGAAAAATCAATCAGAATGTTCATCCATTTTTATTTACTACGTGCCATTATTCACTACCCATGCGCGCATTTCTCAATGAAACGGGAAAAAAAATAAAATTATAAAAAAATTTCTGGCTATCGGATTGACACTATAGTAAATTATATTACCCAGAACAGATACTCTATTAGCCCTTCATCAGAGGGAGATGATGCGAAATGGTCAGCGAACAGACGATGGAAATGATCGGGAAGTTAAAACTTCTCGCCCTGAAGCGATGCGAAGAGCGGATTCAGAACGCTTCAGGGAGTTCGCACTCAACACTCCCCGAGCGATCCACCTACACACAGTGCCACGGCGTCACCGCCATGCTTCGCAATCGCCATGGAATTTAAAGGGTAAAGGAATTCATCGAAGAACAAACCCATATACCGCCGCCATATGGGTTGACATGGGAGGCCTTGACATTGAATGAAACGCGTGGATCAACCCAGACTGATATGTAACCCGGTACGGATTGCGGGGGAGAATAATCATAATCACCTGGCAGTGGTGCTCCTGAAATCCCTCAATGAGGGAGCACTGCAGGAGAAAAGAACATATCCCGGAATCAGAAAGCACCGGGAAAACCTTCGTGTGTGGAGAGGGATACGACATGGCTATTGAAAAGTCATTATTAACGAGAATCCGGGAAAAGGAACTTGAGGTTGGCGTCAGGATCGACGACATCAGGGTTGAAGCTGATCGGATGATCGATCAGGCTAGGAAAGAAGCCCAGACGATCACCACCTCCTCAGAAGCGGAGGGCAGGAAGGCTGCAGATGACTTTCTCAAGACAGAGATGAAGCAGATCCAGGCTGAAGCGGAACAGATCAATGCTCAAGCCGAGAAAGAAGTCGATTCACTCCGGAAAAAGGGGGAGAAGAACATATCGGCTGCTGTTGAAAAAATTGTCGGCATTGTCCTTACAGGATAGAGAACCATGCTCCAGAAAATGGTAAAAATACAGGTCCTGGGGCCAAAAAAAGATCTGCCCAACGTGCTGGATGTCCTGTACGCCAAGGGAACTGTGCATATCGAAGATGCATCTGTACCTATGGCACCTGGTGAAATTTCGCTCAAGAGAATGACCGCTGAACAGGTCGGCGATATCACCGTTGCACATTCAAAAATCGGGGGCATTCTTCTCACGCTTCCAAAGATAAAAACCGACGAGAAAGCGATCGTGAATTTCTATACTTCGCTCAAGTCAATGGGCCATGACAGCCTTCTCACACGTGCAAATACGGTTATCAGCGAACTGGAGGTGGCCACGAAGACCTACGCAAAAGAGAAGAGTGACCTTGAACTTGCCCTGATCAACCTGGGACGGTATGAAAAGATCATCGAAAAGATCCGTCCTCTCGAGACCAGTATGCCGAAACTGGAAGGGTTCGAGGTCACCGTGCTCCTGATCCAGAAAGAGTTCAAGGATGTTATCGATATTATCCGAAACACCCTTGCAGAGATCACGAAGCGCCAGTTTGAACTGCTTTCAGCCGACCTTGATGAAGCCACCATCGCAGCAGTCACAATTTTCAACAAGAGATACTCCGAACAGGTTCATTCGTATTTTTTCGACCAGAATGTGAACGAGGTCCGGTTACCTCCCGAGTACCTGGGAAAACCTTTCAACGAGATCTTCACCCTTATCGAGGAGAAAAAAGCCGCTTCAACCCGTGAGATCTCCCGCCTGAATGCCGAACTGGAGAAGATCTCTTCCAGCTGGTATACTGAACTGAGCGCATTGCACCGGATTCTTGGAGAAAGAACGGAAGAATTGGGTATTTTCTCGAAAATAGGCCAGACGGAATACACATTTGTACTGGCAGGCTGGATACCGAAAAAATCACTGAATGAAACCAGGGATGCACTCAAGGATACGTTCGGTGGGAGGGTCATTGTCAATGAACTGATCCTCACGCCGGAAGAAATGGCCGAGGCACCGACATTTTATGATAACCCGCGTTTTGTCAAACCATTCGAGTTTCTCATGCGGGTCGTCAGCCCGGCAAAATCCACCGAGTTCGATCCAAGCCCGGTCATGGCAATTTTTCTTCCGTTGTTCTTCGGGATCATGGTGGGAGACATCGGGTACGGGCTGATTATTATCGCATTTGCCCTCATCATGAAGTGGAAGTTTTCCGACCGTGACTGGCTCCAGCACCTGATGAATGTCCTTATCATGGGAGCAATATGGTCGGTCATCTTTGGATGGCTGTACGGCGAATTCCTGGGAGATCTGGGCGAACATATGGGGTGGATCGAACCAAAGACATTCCTGGGTATCACCTGGAACCGGATGGAGGCGATCGTTCCATTCCTGATCCTGTCGATTGCGATCGGGGTGTTCCATGTGTTTCTTGGTCTCATCATCGGGATCGTGAATGCCTGGACCGAGATGAGCTGCAAGCGACACGTCGACAAGGCCAAGAAGCATATCTGTGAAAAATCGGGCATGATGATTGTCATTACCGGTCTGCTGATAGTGCTCGGAGGAGTGATGATGGCACTTCCCACGCTGATCATATCGATCGGGGCAGTGTTGATAATCATCGCTCTTCCGCTCATTCTTTATGGTGGAGGGGCCTTCGGCACGTTCGAGATCATGAGCACGGTCACGAACATTCTCTCCTATTCCCGTATCATGGCAATCGGCATGGCATCCGTCATCCTCGCAGTGGTTGCGAATAAACTGGGTGGGATGATGGAGGTGGCCCTGGTGGGAATAATTATTGCGGTCCTTCTTCACACGCTCAACCTCATCCTTGCCATGTTCAGTCCTTTCCTGCATTCCCTCCGTCTGCACCTGGTTGAGTTTGACTCAAAATTTTACGAAGGCGGCGGAAAGATGTACAAACCTTTCAAAAAGGAGAACGGAGGCAAGTCGATTTGAACCGGAAAGGACGCCATATTGGAGTCAGATCGGCCAGAATACCCGCACGAGAGGAGTTGTCCATGTAACTGAAACATAAAAAATGGCATGTATTTCATCACACTACCGTGATGCGAAGAGAAAGAACAAGATCAATATTAAATCATGAATGAAATCGATGTGCCGCCTGTGCAAAGGGCGGCGCTTTGGAAGGAGGCTGATGTGAATGGTTGATTTCGGAATCCCCATTGGGGCAGGCATCGCATTCGGGCTTGGAGCGCTCGGTACCGGTATTGCACAGTCGAGAATTGGCGCAGCGGGAGCGGGAACGATTGCAGAAAAACCGGAAATGTTTGGTCTGATGATCATCCTGGTGGCTATTCCCGAGACTCTCGTGATTCTTGGTTTCGTGGTTGCATCCATGATCATGATCATGCTGGTGTGAGCCTGGAAGATCCAGGAATACTCATACGAAAAAGATCACACTGAAACGTCTGAAAGTGCAGGTGAACCATGGCAATTGATGATCTGATCAAGGCTGTTGAATTGAGTGGGGAGGAGCGGATCTCCGAGATCAAGGAACGTTCAAAAGCCGAGGCAGATGAAATAATCAGGGAGGCACAGGCGAGAGACCTGCCGATTAAAAAACAACTCATGGAAGAAGCAACAGAATCGGTAGCAATCCGGCGGAACAAGATCCTGTCCGAGGTAAGGGAAAAAAGCCGCATGGAGATTATCAAATCAAAAAACCTGGTTTTTGAGAGAGTATTCGAGGAAGCGTCCCGGAACCTGTCATCCGCACGCGATAATCCGGAATACAGGAAGATCCAGAAAGGACTCGTGACTGAAGCGCTCAGCGACCTTGGCAGTGACGGTGTGAGACTTCATATTGATAAGAGGGATGAGGCTCTCACCAGGGATATCCTCAAAGAAATGAACATCTCGTCCGAGATAATCCCCGACCTTACCTGTAGCGGTGGCCTGAATGCATACAGTCGTGATGAACGGTTTGTTGTCTTCAACACGCTCGAATCCCGTCTGAAAAAAGCAAAGGAGATCTACAGACCCGAAATTTTTTCGGTCCTTTTCGGTGAGTGACATGGAGTATGCGTACGTCAATGCACGGATAAAAGCCATGAAAAGCCGCCTGCTTGATCGGTCTCTCCTTGAACAACTTATCAACAAGCCTGACATTGACACCCTCATCACGGAACTGGAAAAGACAACGTACAGGGAGGAACTGGAAAAAGCAGGGGTGCTTTATTCGGGTATCAACCGCATTGAAGTCGCGATACGAAAAGATCTCGTGAAAACTTTCAGGACGATCCTGAATCTCATCCGGGGTGGGGATAGTGAGAGATATGTAACGATTATTCTCAACCGCTGGGATGTCCAGAATATCAAGACCATTCTGAGGGGCAAGAAGATCCAGGAAAATCCCTCAGAAATCCTCGAATGCCTGATCCCAGCCGGTGAACTTGACGAGGCAGCACTCACCGAACTGGTAAAACAGCCCGATGTCAAGGCAGTGATCGACCTCCTCGCCACATGGGGCGTGGTATATGCACGCCCCCTCACTGCCAATTTCAAGGAATTCGCCGATTCGGGCGACATGCTGGTCCTCGAATACGCCCTTGACACATTCTACTACCAGGATGCCATGTCAAAGTTAAAGGGCGGGGAATCTGATGATGCCCGGATTCTCAAGAGTATCCTTGTCACTGAAATCGACATCAACAACATCAAGACAGTGCTACGGGCAATCCGGGACCGGATTGATACTGAAGAGGCAAAACGCTACTTCGTTCAGGGAAGCCCTGACTTTGATGCCGCGAAACTCCTCTCCATCATGAAATCCGGAACCATCGAGGGAGCATTAAAACTGCTCGAGCGTACCCCTTACCAGTTCATCTCAAAGATTCCTCCCGAATACATCGCTGCCGAAAAAATTTCAGCATTCGAAAAGGAGCTCGAACGGTACCTCGTCAAAAAATCGGTTGCCCTGTTCCTCGGAGATCCTCTGTCGATCGCCATACCAATCGCCTACATATGGGCAAAATACACAGAGGTGACAAATATCCGGGTTATAGCCCGGTGCAAGCTCACCGAGGTCCCGGAAAAAGAACTCAGGGAGGCGCTCATCAGTGTATAAGTTCATCGTCGTCACGGATCCCGAATCCGCACCCGGATTCCGGCTGGCTGGTGTCGATGTCATGGAGATCCAGAACTCCGAAGAGGTCCGTGCCATGCTTCCGTCCCTGCTCCTGAAAGACGATACCGGCATTATCGCGATCAATGAGGATTTCATGATGTCACTTGACGAGAAGATGATGGAAAAAATTGAGAGATCCTACCGGCCGATCATCATCCCTATTCCTTCCCATTCAAAGAAACTGGATCGGACGAGCTACATCGAAGGGCTGCTGAGGAGAGCAATCGGGTACAACATCGTGCTGAGGAAGTAACTGTATGATTGTCGGTGCTATTTCAAGAATTTCGGGCCCTGTGGTCCTGTCAGAAGGTATGAGGGGGTCCCGGATGTATGATGTGGTGAAGGTCGGCGAGCAGAAACTGAACGGAGAGATCATACGGCTTGATGGAAATCAGGCCGTCATCCAGGTCTATGAGGACACCACTGGCCTGAAGGTCGGCGAAAAAGTATCAAATACAGGACTGCCGCTCTCAGTCGAGCTTGGACCGGGTCTGCTTTCTTCCATCTATGACGGTATTCAACGACCGCTCCCCCTCCTTGCAGAAAAGAGCGGGAGTTTTATCTCGAGGGGAATGACGGTGCCCGGGCTCTCGCATGAGAAAAAGTGGGAGTTTTCTCCACGAGTGAAGAAGGGAGACCGTGTAACCGGAGGTGACGTGATAGGAACTGTCACCGAGTATCATTTGGAACACCGGGTCATGATACCTCCATTCGTATCAGGTACGGTCAAGGACATCCGGGCCGGTGAATTTACAGTCGACGACCCTGTCTGTGTCCTGGAAGATGGAACTGAGATCACGATGATGCAGACGTGGCCGGTCAGGAAAGGGAGACCCTATCAGCGCAAAATGGATCCTGATACCCTGCTGGTGACCGGTCAGCGCGTCTTTGACACACTCTTCCCCGTGTCGAAAGGGGGAACCGCGATGATTCCCGGTGGATTCGGAACTGGAAAAACCGTTGCAGAGCAGACCCTTGCCAAATGGTCTGACACCCAGATCGTGGTCTACATAGGGTGTGGGGAGAGGGGAAACGAGATGACCGATGTACTCACCGAATTCCCGGAACTGCTCGATCCGAGGACAAAGCGACCCCTTATCCAGCGGACCATCCTCATCGCGAACACCTCCAATATGCCCGTCGCCGCGAGGGAGGCATCCATCTATACTGGGATTACGCTCGCGGAATATTACCGCGACATGGGGTATGACGTCGCGCTCATGGCTGACTCCACCTCGCGGTGGGGCGAGGCATTGCGCGAGGTCTCGGGCAGGCTTGAAGAGATGCCAGGTGAAGAAGGCTACCCTGCCTACCTTGCAACCAGGCTCGCCGCATTCTACGAACGGGCGGGTCGGGTGGTATGCCTTGGTTCCGATGACCGGAAAGGATCGGTGACGGTGGTCGGGGCTGTATCACCCCCGGGCGGCGATTTCTCCGAACCCATCACACAGAATACACTTCGTATCGCTGGTACCTTCTGGGCTCTCGACACGAGTCTCGCATACCGCAGGCATTTTCCTTCAGTGAACTGGATCAAGAGTTACTCACTCTACCTTGACCAGATCAAAGACTGGTTTGCTACGAGTGGCTTTTCTGACTGGAAAGATCTCCGGGCACGTGCAATGTATCTCCTCCAGAAAGAAGTCGAGCTCCAGGAGATCGTGCAGCTGGTCGGTCCCGATGCATTACCCGAGAGCGAGAAAGCTATCCTTGAGATCACACGGATGATCCGGGAGGATTTCCTCCAGCAAAGTGCATATCATGATATTGATTCCTTCTGCTCACTTGAAAAGCAGTACTGGATGCTCAAGGTGATCCTTGCATTCTATGACCGGGTGAACCAGGCGATGGGGAAGGGGGTCTCTCTCGTGAAAATCCTGAAATCTCCTGTGAAAACTGAGATCGGGCGCATGAAAGAACTCACTGATGTTGAAAAGATAAAAGACCTGATCACCCAGATCGATGGAACCCTTGGCGCACTGGAGGCAGAGCGATGAACAGAACACCACTCTTCACCAGAGAAGCAAGGGCGATTAGCTATGTATCAGGCCCCCTGATATTCATCCAGAACGTGAAAGGCGTCTCATATGGTGAAATTGTCCGCATCATTCTTCCGACTGGAGAGGAACGGACCGGCCAGGTGCTTGATATCTCGAAAGACATCGCAGTCACCCAGGTGTATGAAGGGACGAGCGGTATCGACAACAAGGACACACGGGTCCGGTTCACAGGAGAACCCCCGAAAGTAAAAGTCTCGATCGAGATGCTGGGGCGCATCTTCAACGGCGTTGGAAAACCCCGTGACGGGGGTCCCGACATCATCGAAGAAGCGAACCTTGATATCAACGGTATGCCTATCAACCCTTCAGCCCGTGACAAACCCGCAGATTTCATCCAGACAGGGATGTCCACGATCGATGGCCTGAACACGCTCGTCCGGGGGCAGAAACTCCCTATCTTCTCCGGTGCGGGCCTTCCTGCAAACAAACTCGCAGCGCAGATTGCACGACAGGCAAGGGTCCTTGGCGAAGAAGAGAAATTTGCGGTGATTTTTGTCGCAATGGGGATCACCTACAAGGAAGCCTCCTTCTTCATGAGGGACTTCGAGAAGACCGGGGCCCTCGAGAGGGTCGTCTTTTTTATGAACCTCGCGGACGATCCCACGATCGAGAGGATTGCAACTCCCAGGTGTGCTCTCACAGCCGCCGAATTCCTTGCCTTCGAGCATGACCTGCACGTTCTCGTGATCCTAACCGACATGATCAATTACTGCGAGGCGTTGCGGGAGATCTCCACGGCACGTGAGGAAGTTCCCGGCCGGAGAGGGTATCCCGGCTACATGTATACCGACCTTGCCTCGATCTACGAGCGTGCAGGCAGGGTCAAGGGGAAGAAAGGATCGATCACCCAGATCCCGATCCTCACCATGCCGGATGACGATATCACGCATCCCGTTCCTGATTTGACCGGCTATATCACGGAAGGGCAGATCGTGCTCTCCCGCGACCTGTTCCGTCGTGGTGCCGATCCCCCGGTCGATACCCTTCCCTGCCTTTCACGGCTAATGAACCTGGGGATCGGGCCCGGAAAAACCAGGGAAGACCACCGGAACGTCGCCGACCAGCTGTATGCTTCATACGCCTATGGGAGAGACTTAAGGAGGCTCGTCGCGATCGTTGGTGAAGAAGCGCTTACTGACCTTGACAAGAAATACCTTAAATTCGCAGACGAATTCGAACGGCGGTTCATCACCCAGGGGGACGAGAACCGGGGCATTGAGAGAACGCTCGAGATCGGGTGGGAGTTATTTACACTCCTCCCTGTTGAGGAATTGAAACGAATTAAACGTGAATACATCCAGAAATATCATCCAGCCATTCAAAAGGGATCATAATGGAGCAGATAAATCCCACCCGGATGGAGCTCATAAAGAAGAATGCACAGATCAAGCTCGCTGAACAGGGCCGGGATCTCCTCAGGGAGAAGATGGACGCCCTCATCCAGGAATTTTTTAATGTTATGGAGTCGGTGTCGGAGTCACGAACCGAACTGGAAAAGCTCTCTGATGTCGCCCAGCACGCGCTTCTCATTGCTCAGGCGATCGATGATCCAGTGACATTAAAATCTGCATCATTCGCGACCAGACGGGGTGTGACCCTCGATATCAAGGGGAAGAATGTCATGGGTGTTCCCGTCCCTGTGATCGAAAAGAAGCGTTTTGTGAAGAGTCTCCTTGATCGGGGGTATAGTATCCTTGGGGTGAGCGGAAGGATCGATGAAGCCGCAGAGAAATATGAAGCAGAACTGGATCTCATCATATCCCTTGCGGAGACTGAAACGTCCTTGAGGAGACTTGGTTCCGAGATCCAGATGACCCGGAGAAGGGTGAATGCCCTGGAACAGGTTCTCATCCCTGAACTGAAGAGGCAGGCAAAATATATTGAGATCACCATTGACGAGAGGGATCGCGAAGACCTCTACCGTTTGAAAAAAGTAAAAAAGATCATTGAAAGGAAGAAGAAAGAGACTTTGGCATCCTGAGGGGAATGTAACTCACTCTGCATTTCAATCCAATCCCTGACAGGATCCAGCGTCTTATGAGACTCTCTTCAAAATATTCACTACATCTGTGACTGCATCACTCTCCAGAAGTTTCTTCCCTTTGACCTCCTTTCCGATCCTGATGATCTCATCGATGTTTTCCCTGGAGAGTCGTGTGAACGCAAAACTCTCCCATGTGCGACGATTCAGTGAGATCCAGCTCTCCCCGAGGATATACTTGAGGAGATCGATGTCCCTTGTGGAGTAAATCTTCCAGTCCTGTCCGATATTCTCCCTTATTTTTTCGATCGCCCTTTCGACCGCCATATCTCTGTGGATCTGGAATACTCTCCGGCCTCTCTCGTCATCAGTCACTTCAGGCATACCCACCAGCTCAGTCTACACTTCCCTGAAGGATATATATGTATTTTGGCCACTCCCTGACGATACACATCTCTTGCCACCGTTCTACAAGGGGGATCGTATGGATGAGAGAAATGGAAAATACTCCATAATTGAGAGAGATCATTCAGGAATGGATCACAATGACGAGATCCACGCAAATTGGAGGTAATGGAGAAAACAGTGTGGACCTGCACGGAAATATTGTCTGCCTTTGAAGAAGAATATTAATCCTTTCTCTCCCCTTTTCTCTCTATCCTCTCGTAGATAGCGATAAGGCCTTGATGATCAGTCTCCTTGCAGAATCCGTGGCCGGCCCGTGATGTTGCCAGTATGTGTCGTAGGTGTCGATAGGATCTCATTGAAACAACCTCCCCGGCAGAAGGGTATGCGTCATTCCTCTCCGCAGGGAATCAGCAAAAACAAATGTCATTCTCAGTAAAATAAAAGAATGCAATGCGGACATGCTATGCAAATGTGGTGAGGGGGTGAGTTCCTCCCGTCACATGGTGGTCATGAGTATTTTCAAGGCCTTCTCCACCGCGGTCCTCTCGTCGATCTCCTTTTCTTTGGATTCCCTTCCAATCACGATGAGGTCAAAGAGATCCATGCGAGAAAGCCTGGAGAACGTTATTTTCTCCCAGACATCGCGTTCGACAAAAACCCATGCATCCCCGAGGATATTCTTCAGAAGTTCGATGTCTGTCTGGGAAAAAACCTTCCACTCGTCACCGAGGTTCCTCCGAATCTTCTCGATTACCTGCTCAACGTTCTTTTCCTTCTGCAGGGAAAAGATCCTCCTCCCGATCTCGGTCCTGGACACATCCGGCATAACCCATCCACCCATCAATAGGTATGCGCTCATATACTCACAGACGGATAATAGTTTGCCATGGGTTGAGAATTCAGCCTTTGCTCTTAAATTCACAACTATTTCAGAGTAAAATCCCCATTATTTGAGGTATTCCCCGTTTTCAGGCCAAATTAGAATGATTAATAATGACAAAAAACCAGACTTTCACCCATTCGAGGGTGAGTCTTTGATCACACTTCCATTCCTTATACTCTTCCCTGCCGCAATCGCTCTCATACTCCTGCTGGTGCCGGGAGATTCCTGGCGGCGACTTGTTGTACAGGCAGGTGCACTCATCATCGGGATTGCCTCGTTCTATCTCCTCTTTATCACTCCCGGGGCGGGGCAGGAATTCTTCCCGGTTACTGTTGAGTGGGTGACGACTCTGATGTTCATCGCCGAGATGATCATCGCCGTCTTTTTGATTTACCTCGGGATCAAGCACAGGAAGTATCTTGCGATATTTCTCGTGGTAGCCCAGGCTGCATTGCTCCTGTTCTTTGAGAGCACCGGTTCGCACGGGGCCCATGTTCCCGATCTCTTCATAGACCAGTTATCCCTGATCATGGCTCTCATCATAGGAATAATCGGAAGCCTCATCTGCGTCTACGCCCTGGGATACATGGCCACCTTCCACCAGCAGCACCCGGATGTGAAGGACCGGCGCAGGACCTTTTTCTTCCTTGTCTTCATATTCCTCTCCTCCATGTTCGGGCTTGTATTCTCCAACTACCTCCCCTGGGTGTTCTTCTTCTGGGAGCTCACCACCCTCTGTTCGTTCCTTCTTATCGGCTACTCGGGAACCGGGGAAGCAATCAACAACTCGTTCCTGGCGCTGAACATGAACCTCCTGGGTGGTATTGCCTTTGCCGGGGCACTCATCTATCTTGCCATCATCAGCCCCGGGGGCAACCTCCTTGCCATCAGCACCCTCATCCAGTCAGGCCATGCAGTCGCCCTTGTCCCAGCGGTCCTGATCGCCTTTGCCGGCATCACAAAATCGGCGCTCATGCCTTTCTCTGCGTGGCTCGTGGGTGCAATGGTTGCACCAACTCCGGTCTCGGCGCTGCTCCATTCGAGCACCATGGTGAAAGCAGGTGTCTATATTATCGTCCGTCTCTCCCCTGTGATGACGGGAACCATGGAGGGCCTCATCATTGCCCTCGTAGGAGGATTCACCTTCCTGCTCGCGTCCGCGATCGCAATATCCCAGAGCAACGCAAAGAAAGTCCTTGCGTATTCCACCATCGCGAACCTCGGCCTGATCGTTGCCTGCGCCGGAGTGGGGACGTATAAACTGGTATGGGCGGCGATCATGCTGATCATATTCCACGCAATCGCGAAATCACTCCTCTTCCTCTGCGTGGGAACCGTCGAGCACCGCATCGGGAGCAGGGATATCGAGGATATGACCGGTCTGATCGTCAGGATGCCAAGGATTGGAGTGATGATGCTCGTCGGGATTGCAGGGATGTTTCTCGCACCCTTCGGGATGCTGATCTCCAAGTGGGCCGCCATCGAGGCGTTCATCGACGCCCCGTTCGGCCTCCTGTTCGTGGCCATCCTGGCCTTCGGTGGTTCGATCACGGTCTTCTTCTGGTCGAAATGGATGGGGAAGATCATCTCGGTCTGCCCGGTCGCTGAACTGGTCGAGAACCGGATATCCCGGGAGAAATGGATCGTGCTCTCACTCCTCACTGCCATGACCGTATTCGTGTGCCTTGCGTTCCCGGTTATCTCGTCCCACCTCGTAGAGCCCTTTGTCCTCTCAGTCTACGGCCAGACAGCGAGGCTCTCCCAGGATAACATCATCATCATGGCCATGATGCTCTTCCTCCTGATGATCATGCCCTTCTCCCTGCTCTGGTTCAGGAAGGAGAAGAATATCGTTCCTCCCTATATGGCGGGGAGACCTGCCACGCCCGATCTTCACTTCCTCGGCTCCATGGGAGTCCAGCGTCAGGTCGGCCTTGCGAACTACTACCTTGAGGATGTCTTTGGTGAGCGGAGACTGTTCATGGCAGGGACCGCGCTCTGCTTCGGCCTGATCCTCCTTATGGGGACGCTGACCGCGGGGGTAGCGTTATGATATCGATCACGAATGCGCTGCTCTTTATCGTAGCCGCGCCCTTCATCGGGGGTCTGGTAGCAGGGATCGACAGGAAAATTACTGCAAGGATGCAGGGGAGGGTCGGGCCACCACTCCTCCAGCCCTTCGCTGACGTGGGGAAACTCTTCGAGAAGAAGCAGATCGTGGTGACTCCTTCCCAGCACGTCTACACACTCTCGTATCTTGTCTTCATTGTGGCGAGCGGCGCGCTCTTCTTTGCAGGAGGTGACCTGCTCCTGGTGATCTTCGCATTCACGCTGGCGCACCTCTTCCTGGTTCTCGGTGCCTATTCCTCGTACTCTCCGTACAGCTTCATCGGAGCGGAGAGAGAACTCATCCAGATCATCGCTTATGAACCCATGATCATCCTCGCTGCGGTCGGGATGTACATGGTCACGAAGAGCTTTTTCGTGTGGGAGATCATGGGAAGCGGGCTCCCCATCATCCTGTATCTCCCTGGCGTCTTCCTGGGTTTCCTGATGGTGCTGACGATCAAGCTCAGGAAATCACCGTTCGATCTCTCCACTTCTCACCATGCCCACCAGGAGATCGTGAAAGGAGTCACAACCGATTTTTCCGGTCCCATGCTCGGGAGGGTCGAGATTGCCCACTGGTATGAGAATGTCTTCCTCCTCGGGTTCATCTACCTCTTCTTTGCATGGAACCCGCTGATCGCAATCGTTGCAATCATCGTAGCGTATCTCCTGGAGATCCTGATCGACAATACGTTCTCAAGGGGAACCTGGAAATTCACGCTCAAGAGTTCCTGGATCATTGCAGGTATGATGGGGCTTGTGAATCTCGGAGTGCTTTATTACCTCTCGGCGGTGGTACCGGCATGACCTGGCTCTCCAAGTCACCCTGGATCCTGCACTACGATGCGTCCAGCTGCAACGGGTGCGATATCGAGGTGCTCGCGTGCCTCTCACCGCTCTACGACGTGGAAAGGTTCGGGATCATCAACACCGGCAATCCCAAGCATGCCGATGTCCTGGTCATCACTGGAGGAATCAACGAACAGAACAGGGAAGTGGTCAGGAACCTGTACGCGCAGATGCCCGACCCGAAGGTGGTCGTTGCGGTGGGGATATGCGCAAGTTCAGGCGGTGTATTCAGGGAGTGTTATAACGTGGTCGGGGGTATCGACTGCGTCATCCCGGTCGATGTGTACGTTCCGGGATGCGCGGCCAGGCCCGAGTCGATCATCGATGGCATTGTGAAGGCTCTGTCGATCCTTGAAGAGAAGAAGAAGAACGGAACACAATCGTCGCCAGCACCAGGCAGTGGTGCCGGAGGTGCACAATGACAAGAGATGCCCAGGAGACGACCTTGGTGGAGCGGGATCACCTGATCGGGATTGTCGAAGAGTTCAGGAAAAAGGGCTACCGGCTTGTCCAGATGAGCTGCACAAAGGCGGGTGAACTCTATGAGATCAACTATTCCTTTGACCTGGATTACCAGTTCAGGAACATTCGGATCGTAATTGACGGACTCTCTGAGATTCCCAGTATCTCGGGTATTTACTGGGGAGCGTTCGTGTATGAGAACGAGATGTATGACCTGTTCGGTATCCGCGTGGTGGGAATGAACATCGACTTTGGCGGGAATCTTTTCAGGACCGCGAAGAAGAATCCCTTTGCAAACCCGACATTCCGGGGGGAGGAGACATGTCCAAAAAGATAATCGTCCCCTTCGGCCCCCAGCACCCTGTGCTGCCCGAACCCATTCATGTTGACCTTGTCCTCGAGGACGAGCGGGTCGTGGAAGCCATTCCCTCAATAGGATACATTCACAGGGGCCTCGAGACGCTGGTAGCCAAAAGAGAATACCCTGAATACGTCTACATTGCAGAACGGACATGCGGGATCTGCAGTTTCATCCACGGGATGACATACTGCCAGGCGGTCGAACAGGTCATGGACATTGAGGTCCCCGAACGCGCCCTGTATCTCCGCACGATCTGGTCCGAGTACTCAAGGCTCCACTCGCACCTTCTCTGGCTCGGCCTTTTTGCCGATGCGGTAGGGTTCGAGAATCTCTTCATGGCTTCCTGGAAAGCCCGCGAGTTCGTGCTCGACGTACTCGAAGAGACCACCGGTGGACGGGTCATCCAGGGCAGCTGCAAGGTTGGGGGTGTCAGGAGAGATATCCCGGGTAAAACACTTGAACGCATGGCGAGAGATCTTGACGTGTTCGAGCGGGAACTGAAGGATATTGCAGGCGTGTTCCTCAACGACGAATCCATCATCGGCCGCACCCGGGGCGTGGGTGTTCTCTCCCGGGATGATGCATACTATCTTGGAGCGATGGGGCCCACTGCACGAGGCAGCGGAGTTGGCATCGATCTGCGAAAGACAGGGTATGCAGCGTATGGGAAGCTCCAGTTCAAGCCTGTGGTAGAGACAGGAGGTGACTGCTATTCCCGCTGTGCAGTCAGGGTGAAGGAGCTCTTCACATCGATTGACCTGATACGGCAGGCGGCGGCAAAGATACCGGAAGGCGAGATTGAGGTGAAACCCAAGGGGAACCCGGATGGTGAATACTTCTCCCGTGCGGAGCAGCCAAGAGGTGAACTGGTCCACTATGTGAAGGGAGATGGATCAAAACACCTGGTCCGTTCCCGCATCAGGACCCCGACGCTGACGAACCTTCCCCCGCTCGTGAAGATGCTTGCCGGGTGCGAACTTGCTGATGTACCGGTGATTGTATTGAGTATCGACCCCTGCATCGGGTGTATGGAGAGGTGAGTGACATGGGATATTTTGAAATGGTAAAAATTGCGATCCTGACCACACTCAGAAGCCCTGCCACAAGGAGATACCCGGCAGCCGCTGCGAAGTGCACTCCCATCTCCCGTGGGCGGGTCACTATCGATCCTGCACGTTGCATCTCCTGTGGGATGTGCATGAAGAAATGCCCAACTGATGCGATCTGTGTCGTAAAGGATGAGAAGACCTGGAGCATCGACCGCCTGAAGTGCGTCGTCTGCAACTGCTGCGTGGAGCAGTGCCCGGTCCACTGCCTGACGATGGAGACAGGGTACACTCCCAGCATGACGGTGCATGAAGGTGTCGAAGTGATTCAGATCACCTATGTGAAACCCGAGAGACCTCCCCGGAAAGAACCGGACAGTAAGGCAGATTCAGGCACACAGCCTGAATAATGCAATATTTTTTCTAAAAAAAAGGTCAGGACCATTTTCACATGAAAGTTGTCAGTGGCCTGATCCCGTTTTATCCAGTACTTTAAGAGAGACCCAGTTCGGATCGGATCCCCTGCAGCGCAGTCAGGGAAAGCGAAAAGAACTCGGAGAGCTCCATGAACCGGGTGATATCCTCCACGTTCTCCCTCCTGCATCCAGCCGCAAATGATCTCTCCTTGAACTTCTTCCTGATCGTCTTTTCGGTCACTTCAGTGATTCTGCCGCCTTTGACCGCCGCACACGCGATGATAAGACCTGATATATTATCGGCAGACTGGAGAGCGACATCAACCAGTTTTTCCGATTTTCCGTGCAGGATATCGTTATGCCTCCGGACAGCCCCGGCGATCTCCTCACCGAGCCCTCTCTCGAGAAGCATTTGATATCCCTCGTTTCCGTGCCTCTGCATATCCCCTCCCACGACTTCATAATCGATATCATGGAGGAGTCCGATCGTCTCCCACTGATCCGGATCGCCGCCAATGCGGAGGGCAAGCGCTTTCATGATCGCCGCGGTGGCCAGACAATGATTCCTGAGACTCTCCTTTTCTAGGAAGGAGGTCATGATGCCCAGTGCATCTTCCCTGTTCATACCGGATCAGACTTGGTCCCCCTGCAATATATTCCTCTCGTGTCTCCGCCGCATCCTTCCTGCGGCACGGTCCGCAAGACGAATAGGCTCAGGGAACCGTGAATGCCGGCAGCAGGAGAGTGCAATCCTGATAGCCTGCGTGAGGGTGGTCCGGTACCCTGCCGAGATATAGACCGGACGGGTATCTTCCTGTGTGCGGAGGAACACCCCTGTAACCTCCTCCTCCATAATGATCTCAGAACAGGCCCCCCGGGATTCGCCGGGTTCCGATACCTCCATTCCGGGGAGAGGACGTCCGGCCACCCCGATACTTGGTATCCCGAGAAACGCCCCGAGATGGATCGCAATACCTGCCCTTCTCGGGTGGGAGTAACCATGACCATGGACAAGCAGCACACCGGGAGGATTCCCCACGAGATTGTATGCCTCGAGAAGGGCCGGAATCTCCCTGAACGCAAAAAAGCCCGGTACATAGGGAAAGCGAGTGGGTGATCGCGCCTCCACCCGTGACTGGAATGTGAGATCCGGGTAACCCATTATCACGATCGCTGCATACGCAGATGAATGCCCGTAGCTGGCATCCATTCCAGCAACAAGAACAGGGTCTTCCGAAATTTCCTCCCGGCCGGTTTTGAGTGTCCCCGCGAGCTCCACCTGAACCGCCATGGCTTCCTCGAGGGTATGGGGTAAGGGAAAAGTCTTCATTCCTGAAACGAGATATTCGCATCTGCCCTGTTAATACACTTATCGACCAGGCATCCGGGGAATCCCCATCCCACATAAAATCCAGCGATGCCGGTATCATCGAATACTCAAGTGCTGATTATATGGGACTCCCTCTTGCGAGTGGAAGAGCAGTGATCCCGTATGATCCTCTCCCTGACAAACCTCGCGGCGGACCGGAGAATATTTTTGTCTCATGCTGTGCATTCTATATACAAGGTGGAACACGGATGACCAGGGAACCACAGGATTCGGCCCGGACTATCGTGCTTGACGAAATTCCTGACTATTATAACGAGCTGTCCGAGTACCTGGAAGTCCTCTCCAACAGCCAGCGCCTTAAGATTCTCAAGCTTCTTGAGAAGAAACCACGTGATGTCAGGATGATTGCATCGGAGATCGAGACCAGCTACGAGAATACAAAAAAGCACCTCGATAAGCTGATGGGGATGGGCCTCATCCGGAAGGAAGTGGGGCTTGGACAGCAGACCTCAAAAGGTGTGCACCCGGTATGGAAGTACTCGCTCGTGCCCGGTGCTATGGAGGCGGTGGTGCGAAACCTCGGGATCTTCTCCAACATGCGCATCCAGATGGCCGACAGCGATATGAAACAGCGCCTGGAGGAGGTCCGCGATGCGATACAGGAAGATGTTACAGGAAACAACCCGATGCTGATCCTCCTTGGTGGTCCAGATGACGGCAAATGCTACTATGTCAGCGAGGAGGGAATAAGGATAGGAAGGGTCGATTCAGGACACGCGGCATCTCCAGGAATGGCGGGTGACGTGATACTGTCAAAGGAGTACTCCTCGGTAAGCAGGATCAGCCGCCCTCATGCGTCGTTACGGCGGGAGGGTAAAAAGTGGCTTCTCGAAGACAGGGGAAGCACCGGGGGGACGTTCCTGAACAGTACACCGATCCAAAAGAGAGTTCCCGTGGAAGTGTCGGATGGAGACCTTATCGAGCTTGCCAAGGGAACTGCGGCAGCACGCCTGCTGATTATCATCCCGGGCAAGGAGTAACCGTACCTGTATACATTCATCCCCCCTTCCATGCCCCGGTATTCTTCATCATCATCCATCATTTTGCTGGTTCTTACCCTCCTCATGGTGGCCCCTGCAGTCCAGGCCGCGGATACGTATACAATCACTGCAGGCGCAGGAGATGGAGGTTCGATATACCCTTCAGGAGCGGTCAGCGTTGAGAAGGGAAGTTCCCAGGCTTTCATCATCGAGGCGTTTTACGGATTCCGAATCCAGAATGTGCGAGTTGATCAGAAATCACTGGGCTCGATTCCGATGTATACCTTTACCGATGTGAACCATAACCACGAAATTACTGCCATTTTCGAACCTATTTATGGATCACTGAAGGTTTCGTCAGATCCTTCCGGTGCAATCGTTTATATCGATAATACCTATTATGGAACCACGAGCCCTGACGGACCGGTCACCTTTTCCGGGATAATCCCCGGAATCCATTCGGTCAGGTTTGTTCTGCAGGGATATCAGGAATACCGAGTTGATGTCCAGATTCCGGCAGGAGAGACGGCGGTCCTGCCCAAGGTGGAACTCGTTCCCATTGCTACAACTGCCCCAACCACCACTCCCACGACTTCTCCCACCACTACCGTCCCTACCACCACTCCCACGACTTCTCCCACCACTACCGTCCCTACCACCACTCCCACGACTTCTCCCACCACTACCGTCCCTACCACCACTCCCACGACTTCTCCCACCACTACCGTCCCTACCACCACTCCCACGACTTCTCCCACCACTACCGTCCCTACCACCACTCCCACGACTTCTCCCACCACTACCGTCCCTACCACCACTCCCACAACAACTCAGACCACCACCATCCCTACCACCACTCCCACAACAACTCAGACCACCACCGTTCCCACTACCACTCCTACGACTTCTCCCACCACTACCGTCCCTACCACCACTTTCACGACTCCTCCCACTACCACCGTTCCCACCACCACTTTCACGACTCCTCCCACTGCTGTCTCAACCACTTCTCCTGCAACCACAGTGCCTCTCACCACAGTTACAAGTCCTCCCCCGACATCTCTCCCGGTCCAGGAAATTCCAGGTCAGCCCCTTGGTCTTCCAGCCATCCCCGGAATATTTTTTATTCTTGCAATCGGAGGCCTTGCCACCATCATACTCTCCCGTGACGTCCTCTCTTCAGAGCGGGTCAGGAATGTGTCGGTTCGCAGGAAGTTGCTGGAATTCGCACTCTTTGCCATACCCGTCATTGCGATGATGATAGTGCTGGACTGGTACCTTGCTTCTCCCGCTGAAAGGACCTGGGGTATCCTTCCCGAACTTGTCACGGCGGTCGTCCCCCTGATGCTGTACCTGGTGCTGTCTTCGATTGCCCTGATGATGGGAGCTCTCATCTCCTGGCCTTTCCGCGGGATGCTCAAAGCCCATACTGTTGCAGGAGTTCTTGTGATCTTCCTTGCACTCCTTGCACTGATAGGAGGGGATCCATCGATGCGGTTCATGGCAGGAATGATGCTCCTCTCGGGAATCCTCTCAACCCTCGCAGCCCGATGGCAGGATGGATCGTATCCTCAGGATAAGCCCTCCGCCGGGGACATCTCGGCTCCTGCAAGCATATCCCGGCCCGGCCCGGATGAGACAAGTGTCAGTACTTCCATCGGGTCCGGACTTTTCCCCCAGGAACTTGCGGATAAATATGCGGGCGCTGAGTTTGTGGGTTCTGGGGGCCTGGCAAGGGTCTTCAGGGCAAAGAATCTCCAGACCGGTCAGACAGTGGCGTTGAAGATCCCGCTCCAGCACGATGAGAATACCGGAAAAGCATTCTTAAAGGAGATCATGGGATGGGAAGGCCTGTTGCACGAAAATATCGTGAAAGTCTCAGCGGTGAACATACTCCCGGTCCCATACGTCGAGATGGAATTCATCGGGCAAACCCTTGCGGACATGGGAAAACCCCTCCCCATGGGGAGATCTGCCCGGATATGCCGCGACGTGGCTCTCGGCCTCCAGTTCGCGCATGACAGGGGGATCATTCACAGGGATATCAAGCCACAGAATATACTGGTAACCACAGAAGGCGTACCCAAGATCACCGACTGGGGTATGAGCAAGGTAATTGGTCTTTCCGGGATGCCCACCATCACAGGATTCTCGCTAGCGTATGCAGCTCCTGAGCAGTTGGCACCACAGACGTTTGGTGAGACCGACCAGCGCACCGACATCTACCAGCTGGGATGCGTGCTCTATGAACTTGTCACTGGAGTTGTGCCCTTCCCCGGCAACGACATGGCACACGTGAGTGCGCTCATCATCTCCCAGAAGCCCGATCTCCCCTCAAGCAGAAACCCGAGCCTCCAGCCCCTTGACGCCATCATCATGCGGTGCCTCGAGAAGAGACCTGTTGACAGATACCAGAATGTGCGGGAATTGATTCACGACCTTGAAGAGTACCTCTCCTCGAGAGAGAGTAGCGACCGATACAACATTTTCGAAGATTAGGATAAAGATCTCTCAGGTATCGGAACTAAAAGCATGGATACCTTTCCGTCTCTTCTATTATACTCATTTCAGGAGTTGGGGAATAACGATCTTTTTCTCATCGGCATACCACTGCTGTCTGATAGGATGAAGAAAAACGGAGGGGCTCTCCCCCTATTTTCGTTCTCCTCCAGGGAGAGCCCTTGCATCGATTGTGAGTGTGTGCTTTTTCAGGATCTGGCATGCGCTACAAGTGTCCAATTGCCGAAATGGAGTGATGCTTGAAGAGTGTTGGTGCTCTCTGACGGTTTGGTGGATGATTCGGGGTGGTGTTGCATACTGCCCCTGGTCTTCTGACAGGGACAGCCGGGCCAGGGGAACCTTTCGGCACTTTCGGGACGGGCATGGTGCCTTGCCGGTAAAGAGGATGAACATGATTCCTTTCACCGCCACTTTCGATCCCTTTACCGGTCGCCGCTGCTTCTGGGTGGCTGTCCTCCGGCCTCATTTCGATGCCTCACCACACCTACTTCACATGGGCTCTCACATAAAATTGGCACATCATCGGGGTATAATCATTGAAGTGCACAGTACAATTGTAGAACCGGGAGGTTCTACACATCCTAGAGAGAACATTCCCCGGACAGGGTTTGTGTTTGTACTGTTCCACACACCAGGTTTATGTTACCTGCTCCTCTTATCGAGACTCCTCTGATTCGAGAGTGCCCGTGCGACCGCCCTGAAGGCTCCTTCAATCTCGTGATAATTAGGGATGTGGGCCTTCTGCAAAACCCGCTCCCCGGCCCTCATGCCATCGCCTCCGAGGAGGCATCCGATCACCATCTTGTGAGTGTGCTGTGAGAACCGCACAATCTCCTGGGCAAGGTGGATGGGATCCAGAATCGCAGATGGGACCGCGATCACGACGGCGATATCCCATTCATCCTGGAACCGGATCATCACGTCAAAGACCCTGGCATATCGTTCTGCACCGCCGTCTCCTATGATATCAAGGGGATTTTCCCTGCTCCACATGGGAGGGAGGATTGCATCTAGTTCGGCTGTCATCTTTTCCGGGAGGGGGCAGAGGGTAATTCCGTACCATTCAGCGTAATCGGAGGCCATGACCGCAAATCCTCCGGCAGTGGTGATCACAAGCGCCCGGTTCCCCTTCGGATATCCTTCAGAGGCAAGGAGCTCGGCAACATCAAAAGCCTCCTGGATGGAATAGACCGGGATGATACCGGCCTGGCGAAACGCGGCCTCGTATACCTCGTAATTTCCCGCAAGAGACCCGGTGTGGGATGCCGCAGCCTTCTGCCCCTTCGCAGATGAGCCCGATTTCAGAGCTATGACTGGTTTTTTCTCCGTGATCTGCCTGACTGCCGACATGAACTCCCGGCCATCGCGAATCTCCTCCACGTAGAGGATGATCGCGCGGGTGTGTGGATCAGTAGCAACAATCCCCAAAAAATCAACAAAACCCAGATCCATCTGGTTTCCAACGCTGATGATCAGGGAGAATCCGATCTCTTCAGCGATGCTCCAGTCTACAATCGTGGTGATCACGGCGCCGCTCTGCGAGATGAATCCTATGGGCCCTTCCTTTGGTGAGATGGGATCGAAGGTCGCGTTCAGGTTCGTATGAGGCGAGATGATCCCGAGGCAGTTGGGGCCCACAACACGGATCCCTCCCTCTCTTGCGATCTCCATGAGTTCCGCTTCCCGCCTTCTGCCTTCCTCGCTGCTCTCTCGAAATCCCGAGGAGACGATGATCGCAAGTTTCACACCCTTCGTTTCACACTGGCGGAGAACGTCTGCGACTGCCTGTGCGGGGACCGCAATTACGGCTGCATCAACATTTCCGGGTATCTCCCCTATCGTGGGGTACGCCTTCTTCCCGAGGATCTCTGAAGCCCGGGGATTGACAGGATATACCTGTCCTGGAAACCTGATCAGGTTCCTGAGCAGGACATATCCTATCTTCTGCGGGTCGGTGGATGCGCCTATGACTGCGATTGATCCCGGGTAGAATATCGTGGGGTCAGGAAGCGTACGTTGAGGGGCAGCACTCTCTTTCCTTCCCCGCGTCAAGTAAATCCGTGCATCCACTGCGACACAGCCATCCGGGTAGATTATAAGGGGATTGATGTCGAATTCGTGCCATTCGGGATCTGACTCAAAGAGACGTGCGAGGGTATATACGACGTCTGTAAGTCGCTCTTCATCACGTGGGGGAGAGTTGCGGTAACCCCGAATCAGGTGATACCCGCGAATCTCGCGGATCATCTGCGTGACAGTCGTCCTCTCGACAGGAAGCACTCTTATGGAGACGTCCTTGAGAAGCTCGACCATCGTCCCACCCATTCCGAAGGTTATGACCTTCCCGAATGACGGATCGATCCTGCCTCCCACCAGGATCTCGAGGCCGGGCGGGCATTCCTCCTCGACCATGACACCGGTGAGAACCGCCCCGGGGACCTTTTCGCCGAGAGATCGGGAGATCTGCAGGAACGCGTCATGTGCCTGTGAGAGCGTCTTTATCCCGGTGATAACACCCCCTACGTCGCTTTTATGGATCACCTGGGGGGAGATCACCTTCATCACCACCGGAAATCCAAGCGAGGACGCGAGTGCTCCTGCCTCTTCAGCAGAATGCGCCACACCATGTCCCGGAACAGGTATCCCTGCATTCTCAAGAAGTTCCATTCCCTCCTCTTCAGTGAGAAGGACAGGGTTACCGGGGTCCGGATTTTCTGCGCTCACGCTGTTTCTCCCGATGTCTCCACGCTTTTTCTCCTCTCCTGTCATTAGCCTCCTTTAATTATTACCATATCGCCTTTTCCCATGACTTTAAAGATCCCTCTCCCGCAAAGGAATTATGCCGATGCAGATCCACCCTTCATTAATGCCCGATCCGGGACTGTCTGACCTGCTCACCGAGTATGCGGGGAAAGTGGATTCTTTCTTCCTGTCTGAGATCATCAGAAAGGCCGGTGGAAAAGGGGATATTGTCCGTACGGCCGATACACTCTGGCCACTTTTCACGACGCTTGATCTTGTCACTGAATGGGTGGAAGGAGATCTGCACCTGTCGAAGAAACCCCCTTCGGGCACCAGGGTTCTTACTCCGGCTGAAGCGAAGAAGATGGAGGCGTTTTTTGGGGATCCCTCCCTGTCACCATGGATTTCCGGGTGCATCCATGGTTATATCGAGAAAAAGACCGGGAAATCCTGGGACGATCCGGTGGTCCTCCAGAAGATAAGAAGGGCAATACTCTCCCAGAAAGAGCAATACTGGAAAGAAGGTCAGGAAAAGCGCATATCCTACGGGAAAGGCTACAGCGTCCTTGGGTATCTTGCGTACCAGGCCCCGGTCTACCTCATCCAGGCAGAGCACCTCCTGTACGATCTCGCACTCAGGGGGCTTTTGAAGACCTCGATGAGAATCCTTGACTGCGGCACCGGACCAGGAGTGGTCCCGCTCGCGGTTGCGGATTTCCTGGGCAGGCTGGGCGGTTGTTCTGCCGAGGTCTATTCCATTGAACAGTCAGGTGAATTTATTGAAGCATTCCGGCACCTGACCAAGACCTGCATCCCTCCCGAAATCCCGGTCACCATCCATCCACCGATCGAGTCCGACCTGACAGGGATCCCGCGTCATTGTCTTCCCCCTTCCCTGGACCTGATTGTCTATCAGAATGTCCTGAACGAGATGACAGTCACCACTGCCGGTGAAAAAGGGACCATGATCCGGGAGCATGCCCGGGCTCTCTCCCCTGAAGGAACCATACTGCTCGTTGAACCGGCCGACATGGCCAACTCGATGGACCTCCGAACCATAGCGCACCAGGCAACGTCACGGGAACTCTATCTCCATGCCCCCTGCCGGTTTCTCTGGGGAACACCCTGCCAGCCTGAAAGGTGCTGGAGTTTCGTTGAAAAGGATCCTGTCAGAACCACTGATCTGATGGAGGCGCTGAGCACAGGGAATGATGGATACAAGTTCCGCAATACAGATATCAAGTATTCTTATGCCCTTTTAAGAAAGACAAGGCCTTCCTGGGAACCCGGAACCCCGCTCTCTCCCCGGGAATATGCGCGGTTATCAACACTTCAGCGTCATATCAACAGGAGGATCAATGTCGGGGCGGTCCTGATGTCAGGGAATATTGGAGACCGGAATACCTATGTCTTCAAGATATGCGACGGTACTACCAGAAGACCGGTGTACGCAATTCTTCCCTCTTACCACATCTCTCCATGGAACGAGGCGCTTCTTTCGATTCCTTACGGGACCAGCGTCCTGTTCACGTCGGTTCTTGCAAGGTTCAATCCAAAATATGATGCCTACAACCTCCTCGTCAGCAGGGAGAGCAGGGTTGCTCCGCTCGCCGTAAAATACTCTGGGATGCATACACGCAGGAAAAATCCACGGGGAAAAAAACGTTGAAGGCAGGGGTTGGATATGCCTTTATGAAGTGGCCCGCCCAACCAGAAATGATCAGGAACAGGGAATGGATGACACGCACACCGGGTAACGAAGACGAGAGGGTGAGGGTGTGGGAACTATGCGGCACATAATATCCATCCGTGATCTGAACAGGCATGAGATAGACGAGATACTCGACCAGGCCCAGAACCTTCAGGCACACCACCATGATCCCAACGCCCTGAAAGGAAAATTACTCGGCCTCCTCTTTTTCGAACCCAGCACCCGGACAAGAATGTCATTCGCGTCCGCAATGGCACGCCTTGGCGGGCAGTCGATCTCGATGGACAGCGTCGAGGCGAGTTCCATGGTCAAGGGCGAGACTCTTGCTGATACAATCAGGGTAGTGAGTGGGTACGTTGATACCATCGTCCTCCGCCACCCCAAGGAGGGGGCAGCCCGGCTGGCGAGCGAATTCGCACAGGTGCCTGTCATCAATGCGGGTGATGGTGCCGGCCAGCATCCCTCGCAGACCCTCCTCGACCTCTTCACCATCCGCCAGTCGATGCAGCTCCGGGGCATTCATGTGGGTCTCCTTGGCGACCTGCGGTACGGGAGGACCGCTCACTCCCTCGCCCATGCCCTTTCACTGTACCAGGCTACCCTGCATACAATATCCCCGAAAGGCCTCGAGCTCCCGTCCGGACTCGCAAGCGAATTGCGGGACGGGGGAACAGAGGTGATCGAGCACGATGATATCCAGGAAGTCGTAAAGGACCTGGATGTCCTGTATGTGACCAGGATCCAGAGGGAGCGATTTCCCGATTCGGCCTCATACTTCAAGGTCGCCTCAAGTTACAAGGTCACCCCGGAACTTCTCACCGGGGTTCGCGATCACCTGGTAGTCCTGCACCCGCTCCCACGGGTTGACGAGATCGATCCAAGGGTGGATCGACTTCCCTATGCACGGTATTTCGAGCAGTCGGCATACGGCATCCCGGTCAGGATGGCGATGCTTCTCCGGGTGATGGGATGAAGGGAACTGCCCGGGAAGACCGGAAAAGGGAGAAGGATGCCCGGCAGGGCCTTCTCATCAGCCCGATCGAGAACGGTACCGTGATCGATCACATTACTGCAGGGGAAGCATTGAACGTGCTTCGCATTATCGGGATCACCGGCACAACCCAGGAGTCCATCTCGGTTGCGACCAACGTGGAGAGCGGAAAGATAGGATACAAGGATATCGTGAAAATAAAGAACCGGGAACTCCGGAAGGATGAAGTCGATAAAATTGCGCTCATCGCCCCGAAGGCATCCATCAATATCATACGGGACTACAAGGTATGGGAGAAGAAAGGGGTTGAGATACCGTCCGAGGTATTAGGTATCGTCCGCTGCCCGAATCCCGGGTGCATCTCCAACACCAATGAGCCGATCCAGTCGTGTTTTCTCGTGCAGGCAAAGGGGATGAGGTGTGTCTACTGCGACTGGCTCATCTCGAAGGATATCACGAACAACATCATCTGAATTGGGAACGGATCCTCTCCCTGGCAAGCTACGCGATCGATGCAATAAGGGCCCTCCAGGCAGGTGTTCTGGCTTTCGGGAGGAGCGCCCTGCTGATCACTCTCGCCACGGCTATCGTATCTGTCAGCGTGTGACAGTTCCGAAAGAGCATCGTATAAAAAGCGGGACAGAGGATCGGTTCATCCCTCCTGGCTCTCATTGTTCAATGACTGACTCTTGGGAAAGCACCTTGGAACGGACTGGAGAGACTTGGGGTAAAAAAACCGAAAGTATTTCTCTCCAAGGTATAAAAAAGAATAAAGACGAAGGGGTTATTTCATGAAACGAGGCGTTCTTCTTCTCTTTACATTCTGCATGATAACGATGGGTGTTTCATCCTGTTCCGCAGCCCCCACCCAGCAGGCAATAGAGGCATATAACCATGCGGTTGACCTGGCCATCGGGGGAAATTTTTCAGAAGCCCTTTATTCAATCGACCAGTCGCTCTCCCTTGACCAGAACTTCACGCTTGCATGGATCACCAAAGCGGGTATCCTGAATGTGATGGGTGAATTCAATCAGTCGCTGGAGGCATCCGACAGGGCACTCGCTCTTGATGAAGGGCAGGCAGAAGCATGGACAAACCGGGCAAGTGCCCTTATCTCGCTTGGACAGGATGAAGATGCCCTCGAGGCGGCAGACAGGGCTATCGAACTTGATCCAAGGCTCTCAGAGGCCTGGATGGACAGGGCAACTGCCCTCTCCAATCTTGGACGGACCCAGGAGGCAGAGGAAGCAATGCAGATGGCCATGTTCCTTATCGAAGAACCTGGGGCAACAGCCATCCCGCCAACCCCGACCGTGAAATCATCGATATCCTGGTTCCTTGTTCCCCTTTCGCTCGGATCAGTGCTCGGATATCTGATGCTCACGAGAAAGAGAACACTCTAACGCTCATTTTTCACCCGCTGAACACACATCATTCAGGATTCGATCCTTTTCTGGATAGGTAATCACATCCTGGAATGCAAAGAGAGATTAATAACGACCCAGTTTCCCGTTCAACCGCTTCCCGGGGGATATAAGTGTTGAAAATGTCCCATGAGTTGTGAAAGAATGCTGATTCCGTACCCGATGTATGCTGCGAGAAGGATTGGAAAAAAGATGCTGTGAGTATCAATCTACTCCTTTTTTCAATCACGATATAAATTTGGCTGATGCTCCAGGTTCAATGAACAGAATGCCTTCGGATCCCATCTGATTATCCGATAAGCCGGCCATGGACATCTATCTCGCCACGATAGATCCTGGTGCTGGAGATCCAGTGTCCATCATCTGCAAGGACACAGGTTATCTGGTGGATATCAACCTTCGGCCTCCCTTTCTCACGCCTGATTCGATTGATCTCCCCGGCGATGGGAAGGGTCTCCTCGCTGACAACCAGAGCATCAAATTCAGTCTCGATCGCAGAGCCAAAACGATCATTCAGCGGTTCGATGGACCAGGATGCCAGGAACCGGCAGTCCCTAATGAACTGCTCGAGTGATGCTCTCCTTTCGTGAAACGGCCGGACAGGATGGCTCTTCCGTGCTGCAAACAGATCTGTGGTCAGGCCTATTGTGACCGTGCCCTTGCCTCCCGCCAGTTCGAAAGAGCGGGTAATCAGCCTTTTATGACCGTCGTGGAGGGGATCGAAAGTGCCCCCGACCATAACCTTCATCGTGCCTGATATTGATTTTTTAATGCTATTATGGCTGTTGGTAGCACGCGCAGGGCAGAGACCTTTGTTGCCGAGAATGCGACGATACTCGGCGATGTGGAGATGGGATCCGAAGTGAGTATATGGTTTGGGGCAGTGGTCCGTGGAGACCGGGATCGTATTGTCATCGGGGATCTCTCGAATGTGCAGGATAATGCGGTGATCCATACAAGCAAGGGATTCCCCGCGCTTATCGGGAGTGAGGTCTCAATCGGCCACGGGGCCATCCTCCATGGATGCACCATCTCTGATCGCGTTCTCGTAGGGATGGGTGCCATCGTGCTGAACGGCGCTGTCGTAGGACAGGATACCCTTCTCGGGGCTGGATCTGTGATCACGGAGGGGACGGTGATTCCTCCCGGATCAGTAGTGGTGGGGGTCCCCGGAAAGGTCATCAAGCAGGTCACAGATGCCCAGCGGGAGCACATTGTGCAGAATGCGAGGAACTACTGGAACCTTGCCGGGAGCTATATGCATGCCTGATGTGGTGATCGTTGGCGCAGGTGTAACCGGTATCCAGGCAGCGCTTGATCTTGCCAATCATGGTGTGAACGTCCATCTCGTGGAGAAGGAACCCTCGATTGGCGGTCACATGGCAATGCTTGACAAGACCTTCCCGACAAACGACTGCTCGATGTGCATCCTCTCGCCCAAAATGATGGATATTGAGCGCCACCCCCTCATCCACCTGTATACATGTTCGCGGGTAAAGGCAGTCTCCGGAACACCGGGCCATTTCCGGGTCACCATTGAACGACTCCCACGATATATCGATGAAGAGCGATGTAACGGATGCGGTGACTGTATCGAGATCTGCCCCGTGGAGGTCTACAACCGCTTTGATGCAGGCATCGGTGTGCGGAAAGCCATCTACAAGCCCCACCAGCAGGCTGTCCCTGACATCGTCGTCAAGGACAAGGACCACTGTATCGAGTGCGGCCTGTGTTATGACGTATGCGGCCTCGAAGCCATACGTAAAGAGGATCACGGGAGCGAACTGATTGTTGATGCTGTCAGTGTGATCATTGCGTCAGGATACGAATTATTCGATCCCCGGAGCAAGGAGCAATTCCAGTACCTCAAAATACCCGATGTGATCACAAGCCTCGAGTTCGAGAGGATGATGAATGCCAGCGGGCCCACGGGCGGCAAGATACAGAGACTTTCAAACAGGAATACTCCCCGGTCGATTGTGTTCATACAGTGTGTCGGGTCGAGGGACATGCAGGGAGGAAATCCCTACTGCTCAGGAGTATGCTGCATGTATGCGATCAAGAATGCCATACTCCTCCGTGAGAAGTATCCGGATACCGAGGTGACCATCCTCTACATGGATATCAGGGCGTACGGAAAGGGCTACGAGGAATATTACCAGCGGGCAATTGATGCCGGGATCAGGTTCATCAGAGGGATGCCTGGAGAGATACTCGAATGCGGAGACACCCTTTCCATTCGTGTTGAAGATACTGAAAACGACGAGATCCTGGATCTCCGCCCTGACCTCGTAATCCTCTCTGTCGGGATCGTGCCCTCCGGAGATACGGAAGAGCTTGCAAAGCTCTTCGAACTCACCCGGGACTCAACCGGCTTTCTGAAACCGTTCGACGACAAGATCGAGACTGTCGCAACAGAGAGGCCCGGGATCTACCTTGCCGGGACTGCAACCCAGCCCCGGGACATCCCTGACTGTGTCGCCCACGCAGGGGCGGCGGCTATGCGGGCGTTTATCGATGTCACTAGGGAAGGATCGGCCGAATGAGAGTGCTGGAAACCATAGCCTGGGTTGATGATGAGAAAGCCATCACATTCATTGACCAGACCGGGCTCCCCACACAGTATCGCCTTGTCCGCTGTCGCAGCGTTGATCGCCTTATTACCGCAATCCGGCGCCTCGAGGTGAGGGGTGCTCCGGCGCTTGGTGTCGCGGGGGCATTCGGAGTACTGCTCGCAAGTACGAAGATACGTGAGAAGGAGCATGCAAGGTTCATGCGGGTACTCCGCGAAGAAGCAGCAAGGATCAAGACCGCAAGACCTACCGCGATCAACCTTTCATGGGGTGTGGAGATGGTGATGCGGGCTGTGGAAGATGCGCATTCCATCACCGAAGCCAGGAGTAAAGCACGAACATCTGCCTGTATGATCGCTGAGGCGGATGCGAGGGCGTGTCACGACCTTGGAAGATTTGGCGCTGCGCTCCTCAGGGACGGGGGAACCGTTCTGACCCACTGCAATGCGGGGGCACTTGCCTGCAGTGAATGGGGCACTGCCCTCGGGATTGTCCGATCTGCGGTGGAATCCGGGAAGGAAATTTCTGTGTTCGCGTGTGAAACCCGGCCGCTCCTCCAGGGTGCCCGGCTGACAGCCTGGGAACTCCAGAGGGACGGTATTCCTGTCACTGTCATACCGGACTCTGCAGCGGCATTCCTGATGCAACGGGGAGAAGTCGACTTGGTCATTGTAGGTGCTGATCGGGTGACCCGTGATGCGGTGTTCAACAAGATAGGTACTTACATGCATGCGGTCTGTGCACGTCACCACAATATCCCATTCTACGTCGCTGCACCACTCTCAACATTCGATCCCGGTAATGCAGCTGATATGGTTGTCATTGAAGAACGTGGCAGGCAGGAGGTCGCGTCATGCGGGAAAACGGCCATGGTCCCGGAGGGCGTAGGTGTGAGGAACTATGCATTTGACCGCACCCCTCATGAACTCGTGACTGCATTTATCACTGAAACAGGTGTCATTCAGCCACCGGTTGATTGGAACGAGATAGAGAATATGCGTACGCTGCAGGGTCGCTGAAGGGGGGAGATCCATGCAGCTTGATCTCTCCATATGGTCACACGCCATCTTCCTTATCGGCGAGATCACCCTCGTCGTCATCTTCGGTATCTTCTTTTTTGCGCTCTTCCTTGTCGGCCTCTCGATCTACTCGATAAGCACCGGGAGGGTGTACTTCCCCCGTTTCCTCAAAGCAGGAATGATGCTTGTTGAAGGACTTGCAAAGTCACTCTTCAGGTTCTTCGGTCTTGAAGACTGCGAAGTCCAGACGTTCTTCATCAACCTGCAGAATACGATGAACAAGAAGAGCTTCTCCGAGGTACCTGTCACCGAAAGGGCTGTTTTCTTCCCACAGTGTCTCAGGTCATCCAGCTGCCCGGCGCACCTCTCACCCGAGGGACTCAAATGCAAGAGCTGCGGTGCCTGCCCGATTGGATTCTGGGGAAAAGTGCTTGAGAAGATGGGGTACAGGGTGTTTATCGTCCCCGGTTCCTCGTTCATCAAGCGTATGGTGAAGAAGTATCATCCGCGGGCAATCCTTGGCATCGGCTGCCTTTCCGAAGTGAAGGAGGGGCTTGAGATGGCAGATAAAATCGGGCTCGTGGCGATGGGGGTAGTGACCCTCAAGGACGGATGCGTGGAGACCCTCGTCGCCTGGGACCTGGTGATGGAGGTTGCGTCGCTCGGGCTCTCGCCGGAGGATATCCCCCCTGAAATAAAAGAGATCTCCTCCTGACCTGGAAAAAACGGTATTCACATTTTACAACAGGAAGCCTGCAATAAAAAACACACACAGGGATGCAAACATGGCGTATTTCAGGTGAGTGGTCACCCTGGAAGACTTCAGGCACTCCGCGGTTCTGCACGCAAGTGCTTTTTTCCCCACCCAGACGATGAGCAGGTCGACACATGCAATTCCCGCGAGGTAATACATTCCCCACCAGAGAAACGGTACAAGGCTCGCCACGACCGCACAGAGAAGAGACGCAAACCCAAGGCATATGGCAGGGTAAATCCCAAGGCGGATTGGAAGGGTACTGGCTCCATGGGCAACGTCCCCTTCAACATCCTCGGCATCCTTCCAGATCTCCCGGCTGAACATGGCGAAAAAGGTGATCAGGGCGACGGGGGCTACCAGGACAAGCCCCTGTATGCCTGCATATGCTCCGCCGAACAGAAATATCGAGGAGGCCAGGTACGAGATGACCACATTTCCCCATCCCGGCGTTCTCTTGAGAGCAGCCGCGTACCAGACAAGGAGGAGCGAGTTTACCACTGCGATCACGGTACACATGATATTGGTGAAGAAAGAGAGGAATATTCCCGCCAGGAAAAGGAGCGATGCATAATAAAGAACCTCCCTCTCGCTGATCGTACCCGATGGAATCGGACGTTCGGGCCGGTTGATGCGATCGATCTCAACGTCAAAATAATCATTGATAGCATTTCCCGCACCGGTGACCAGAAAGACGACGAGAAAGAGGATTGCAAGACCGGGGACCGGGATGCCTGTTGCCATCAGGTACCCGATAATCCCGGCACATCCTGCGACGAAAGCGTTGACGGGACGTATGATGCGAATATATGGGTCAAGTGAAAAAATCCCTCGTTCCTCCTGGAAATTCCTGAATATGTACAACTGCGGGAGAAAATATATATCCATACCGTAGGATTTTTGGAAAAACAAAACAAGCGGGCGTGGGGGGATTTGAACCCCCGACCTACAGCTTAGGAGGCTGCCGCCCTGTCCTGACTAGGCCACACGCCCTGCCTATACTCATTATCGAAGAGAAGGTATAAGGCTGTCGAACCGCCACAATTCCAGCAATGGAATTAACAGAGGCGAAAGAAGGAAATACCCGGTTTTTCATCCCGGTACAGGATACCTCTCATTCGTTCCCCCCGAAAACCTCGCCTGTCTTTTACAATCCCAGAATGGAGATCTCACGCGACGCAACTGTCCTTCTCGTCTCGATTCTCAAACCCTCGCAGTACCTTGATGCAATGGGTGCATCCGGTATCCGGGGTCTCCGCATTGCATCGGAATGTGGAATCCCGGTGAGCATCAATGACCGCGACAGGAGGGCTGTTGCATTGATCGAACGCAATGCAGAGATGCTCGGAATACCTGTCGAGGTACTGCATTCAGATACCAATGTACTCCTCTCCGGAAAAGCTTACGAGGCGGTTGACCTCGACCCGTTCGGTTCCCCCGCTCCTTTCATTGATTCGGGTATCAGGGGAAGCGGCAGGTATCTTTTTGTCACCGCGACTGATACTGCCCCCCTGTGCGGAGCTCACAGGAATGCAGGGATCCGCCGCTATTTTGCGGCTGCGATGAACAATGAATACCATGCTGAAACTGCGCTCCGTATCCTCCTGGGATTTCTTGTCCGTGAGGCGGTGAAATATGACAGGGGTGTCGAGCCGCTTTTCTGTTTTTCACGGGAGCACTTTGTCAGGGTTCACGCACGACTCCAGAAGGGCGCCCTGGCTGCAGACAGGTCCATCGCCCGCATGGGGTATGTGATGCAATGCCCCTCCTGCCCTTACAGGGAAGAGCAGCAGGGAATCCTGCCAGAACCCGGATCCTGCCCCCTCTGTGGTGCCGCTCTCAGACCCATCGGACCTCTCTGGACCGGATCCATTCAGGAGAATGAGCTTCTCATGCAGATGGAATCGACACTTCCGGCATTTTCCCTTGGATGTTCATCACAACTGCAGCAGCTCATCACTACCTGCAGGCAGGAACTACCCTTCTCTTACCACTATGATTACCATGTCCTGGCACGCCATCTCCGCGTCTCTCCTCCACCCATAAGAGCGGTGATAAAGGCATTGGTCGGAGATGGTTATTCAGCCACCAGGGTCCATTACAGTGGGACGGCGCTCAAGACTGATGCGCCGCTTGAAGTACTTTTAGAGGCTCTCACTACCAGGGAATGATCATAAAACGAGAACAATGGATGAGAAATGAACATGGATCAGCGAATCTATCCTCATTTATTCGCATCTTGGACCTTCGGCTGGATCTTTATTTGCCCTGATGGATATTCTTATTTCAGGAGAATACCCCTCTAATTTTTATGAAAATTCTCATAGTAGTACCTCCTGAAAATTTCAGGGATGAAGAACTGGCTGATCCGGTATCTGCATTCCAGGCTGCAGGCATCGCGTTTGACATCGTATCGACACGCCAGGGGATGTGCAAAGGGATGCTGGGTGCCAGGGTCATGGCAACCCGCGTTCTTGAAGATGTTGAGCCTGGAGAGTATGAAGGAATCATGATTGTGGGGGGATCCGGCTCACCTGTCCACCTCTGGGACAACGAGATGCTGATCAAGCTGGTGAAGTACTTTCACAAGAACGGGAAACTGGTCGCTGCCATCTGCCTCTCCCCGGTTGTTCTGGCCCGAGCAGGAATCCTCAAAGGAAGGACTGCGGCATGTTTCATGAACCCGGCCTCCAAGAGAGAGATACTCAGGGAAGGAGCATACATATCAGAGAAGCCCGTGGTCGTGGACGGCTCGATCATCACCGCAAACGGCCCCGTGGCGGCAAAGGAGTTTGCAGGAGCAATCATCAAACAATTGAAGGGGTGAAACATTCGTCCTTGAGGGCAGATGCGGGTCACCCGCTATTCATCTTATCCAGTTACTCTAGGGTATAATGATAATCTAACCACTGAACATTTTGTCAAACGGTGAATATATTCGCGCTATTTTGAGGCGGATTTCCATGTTGTTTTGTGAATATCAGATGGTAATTTCGATTTCACGATCAATGTGAATAGTTTTTGAATCGCCGCCGCATTCCGTCTCATCAGTCCTTCCAGGATTATTCAGCAATTACCGAAGATATGAAGGTAACCGCAGGTCGCCCCGGGTCGAGGGCGGTAGCCCCGCGGTAATTTCGGGGGCGGCGAGGTCAATCGCATATGCGATACGAGGCCGACAACCCGCACTTCTTTCCCCCTGATTTTTGCGAATGAATTTTCCTTAATTCCTTTCGGGATTTATGAGCGAGATCGGTAGTAACAATGACAAGAAACCCTATTTAATTTCTCATAAAATGAGAATGCAGGAAGAGAAGAGAGCATTACCGCCCCGGTCAGTGCTCTATGATGATCGTGAGGAGATCCCCTTCTTTCAACTTATGCGGGAGACCCACTCTCTGCCCGGGGTGCTTGACAGAGTGGCCCCACACCCTGGCATACCGGAAGCGATCGACAAAATCGCGATGGAGTTTCCGGCAGACATCCTCCACACTGCTGCCTGACCGGATGATGAGCGGTTCCTCGAGATCTGCAGCACCAGCCTGAGGTTTCAGATAGACCCGCATGAAACCAAGGCGTTCGTAGATCTCATCCTTCATCTCCTCCATGTGATACCCGGTATGGGCGGATATAAGGAGCGGCCTGTTCCCGAACTCTGAAAGTATCTCCTTTTCGATTGCTTTTCTCGCAGATACATCAATAAGATCGATCTTGTTCACTGCCACGAACGCCGGGATGTACATGCGGCTTCCCAGCATGGCATCAATGACATCCTCCTGCGTTGCATTTCCCCTGATGAGCACATCGGCATTCATCAACTTATTTTCCGCGAGGATTGAGCGGATCTCCTCAAGGTCGAGGTCGAGGATTCCTACATGGTTCATCCTCACACCCCCGTACGCTGTCTTCTTGATGGTGATGTCAGGCCGGGCCTGGTTGATGCGGATCCCGGCATCGTACAGCTCCTTCATCAGGACTCCCACGTGGTTTGCGTTATAGACATCAACCAGGATCACGATCAAATCTGCACCCCTGACGACTCCGATCACCTCCTTGCCCCGACCTTTTCCCATTGCAGCACCCGCAATGAGCCCCGGGATATCCAGGATCTGGATCTTCGCCCCTTTGTGCTCGAGTGCTCCGGGGACCACGGTCAGGGTAGTGAATGCATAGGCAGCAACCTCACTCTTTGTGCCGGTGAGAGTGTTCAACAGTGTGCTCTTACCTGTAGATGGGAAGCCCACGAGGACGACAGTGGCATCCCCTGACTTCTTGACGGAGTAGCCTTCGCCTCCGCCTCCTGCACGCATGGCACGGGTGACAGCTTCGTCTTTGAGCTTTGCAATCTTTGCCTTGACCCGGCCGATATGCTTGGCAGTCGCCTTATTATAGGACGTCTTCTGAAGCTCGTCCTCGAGCTCCTTGATCTGCTCTTCCAGGCCTGCCATTCGCTTTCTTATATCAATGGCCGGATTTTCAACATATAGTTGTGGGTAACGTCAGAAAACGATGCAAACATTGAGTGAAAACAACGCAGGCTCATGTGGACTGAATTGAAAAAAACCGCCCATTCACCCCCACCAGAGAAAGGACATCAACAATTATAAGTGCCGGGAGGTTCCATTTCATCTGGCAACTTGCTGCTATAGTGTAGTCCGGCCAATCATGCGGGCCTCTCACGCCCGCGACTGGGGTTCGAATCCCCATAGCAGCACTTTTCTGTTATTTTCAGCACAATTTTTAAAAACACCTTTGAATTGAATTTTTTACCGATATCTATAGTATTAAAAGTGATGAAGACCTTTTTAAAAATTTGATCAATAATGGCAACTGGAAAATTTGAAGTCTACGTTGACAAAGCAGGCAAGTACCGGTTCAGACTGAAAGCATCAAACGGCGAGATCATTGCTGTTGGTGAGTCTTACAGCTCAAAGTCCGCCTGCATGAATGGAATCGAGAGTGTAAAAAAGAATGCAGCGACTGCTGTAATCGAGGAAGTAAAGGAATAAAATCCTTACTTTTCCTTCTTTCAGAACTCAAAGAACCCTGCTCTGTCTGTGCTTTTCGATCTGTTTTCATTTTCTTCACGAACAGGCCAGGCTTTTTCAGTACTGAACCAGGAAACCATACTATACAATTATCATACCTTCACATGGCCCGGGAAAAAGAGACTGCCGGTCTCATGGTCGAAGAGCATAATATCGGTGAATGTCTCCCCGTTTCCCGTAAACGAGCTGTCCGTGTAGGATACCTGGTAGTGGTCCGGGGAGACCTCCTTCCATGTCCCGGAAAAAGCGGCACCAAGGGCTTGTGCCTGGAAAGATCCATTTTCGTGGAAAGTATACCGTTCGACATACCCCTTTCCGTCAGACCACTCCCATGTGCCCAGAACCGGCTCTCTCCCCTCCCCGAGGCACCCGGATATCACAAGAATCCCGATGAACACTGCAAAAACAAGGGCAGATATTCCCAAGAATTCCTTCTTTTTCTTTCCATCCTTCATGGCTACTCCCTTACAACCCTTGAAAATTCCCAGGTAAATGGCCCGGGCACAAAATCGCCGTTCACGAAGATGCCTGATTCAGAATCCGCATCGACCACCACGGAATCAGTGCCAGGATGATAACGGATGACCAGGTGCTGTTGTTCACTGCTGGTGCCAAGGAACAATCGATCACCCTCCGATTCCCATGAAAAACCCATCGATTGAAGGGAGGGGGGTTCACTCTCCATGACCGCCAGATCATAACGGCCTGTCCTGTTCTCGAGGAACGTGAATACGATCGTGGCGTTATACTCACCAATTTGCCCCCAGTACTGCCATGTTCCCGGGAAAGGATCTTGTGGAGTTGGACCTGGCTGCTGGATACAACCCGCGGACAGGGCTGCGCCACCTGTTCCTGCCAGAATAAACAGGAGAAGTCCGACATACTGCATGAATTTTTTTATCATTGAATATCACCCTCATTCGTCCAGTATTTTTTGTACCGGAAATTCCTCATACCTTGGTGGACGCCATTTGCTGGAATACTCACACCAGGAGCAGCATGGCGGCACCGGTACAATTCCCGGGAAAATACTCCGTTCATTCCTTTAGTTGAGGATACGGGAAGATAAAGGACTTGTGACTCAACCCGCGATTGAAGCAAGCGCCGGATTGTGCGGGAAAAGAGATCAGGAGATATCCACTTGCATGAAAAGAGAGAAATATTAATTCTCAACAGGGCTCTTGACTGCTTTCTGGCAGGGCGCCCTGTTCCGGTATTGTGACTGGATATCCTCCCATATAATCTCCTTTATCTGTGCAGCCAGTCTCATGCTGACCTCCCCGGGATCCTCGCCGGTCTTCTTCGCAATTTCCTTGGAGAGATGGGGGATTACATGTTCGTTAAAGGGGATAGAGAGGCCTGTGATCTTCCAGATCGCGTATTCGAGTTCATCCTTAAGCGTCGGTCGCATTACTCCACCAGACAGAGGTATTCTCTTGTAAGTATGCGTCATTTTTATTCTCTTATAAATATGATGAAATATACATATCCGTTCTACACCACTATGGCAGTATTTGAAAATCCTGGAAGGATCCGATGCATGCACCGCGCATCCCCCACCTATGATTCCCATTGATGCCTGATGGAATCGCGAGAGATCTGCAGGGGAGATCATTTCATCGTTCACCCTGTCAAAAAGATCCCTGGGACCCATCGCATCATGTTTCTCATACCATTCGCGAACATGGAATGGTAACTCTGTTATACCATCGGGATGAATCTGCAGGAGATAGGAGATGCGATGATATTCGTCATTGCCTGGATCACCGTGCTTCTTGCGCTTGCGTTCATGTTCACCAATGGATTTCAGGATGCAAGCGCAATAGCGGCGACATTCATCGCATCCCGCTCTGCGACCCCACGACAGGGAATAATCCTTGTGGCTGCCATGGGTCTCCTGGGAGCTCTCCTTGGAGGGAGTGCAGTTGCATTTACGATCTCGGGACTCCTTTCCATCGAACCTGATACACAGTTGGTATTCGTTCTCCTGTCTGCAGTCACCACTGCAACGATCTGGAACCTGGTCACCTGGAAATTCGGGCTTCCTTCATCATCCACCCACAGCCTTCTTGGCGGATTGATAGGCGCAGGTATCGCATCAGGCGGTGCAGGGTGCATCTCCTGGGGAATAGAAAGCCTGCTTTTCCCGCCCCATGAGCTGACAGGATTTTTCAAGGTTCTTGTCTACCTTGTGATATCAGTCATCCTGGGATTTATCGGGGGTTATGGGATGCGCACTATCACACGCCTCGTTCTCAGAAATGCAAAGAGAAGTGCGAACCGGACCATCTCACGATTCAACTGGATCGCTGCGGGAGCGATGGCATTCAGTAACGGGGCAAATGATTCACAGAAACAGATGGGGATCATCGCGCTTGTCCTCCTCTCGGCCGGACTCACTGCATCCACGGAAGTGCCCCTCTGGACCCGTGCGGCATGTGCACTCCTGCTGTTCGCAGGGACGCTCAGCGGAGGATGGCGGATCATGGCCACACTCGGCCGCAGGATCTTCAGGATAGAACCTGTTCATTCATTCGATTCCCAGGTCTCATCTGGTGCCATTATTGCAACGTCAACACTTGCCGGGGCACCGGTCTCATCGAGTCATGTCATCTCGATGTCGGTGATTGGGGTAGGGGCTGCTGATAATCCCCGAAAGATACAATGGTCGGTGGGAAAAGAGATCCTTATAGCCATGGTGCTGACAATACCTGCAACAATGGTCCTCTCATTCATCCTTTCATCCTGTATCCTCACATGTGCAGGTGGACCACCATGACCGAAGATTCACACCATCAACTCAAACTGAAAAAAGGGATCTTTGATTCAATTTTTCCTGTTGAATACGATTTTGAATACATGCTCGCTGAACAGGCACGAAAGACGCTGGAGTGCGTGGATACCCTTGTACTATGGCTCCAGAAAATCCCACTCAGTGAACCGAACCTCCTCAAGGAACAGGAGGAGAACGTTGATGCGATGCGGTATGATATGGAGGAAAAACTCCTTGATTCATTCTCTACTCCTTTCGATCGCCAGGATATCTACAGCCTCTCGCGCCAGATGGACTATATCGTGAATTATTCCTACGAGGTTGCAAGAGAGATGTATGCATTCGGTGTCCAGCCGGATGATGCCATCCGCTCAATGGCAGATGCACTTCTCAAAGGAACCAGGTGTGCTGTTCAGGGGGTCGAGGCGATGAGTAAGGATAAAAAACGTGTGGAAGGATTGATCAGGGCTGCCAGAAAGTCCATGCGAATGATCGATGACCTCTATATCCACTGCATGGCAGATCTCTTTCACCAGGATGATGCCATGGAAGCGCTGCGTAAGAGAGAGATCTATCACCATTTGAGGGATGCAGGCAGAGCACTCAGGATGACCGTTGATATTCTCCATCATGCAGTGGTCGGGCTGAGCTGAATTCCTCTGCCCGTCGTGTCCAACCCGGTGTTAAGCATCTCACTCTTCCGTCAAATGTCGGAAAAACGAACCAGAGCTGTCCGGTTGACTCAGGGATGAAGCAATGGGGTTTTTGAACCGGAGGTATCTTTAATATTTAAATACTCTACAGACATTTCCCCTTTTCGAGGTAAAGTCCATGAAAAAGAAAGGGACACCATCACCTGCAAAAAAGCGCACCAAGTCCTCACGATCCAGTCCGTTTGATCTCCCGATTGCACCGGTTATGCGGATTGCAAAGAACAGCGGGGCTGAACGCATCAGCATGGATGGGACAAAAGCAATTGTAGCAAGAACAGAGATGTATATCGCCTCTGTTGCACGTGGAGCTGCCGACGCAGCTGCATCGGAAGGCAGGAAGACCATCAGGGCTGAAGATATACAGAAGTATTGAAGCCTCCTCTTTTTTTATCGGATATTATAAAATCTCATGATTCCAATAGAGACATATACATAGAAAATGAAAATCGCGGATGCGAATTTCACAAAAAAAAGGTTGAGCGGGTTCAGGGAGATATCCTGACCTGGTTCAAGGTCAACTCTTTCTGTATTATTCCCAAGGTGTAACCAGGATATTGATCAGTAACCTGGATTTACGCTACGCACAGGATGGGGAAAAGGATCACTAAAATAGCAGGATTATTACCATGATCTTCTATCCACGAGGTATGCTTTAGCTTTAGAGGTGCCAGGCATGTCCATTCCCTCACACCACCTTATACTGCCTCTCTACCGTGAAGCTGTCAATCATCTTCTGCGCATCCGGTTTGTTGGCACTGTATATATTATCACCCGTGGAGTAGGGGCCACTGTACGTGAGGATGAACACCTTCTTGTCAATCAGGGAGTAGTACTGCATATACCATTTCAAGGGATTGCCCCTTGCATCCCGGGTATAGTATTCAATCCAGTAAGCATTATTCCCGGATATTGTGGTAAGTGCACTTTTACTCGTTGCCGTGATGCCAAGACTCTTCTGGAGCGACGAGACCTTCCTGTTAAAATAATCTTCAAGAACGGTGGTACCGGGATTCTGATCGATTGATACGACTACTGATGCGACATACTGGTAGCACTCAGATGTTACCGTACTGCACTCGGTCTCAACAGGTGCAGTAATCGTCAAAGCAGGATTCGATGAGGATCCTTCCTTGATCTCCCAGGAAGGAGGGTAAGGCATGGTGAAATGCCATTTCGTTGAAGAATAGTTTTTCCAGGCATAGGGATCTGGCGTTGGTCCGGGTTCTACAGTAGGAGTTACCTCAACGTACCCTGCACCTTCCTCGTCTATCCCGAGGATCATCATCAGGATGGATTCGTTTAACGCCCCCTCCTCTTCCAGCATCTGCAGCATCTCAATGATTGTAGAATTCGGGTTATCTGATACAACCTCGGCGGTGGAGATATTCATCTCAGGGGAGCTGTTCCGGTTGACTGCAAGGTGACTGGCTGAACTATTGAGAGTAGTATTGTTTCCAGGGAATTCTACCTGGGGATAGGGATACAAAAGGTAATCTCTTACCTGATTTGTGACAGGGCTGCCCGCGGGATTCAGTATAAAAAAAAGATTCCCTGCCAGAGACGCAGCCAGGGTCACCGCCAAGAGAACCACGAGTGTTTTCATCTTCTCCATTTTCGCACCTTATTAATATGCAAGGAATTTCGTCTGATTGAGTGCGTGTGTAGGTTACAGCAGGCTTTCCATTATTATTTTTTCATTGCGGCAGAAAGGGACCCTTCTTGGAGGGATAGCACCTCCAAAAGCAGACACTTTGAAATAAAGGGGTAAAAGGGTTGGCCCTTTAATCCTTCACAAGGATTGCCCCGAATATGAGCAGGAAGATACCTATGAGGATTCCAAGGATTCCAATAACTCCTTTGAGGAATGTGATCACATCGGGAAGGAAGATCCAGACGCCATACGCTCCCAGGATAAGGAGAACGATCCCTGCAATCAGACTTGCTACACCTGTTTTATCCATTCTTACAACATCCTTTCTGCGATTGAATCAATTTTTGAGTTCATAGAAGATAAGCGTATTGATTCCAGGAGAATTTCACGCGCCTCTTCATGATACAGGCATGTATATGCGAAATACCAGCTGCCTTCAATGAACCCGGAGCATCGATCTTCAATGCAGACTGGTAATATCCCAATAGTGGTGTAAGAGTTTTCACAGGCAGGAAAAGAGGACAGCGTAAAAAAGAGACAATAATGAGAAGTCAATGCAAAAAGCGCCGTGGGATAGTTCGTGAACACACCCTTCCGGGAGACTACTTTGCATCTTCCATTGCTGCATAAACCTGCCTGAAAATCTCCCTCGTCTCAAGGCCCTCTTCCCGCGAGAGCTTCTGGATTGCAAACCCCACATGGACCAGCACAAACTCCCCGACATTCACATCAACGAGATCGAGCCTCACTTCCTGCCTGAGATCCCCATAATCCACAACGCCAATATTCCCATCCTTTATCTCCACCACTTCAGCAGGAACAGCAATGCACATGATCTTCACCCATTTGCTGGTTGTATGTATGATCGCATGGAAGTATAAATGGTATCTTTGAACACACCCCACGCACTCACGGCGCCCTGATCTCCTCGTATTCCACAAGGGAATCTGCGACTGCCAGAAAGCAGGATGCCGGGGCTCTAGTCCTTTCCCCCGTACAATCTCACGTGATCCCACCCACGGGTGATCTCAGGGTATTTTTCAGGTGAACTATAGAGATCGGGATTCTCGCGATGGAAAAGTCCCCGGTCTTTTCCGACCGGACAGACCTTGATGCACACCCCACAGGGAGAGATTGATCTCCGGAATAATCCCGCACTATAGGTTGCACATGCATGTTTATCCGTGATTCCTTCGGGATACATTTCTCCTTGTAGGGCATTTGACGGGCACAGGTCCACGCATCTCATGCACCTGATGCAGAGATCGTCACTAATAACGGGATCCGGTGTCAGCTCCGCCTCTGTGAAAACTGATCCAAATCTTACCCTTGGGCCGTATTCAGGTGTAAGGATCATGTTGTTCATACCGAATGATCCGAGGCCCGCCAGGTATGCGGCATGCCTGTGGGAAAAGAACGCCACAGGCTTTTTCAGGAGGACATCAATGCTTCCGTAGCCATCCCTTGGTATAAAAATTGAAGGATGATCCATCCCGTTCAGCCATTCCGCAATCTTGTAGGTATACTCATCAAGGAGCCTGTTGAGAGTCTGATAGAGCTCGTGGTAGTAAATCGAGGGGGTGGTTTCAATGACAGGAAGGTGAACCGGAAGACCGATGACGATCACCGACCTGGTGTCAGGGTATATCGAACGGGGATAGAATGATTCGGGCATCCATGGTGTGAAAGGTGGATCCTCCCAGCGTGACGCAGCCGCAACACCCACCAGCGGGATATTCTTCATCCTGCACCATTCAAGAAGTCCTGTCTTGATATTCTCCTGCATATCGGGTATACTGTGGTTGCCCCGGGAGACAATAAAAAGGTACTTCCCATCTTTGTACTCACGGCAGGAATGATTCCCCTTACAGAGCCCCCGGCAGAGTAATATGATTCAGGTTGAATTCCCCTCCCAGGCAATGTCGATCGTGGGACTCCCAGTTTATTCTCCAAAACACTTTAAAGTCACGAGGACAGGTTAGAGACCCTTGGGTCGAAGATAAGCATGGCGGAGCCTTTTTTTGAGTGAAAAAACCACATGATTCACTTCGAGATATATGCATGCAAAATGAAAATCGCGGATGCGATTTTCAGAGTAAAAAGAAGATCCTGAATAAGAAGAATTCAGGAGTGAACGTGAAGGATATGGTGAGCCTGGAAGACAAATGCCGAAGCAGTCTCCCTTCCCGGGCTCTGATGGCTTTCATACCCCAAGTTCGAGATCCACTCCCCTGCTCATGCATCTGAAGGCTTCTTCATCGTTCCCAAGTTTCTTCATAGAAAGTCCCTTGTCAAACCATGCTTCGGCGTCACCCGGGTCCAGCTGTATTGCACGGTCATAACACCGTATCGCATCCTCGCACCTGCCCATTGCATCGAGGCAGTTTGCTTTCTCTTTCCAGGCGGCGGCATACTCGGGCATCTCCTTCAATGCCTGGTCAAAGGATGCAAGTGCTCCTGTGAAATTGCCGCTTCCCGCTGATTCCATTCCTATCCTGCTGAAATATTCAGCTTTTTCTGTGATGTGCAGAATTGTCCGGTTCATCTGTGTTACCCCCTTTCGATCAGGTCATGGGATGTTCTTTAAGAACTCCCTTGACAGAAGCACCTGGAATTCCGGTTTAAATATAAATTTGCCGATCAACTCTGCAGGCATGCAGTGCATAGCACGTGTGCAGCAATACCTGATCACATGAATGCATGGCACTTGGTCCCCCTCCTCAATAGTCCATCGGAGTCGCTTTTGAGGGTGGGGGAATAGCACGAAAATGCCATGGTGAATTCAATGAAGATCCTGAACTTACTCAATAGTATCAGGATTATACGGACTGTGCATGCATGCACAGTCTGTAAAGAAAAAATGAAATGGGATTTACGCGTTTTTCATCTTGGCTTTTCCGACGAAGCCGTCCTTGCCAAGATAGTAGAAATATCCCTTCTCCTTTGGGATCTTCTCCGTTCCAACTTTCCGCTTCTTGCCGGTTTTGTTGCTCTTCATCGGTGCAGCCCAAACGTACCCGTCCTTCCCTAAGTAGTAAAGGTATCCGGGTTCACGCTTGATCTTTTCTTTACCAATTTTTACTCCCATAATTTTACGTTGAATTGTTGGGGTTTATATTTATTTCGGCTCCTTTCCCTCAAAACTGGGGATCCAGGGGTCCTTTTGGTCACTTTATGCGGTAAAATTTTGAGGGTTTCAGTAGAACCCGTCGTAAAATCCGTTGATGGGCTGGTTTCCAATTTTTGTTAAAAAACCATAGATTTTAATTTTAAGGAATATTTATGGCTATTTTAATTTTTAAGCGGGTGAGAATCCACGAATAAAAAAAATGATTTACGGTAACGCGCTTTGCCGAGGTAGGTGTCTTTTCGGTCGGAAGATATCAGATCTTTCATATGAGATATGAGATCAAAGAAACAGAAATTACGCCGGGGAAGAGATTTGAACTCTTGAGGTGCTGGGCACCAGTGGCTTTCAAGGCCACCGCCTTTCCGGACTAGACTACCCCGGCACGGATATACCTGTTTGATTCCGATTCTTAAAAAATATCCGGAACACGTGATTGGGGGAAAAATGGCAGGATCGCTCAATGGCGGATCTTTCGAAATCCAACCACCATGAGTGCAAGAATTGTGATCACCCACGGAAAAGGTGATTTCGGGGTTGGACTTGTGGTTGCTGCGAATACCGGGGGGATCTCGGAAGCTACGCCCACTTTTCCTGCACCCTCTGCAAAGATTGTCACCTCACCACGGTCTGAGAACCTGTACGGGTATACCTTCAGGTATATGGTTGCACCGTTGGCAGTTATGTTGACCTCCTCCGGATCCTGCTGTCCCTTGCTGTTGATCTTCTGAATTGCACCACGCGAATCGGGGTACTCGAGTATCCAGTCGATCCCTGAAGAGGTAGAGATCTTCACATCGCCCGTGGCCCCCGTCACGACGAAAAACGCTGGATGGTCAGTACTGGACTGTGCGGTGGCGGTGATCGCCATCATTGATGTATCAGCGGTGGGAGTTGGTGTGACAGGAACAAAGGGGGCTGTCACATTGAAGGGGTAAGTCCCGATGAATCCCCGGCTGTCCGTAAAGCTCACCTCATACGTACCTGGACCCGCAATGGTGATCTCCCGCGTGAACGATCCATCCATTAATGTGATGATATATTCAGGTCCAAATACGACCTCATTTTTGGGACCGACTACCTGGATCTGGACCCCTGCAGCTTTCTGAGTTGGAATGACCCCCCTCAATTCGAGGCTGCCGTCCATCTCCTGGGTCCTTGGAGATTTTATGATCACTTCGTCGGACCGGTCGATAATCTGCACTATCTTTATAGTGGTCGAATCCCCGAGGAAAGTGTATCCTGAAATCCCGGGCACCTCTACCTTGTACTGGCCTTTTGCGAGATCCTTCGTGTCAAAAATAACAGTAAACTCCTTCGTCCCCTGCAGCGTTACTGTCTGCCTTGCAATCTCTTCCGTGGTATATTCTGCCCGCGAGAGCACGATATCTACCGAGATCGCTGGAGGCAGGTTGCTTGATCCGTTGATGACAAGCGGCATACCTTTCTGCACGCTCGAAGGGGCGAATATTGACAGTTCGTACGCGGTAACAACTCCTGCAAGCAGCATGACGAGCACGGTTATGTATACAAGCGCCCGGATACTCTGACGGGATCGCGATCTTGGCTTAATCATGATATTGCACCTGGATCTCTTATTTTGATTCAAACGAGGTTCCCCGGCACATGCAACCTCCTGCAGTCCCTAGGGATATAGATTATTCAATATATGCCGCAGTGAAATTGAATAGTCTTCTGGTATACTCACCTTATTTGTCCACACTCTCTACAATAACACGAAAATTCCCGGGGTTGCTGGAGAAGAAGACCAATAATTGACAGATGGAAACAGGGAATTGCGATGCAACGGATGGCAAATGTTCCCACGTTGTTATCAGCTTCCCGCACCAATGATCCTTCAGTGAATCACAAGAGCGATTCTGATCGGCCGCTTGCCGCATGGACTGGCAGTGACCGGATTCTCGGAGAAATTGTTTCAACCCTCACCGTCATCCTGAAGACCGGCGGGTGTGAGTGGAACCGTTGCCGGATGTGCAGCTATCGGCACGAGAGGTATGGAACTGGAGATCAAGGAGCACTTGAGGCCCTGCTTCTCTCCCAGGTCTCCTGGATCAGGGATCATTTTCCGCTTGCGGGCATCGATGCCGTGAAGATATACACTTCGGGGAGCCTCTTCGACTCCAGGGAGGTTCCATCCCGGGCAAGAGATACCCTGGCAGGTCTGTTACGCGGGAAGCTGGTTATTGCAGAGACACGGCCTGAATATGTGTCCGAGGAAGGGGTCTCTTCTTTTCTCTCATCCATTGATGACAACTCCCATGAAATCCCCCTTTATGTAGCGATAGGCGTCGAGACGAGCAATGACGTAATCAGGGAAAAATGTATCAACAAAGGGTTCTCATGGGATGATTTCTGCGGGGCGGTCAAGGTGGCACGACACGCAGGTGCCGGCGTGAAGGCATACCTCCTTGCAAAGCCCCTGTTCCTCACGGAGGGAGAAGCTGTCTCCGACATGAAATCTTCCATCCGTGACCTGTCAGGCCTTGCCGATATGATCTCCCTCAATCCCTGCACGGTCCAGAGAGGGACCGAACTCGAGTATTACTGGAAGAGGGGGGAATACCGGCCACCCTATCTCTGGAGCATCCTTTCAATTCTCATGGAGTCCCCTGTCCACCTCACCTGTGATCCGGTTGGCGGCGGCCAGATAAGGGGTGCGCACAATTGCGGATCCTGCGACCGTGAGATCGTGAAAGGGATACGGGAATATTCCCTTTCTGCAGACAGGGAGTTATTGAGAACGCTCTTTCACACACCCTGCACCTGCAGGGAAGAGTGGGAATATATCCTAAACGCCGAGCGCCCTTACTGCATGCCTCTTACTCATTGAGAAGTATCGTCCTGGAGTTCCAGCTGTTTTTCGAGCAGGGGAAGAAATGCACCTGCGTCGCTGACGACACCGATCGCCTGCATCGTACCCCTGTCCATGAGCTTGGTCACCGATGAAGGGTTGATATCAACACAAATGGTCTTCACGTAGGAAGGCAGCAGGTTCCCCACCGCGACAGAATGGAGGAGGGTTGCGATCATCAGGACCATGTTGCATTCCCCCACATGCTCCCGCATCCGGTCCTGTGCCTCCATCGTATCGGTGATCACATCGGGCAGAGGACCGTCATCACGAATCGAGCCTGCCAGGATGTAGGGAATACCCCTCTGCACACACTCGTACATTATTCCCCCGCTGATCACACCTTTCTGCACAGCATTCGCGATGGATCCGGCCCGGATCACCTCGGAAATTGCATAAAAATGATTTTTATGCCCCCCGGTAAGGGGTTTCCCCGTAGAGAGATCCATCCCGAGCGAGGTGCCGAAAAGGTTGTACTCGATATCATGCGTTGCCAGTGCATTCCCCGCGAACAGTACATCGATATACCCTTTCCTGATAATCGAGGCGAGTGCATTGGCAGCACCCGTGTGGATGATCGCGGGGCCGCCGACAAGCCCAATCTTGCCACCCTTCTTCTTGAGGCTGATTATTTCTGAGGCGATCCGGGCTATGATGGTCTCGCTCGGCCTCTCGGGTGAGACCGTCCCCTGCATAAACTCGAAGGTGGATATATTCCGGGGACGTTCAGGAGGGCTGACCCTGACCCCTTCCTCGCCGACCACGACAAGGTCCTCTCTTTTCAGTTTCGAGATCGGCGTACAGAGGGCACTCATAGCGTTCTTGTCAATCACCACCAGGCAGTCCATCTCGATGTGCTGGACGGGTATCCATATCCCCTGGTACTTGATCGAGGTGGGGTGATGAGTGGTCGAATAAAAACCCTTGGGAACGATCCTGTCGCCTTCTGCCGGGACAGTGCAGACATCCTTTATTTCAAGGAGACGGACTCCGAACCGGTGGATCTCTGACAAGATGGCACGGAGTTGTTCTTCCGTGTCTGCATTCACCCGGAGATGGGCATAACTCGGATCGGATTTTCGTTTACCGACATCAAACACGATAATCTCGAAATTGCCCCCCATATCCATGATTCGATCAAACACTCGCGTCATGATGCCGGAATCAATGATATGACCTTCGAGTTCCACTTCCCGCGAGACCTGCATACCTATACATCTCTACCGTGATTCATTAAATTTCCCTCCTTAAAAAAGCCCAAAATTACCTGAATTGTCAAAAATGACCTCAAGAGACGCTGATTTCACACAAGAATCAGGAGCTAACCTTGTTTATTGCAACTCTTCATGAAGAGGGCCTGTGCAAGGGCTTCACGGGTATTGACGTTGTATGCCAGGCGTGGATCATGGATCAGGATCCTTTCCTCTTCCTGCGGTGAACCAACCTGGTCTCCCCGCAGGATGTTGATCCCGGCAGGGCATGCTTCGACCCCGCCCACATTTTCCACATAAGGGATTCTGGACCCACACTCTTCAGCGATGCTTTTTGGAACCCATGTGGAAAGAGCGGGCTTTCCGCTCTTTCTGTAGACGTCAAGGATATCCCGAATGAGATCTGCCCCGAGAAGGGGGAGGTCAGCGACAGAAGTGAAAAACGGTCCACTGATGTCAAGGATTCCCACGGACTCGATAATATCATCGATATATCCGTTCCCTGATGCGGTGTAATGGGGGATTCCCTGTGCACGGCACCATGTATGGGTATAGGGTGTCTTCCGTGTGAGGATCACCGTCACCTCACACCCGGCAGCCCTGAACGCATCGATCACAGACAGTATCATTGGTGTGCCGTCAACCAAAACGAGGGGCTTTTCTCCCATTCCCAGGCGACTGCCCGGACCGCCTGCCAGGATCAGCGCATGCATTCCTGCAACGCCTCCACAAGGCAGAGATTCTCTTCCCTGCAACGAACCGCAACACGGATGGAGCATGGAAGGCCAAACGAGTGGCAGTCCCTGACAAGGATCCCTTTCTGCAGCAACGCATCACAGAGTGGGCCGGCATCGTGGTCCAGGTGAAGAAGGAGGAAATTGGCACTTGAAGGGACGACTTCGATGGGAAGATCTGCCAGGGCGCTGCAGAGCCTTGCCCTCTCTTCCATGATACGTTTCCTGGATAGTGAAAGATCACTGTACTGCATAAATGCAGCAATCGCAATCTTTTCAGCAACAGCATTTACAGTCCATGGAAGCCTACGCATCTCCATCTGCTCAATGAGCTCCGTATCACCCAGTCCAAAGCCGAACCTGATCCCAGGGACGGCATAACTCTTGGTAAGGGAACGGAGAACGAACAACAGGGGGTGCCTGATATCTGCCACATGCTGCGAGGGGTCATCGGAGATCTCAATGAATGCTTCATCGACCGCTAGGTAACTGTTGTCCCGTTCACACTGTTCAAGAATTCGGAGTATCTCGTTCTTTTCCATGAGATACCCTGTGGGGTTGTTCGGGTTGCACAGGAATCTGAGTTTATATCCGGGTCCTACGGCAACCGATGCTCCGGCAAGCCTTGCCGAAAATTCATATTCGCCAAATGTAGGCGGTGTGATCCTGACTGAATCTCCGGGAGAGAGGATCGTGCTGCAGAGGACCCGTATCACCTCAATAGATCCGTTACCTACAGTAATCTCCTGGGGATCCCTGCCAAGGTGACGGGCTATCACCGATTTGAGTTCTCCATAGCTGTCATCCGGATATTCATCAAGGTCACCCTGGGTGACCGCGGTAACAAGGTGCGGCGGGTAGGGGTTGATATTCGCGGAAAAGTCGAGGATTGATGCGCCCGTATCTCTTTTGATCCTGATTCCGGTCCCACCATGAACCACTCTGGACAAATTCTGCCGATTCATTTAAAAACCCGGTGATGAGAACATACAAGTGTGAACCGGATTATCATAAAAGGATGGGGAGTCTTTCTCCAATTTTTCCACATTAAATAGAAAATTATATATACTATTTTGATAAAGTAGGATTCATCTGCATAGTCAGACATAAGCAAGCTAAATGACAGACAAATGTCGGACAAATGTCGGACAATTGTCATATTAAGAGGAAAAAATGAAACGTATCACCCTCAGACTGCCAGACCAGCAAATCGAGATGCTTGAGCAGATGGTGGCGGCAGGGGAGTTCCCCACTGTCTCTGAAGCAGTCCGGGATGCAGTTCGCCAGTTGATAGAGAGACGCGGCGGGCGCATCCTCAAGGAGAGTGACCAGGTTTCATTCAAGGTTTAGGAGGGTCAACAATGCAGAGTATTATCAACGACGCCCAGAAGAACTTTGAAATTGAGAAGGAGATGTCAAACACCTCAGGCTCCATCGATGATGAGTTCATTGGGCAACCCCGTATCGTAATCATTGGCTGTGGCGGCGCCGGGAACAACACCATCAACAGGCTGCACCATATGGGTGTCTCAGGCGCAGAGACCATCGCGATTAACACCGACAAGCAACACCTGGATATGATCCAGTCCGACAAAAGGGTCCTCATCGGCAAGTCCCTTACCAAGGGTCTCGGTGCCGGCGGATATCCCGATGTCGGAAAGAGGGCGGCAGAGATGGCCAGGCCAACGCTGGAAGCGCTCCTGGAAAATGCCGATCTCTGTTTCATCACTGCCGGAATGGGAGGCGGAACCGGTACCGGTTCTGCACCTGTGGTCGCACAGATCGCCAAGGAACAGGGAGCTATCGTCGTAGGCATGGTCAGCTATCCCTTCCAGGTTGAGAAGGCGCGACTGATAAGGGCCGAAGAAGGACTCGAAGCCCTTGCTTCATCAGCAGATTCGGTCATTGTCCTCGACAACAACAGGCTCAAAAATTTTGTACCCAACCTCCCGCTCGGACAGGCGTTCTCAGTGATGGACCAGCTCATCGGTGAGACCGTGAAAGGCATCAGCGAGACCATTACACAGCCTTCGCTGATCAACATTGATTACGCTGATGTCAGGGCAATTATGAGCAAGGGAGGTGTGGCGGTGATGCTGGTCGGCGAGAGCAAACAGCAGAACAAGTCCGAGAGCGTGGTTCGCGAGTGTCTGAGCAACCCGATGCTTGACATCGATTATCGCGGTGCCACGGGAAGCCTCATCCACATCACCGGTGGCGGCGACCTTACCCTGCAGGATGCAGAGGAGATCGCATCATCCCTCACCTACGAACTCGATCCCCATGCGGATGTGATCTGGGGAGCCCGGGTCAAGAATGACATGGAGGGGAAAGTCCGGGTGCTGGCCATCATGACCGGCGTCCAGACCGGGAAGATCATGGGAAGCAGGGTCTCTTACAAGACAATCCTCGAGGATCTCGAGCAGAAAAAGGTAAGTCCGAAGGCCCCGCAGCTCCCGAAGAACAGAAAGGCACGTGACATGACGGCCGGAGGTACCTTGCTGGAATGGGTAGGCTGAGTCTTCACAAAATGTGCACAATACCACCTTGATTCACACAATTGCCAATACCGGACCATGAACCGGAAGAGACCGGTCATAGGTCCTCATACTGTTTTTAAAAAAATCCTGAAAAATCGCCTTCCAGATTTCGATGATTATCTTCGCGTCACGACGAAACTATTAATACAATTCATACCGTCTAAATAATAGAAAATCACCGGGTTCCATGCACCCGGGATTGCCAGGAGAAGGGTGGTTGAAAGGGAACTTTCAGGAACCCTTCCGGAATAGGGAGTCGAACATGATGGACAGCCAGCTGAACAAAGGCCCGGTCGATTGCCGCGGCACTTTTTTCATAGGAGTCGTGAAGTGCAGGATTAACCTGGTCTCTTCACGGAGTGCTCCGGACACAGGCAAGAAATCCAATTTTCTGTCACGTAAATGTACATCCTTCTCCCGGCCCATCCCCAGCGCGTGGAATCAGGGCATTCCGACTGATCTGTCGAGGATGATGACCCATGTTGAATGAACTCATCGAAAAGAGAAAAAAGATTCTTGCCGAGTCTGAACAGCACAAGAACAGAAGGAACGAGCTCAACGCACTGGCCAGCAAATGGGCACGGGAAAGGAACACTCTCAACAACCAGACACGGGAATTCGTTGAAGAAGCCCAGAAGAACAAGGAGCTGCGCGACAAACACAACAACGATGTTCAATCCATCAAGGATGAACGAAACCAGATCAACGAGCAGGCCAATACCTTTTTCGACGAGATAGAGTCCTTCAAGAAGGAGCACGGTGGAATCCGTAACAGGGGATTGAAAGAGCTCCAGAAACAGATCGATCACCTCGAATTCCGGCAGCAGACTGAAGTCTTCTCTACTGATAAGGAACGCGAACTTATCGAGAAGATCAAGCAGATGAAAGAGTCGGTCAGGGAACAGGAGGCCGAGCTCGAACAGAATAAGGAGATCAAGACAAAGATCTCAAATGCAAGGGACCTCCGGAAACAGGCGTCAGACCTCCATGCGAAAGTCACCGAAATGGCGGAACTCGCGCAGAAGCACCACGATCAGATGGTGGAGTTCTACAGGAAGGCCGATAAGTCACGCGAAGAGGCCGATGCGGCTCACAAGAACTTTGTGGAGGCACAGGAATCAGCAGACTCCGAGCACAAGTACTTTATCGCCTGCCAGAAGGAGCTTCGCGATTACGACAAGGTGATCTCAGGACTTCGCAAGAAGACCAAGAAGGCAAAGGTCACAAAAGAGCAGAAAGCAGTACGGAAGGAGGCAGAACACCTCTTCAAGATGTTCCGCGCCGGAGAGAAACTCACTACCGATGATATTCTGCTCCTGCAGCGTTCCAAACTTATCTGAATCTTTTTTTCCCACTCCTGCCAGAGCAATCATTTAATAGATGGCTTGTGCCTTTTATATTGATGAATCAGGGGCGCACGCTTGTCCTTTCTGTCGACCGCGACGATGATATTGGATTTAAAGCCAGTATCGAGAGTCCGGTGATCGGGCGTGATGCCTGCATACATGCGGCAAATACCCTTGGTCTCGCTGATCCCGAAGACTCAGATCTCAATGCGATCTTCCAGGCAATTCAGATCTATGACGAGTTGAAAGCCCGGGGTGAGGATGTAGAGGTTGCAGTCATAGGCGGGAACCATATGCATATGATTGAAGGGGACCGGAGGATTGCGATCGATCTTGGGCGGGTCGTTGCAGAGACAGGGGTATCAAATTGCATAGTCGTCACCGATGGAGCCGAAGATGAGTTCGTCATTCCGATTGTGCAGTCAAAACTCCCTGTCACGAGCATCAGAAGGGTGATCGTGAACCAGATGCCCAACCTCGAGGGCACCTACTACATCATCAAGAAACTCCTGAATGATCCCAAGGTCGCAAGGCTGGTGCTTGTCCCTCTTGGTCTCGCCATGCTCCTCTGGGCAATCGCGTACCTTGTTGACAGACCGCAGATTGCAACCTTCATCGTGGTAGGTGCAATCGGTATCTACCTGCTTTACCGTGGTTTTGGTATTGATGACCTTATCAGCGGATATGTCCATGATCTCCGCACCTCCCTTACCAGGGGAAGAATCTCATTCGTCACCTATATTGCAGGAATCCTTCTTGTGATCGTCGGTGTGATCATGGGTCTGATGAACCTGCTGATATTCTACGCCGAGATTGGACTCCTCCTCTATTTCCTGATCTTTATGTACGGTGCAGTCCTCTGGCTCGCGCTGGCAGGAATTGTTGCGTCGATCGGGATTATCACCGACAAGTATTTTTATGACAGGGTAGGCCTTGCAAAGGTGATCGTCTTCCCCTTCCTGATCGGAGCAATCGGGCTCATCAGTTATGGGGCATGCATTTATGCAATATCCATGAACAATGTCCCGGATTTCCCTTATACCACCAGCACCGCACTCCAGTATATATTCTACGGGATACTGGGTGGCCTCATCTGCGCACTCTCCGGGATTGGAATCCAGTATATGATTACCAAGCGCCTTTCTTCACAATCCGCAAGAGAAGTGAGCGAATCAGTATAATCCCAGGTATCCCCAACACCGAAAAGACGCTTCTCCTATTATTCCATGGCGGGAGAGCATCAATTCGGGTTTGCAGAGAGTTATAGAAAGACACACTTCCCAGGATTTCAGTGAAAAAAATACAGGGCATCAGGGATTATCAAAATAGCCGATCCCGTTTGGAATAGTATTGGTTGAAAAGAATTCACGCGTTATCTGGGGGGTTGTAACCTTAAGTGTGGGTATTATGACATTGAACTGGTGGGACGGGAACCAGTATATGCCCCGGCCGTAATTATAAGAGACATCTTTGACCACCAGGTTCGCACGATCCATCTCGATCGTGACAACTTCCGCATCATCATAATTGAGAACCTTGAGGATCCGGTTCTTCAGATCCTGTTTGCCCAGAAGAAACACAATGAGTCTTGTCGGTTCATCGAGCGAGTACCTTATATCGATATTTGCCACGCCTTTCTCGAGCGTGATATCGACATTCTCGACCGTGACATAGCCGTATTTTTGATCATTCCCTGCAAGTACGGGGAACGCAAGAGAGAGAGTACATATAAACAGGAGCGCAACGGCTACGCCTTTCATGTTCGACTACTATATGAGAACCGTCCCGATATATTTTTTCTGGTGAAGGCAGAGCATCTATACCGGGTTATCTCCCGCTTTTTGACCAAATACCTCAAAATAGCGCATATCCTGAAATTTTCCGGGAATAGCCATACATTCCATCCCGGAACATACATACCCTGGTTCCAATCCCGAACAGTTCAAAAATCAAGGGTTAGTGGACCCTTAAAGGTTGAAATTAGGTTATTTTGGGGATTATCCCGCAGCAGAGAGCACTATCTCGATACTCGAGACATTGGTCTTCCCGCTGTCGGTATCGATGATCTCGGTGGACGTGATGATCTCTTTCTTCCCGACACCTTCAAGGAAGCGGTTTAAGGCAATCTCCGCCGTGTCCACCGCTCTTGAGATTGCTTTTCCCCGTGCCTTAATCGATACTTCCTGTGCACCGTTGTTGAACTGGGTCACCACAGCCAGGACATAGTTCATGACCGGCTTGTTCCCCACGAATACTGTGTTGTCTTTCAGCATGTGAAGGCACCTCTTAGAGATACTTCTTCGTATGGATCAATTCAGCGTTGAGGACCGATGCTCCTGCAGCGCCACGGATGGTGTTGTGTCCCATGGTAACATACCGGATCCCTTCCCTGACACGCCCCACGCTGACGGTCATCCCGTTCCCACGGTTGCGATCAAGCCGTGGCTGGGGCCGATCCTGGTCTCCCAGGTAGAGGACCGACTTCTCCGGCTGGGTAGGCAGGCCTGAGATGGGCGGGACGTATGAGGTGAACGCGTCAATGACCTTCTCTACAGGCCCACTGATATCGATCCACACCGCCATGGTATGTCCGTCGAGAACGGGAACCCTGTGACAGCTTGCACTGACAGAAATCGGCGCAAGGACTACTTTTCCTCCCTTCATCCGGCCAAGGATCTTGAGTGTTTCTGTCTCCATCTTCTGTTCTTCAGACCCTATGTAGGGAATCACATTATCGTAGATCCCCATCGCCGGGACACCCTGGAAGCCTGCCCCTGAGATGGCCTGCATGGTCGAAACCCGGATATCCTTCCATTTGAACTGCATCAGGGGCGCCAGCGAGAGACACATGACGATGGTCGAACAGTTCGGATTGGTCACAATGAATCCATCCCTTCCTGACTCACGCTGGGCTTTGATGAGTTTCAGGTGATCCGGATTCAATTCCGGCACCACCAGTGGAACAAGGGGATCCATCCGGTGCGAACTTGCATTGCTGCACACCCCGAGACCAGCATCCGCACAGGCAGTTTCGACACCCGAAGCCACCTCGGCGGGGAGCGCTGAGAAGACGAGATCCACGTCCTTCAGACTCTTCACATCGGTCGTGCGAATCCTGATATCAGCGACGTTCTTTGGAAATGGGACGTCCAGCCGCCAGTTCACAACCTCTCCATACCGCTTCCCCGCACTCCGGTCCGACGCAGTCAGCGCTGTCAGGTTGAACCAGGGATGCTCAGCAAGGAGCTGGACAAAACGCTGACCCACGGCTCCTGTGGCACCAAGCACTCCGACATTGATCATACTTAAAAAAATAGCTATATCCCTTGAGTAATTAAATCGTTTGATTTTTATTCCAGGTGGATTGCTTCTGACGGGCAGACATCCACGCAGGAACCGCAGTCAACACAGAGATCCTTGTCAACTTTTGCCTTTCCGTCGACCAGAGCGATTGCCGCTGCAGGGCATTCGTCGATGCAGGTTTCGCATGCAGTACACTTTTCTTGATCAACTACTGCCGTCATGATTGCACATTTCCAGCACAAATTTTGGGGATAAAAAAAGAAATAGGTTTCTATATGGTCATTTAGATGCCGCAATTCCGAGGCTGAGGACATCATTCATTCCATAGATCCCGGGCTTTTTGCCTGCCACCCAGCGGGCTGCCTTGAGCGCCCCCTGTGCAAAGACTGAACGATCATATGCCCGGTGCGAGAGCTCGATGGTCTCGAAATTGCCTGCAAAGAGCACGGTGTGATCACCTACTATGTCGCCACCCCTGATCACATGGACACCAATCTCGCGGCCGCGTTCCATCATCCCCTCCCTCCCATAAAATTTCTTTCTCTCCCCTACCTCTTCATCAAGGATCTGGAGGATTGTCTTTGCAGTACCGCTTGGTGCATCCTTCTTATACCTGTGATGAGCTTCCAGAACCTCAATATCGTATTCGGGGAGCATACTCGCTGCATTCCGGATGAGCTGCCAGAAGATGTTGACGCCGATGCTGAAATTACTCGAGATGACCGCCGGAACTTTTCCCTGTATGGAAGCTGCAATCTCAGTCCGCTGTTCCGGAGAGAACCCGGTTGTTCCCACCACAAGTGCTGCACCATGCCTGGCACTTCTTTTGATATTTTCAACAGCCGCACTGGCAACAGTGAAGTCGATCACGACATCCGGCTTCACTTCAGCAAGAAGGGTGTCCATCGCTGCGGATTCAACGACTTCGACACCGAAAAAGTTGCCTGGCTTCACGTCAATCCCCCCGACCAGCGTGAGATCGGGGGCATCATTGACAAGGCGGCCGACCGTGGTCCCCATCCTCCCGAGGGCTCCGCACACCACAACCCTAGTCATAGGTGGCGAGAACCTCCGCGAGTTTTGCGGTCTTTTCCGCATCAAGTTCGTCGAGAGGCAACCTGGGCGGACCGCCCGCCATCCCTCTCAGTTCCACGGCTTTCTTGACCGGGATTGGATTCGTGTCGATGAACATCGCCCTGAAGAGGGGAGAGAGTTCATAGTGCATGTCCAGCGCCGCCTCGAGGTCACCATCACAGAATGACTCGAACATCGCGACCATCCGCGCCGGCTCGACATTCGCCGCCACCGAGATAACGCCTGCACCACCGAGGGCGAGGATAGGAAGTGTGATATTGTCATCCCCTGATATGACCTGGAAATCCTCGTCAAGCGTCCCCTCGATGATCCTGGACATCTGGCCGATATCCCCGCTCGCCTCCTTGATGGCAACAATATTAGGGTGGTGCGAAAGCTCGATGACAAGGTCTATGGCAAGGTTCTGTCCTGTCCTCCCTGGCACGTTGTACATGATTACCGGGATATCTAAATCCGCGAGCGCAGTATAGTGCTTCACAAGTCCCGACCTGTTGGGCTTGTTATAGTAGGGGCTGATGACCAGCGCCCCGTCCGCACCCATATCCTTCGCAGCCTTTGTGAGGCGGATTGCCTCTGCGGTGTTGTTGGATCCGGTCCCTGCGATGACAGGCACCTTTCCACCGGCAATGTCGATGGCAACCTCGATGACTTTTTCGTGCTCCTCAAATGTCAGAGTGGCCGATTCCCCTGTGGAGCCGCATGGTACGATCCCATGCACTCCATGAGCAAGGAGAAATTCAATATTCGACCGAAGTCCTTCAATGTCCACATCCCTGGTGGGATTTCGGAGAAAAGGAGTGATGATAGCCGGAATAACTCCCTCGAACATACGAGAGAGGTATTCAGCGTCTTCCGGTATTTACCTTTCTGGTGACGAATCCGGCAACCCGGTTCCTGACCCGTTTGCTGTCTATGTTGGTGATCTCGGTAATGGTCTGCTTGTTCTCGTCAAAATTATTGGAGAAGCGGCTTCCGTGATGATCCAGCAGCTCCAGTCCTATTGCCTTTATGTAGGTGGGTTTGATTCCCATGCGGTCATTCCTCTTTTTATTCTTTATTCATACGTGCCGAGAGTTTAAGAATGTTTTTTACCACCGCAGAAGGATCTTCGCCAAGAAGACGGATCATCGGCTCCTTTCCCACCGCCCCGAGATCATAGATGACGTCGGGAACGCCCTGCCTGCAGCAGGATGCCACTCCCCAATCCATGGTTTTCACCCCGGGAGGTTCGGCAGTGCGGTCAAATGAGCATACATCGAGGAACATGTCCTCGAGGATCTCAATTGCTTCAGACGAGTACCGTATATTTGCTGCACACCTGACCAGGGGATCGAAACGAATGGTCGTGATCACGATCCGGGCAACATGATCACTTGCACCGAATGCGACCTGCCCCACGGGATGGACTTTCCCCGAAAGTCTGACTATCCTCCCCTGCACGGCTGCCACCTCCTCCGGTTCCCGCGCACCGGGAAGACCGTAGGCAATATTCGAACCCACCTCCGGGATGAGGACCGCATTCATCTCACGGGAGAGCACCTGCACCGCCTCCCGGAGTTCACTGAGTACCGACTCCCTTGGATCGTCCGGCATTCTCACACCTTGCTGGTTAATTCATCCCAGCGGGCTATCTACTTTCCTTCGCCGGCACATACTAGGTGAGCGGAAGATACTGATATCAGCATGCAGAACGCATAGGTACTGCATGGACTCACGGGTCATCGATATCGCCTCTGCCGTCGTGAGCGGGATAGTGCTCCTTGTCTTTCTGATTGCCCTTCCCGCACTCATGGATCCAGGAATCGGATATCTCCTGGCATTGGTGATCTTTATCCTCACAATGAGCGGAGCAGGATTCTACCTTAACAAAACCATCAGCTAGGGAGCTCTTTTTTCTGGGGAGCAGTCCCTCTTCCTTTCTTCCTGTACCGGTAGTAATTGAGCGGGTGGTTCACCTTTTCACAGGCTCCCTCGGATTTCGCACAGAGCCCAAGCGTCCTCATCGCCGCACATGAAGGGGCGGTATATTCCGTTCCTGCACCTCCCCTCCCTGAGATGTGTTCGACCTGGTACTGGGTCTTGCTCACATCAAAATCGGGAGCCCGGCAGTAAAGTTCGATAATCTGGGTGCTGTCCATCCCGATATTGTGCAGGAATGCGGTGAGGGCAAACCGGCCCGAATGGGTGATATTCATACCTTCGGAGAGGGCTGATGCCAGTGCCTGCATGCAGGGCGGGAAGCATGATTCATCGACCTCGCCATAATCCTCTATCATCCGCTGCTGGAACGTTTCCTGGACCCGGGAGACATACGGTGCAAGATCGCTGCAGAGGGAAGCAGGCACCTCGAGAGGCAGCTGGGAGTGGAGTGTCACACGGATCTGTTCCTTTAACAGTTCTTCTGTCTCGAGTGGCTCAAGCATCACCCGACCTTCATGGATCTCCCTGTTGATCAGCCTCCATCGCTCTTCCCTCATACCGGCCGTGACTTCCACATAGCGGCTGACAGGAAACGACGACTGTTCGAGCGTAAATCCTACCTGGCGTGCAATGTAGTTCCTTTTTGGTTCGTCCTCATTCTCAAGGAACGAGAATGCCCGGGCGGCTTCATACCGCGTGAGGCGATCGATCAACGCACGATCTTTTGCGCAGGAGACAAGGATCCGCGAGAGTGCATAGGAGGATACCTCAAGCCTTATACCAAGATTATCGGAAGGGAGGGTTTGTCCCTCATCATCGCCTGCACCTGCCGGACCCTGGTGTGAGAGCGCGCGTCTGATACGGTCCACGGCATACCTGACTGCAACTTTTCCCGGGCTTGAATGCAGGAATGTATCGACGGATTCGTGGTTCTGCAGCATGAACTGCTGCGATTCTTTTAAAAAAGGATATTTGGCAAAGTCTTTTGTATCAAGGGATACCCGCATCAATCTGCCTCAATGCGAGGTGCAAGGAGGTATTCCACATAGCCGTGTCCTCCGGCGATGTAGAACGAGAACTTTGCCGGGTGATCGATGCCGAGGGAGACTTCTACTTCCTCCGCCCTTCCCATGACCTTGCCCATGTCCTTGAGGTAATCGAGTGAGAAAAGAGACCTCGCTTCGACACCGTTCAGGAAATTGACCTCGCTCTTGCCGAACTCCCTCCTGATGTGGTCGGTATCACCTTCGGCGGCCATGAAGAAGAGCTGTTGTTCGGGATCGATCCCCAGTGCAATCTTGTCAGATACGACCGCTGCTGCCTTGATAGAATTATTCAGATCTGTTCCCGATAGCACCACTTTCCCCGGGAGATCAATATTCGGAGGGTGGGGGTCCTTGCGGATGGTGTTCGGGTCAAGGAGCGTGATCGAATAACGGTATCCTTCGAAACTTACCCGAAGCTTATGCCCTTCATCGGGAAGTTCAAGGCTGATAAGATCGTTCTTGCCCATCATGCCAAAGATGTTCTTCATCTTGGCAATGTCAAGGCCAATCTCGTTCTTTGTTGATTCGAATCCTGAGAACGCTTCTTTCTTGAGGGTCAAGGAGACCATCGCCACGTTGGCGGTATCCACTGCCCTGGTTGAGAGCCCGTTCTCGTCGGTGTGGAGCCGGCATTCTGTGACGAGGGCTGATATCGCGTCGATGGACTCTTTGAGAATATCTGCATCAATCGTTGCTTTTAACATCGTTCACACCGTATATATTGTATTATAAACTATGCCATCAACTTTTTAATGATATCTGATTTCATCCTGTCTTTCCGGCATTTTCATGGGGAATAATTGGTATGGGTTCACAGTGGGGAAGAGATCGTACGTATCTTCGTGCGGTTCGTGAAGGCTATCGCTCCAGGGCAGCATATAAACTGCGCGAGATCCAGGAACGATTCCACATCATCCGTGATGATGATAACGTCCTCGACCTCGGGGCCGCACCCGGCAGCTGGCTCCAGGTCGTCCGGAGCCTCACGGCAGGGAATGTAGTGGGTGTTGACCTTTCCCCGATCGCACCACTGGATGGAGTGACCACACTCATCGCCGATCTGACCGATTCTGCTGTATGGCAGGAGGTGAGTGCCCTCATGGGAACCGTCAATGTGGTCATCTCCGATGCAGCCCCCAAGCTCTCGGGCCACCGCAGTTATGACCAGGCCCGGGCGATAGGACTTGGAGAGAATGTTTTAGCCTTTGCCTGCCACGTGCTCAAACCAGGCGGCAACCTCGTCATGAAATCCTTCCAGGGCGAAGATTTTGGACAGCTTTTCGGTGAAGTCAGGCAGTTCTTCCTCTCGGTAAAGACATACCGGAGCCATGCATCCCGCAAGGGAAGCAGCGAGGTATACATTATTGCAAAGAATTTTGTGAGGTGCACGGATGAGGCTTAAGGATCCCTACGATCGGCCGGTGAGCAACCTCCGGATAAGTCTAACTCCGGCATGCAACCTCCACTGCATCTACTGCCACGCCGAAGGAGAGAAAGATCCGGAGGCCCCGCTTTCCCTTGAGGAGATCACCGAGATCATGAGGGTTGCGGCAAAGTTCGATATCCGGAGTATCAAGTTCACGGGCGGGGAACCATGTCTTCGGGAGGACCTGGTCGATATCGTCAAAGCCGTGCCCTATGGCGTTGAATGTTCAATGACAACCAACGGGACCCTTCTTGCAGATATCGCACAGGATCTCGCGGATGCCGGCCTCTCCCGTGTCAATGTCAGCCTCGACAGTCTCGATCGGGAGACCTACAAAAAGATCACAGGATCCGATTGCCTCGATGAGGTGATGGCGGGCATCGAAGCCGCCGTTGATGCTCATCTTACCCCGGTCAAACTCAACATGGTGATGCTGAAAGGTATCAACGACCACGAGATCGACGATTTCATCAGGTTCGTCCGTGGGAACCGCGATCTCATTCTCCAGCTGATTGAACTCATGGAGTTCCGTGACTGCACCAGCCACAGCGACCTTGGTGACCTGGAGGCCTGGCTCGCAAGCAGTTCGCAGGAGATGCTCACACGCAGGATGCATCACCGGAAGAAGTACTGTATCGATGGTGCTGAAGTGGAGGTCGTAAGGCCTCTCCACAACACTGAATTCTGCGCCTTCTGCAACCGTCTCAGGGTCACTTCTGACGGAAAACTGAAACCATGCCTCCTCCGGACCGACAACCATGTTGATATCCGTGGAGCTTCTGGAGAGAGACTGGAAGAACTATTTAAGGAAGCAGTGCGAAGAAGAGCGCCGTTTTTTCGGTAACAATACCATTAATCCAAGTATTCATGCCTGAATGCCAAAAAATGCCATTTCCGGAATATATTTACTCGCTCACGTCTGAAATGTCTCCATGACTTCGGATAATGAATATGTTTACGTGCTGGAGCACCTGTACGAGAAATCTCTCATCCTGCAGGATGAGACCATGTGGCACCCCGTACTCACCTTTTATTACATGGACGCCCTTGCCCATCTCGATTACACGATCGGGCTGATGGCCTACCACTACAAGTCACCAAGGGTGATGATGACCGGCGAATACCTGCGGTGCAGGGTCGACCAGGAGAAACTCGGCGACCGCCCTAAATTCCCCTCGTTTATCAACTGGCTCAAGAAGAATCACCCCGAAAAGTTCGAGGCGCTCCCTACAATCTGGAGAAGAGTGTATGATGAGGGTGACGAGGCGCGCTACATGAGTTTCCGGATCGTACTGGAACGGGACAGCAAGGAGCCGATCCGCCCCCATGTCTATCGTTCCTTCATTGACGAATTTTTCAAAGCAGACTTCTTAAAAACCCTCTATAGCGACGCCTCGCTCGGGATGCTCTTCGAGAAATTCAAGCAGGGTTCCTGATACACTGGCTGCCATGAATATCGCCAGTCTCTGTTCCGACCTTGTACAGATCCGGAGTGAGAATCCCCCGGGCGACACCCGCGAGGTACTGCAGTATATCCGGGATTTCACTGACAGCATCGGGATCAGGACGAAAATTACCAGGAGCCGTGGCGGGAGGCAGAACCTCGTGAGTGCCCGCCCGGAAGGCAGGCTGCTCCTGTGCGGCCACGTTGACGTAGTTCCTGCACTCTCCGATGGCTGGTCCCATGATCCATATTCAGGCGATATCATTGACGGCATGGTATGGGGGAGGGGAGCTACAGATATGAAAGGAGGGTGTGCCTCTCTCCTCTGGGCGTGCAGGAAGTTCATTGAGGCCGGCAGGGAATTTCCCGCTGATCTGGCTTTTGTCTGTGACGAGGAGACTGGAGGAACCCACGGCATCCAGACTCTCATTGCGCGGAGATCTCTTATCCCCTGTGATACCCTGATTGCAGAACCAACCCCTGCCCTCTCCCCGAATATCGGGCAGAAAGGATTGATGCGCCTGTGCTGTATTTTCAAGGGCGAGCCCGGGCATGGATCGCTGTATCCCTCCAAGGGAGTAAGTGCGGTCATGGAAGCATTTTCACTCATGGAGTTCGTGCAGGATCTTCACAAGCGCGAGTATGATCCTGGAGATCCCGGACTTGAGAGAATCATCAGCGAGTCAGCCAAGATCCTGGGAGAGATCTTCAGCATGAATGATGCCGGAACAGTCCTCTCGCACATCATGTTCAATCCCGGAACAATCGCAGGTGGGGAGAAAGCCAATATCGTCGCCCAGCAGTGCAGCCTCGAACTCGATTTGAGGATCCCCTGGGGATGCAGCCTTCCTGCCCTGCTGCAGGAGGTCAGGGATCATGCCCGCCGGGCAGAAATATCCATCACCAGCATGTCGGAGCCAAGTATCACACCGCCTGGTTCACCTCTTGTCGGCTGCCTTTTATCTGAGGTAGAGAGGGTCCATCTCCACCCTGCACGGCCAATCGTCCAGTGGGCAGCGAGCGACGCCCGCTTCCTCCGAAAAGCTGGTTTCTCCGTCGTTGAGTACGGCCCGGGTGAGATCCGGACCCTTCACGCCATCGATGAGCACGTCCGCATCGAATCTCTTGAGAGTGCGGCACGGGTCTATGAAGGGATGCTTTCCAGGTATGCAAAAGAATGAGTGCGAGGCTGCCTCATTCCCCCTCGTTGTGCCGCGGCGTTCCCTTACGGAACAAAGGCATATACCATGTAAATGGTGAGAGCCGCTTTCATGGAAAAAAGAGGCAATACAGTCCTTATTCTGCAATTCTGGAAATCTCCCATCTGTTCATACAGCAATTAAAGCATTTGATATCTCAAACATTGCCCCGTTCCCATGTTTTAATTGCAGGGGTGCATATCAGACCATTGTGGTGAATGATATGCCAAATGGAGGACCAGGAATGGGTATGCAGAGGAGAGGGAATCCCCCCGATGCATGCATATGCCCAAAATGTAAAAAAGAACTCCCCAAAACCCGTGGGGTTCCCTGCAGGAGCCAGACCTGCCCTGACTGCAATATTCCGCTCATGGGCAAGTGAGAGCAGGAACATCTCTCCTTCCTTACTTTTCCGGTATTTCGGTAAAACCTGGATGATGCCGGGCGACAAAAAAGAGAATCCGGAGCCGCCGTGCTGAAAGGACACTTTGCCATTTCAACAGGTTTATGGCGAAGTGCTGGCTCTTCTGAAATACCAGAAAAGAAGCGTCCCGAGGAACACGGGATAGAACAGGTCCATGTACATGACCGGGCCGGCATTGTTGATAGCCATATTCCCATGGACGATCATCTCGTAAACGTGCCCGAGCCCTGCACTTATTGAGAAGATCCCGTACGCAATCACGGTCGCAGTCCAGAACCCGGCAGACCGGAATTTCAGGCAGAGGAGACCAACAATACCGATGGCAAAGTCCCACATCCCGACCTCACGCTGGAACGGACTCCCGGCCGGCCAGCCGATGGATGCAGCGACCCGGTCGGCGAAGACGAGGTGGCCGAACGCGGCATAAATGGAACTAAGACCAAGACCAATGGCAAGCTGCCAGGCCAGAAATGTCCCAAGCGCTGTCACCCCTGTGTGGTGCTTCCACTGAATATGAACCAGCGCGACAACTGCTCCCAGGACAGGGAAAAAGAAAGGCCAGAGGAGATCCATCAATGCCATAATAATCACTTGCATAATTGGTAAACAAAAACAATTGCCTCGTTCATCAGCGATCATTCAGAACAATACCATGATGGCCATGAATGGTATATTCAGGGAGAGTTGCCCTGAACACCTGTTCCTGAAAGGAAGGAGGTTTAACGTCCTCTCACATTATTCCACATTCATGTCACCAGCACTCTCTCACAATTTCTTTACGGCCTGCACGACTGTCCCGAGCGATACCTTGGCATCGCCATAGAGCATCCTTGTGTTATCCCGGTAAAAGAGATCGTTCTCAATCCCGGCAAATCCTCTCCCCTGCCCTCTCTTCAGGACAATGACATTCTTTGCCTGTTCCACATCGAGGATCGGCATCCCAAAGAGCGGGCTGCCCTCGCGGTGTGCGGCCGGGTTGACGACATCATTGGCGCCGATGACAAGAACGACGTCTGTTGACTGGAATTCAGGGTTGATCTCGTCACGGTCGAAGAGGTGGTCATAGGAGATCCCGGCTTCGGCAAGGAGGACATTCATATGTCCCGGCATCCGGCCGGCAACAGGGTGAATACCAAACTTCACGAGGACTCCCCGGTTTTCGAGCTGGTCCATCAGCTCCTTGACCTTCTGCTGCGCCTGGGCAACCGCCATTCCATAACCGGGTACAATGATGACCTTGTCCGCATAGGCAAGCATCACCGCGACATCATCGGGCTCGACAGACTTCATGCTTCCCTGGATCTGGACCCCGGTCTCTTCAGTTGCACCGAACGCCCCAAAGAGGATGTTGCGGACTGAGCGGTTCATCGCCCGTGCCATGAGCACCGTGAGGAGCGATCCCGCTGCACCGACAATAATGCCTGCAATGACCATCGCGTAGTTGGGTGTAGCAAACGAGAATCCATCGAGGCCGACCGCAAGCCCAGTGAATGCATTGAACATCGAAATGACGACGGGCATATCGGCGCCCCCAATGGGAAGAGCCATCAGGATGCCAAAGGCGAGTGAGAGGAGGAAGAAAAGCCAGAGGGCTGTGGTGTAGGGGATCGGGCTCCACGAAGGCTGAAAGAGTACCAGGATTCCTGAAATGACGGCAAGTGCGAGGACTGCCATGTTGACAATCTGCTGGCCCGTGAACGTGACGGGCCGCGGCCGCATCCAACCCTGGAGTTTCAGGAATGCAACCAGGCTCCCGGAGAATGACACCGCACCGATGAGACCGCCGACGATGGCAAGGCTTCCGGTCACGAAGTGAACGGGCCCGAGGAGGTGGACTGCAGCGACTCCTGCGGCTGCACCGCCACCCATCCCGTTGTAGATCGCGACCATCTGGGGCATGTCGGTCATCGCAACGCGTTTTGCAGCAATGTACCCAAAGCCTCCTCCTATGACAATTCCAAGTGCGATGAGGGCAAAATTGGAGAGAGCCGGTGTCAGGAAGGTTACGAGCGTCGCGAGAAGCATCGCAGCACCGGCCCAGATGATCCCGCTCCGGGCAGTGAGCGGGTGGCTCATCCTCTGCAGCCCGATGATGAAGATGATGATCGTCGCGATATACACGGGATCGATCAGGTACGAGAGATCGAACATCCTAGGCCTCCTTCCCCGGTCTCTTTCTTCCTGGATCGAACATCTGGAGGATCCGCTCGGTGATGACGTAGCCTCCGGTCACGTTTGCGGCACCCAGGATCACCGCGAGAAACCCGATCACCTGCTGTTCGACCGTGATTGCGAGGCCAAGCGCAACCATTGCGCCGATGAGTATGATCCCGTGAATGAAGTTGGATCCGCTCATCAGGGGGGTGTGGAGGATGACAGGGACCCTGCTGATAACAACGTATCCGGTAAACGCGGCAAGGACCACGATGCAGACTGCGGTCCAGAACATCGAGATATCGCTCATGTCAGAACACCGCCCAGGAGATCCCGTGTCGGCCCGTGACGCACCTCGCCGGCATGGAGCAGGAGACTCGCTGCCAGGATCTCATCGTGGTAATCGTGAACGAGGGAGCCCTCCTTGTCGAGGAGGAGTCCGAGGAATGCATGGAGGTTCTTTGAATACATCTGGCTCGAATGGAATGCTATCTGGGCCGGGAGATTCAGCGGACCAAGGATAGTGATATTATGCTCATGCACGGTCTTTCCCGGCTGCGTCAGCTCGCAGTTTCCTCCCGATTCTGCGGCAAGGTCAACGATCACGGCACCGGGCTTCATTCTGCCGGCAGTCTCCTTCGTGATGAGGACAGGGGCCTTCCGGCCGGGAATGCTCGCTGTCGTGATAACGATGTCAGCACGTGCCACGGCGGCAGACACCATCTCCTGCTCTTTGACTTTTTCTTCCGGGGTAAGTTCCCGTGCGTACCCCCCCTGTCCTTCGGCATTGATCTCAAGCTCGAGAAATTTTGCACCGAGGCTCCGCACCTGCTCACCGGCAGCCCGCCGTACATCGTACGCTTCGACAACAGCGCCGAGGCGTTTTGCCGTGGCAATCGCCATGAGACCGGCCACCCCGGCACCAAGCACCAGGACGGTTGCAGGCCGGATAGTCCCGGCAGCGGTGGTCAGCATCGGGAGGAACTTCGGGCTGTGGGCAGCACCCATAATGGTCGCGGTGTACCCACCGGCCGTTGCCTGCGAACTCAGCGCGTCCATGCTCTGGGCCCGGGTAATCCGGGGAACCAGTTCAAGGGCGAAAGCGGTAATCTTCCGATCACGCATCCTGACGATCACATCCCTGTTGCGGCCGGGATTCATGAACCCGATGACAATGCATCCTTCAGCAAGCTGATCCACATCGGCAATGGTAGGGGGCTGGACGCACAGGACGATCTGGGCTCCCTTCAGGAGGTCGGTCCTGCTTGATACAGATTTCGCCCCCGCAGCCACATACTGATCATCGGGATAGTACGCGCCTGTCCCCGCATCATGCTCGATCCTTATCTCGTGGCCTGACCGGGCAAGTTTCTGGGCAACCTCCGGGACGATCGCAACACGACGTTCGCCTTGTGCCAGCTCCTTTGGAACCGCAATCACGCACGGCATGGCCAGTTCTCCCTGTGCAACGTTATTTCCTCCATTTGTGGTATACTTATGAGGTGTCAGTGTTTCAATACTTTTCGAACCCGGACCGCAATCCCGCGCTTCGAAGCCTGCATCTCCGAGGCGCCCATCGCGGCCCTGCCGGTCGCCATCGCCCGCGGCCCTTCGACCAGCACCTCATCACCTTCGCGAATCGCCGGGTCGGCGGTGAGAACTCCCGGTGCAAGGATATCGCCCTGAGGTACAAAATTGTCGATCCCGACCCGGCAGGTTCCCGGGAGTAACTTCCATCCCTCGAACGTAGGGCGCAGGAACCCGGTTCCCGGGTCAAGCGAGAAAAGGGGCTCTTTTCCACGGCGGACCATGAGATTCGGTGGTTTCCAGCGGACCGACATGCCCGCCGTATTCACATCCACGCCGAACTGCCAGGAGAGCGTCCCCCTGACAGGATCATGGCTGACCTGTCGCTCGCCGTCGAGGAGAACACCAAGGTTTCGCAGCGAGTCCTGGGCTGCAGGCCGGGAGATGCAGCTCTCCTCGATCGCAATTTCCGCAATTCCTGCTGCCATCCGCGTAGCCTCGAGCGCTCCCCCGTCGAGGTGGGCGATCACCCTGCGGAATGCATGTTTCCCGAGAAATCGTCCGATAATCCCTGCTGTGAATGAGAGCTCCTCACGGTCCCAGTGGCCGGTTACAGGGATATCGTAATGGGCAGCAGGATAGACCCTCTCAAGATCCCTTGGAACCAGCCCTAGGGGAGAGGTCACGATCAGTTCAAGTGCCCTTCCTCCCACCGTTTCAAGGTATTTCCGGTGGCTCTGTGAGAGTGAATATGGTTTTCTGGCAGAACAGGGTAACAGGACGGCAACATCGGCAGCAGGGGGGATGTAGCGGTTGACAACCCTGTCTGCAAACCTCGCCACTTCAGGCCGCACCAGTGCCTCACCGGTCATGGCCCCGAGCCGGCAGTGTCTCGCAACAGGTAAATTTTGTTCCATGAAAGAGTAGTGCCGGTCAAGATGGCGCAGGATAGCAGTATGCGTGGCCTGCATCCTGCATCTCGACTCCGCAAATTCCCTCACCTGCTGGTCCGCGATGAAACGGGAGATCAATGAGAGTTCGCGTGAAAGGGCAAGGCGGTTGTGAACAAGGAGATTCCCCTCCCTGCATCCCTGGCACCCGCACACTCCTGTCTCCATGATCTCCTCAGGAAATTCACCTTCCGGGAGGCAGAATGTATGCTGGGCTGATCGCAGGTCGACCGCGATGAAATCGAAGAGGTCAAAGCCTGAGTAACAGAGCATGTGCGCATTCGAGGGAAGCGCAGCCCCCGGTGCATACCACGCAGTGTCGGGCGGGAGGGTTGACTTGAGATGGACCAGCCAGTCGGTATAATTCCGGGGATTCGAGAATGCGGTATTCCAGTTGGGGACCATGATGATATCGCCCGAGGATGCAGATGGAGCAACCACGGGATTCACCATGACAATCCGGCCACTTCGCCCAGGAAGGTACGCGGACGCGAACTGAGCAGGAGCCGAAAGCGGGATATTGGTCATGGAGAGGCTCGCAAGTTCGGGGAAGAGGAGGTCTGTATCCCTCGCACACGGGAGATGGATCTGCTCATGTGGAAGGGAAAGGCTGGATATCCGTGCAAGCCCGTCTCTTTTCTTCACCTCAAAACCCGTCACGGGATCACCTCGATGCCGGGAACCATCCTTTCAACGATATCTCTCCATCTCTCCTGGCAGGATACGACAATACGGCATTCCCTGTGCGTTTCGACCAATCTTAGGATTCCCCTGCACCCGGATGCGACCATCACCTCATCCCAGTCAGGAATCTCGCTCTGGCCAATGGGAAACGTCTCCCGGAGTTCATCCATGAAGGGGCCGAATGGCGGTTTGAAAGGAAGTGTGAGATCGAATCCCGGAAATTCCCTCCCGTCCAAGGAGATGAGGACGGATGAAGGCAGTACCAGGCGGTCGAGAAGCGCCTGGAAACGTCTCACTTCAGTCCTCTCGCAACTCTCGGCACCGCGGTAGAAGAACCGGCGCTTGCTCACGCGGTCGGAGCCTTCAAGGGCTTTTCCATGGTTCAGAAGTGCCCGGTATCCCTTCAGGAGTTGCGGGTGACCCCTGCACCGTTCATCCACCAGCTCCCATAGGACACCGTCCTGGATGGCCTGGCGAATCCTCGCGATCTCCGCGAGGCTCACCTGGAGGTTGTGGAGTGCGAGGAGCCTCTCCCGCTCGGGAGATTTCATGAGTTCATCGACAGTGTGAGTGCGGCATACCTGGCATGGGCAGGGAAGTTCATGGAGTTCCTGGACCTTCGCGCTTCCCGAAGGGGTGAGATAACGCCCCTCCCTCGCATAGAGCGCATAGGCGGCTGAGTCGAAGATATCGCATCCCATCGCCACAGCGAGTGCAAACATCGCCGGGTGGCCAGCACCAAAGAGGTGGACGCACGAGGAGATCGGGATCCCCTTCTTCGCAGACATCACTACATCGACAAGTTCCCCGTACCGGTAGGACTCCATCAGGGGGACGACCGCGCCGATAGGGCAGAACGTGAAGCCAAGCTCCCCTGCTTCCCTGCCTGCATTTTCCCTTAAGTCCAGGAACTTTCCTCCCTGGACAGGACCGGCAAGCGGTGCATCTGGTCCAAGGTGCTCCTTTGCTTCCCTGAGTCGTGCCATGGTCACTTCGAGGTCGCGTTCTGCCTGGTGACGGTCGGAGTCAGGATGGGTCGGGATGTCAAGCGGGACGTGGATATCGCTCCCTATCGCGTTCTGGAACTCAAGTGTCTCCATGTTGGTGATCTCCACGTCTCCGTATACCGAGAGCTGGAACGAGCCCGAATCGGTCATGATCAGGCCATCGAACCCGAGTACTTGGTGGAGCCCGAGGGAGAGCGCCTTCTCCCTGAACTCCCGGCTCCGGGAGAAGATATATGCGTTTGTGATCAGTCCTTCAGCCCCCATTGCCTTCATTTCAGCTGCGGTCACGGGTTGGAGATGGGGATTGATGACCGGGAGAAGTGCAGGGGTGCGGATAACCTTGTCACCAGCCTTGAGCTTCCCGAGTCTCCCGGCAATGTCCTTCTCAAGAATCTCAAAAGTGATTGGCATGGTCCCCTTGCGCTCAATTTTTTACTTACTGGGTCGTATGGAGGCAAGAAAGTATGGCTGTTCCCTCTACCAGGACCGCAGTCTCATGAGATGTCTTCATCCAGGTGAACCCTGGTTCACTACTCGGAGTCTTCCCTTATACAGTAGACCAGGTATTCATCCTTGACCTTCTCGACACCATGGATGGTATGCTCAAACCCGGGGAATCTTCTGTCAAAGTCCTGCAGACACAGGAGGTATTCAAGCACAGGCCCATGAACGGGGCCTGCCCTTTCCCCGGGTGCAAGGATAGGGATCCCGGGGGGATAGGGATATATTCCCGTTGCTACGATTTGATCACCCATTTCGGAGAGCGGCACCAGCTCAACCTCACCCCTGACAAGCTTCTTGTATGCATCCGCATACGTAATCGCCGGTTCAGGGAGAGTGGAAAACGCCCCCTCGAGCTTCTCGTTCATACGATACTGCCTTTTGTATTCATGCATCTCGTCAGCAAGGCCGGCGAGCGTCATTCCCCGATACCTGTCAGGGTATGTGGCAGGGAGATCGGGGATGACCTCTTCAAGCGGGGTCTTCTGGTCATAATGCCGCTTGAACTCGAAGAGTTCGGAGACCAGTGTCCCCCATTTTCCCTTGGTGTTGCCCATCGAGAAGAGGAAAAGGATGGTATAATCGCCGGACTTCTCGTTGACGATCCCGCGGGAATCAAGGAATTTGACCACAACTGGCGCCGGGATTCCCCAGGGATCGAGCATCCCGGACTCATTCACACCAGGCATGATCACCGTGACCTTGACAGGGTCGAGCATGCAGTAGTTGTCGGGAAGATCGGGAAATCCGTGCCAGTTCTCGCCGGGATGAAGAACCCAGGAGTAGGGGTTGTCGCGCAGAACTTCCAGTGATGCGTCGGCAAAAGGTATCTTCTTCCTTGCCTTCGGATCGGTCACCATATCCGGCTGCCACACCCCGAACCACCAGTCCTTCTTCTTTCCTGAAGATCGGATCTCCCGCTGGATGCGGGACATGGTCAGGCGGAACCTGATCGCCTCCTCGATCGATTCAGTCGTGAGCATCCGCCCTGCAGCCCCCTCCATCATCTTCGACGAGACGTCCAGGGATGCCATGATGGGGTAAAATGGCGAGGTGGTGCTGTGCATCATGAATCCTTCATTGAACCGGGAGGGATCCACGGGGATCTTTCCGTTCCGTATATGGATCATCGAGGCCTGGGAGAACGCTGCGAGGAGCTTGTGGGTCGACTGGGTGGCAAATACCGTCGGGCCATCGCTTTCCTGTGAACGCTCGCGCATCGCGAACCGGTCCCGGTAGAGGGGATTGAAGCGGGCGTACCCGTACCATGCCTCGTCAAAATGGATCGAATCGACGCTCCTGCCGAGGAGGTTCTCCACTTCAGTGACAAGGTAACAGAGCCCGTCGTAGGTTGAGTTTGTGACAATCGCATGAACGGGCGATGCATCTCCGGTTTCCCCTGCACGCGGGCATGCGGCAATCTTCGCACGGATATTCCCCATGCTCATCTCGCTTGGGGGGATCGGGCCGATGATCCCATACCGGTTCCTGGTCGGGATCATGAAGACCGCGAGTGCATGGGTCATGGTGATTGCATGCTCGGCGGATTTATGGCAGTTCCTGTCCACGAGCACGATATCGCCCCCTGTCACCCGGGAGAAGAAGACGATCTTGTTCGCGGTCGAGGTGCCGTTCGTGACAAAGTAGGTCTGGTCCGCGCCAAATACCTTCGCAGCATACCGCTCCGCCTCACCAAGAGGCCCGGAATGATCGAGGAGCGATCCAAGTTCCCCTACCGAGACGGAGAGGTCCGACCTGAAGATCTGCTCCCCGAAAAAATTGAAAAAGACGCGACCCGCCGGGGACTTCCTAAACGCCGTCCCTCCCGCATGGCCCGGTGTGTGCCATGAGTACTCGAAATCCTTCGAGAACTTGACCAGCGCACCGAAGAACGGTGGGAGCAGGCTCTCCTTGTACCGGTGCGCGGCAACCGTGATTCTCCCCGCGATGAACTCAGGAGTGTCATCCATGATATTGATGAACTCGTTGACCTCCCGGACCACATCGACTGTCAGCGACGCGGAGCTTCCTGATACGGGTTCCGCGATGAGGAATATCGGGATGTCTTCATTCCTTTTCCTGATCTCGTCGATAAGCCGCCTGGCATCGTTGTGATCTTTCGAGCCGGTGCCGCCGAGGTTCCAGTTCACCATGATGCAGTCCGCTTCCGCGAGTTGCGCGAAGGCTGATCGTGCATCCTCGATGGATGCAATGGTGGTAACCCCGATATTGAACTCGACGAGTCCTTTTATTATCCGTGTGATGGTCCGGCCCCGCGGGGTATCCGTGTGGATGGTATCATCGATGATGACGATGTTCAGCTGGCCTCCGGGATTCATCGCGGATCACACCTTTCCGTTCCCTCTTCGTGAAAGATCTGCCCCTCGAACGTGTAGATCTCAACGCCCCTCTCCATCCAGCAGCCTGCAGGCAGCCCAGCCTTCATGCAGGTGTGGTCGAGGAATTCCCTGCTGTTCCATTTCCATTCGACGGGGACCTGAGGGAGGAGGAGCCCGCTCCTTCCATAACCACGGACGATGAGGCCATGTTTGCCGACCTGGATGTCACCGGGGCGTTCCGCGGGAGATGCACGCAGCAGCGAAGGCACAGTGAGGATCGTCACTTCAATCCTGATCCCCGGGAGTTCCCCGGAACCCACCGGGTGGAATCTCGGGTCCTCCCTCGCTGCGGCATAGGAAGCGTCCCGGATTGCCTGCCCGAGGGGCAGGTGTGGGTAAGGAAATCCGATACAGCCCCGGAGCTCCCCATTCTTCGTAAGGGTTACAAAGACTCCCCTTTTCTCCTGGAAGACGGGCGGCAGGACCGGTTCTGATCCGGATTTTCCGCCTATGGTGTGTTCGAGGACTGACCGGGCCAGCCGCACCGCGAGGTCCCCCTCTTCCCGTGTGAGCGCGTCCATCAGGTGTAAATAATGCATCACTCATATTAAATAGGGAGAGGGAGAGTGCGGCCGACGGTGGCACACGATGCTGCTGAGGAAAGTCCCCCCACCTGCTGAGCGCGCAGCCGTATGCAAGTACGGGTGGCGAGAGTCACGGCGATGGCACAGAAACGACACGGCCTGCCCCCAGCCATGATGCGATCGAGCCCATCCGTGGGCAATGCACCCGCGCCTGACAGGCGCGAGTGTCTCGCTGATGCATAAGGGCAGGAATCGATGAAACGGTGAATCCCTGCGGGTGCAAGCCAAAACAGGGCACGAAGGCTGCTCAGTGCCTGCCCGGGTATGGCGCGTAGCTGAATGCCGCACCGAACAGAAGGGGGCTTACTCCTCCCACTCATTACCTGTATTCTTATTCTGCAGCATATTTATCCGCTCATATGCACCAGGGTAATACCACATATGCATATCCCCACCCCTGAAGAGATAAAGGCCAAGCGGGAGATTCTGGGCATGAAACAGGCTGAGCTTGCCGTAAAAGCAGGTATCAGCCAGTCAATGGTAGCACGTATTGAATCAGGGAGCGTGGATCCCAGGGCCAGCACAATGGCCAAGATTGTCCGTGTCCTCAACACTATGGCGAGGCCACGAACCACAGCCAGCCGGGTGATGCACACGCCGGTGATCAGCGTCGCGTCCGGTGACACCATAACACAGGCTGTGGACATCATGGAGAAGTTCAATATATCCCAGGTCCCGGTGCTCGAGAACGGGGTTCCTGTCGGGTGCATCTCTGAATCGGCGATTGTGAGTGCCATCGAAGACCAGAGCGGCCACCGGGGTCAGGGGGAGCAGGTGAAGCATTACATGGAGTCAGGATTTCCCACGGTCCCCCAGGACATGGATATCGAGACAGTCGTCCGGATCCTTCAGGATCATCACGCGGTGCTGGTGATGGATGGCGGGAAGGTAAGAGGGGTCATCACCAAGCATGACCTCATCCCCCTGATCATGGATCGCTAAAGTTTTGAGACCAGGTCGCGCAGCACGCTGATAGGGGCCTTTGCCTTCACCACGCTCGACGCAAGGAGGACCCCTGCGGTACCGAGATCGACCGCGACCTTCACGCACTCTCCTGAATGGATCCCGGCCCCGGTCAGAATCTTCACATTGGGATTGATCTTTTCCACCGCCGCGACCGTGCCGGTGATGATCTCGGGATTGGCCTGGGAGACCGAGACCGTTCCCCCGATCAACTCGGGAGGCTCGATTGCCACATAATCAGGCGAGAGCGCCGCTGCCGCTGCACTGGTTGCCACGTTATTCGAGCAGACCACGGAGACGAGCCCTGCTGACCGAAGCGCCGTGACTGCCGTATCGATATCCGCAAGATTCAACCGGCGTTCGGAGTGATTGACGAGCGATCCCTGCGCACCTGCCGACCTGATCGCTTCCACGGTGACTGAGCCCGTATGCGCACCCGGGGCAGCGCCGTCGACATGCTGAGCGTACACCGGCAGCGAGTAGTGCATGGACATGGGGTGCAGGTTCATGTAGCTTGGCGCGATCCCAATTTCCACGCCCGATTCCCCCGCAACCTGCTGGGCTGCTTCCGCGATCGAATGAGCGCGCTGCCCGCTTCCTTCCGTGTAGGTCTTGAGGTTCAGAAGTATGAATGGCGTTCCCATCGTAATCTCTCACCAGTGATATGGATCCACCACGGGAAAACCTATTCGTCCCACTGTTCTGAAAACCCGGCAACACCCCGATCGAAGTGACCCCGGGTAATCCCTCCCCTGGCCATCTGGCGTGCACGGTCCTTCAGGCTGATCCATACCGCTGTATCCTTTCTTCGGTGCGACAAGGCCCTGATCCCCTCCCTGTAAAGGGCCGTCATCTCGCGCGCGTATACCCCTCCTCTCCCGCGGGCATCGATAGCGAGAGATGAGACGCCTGCTTCAGCGAGGTGGGGGATACGATCGATGAGCGTGGTCTCGATGGCATTGAGGATATGGGTCCTCCCGCAGCAGTCCCTGTATACAGGGAAGATACGCCCGGTTTCATCCCTGATCCCAAATTGTATTGGCTTGGTAATACCGGGTCCGGGTGCACAAGCCTCCAGGAGGCGGTCCTCGCTTACTATGACCTCCAGGTTCCCCTGGCAGTACACCTCGCAGCGGATGCCGGGCACTCTCGTATCCAGTATGGCAACGAGAGTCGCGATCTGGGATGAAGAGAGTTCAGGGGAGAGTGTGAAACCTGTAATCGGCGGGTGGAGAGCCTGTGCGGCGTGTGCATTGAAAATATTGAGACCTGCTCCTCCAAGGATCACCATCCCTGGCTCCAGTATAAGGACTGCTTCGGCCATACCCAGTTCTTCCACCATGATCCGGCATACACCGGCCATGAAGAGATCATGAACATGCTGGAGCGCAGATTCAATGAAATGCCCTCCCGTAACCCGGGGCCACTTCCATATAAAGAGAATCCCCCGCTCGTGGCAGTACCTGGAACCCTCAATCAGGTCCTGCATGCACCCTGTCCACCCCGTCACGTTAGGTTCGTAATAGATCACATCGCAACCGGCATCGCAGGCAGCGACGAGTTCGTCATGAGTCCAACAATAGACCGCAAGGGCTGGGTCCTGCTCTTTCTTTTGTGATTCGTGCCTGCCGGACAGCAGGGAATTGTGCTGGTCAAAGAATGTGTTCAGTCTCGATTCCAAAGCCTGAATCTCACTGGATTCAGGGAGTGATGCCCTGAGCCAGGCATCCTCAAGAGTGGAGAGGAGATCCCGTCGCAGCCGGTTCAGTTCAGAGAGGGGAACGAAGGGATCATCCTGGATGTCAATCTCAACTTCCTCTACCTGGAAAGGGGTATCACCAGTTTTTTGTACCTGTCGGATGATCGCATCCCTGCCAATTGGCCTGGCCGTCGCCTTTTCAGGAATGAAAGAGGTCCCGCATTCTGCGCTGACAACCTGACCGTCCCTCCCGTCGCACCATGCCCAGCCCTTGAGGGGCTCCCCTGCGACTACACGGACTTTTACCCTGACCGGGATTTTGAGGGACAATGATCTCCCCCGGGAATCTTCTGCCTGCCCGGCCGCAAGCTGCATGCTCTTTGTGATATACACCCGGGAACCCGGTAAAACAGCACCCGGGGCACCATGCAGTATCAGGTCTTTTCCAATGAGCCCGGCATTCCTGTTCAGGGCAAAACCTGCAGGCTCCCCTCCGGCAGGGTCAAGAATGAGAATCCCGTCTCCTGCGGAGGGGATGTATGCTGCAAGTGGCCTGACATGGATACCTTCACTCTTCCCGTGGGATTTTACGACGGTGCCAAGCATGAGTCCCCGGTTTCCGGGCTGATCCCTTCCCATGAGAGACGGGCCGTGTTCGCCAAAGAGATATCCTCGTGTAAAACCCCTGCTGAATGCAAGGGCCATGTTTTCCATATCCTCCTCCATATACCAGCTTTTCCCTTCTTTCAGGGCATCGAGGGCTTTTCTGTATGCCCCGACCACAGCCCGGACATACAGGGGGGATCGCATACGCCCTTCTATCTTCAGTGCATCAAGACCCCTTTCGATAATCATGTCGAGCGCAGGATATTCACAGAGATCCCGTGTGGAGAGAAGATACCGCCCATCACAGGGAATTTCCTTCAACCCGGCTGGCCTGCTATACTCATCCGGGATCCCGCCAACGAGGAGGTAAGGCTTTCTGCAGGGTTGTGCACACATACCGCGGTTCCCGCTCCTCCCACCGATCACCGACGAAAGCAGGCATTGGCCGGAATAGGAGTAGCAGAGGGCTCCGTGGACAAAGATCTCAATCCCAGGCCTTTCAGAGGGAGGATCGCCAAGGAGCTTCTCAATTTCTGAGAACGGAGTCTCCCGTGCAATGACGACCCGGGAAAATCCGGATCGTCTTGCCCACAGGGCACCTTCCCTGCTTGAAATGGTACATTGTGTGGATGCATGGAGAGGAAGACCAGGTATAAGTTCCCGTGCAAGGGACAACAAGCCCACATCCTGGATCAGGACGGCATCCACCCCCATGCGGTACAGGGAAAGAAGGTACGATACGGCATCCGGAATCTCACTGTCCTGGATGAGGGTATTGACCGTCACATAGACCTTCACGCCGCGAAGATGGGCATACCTGACTGCTTCACTGATGTCATCTTCCCTGAAATTGGCTGCGAAATGCCGTGCTCCGAACCTGGGACCCCCAAGATATACTGCATCCGCCCCAGCCGCAACGGCCGCAAGAAATGCCTCTCTCGATCCTGCAGGTGCGAGGAGTTCGGGGATCTGTCGCTCCTTGATTTCTGGCGTTGGATGACTCATATTCCAAAGAGAAGTCTCCCGGGAGCAGATTAAAGACTGCTCCATTGCCATAGATCCGTACAATGCAGTGCGTTGTCTCTGTCCCCGGACTGGATCTCATCCCCCGTGCTATCTCCGAGGGGGCAGACATCATCGAGATCCGGCTCGATCTGACCGGATACATCCCGGAAGAGACTGCACACGCATCATTTACTGATCTCCCCGTCCCGTTGATTTTCACGATCAGGAGCGTGCGGGAAGGAGGGCTGTTCACAGGAGGGCATCAGGAATGGTGGAACACCCTGCTCCCTTGCATACCCTATGCGAAGTATGTCGATATTGAGGATGGGTTCAAACCACTTGCTTCGCGCTTGAAAGGGAAGGGAATCTCAACCATCTCCTCGGTGCATACCCATTCAATGCCGGATGGCCGCACCCTCGCAACACTCGAATCCCGGCTGCGGTCATTTGGGGATATCCCGAAGATCGTGGTCGCACCGGAAACCCGCGACGATGTCCTTTCCCTCCTCTCCTTCACCCACCATGCAGAAAAACCGATCGCCACCAGCATCATGGGGACAAAATTCCGTCATGCAAGGCTGCTGCTGCCACTGTTCGGATCATCCCTGATCTACTGTCATTGTGGGACCGCTGCATCCCCAGGGCAGTATCACGTGCGGGAGTGGAGAGAGTTCTGCCGGCTGCTCAAAGACCACTGACTGCCGGAAATGCTCTCACCGTGTACTCATCGAGGCATTCACCGTCGAGTGTTATCCTGGCCTCCTTCGATTCACCCGGGGCTATCGTTCCCAGGTAGATCTCCTTCGTGTCCCTCACCGCGCCATTCTTTGCATTGACCAGTTCAAGGTGAAGGGTCACACCCTGCACAGTGGTGTTTCCCTGATTGGAGACCTGGAACGTGGTTGTCCAGACACACCCCCTAGAAAAACCCCAGTCTGTATCCTGATTGATGAGGGTGGCACGGAGCCCTGATCCACCTGAACCTGGACCAGTCTCCCCGTTGCCTGATTGGGAAAGCACCGAAAGGCATCCGCCGGCAAGGCAACAACTGAACAGAATCAGGAGGGTGACCACCATAAATCCTGTGCGACTCTGAATCATGGTACTGACTTCCCTAGTCCCGTTGTCCGTGCTTGTCATAAGCGTTTACAATTGGGGGATAATGATATGGTGGTGATGCACACCACCAGAAGAAGATTTCACCTCATTCATGCGGTGTCCATCCCCTGATTTTATCCTGTTCAAGCAGTGAATCGATGATCACCAGTGCGAGCATCGCCTCTGCAACAGGGGCAAGGCGAGGTACGATACAGGGATCGTGCCTTCCCTTCACATTAATTATCCTCTCAGCTCCCGTGATATCCACCGTACGCTGGTCCCTCGATATTGAGGGGGTCGGCTTCACTGCGATCCGTACTACGATATCGGCCCCGGTGCTGATACCCCCGAGGATCCCTCCTGCATGGTTCGAGAGAAATCCATTCCTGCCCATCTGGTCGTTATGCTCGCTGCCGCGCATCTTTGCAGCGGCGAAACCATCCCCGATCTCGACTCCCTTCACCGCCCCGATACCGAGCATCGCCATACCGATCATTGCATCAAGTTTTCCAAAGACCGGATCACCGAGCCCGGGAGGACATCCGCGTGCGATGACCTCCACGATACCCCCGACAGAGTCTCTGGCCCCAATCGCCTCGTCAATCTCGGCATCTATTCCTGCCGGAGAGCTATTCCCATGGATCTCCACGATGCGGCTCTCAATCCTGATTCCCCGGAGCGCGAGAACCTTCATCGCAACCGCTCCTGCAGCAACCCTGGCAACCGTCTCTCTCCCCGAGCTTCGCCCGCCGCCCCGGAAATCCCTTATCCCGTACTTGGCAAGCCACGTGTAGTCTGCATGCCCTGGCCTGAAGAGATCCCTGATGTCATCGTAATCTCCGGACCGGACATCCTGGTTCCTGATTTGGAGGCCAATCGAAGCTCCGGTGGTCCTGCCTTCGAAGATCCCGGAGAGTATCTCCACCTGGTCTCCCTCGTGCCTCGGAGAGCTCCGTGGTCCCATCCCCGGTCTCCTCCGGTCAAGGAGAGGCTGGATATCCGTCTCACCAAGTTCAATCCCGGGGGGGCAGCCGTCGATGATAGCGCCCAGTGCCGGGCCGTGGCTCTCGCCGAACGTGGTGACGCGGAAGTTGCGCCCGAACGTATTCATCCGACGATCTCCCGGATCATCTCCAGTGGCGCATCGATACCGGTGAACTGCCGGAACTGCGCCTTTGCCTGGCGGATGAACATCTCCTTCCCTGGAATCACCGTGCAGCGGGCGCTGCGGGCTGCCCGTAAGAGTGGGGTCTCAGGAGGGGTATAGACGAGATCGAAGACTGTCATCGATGGGCTGAGCTGGGACTTCGCAAGAGGACTTGCAGTGTCAGGTTCCATGCCGACAGGCGTTGCATTCACTACGACGGCTGGCTTGATACCATCAAAATCCCTGAATGACCCGTGATGACAACCGAAACGGGCTGCGAGTGCAACAGCACGCTCGACCGTCCGGTTCAGGATTGTAATCTCCATGTCAAGCGATCGCAATGCATAAGCCGCAGAGGCTGCAGCTCCCCCAGCGCCAAGAATGACCGCGGTGCTTCCAGAGAGAGAAGCAAGCGGATCTCTGATTCCCACCCAGTCAGTGTTATACCCGTAGCTCTCATCCCCGCACAAGAGAGCGGTGTTGCAGGCTCCGATCGCCTTGCTGTGCTCATCCATGTGATCCAGATACTGGAGAACCTCCTGTTTGAAGGGGATAGTAACTGAGAGGCCGCGAACCCCCATGTCCTGCACAATCGAAAAAATTCTCGAGAATGAGGGATCGTGGAACCTCGTGTAAAATGCATTGATCTCAAAATAGGAGAAGAGACGCTGGAAGAGGGGGGGGCTCCTGCTATGCAGGCTCGGAAATCCCGCGATACCATAGAACCTCATGGCAGGGTTTTCCGGGATTGATCTGATCATCGCCGCGAGCTGCTCGACTTCAGCGGCAGGGATCCCCGAACTCTCGACAAACCTTAGTGCGTCCTTTCTTCCCTCCTCCCGTGTGACTCCTTCAACGAGGATGCGCTTGATGATCATGGCAACCTCGTTTGCGCTCCGGGCACTGGTATCCACGCAGAAATCCGCTGCTGCGAGATAGGCGTCCTTCCTTGCTTCGAGGAGAGCATGGATCTCCGCACGGAGTCCCATCCTGGTCAGTGCAGGCCGGGTGCTGTGCTGGATGCGCTTTTCAATGGTAACCTCATCTGCACTGAGAAGGATCACCGTCCTTCCTCTTCGCAGGCGTTCAACATTCTCGGGATCAAGGATGACACCGCCGCCTGTGGCAAAGACACCGGGTCCAGGTGGAAGGCCGGCAATCACCCGCTTCTCCCTTGCCCGGAAGCCCTCTTCCCCTTCACGTTCGAAGATTTCATGTACCGCAGATCCAGCCTCCTCCTCGACCAATGCATCAGAATCATAGAATGGTACGTCAAGCAGGCGGGCCAGAAGCCTGCCCGACTCGGTCTTTCCGGTCCCCCGGAATCCAATCAATACCACGTTCATAGAAGTCCCTTCGCCGCGAGCCGCTCCCAGAACCCCGGGAACGATTTATTGACACATTCCGCATGGAGAATCTTTACATTTCCTGTTGCAAAGCCAAGGACCGCAAAACTCATCGCAGTCCGGTGATCATCTCCCGGATCAATTGTGCCGCCATGAAGCGTTGACGGATGTATCAGCAGGCTGTCTCCTTCAACACGTGCATCCCCCCCCAACGCGTTCAGGAGTCGGGCTGTCCCCATGAGGCGGTCGCTCTCCTTGAACTTCAGATGCCTTATCCCGGTGATCCTTGACGGGCTTTTAGCGGTTGCAGCAACCATGCTGAGTGTCTGGACCGTGTCTGGCGAAGACGACATATCGATATCGATACCCTGAAGATCGCAATCAGAGGATACTTCAACTGTATCCCCTTTCCCTTTCACTTTGCAACCCATCGAAGCAAGTGCCGCCAGAAACCTGCGATCACCCTGGCAGGATTGGGGATTTAAGTGAGACACCTCAACCCTGCCTCCGCACATTGCCGCGAGTGCGAAAAAATAGGATGCGGAAGAATAATCACCCTCGATCGAATAGGTCCTTCCCTGGTATCCCCTTCCCGCAGGAACATGGTATCGATGGTATCCATCCCTATCAACCATCGCCCCGAACGAGCGCATGACATCGAGGGTGATATCCAGGTAGGAGGGTGAAGCAATCCCCGGTCCGAGGAAGAGGCTTACATCCTTCTTCGCACAGGGTGCTGCCATGAGAAGGGAGGAGACGAACTGGCTGCTTATGCCTGCATCAACCATGGCATCTCCCCCAAGAAGGCTACCCGAGATCGTCACAGGGGGGTAACCCTCCTTCCCAAGGTATGAAACCTCTCCACCCAGCATGCGAAGTGCCTGCGCCAGCGGTCCAATGGGTCGCTCGTTCATCCTGGGTGAGCCGGTGAGGGTCACAGGTCTTCCGCAGAGGAGGGCCAGCGATGCGAACAACCGCATGCTCGTCCCCGAGTTCCGCATATCGAGGGTGAGTCCCGCGGGGCAGTTGAGACAGCCGCCGGTCCCTTTCACCAGATCGCTTCCATTCTGATGAGTGATGTCAACCCCCATCGCACGGAGTGATCCCCTGGTCACCTCAGTATCATCTGAGATAAGCGGAGCAAGAAGTGTCGAATCCCCCCGGGCCAGTCCGGCGGCAATAAGAGCACGGTGGGTGTAACTCTTTGAGGGCGGCGCCTGGAAACTGAGGTCGAGAGGCCCTTTTTTCCGGAGGGTCACTTCCATTCAGGCACCTCCAGTTCGCGATATCTGCCAAGATCCTTGATGACAGTCATTCCCTGGAGCTCGGAGACCGCTTCCTCCGCCTTGCTGGAATGGATGAAATCAAGGAAGAACACGTACCTTCCCATGCCCCTCTTGGACGGGCGGGATTCGATCCTGGTGAGATTGATCCCTTTTCTCGCAAAGATTCCAAGGATGTCGTAGAGGAGGCCAGCCCTGTCCTCCCGGGGATCGATGATGATACTCCCCTTCCTGGCATCTCCTCCCCGGTATTGATGTGAGGAGATAGTCACGAACCGGGTGACGTTCAGTGAGTTGTTCTCAACCCGTTCACGCCTTATAGAAAGGTTATGCATCCTCGCGGTCATCAATGAGACAATGGCTGCCCCCCGCCCCGATTCCTGCATCTCCTTTGCACTCTGGGCATTGCTCGAGGTATGAACCACGGGTATTTCCATGGCATCCACCACCTCGCTGCACTGCTCGTGCGTCTGGGGATGGACGTAGAGAACATCAGCTTCCTCAAGTGGCCTCAAAGAGACGAGGTAATGGTGGACGGGCATGTAGACTTCGCCGGTAATCCAGACCCTGTACTGGAGCAGGCCGTCGAGGGACGGGCCGACACCCCCAGCCTCGCTGTTCTCAAGCGGGACAATCCCGTCGCCATGGCCTTTCTCGACTTCCTCGAATATCCTCCGGATCGTGGGGACCAGGATGATCGAATCGCCATAGATCTGGTATCCCAGCTCATGCGAGAACGTCCCCTCCGGTCCGAGGGCAAAGATCTTCATCGTTTCACCATCGCTGTGATGAGCATGTCAGACTCGTCTGCCGCGGCCTGGCAGTACTCGCCGAAATGCAGGGAATTCTCCCTGAACACCCGCTCGAAAGCCCCGGTATCCTTCGCATCGATGATTTCCCGGATCGATGAGAGGGAAGCCTCGCAGGCTGCCAGCACGGGGGAGACATGGGGATTCAGCTCAAGAATATCTGCGTAGAGGGAGGGGTCCTGGGACAGGAGGCGGCCTATAAGACTCATCTCCATCTGGTAGACAGGGCTCATGAATGAAAAGGTGTCCTCCGGTCTCACGCCCACCCGGCGCATGGTCTCGGCCATGCTGAGAGTGACAAAATGTGTGAGGCCCTGGACTACCGCCATGATCCGGTCGTGCTCTTCAGGGGTTGAGATGGTCACCCTGGCTCCCTGGGACCGGAATACCTCAAGGATTTGTTCCAGGGCTTGCTTTTCACAGCGGGCAGGGGTCGCGATGATCGCCTGGCCGCAGAGCCCGCTCGCTGTGGGGCCAAACATTGGGTGGAACCCAACCACCTGGGCCTTTGAGGCAAGCATCGCCTGCACCGGGCCTGTCTTGATCGAGGTAAGGTCGCAGAAGACCTGGTCCTCTGAAAGGTGAGGCGCAAGGTCCTGCACCACTTGGATCGTCTCCCTGATAGGAACAGAGACCATGAGTACATCAGATACTAATGCAAGATCCCGGGCGGTCACGGGAGTTGTCCTCCCTGAAACCATCACATCCCACCCTGCCTCTTCAAATACCCTCTGGAAGAATGCCCCCATCTTCCCCGTTCCGCCAACTATCCCTATCAGCACGCGCGATCACTTCTCCAGGATCTTCTCACGGACCGCCATGCCGAAGTGCCGGCCGGCTTCCATGGTGCAGCCGAGCACGCGGTCACCAGGAGACAGTTCGACCACAGAACGGGCACGGCCGTCCTCGCCCACCAGGCGTATCGTTTCGGCATTCTGGAGGACAAGGCTGTAATGTGCTCCCTCCGCCTCTGCGTCAACAATGAGAAGAGGCCGCTGCTCGATCTTTACCCTCCCGACCGTAACCTCACGGGTTTCGCCGCCTGTTCCGGCTACCATGACGCGGTCGCCCGCCGAGAGATCCGACAGGTAGGAGGTCTTTCCTCCGGGAGCCAGGATATAGGCATGCACCGCTCCCGCATTCACCCGGAAAGGCCTTGGAGCAACGTAGGGATTCTCGAGCGTCTCGGCATGAACCAGGAGAAACGCTGACGAGGTGTTCCCGATAAGCATACCCTCGCCTTCCTTCAGTATGGAGCATGTGTCCACGCATACCCGGTCACCCATTCCCGCAGGCCGGATTGCTGTGATGGTGAACGGGACAAGGGCACACCGCTCCTGCCCGCGGTGGATCATGGCTCCTGTCTTCTTCACCACACCTGGATCATCCGTCTGGAGCAGGATGCCTGCAACCCCTTTTTCCAGGATATTGAGCGCCAGTTCCGCCTCTTCGCTTGTATGGACACAGGCGATGATCCTGTCTGCCTGCGCGACAAGGTTCTCAAGGGGGATCACGCTCCAGTCCTCTGCGCTGACAATCACGTAACCACTTTTTGCCAGAAGTGCCGCTTTTTCTTCGCTCTTCTTGTCGGTGATATGAACCTCCCACACATCCTTATCCGGGATGAGATCCCCGTCAGGAGCTATCACCCGGACACGGCCCAGGGCTTTCACCTTTTGTGCATCCTCGGCGAAGATGGTATCCGCACCGCTCTCGAGCGCTGCCGTTGCGATCCCCTTCTTCCAGGGACGCACATCCACCCAGAATTCCTTCATCCCATCTCCCTGAGCGCCTGCTCGGGATCGGTCTCGTTCTGGACCACTTTGCAGAGTGCTTCGACGAATGCCCGGGTATTCTCTCTCTGGAAGGCATTCCTGCCGACGCAGACCCCGGCACCTCCTGCCTGGACCGAGTCACGGATTATCTTGAGCGTCTCAAGGTCACCCGCCTTCTCGCCTCCTGCAATGAAGACCGGCACGGAACATGAGGTTACGATCTTTTTGAAGGACACGGGATCGCCGGTATAATTGGTCTTGATAAGGTCTGCACCAAGTTCCTCTGCGACCCTGACACAATGCCCGACCGAAGCGGGGGAATTGGGGTCTATCCCCTTTCCCCTGGGGTAGATCATCACGAGGAGGGGAATGGCCCAACGGTTGCAGTCCTTCACTACTTTTCCGGCTGACTCGAGCATTTTAGACTCGTTCGGGGCTCCAAGGTTGATATGGATAGAGACTGCATCGGCGCCGAGGGCGACCGCCTCCTCGACGGTGCAGACGAGAACCTTGTCGTTCGGATCGGGATTGAGGGAAGTACTTCCCGAAAGGTGGATGATGAGGCCAATATCCCTCCCTCTCCTGCGATGCCCGCGTTTCACGATCCCCTTGTGGAGCACAATAGCGTTTGCACCGCCATCGCTCACCTCGGAGATGGTTCTGGTCATGTCAAGCAATCCATCGATCTGCCCCAGGGTAAACCCGTGGTCCATGGGGACGATCACCGAACGACCGGTGTTCCGGTCCATGATACGTTCAATCCGAATCTCTTTTCCAATCATTGTCTTCACTCCTTCAGTATCTCAAATGCCTCTCCGGCCGATCTGCCCCGGTGCACGATCTCCGCTGCAGCCCTGATGAACCTGTCAGGTTCTGCATGCTGGAACGCATTCCTTCCGATCGAGATCCCGGCGGCACCTCCCTCCATTGCCCCCTCGATCATCTCAAGGGTCGCGAGGTCGCTCGTCTTGGATCCCCCTGCCACCACGACAGGCACCGGGCATCCCCGCGTGACCGTGCGGAAGCTGTCAGGATCCCCCGTGTACACCGTCTTGACAAGGTCTGCCCCTAGCTCTGCTGCAACCCGGGCGGCGAGACTCACGTGGTCGACATCGTGTTCATCCTTGATCTTCCTTCCCCTTGGGTACATCATCGCAAGGAGGGGCATGCCCCAGTCCATACACTCGACGGCAACCCTCCCGAGGTCCGAGAGCATCCGGGCTTCCGAATCAGCCCCGATGTTCACATGAATGGAGACCGCATCGGCCCCCATCTTCAGTGCATTCGTGACCGAATTGACCAGCACTTTCTCGTTCGGGTCAGGGCCTATCGAGGTACTTGCGGAGAGGTGCAGAATGAGCCCCACGTCCCTCCCGCTCTTCCGGTGACCGTAGAGCGAAAGGCCTACGTGGCCGAGCACGGCATTCGCACCTCCTGTGGCTACGAGATCAACAGCCCTCCCGAGATCTATAAGTCCCGCGATCGGGCCATTGGTCACCCCGTGGTCCATCGGGACTATGATCGTCTTCCCGGTGTTCCGGTCCATGATACGTTCCAGGCGGATTTCTTTTCCTCTCATGTAAAACTCCCATCCATGCAGCACATTTTGAGAAATGACTGATGGATTCAGTGATAATACCTAAAATAACCAAAATAGCTGGGATAACGGAAAACAGCCGCAGCTCCTGGTTTCAGGCTCCAAAGAACAGTCGATCTGATGCACGGTGGAGACGCAGGGCTAGCGGGGATAAAAACCCTCACCGGCGAAAAAACACTCACCTTGCATTGAAGAACAACATGGAACGAAGATGTATATAAATGTGGTGAAAAATTAGACCGGATCCTCACTTATGGACTTTCTTGAGGGAGATGACATCGCCTAACGTGGGCACGACCTTCCCGCCGCGTCGTGCACCCTCATCCTCTTCAGGTGTGTCAATAAGTCGGATTCCGAGAGCCTTCTCCAGTTTTCTCCTTACGTCATCCTCAGGAATGAGGTCCCCTTTCTCAATCTTCTTGATCAGGAGTTCCTTCTCCTTCAGTTGCAGCGCGAGTTCCTTCTGGCTCAGTCCCTTCTCCATGCGTGCTGTGCGGATACGCTCACCGTAGTCATCGACAATTTCCCCTTCGATAAGGTCAAAGACATCCCTGGATCTCCGTACAGGGGCCGCAGGTGCAATGCGGGTGGGCGAGCCTGTACGTGGTTCCGGCCTAGACGGTCGCTGCACCTCAGTTCCATACCGTGCACACTGTGCACAGACGGTGAGTTCCGCCCCCTCCACCCGCACAGTTTTTGGAGGGCCCTGGATCGTTCCGCCGCACATTTCGCATTTTGGTGAAGTATCTTTCGGCATAATTCCTGAATCTCCCCATTTCACGCGTCTTTTTTCAAGAGCATCAATGCACTTATCTAGCCATATCTCGTGGGTTCGATACCTTGTGGGTCGCCTGATTTCATATCTTTTTTGGAGTTCTCCAACCCATGGATTCCTGATATCTGTATTTTACCCGGATCGTACAAAAAAACACCGGATACTCATCGCAAACATCTTTATAGGCATTTTCCCCTATATACCTATTTGAGGCACATAAAATGGTGGAAAGCGCCCGCCAACCCCAGGAACCACAGAACCCCGAGGAGCTCTACCGCTGTCTCCTGGACCGGGTCACCAACATGGAGACCCGCAACCTGGAATTGCGCGAGCAGATCCGCCAGATCGAATCTGACAAGCGCTATATCGAGACCCAGAAGATACGGTACGAACGCGAGGTCAGGAAACTGAAAAGCGAGATCGAGCAGCTCAGGAGCCCCCCCCTTGTCATAGGCACCGTGACCGACATCCTTGACAATGGCAGGGTCGTGGTGCGAAGCAGTGCCGGACCCAGGTTCATGGTGCGAAGCTCGATGTGCATCGACCCGGAAAAATTGAAACCTGGTGTCCGCTGCACACTGAACCAGCAGTCCCTTGCGGTCATCGATGTCCTTCCCGAAAGTTATGATGCGCAGGTCTACGGGATGGAAGTGGTTGAGAGCCCGGATGAGACCTACAGCGATATCGGAGGCCTTGACCCCCAGATCAACGAGATCAGGGAGGCCGTGGAGCTCCCGTTGAAAAAGCCGGAACTCTTTGACCGCATAGGAATAGAGCCCCCGAAGGGCGTCCTCCTGCACGGGCCACCCGGAACCGGAAAGACGCTCCTTGCCCGTGCGGTAGCCCACGAGACCAACGCCCACTTCCTCCGGGTTGTCGGTTCCGAGCTTGTCCAGAAGTACATCGGTGAAGGTGCCCGGCTTGTCCGCGAGCTCTTCGATCTTGCCCGGAAAAAAGCCCCGACCATCATCTTCATCGACGAGATCGATGCGGTGGGTGCATCACGAACAGAAGCTACCACATCAGGCGATCGGGAAGTCCAGCGGACGCTCATGCAGCTCCTGGCGGGGATGGACGGATTCGAGCGGAGGGGCGATGTGAAGATCATCGGTGCCACCAACCGGATTGATATCCTCGACCGTGCACTCCTCCGGCCAGGGAGGTTCGACCGCATCATCGAGATTCCCCTGCCGGACATCACAGGGAGAATAGCGATTCTCGATGTCCACACAAGGAAGATGAGGCTCGATCCCGGGGTTGAGCTCTCCGAGATTGCCTCGATGACTGATGGGAAGAACGGGGCAGATTTAAAAGCAATCTGCATGGAGGCCGGGATGTTTGCGATCCGCCGGGACAGGGATGCTGTCTCTAAAGAAGACTTTTGCGACGCCATCGAGAAGATAGGGCTTGATTTCGAGAGGCACCTTTACAAGAGCGGATATGGGGCAATGTTCGCCTGAACAAAAATTCCTTCTTTTTTGTATTTTTTTTCTTTAAAGCCTGAATACTCCCTTCATTAAACGAGGGCACCATCCAAGGTTTTATTACATTCAGGGGTCATTTTCTCTCTTATAGGTGAAAAGAACATGAGTATGGTCAAAGAATTCATGGATTTCCTCTACGAGTACAAGGTCATCGGGCTTGCCATCGCATTCATCATGGGCATGGCTGCAAACCAGCTCGTCAAATCCCTTGTTGACAATATCATCATGCCAATCGTGGGTGCCCTGATCCCTGGTGGCGCATGGCAGACCGCAAAATTCGCGATCGGTCCTGTCATGATCAGCTGGGGCCAGTTTCTTTCGGATATCATCTACTTCATCATTGTGGCATTCGTGATTTTCCTGATTGCCAAGAAGGTTTTAAAAGAGGACAAAGTCGAAAAGAAGTAGGTTAGTCCACTTCTTCACCACTTTCTTCATCACTCATTTTTTGTCCAAGGGATTCTTCTTCCGTGCACCATACCTCGAGGATCACTTCACCGCTGTTCTCACGAGAAGGACCTGGGACAGGTTTTCCCCTGATCAGAGGAAGCGGGTCATCGGAGAGCAGCTGCCCGTCTTTCATCGTATACGTGCGCCGGAATTTCCAGCGGGTGTGAAGAATGGATGCCCGGCCGTAATAGATCTCCTGGGCGAGCGCCTTTGTGCAGTATATCCCCTCAGGAAGTTCAAAGAGGACATCATACATGTACCTGCGCACATACCAGCGGAGATCGGAGGCAAGGGAGAGGGCGCCACCCATGGTGGCCATGGATATACGGACTCCCAAAGGTGTCTGCACCGGCTGGTAAAACCGGAGTGCCTCCCTGCTGGTCTCCGATGCAAGGAGTGTCTCATAGAGAGCGACACCACTCTTGGGAATGAAAATGACCTGCATGATCCCTGCACGTATGTGAGTGGTTCTACCTGCAAGGGTTTAAGTTGCGATCCCTTCCCTTACCATTCCAAAAAATGCTGGAACGAATGCTCAATCCCACCATATATAGTGGAAGATCTGAAAAAAACCAACGTGATTTCTCAGTTAAGACACATGCATACACAATGAAAATGACAACACCATTTTCAAATAAAAAAAGAGACCCCTGAAGGGGGTAATCAGGTATACATCCTCATGTCGATTGTTGATTCAGCCCGCACTTTCCTGACCGCCCGTATGAAATCATCCTGCGAGAGTGTCTTTGCCTCTCTCCTGACGGCCATCATCCCGGCCTCCCTGCAGACTGCCTGGAGTTCCGCTCCAGTGGCATTCTCGGTCATCTCAACGATCGCATTCAAATCCATATCTTTGCCAAGCACCATCTTTGAAGAATGAATCTTCAGGATCTCCATTCTCCCCTTCGGATCGGGGAGAGGTATCGAGATGATCCGATCAAACCTTCCCGGCCTCAAAAGGGCAGGGTCAAGCATATCGACCCGGTTGGTCGCAGCCATGATCCTGACGTCACCACGGGTATCGAACCCATCCATCTCTGCAAGGAGTTGCATGAGGGTCCGCTGTACCTCGGCACTTCCGGAAGTACCATCATTGGTACGGGTACTCCCGACTGCATCAATCTCATCGATGAACACTATCGAGGGAGCCTTCTCCCTCGCCAGCGAGAAGAGCTCACGGACCAGCTGGGCACCTTCCCCGATGTACTTGTGCACGAGCTCGCTCCCTGACATCCTGATAAAGGTAGCCCGGGCCTGGTGTGCCACAGCTTTTGCTATCAGGGTCTTCCCTGTTCCAGGAGGACCATAGAGGAGGATTCCTTTCGGTGGTTCAACGCCCACCCTCTCATAGATCTCCGGCTTTGTGAGGGGATACTCGACCGCTTCACGCACTTCCTCGATCTCCTTCTCAAGACCGCCAATATTCTCAAACGTGATCGCGGGTGACTCCTCGAGTTCCATCACCCTGACCCTCGAATCGAAGATATTGCCAACGATCTTCACGATCGAAAGGGCATTGTTGACGGCGACCTTGGTGCCTGGCTTGAGCTGGCGGTAAATCTCATCATTGACGTGGGTTAAGTATTCCTGGTTGTTCCCCTGCTGTCGGAGGTATACCTCTCCCTTGTCGATGAGGTCAACCACGACTGCCACAAAAAGGGGCATCCGCTTGAGCTGGTTATTCTCTCTCTTGAGTTGCGCATTCTCACGCAGGATCTCGTCATTCTTCACCTTCAGATCGAGGACCTGGGACTCGAGATCCTGGACCTTCAGCTGGTGCTTGAGTTCTCCATCATTTCCTGCGTTCTGTATGACGCTGTCTTCCATGCTACCATTATATCTAGAGTTTCCTACATTTATGTGGTGTGATCGTGATTATCAGGGGCAGGGGTATTTCCAGAGGAGTCGGGGTCGGGAGGGTATTAAAGAGCAGTGCACCCATCTCCTTCCTCTCGGGTGTCGATCCCGATTCCGGAAAGATCGTGGAGAATGGCCATCCCCTTGAAGGGGAGTTCATCTGTGGAAGGGTGCTCGTCTTTCCGTATGGTAAGGGTTCGACTGTGGGGTCATATATCATCTATGCACTCAGTAAAAATGGAAAAGCTCCTGCAGCGATGATCAACGATGAGGCTGAACCTATCATCGCAACGGGTGCCATCATCGGTGGTGTCCCTCTCGTTGATCGCCTTCAGGATTCCATGTCACCGCTCAATGACGGTATCCTTGTTCGTGTCGATGGAGCGAATGGGACCGTTGAGATCCTAGATGATCAGGATCGCGAAGGGACAACCTAATCAATCCTGCCTTCCTATTCTCCCCTATGAGATGCCTGCCGATGCTCTTTGCGATACTGCTCCTCGCCGGTGTTGCGATCACCGGGTGCATGCAGTCACCCGGGGAATCAGGATCACTCTCTCCTGGAAACTCGCAGGGGGGGCTGGTCCCCGGGCCTACAGTGACCCTCCCGCCTGAGCAGACTGTCGAGATCCAGATCAATGAAAAAGACCCGATTTATGCGACAATTCCTGTCTTCTTTGCCGGAGGAAAAGGCCAGGTCGCGGTCAAGGATATCGTTGTCCGGGTGACACGTGCCGATGGGAAGGTCATCGAGAAACACCTCGAACCCTTGAAGGGAGCTGAACTGAAGTTTGAAGGTACCAAGGAGACCGACCGGATCGAAGCCTGGGTCACTCTTAATACAGGAAGTGTCTATAAGGTTATCGACCAGCTGGTCCCCTATCGGACACGTGGATAATCGCGAAAATTGCCCCCGGATTCCTATTCTCCAGGGGCGAAATTCCTTCCCGCCATGGATGTGCACTGGAGATATATCGCGGCATCCCGTAATTCCTACGCTGCCCTGTATGCCGCCTGCGAACAGGAGGGGTTCATCCTCGATCCGGTCGACTCTCCCGTCGGGGATGTCACGTGTTATAGCCTCAATTCCCTGAATGCGCCACGGTATCTCAAGGAAATAAGGGATGCACCCTGCATCACCATTCTCGGTGGCCCCCACGCAAGTGCGTATCCTGCGGAAATGACCGGGATAGCCGATTATGTCATCGTTGGGGAGGGTGAGTTCGTTCTTCCCGGACTCCTCCTCTCGCTACAGGAGGGAAGACCCCCACCTCCGGGAGTGGCAACGACTAGTGGATATAATACTCCTGACACAAGTGTCCGGCTTGATGCGTACCCGCCCTTCACCAAAATGAAAGGGTATATCGAGATATCGAGGGGATGCCCTTTTGGATGCACCTATTGCCAGACTCCCCGGATCTTCGGCACCAGAATGCGGCACCGTGGAATCGACACCATCACACGGTTCGCTCGGCGATTCCGGGATGCACGTTTCGTCACCCCCAATGCCCTGGCATATGGATCCGATGGGATCAACCCGCGCCCTGACAAGGTCAAAGCTCTGCTCTCGTCACTCCAGCATGAAAAACAGCGCATCTATTTTGGCACGTTCCCGAGCGAAGTCCGCCCAGAATGGGTGACGCGTGAAACGCTTGACCTGATAGTCACTTACTGTGACAATAAGCGCCTTCACTTCGGGGCCCAGTCGGGGAGCAACAGGGTCCTGTCTTCCCTTCGCCGTGGCCATACCGTTGAGGATGTGGTCCATGCAGTCGAGCTCTGCAAGGAGTACGGGCTCACACCGGTGGTCGACTGCATCGTCGCGATCCCTGGTGAAGATGATGAGGACCAGTTGAGCACGGCAAGGCTCATTCAGTGGATCAGCAGCCGCGGCACGGTGCATGTGCACCGGTTTCTTCCCCTCCCGGGAACACCTCTTGAGAAGACATCCCCGCGCTCCATCCTGCCTGAGGTGGAGCGGCTCCTTGGATCCCTCGCGCTTTCGGGCAAAGTTACGGGATCATGGGGTGATCCGACGCGAAGATTTTTTTAAAGACCCCCTCGAATGAATATTGACATGATGGATGTTCTTTTGCTGGCAGACCTTCATGGGGAATTCGGGAAGCTTGAGTCGTTCCTCGAACTCTCACCTGAAGCAATTTTCATTGCCGGCGATATCACCAATATGGGCCCCGTCGACGCAGTCGAGTCGCTCTTTTCACGGATTGACGTACCTACGTTTGCGGTGCCGGGGAATTGTGACCCCCGGGAGATTCTCGATGCCCTGGAGCATTCAGACTGCGTCTGTCTCCATGCTTCTTCCATGAACCTTGGTAAGATCTCCCTCGTCGGGATCGGTGGATCCAATCCCACGCCATTCAATACACCCTTCGAGATGACAGACAAGCAGATCGACGATCTCCTCCAGGCTGCCCTCAAGAAGATGGAGCGGGCGACGCACAATGTGCTGATCTCGCATGCACCACCGCAGGGATTCCTTGACGAAGCGGGGGGCAACCACGTGGGAAGTGCGAGCGTAAGGAAACACATGGGCTCCTTTGACCTTGTCTGCTGCGCCCATATCCACGAGCAGAGAGGGATCGTGGAGAGCGAGGGAGTAAAGGTGGTGAACCCCGGGATGGCTGCACTCGGCCAGTGTGCCATGATCCATTTCGGGAAGGATCCCAAGGATATCAAAATTGAATTGATGCAGGTATAACAGGACAGTCAGCCTGTCCATTGCCCTTTTTTCTTATCTGATCAGGTCTTTTTTATACCCTGTAAGGTGCTGAGCGGAGAGGAGGAGCTCAAGGTACGATGAGAGGATCGGCTCTCCGCGTATTCCCAGCTCCTCCGCAAGAAAGGCAACGTACCCTGCCGGGTCCTCGACAGATTCCGGGTCCGAGAGCTCGATCTCGACAAAATCACCGAGGCCTTCGACTTCGTCAAGGCAGATGGTCGCATTCCTGTAATGGTAATATTCCCTCCACTTCCTGACCTCGGCAGCCTGCCGGAACCCAAGGGATTTGAATATTGATTCCATCCGTTCGCCCGATTCAACGTCGCAGTTCCATTCTTCCCTTGCCTTGAGACGAAAATCCAGCTTCTTCGCTCCCTTGTAGGTCACTGTGCTTCGTCCGTTGGTATCCCGTATCCTGAGTGCTTCGTCCGTTTCAGCAAAATCGCGGTGCGGCGCATTCAGGTACAGGTCACGTTCATGGACACGCCCTTCCAGTTCGGCGTTGAGCGAAATCAGCCGTTCCCTGACCGCCTGGAGATCAGGAACCCTTGCCTTCAACTCGATCTCGAGCATGATTCCCTCTTTTCATCTTCTCCAAAAGGATGATAATATGTGAGGTTCGGGCTGCACCTCTCTTTACTGCGCCCATCTCAATTCACAGGATTGGATGCTCTCAAGGTATTTACACAGTAGACCAAATTCACAGGCCCCTGTCCCAAACGCAGCCTCTTGCGAATGTATATTCTCATCAAGGTCTCCCCAGCGAGGAACGATCAGGATATCGATTAATTATTTATGACAATCCCGGTAAATGTAGTAAGAACCTCTACCCTCATGGATTGATGGAGTATCACCTGAAGGGTAGCCGGGAATATCAGGTGAAATAATGGCGATAAAAGCCGGAGATTTTATAAAGCTCAACTACACGGGCAGGGTTGATGGAAAGGTCTTTGATACGACCGATGAACAGGTTGCCAGGGATGCGGAGATCTTCAATCCCGAGGCTACCTATGGACCCGTCACGGTGTGCGTGGGAAAACACCACGTGATTCTCGGGCTCGATGAAGCCCTTGAAGGGAAGGAGATTGGTAGTGAGGGCGAGGTTATGGTCCCTCCCGACAAGGGCTTCGGGGTTCATGACCCGGCCCACGTTGAAGCCTTCAACAAGAATTCTTTCAAGGACAAGCCGAAGAAGGGGATGTCGCTCAAGGTGCCTGAAAAGGGTGAGGGGACCGTCGTCGATGTCATCGGGAACCGCGTGCTTATCGATTTCAACCACCCGCTTTCAGGAAAAACGCTCTCCTACACCTTCAGGATTGAAGAGTCTGTCGAAGGCGCTGAGGACCAGATGAAAGGTTTGATCCAGTTATATGCCGGCCGGGACATGGAGGTCTCCCTTTCATCGGGTGTTCTCACCATCCAGCTTCCTCCCGGGATCACCTATGATCGCCGGTGGCTCTTGTGGAGGAGCAGGGTGATTGCCGATGGTTTCGAACTCATACCCGGTGTTCAAGAGATCACGCTTGTTGAAACCTTCAAGCGCCCTGAAGAACCAGGTTCTGATATTTCCGAATAATATTTTCTATTTTTTCGATTTTCAAAGAGAATACCTTGGGAATTTCTTTGATCAATCATGTCTGTGTGCGGCATTATCCTTGAAAAAACAACAAATTCCCTTTGGTTATTCTTCGAATCAGTGTGTTTTGCGGGATTTCCTGGAATGTGGTTCCCACTTTGTGCGCCCATCCCTTGACCTGCTGCGAGAGTAAAAACGGTGCAAAGATTGAGATTTCATCCGGTCTTTACACAGAGCGGGGTCAGTTTCACAATCACCCTGTCGACCTGCGCGGGCGCAGTGCCGATATAGTGTCCCGGATCAAGGAATAGACGAATCTCCCCGGGGCTGATATACCGTTTCACCGCCTCATCTTTTGAAAGGATGGTTGACAGGGGAGTCCCCTTTGAGAGGGCATCCATGCTGGCCTTCCGCATGACTTCGTGGGCTTCCTGCCGGTTCATGCCCTTCCTGGTCAGCTCGATCATCACCGATTCGGCCATGTTCACTCCCTGGAGGATCTCAAGGTTTCGTGCGATCCTTTCCGGTTTGAGAGTGAGTCCCTCAATAACCCTGATCATCAGGGCAAGGATATGATCAGTAAGGACACTTGCCTCAGGAAAGATCACTCTCTCGCAGGATGAGTTGGTGAGGTCGCGTTCGTCCCAGAGGGTATTGTTCTGGAGCGCGGGTTCCACCGCCGACCGCACCACCCTCGCAAGGCCGCAGACCTGTTCGCTCTTGATCGGGTTCCTCTTATGGGGCATCGTGCTCGAACCGACCTGGCGGGAACCGAATGCCTCCTCCACTTCCGCAATTTCTGTCCTCTGAAGTGTGCGGATCTCGATTCCGATCTTGTCAAGCGTGGTGGCAACGTTCGCGAGGAACATGAAATATTCAGCATACCGGTCCCTTGCAACCACCTGGTTCGAGACATCGACCGGGGTTAATCCCAGGATCTCCATCATGGTCTGCTGGATCTCCATCCCCTTCTCGCCGAGTGCTGCCTGGGTCCCGACTGCACCTGTCATCTGACCCACTGCAACGCGTGGCAGCATCTGCCCGAGGCGTTCGATGTGCCGGGCAACCTCGCTTGCCCAGATCGCAAACCGGAGGCCGTAGGTGGTCGGAACGCCGATCTGACCATGGGTCCTCCCGACACAAACCAGCATCCTGGTCTCGGCGGATCGTTTCAAAAGCACCGCTAGGAGCCTCCGGAGTTTCTCATCGATCAGTGCGAGAGCGCCCCTGATCTGCAATCCCGTCGCTGTATCGAGGATATCGTTCGAGGTTGCCCCGTAATGGACAAACCCTCCCCCCTCCCCACACTGCTCGGCGATTGCTTTCACGATTGCCATCATATCGTGGCTTATTTCATCTTCGATCTCTTTCGCCCTTGAGAGCATCGCGTTCCCCGCACCGTCAGCGATAGCCCCGGCGGCCCGGGCTGGGATGAACCCGTGTTCGGCTGAAGCCTTTGCGAAGGCGACTTCAGCCTGCACGATGCAGGAGAAACGGTGCTCCTCCCCCCACACTGCCCGCATCTCCCTAGTCCCGTACCGGTATTCTATGGGATGAATCGCCATGGGAGAAGAGTTGGTGCTGCCCGATAATAAAAAAGAGTCAGAACTCCTATGCATACACAGATGGATAGCCTTGACGACTGGTTTCCCTACCCTGATTTCCGCCCCCACCAGGAGGAGATGCTCGATTTCGGCCTCTCCTGTGCGAGGGATGGCGCGATCGGGCTTATCGACGCCCCCACAGGTAGCGGAAAATCAAGTGTTCTTGCTGCGCTCCTTGCCGCAAGGGAAGGGAAGAAGATCCTCGTGGCCGTCAGGACCGTCAGCCAGCTGAACACCTTCATCAGGGAACTCTCACTCATCAGGGAGAAGAAGCCGGGTTTGAAAGTGGCATACCTCATCGGAAAGAGGGGGATGTGCCTGCTTGCCGGGGAAGGAGATGTATACCGCAGATGCGAGGGGGTGAAAGGATTCAGCACCACCCTCATGCGTCAGCGTGCAGAGAAGGGATCTCTCGTGCCATCACGTGATCCCTACATCCAGCAACAGATACGCAGGATGGACCCCCAGAAACCGCTGTTGTGCCCCCATTTCATAGGGAGCCGGGTCTTTATCCAGTCAGAGGGCAGTGTGCGGATGGTCCCGTCTTCAGCACTCCAGACAAAAGCCGACCGGGTTACAAGCCAGACGGTTTGGCCGCATGCAATCCGGGAGATTGCCTCTGGGATATGCCCCTACGAGATGATGATCCTCGCTGCCCAGAAGGCAGATGTCATTCTCCTCAATTACCAGCATGTCTTCTCGGAAGATATCAGGCAATCCCTGTATCCGAACCTGAACCTTGATCCGGGAGAGACGATCCTCCTTATCGACGAAGCGCATAATTGCGGCGATGCGATCTCCGCAGCCCAGAGTATAACGATCACCCGTGACACGCTCCTCCTAGCAGGAGTCGAACTCACTGGCCTTAAGCGTTCGAGGCCGGGCGCTGAAGCCCTGCAGCAGGTGATTCCCCGCATCTCGCAGTTCATGGAGGGGCTGGAGAACTCCTTCGAGACGGAGGACTGGTTCGATCCGGCGATATTCGACCGGATGGTGGTGAAAGGATCGCTCTACCGCGATATGTCGGAGATCCTTGATGACCTCACGGATATCTCGGAGAAATTCCGGGAGAAGAATATCCGGACCGGGGACTTTAAGGAGACAGCCCTGGAACGCCTCACCAGTTTCATCCAGAAGATCTCGCAATCATACACCGATTCATCATATCTCACACTCTATAGAAGGGATGAAGGAATTCTCTCCCTTGAAGTCAGGAGCATCGATCCCGGATCGTCGCTCCAGGAGATCGCGAAATCACACCATTCCTGCCTTCTCATCTCAGGCACCCTTTCACCTGTGGAGAGTTATGCACGGTATTATTTTGGGTCTCACCCGGTACGGACGCTCGCACTCCCGAATGCCTTTCCGAAAAAGAACCGCCTCATCGTCTGCGCACACGATATCACCACGGCCTTCTCCATGCGCCAGAACGAGAAGAATCTTACACTGATTCAGTCGTACATCGAAGCATTTTCACGTCTTCCCGGGAACCTTGCGATATACTTCCCCTCTTATCAGATCCTTGATCTATTCTCCGGGAACGTAATGAGATCAGTAAAGAAAAAGAAGATCTTTATTGAACCCAGAGATCCGCGTGATGCAGAAGAATCCCTCCGCGCGTTCCTCTCGCTCCCAGAGTCGGGGGAATCCGGGCTTCTCCTGGCCGTATGCGGCGGAAAATGGAGCGAAGGCCTGGATTACCGCGGTGACCTTCTTCGCGGCGCCATGGTAATCGGGCTTCCTCTTGCACCCTTCAACCAGGTGAGAAAGATGATCATCGAATATTTCCGGAGACGATTCGGGGAAGAAGGAGAGTTCCTCTGTTATACCCTGCCCGCGATCAACCGTGCCCAGCAGGCGCTGGGAAGAGTGCTTCGCACACCGGAAGACCGCGGGGTTCTGGTGCTAGGAGAGAAGAGGTTCCTTGAACCTAGGGTGAAGTCAGGGTTGCCCGCGTGGATGAGGGAAGAGATCTCCGCCTGCAGCATCCATGAATTCGGGGGGCTGGTAAGGGCATGGAAATGAATGAAGGCTCGTGCAGGTTCGGGCTCTGGCATGTGCACGTATACTGGTCGGAGACGTGCATCCATGCATGCCGGTTCTCCCGTGATCCCCTGCCCGGCCGGGTGCCCGTCGAGCTGCAACGCTATTGTGCCGGCATCAGGGAAGACCTGCAGTGCCTGTCGAGCGTCGCGCTTGATCCCGGGTACCCTTACTCCGCCATCTACCGGAGAGTGAGGGAGATACCGTATGGTGGGACCGAGACCTATGGGGCGATTGGTAGGGAGCTCGATACGTCACCAAGGATTATCGGGCTTGCCATGAAAAGAAATCCCACTCCACTCGTGATACCCTGCCACAGGGTGGTATCCCGGAAAGGGATTGGCGGGTTTACCCCTGACCCTGAGATCAAGAATGCGCTCCTTATGATGGAGCGGAAAAACGCAATGAGTATATCCCGATAAGAACCAGTGTTCAGGAACGGAAAAACAAATGCCACCCCTTGTCCGTGTCATCACCATGAAGATCTGTCCTTTGAGGCATACCTCCGGATCGTACAGGAATACTAGGGAGGCAACTATGACATCTCCAGTCTCCGGATCGCTTTTTTCGGAAATACGTTATCCTGGTTGTTCGGTTTCCAGGTGTCGTGGAGGCTCCTGATGACGAGATCGGCAGTCATCCTTGTAGGAGGAGAGGCGAGACGCGTGAACGGTCTTGAGAAGTACTTCTTCACCATGGGAGGCCGGACATTCATCGAGAGGCTGATCGACTCACTCCAGAAAGCCGTGGATGAGATCATCATTGTCGCAAAAGACCCCGCACAGTGCGAACGGTTCTCACACCTGGAAGGTGTGCAGTGCGTCACGGACATCAGGCGCGGATACGGGCCGATTGGAGGCCTTCATGCAGGTGCGACTGCTGCCAGTGGGGAGATGATCTTTGTCTGCGCGTGCGATATGCCCTGTGTATCGACCGCCGTCGTCAATCGCCTCTTCGAACTCCTTGAAGACTATGATGCCGCAATCCCTTGCTGGAACACCGACATGATGGAACCACTGCACGCGGTATACAGGCGCGAACCTCTTCTGACGTACCTTGATCATCATGAATCCCTCTCCCTCAGGAAGATGTTCCGGGAGATGCGGACCCGGTATGTCGATGTCCGGAATCTCCATGATGTCGATCCGGAACTCAAAACCTTCACAAATATCAATAAGATCGAGGACCTGAAACGCCTCTCGGGATGAAAGGACCTCTTCTATCGAGTAGTTCCTCTTTCCTGGGATTGTCGATCGACAGGGGAAAGCTGCGTCGCTTTTAATTTTTACTGGAATTTGATTTGCACCTCATCCAGGACGGTTCGCCAGGGTTACTTGGCAAGGGTCGGACAGGAAAGGGTCATTGCGGGAGTGACCGTTGGATCATCCCTGGCGGGAACCCGCATCTGGACTGTGGCCACAATGTCGTTGCCGGAAAATTCGATAAGGTATTCCCCGGCGGAACGTATGTTCATGACTTTTTTTGTCTCGACGCTGTAGGTCTTTCCGAATCCATCCTTCTCAACAATATCCCCCGTTGCCTTGTCCCGTACCCTGATCTCGAAGTATGATGCAGGGCTGATATAGGTCTGGGTGGTGTAGACATCTTCCCGGGTGGTATACCTGCTTTCATACCAGATGTTCCTTGTCACCATCTTGGGGGATAAGCAGATCTCAATGATAAGGGGTGGATCGGTGATTGCCGTAGAGTATGCCGAGACACTATAGGTGAAATCGATCGTATCAAGGTATATGACCTTATACACCGTGGGCTGTTCATCGGTGGCGTTCGGAAGGTTGCCGTAGGTTGTCCTTGGAGTAGGGCTTGTTCCTGTGGGATACGGGGTTGCCTGGGTAAGGTAGCGTGTATCAATGATCTGTTGTGTAGGGGTGGGAGTCGCGGCAACGGTTCCCTGCTGTCCTCCATTGTTCCCTGAGGCTGGACCAGTCTCTTTCGGGGGGGTGATGCAGCCGGTACAGAGGATGGCAATTGCCAGAAAGACTACGATGATCAGCAAATACCCCCGCCGCTTCATTCAATGTGGGTTGGATTCACCTGTATTTATCACTTTATCTTATACCAACTGGACCCGCAAATTCATAATTCAGCCAGTACATCCGGAATGCCTCCTGCCATACCCTTATATAAACCCGGGGGGTATACGTTCATAATTACTATAAGGGGTATTCCTGGTGGAGAAAAAAACCCAGTTCTGGAAAAAGACTGACAAGTCTCTGACCGTTGCTGACGGGTACGTGCTCAAGGCCGATCTTCTGGCCCATGACCAGAAATTTGAGGAGGCCGTCGAGTATTACGATAAAGCACTCGAGATTGTCCCAAGGAATGCCGATGTATGGGCATTCAAGGGAATCACCCTCCAGGGAGGACTCGGCAGGGACGAGGAGGCGCGGCAGTGCTGGGAGAGGGCAAAAGCCCTTGATAAGGATATCGCGATGGCCGTGGATATGACGAAGGATGAGGAAGGAAAAGGTGTGGATGTTGCGGAAGCCCTCCGCTGGACCGATCTCCACGACAGCTGCCGGGAGAAGCTGAAGCGGATGATGCTGAAAAATGCAGGATCTGGCGGAAGACAATAATAAAACTACATGATTCCCCAAGACACACAAGCATACAAAATAAAAATCGCGGATGCGATTTTCATATAAAAAAAGGTCAGGGTTTTAACGCAAGTTCCATCTCAACAAGTATCGGGGCAATAGTGCCTGTATCGACCGATCTCTTTGCCAGTTTTGTAAGACGCCGGATATACATGATGTGGGCAACCTGGAAACTGACCAGGAGGCCGAAGCAGAGTGTCACCACGCTGATGGCAACATACGAAGTAACATCGACCATGTGCGATTCCTCCCTATGACTCCCTCTCCATCTCTGTGATCAGGGGCGCGATGGAGTCGGCACGCTCGCATTCCTTCGCCACTGCAAGGAATCTCCTGGAATAATAGGTGTTCATCAGAAGGTATCCTGCAATAAGGCCTATACAAAACATCAAGATCCCTATCACCAGGTAAATGCTCACATCGTCCATCGTCTCTCTCAATCTCATGTTCCGGGAGATGATCTAATAAAATTAACTCATCTGTCCCGGTTCTAAGAGTATCTGAATGATTATTCCCTATCAGGGGTAGTGGGAATCTGACCAAATTCCGGTTCTATGAATGCTTCTGCAGGGAGGCGAAGCGTCGCATGGAAGATCGATCCAGGATATACCTCCTTCTGAAGTGCAAGGGTGCAACGGTTCAGGTCAACATCCTGGCCACGATCATATCGCTCCTGGTAGACTTCATAGAGCCTGACAAGCGACGCGTCAGGCTGATCCTCTTCAAGTATCCATGAAAGGGCTGATAAGAAACGCTGGCCTTCCTCGTACGGAAGCTTCTTTTTATGTTGATCGACATGGATGCAGATCCTTTCTGAAAGAATGGGGCCGGCACTGTAAAATGAGAACTCGAGGGTGATATCGACATGGTGGAGCCCCAGAAGGCTCATATTGATGAAATTGACCAGGAAATCGTGAAAAACTCCAAGGTTCTGCGCATGTTCGGCCTTGATGGAGCCCACTGCCTCGTCTCTTGTCTTCTCGGGGATGCTCCCCTCCCCCTGCAGGGCCAGGATGAGGTGTTCCCTCTCTTCAAGTGCCTTGATCATCCTGAGAAGCACCCGGTACCTCTTCCAGAAGTCCACCTCGTGTACGCTCGAGTGCACAACGATTTCGGGATTCATCCTCTCAATCTGTTTTCTTGTCTTTCGGTTTTCCGTTGCCTACAGTGCTGGATAACTGCTTCATGATAGCTTTTCTCTTCTTGTGTTCCTTGACTTCATTGAAGATGAGGATGAAGTTAAATCCTACCACCACGATGATGAGGGTTGATGCCATCCAGAAGAGCGGGGTGATTCCCTGGACAATGAACGTGGTTGCGAGCAGCAGGGCAACGAAACAAATGAGGTAGAAGAAGATCCAGGGACGGATGTTCATGAGGTCCATAGAATGATGAGAATGATAGCCTCTTGCGCCTGATATACGTTTGGAAAGTGCATAAGCCTGAATCTATTTTTTTTGACTCCTCGCTGTTTTGGGTGGGGAGAGTGAATCGAGTTTGTCATCTGCCTGCATACCAATTCAGTCACTGAACCGCCTCCGGGGCGTCCTTCACATAACTCGTAGCAAGTTCTCAGAAACCACTGTGAGTCTGAAGGTGACCGCAGGTCGCCCGGGTCGAGGGCGGAAGCCTCGCGGTATTTTCGGGGGCGGCGGCGTGCATCACGTAAGAGTGTATGCGGGCGGACAACTCCCATAGAATATATCCATTCATTAATCCTGCCCACACCTGAAAGCGAAGAACTATTTTTGTTCTTGCACCATCCGAAAAAGGATCATCAAAACCCAACCGAATCATTCTCCTGCGATTCACTCAACCGTGCCGTTTAAATGGTACCCCACGAGATAGTGTGTGTGTAGTATGGCTGTCCATTCCCGCATCCTCGATTCAGCATCATGGAATCTTGAGGAGAGACGGGACACTGTGAAACTATTGATTATAGGGGTTTTTGCAGTCACCTCGCTGATATTCACAATATACCTCGTCGTATCAAGGGACCAGGCATTCTCAGTTTCTGTCTATCCGCTGATTCCCCATCTCTACCTTATCCCTCTTATTCTCCTGGCGCTCTGGTATCCCAAACGCGGGCTCCAGATCACCATCCTCCTCATCGCGGCTATCCTTCTCCTCACCACCTTCATGTTCCTCGAAGGGATCATCCTGAACCCTTTCATTGCCCTCCTGAATGCCGGGATGGACATTGCGATATTCGTCGCCCTCGCACTTTATGCCAAGGATCGTACGCTTGTCGAATCCTTCCTGCGGGGATTCTTCGAGCATTCGGGTATGGGTGAGAGTTTCGAAGAGGCCATCGAGCACCCCTCCACGAAAGCGAAGATCAAATTCGAGGGTGCCTTCGATGATGTGATAAACGCCCTCCACAGCGAAGATGAGGAGATTCGCGAAGAAGCCGCCCGGGCGCTTGGGGAACTCGGCGATCGCCGGGCTGTCAATCCTCTGATCGCGATCCTTTCAGATGACAACCGGTACGTGAGGAGGGAGGCTGCAAAATCCCTTGGTAAGATCGGCGACGAGAAAGCCATTCCCGCACTCATTACTGCACTCAAGGATGAGGACAGGTACGGCCGGGAAGGTGCAGCGGAAGGGCTTGGCGAGATGGGTGAAAAGGCATATCCCTCACTCATCCACGCCATGAAGGACGACGACTGGCATGTCCGTATGGGTGCATCGATCGCACTCCGTATCATTGGGAATAAGGATGCCCTGAAAGTCCTGATCCCTGCAATGAACGATGAGAACCGGTTCGTCCGCCGGGAGGTAATCAAGTCGCTCGGGAGGATCGGGGATCACAGCGTGATTGATACGCTCATCTCCGCGTTGAAGGATTCAGACCGGAGCGTCAGGCTCCGGGCAGTCAGTGCGCTCTCGAAATGCAATGACAAGAGAGTCATCGAACCACTCATCGGTGCACTGAATGACGAGGACTCAGGTGTTCGGCTCCGGGTGATCAGGGCACTCGAGGAGATTGACGACCCGCGTGCCATCGAAGCCCTCAACAGCTCATATGGTGATGGTGCGTCGTAACTATTCCATTCGATCTCTCAATATAAATCTAACTGTTCCGGAATCCTGATTTCTCTATTTTTTCCCTGTAAAATTGGGTGTTTGAGGGATATATTTATAAATAAAGAGAGTGACCTACACGTACAGGCTAATCGGAGGGATCCATTAGCACTGTGAGGTGTAGTACATGAGAAAACATGAACTCAAAGATGACGCGTTCACCGGGCTCGAGGCCGCGATTGTGTTGATCGCATTCGTGGTTGTCGCTGCGGTGTTCTCGTATGTAGTGCTCGGCGCCGGGTTCTTCACAACACAGAAGA
>JADFDO010000029.1 GCA_018262855.1 Methanolinea sp. | reverse complement strand
CCCACGATGTCATGGCCTCCGGAGAAGAGGATATTCTTGAGAAGGGTCCGCATGAAAAGCGTATCATCCACGATAAGAATTCTGCCCATGTCTATCACTATAGAGGTGAATTCAAAGGATTTATATACTTAATGATAGTGACGTGGGGTTTCGCCAAGTTTCATGGCGATGGGGGTTTCACCGAATCCGTGATGAAACGGACTCCCTTTGGTGTAAGCTGGACTTCTTTCCGCACGAATACCACATCGATGAGACCGATTTTTAACAATTTGTTGTAGATTTCATCGAGATCCTTGTGGGAGATATTGAGCATGTTCTCGATGGCGTGGGAGTCCATCCCGCTATAGATGAGCATCCCGACCTGCGCAGAGAGGGGATCGAGTTCTTCGGGGTTGACTTCCAGGTCTTTGGTGGTATCTTTCAAGAAGTTGATCAGGATTTGCAGGGTCGAGATCGGACAGAGGATGTAACTGGTCACGACGTCGGTATTTTCCATGTGATCGATCTTGACCACGTCAACCTGCTTCCCCTGCACCTCCCGTTTCGTGAGCTCCATACCGGTGACTTCTTTTAATGGCACGGATACCTGCTTGTTCTGGCTGACAAACCATATACTGGTCTTGAGGACAGCGATCGCCCCTTTCTCCCAGGTGGCGTTTGTCACCATCACCCCGCCTCTCACAGCCGGGGACATGAAGTAGGCCATCAGGCGGTAGGCGCTGCAGGCCATGATGATGAGCCGCTTCATCGCCTGGAGGACCTTCTCGACGCTTGCAATTTTATAGACAGTGGGGGGCTCACCCTTGACGGTGACAATGAGCAGGCTTTTCCTCTCCTCGAGATCGACGATCGATTTAAAAGGGATAGCCTTTCCGACAGGTTCGGCGATAGTCATTGATTCCTGCTGCAAGTCGATCTTGCTGACCACCCATTTCCCATCTTTTTCGATCTTAACAGGGACTACAGCCATGCTTTGCACACCACGAAAAAATTATTTGGCACTCGGTTTCTTCGGTTTCAGGAGTTCTTCGAGTTCGCTCTTGAGATCTGTGACGTCAACCCTGATATCTTTCATATCCCTTATAAGGCTTGCATAATCGTTCTTCTTCACGGATTTTACATCGGATTTGAGTGAGGCCATGAGGTCGTCGTCCTGGCCTTTGCCTTTCGAGAACGACAGCATGTCCTGTTCGGGAGAGAAGGCAGGCGCAGCAGGCTTTGGAGGTTCCGATTTTCCAAGGGGAGATCCCACCGGGGGGCTCGCGGCTTTCATCCCTGCAGAAGATCCTGATGCTGGAGCGGCCGCGGGTGCTGCCGCAGGCGCTTCTGCCTCGCCGAGGTCAATCCCCTCCAGGTCGAGACCGTCAAGCCCTTCCATGGCATCTTCCCCTAGATCCATCCCTGCATCCTGGCTCAGATCGATCTCTCCCTTATTTGCTTCAAGGATATCTTTTACCTCGTCGGCATCGTTTGTTTCGTCAAGCATGATGGGAGCTTCGTCACCGGAAAGGCCTATGTCCATGCCTGAAACATCTGCCTGGGCATCCGGACCAGTTGCCATCGCTGGTGCCTCTCCAATTCCTGTTCCCGACCCCAGCTCACTGTCATCCAGGATTGAAAAATCATCAGCACCCTCGATATCATTGAGCAGGTCTGCATTCAGGTCCTCGCCCACGAGCGCGGTGAATGGATCTACCTCTTTCTTCTTCTCGGCAGGGGTGGCTTCAGGGAGGATGTCATCGAGCGAAGCGACACCCCCACCCCTGATCGACTGGTCGAGAAGGGTGTCGATCTTCTTTTCGTGTGTCTCTCTCTCTCTTTTTGACCTTGTTCCCCGTTTGAGGTTTTTCCCAAGAACGGCAAACGCGCCTTTGAGAGAGGAAAAAAATTCGCCGGTGCCGCCCTTCTGCCCGGGTGATTTGACCTTCTTCTCCTGCTTTTCTTTTTTTGGTTTTCTCTCCTTCTCTTTTTTCAGGGCAGCTTTTTCAGTGACTTCACCCTTCAGTTCACCTTTTTTCTTTTTCGAAAAGGGAAGAGCCAGAGAGGAGAATAGTGGTTTTTTCTCTTTCTCCTTTTTTGGGGGTTCTTTCACAGGGGTTGCAGCTTTTTCCACGCCTTTCTTTCTCTTGAGTGTGGGGAGTTTCACGGTCCCTGTCAGAAATATCACGAGAATTCCGAGTATCACCGCACCAACCAGGAGGTAAAAAACCGGGATATCAAAGAGGATCATCAGGGATCCAAAGATGAGAATAATTGCGAAAAGGACGATTCGGAGAGTTGAATCCTTCATTTTATGCTCCAGTTATAGTAGGAATACTGAAGAACATAGCAACTATTTCAGGCGCGCCAATATAAATAATTCCGGTCACTGCGAAGATCAAACTGGAAAAGAAATAGAACATGTACCGGTCTCCTCCCATCACGATCTTTCCTACCACGATATTTGCAACCGATATGATAGTAATCATGATAAGGACATACATGTTCATTTCGGCTTCGGGAAAGTTTACGAAGAGATCGATAGGCATCTGTGATCCTAATGCACCCGCGGTTGTGCTGCCTGATAATGCAGCACCTGTCTCTCCAAAAGAGGTCATCACCGTCTGAATCGCTCTTGACATGGTGAGTAAGATGTGAAAAAGGACAAGGAAAATGCCTACCATCATGGCGTGCATGGGGACAAGCAGGATCACAAATCCCATGGAGACATTGTTCCGTTTCTCCCGAAGTAGTACCTGTTCCAGCATCGAGGAACCGACGATCTGCCCGATAATATCAGGTTTTCCCCCGAGTTCGACGGCATCCCGGAAGATGTTGAGATATTTGTAGATAAGGTTGCTGCCGCACTCGTGCAAAAAGCGTTCCCAGGTCAGTACCTCGTCGAGTCCGAGGTTCAACTTCGAATAGACCCCGTTGATAAAAGGCTCAAGAGTCTCGAGCGATTTCCGATCGATCTCACCAAGCGCATTCGCTATAGTGACCCCCTTCCCTCCCATCACAGCCCCAAGGCTCCGGATGAACGTGGTAAATTCTGCATCCCGTTTGATGATGTTCTGGTCGTCAAGGTATCCGATCACCCCAAGAGGGAGGAGCAACAGCCCTGCGAGGAGCATCGAGAGACCTGCATTTCCACTGAGAAGGTAGAGGATAATCGCTCCCATCACGGCAAGGGGAACGACCTTCTTCTCCAGCCGGTGGATGAGGTCCTGTTCTTTGGATCCTTTACCCATATTGTGTGTCTTGTCGTCCGAAGGAACGGAACGATACATCGTCACCACACCAAACACTGCGATACCACCCACGACCATGTAAGAGGACATGAGGGTTGACTGGGGATCCCCCGGGGAATAGATCGCAACGGAGATCATCATGATGATCCCGACAAGCGATCCGGCGAAGAGCATCGCAATGTAGGCATCGGACCACTTTTTCAGCATCTCCAGGCCCTGTTCGTAGGAGTTCCGGTAGACGCTTCGGATTGTTCCGAGTTCCCGGTTGAGAAAATCCTCGTCAGGCACCCCTGATTCCATGGAATTTCCAAACCGGTTCAGCATGCTCCTGAGCATGTCATTTTTCACTCTGTCCGCGATGATGGTGAGGGCCTGGACGTAACTATAGTTCCAGCGCTTTACGAAGAATTCAACCCTTTCGATATACTTACAGGTGACGTATTCCTTCCTTACCGCAGTATAGGCAAAAATCTCTGGTCTTGTGGCCTGGGCGGTGGTGATGGAAGCCATGTAGGTGACCATGAAAAGGAGGTCAGGCCCCATCTTCTTGTTCTCGGTGAGGGTGTCAAGTTTCTCTTTTATGGATTTACCGAGATCCTGAAAAGGGAGTTTTCCTGCATTCGCCTGCCGGACTGACTTTCCGAATCCTTCGATCGCCATCTACATCGAATCTATGTCCATCTTGAGGAGTCCCTGTTTCTTGACCTTGGTCATCATGAAATAGAGGTCATAGAAGCCGGTATACCCTGCCTTGTGCAGGCGTTCAAGGATCTTGGCCCTCTTTTCGACCTCGTTATAGATGGACGCTTTTTTGTATTCGGGGATCCCGAGCATGGTGGCGATCCTGTTCTCGAGGAGGAAGCTGCTCCCCCTTCCCGGAAATTCGTGCATATCGGTTGCCGGGTTCCAGTGGAACATCTCCACGAACGAGAATCCCTGCGTCTCGGGATTGAAACCGACGAGTTCGTTCACGCTCAGGATCCGGCGGACCGTCTCCCCACTGGGCCTTTTGACAGCGCTCTGGATGACCACGAGGTTCAGGTTGTCGACGTAGGTCTTCGGGATGTTGATAGGATCTCCGCAGAGACGCTGGATGAGCTTCTCGACCGATGCGGCATGGAACGTGGAGAGCACCGGGTGGCCGGTCTGCATGGCACCAAATGCCACCGCACCTTCGACACCTCGGATCTCCCCCACCATGATCTGGTTCGGACGCTGACGGAGCGCGGCCTTGAGGAGGTCGAACATGGTCACGTCGCCGCCTTCACCCTCCCCTGCTCCCTTCCCCTTGGAGACTTCCCGGGTCCAGTTTTTATGGGGTATCTGGAGTTCAGGGGTATCCTCGATGGTCACGATCTTGTTCTCCGGAGGAATGAAGGTTGTAAAGGCGTTCAGGCTGGTGGTCTTGCCGCTTGCAGTCTCGCCGCTCATGAAGAGCGACATGCCATTCTCGATGCAGATCCAGAGGTAACCAGCGACCATGTAATCGCAGGTCTTGAACTCGATCAGCTTCAGGATGCTGATCGGGTCATCCATAGCCTTACGTATGGTGAAGTTGCTGCCTTTCCGGCTGATATCAGTGCTGTAGACGATGTTGATACGCGATCCGTCAGGCAGGGTTGCGTCGACGATCGGGTTCCGGTAGGTGATGGGTCTCTTGGTTCGCTCGGCGAGCTTGATCACGAAATTATCAAGTTCCTTGGTATCATTCCACCCGACGACCGATTTGAGCCCCTTGAATATTTTATGTTCAATGAAGATAGGGCCAACCCCGTCGACCGTGATATCCTCGATGTACCGGTCATTGATGAACGGTTTTAAGAGTCCGACATCGATCTTATCCCGAATAATCATGTATTCGAGGGCACGGTATTCCTGGGGGTTCACGATGATCCGGCCATCGGGTGTCTGGCGGACGCTGGCCATGGCAGCCTTTCTGTGCACATTGACCTTTGCAGCAGTCAGGTCCTTGTTGAGAAAATCCTTCATCTTACTGGAGAAGCCCTGTTTCTGGCCCTTGCCGGAAGAAAGGGCGAGCTGCTCACCGGGGTTCTGCACGACGAGCACCTGGGAGATGAGAGTCTTGAGTACATTTGCCTTGTCTTCATCGGTGACAGGGTCTATCTCCAGTGCATCCAGCAGATCGACGAGCTTGTATTCCACCGCAGGCATGAGCTCCTTCACACTGTGCATGAAGGAGGGATCCACGGGGATGTAATAATTGCGGACATCGTTCTGGTCGAAGAATATGTGTACGAAGACCGTGTCGTCTGCAGGGTAGATGAGGTTGGGGTCGGTCATCGACTTGAGGTCACGTTTCAGTTCCGAGAAGAAGAGGGGGATCCCGTACTCGTCGACAGGAAAAAGGTGGAGGTATTCGAGCAGGTGTGGGCTCTTTTTGACGTATTCTTTTGCATTGACCGGGAGCATCCTGTAGAGTGCGCAGCTCTCGATATTGTTCACGCAGTCGTTGTCCTCGGTGTTCTCAGCAGGTTTAAACGGGAGGTTGAGCGCTGCGGTGAGGGCTGCCATCTCACACCTTGGCCATCGATATGGGGATGATCTTCATGCCGTAGCCGGGATGGACCTCGAAAGAGACCAGGTTTCCGGTCGTTTTCCGGGCGCCCCTGACCTTGACCACCTCGAGCACCATCAC
>JADFDO010000028.1 GCA_018262855.1 Methanolinea sp. | reverse complement strand
GCCTGCAGGCGCTTGTCCTTGATCATCTCCCGCACGGTCTTTGCGCTGATCTTCAGCAGCTCGGCCACTTCCTCTGTGGTGTAAAAAGTAGGTGCCGGTGAAATATTCACACCTCCAACAAGGGCAATTCCTACCAAGTTAGTCCTCCCATGGAAACATAATGGTGATCACGGGTTCGCCCTGGTCACCGGGTCCGCAGACCGCCCGCAGCGTCGCGGTCTTCTGCTCCGGGATCGCGGTCCTGCTGAAGGCCTGGCTGCACATGAGAAAATCGCACTGGAAAGCAACGACCGAACGGTGCCGCTCCCGGGTCGATCGGACAGCACAGGTGAGCATCCACAGAAGGTCCCAGATCCTCCCGTTCACGCTCTGGCCCGGCATGGTCTCCAGGTTCCCGGGATCAATCAGGTTCCACACGCTGGCAGTGACGGCAACGGGGACCACGATCCCCGCCTCGCGGCAGAGGTCGGCCGGGATCTCGACAAGGGTCCCGTCCCGGATCGCATCAGCCCGCGTGTAGGCAAAGATCACGTCTCCGAAGGGAGAGGCGAGGGGTTCACCCTGGCTCATGAGACCCGCCCCCTTGACGTAATCACCCGCACACCGCCAGGATCCGGTGCCGCCCATGCGAGATCGCAGAGTCGCTGCTCTTCGGAATAATGCAAAGTCCTGAAGTCCCGGTCCCTGGCCACGCCCATCTTCCAGAGCGCCATTTCGTACCCGCATGCCGGGCAGTGGATGAAAAGCCACATCCGGCCGTCGTTCGTCATCCATCCCCCGTCATGGAGATACCCGAGGACCTCATCGCCTCGCAGATCCCGGCCGCAATGACACCGGGACTGGGCCGGGTCGCAGGAGGTCCGGACCCATTCCGTGATCTCCGGAAAGGACCGATCGGAAGAGGTCATGAGGACCCCTCCAGGAGGTCCCCGGCCATCTTCCGCAGGCGCACGGCCTCCTGTATTCTGGCCACAAACTCTGCAGGGTCCCCGAAGTCGCCATAGATCTTGACGGCCCCGCCCTTTCCCGGCGTACCGATCTCGATGCTGTCCTGGAAGGCCGGCCCCTCCAGGATCTTCCTGACGGTGATCACCTGGTTTTCGGCCATGGTCACACCTCCACCCGGTCGATGATACCGAGGTGCTCGTACTTGCTGCCGGTCGAATTGACCTTCCAAAGTCCACCGCCCTTGATTACATGGGTGAGCTCGCAGCCCGGACCTATTACCCCGAGATGTGCACCGAACCGTGCAAGGCAGCCGGGGAGGGTCAGGACCCCTCCGCTGGCCATGGTGATCTTCATACCCTCGCCCTCTGGCCGGGCAGCGGATCGTAGCACCACGAGAGGGCATTTGCCCGCTCTGCCTCGGCCCGGCAGGCTTCCCAGCCCCGCTGGTCCACCTGGTAGCGGTAGCCCTCCACGATATCATCAGCCTTCACGCGGAGGTCCTGGGCATCAGAGAGCATGACGGCCGCCTTGTGCTCGAGTTCGGCAGCCCGCTCCTGGAGTACGCTGATTCGCTGCAGGTCCTTAATCGGGATCACATCGTGCACGCTCTGGTCTGCGCTCATGCGGGCACCTCTGCGGCTGTGGAAGAAGAGAGAGGGAGAGGACCTCCGGGAATCTCCCGCATGATTGACACGTTGGCATACTTACGGGCTCCCGAGATGATGCCCTGCACCTGGGCGAGGGGAGAGACATACTTCAGGCCGTTGATGGTGTACATCACGGCCCGGCCGGACCGGGTGATCCATGCCCTGCCGACGGGGTCAGGGTTGCCGGCCGCTTTCATCACATCGCTGATATCAAAGATGTCCACCGGGGAGTGGTCCATCAGCAGGTCCACATCAGACTTCGCGATGACTGCCTGCATGGTCTTGATGTCGATCCTCATCGAGCCGCCGAAGAGCCGCGCAGCCCCGATATGTTCAAAGGTTGTTTGGTTGCACATGGTGGTTCTCACCAATATATCATAGGATATCAGAGGATATATAGGGTCACCAGGCGGTGTGAAAGTGAGGTGAAAAGGACCTTCGGCCCTCCGGGCATCGCCCACGACTCGCTTCGCTCGTATCGAGGGCTCGCCCTGCGGGGGAGTTGGCCGGGATCTTCGATCGCTTCCCTCCGGCGACGCCCTCACTCTCGTTCGGTGGCGGCCTCCGCTTCGCTGGTCATCCTGGTCCTGGAGCCAATGACGGCCGGCAGGCTTGACTCTCCCGGCCGGGCACTCCGCTCTCGCTTTGCGAACCCGTCCAGGAGGTCAACCGGCCGGCCTTGTTCATCGATCTGAAACGGCGACAAGCGGAGGGACGAGCACCGGCGCCTCCCGACTGGAGGGAGGGATTCGCAAGGTATCACATCAGGAATTGACGGAATTGAAAAGTTCTCCGGAGATATTCAGAAGATGATGGATACTGCTAGGTACCGTCCCTAATAAGCTGTAATTTCAGATCCTGTATCCGCAGAGGATATCTCCCCCGCATCGGATAAATAACGTCTGCCTGTGATCCACTCTTCATTGATATCCATGAGGATAGATCCCGCAATCCTTAATAAGGAAGAATCATTAGGAAATGCCCCAATGGAGCGATATCTACGTTTTAATTCTTTGTTGACACGTTCAAGAAGATTGGTAGTACGGATTCTTTTCCAGTGATCAATAGGAACACTACGATAATTCATCACATCGTACTGGAATCGTTCTATTGTGTCCGCAGCGCGGGAGAATCCTCGAGATTCGAGTTCAAGGATACATTCCTGGAGTCTTAGACGATCAATCAACGAATCCTTTAGAATCGCGACTACGAACTTGTGATCTTTTCTCGGAATTTTCTTCAATACCGCCCTGATGAAATGGACCTGACACATTTGCCAACTGCATCCATGGAATGAGCGTTGCGCGGCATTCTGGATACCTTTATGGCCATCTGATATGACAAGATCAACTTTCTTCAGTCCACGGTCTTTCAAGTCGGAGAATAGGTCCTCCCAGGTTAGTTCATCCTCACAATCTGCAATCCTGGCTCCCAGGATCTCCCGGATCCCGTCATTCCTGATGCCCGCAATCACGAGGAATGCTTTGTTGGTGTACTTGATTCCATCCCTGACTTTGAAATATGATGCATCTACGAAAAGGTAGGGGATATGCGATTCAACGGGGCGTGAAAGGAATTCTATGACCTTTGCATCAAGGTCTTTCGCAATGCTCGACACATACGAGGCTGAGATTTTTTCCACACCGAGAGTAGCGATCACATTCTGGATCTTTCTTGTTGATACTCCCTGAAGATACGACTCAATAATCGCATTCTCGAGTGCCTTCTCTACCCTCGAATACCGTTCAAACACCTGTGTCCTGAAGGGGATATCCCGCAATAAGGGCTTATCGAGGGCTAATGAGCCGTATCGCGATTTGAGAGATCGAGATCTGGTCCCATTCCGATAGGTACGCCTTGATCCTGTTCTCTCGTACCTCCCGGCCCCGGCCAGCCCATCTGCCTCTCTCTGCATCACCTCGTTCAGGAACCAGGTGAGGAGATTCTTCATTCCCTCTTCGTTATCGGTAAGGTAATTTACTACGAGATCTTTAGTATTCATTGCCCTGTATTCCTCCATTGCCAATTTAGAGTGGATACAGGGAATCTTCAATTTTACAGCTTTATATGCACACTACCTACTGCTATCTCTTTATTTCATTCCGCTCATGAAAACAACCTTTTGATAGTGGGATTGAATACCTATTCAAGAAATGAAAAAACTGTTTGACGCTCTTCTTCATGCTTGAATACCATTGGGATAGCGGGTCCTGTACTCCTCGGAAGAGTCATTAAACATTTTTGTCTTTACTTGATCTAAAGTATTGAATAAGTTGATAAAATAGTCCATATCCTCACGCAGAATAAAATTAAGTTTTACCTGGTTTTTGCCCTGGAATTGTTCCCCACCCTCCCAGAAGAAGGTTATTGAGTTTGGAATAGAGCTCCACTTTTCCGAACAATGATACACGATCGCCTTAATTTGTGAATGGTCAATTTGAAAAAGTGATACTTTTGCTATCTCTAGAGAATCAATTTTATTATTAAAGGATTTTACAATATTGTGATCTGCAATATAATTTCCAAAAACGGGTATTGCCATTCGCGTCCACATTCCTTTCATGGCCTGTGCTCGCTCATCCAAAAAAAACACACGCTCGTCTGAAATATACATCCCCCCGTCATTCCCACTGTTCTTGAAAATGAGATTATTGTTATTTACAAGGGTAATTCTCTGTGAGTATTTCCCCCCTAAAATTAACTCTCTAGAGGGTGTAGATCGGTCACTCACGCAATAATGGTTGAACGTAGTCAAAAATTGAAATGCCCTTTTCTTTGATGATACAATTTCTACGTCAATAAAATAATAGGGATTTTTATTTATGATTTTGACCTTATGACCAAGAAACACCTCTTCAATATCATCGAACTTCAATTCATCATATCTTTTTATCACCACTTTTTGGAATTCTTTTTCGCGTTGAAAAAAATAGATCTGTTTGTCTGTGAGTACTACCCAGTTGTTCATCGGCTTTTTATATCCTAAATCCGAATACCGATAATTCCTACCACCGACCTCGCTGTCAAATTTTAATGAGCAAATAAAACCGTCTACTATTTCCTCATCTGAAGGTATCACATGTTTTTTTATCCCTAAAACATATTTGTCAGATAAATCCATAACATGGTTTTTTTTCTTTTTCCTATAAAAAATTCCCACTTTTGATCTTAGTTTTTTTTACATAGGATAAGGATTGAAATCAATGCCGACGAGTGAGACAGGCACGTGGATTTTCGTGGATTTTGAGTGGGATAATTCGTATGGTGAGACAAACAACCGGGTTTCACGCTCTGTTCTACCCTCTGTGTCAACCAGTCGCCCCGGTTCATCTGTTTGATATGGCGACGAGCGGAGGGACGAGCACCGGCGCCTCCCGACTGGAGGGAGGGAATTCCCAATTCCATTGTCTCAATTACTTAACTCCGAATATACCCTGTAATTGAGAGAAATTCCGGCGTTCGTCTAGTCCAATTATTACAACTCCCTCCCCCGAGGGTATCCAGAGGAGAGCGTTGATCTCTCCATTGATAATCAACTAACTTGAAAATTTAAAAATCCAGATTTATTTCTCTCTTGATAACACCATCACTATTCCAAGAGCAATTACAAGGAGCATGAAAAAAGTCACAGGTTCATTGCCACTTGCGACCTGTTTTTCAAGAGAGAATTTTTGTATGCGATGATTGCCTGTGTCTGCAACATAGATATTCCCCTCATTGTCCACGGCAATACTACGTGGGTGATTGAATTCACCGTTTCCGGTTCCATACTTCCCAAATGAGCTTATACGAGTGCCTTCTGAAGTGAATTTTTTAATATTATCTGAATCGCCCGAATCAACAGTGTAGATGTATCCGGCTTTATCCACAGAGATACCTTCGAGGGTCGAAAATTCATGGAAAAATCCTGATTCCCGCCCGCCTCCCCAGTCATTAAGGTATTTACCGGAACCCAAATATTTTTTGATATTATTACCACTCCCGACAAAGACGTTACCCACACTATCTATCTCGATTCCGTTGAGAAATGCTTGGAGATCCCATTCGAAATTCCCAGCTTTTCCCCATTTTGTGACGAAACGACCATTGGGGTCGAATATTTGAATACGGGCAATATCTTTGTTGTGCGCCAGGTAAGGAAGCCAATCACTACCATCAGCAACATAGATATTCCCTGAATTATCAACCGCGATGTCGTCAATACCTACAAATTCTCCGTCACCTTCTCCCATTGTGCCCCATTCTTCGATGAGGGTTCCATCAGCTGAAAATTTTTGTATCCTGTATAATACTGATACAATGACGTTCCCATCACGATCAAACGCAATACCGGTGGTGTAATTAGGCTCCTTGCCTTGACCTTCCCATTTTGTGATGAATACCCCATCTGAAGTGAATTTCTGGATGCGGTTATAATCGTCATGGACATAGACATTGCCAGTAGAGTCTACGGCTATTATATCGGGCGATTTGAACTGGCCATCCTCTGATCCTTCTGAGCCCCACTGTCCAACATATGAATAGATATCACTCCCAGAGACAGCATAAGAATAAAAAATCAAAATGAACAAAACACCAAATAACTGTAGTTTTGTTGTTCGCATATCACGTTTTTATTCATTTTGTTCACAAAAAGACTTCTTAAATGATTATCCGCATGAAAAGAGTGCTTTCTCGTTTGATAGTACTTTTCCCTTATTCCACTCTTTGCCGGAGTGACGCAAGGGCGGGAAGCTTGAGATGAAATGTTCATAACCTCTTGAGGATCCGGGTGGAATTCCCTCATAGACCGGACAGGTTATCCTTCACTCCGAACCCGGTCGGGATATCCTCTTTTTCACGAGGGCACCGATTATACCGCCAGCGATAACCGTGGGGATCGCGGTCACGGCAACAATGATGAGGACGATCCCGGCAAGACCCGCAACGAATCCCGTTCCCTGTGATGAGAACCAGAACATCGGAACTGCCAGGATGCCGATACCCACTATCGCAGCGATCAGACCAGATGTCGCACCGTGTGGAATGCCTCCGGGAGAGAAGAACCCCACGAGGAATCCTGCCGAAAGAGAAGCGATGATCTGCAGGGGCAGGGAACCTATCAGAAATGCCATTGGGGAACCTATCAATGCCAGGAATGGGGAACCGGCCACGATGAAGGCCCCGGCAATGAGCGCAACCCACCGCAGGCGTTCATTTCCGGATGAATCCTCTGGGATTTCCCCGAGGGAATATGGTTCTTTCAGATACCATTTCCTGATCACGATACCGATTATCGCGCTGACCGTATTGGAAGGAACAAATACGGCACTCATGATTGCGAATGCGCCAGTGATGCTCACCAGAGGGAGGACTCCCGCTGTTCCATCCCACTTACTCATGGTCCAGCCGACCATTCCGACCACGACAATGCAGCCAATCGCCAGACCAGTCAGGGCACTTTTCATCACTGTTTCCCGGGTGAAAAGTCCTGCAGTGAATCCCCCGGCGAACAGGAGAAGATACCCGGTGACAAATGGAGGAAATGCCCCTCCGAAATGCAGGGCTAGGCTGACGAAGGTCACGAAGGTGCCTGCGATCAAACCGGTCCAGGTATTCCACATGTTCCGGAATGACATGGAGTAAGGAAAGGTGTGAATGCTCTTATCAGTTTGGAGAAGGCCGGGTCTCCCTCTTGCAAAGTATGCAAGGGGCATGATCACACAGGCGATCCGGAGCGAATGTATGAGTGAGATGGGGAGAGGGGACGAATCCCCTTCATCCCTCATTCCAAAAAGCACAAAATACCTGTCAACCTATCTCGTGCTTAATGACCCGGTTGAATGAACGGTCTATTATTAAAAAGTAATTTTGTGATACGGAAATTGTACGCTATTTCGTTTACGTACTGTAATCACAAAAATAGGGTACACAAAAATGAATAATAAAGTAACAGCAGTTTTTGTGATACGGAAATTGTACGCTATTTCGTTTGCGTACTGTAATCACAAAAATAAGGTACATAAAAATTAATAATAAGAAAATTGAAATCGATATACACAATTATTGAGAGATTGCCAACAATTTCTCAAATTTATAAGAACTGGGCTTTCTCCCCTTACCTTCATGGAATATAGTAACGATCCCTGCCTTTTCCAGATCGCTAATCAATTTTACCGCAGTTTGTTTGGGGATACCTGTTTCCTTCATAAATTTACTCGAGGTAAAAATGGGGCGTGTAAACAGAAAATCCAAAACCTGAATTGAGTATTTTGTTTTCGGGATTTGTTGCTTCATCACATTATACAAATGTAAAATCTCTGTTGCTTTCCTGCAATTGTCTTCAGCTTGCTCTATTATTGCCTGCAGGAAGAAAGCGATCCAATCATCCCAGGAATTTTCTTGAGAGATTGCTTTTAATTTTGTATAATAAAGCAATTGATGGCTTTCAAAATATGCACTAATATAAAACAGCGGACTTCCAATTATTTTTTTATAATACAGGAATAAAGGCACAAGCATTCTGCCTATACGTCCATTGCCATCTCTGAATGGATGAATAAGTTCAAATTGTGCTTTTAAAATCGCCAATTGAACAAGGGGATCTTTTTCTTCCGATGTAAGGTATTGTTCCCAGTTCCTTAATGCAGGTAGTACATCCTCTGGTCTTGGTGGGATGAACGTCGCGTTTTCAATGCTCGTTCCATCAGGTCCGATATAATTTTGGATTGTTCGAATTTCTCCGGGACTTTTTTTCTGTCCTCTTGCACCTGTTAAAAGAATGCGGTGTAATTCACAAATAGTTTCAATTGTGAGAGGATGATAGTGCAGCAATTCCAGGGCTTTCTCCATCGCTTTACGATAATTCATGATTTCAATGATATCGTTGGTCTGTCCGGAATCGAAGCGTTGTGTCATTTCTGCCTCATATTCGAGAACATCTTCAAAAGAAACCTGCGTTCCCTCGATTCGGGACGATATTACGGCTTCCTGGGTGGTGAGAGGAGAGAGAAGAATACTTTGATTCACAATGCCTGATAAAATGCCATCATATTTCGCAAGAGCTCTGTTCGCTTCACCCAATAGGTGAATATGTCTGACCCAGTCAATATTGGTCAATGGGAGTTCTTCCGGGATATACGGCTCCATTTTCTAATACTAATACCTTCTCACTATTAAATAAACAGATACCATTTTGCGAATGAAAAACTCCTTTAAATACGCCAAAGGCCCAAATCCATTTTAACCATAATTCTCCCTGTTCACCAGCGACGAGCACGCTGCGTAGCACGGTGCGAGGAGCTTGAAGGAACAGGCGAGGTGAAACAAATGCATGATCCAGAACATGGATGAGTTGGTATGACTCTCCATCATTCCCTCATTCCAAAAAGCACAACATATTGTTCAACCTATTACCTGCTTGATGACCCGGTTCAATTATTTCCTCATTATCGCGATGGTACTCTCTCTTCTCGCTAGTGCAGGGTGCCTCCAGGAACAGAAGGTCCCCGGCGACGTGGACAACACGACCACCATTCGCCATGAGATCATGCAAAAGCTCCTCCACGAAATGACCGGCTCAATCCAAAGCGAACTTAGTATGTTCAATTTTTCCATCGATGAGGTTTCATACCATCTCGGTGAAAGCGGACTGTCCGGCCCGAAGGCCGATTCCATGTTGGCGGATCTCGCATCCTACCATCCGGCCATACTCAGTGCAATCACTGTTGATACCAACGGCACAGTGCTTTCTGCAGCACCAGACAATGCCAAGATCCTCATCGGCCAGAACATCGCGGACCAGGGAGCCATTTCCCAGGTGCTCTCGACCAGGCAGCCCGTTATGGGTAAATACTTCACCCTCCGGCAAGGAGGAGAAGGGGTCGCAATGGTGTACCCTGTCTTCTCACCAGGCGGGGAGTTCCTTGGTGCATTGAGCATGTCATTCTCTCCATCGATTCTTGTTGCACGCTATGCCGAAGAGTTGGAGGGGTGGGCACCGTTCATGTACGCCGTCGCACAGCCTGACGGCGTCCTTCTCTACCATTCCAATCCTGCACTCACGGGAAAGCAGGCCTTTGACGAACCATTCTTCGCACAATTCCCCGAAATCCTTGATTTTGTCCGCCGGTCTGACACTGAACGCACCGGGTATGCGACGTTCTCATTCTATAAAGAGGGCTCAACGGAGATTGTGCCAAA
>JADFDO010000027.1 GCA_018262855.1 Methanolinea sp. | reverse complement strand
TCTTCGGTAAAACTATTTTATCATCTTCTATCAGAAATCCTTGGGATTGCAGTGATTCAACTATTATTGTTTTAAGTGAATCATTTACTGATGGGTATTGGAGATGGCTTGTTTTTTTTAAAACATGAATTAACGTTTTTTTTTCAATAGAATTGTTTTTATTAACACTCTCAATTGACATTAAATCCTAACCGAAATCGTATTTGTTAAGAAAGAATAAAAAAATGCCTATTTACAAATTAATGATTTTTTTACATTGCATCCTCGTGAAATCATGATCAGGATACGCCCATTTTGCTTTCCAGTACATCATTCCGACTAAATCGCCCATATGATTACCTCCCCACTCTCTACAGCAAGCAGCCTACTCCCAATAATTTCAAAACAAAGACCCAGAACATCCAACCCAAAAACCAAAATGAATTAAAAAGATCTCCCCCTCACCCCTCCCTCCTCCTCCACAGCACCACCACACCCAAAACCACCCCCATCGCCGCAACCCATCCCTCAACACTCGCCTTTGTCGGATTCGTCGTCGCAACCGGAATCAGCCGTGCATTCACCGAAATGTTACCTGCATTCTGTACCACGATCTCCGTCTGCCACGCTTCATACCCCTCTTTCGTGATCAGGATCGTGTGAGTTCCCTGCTCAATCGGTACGAGAATGAGAGGAGTGAACCCACGGAATATCGAATCAATGGAGACTTCTGCGTGATACGGCTCGGATGAAATCGACGCCGTGCCCATGTCGGGGAGAGACGCCTGCGTGGGAGTGGCCGTGAGCGTGGGGGAGGGAACAAGGGAGATGAACACACGGGTGGTCTCGCCACCGCTCACAAAGACGGTCGTGTTCCAGGGTGCATAGCCGGGGCTGCTGACCGAAAGCGAATGGTAGCCCCGCTCGACATCCCGGAAGATGCAGGGAGTACTGTTGGAATGGTTCCCGTCCAGGAGTGCAAGGGCACCTGCGGGTGTTGCAGTGACTGCGAGGTCTCCCACAATGGGTTTGGTCGGCGAAACGGTCCCGATGATGATCTCGTCGGCTGGGGTCCCGGTCGGCGTCACGTGGGTCGTGGGCGGGACGCTGGGACTCGCTGATGCCGGGAGGATCTGCACATGCTGGACGGAGATCGAGTTCCCGAGGAACGGAAAGCCGGGGAACCCCGGGACCTGGACCTTGTAGAGCCCGATCGGGAGGCTGCTGGTAGGAAAGACGACAGAGAATTCTGGTGTTCCCTGGAGCATCACGGTCTGCCGGGCGACTTCTTCGGTGGTATCTTCCTCCCTGAAAAGCACCACGTCGATGGAGATCCCCGGAGGCAGGTTCGTAATCCCGGTGACCACGAGCGGTGTTCCCTGTGCAAGGGATGTTGGCGTGGTAATCACGAGTTCATAGGCTGCGACCGTGCATGAGAAGGTGAGCAGACAGAGGATGCATGCACCGATGATGCAGATACCGGATTGAATCAGGTTTTTCTTCATGCTCCATCACGGGATCCCCCGGGAAGGATTGACTGTCGTTGTTGGCATATGGAAAACCCCCCAGATTGTTGGTCAGACGCAATGCTGAACAGGGACTGGTATCCAATGCGGGGAGAAAAACCTTCTGGCGTGTGAAGAGTCCCTTTGAGATCACGCTCCAGAGGAGAGGATTCACCCATATCTGGTGGCCGGCCACATGGGTACGACCGGGAAGAAGAGGTGGGAGAGCAGGGGACGTAAATTTCCCTGGCTGTTTTTTAAAAAAAAGATGATTATACTTTTAATTCAACTTCGCCTGCAGCGAGCGGACGGACACAGAGTTTGCCCTGGTGGGCATCCCGCATAATATCATCAATTTTCCGGGAGATCTCCATATCGAAATAGGCTTCTCCGCACTCTTCACACACGAAAGCAGGAACATCCTTAATCACAACGACCTCGTGTCCTGCACGTGCGATGAATTCTGTTTTGCCTTTCACCAGCTTCCCCCGACAGAAGCTGCATTGGTCGGGAATCATGGGATCCTCCGTATCCTCTCATCTATCCATTTGTCCGGTTCTGGGATATACACTGTGATCACTCTCAACACACGATGTCTCGCCTTTGCCGCCTGGGAGGAGTGTATATCAATTTGGAGTGAATATGAAATACTGAATCGGTATGGATGCAGCAGAACGGTATGTGGTGGACGAAAAGGGGCACAAGGTTGCGGTGATTCTTCCCATGGAGGAATACGAAAAACTCCAGGAAGACCTCCATGACCTTGCCGTGGTGGCCGAGCGTCGTGATGAAACGACCTACAGCCTCGATGAGTTGAAGAAGCGCCAGAAAGTTTGAGAAATGCCCCCTTTCACGATCAGGATCAAGAAGAGTGTCGAGAAGGATCTAAAACAAGTGCCACGGGATCTCATTCCCTCTGTCCTCACGACGATTGAATCTCTCGAATCAGATCCTTTTCCCCGTAATTCAGGAAAGATATGTGGTGCAGAGCATTTTTACAGGGTGAGGGTGGGAGAGTATCGAATCGTGTATCAGGTCCTTGTTGAGGAGAAGGTTGTCACAATTTTTTACATTCGTCACAGAAGTGTTGCCTACAGGCCATTCTAGGGAACAGCGACTCAGGCAAAAATTTTCCAATCGCTTCTCAAATATCATCGAGCAGCTGCAGGGCCGATCTATGCATAGATGACCTCGTCAAGAATATGAGGTTTAAGGCGTTTCTTTAACGCTCCCTTCATGATGAGATCGACCTTTCTCTGAAAGAGGTCTTCCAGATAGAATTTACACCCCGTAGAATTGTTGAATGTCTCCTTGCCTTTTCTGAATGTTACAAGCACATCCACGTCGCTGTCCGGTCGCTCCTCTCCCCGGGCAAAGGAACCAAAGATACCGATGTGTGCCACGCCAAACTGCTTTTTCAGGGTTGGTTCGTGCAATCTCAGGAGTGAAATGGCATCCATGCTCTTCCAGGTCAATATCAACTCTTTCTTACTTAATCTTGGTGTTAAACCCGGGGCAGGTCCATCCAGTGCCCGGCCATATGGGTGCGACCGGGAAGAAGGGGCTGGAAGAGCAGGGGACGTGAATTCCCCTGGGCTTTCATGTCATCAGTTACGGGAAAACCTGGCCTGGCGTTTTCCGACCCAGGTCAGTGCTATCAAAATGCGTATCAAAACTCACGATCTGGAGTTCATGATTTTTTGCAACTACGTATTGATAGGCATCATCAAAATCCAGGCCATACTGTTCTGAAACCTCCGCAATATCCACTAAACTCTCTTCAGAGTTGGAAACAACCGTTATTCCTCCATCAAAAACAACATCCTTAAGAAATTGCCGGTATACTGTGAAGCGTTTCTGCCGGATGAGCAGAATGCCGATTGAATACAGAGAGAAATCGCTGATGGTAATTTCAGAAAGGGAAATCCTTCCAAAAAAATCGCGAACTTCCCCTGCCTTTTCCTGATTTAAAAGGAGTTCAAGGAAAATATTGGTATCAAGGAGCTACATCAGATCCACCATTTGGTGATCTGGTGCTGTACCTCAACCGATGACCCTGCACCTTTCATACCAGAGAGCCCTCCTGCCCACTCAAATGATAATTTCCGACCTGCCACTGTCTTCGATTTTTTTACGAGTTTTCTGATATATGCAAGTGCCTCTTGTTGCAATTCCGGTGGCAATTCACGGATCATTGGTTCGATGGTATCGATGCGGGACATATTCCTGGCACTCGTTCTCCTTTTCGTCGTGCATGAAGAAGAACGTTATTGATTCTTATAATCCCATCGGCGGGGAAGAAAGAATTCACTCATACTTGCATGGTGACTACCATTCAGGGGATGAATACCTCTTCGAAATGGAATGAGGGAGTCTCATGGATATGTTCCATCGTGGTGCAGAGCATTTTTCCAGGGTGAGGGTGGGGGAGTATCGAATCGTGTATCAGGTCCTCGTTGAGGAGAAGGTTGTCACAATCTTTTCCATCCGTCACAGAAGTGTTGCCTCCAGGCCATTCCAGGAAATAGCGACCCTGGTCATATCACCGAAGTGACGAACCTGGCAAACCTATAATTCTGACCGTGTCGAGATCACCATCCAGGCAAACATCATGCAGGAAGATTTCACCCGGAACCAGCGCATGCTCGCAAGCGCTGCGGCTTTTGCCGTCTTCGCACTCCTGATCGCATATGTGGTGACCCTTGTCCTCGGGTTCCTCTCGCTCACGTCACCTCTTGATCCCATCGGGGATCCCTACTTCAGCATTCTGGAAGTGCTGATCGTCGTCATGGCTCCCCTGATGGTCCTCGTCATGGTTGCGGTCCACGGTCACTCCATGAGAGAGACCCGGTTCTACAGCCTTGCGGCGATTGCGTTCATGACCATCATGGCAGGGGTCACCTGCAGCGTCCATTTCGTGATTCTCACGGTGAGCCGCCCGCTGGTCTCTGCGGGATTCCCCTGGGCTTCGCAGTTCTTCTCATTTGCATGGCCGTCGGTTGCATATGCTCTCGACATCCTTGCCTGGGACCTCTTCTTTGCCCTCTCGATGCTCTGTGCCGCGATCGTATTCCAGAAAGGCCGGCTGGAACAGGGGGTGAGGATCCTCATGATCGTGAGCGGGGTGCTGAGTCTTGCAGGCTTACTGGGCGTTGCTCTCTCGGATATGAATATCAGGAATATCGGTATTGTCGGCTATGCCGGAGTCTCCATGGGCGTGTTCCTCCTGCTCGGGATCCTGTTCTGGCGGTCCCGGGATGCATGAGGGAAGGGAGAACGGCATGTATCGGTTTTTTTGTCCTGGATTCACTACGTGGACGGGGTTTTCCGCAACCTTTATCCATCATCATCCTGTGAGTACTTTCACCGGGTGGCATGCTCTGCCCGAAAAGGTTAAGGAGGAACTCAACAATGGCACACTCATCCCCACTCACACTGAACCAGGCAACCTATCACAGAATATCCTCGGATGCACAGGGGGGCTCCCACGTTGATACCGTGACGGTCGAACAGAGCCTTGTACGTGCAGCACCACCCGCTGCCCCGTTCTACGTGTCGCCAGATGGACTCGCATCGCACTATCGCTTTTATACCTTTGAGCCTGGCTGGATCGGTGACTGGCACCCTGCTCCCACCCGGCAGTTCCTGGCCCTCATGACCGGGGCGGTGGAGATGGAGACGACCGATGGGACGGTGAGACGGTTTTTGCCAGGCGACCTCGTCCTCCTGGAGGATACGTCTGGCAGGGGACACCTGACGAGAAACGTCGGTGACGGGTACGCCACATACTTCGTAGTTCCTGTCCCTGTGGTGTGAACTGGGGAGGTCACCTCGGGCGTCGCTGGCGGGCGGCTGGGATTGCCTGCCGGTGGGTGGATTCCACAATCAAGTACACGTCTTCAAAGAACCATCCTTTCCAGGGTGGTAATGTACCACATGCCCCCTTTTGAAGGACACCATATGGTGAGAAACCATTCTTACAAAACGAAGGGCGAAGGGGTGTTCCAGTCAACCAGGAGGATTGGGATATCTACGATACTTCTCACGTAAGAAAAGGCAGAAAGGGTGGATGCATGGACCGGGAATTCTTTTTACTCCATGTTTTTCGCATATTCACAGGCGATACCTGGGGGTATTGAGCGGATCGGACACAGGTGACAATCCGGATGAGTCCTGCAGATGCTGTGTCCCAGGTTCACGATCTGGGCATGGTAATCGTTATACAAAGGGACCTCTTTTGGCAAATGTGTGGTAAAAAAATGCTGGACTTCCTGGTACGTGGCGTCTTTTTCCAGGAACCCGTACCGGGAAAAGATCCTTTTCGTGTAGGCGTCGACCACAAATACCGGAACGTTGCAGGCATACAGGAGAATTGAATCGACGGTCTCTTCCCCAAACCCTTTGAGTGAATGCAACTTCAGCCTCAATCGGGGAAGGTCATCCCCGGACATTTGGTCGACGTCCCCGCCATACTCGGCATACAAAAACTGCATGAATGCAGAAATCCTCCGGGCTTTCTGGTTGTAATACCTCGAAGAAATGATGTGCCGGGATATCTCTGTGGGATCAGCGTCCCTCAATACCTGAACGTCCAGCAGTCCCGCGGCCTTGAGATTCTCTATTGCCCTTCTTGCATTGCTCCACGACACGTTCTGCGCCAATATCGCCCCAATGATGGTCTCAAAGGGAGTATCTGCAGGCCACCATCCCCGGTTTCCATACTGGTCCAACAAGGTGGAATAGATCTTCAGCAATGCTGTTGCCGTTTTTTCGTGTGTCATGTCATGCCCGCAGGTGAATGCATGTCGGGAAACAACCCTGGATCACTGGGGTCCCGGGTTCCTGGAGAATCCTCCCGGCAGCGGGGTTCCCCTATGCCACTGAACCGGCCACCGTGAAAACCCCATGAGCCAACATAACGCCAGAGATCGAAGATTCTCGTCTTCTCCTCTCAGGTATTCCCCAAAATCCCTACAAAGGTCTTTCCTTTTCAATCCACACATTGGAGCTTGACTGTGGAGTGCCCTCTTCTTGTGGAAAAATTATTCCTTCACGTGCCGGAGAAATTCTTCCCTGTCAATGTTTGCCTGCCTGAGGATCGCGAGCATGGTTCCGGTGGCCAACTCCGGATGGTTGGGAACCGTGACGAGCCGCCGTGTTTCTGGATGCAGGAGATGAATATGGCTGCCGGTCTGTCATACAGGTGTATAGCCAAAATCTGAGAGGATCCTGATAATTTCACGAGCTGACAGCAGAGGAATTTTTGATAAGAGTATCCACTTCAATGTCGAGATACGTCAATTTATGATTGCTGGGAGTAAACTCGATTAAAAGCTGGTAATGCTCCTCAAGACCTTTCTTGAGATTTTGCACCGCGTCCTCTTCAGATGATGCCTGGTCGGCAACATTCGTAAGGAGATCCACAGCTACGAAATATTTTCCTTCCTTGTGGACTTCAATGAGCGTCTTCATGTTCAAATACAATCTTTAGGTAATTTTATGAGAATAAGAGTATGTTGGTCACAGTCAGGTACGTGTCCCAGCCGGCGATCGCCAGCAGCCGGGGTGCCCCTCCGCTCCCGCCCCATGCCGATGTGAAAACCCGGAGAGCAGGTAAAAGTCTGGGCCGGGAAACCGCCCTCTTCCCATCATCCCCGGATTCACAACCCCCTTTCACCAGAATCCGGCCCCCTCCAACGCGGGAACATTGAGACTGTGGCGGGATAGGTACAACCCCTCTCACCTGGAGTCATTAAGGGTATATTCCGGTGACTCCATACCTTAGTGAAAGGAGTGTGTGCCTTGGACATCCCACGTATCTTCACCATAACAGAGAGTGCTCACCGCATCCATAACCCATTCACACCAGCAAATCTCGCCACGCTCGGCGCAGCATTGCGCCTGGAACCGGGGGCTCGTATTCTCGACCTCGGCAGCGGTTCAGGCGAGATGCTGTGCACCTGGGCACTAAAGTACGGGATCACCGGGGTCGGCATCGACATGAGCACATTGTTCACCGACCAGGCGAAACTCCGTGCTGAAGAACTCGGCGTCGCCGATCGAGTCAGGTTCATCCACGGCGACGCTGCCGGCTACGTCGCCGAAGAAAAAGTCGATGTGGCAGCATGTCTTGGTGCCACGTGGATCGGTGGGGGAGTCGCCGGCACCGTCGAGCTTCTGGAAAAGAGCCTCCGCCCTGGGGGAATCATCCTCATCGGCGAGCCCTACTGGCTGAAGGTACCCCCAACAGAAGACGTTGCCAGGGGATGCGAAGCCAATGCTATCTCCGACTTTCTCTTGCTCCCAGAACTTCTCGCGTCGTTCGGCAACCTCAACTACGACGTGGTGGAAATGGTGCTGGCTGACCGGGAAGGCTGGGACCGGTACGAAGCGGCCAAGTGGCTCACCATGCGCCGGTGGCTCGACGCGAATCCCAACGACGACTTCGCGAACGAGGTGAGAGCCACCCTGACGTTGGGACCAACACGCTACGCCGCGTACACGCGTGAATACGTGGGATGGGGTGTGTTCGCGCTGATGGCACGGTAAAGGGAGGCAGCGAGGATAGTCAGCGGATTGTCAACGGATGGGGTGGTTGAGCTGCACTCGGTGGCTCGTCGAAGTGTGAGTGCATGGTTCGTTGCGGAACACCCAGGCAATAACCCAATCTGTTGAGACTGTAGGGCGATCTATCACACTCTCTTCCAGTACAGCCCCAGGAAATTGAATGGTTCCTCTTCCCCTCCCCATTCCACCCCCCAAACCCAGATCAAAAACCTCTCCGCTCCCCAATTTCCAGGATCCAAACACATGTTCAATGAGAGGGCCTCGTATTAGGGTGTCGTCATTTGATTAGGGCTGAACTGTGGTAAGAATAAAGAATGGTTGACTGGACGTCTGTGAGGGAGGGGTTGGAGTATGGTAACAAGGAATCATCTCTCTCTCAATCCTTGTAATCACATCTCCCTGGATGCTAAACCGTAAAAACCCGGCACCTATATTGATATCAGGGGGAGCTGATACACTCATTGCTTGGACGAATAGTGGGCGGTGTTCTTCCCACCACTTCTTTGGATTATTGCTGGAATTCAAGGGATTTGGGTAATCAGGTAAGGATTTTTCCCAATATTGAGTAGCGGTTTTTCCCATAGCGGTATTATCAAAATAATAATCGTGAAGGATAGCAACCTTTCCGTCCTGCCAGCGTGCCCTGTATTCGATGCTGCGATGAGTATGGCCGGTCAGCACTAAATCTGCTCTTTTTTGGTTTTTTGTGTTGAGTGTTATTGCTGTAAAAAAATCAATAAAACGCTCATCGGGAACTCCGCGTCCAAATTCCGGTTCCCGTGATCCCAATTTGATATAATCGGAATTCGAAAGTGACCATCCATATGCTTTCACCCAAAAATCAAAGGTGAATTGGGAAGCCGCATATAAATACGACAAGGCTAGTGCTTGATCTCCCATATTTAATGCCTTGTAATAACCCTGGAGAAATTTTGCTAATTCTAAAGGATATTCCTGAATTCCTATCAATCCGGTTAATTCTTTTATTTCATCTGGGGTTAGTTGAATGTGCTCTGATTCACGAAACAAATGAGGTGGAGGAACAGAACGGTAATTGATAATCGGGGAATGGCATGCAAGGATGATAATCCCGCTGATGTCCTTAATCTGTTCGTCGATAAATTGAATTTGTTTCTCTGAAAATCCTTCAGAGTCAGGAGTGGTATGGATACGATCATACCGTGAAGTATTATATTGTTCAGGGGACAGTGCATAGCCTAATGCGTCCCCAATTCCTTCGAATTCACCCTTATCCTGTCCGGAATCCAAACAAATGATGCGATGTTTGTCAAGAGAGATGCTATAATCAGGCTCGGGATTTAAACAGGCTCGATAGCTTATAGGAATAGTATTGAGACTTGATTGATGATGGATTCCCTCCGTGGCTCCGTAATATGGCATGTCTTTACTCGCACCACTTTCATAAGCCAGCGCTTCTTCACGCGAGATATTAAAACACCCAAACTGCTCGGAGGTATACAGATCTATCCCCCCCGCGAGTTCGTAGGTCGCAATAAGAGGATATTCTTCCGGCCGATAATCATGATTGCCGAGCATTGTATACATGGGCAATTCTAATTCCTCACCAATTATCATTCCTGAACAACTTCTCCACCCGATCAATAAATTACGCAATAAAACAAAATTATCCGCTGGGATCCCTGTACCACTCACAAACTTTCGGTTGATAGTTGTATAATCAACTAAATCTCCGGTAAGCAGGATGAGGTCAGCTTTTCCATTCCGGTGGAGTTCATTTGCGTCGTGAATAAACTGGCGAAAATTATCATTAAAATTGATGAAAGCAGGAGCAGCTTTTTTCCCTATGGCTTTCTGAATTGTAGGTTTTATGAAATCGTTCCTCCAGGCTATATGTGAATCAGAGGCTTGTAAAAGGTTGAAATTATTCCAGTCATGGTCATGCAAATACACGGAATGAAAATTCACGTTGAAGTATAATTCTCCCGGATTTTTCAGGATAAAATTAAACAGTTGAGGTAACTTCAAACCCTTCAGATATTTGTTTTCTACGAGTAATCTAACCAAATAGGAATAGCTGAAATGAAGTAATGGATGGTTGAATG
>JADFDO010000026.1 GCA_018262855.1 Methanolinea sp. | reverse complement strand
CCCTCCCCGCAGATGATGATTGGCACAGGATCGGCACTGTGGTCCTTCACGCTGCACGGGGTCGAGTGGTCTGCACAGACCACGACAAGGCAGTCCTTGAGCGAGGTGAGCGGCATGAGCGCTGTGTCAATCTTCTCGATGAATTCGAGTTTTACCCGTGCCTTCCCGTCGTGCCCGGCCTCGTCGGCACCCTTGATGTTCAGGAGCACGAAATCACCAGTCTTCAGTGCATCCATCGCTGCCCTGACCTTCCCGTTGAGGTTGGTATTGGTGGATCCCGTGATCCCGGGGACGTCGATGCGGGTCAGCCCGACCGCAGTTCCAATCCCGGATATCAGGGCAGCAGCGGAGATGACGCTTCCTTTCAGTCCGTATCGCTGGGAGAACGGTTCGAAGTGGCCCATCCTGCCCGCACCGCGGATGAGGACGGTGTTTGCCGGCGGAAGCCCTTTCGAGATTCTTGTGAGGTTGAAGGGGTGTTGCCTGAGGATCTCCTCTGCCTGGCGCACGAATTCCGTAAGGGCTGCCGCAGTCCTTACATCTGCAGGATCCCCATCGTTTGCGGAGAAGGAGTGTGGGGGTATCCCCTCCTTCTTCGGATCATTCGAGGTGACGGAGACCCCGAGGTCCTTTCCCCTGAACGCAAGCGCCGCCCTGTGCCCGGCACCGGACCTGAAGATGAACTCGATGCCCATCGTTGTAAGATCCACGCCTTTCTGGATGGCATCGGAGAGGGCCCCGGTCCCTTGAACCCTCCCGGCACGGCGATCCGAGACCCTGCCTTCCTCATCAAGCGTGGCATAATTACACCGGAATCCTATCATCCCGGGTTCCATGTGGATCCCGCTCCCCTCCGCCTCCAGCGGGCCTCTCCCTGTATAATATTCGTGGGGATCGTACCCCAGAAGACTCAGATGGGAGGTATCGGATCCGGGACGGATGCCGGGGGCGATGGTATCCATGATCCCGCATATGCCATCCCTCGCGAGCCTGTCAAGCACCGGGGTGAGTGCTGCCTGCAGGGGTGTCCTGTTCCCGAGTTCCGGGCATGGCCGGTCGGCAATTCCGTCAAGCACCAGGAGGAGGATCTTATGCGCCGTCATTACTGAAAGGGTATGCCCTGCCGTGTCTTATGCTTGACCATTCCCCAGATCCAGATGAAGTAGAAAAACTACATGATTCACTTTAAGATACATACAAACAAAAAATGAAAATCGCAAATGCGATTTTCATAGAAAAAAGTGAGGGTGGCTTGTAATTCCGTGGGGGCTGAAGCCCGGTCACGCGGTCTTTGCCACGCCTATCTTGGATTTGATGACCTCAACCCGGCGGATGGGGAAGAGGGGTTTTACAGCTTTGAAGACTTCTCTCGAGATATCCCCGTTCACGATGCCATTGATAATAGCATTCATCTCGGATTCGGAACCCAGTTTCGCGACCATGCCGCTGATAAGCCCCCTGATCGCATGGATCTGCGAGAGGTTGGCCCTCGTGAGGGTAAAGCATGTCACCGTGAGGTCCATCTTCTTGCCATCCTTGGTCATCACAGGGACGTGGCAGTCGATGCGTGACGTGCGCCTTTTGATCATGGAGCGCATGTAGTCCCGGGTCAGTTCGTGGCCGAGGAACTCCGTGTATGCCGAGTCCCCCGCGACATTGGCGATCCGGAACTTCACCTTGACGTTCTGCTTCGCATAGTCATTGATGATCTCACCGAGCGTGGTCTGAAGGATCCTCCCGATCACGCTGTCGGCGTCATTTGCAATGGTGTCCCCAATGTAGGTCTTTCCAAGCACCTCGGGGGTATACACCTTATACCAGCTCTTGGCTTTCCAGCCTTCTACTCTTCGTCCAGCCTGTTTCTTTTTTGCCATGTGTTCACCAGTGAATGGTATTGTTGATTTCGTCTGTGAGCCCTCATTCGGGCATTCCCAACACGCAATTGTGGACCGCGTCCGATCGGATCTTCCCGCTGCTCCACCGTGTCATTCCCCCAACAATGTGCACAGGTCCTTCGCGACACCCAGGTTCATGAGATAGTCGTCGACCGATGCGATGACCGACCGGAGCGAGGTTCCGTCCATCTCTGTCACCACGAGATCCCCCTCAGCCCTGGTCCGCATGCTCTGGAGGTTGTCAGGGCGGAGCGATGATGCCGCGCACCCCGGGTTCCCGTGCCTCGTCCGGATCGAACCAGAGATCTCCATCATACAGCCACCATCTTTGCAAGGAGGGCGCGGAACTCCCCGATCCGTGCGAAGGGGATGGTTGCGCCGGCACGTAGCCGGTGTCCTCCGCCAAACCCTCCGCACTGCAGGGCGGCCTCGCGAACGGCCACACCCACATTCATCTCGATACCCCTTGGGGACCGTATCGACATGTGGCAGAGCTCCTCATTCCTGGCAGATACTACCACAGGTCCTTTCTGCAGGCAGTCGCGGGAGAGGGCATCTGCGACATCGCTTGCGATCGTCATCTCGTCCACCTCACAGTACCCGGGGGATTCTTCCGTTGTACATGCAGCCCTGAGTGCACTGATAACCTGTCCGCGGTGCTGGAAGGATATGTTCCAGGCGTCTGCGAGATCACCTGGAGATCTGAGGCAGAGTGATGCGGCAAGCCCGCCGAACCCTGCCTTTCCGCAGGCGTCCACCACTGCGGTCAGTGCGTGGGCGTCGGGAATCACTTCTCGCTCGAGGCTGTATGTGGCACCGTAGATACCCTCCAGTGTCTCAACGGGAGCATACGGGCTGATCCGGAGCACGAGAAGGGAGAGGAGTTTCTCCCTCGAGAGCTCCTCCCCGGAAGAGGCGCTCTCAAGGAGGTCTGCGACTGCCATCTCATCCCCGCTCACTTGGTGGAGGTAGGGATTGAGGGCAGCATAGAGCCGCTCATGTTCGTCCCTTCCTGGCAGAAGGTAACCGTTCCCGGGCGTGATGATACCCTCGGCCACCGCCTCGTTGAAGATCTCAAGGTTGGGTCCCCTGAGCATCTGGCCGTCGCCGATGATGCCGAGCATCACGAGGCTTGCGAGATCACGGTTGTCCCCGAGTCCCTGGGCAACCAGGTATGCGGCCCCGGCCGACGAGAGATCATGGTCGCCGTCGACCTCGTGCAGCCTCGGGTTGACCTGGAGTTCTCCTGAATAATGGGGAATGTGGTGGTCCACCACCATCACCCCGTCGGGGAGATCGTCGATTCCTGACCCGAGGTCGCAGAGCAGCGTTGGGGTATCCGCCGAGATCTCTGCAGGGCTCAAACGGGTGACCACCCGGAGCCTGAACCGGACATCGCGCCGAAGAAGCGCCATGCAGAGGATGGATCCTGCCGCGATACCGTCCGCATCGTGGTGGGCGTAGACCTCCACGAACTCCTGCCTGCCGAGATGTTCGGCCAGCCTTCCTGCGGCCTCGTATAGTGACATTGCGGTTCTTAGCGTGAGAGGAGGATCTCGGCCGTCTCGGGCTTGTAACTCCAGTCCTTCGGGAGCCTGCCGTTCCCGGTGTAATACCTCACCAGCCGGCGGACCTTCGATTCGGTCAGCTGGAGCTGCCTCTTGTTGTGGACATCGCTCCTATGTTCACCCAGGTGCTTTCGAAGCCCGAGCGCTTTTTCGATCAGGTTCCGGAGATCCTCGGGGATCTCGGATTGCATATCTTTCTCTTTCAGGATCTGGCCGATCCGTTTCCCTGTGATGAGTTTCACATCAGGGACACCGTGCCGGTCGCGAAGAATCATCCCGATCCTGCTCGTGGAGACACCCTCCTTCCTCAGGTCGACAACGATCTTTTCGATGGCGGCGACATCGGTATTTGCCCAGGTCGGGGCTTCCTTACGGTAAGGCCGCACCGATCCCGAGTGACCCCTGCGTCGTGCATGCATTCGTGCCATTGTGGTATTCACCTCCGAACAGCCAATGTAAATCCGAAAAGAGTCACGCTGACTCTCCGTAATCCCAGAGGCCCCTTCCTTGTCGGGGCCCGTGCATGTATGATGCACGTCGGACTTACATCTGCCAGCACTATTTTCAAAAGTGCTTGATTTCATTTGATTGAAGGAATATTAAGGCTATCGTGTACCCGGGGGATCTTCGGTCACCCCGTAACGGTTGATCAGCCTTATCAGGTCCGAGAATGCCTCCATCTCCAGTGCAAGCACCTCGTTCCTCGTCATCCCCATGCTGGTCTCGGCATCGGCAGTGAGCGTGTCCGGTCCCCGCATGATCATCCTCTCATTCCTGTCCCTCGCAAGCAGATCCCGGACCTCCCTGTCATACAAAAATGCCCTTCCCGGGATTATGACGAGCGGTGCAAGGGTGGACGGGTCAAGGCTTTTAAGGTCGTCGATGGTGATGAGGCATGCGATGTCCTTTTCTACAGGGATGACCGTTGTCCCTCTGCCCCTTGATGCGAGGATCTTCCTGATGAAGGGAGCGGCGATCCTCCCCGTGATCACGCTGGCGTTCCCCACAAGGCGCGGGAGTTTTTCGAGCAGGTCGGGTTCACTGGCAAGTGCGAACGGTGAGCCTATCGCAGGGTCCCAGAGGGGTGTCCCGCTCACCTTGATGCGAAACCTGCGGGAAAGCCCTGTGACCATATCGCGGAACTCTTCTGCCCCCTGGACTCTCTGGCCGGGGATGACCGGGGCATTCCCGAGTATCAGCCCGTGGTCGGTCTGGTTGGCGAATCTCATCAGGATGATCCCTTTTGCGCCCTTATCCTCGAGCCATTGGCAGGTCTCTTCGAGGATCGGGCCGTCGTTTACACCCGGGAGGACGACACAGGCAGCATAGACATCGATCTCCCCGCACAGCGTCTCGAGGACCGCGAGCGAGGCTTCAGCGGTAGGATCATGCATGTAGCGTTTCCGGAGGTCCGGTTGCACCGAGAATACAGTGAAGGAGATCTCCGAGAGGCCGGAGTCGATAAGGAACCTGGCGACCCCGGGGTCGTCAAAACCCTTCCCGCTGGTATAGCCGATATGGAGCGGGGCTTCCATGCTGGAGAGGATCTCAACAAGGTCAGTGAACTGCGGATAACAGCTCGGGTCTCCCCCCCCGCTGATCGTAATCCTGCTCACTTCGTCAGGGATGGTCTGGAGCCGGGCGAGGACGTCGTCTGCGATGGTGCGGAGATCTTTCCATCCCTGGTAGTATTCCCGGACGCTCCTGCTGCAGTAATCGCAGCCCTTCTTATAGGGAGGACAGTAGCGGCATCCGAAGGGTTCGGTCTCCTTCACATGCTTGAAATAGCAGTATTCGCAGAAGCCCCGGCAGTCCACTCCTGGCCGGCCCCCGATGTCCACCGACAGGTGCACCATTGCCTAAAGGTCTTCTCCTGACGGTTTAATGTCTTTGGAACGGCCATCAGGCAGGTGCGACAGCGGTATCGTTCTCCTCCCACCCGATGCGGATCTCCCTCCAGGCGATCGTGCCCCGTCCCCCGCTCCCGCCGTGGATCAGCCTTTCTGTCTCTATTACGAGGCGGATTGTCACAGGCGGTTTTTCCTTCCCCATGTCCTCCGGAGGATAAGACCAGTAGACGGAAGGCTGCTCAGTGACGATATTCCGGCCGTCGATTCCGACCCTGTAATCCGGGGCATTCCACGTCACGAAATATCCGTAATCTGCAGTCCAGTTGTAGACCACCGGAACAGATGCATTGTACCCTGTTGAAAGACGAATTCCGACGGTGGATGACATGAGCGGGCTGTAGCGGCCGGGAGTGGCCTCAATGGAAATGTCCGGGTAGCCGGGTGCGACGGTGGTCCCGGCTACCGAGGGTGCTGGTGTTGCGGGGGTGGTGACGGGAGGCGGAGTCTCCCCGACCTGTAAAGTACAGCCGGCGAAGAGCAGAGCGATGATGACCATGGAGATCGCGAGAGGGAAGGAGAACCTCATGATCCTGGTATATTCCCGCAAGGACGATGAAACTCCCTGCTGATCATCTCTCCCCTCTTTTCTCCTTCTGAAGACCTGTCACGCCGTGTTTCGGGGCATCGCATTGCGGATGTGGTATCCCCTAGTACCGGGCAGGGACGGGGAAGGGCATATCAGGTGAGAGCGCCCTTGTCAGATCAGGGAGGGTTTTCATGGAGCAGAGGGTTGCGGGTTCGAGTGTGGAACGTGACGTCATGGCTGAGATGAGGGACGGGACGATGCTCTCCGCAGACGTGTACAGACCTTCAGAGGGAGAGGGGGATGGCCCGTGGCCGGTTCTCCTCATCAGACAGCCCTATGACAAGGCCCATGCCGAGATGTTCTCCTACCTTCACCCCTCGTGGTATGCATCCCAGGGATATATTGTCGTCTCCCAGGACATCCGTGGCCGGTGGGCCTCCGGGGGCGAGTTCTCGCCGTTCCGCCACGAGGCAGAGGACGGATACGATACCGTGGAGTGGGCCGCTGAACTTCCAGGATCGTCCGGAAAGGTGGGGATGTACGGGTTCTCGTACGGAGGCCTGACCCAGCTGATGGCAGCATCGCTTGGCCCCCCGCACCTTACCTGCATCTGCCCGGCGTTCTGCACGCCGCAGCTCTACGAGGGATGGGCCTACAACGGCGGGGCCTTTGCGCTCTCCTTCAACCTGACATGGGCAATGTACCTGGCGACCGATACCGCCCGGCGAAAGGGGCTCTCCGGGTACGAGGCCACGCTCTGGAAGTCGATCCAGTCCATGCATGACTGGTGGCAGTGGCTCCCGATGGAGTCGTTTCCCCTGCTCCGCGCCCATGATCTCGCGCCCTACTTCTTCGAATGGATCGACCATCCGTCCTACGATGCCTACTGGCAGCGATGGAACATCGAGAGGGCGTACTCGCGGATCACAGTCCCGGCTTTCCATATCGGCGGGTGGTATGACATCTTCCGGGACGGGGATCTCACGCTCTATGGGGGAATGAAGGACCGGGCTGGTTCAAAGAAGGCAAGGGAGAACCAGAAACTGGTGATGGGCCCATGGTACCACAATCCCTGGAACCGGATCCTCGGCCCCTGCGACCTTGGAGAGGCCGCGGCCAGCCGCATGGACGACCTGCAGGTCCGGTGGTTCGACTACTGGCTCAAGGGGCTCGCAAACGGCATCATGGAAGAGCCGCGTGTCAGGTATTTCATGCTTGGCGAGAATGCATGGAGGGAGGATTCCGCCTGGCCCCCTGCAAAGGCAGAATTCCTGACGCTCTATCTCCACAGCCAGGGGAGGGCGAACTCCCTTTCAGGTGACGGGGTACTTGCCCGCCGGCTGCCGGACGATGAGGCGCCCGATGTCTATGTCTACAACCCGAGGGATCCGGTCCCGAGCCTCGGAGGCCAGTCGTGCTGCATTCCCGGCGTCACCCCCATGGGGCCTTCCGATCAGCGGCCGGTCGAGGTGATGAACCAGGTGCTCGTGTACACCACGCCCCCCATGGAACATCCCTTCTGCATCACGGGGAAGGTGTGTGTCCGGCTCTTTGCGTCCACCGATGTCCCGGACACCGATTTCTGCGTGAAACTGGTGGACGTCTCACCGTCAGGAAAGGCTATCAATCTCACCTCGGGCATTCTCCGTGCGAAGTACCGGGACTCGCTTGAGAACCCGGAACTCCTGACTGCCGGGACCGTCTATTCATTCTCCATCAACGGAGGCAGCATCGCAGCGCTGATCAGGAGAGGCCATCGCATCCGGCTCGAGGTTGCGGGGAGCAACTTCCCCTGCTGGGACCGGAATACGAACAGTGGGAACAACCCGATGAAGGACGGATATGCGGATATCAGGGTTGCCACGCACCAGGTCTTCCATGACCGGGATCACCCATCCTGCGTGGTCCTCTCCGGATGGGAGGAGCATTGAGGAAGAGCCGGGAGATCCTGCTCCGTTGTTACCATGATCAGGCGTTCGTGTTCGCCGATGTCACGGTCTGCTACGTCGATCGGGGTGCGCCGGGCAACGAGTCCTGCGCACCTGGTGAGAGAATCTATGCTCTCGATTCGCAGTACATGGAGATCGGGGAGGGACATGAGGCATCCCCGGTTCCCTACCATCGCATCACACGAATCCTCTACAGAAATAAAGTGCTCTGGGAACGGGGAATGAAGAAGGCCAAAGCCCAGGAGTAGTGTCCTAGGGAACAGCTCCTCAATCCTGGGAGAGATGCGAAAAGCCTCGTATATACCGAAGGAAATACTCCTCACTCTGGGGAAGAAATACGAAAGGCCTGTTCATGGTCTGTCACATGAAACCCTCACGGCACGCCATCGAATGGGGGGACATTGACCGGGAATTCAGCCCTTATCCCAGTTGAGTGTTTCGAGCAGCTGCCTGGTCAGGTCTTCTGGGGAGGCGTGCGGCTTCTGTGGTTTACAGAGGAGGGAGATTGCATACTTGAGTGGAACGGAACGATTCTCCTCCCTGCAGATGGGATAGTCGCCGCTGAACCTTGAGAGTGCCGATGAGAACGCACCTATGATCTTCGTCCTGCTCCGCAGATCTTCCTTCTTCAGTGCCATGGCATGTTCGAGTATGGAGACGTCGATGAGAGTGCTCGGGATCCAGTCGATCTCGCAGGCATACCCGAAGATCCAGGCGATGGGAGAGGTCTTCAGGGTGGCAAGCAGATCGGTCCGGTTTGCCCCAATAGTGCATGAGCCGAGCAGCACGCCCTCGATATTCGTGGTCCGTGCGACCCGCCTGATTCCCCGGAGCAGCGTCGTGAGTCGCATCCCGCTGCTGATGGTCTTTCCGCCCTCGCCCTCCAGCGCCCCGACCATCCTGCTCCCTCCGTGGGCGGCTATGTAGAGAAAGAGCCTCTGCTCCCTGGTGTGGGCGAGGTCGTCCTCGAGCGCCTTCCGGAAGCTCTGCTTCTCGTAGAAACTCGAGTAGTAGATGTTGAAGTTGCCCTTATACTTCTCGAGCCCCTCGAGGAACGGGAGTACGGAGGGTCGCTTGGGCTTGTGGGCCGGTGTCCACCAGGGGCCTTCCAGTACGAGGAGTGCGGCTTCACCCATGCTGAATCAGCACTTATCAGGATGTGATATCAAGGTTTGGTTTCCGGATTTTAGGAAGGAGAGCGATCAGGAGCGGTTTTCTACCGGAGCGTCCGGGTTATTTGAGAGCCTGGAGAAGACCTGATCCTGGTATTCTGCAATCGAGAGAGTATCCTTGGCCGGGTCATATTCCAGCGTCAGAATCCGCCTTATGGCAAGGGCCGTCGGCTTTCCATAGCCGATATGCTCTCCTTCTGTTCTGTATTCGTTCACTCCGGAAGTTTCCCAGCTTCCCCTGGATGTGTACACGTATGTTGGCGGGGTATCCGCCGAATAAGACCGTCCGTCGAATGTCCCGTTCACCCAGAAGCGGTAGATGGAAAAAAGGCCGGCATCCCTGGAAATCCATGTCCCAATGAGGGGTTCTTCCTGACCGGCCGGGATACCGGACTCCCAGTGCAGATCGGTGCATCCTGCAACCAGGATAATGCCTGAAAGCATAATGCACAGTCCTATTGAGGCCCTGAGTGACATTCCTGGATCAGAGTATTCCTGCTTATGAATGAAATTGTTTCCGACCGTGTTTCAAAACCCAACAGCATGGCATCAAAAAGCCTTTGAAGGAATAATAATTTCTCCAGTCGCCATCTTTTTCACATTCCGGTGGCAACAGTATATGGCGCCCCAGTGGCTTAGCTGGCAGAGCGGCTGACTTGTAATCAGCAGGTCCCGTGTTCAAATCACGGCTGGGGCTTGGCGCATTCGTTTAAAGGCCCTTGGAAAACCTTTTTTTACCTTGAGCCGTAATGTAGATTTCATGTCCACCGCACCGTTAGGAACCGAGCGGAGCTTCCACTCGATCCGAAGGGACAGTGCAGAACGAGCAATCAATGCTGCACTGGAATCGAACCAGATTACCGCCAGGGATGCCGCCCTCATCCGGGAATACCTCGGCGAGCTCAAATCATGTTCCGGCATCAGCGACGGCCGGGTCAACAAGAACGCCTACATCATGGTCGGCTGGAGGCGCTATCTCGGCCCCTACGACTCTTTAACCATCGGAGATATCTACACCGGCCGCACGGCCTTTGAGAGCTCCCGGAACGAGCGCGGAACCCCTTACAAACTGAACACCCGCCACGATTGGATCAAGGAACTCAAGCGTTTCCTCCTCTGGCTGATTGAGAACGGGTACCTCAACCTCCCTGCGGTAAAGGTTCAGAAGCTCCGCACCCC
>JADFDO010000025.1 GCA_018262855.1 Methanolinea sp. | reverse complement strand
GCTCGCCGATGGAAAACGTGCCATCCATGAACTCCCGGATCCCGGACTCGACCGCCCGGTCGACATGTTTTACGGACGATGCGAGCACGGTATCCGGCCCGAGATCGCTCTGGTCGCGGTCCACCCCGATCACGTATCTCCCCGGCGCCCGGTTTGCCTCATCGATCGCACCCGTCCCGGAGAATCCAGCGACCGTGAAGATGACATCAGCACCATCCCCATATATCTCCCGGGCGATCTCCTGCGCCCAGATACTTCCTTCCCCCAATCATGAATCTTCAAGCATGCAATGATCGCTGGGAAAAAGATGTTTTCCTTCCTGACATGCACTCTTTCCCTATTCCCTCCATCACCTGAACTTCATTCGTACGGCATACTTTTTTCCTCTCATCGCTCCCACATCGCGATAATGGGAGCATGGCATGGCAGTCGAGATGGAAGACATTTACCGGAAGATGCCCCTGGATAAAATCCCCTGGAATATCGAGACTCCTCCCGATCTCCTGGTCCAGCTGGTGGAGCACAAAGAGGTCGTTCCATGCCGGGCGATTGAGTTTGGCTGTGGTGCCGGCAATTATGCCATCTGGCTTGCACAACAGGGATTTGAGGTGACCGGCATCGATATCTCTCCTACGGCGATAGGCCTTGCCCGGAAGAATGCCATGGAACAGGGCGTGGAATGTACCTTCATCGTCGCTGACGTGCTCGGGGATCTCGCGGACGTCGAGGGTCCCTTTGATTTTGCGCTTGATTGGGAACTCCTCCACCATATCTACCCTGGTGACCGCCCCCGGTATGTCGCCAACGTTGCCCGGCTGACGAGACCCGGCGGCAGGTACCTCTCGGTCTGTTTCCACGAGGATGACCCCGAGTTCGGCGGTTCCGGGAAATACCGGACGACACGGATCGGGACGGTGCTGTACTTCTCTTCAGAGGAGGAATTGCGGGACCTGTTCTCTCCATACTTTACTATCCTGGAACTTAGGGCAGTTACCATCCGGGGAAAATGGGGTGATCACGTCGCGAACTGTGCATTCATGGAAAGGTAAGATAAAGCTGATGGATGCGAATAAGGGTTCTTCACTGATACACACTCTTTAAACAATTCCTGGATACTCTCACAGGATGAACCAGTTGAAAACGCCACAGTTGATGAACGAGAGACAGCCTTTCTCGCCGCCGTACACAATGATGACCATCGGGGACACAAGGTCCTTCAGGGTTGCCAGATACAGAGCGTGAACTCAATTCAGGAAGTCGGCTGTTGAGCCACAACGGGATCTTTGAGAGGGGATATGATTATTGCCCAATTTGGTTTTCTCACTTGTTTTTCTTTTTCTGATTGAGTACATAGGCGAGAATACCCGCACTGATCCAGCCTACACTTGCAATGATCGCATTCATATTCAGGAAAAATGCGAGGAAGACACAGCTCAATAATCCCAGGATCGGGGTGTAAGGATAGAGTGGTACTCTGAATTGCCGATTGGCATCAGGAATTGTTCTCCTGAGCTGAAGCAGGCTCGCATTGATGAAGAAGAACGTCAATAAGGTTCCAAAATTGAAGATGGACGCCAGCCAGTCAAGGTTCGCATTCGTCAGGAGGACAATCAGGCTGATGACAACCCCACTGAGCAAAACGGTTGCTGAAGGGATCCCCCTGGAAGAGACTTTTGCAAGCACTCCTGGTATCACTCCCTGTCGTGCCATGGCAAACAATGCCCTTGATGCACCAATCATGGAAGAGAGGATCACCGATGTGGTGGCAAAAAGGGCGGATAAGGCAACGTATTTGAGAAAAAGAGGGTTGTTCGTCGCAATGCCAAGGGCATATTCAAGGGGGGCTTTTGAGAGTGAGAGGGTCTGCCAGTCGACGAGTCCGACTGCAACGAGTGCGACACCGATATAGAGAAGCGTGCAGATGGCAAAGGAGAGAATGATTGCCCGATGCACATTTCGCTCCGGATCCTTCACCTCCTCTGATACCATGGCGACGGTATTGAACCCGATAAACGCGAAAAATATGATTGACGCACCAGAAAGCATCCCCTTGATACCATGAGGGAAGAACGGCTGATAATTGGAATAATTCCCCAGGGAGACAAGGAAATAACCCCCTATGAAGATGAAGAGGAGGAGTGCAAAGACTTTCATGATGACAAGGATATTATTTGTGCCTGAAGCCTCCTTCATTCCTTTCAGGTTCAGCAGCATCAGGAAGAGCGGCCAGATCGTGCCTATGGCCACCAGTGTGGCGTTCACCGGAGGAATGCCGATAAAATAGGTTAGGTAGGCAGCAAATCCAAGGCTGACCGCACTTGCACCCACAATATAATCAAACGATTTCATCCACCCGACAATGAAGCCGGGAAATGCCCCGAAGGCCTTTGTTGTGTAGATATAGGATCCACCCGTTTCCGTGATAAACGATGAGAGTTCGGCGGCAGATAATCCCGTGAGCAACGCAACAAATCCAGCGATGAGAAATGAAAGAATGACTGAAGGTCCTGCAAGACCTGCGGCAACCCCGATAAGCACAAAAATACCGGTTCCGATTATCGCCCCTATCCCGATACCCGTAGCGGTCCAGAGCCCCAGCGATCTCGTAAGTTCAGTCATTTTTTATTTCGATACCTTGGTTTTTTTATGTAATCCCCTTTTTACCTGTGGGACTATTATATTATTTGGAGAATCAGGCCCGATTACCGAAAAGCAGGAGAGGAACAAGGAGACCACCCCGTCTGATTATAGAGAATAAGTTTTTATTGATTGAATTCTGAATCTTCCGAATCAAACAACGATAATCTCACCTTATTTAAGAAATTACGACTGATTCAGCTGTTTTATACAAAAGGTATTGGAGGGAGATCAGTTGGATCCGGATGCCGGGCCATGAACCGATTCCCATGCCTGCAAGGCAGAGGGTGCACCCATGAGAAGCCGACGTATGGAATGCAGCACCACGGCATGCCGGTCGGGGTCAAGGGTATTTTGGAACGAGACGAGCAGTTCGATGAGCGGCTCGTGGTATTCTTTTTCCATCAGGTCAATGGCATCGCACGCTCTCATAAGGGAGACCACCGAGTTCTGATTTATCGATACAAGTTTTTGGAGGATATCCCCAAAAAGGCCCCTTCCTTCAGGGGTCTGGAGCGAGATCTTCCGATTGGCGGCAAAGGAACCATAGAGTGCCCGATGGTCGTTCACCTGGGTGATATCAAACCGAGGGGATTTTTCTGTCTGACGGATCAGGGTCACAACATCCGGCGCCGAACACCCTCCCACTGCCGCGAGGAATGCCTCCCAGCTGACCGGGTGACCAACGGCGGCACTCCCGACTTTCTCCATGACTTCGAGCCGGTCTGATGCTGCGCTGTGAAGGTAGAGGGAAAATGCCCTTACACGATCGGTGGCCACCGCTCCCGTCTCAAGTTGCGCACGGATCAGAGAATGGATTTTTGGTGTATCAAGGCGAGAGAGGAGAGCGAGGCAGGAGTTTTTCACCTGCCGTTCCTTGATCGAAGGGATATTGAGTTCCATCGGTACCGTAAGCGGAACTCTTTGGTCATGCTGGTGATAGAGATCCTGGAGCTCCTGTTCATACCTGGTGGCAAGAGCATGTTCGATTGCCCTCCTTGCGTTATACAGTGTCCGGTAGCGGTGGGCATATTCCGGAGCATCCACACTATCAAAGAGCGTCAGAAGAAGTCCCCCAAGGTTATGGGACAGGTCATCATCGGAAAGGATACGGAAATAAAGAGCAAGATACTCATGAGAGGGTTCCTTTGCAGGGTCCTTTATGAGGCGGATTATCTCCTGCTCGGCGAGTTGGTACATGGCGATATACCGGTTTACACTATCCGTGTCCCGGGCAGCCTGGGTTCGGAGCACTTCCGGATCGGTATCTGCAATCACTTTCCCATAGAAAGAGTATCCCCGGTTTAAGGAGAGGAAAGCCGGTTCTTCAATGTGGTCAAAGGTGATGACTGTCTCCGTATCATCGATTCGGATAATACGTTCTGCAAGATCGTTGCCATCCTTATCGACCAGCGCTGCATGGAAAGGAAAAGTCCAGGGGATTCCCTGGCTAGGCACCGCTTGTGTCACGGTCATTTCGTAGCGGTGCTGATCATGATCATACCTGCCTGATATAGTGACGATGGGAAACCCGGTTTGTTTCAACCATGTCCTGGCCATCCCGGTGAGATTGTGGCCAGACACCTCCTCCATGGCAGAAATCCATTGTTGCCACGTGGCGTTCGCATGCCGGTATCGGGAATGGTAGAGGTCAAGCCCCTTGACGAACAGCTCCTTTCCCATCAAAATCTCGATCATCCTGACGAATTCGGCCGCTTTCACGTAGGTAATCCCGGTGATCAGATCATTTGGGTCATTGAACCCATCAGGTTCAATGGGCAGGGATGCCGAACCCGCATCGAGGGCAAACGTTCCGGTAGACGGGGCATACAGACCAAGGACGGTCTGGAGGCGGGAGTAGTCCTCACCAAAGAGCCGGGCATGATACTTATTTTCCATGAACGCTGTCACGGCTTCGTTAAGCCAGAGTTCGAACGGTGTTTTTCCCGTAACTTCGGATCCATTCAGGTTATGGTAGAATTCATGTACCTTGACCCGGATCATGTATTCAAAAGCCGGATCGGTCATCTCGGGGTAGGGCATGATCCGGTTCATGGTAATGGTGGTATTCCCGACGTTTTCCATGCCCCCGAAATCCGAATTCTGCATGCCGATTTCACGGTACACGGTGCCAGTATAGCGATAGCCCGGGGTAATTTCTGCTGCCATTTCCCGGAGTCGGGAACGGATCACCTCAAGGGTTTTCAGATCGCGGTTCTCCTTTTTCATGCGGTCCCGTTCCCCTATGAGTGCAGATATCTTCTCCTTCTCATCAATCTGGTCGTAACTCCCCTTGCCGGTGAACAGGTACATCCAGAGGATCGCATCCGCGAGTACCTGGAGGGCATATTCTGCGACTACCGGGTCCGAACCAGGCGGGACCAGGAGTTCAAGGAGTATGGAGTGCCCGTCAGGGTACTCAAGTTCCCGGGTATGGATATCATACGTGCCAGCACAAAGGAAGAAGAGGTACGGAGCCATCGGGGTGAGGGTATTATCATACGTGATACTCACGCGACCGGGACCAACGGTGTGGCGGGGAATCGCTACATCCCCGTTCGACAGCAGGCAGGTATACCGTTCGTCAGCAATGAGAGTGGTGGTGTAGGTGCACTTTGCCGTCATGTCATCAATACATGGGACAATCCTCTGGAATCCCCACTGCTGGCACTGGCTGATCTGGGTTGGCGGGGCGCCTTCAGGGGTGCGATCGTAGTAGAGTCCTTCCAGGATATGATCACTTGGCCGGCAGACACTCTCGGTCGTGACCGTGAACAGGGTATAGGGAGCAAGTTCAGGGTCAAAGGTAAGCGTGAGTATGTTCCGGTTGTGGTCATATCCGAAAGAGACCGCTGCCCTATCACAGGAGACGGAGATGATCTCGAGGTCACGTGCATTCAGCTCAAGATCCTTAACCGGGCTATCAAGGACTTCTGCGGTCAGCCGGGATGATGCCCTGGTATCACGATCATGCATGTCAAAGACCAGGTCCATGTGGATGACCTTCACCGTCAGTGCCCCAAAGTCACTAGGATAGTACCTGAAAAGGCGTGAGTGCTCTTGTTCCCTGGAAATCATCAATGATCACCCTAATAGTCTGCCCTGTTTCCCCTGCAGTGATGCGAGGACAGGTTCCGGCAGACATCATGGGAGAGAGTGGACCCGGGAAAGGATAAGTCATGTGTTCAAGGCTCTTCGATTCTTAAAATACGGTAGCAAGGAATCTTTCTGGCAGGAACCAGGATCTTTTTAGGCTGATCGGGAAAGGAACGCCTGGTATCTTACCCTGTAAGAATCCCTTGTATTCAGTATCACTTGATCTGCCTTTTCTCTCCAGAGATCGACAGTCTCTTTATATCCGGCAAATTTCGGATTGAACACGAGATCCGTTGCACCCTCCCTCAACCCGACCACCTGCTCGCCGCCGGAAAAAGTCCCGTTCATGAACTCCCTGATCCCGGACTCATCCGCCCGGTCAACATGTTTGACCGCAGAGGCGAGGATGACATCGGGCCCGAGATCGCTCTGGTACGCGTCCGTCAACGGTTCGACCTGGTACACGCAAAGAGTGGACGGAAATCCGACCAAATGGACATCGATCGATGTGGACAGCAAGAATCGTCCGAGGATCGCATACTATGACTCGAATAAAAAGGACCTCCGGTACGCGTGGTGGGAACCATATATCCAAGCCCATCACTTCCCGGGATAATTTTTTTTGACTTGATTTTTCACAGGATCCAGCGCTGCCCGGACTTTCTGTGTTCTTTCGCCCGGGCTTCCGGAGATGAGCCTTACCCTTTCCTGTGTGCCTCGATCATCTGGTCCATGAACGCATTGGCATTCGAAAGGAAGATCTCCGCATAATTCGGCGCCGGGATCAGGGGCTCTTCAAGCCTGCGGATCGTCTCTGGCGAGAGTTTTCCGTCCTTCACAAGCTCCGAACCCGCCGTCCGGAGAACAACCTTATAGGCATCCACAAGTGGTTTTAGCTCTTCCTCCTGAAGGAGGGATCCTCCCCCACGGTAGATCTCACCAGCAACATCGGTTGAGAAGTTCCTGGCCATCCGCCTAATGAGGAGGCGAAGGACCTGGAAATGGCTCTGTTCGGGGAATCCGGAATTGGCCATCATGAAGAACCTGGGATCCTTCTTTGGTCCGGACACATGCCGTACCTCGCCTTCCGGATCCTTCTCAAAGTGCGGATCGCCGAGCGGCAGGAGCCGGTCGATGAAGTCCTTCATGGTCCCTGAGACATTATCGACATGCAGGGGCGTTGCGAAGACGACGACATCTGCGGACAGGTAGTGTTTCATCAATTCAGGCATATCGTCTGCTTGGATGCACGTTCCCGGGCTTTTCAGCCAGCAACTGAAGCAGCCCAGGCAGTGGTTGATCTTCTTCCTGGCTAAAAAGATATTCTCGGTATCTGCACCGGCATCCCTCGCCCCGGCAAGAAATGCGTCCACCATGACGTGCGTGTTGCTCTCTTCCGCATGGGGACTTCCATTAAATGCTACGATTCTCATACAACCCCCTATCGAATCCTGGAAAAGGACCTGATTTGGAAATTTTCTATCTGACGAAATAAAGGTATGCCAGGTATGGAATCGGGAAAAGGTCCAACCATGTCCCGGGTGCATGAGTGGAACCGCTCTCTCAACGATGTACTGAACAGGGCAGGGAAAACCAGGCAACGATCAGAATAGATCAATCCGTGCGTAGATGAGAATGAAGAACAGGAGGAAAACCAGGATGGAGCAGGAGAAGACTGAATACAAAGCATACCGCTTCGGGATCTCATGAAATTCCGAGAGACCCAGGGTGATGAGATATCCTGACCATAAGGCGAATACGAGAATGATCGCACCCAAATAATTCATATCAACCGGCAACAGGGACGTGAGGCTGCAGACAAAAAGACCGTACAGTACAGGAAAACTCAACACACCAGGAGTAAATCCATACACAGCAGCTTTCGCCGTTTCAGAAATGTTCCATTTTCTGCAGCAGAACCTCGTAGTAATCGTGAGGATTCCGAATGCAAGAACCTGCAGCCCAATGAGAATGAAGATCACCATAAAGGGAAATGGATAGTATATCGCGAGAGGCAGGGGTCCAGGATTTCTATAGGAAACATACAGAGCGTGGATGATATATCCACCCAGGAAGGTAATCACCCAGAGTGTGATGAAGAAATATATCGCAGTGGTCACCTCTGTAGGTGCAAGAGATTTCATGGCCTTTTTCGGGGAAATGAGCAGATTTATCAGCGTGGAGATGAAAAAGCCGATGAATGATGGTGAACTATCATTCCCGACTCCTGGCTCCTGGTGCAGGGATTGGATTTTTTGGATGCAAGAACGTGCATTCTCCGTATCGCCAGCGTTCAGATAGGCATCTCTTAGATTGATCCAGGTCCTGGTAGATCCCGGATCGATCTCGAGCGCTTTCTTATACCACTCAATTGCGTCTTTGTAGTTCCCTTCCAGGAAGGATGCATCTCCTCTGGCAGTCCAGTACATCGTATCCTTCTTATCCGGAGAACTATCAGGAGTGTCCGTGCGGAGATAGTAGATTGGCGGGGATATATAGATAGTGCCCGGGCGGATGGGGGATCACCAGTGTCCTTCCCGGCCCTTCTCTTCAGTTGCTCGTGAATAATGCGACAAGACCTTCCAGAAAAAAATGCAATGCTGCACCGCATAGAGTAGGTGCAGATGCGGACGATACTACTACATCCTCACACATGGGTTTGGTATGAATGAAACCCTCCTGTCACCAGTGATTCAACCATCTTAGAAAGGATTGGAACAAACGTATCATCTGTTTCCTTTCTCCAGCGTGTTGACAAGGGCTTCCATTAATTCAACGTTCCGGGACATATGCTCGTTGATACTTTCAAGAATCACCACGTATCCCCACAGCATGAAGATCAAGCTGATGATCATACACGGTCCAGAAAGGAGCATCAGAATGGGATTCGACGTCACCACTCCAAGGACTGTAAGAACGCTGGTGATGAGAAGAAAGAGAATCCCGATGATGAAGAATATCCTGGTTTTCGACATGATGGGGTACTATTCTTAAAGGAGTATTAATCTTCTGTGATAAATTTTCATGAATGAAATTCAGAATCGTCATTCTACCGGTGTCGTGGATGGGGGGAAATTCTATTCCAACCGGAATAACGGAAACCAGCATGTCGGTTCTCGAACCCCGATAACCCGGTTCGTTGAGGGTGAAGGAGATGCTTGTCCGGTTGCGTGGAATAACAACCTGGAAAAGGTGAAGAAAAATGGGGTGGATCAGGGTTGGGGAACAGTAATACCCGGGTTCCCTTCGTTACCCTGACGTGTAACTCACGGTCTTTGCAAACCGGAAGATCGATCCCCTGGCCGACGACTGCTGGGAGAAGATGATGTCACTTGACGGTTCGGTAGAATTCCCTCTCCCCTGCTGGAGATGTGCATTCATGAACGCTCCTGCAGATCCCACGGCAGGCTCATCATCCAGTCCCTGCAGGTTGATCCCATAATTCAGGGCAACAGGTACACCCCCGGGATATGCACCAACGGTCCTCGCCTGTGCCTCTGTCACAAGCGATCCCTGCTGGATGGCAACGCTGCTCCCGGCATTCACCGTGTTGTGATATGCAGACCACGTGTCGTTGGGCCCTGGCATTCCCATCGTCTCGACCCCTATCTGTTCGCTGGACACGGCACTTCCTCCAGTACTGGATCCGTCGAACGAGAACATCTTGAGCGAATTGACATTGTACTGGTTCTGGCTCATCCCCCTGGTATCAAGGCTGAACGTCTTCATGAACCTGGACGTTCCACCGGACGCATAGGTCGAATCTCCATAGGTTGTGGTCGCCTGGCGCTCGCCCGGGACCAGCACGCCGTCAATCGCGCCCGAAGAGATGGTCCATGTCAGCGAGCTGGTATCTGACATGTCACCATTCGTGATGATTGCCCCCATGGCGAATCCTGCCGTCGAACCCAGCACCATCACCAGTGTGATGGCCATCGTGAGCATTCTCATATGCCTCATGTTTTTTCCCCTTTGGTATGATCTGCCACGTCCCTTGAATGAAAGGAATGTTCGTGAGATAATAAAAGTGACTGTGAAGATGTTTCCCCCCTGAGTGTATTGTTAAGAGAACTAATAGAAATTGATAAAGTCATGGTAGGTGATCCGAGAATCTCAAAAGAAAGGTGATCCAATGTATTCTACTGGATTAATAGGCTACAATGAGATCAGAAATCCGGCAGATGGTGAGTGCATACTATTTCCCACCACGTCTTCTCAGGCTGCCATGTTCCGCGGACGAGAAACAATTTAAACAAACCGTTAGAACCGTACTATTGGTGACCTGGATGAACACGAATCCAGAAAAAACGGCAAAGATCTTTGTGGCCATGATCTCCATAGCAATCTTCGCCGTCGCCGTAGGCGGGGCCATGATTGATGGCCACCAGCATCTCATCGAGGAGAAAGAAGGATTATGGGAACCCCTGTCCGATCTCGTACATGACGATACCATGGCGGTGATTTCATTCCCGTCATTTCATCACCTAGGACTGCTGGTCCCAGTGTCTTTCCAGCCTTCGTAACACTCTCCCTTTTTTTTGGATCTGCCAGATTTTATGATGATAACTCACCGTAATGCGGACTTCCTCACTGGCGTATACGGTGAACGGCCTAATTCATGTTCTCACCGGGTTCATTGAAACAGGCGAGGATCGAATAGACTCCCGGCGTCTTGGGAGAGGGACAGCGAGCGGATCTTCACTGGATCAGACCAGCTGATAATGAATGAGAAGATCGAGGCGTGGATGATACGACTGCAATCCGGGCTCCTGCATCTGGCCCGTTCGTAAAAATGAAAAGAAAAGGTGGTGATCACCTTACAAAATTGAAATTGAAGGTTGTTGGAGAGTAATTATGGTTGAACGAGAAGGCTACGAAGAGAACATTGAGAGCCACTCCCACAGGAGTCTTCACACTGTCAAGGAATGCAGCAACTTTGGGGAATGCTGATGCTGCGTTCGATGTCCCGATACCCGCAGCAGATACTGACGCCACGCTCGCAGCGATAAGAAGGATCGCTACCACGACACTCACATGCTTTATGCTCATACAGAACGCTCCTCCATCATTTTGGAGAACAATCTCCTGTATCCCGCCTTGATTATAAGAATTGATCGATTTTTATAGACGATTCACCATTGTTCCCCGGATTTGTTGTATCTGATACGAGGTGAAAAGTATGAAACCAAGCGGTCAACAGGGTGGATATAATTCCACTGCTATTCATGATCGGGATCGCTTCTCTCTTCATACAGGCAATACAAGAGTATTTTTGAATTTTCCAATTGCCAAGAAAGGGGAAGAGAAGTGATTGTCCCAAGGGGCCCGGGATTCCCTTCATGTTGGTACAATCTCTATCTTTAATTCACCCGAAATCCATCACTCGACTATGTCGTCTCAGGATACCTGCACAACCCCCGACAAACGGACCTGGATCTTCTTCTTCCTGATCGTGCTCGTCGCGCTGCTCTGGGCATCGTTCCTCCTGATCCGGGGAGAGATGATCGCGGTCAGCACCACCCTTGCAGTCATTGCTGCATTTATTTCGTTCTTCTCGTTCATCTGTTCTACAAAATACCGCACCTGGATCTTCTTTTACTTAATCGTCCTCGTCGCACTGCTCTGGGCATCGTTCCTCCTGATGCAGGGTGCGATGATCTGGGTGAGCGCTCTGCTCTTCATCGTCGCCGGAGGCACCACCATTTTCTCATTCCTCTTCACCGAGAAAGAGTGAGAATTACTACCAACCTTTTTTATCCGAAAAAATTGCCGGAGAATCCAACCTGGATGAATGCAATTGAACCATGATGAGCTGTAACCCGATTACGCCTTTTCCAGCGATGAGCCCTCTGGAAGACTTTTCCTTGTAGGGAGGAGGGGAATCACTTCCCCTGCTCTTCCACTCCCTTCTCTCCTGTTGCTCCCATGTGGTCGAGCACCCGGTCCCACATGACGAGGAGACCGGGGATGACCACGTACGAGAGCACTCCGGCGGAGACAAAGATCCCGACGATCAGTACTTCATTCTCCATGCTGGTCACGACCACGACAGCGACAAGGAAGGCGATACTCCCCTTACGCAAGGGCCGGGACGGTGTCTGCCCAGGCCTCGATGACGGCACAGATGGCGTCATCCGAGTAGGAGGAGATCCTGACCTGGTCGCGGCCGAAGGTGACCGTGTAGATCTCGCCGTTCGGGTCATGGCACCGGAGGGAAGCCGAATACCGCTCGGCCTCGAAGTCACGGTAGGGGTCACCTCCCATCGCAGCGGTCAGCTCCGCATCCGCGAGGAGTTCGGTGATGCAGGTCGAAAATCCTGCGACGGTCTCTGCCCGGGCGGCGATCTGCCCGACGTTGTTGGCGTCATCGTCTTCGTACATGACATACGCGGTGTAGGCCTCGCGGGTCTTGGTGACCGGTGCCTGCGGGACATCGCCTGACGTGTAGGCGGTGCATCCCCACGGGTTCGTGGCGATCACGCCCTCGACGATCGAGGAGAAGGTGGTCACATCTGCGATCGGTGCTGCCAGTTCCCTGACAGCGGTCTTGGTGTTGCTTGTTTCGACAAAGTCTGCCATTTCTTTTCATTCCTGCCTCCTTTCACAGAGGCACTTTACTATTGGTTGTGATTGATCTTAGCGGTTGACCGGGGGGTCCCATCGGAGACTGCATTGAAGTCATTTGGTCAATTCGAAGTGATTGGACTGCATAATTTCGGAAAGAAGACTGAATGAAGGTTTTAATGCGAGGTGAAGATGTGAGGGATCACGGTAATTTCTTTCAAGAGTGCCATGATGCCTCACGCAGATCAGAATGATGCGGTATTCTTTCCAGAACATCTCCCCAACCTCATTGACAGACAATACCCAGCGAAAATCCCTGTCTGGTGCAGTCCCATATCCGCCGGAAAAGATTTATGGTGAGTGGACTCATTGCGAATCATCTGCCTTGAAACAGATCCTGTCCGGGTTGGCGTTGCAGACACTCTGAACCCAGACAGGTCCGAACAAGGATATTGAAGGATTGAACACTGATGGCAGGAAAGAACCTTGAAGAGGAGGAACCTGCACCCCGGGTCGAACTGGGGTTCAAGGTTTCCGGGAAACACCTTGATGGAAAGAGTGAACACAAACCTGGATTTGTCGATGAAAAGAAACCAAAACCTACCGCTGCGAAGAAGGGTGGCGGACCAACGTTCGCCGAAATTCCCCCTTACAACCCGGACAAAGTTCCCAGGAATTCCCTTGTTGAACGACTCAAAGAGCGGATGGCAAAGACGGGGGACGAGGAATGAGGGTCTATTTCCGGAACAACTACCCTGAACGGGTCTGGGTCGCGATCTTGAAATACGATCCGGATGAGTGCGGAGGGGATCTCGGGAACTGGAGAAAACAGGGGTGGTGGGAGATAGATCATGGGGACGAAGTCAGGGTATTCTCAACGACGAACCGGTATGCAGCATTCCATGCTATTGCCGAAGACGGAGCATACTGGTCAGGATCATACGGGCCGGTCTCCATTACCTGGGACTGCTTCGATCTGTGCCTCAACATTGGTGGGACTTTTATCGACGATGAAGTGGGAATGAGGCTGATCAACCTGGGGAGATGGCACTGGATGCGGACGGCAAGGCACACGGTCACCCTGACCGAGTAATATCAGTGAATCTTTTTTTTTAAGGGAATAATCCCTGAATCCTTATTCCCTTCATTATATAGGAAAAACGTAACGATGCTACGATTTCCTAAGTAACAATGGTACTGATTTAGAATTGGGCAGTATGCTCGTTATCACGTGCGATGAGGTATCCCAATTTCATAAATCGAGATAAGGATTATATAACAGCAGTCTCTTGTATGACGATTATAGCCATGATTGTTCGATCCTGGCTTTGGGGGGTATTTCATGCAAAAAAAGCGAACGCTGTCACAAATATTCTGTGACTGTACTGGTGTCCGGAGGAAGCGCCGAGGAGACTGTTGCCTTCGGGTCACGACCATTCCAATCCATACACCGGATCTTGCCATCTATGGCCAGGAAGAAGAAGTCTTGTTCGGCCGGCAACCTACCTGGAACAACCCGGATATTACCACAAATGACTGGGGACCGTTCCGGTTAATGGAGGCAGTCCAAATAAGAATTACCAACCGTTCCGCAAAAGCCAATGCCGCGAATGGACTGGTGAATCTCTACGTTGGCCCGTTTGGAATCGGAATGCCACTTATCCTCAATTCAATCCAGAGAGTGAACATCACTCGCGGGAATGCAGTCGAACTCGCGTTTCCCGTTGAAGCATCACTCCGAACCGGGGACACACAGCGGTTGAGTTTTAAAGTTGTCATTCAGCATCCTTATGACTCGAATCCGGTGAACAATCAGGGCTCACAGTGCATCGATGGCAGGCAGACAAGCCTGCATGGTCGGCATTTCACAGTCGATATTCCAGTGCGGAATCCACATCCGGCAGCCAGGAGACGGATCCATCTTCAGGTCATACCTGGCGATCTAACCGCATCGATCGATTGGGACAATCACGAATTTGCTCCGCTTGAAGAGAAGAACGTCAGGCTTGATGTGACAATCCCTGACAGACTTCGGGAGACGGAGGATTCATCCAATAAATATCCTGTTACTGTGATCGCCACCTATGATGGGAACATACTGCTTGGTGGTGCAACCATCATCGGGAGGGTCGACTCATGACACCTTCTCTAGTGTGCCGTCGAGGATGGTGGGCACAATTGGGTGACTGGTGTAACAAACTTGGACCCTGCGGGAATATTGGTCTGATGATCGGCTTGATTGCCGGCCTGCTGCTCACTGTATTGTCCCTGCGGACCGCTCACTTGAGACCGGCACCAATGGAGGTCTTCTGGATCATCGTGATCCTTACCCTGTTCTGCTGGGTGGTGATGGTGTTTGTTGCCGTTGTGTTCGGGCGATTCCGGTTGCGATCGGTACTTTGGGGCATGTTGCTTCGTTCCGTCGTGATCTGTCTGGTCACAGTATTGATAACCCACGTACTTGGTGCATACCGGTTTGGTATCATCATAGGCATCGTTGTCGGACTATTCTTTGGATACCTCATTTGCTCGGTATTCGCGAGAGTGAGGGGGTGAGGAAATGGTGTGTATACCTGGAGGACCGGGTGGCTGTTTGAGATCAACAGCTGATGGTTCTCTATTTTGGGGGATAGCGGGGCGCGGATTGTATGCAGCGGTACTTGTTGGATTTGTTGCTGGTTTCCTAGTATCGCTTGCCAATCCTATTGGAGGGGCAATCATCGGGATATTCACCGCGGCACTTATATTTTGCATATTTATTGCATCCCTGCTGGCCGAAGAGGGGCAGTGCTACGAACTTGAAGGCACTGAGAGCTGTGCCGCCGGTGTGATCATCAGGGTTGAACGGAGTTTTTCTGACGAAGTGGACCAATGGTTCTCATTCCTGTCCCAACATAACTGCATAGATCTCCTGGTGACATCCTACTATTGGGAGCGTTTGGAAGATGGTGCCAGTGGTGTACTGTGTACCGGAGAAGCAGGTGACCGCAACTCCGAATACATCCGCTGTTACATATACGACCCCGCGGTGTGCTCCGCATACCATGGGGGTGTCGCCGGACTGGCAATTGGTGGGATCCTCGGCATTGCTGCGGGTATTGCAATTGCGGTTGCAATAGGGTGTGCAACAGTTATCCTGTGTTTGATTGCCATTATCGTGGGAATTCTTGCTGCAATTGTCCTTGCCGTCGTCGGAGCAATCATCGGTGGCCATGCGGGCCGGTCTTCCGGTGAAGGGGGGGCTGGACTTGATACTGTCGCATTACCCGTTGTAGGGCAGATTCTGATGGTTCGGGGTAACCTTGCCCAATCCACTCCAGGAGGAGTCAAGATCTTCTGGTTCGTGAATGAACTGTTCCCTTATGGAGATGCAATCACGACGGTGGATGATCCCTACAGTTACTGTGAAATCGATGAAGAGCCGACACTGGCAGTCGGTGCGGATGGGTGTTCCGAGATGGATTGAGATGCCTTTTTCTCCCTCTCATCGTACTCCTCCCATTTTTTCCATTTCTTCTTTTTTGAGTAATATGCTGATAGATGCCAATCAACATTTTATTGTGAATGACGCAGATGTACTGGTTTCAATAAAGTCTGGGTAAACCTGTGGAAAACCTCCGGAAAAAGTGCAAACCTTTTTATAATAAATGAAATATCCTATTTTTCTGGAGATATAATTTCATTTACATAATTTTACTGGAGAAGCATTGAAAGAGAGAAGAAGGAGAAGAACATGAAACAAAATGGACAGAATTCAAGAACGAATCTCTTATATTCATTCCTGGTTTTCACCGCAATTATCGGTGTTTGCGTTGTTCCAATCGTCAGTGCAGCAAATGAGAGCGGGCAGCAGGGAGACCCGGCTGGTTCGTTCATAACTGTAACACCAACCATTAGTCTTACTACAACCCCGACTACCGGAACTCCCCTTAAAACGGAATATAGCGTATCTTCGTCATTTATTGTTTTTTGTTTAATCGTTATTCTTGGGATTCTCTTCATCCTGCTCATCTGGTGGTCCAACAAGCTCGACCAGGCCGGATATCTCGGCACAATGTATCAAGATACTATTTACGATATTGAGTGGAAACGGAGGAAAGAAGCGATTGAACAGAAAAAAAATAATAACGAATTTATTAAAGAAGCAGAATCAAATGATATATGGATCACAGAGGAAACAAAACCACAACTGCCCGAATTATCATCTGAAATTGCAATACTTAAAATGAATTTTTCTGCGAAGAGAACTGGTGAAACTTATAATCCTTATATTTCTTATTATTCTCCATCTTCTGCAATTACCAATGTATATGAACCAGGTTATTTCAGCTCTTATGATCCCGAATTTGAAAAACAGTTTGAAGAGTCATTGCCGGAGAAATTAAAAGAAATCTACATCACTTATAAAAAAAGACTTTTTGAATATCAAACAAAGATTCTGAAAGAAGCCCAAGCACTCAACCGTAAAGAACTTAAAGAAAGCCAGGAAAAAGCAAAAGAACAAGCAAAAGATGCTGTTTCTGT
>JADFDO010000024.1 GCA_018262855.1 Methanolinea sp. | reverse complement strand
TTTCCTGAACCACCCGACGACCCCGTACACGACGAGGGCGATAATCAATCCCGCGACGGCCACGATGAGAGCGAGCAAATCCCCACTAATCCCGAAGAGTGTGTCGGTCGCCATATCAGTACTATTATGTTCCCGATGAATAAAATCATTAAGCAGAAATGGCCCTTGGAACTGAAATCGCGCAAAAACTGAAAGAATTGGTTGACCGTCCTCTCACATTCATGCATATCTGCGGGACTCATGAGGCCGCGATCTCGAGAGCAGGCCTCCGGAGCGTGCTCCCGGAGAACCTGAAGATCGTCATGGGCCCGGGCTGCCCGGTCTGCATCACACCGCAGGGAGAGATCGATGCAGCCCTGGAACTGGTGGAGAAGGGATGCATTGTTGCGACCTATGGAGATTTGTTAAGGGTCCCGGGGAGCCGTGGATCGCTTGAATCGAGCGGCGGCGATGTGAGGGTAGTCCAGGGAATTCATAAGGCGGTGGAGATTGCAAAGGAGACCGACAAGGAGGTTGTGTTCATCTCCGTCGGGTTCGAGACGACTGCTCCCACAGTTGCAGCCACCATTCTCCAAAAACCCCCTGAAAATTTCAGCATCCTCTCCTGCCATCGCCTTGTTCCGCCCGCGATGAAATGGCTGCTCTCGCAAGGTGAGGCAAGGCTTAATGGATTCCTCCTGCCCGGTCATGTCTGCACGGTGATGGGCTACTGGGAGTACGAGGAGTTTCCCGTCCCCCAGGTTGTCGCAGGCTTCGAACCTGAAGATATTCTTCTTGGACTTTTGATGTTGGTCGAGCAGATCCGCTCGGGCTCCGCCCGGGTCGAGAATGCCTACCCGAGAGCGGTCACGAGAGAAGGGAACAGAAAAGCCCAGGCACTGATGCATGAGGTCTTTTTTCCCGTTGACGTGGAGTGGCGAGGATTCCCGGTCATCCCTGCGTCCGGACTTGCCTTGAAGTCAGAATTCGAACAGTACGACGCCCAGAAAAAATTCGGTATAGTCTTCCGGCACACTGCCAAGCACTCCGCCTGCATCTGCGATAAGGTCCTCCGGGGGATAGCAGAGCCCACCGACTGCAAATTGTTTGGAAAGGTATGCACACCCCGGACTCCTGTCGGCCCCTGCATGGTCAGCCACGAAGGAGCCTGCAAGATATGGCACATGTACAGGGTCAAGCAGGGATAAGCACATTTTTCGAATGAAAACGCCTTCGACGTTTTCATGTTTTATGCTCGACTGAAGAGCGGTCATTGGAGGTTGGTATGAAAATCGCATCCGCGGTTTTCAGCAGCGAAGCATGTGACTCGACAGTCTTATATGCGTCTCATATCCTTAAGGTCTCTCCCCATTTTCTTGATTTGCCGCCCTTGAACCACGTGACAAATGTATTTACCTTTTGAACCGCGATAATTATGAACCGTACAACAATCCGGAATGTGCGGGCTTTTCCCCTGGCCCCGGTAGGGTAGTGGATATCCTAGGAGCCTCCGGAGCTTCTGACCCGGGTTCGAATCCCGGCCGGGGCGTTGATCCTTTTTACGCATCGACTTATTCCTGATTCAATAACAGAATACCATGGTCCCTTCAGAAAGTGTATATCACTTGAGACCGCAATATGTCGGGTAACATGCGACAGGAGTGCCTCTCAATTCACTGGTATTCCCCGGACTTCTGTGGTTTCCAAAAAGGTGGGTCGATATTATGACAATAGATTTCAGAACTCGGGTCCTCCAATCACTATCCCTGGTGGGGCTTGCACTTTGTCTTCTGATCATTCTCCCGGCAGGAGCAGTGACGGAGAGCCAGGTTACGGGAAGCATGATCACGGCCGATCAGGCGAGAGATATTGCAGAAGCAAACCTCGTGGAATTCATCCTTTCTGGAAGCCCCGGTCTTGAGACTGGGGTGTGGGACGATGCAGGTATTGGAGACGATATGGTGATCATCAATGATCTCAATGGCCAGCCCTTGTTTTTCCAGTATTCAGTCCTGAAGAATGGTGCTCCAGTCGGCACTCTCAGGATCAGTGCAAGCGAGGTCCTCCCTTCTTCTGTGGCTGCCATTGGTCTCAGGCCATCGTACTGGACACCTGGAGAGGCTGCCATATCAGCAGAGGCATACCTGGAGCATGAGCATCCCGGGTCCGAGCTGCTCACGTCATCCATTGTGTGCTACAGTTATCCAAAGATCGGTCAGAAGATCAGGTTCATTCCGGACAAGGGTTCTGTTCCGGAGGAGATCATTCTGGATATTGCAACTGGAGAACCGGTTGATGATAAAGTGACCTGGTCCTATTACCGGGCGATCCCTGAATCTGCGGTCATCAGGAACCGTGACCAGTGGATCAAAGAACGGGCGATCGATTCGAAAGTGCTCGCAGAGGCGAGGAAAGGCCGCCTGGAAAAACCTTCATCGCTTCAGGATCTGGAACTGCAAAAGGTTGCCGGAACCCTGCGGAGTATCCCTGACTATGGAACCTGGATAGACCAACGGTTTGGAAGAAATCCTCAAGAATTTGGGAGTGGCGAAAAAACAGGATCAAAAACCGTCACGGTTACTCTGTACCCCCAGCAGAAAGATACCTGGTGTACCGTTGCCACCATCCAGATGATCGCGGAGTACTATGGGTATTCCTATACCCAGAATTATATCGCCCAGAAAACAGGGACCACCGGGTCTGGCGGGACCTATACCACCAGTGAAATAGCATTTTTCAAAGACTACGTCAACATGCAGGACACCCACTCAGATTCGAGCGAGACATTTTCCGAAGAAAGGGTGGAAATTTCAGCCTCACGCCCCTTTGACAGTTCCATATACAGCGGGAGCAATGTGCACGCCAGGGTATGTGCGGGGTATGACGATAGTTGGGGACGCTCCAGGCTTTACATCTACGACCCGTGGCCAGTGAATGAAGGTGATATTTACTGGGAGTCGTTCTCTGACCAGGTCCACTACGAGGATGTATTCGTGAAGGGAGGATCTTCCGGGCCACTAGCGAGTTTCACGTATACCTTGAATGGAAAGACCGTGGCATTCACCGACACTTCGTCAGGCAATCCAACCGCATGGTACTGGACATTTGGAGATGGAACTTCCGCCAGTACCCAGAATCCCAGTCACGCCTACTCAAATCCAGGGACGTATTCAGTAACCCTGACTGCCAGCAATAATGCCGGGAGTTCAAGTACTTCATCATCGGTGACAATTGTTCCGCAGGTACCTGCACCTGTTGCGAGTTTCACCTATACAGTGAATGGAAAGACTATCATCTTCAAGGACACGTCTACCGGCAGCCCGACGAAGTGGTCCTGGTCATTCGGGGACAGGAAAACCTCCAAGGCCCAGAACCCCAGCCATACCTACTCGAAGGCAGGAACCTATACAGTGACATTGACGGCCAGCAACAGTGCCGGAAGTTCGAGCACTACGGTTTCAGTCAATGTTGGCACTCAGGCAACGGTTCCTGTCGCGAGTTTTACCTACACGGTGAACGGAAAGACAGTGACATTCAAGGACACGTCTACCGGCAGCCCGACGAAGTGGTCCTGGTCATTCGGAGACAGGAGAATCTCCAGAGCCCAGAATCCCAGCCATACTTACTCGAAGACAGGAACCTATACGGTGATGTTGACAGCCAGCAACAGTGCCGGGAGTTCGAGCACTTCGGTTCCTGTCACTCTTGGAATTTAATAAGATCCTTCCATTTGGCCTGTCGAGATCTTCTGAATCGATACGGGATGCCTGTCCCCGTTTCCCGTTTCACGAGGATGGGAGGTGGACGCACAGCAGGTCAATCCCATCAATATTTTTACAATATCGTTCCGGACCCCGGTGGAGAGTGTGTCCTTTTTGTAAGGGTAGTGGGCCATCGTTTCCACCAGTTTCGCCGACAAATCCTGTATATTCATCATAATTGAAGTCCAACACCAGTGCTGGAAGCGGTGTTCTTCATCTATGCAGGATGTATCTGAAATCACAGGCGAGTACAATACCTACCTCCAGAGAGTGGCACAATACCTGGAGAATAATCCCCGGACCCTGGCAACACTCGCAGATCTCATCGATGATGCCCATGCAGTTCATATCTTTGGATTTGGCCGAAGCGGCACCGCGGCCCTGGCGATGGCTATTCGGCTTCGCCATTTTCTCTCTCCCGGAAAAGAAGTCTCCTGGCTTGGCGACCAGGTCCGTACACCAATCAGGGAACGGGATCTCGTAATCCTTTTTTCAGGCTCGGGCGACAGGAAGGAGGTCATATCTTTTCTCGACCTCGCCCATGAGAAGAAGGCCCGCACCGTTGCCATTACCATGAATGAGAAGGCTCCTCTTGCAAACCGGGCTCACGAGAAGATAGTCCTTCCGGGTATGGACGGAAAGATCGTATATGGAGGCGGCGATTTTGAGATGTCCGCCTGGTTTTTCCAGGAGGTCTTCCTCACGTATTACGGGAACTCCCGCAGGATCCCGAAGGATAAGGTCGGCCACAATCACATCTGAATCCCGGAGTGCCTTCATCCTTTCCCGATCTCCCTTGTGTATCATTCCAGGATAAAAACCGTATCTGACCTGGAGAGGAGATCTGGAAGATTTTTTAGTCTCACTTATTCTATGCGATGGACCTCGCCGCCCCCGAAAATACTGCGGGGCCTTCGCCATCGATCCGGGGCGACCTGCGTTCACCTTTAGATTCACAGTGATTGTTAAGTAATTTGGTATGAGTTATGTGAAGAAGTTCGGCGGCGGTTCAAAAACTATTCATATTGGCTTTGAAGAATGGAGTTATCATCTGAAATTCACACTACAAAAAGGAAACCTGCGTTAATGTAATGGAATTATTTACACTTTTTTTTAAAAAAAAAGGTTGGTGGTTAGATTGTCATTATACCCAAAACAATACTCCTTTCATCCGAAACGGTGGAAAAAGCAGATTCCCCACTCTTTCTTCTCGCCGGGTTTCATCGATCTCATCTGTGGATCAGCGTGCTCTTTACAGACAGTGGACGCACAGCATCCCAGGGACTGGATGCCGATTGCCTCACGCCCGCAGACATCGCAGGTCTGTTTCCTGTCACTCATGAGATACTCCGGTACTCCTGTCCGTCGCAGTGCTATGTCAATCCACCGGTCGGGACACGATCCCGTGATCCAGGATGCCCGGACACTCCACCCAGAAAGATAGTTCTTCATCGCGTTGAAAATGCCGTGATCACGAAAAGAACCGCGTCCATTCCTGCCTGGGGTTAGTGTTTTAAAGCTCATATATCGCTTTATTTCAAGATTGAAAGAAATATTATAGGATTTTGTCTCCTCATGTGATCACCACTGGGGGATGAAGGGGATAATCTTTATAGTGATCGCGAACCATATTTGCCATGCTGGACAAGGACCATGCATACATTCCATGATCCTTGATTTGTTGTCTGGCACCCTCCATGTGGACGGTCTGCAGCCCTCCACACCTTGAATGGCCTGGTCATCCGGTATATACTCCCCAACATGACCGCACCGGGTACCTCGCGGTCAGATACCGGGATGACCCCAGGCTCTTCATGTGAACGTCACTGTTTTCCAGCGTGATTTCCCAAAATCGCAAAAAAATACGGATATTATTCGACCTGAAGATCCAATCTTTCCACAGGGGTGGGAGTATCTGCCTGTCCAATCCTCCTTTCCCAGAGGAAAATGCCAGGGTCGAGGGAATCGATGATGATCAGGATGAGGATGCAGAGGTTGATCATGATGAGTGACCTGAATGCGAAAGTTGCCAGGTCTTCGTACCATCCGAGTCCCAAAAGGACGAGCCCGGCGGTGACATACCCGCATCCGAGGCCGAGTGCCGAAGATGGAATCCACGAGTGGTTCGCCAGGCAGTAACGGGCGATCATCCCCGTCGCAAGTCCGCTCACAATGAACATAGGGGTCTCGACGAGGGGATCTGCCCCGGGCAGTCCTGCAAAGAGTCCGGCGATGAGTCCCCCGGCCGGGCCGGCAACGACCCCGGCAAGGACCACGAGGATATCCCGGGGATCGACGACAACAGCAGTCCCAATGCGAAGAAAGAGGGAAAAGTACCCGCATATCATCGCCATAAGGCCAAGGCAGAGGATAAGCGCGAGTTTCAGGAGAACTCTCTGGGAATTCATCAGGTCAATTCCTTTCCCTTCAATCTAGGAAAGGCACTCTTATAGTATTTATCCCGGCTTTGTGAGCCAGAAAAATTGCGCATTACTGCCGATAAATGCGAAAATATTCGCAGTAAAAGGTAGATTCTTCTTCTTTCACTCTCAATTCGCTTTCAATTAAAATTGTAACGGGTGTCCATAGAATGTCACACAATTCCCTGATACTGCTCCTCGCATGCGGGGCCATTCTCGCAGCGGCAGTCGTTGGCTTGAGCGTCCTGAAGGACCAGGGCGTCCCCCCGGAATCATCGGGAATGAAAAAATTTGCATCACTTGAGGAACTCACCACCTATCTCACATCTGATGAAGGCCAGGGATTTTATCCCGAATGGGGAGGATATCCCACATCCATCCCGCTGCCACAGTCAGACAGAGTAGTGGGTGGAGGAATGGGGTCAGCTCAAGCGGAAAAAACATCAGCCCTCACAGTTCCCTCAATCGCAACTGATGGATTTACCTCGACGTCCGGGTATACGACCACCAACATCCAGGTCCAGGGTGTCGATGAAGCGGACTTCGTGAAAGACGATGCCGGGTATATCTACATCATCTCCGGCAGAAACCTTGTCATCGTCGATGCAGCGCCAGCATCCAATTCCGCGATCGTATCAACAACTGCTCTCCCGGGGTCAGCCTCGGAGATGTTCGTGAACGGAGACACCCTCGCGGTCTTTTATAGTAAAGCACACGAAGTGATGGTCCTGCCTAACACAAGTGCAGCCCCGGTCCCCTACTCCCGCCCGGCAACAGGGGTCGTTCTCTATGACATCAGTGACAGGAAGAATCCCACTCTCGCAAGGGAGGTGACTGTGACAGGGAGTTATTATGATTCCCGGTTGATCGGAGATGACCTGTATGTGGTAACCAATGAGTATGCGAATGTCTATTCCGGGACTCCCCTCGTCCCGGCCGTTGACGAACAAGGACTCGCAACGGTCACGCCAGAGATCTACTACTACGATCTTCCCATGCAGCGCTATCACCTGTATTATACCATCTCTTCGCTCTCGATGAGAGGTGATGATGCATCGAAGGCCGAGAGTTTCCTGGCGGGATACGATACCACCCTCTATGTCTCGACAAAAAACCTCTACCTCGCATATCGATACACCTCACCTGGTCCAGCGTTGGACCGGGATGTTCCTGCAAAAATCGCCGGTGAATCGGCCTCCCCGGTTGAGAAGACCGTGATCCACCGGTTTGCGATCAACAGGGGTGATATCAAGTACGCTTCGACCGGGAGTGTGCCGGGACATCTCCTCAACCAGTTCTCTATGGACGAATACAAGGACCATCTCCGGGTCGCAACCACGGTGCAGGGATGGAGCCAGCGAAGCTCTTACCAGTACAACAACGTGTATGTTCTGGATGAAGGGTTGACGGTCACCGGGACCCTTGAATACATCGCTCCTGAGGAGAGCATCTACGCAGCCCGCTTCATGGGGGATCGGTTGTACCTTGTTACGTTCAAGCGCATCGACCCCTTCTTCGTGATCGATCTTTCGGACCCGAAAAACCCGGGGATCCTTGGAAAATTGAAGATACCGGGATACTCGGATTACCTCCATCCCTATGACGCTAACCATATCATTGGTGTCGGGAAAGAGACCGAGGAGAACCAGTGGGGCGGGGTGTCCACATCCGGATTGAAACTTGCGCTCTTTGACGTCACCGATGTCAACAATCCCGTCCTTACCGGGAAGGTCGAGATTGGCGAGGCAGGGAGTGACTCGGAGGCTCTCCGCGATCACAAGGCATTCCTCTTCGATCGGCCTTCCGGTCTCCTGGTCCTCCCTGTCCGCGAAGTTCTGAACGTGGAAAGGACGGGCACCGTCTACAAGACGTATGCCCCGGCAGTCTGGCAGGGAGCCTATGTCTTTTCGGTGAGCCCGGATGAAGGATTCACTCTCAAGGGAAAAGTGACCCATGGGAGAGAAGAGACACCGTATTCCTACTGGGACTCCGCAGACAGCGTGCGGAGATCGATCCTGATTGGCGACGGCCTCTTTACAATTTCAGGCAGCGAAATCGTCGTGAGTGAACGCGGTAATATCGGCAAGGTGATCAGGATTATCCCGCTCCCGCAGGATTCGATGTATCCGAAATATCCCTACCCTGTTGAGTAAACACTCGCCACCATCTTTTTTCCGGCTGCCAGGATTGTTCCCTCGTTCTCATACCAGGAATAGTGTGAGGATGTTCCAACCCTCATGCTGGAACGTTCTTCGAATGAACCTTATGACCTTATACGACGATGTGATCAATGAAGACTGTTCCATGATTGTTCCCGAGACCCTGAACACGCCGCATCTTGTCCTTCGCTATTTTCGGCCTGAAGATGCCGAACGCGTGGCAGAACTTGCAGGTGATATTCATATCGCATCAGGTGTTCTGAATATCCCCCACCCGTACACTATCGACGATGCAAGAGATTGGATAGGGCAGCACCGGTTTCTCAGGGATCACGGGGAAGAGATCATCTATGCAATTACGGTGAGGGAATCAGCAATCCTTGCTGGGGCGATAAGCCTTCGGGTCAATACCGAGCATGCCCATGCAGAGATGGGGTACTGGATAGGGCGACCGTATCAGGGATATGGGTATGCCACCGAGGCTGCCGGATCGATGCTGGAGCTCGGGTTTCGCGGCCTTAGCCTCCACCGCATCTATGCCCGGCATCTCTCCTGGAATACCACTTCGTCGGGCGTGCTCACCCGCATCGGGATGGTCCATGAAGGGGTGATGCGTGGCCATGCCTCAAAGTGGGGTGTTTTCCATGATGTGCACTGGTACAGTATCATGGATGATGAGTACTATTCATCCTCCGTGCATGCCGACCATCCCGGAAGAGACCCCTCAGGGGTGTGATGGCGCTGTCCCGGAGATTGCCTCTCCTCATCTCGATCCCCCATGGCGGAACCGGAATTCCAGGGGAGGTGCGTGGGAAGGTAGCGCTGGATGCAGCAGCGCTCCAGTATTACAGTGATCCGGGTTCACTCCACCTGTTCGGAGTCCATGATCTGGTGGATGCCCTTGTCACTTCACCGGTATCAAGGATCATAGTGGACCTGAACCGACCGCCGTATCACAGGCCCCCCCGGCATCACGACGGTGTCGTGAAATACCTGACTTCTCTTGGCCAGGATATCTGGAAAGAGGGAATGCGCCCTGATCTTGGGGATATCCACCAGCTCCTGCTCAACCATTACTTCCCGTACCATGCAAGGATAGATTCCCTCCTCGACAGGCCTGGAATCGCGGCAGCGCTGGACTGCCACACCATGGTTGGTGTGGGACTTCCGGGTGCTCCTGATCAGGGTAAGAAGAGACCGCTCATCTGCCTCGGGAATTCGGGAGACGGGCAGGGATCCCCGAAAAAAGGAGTACTTCCCACCTGCCCGGTTTCCTGGATACAGGATCTCGCACGATTGTTTCGCGAGAGGTTTCCTGCCCCGGGGTCTGTTGCGATCAATCAGCCATACTCGGGTGGATTCATCTCCAATGCGCACTACTGGCACAAGGGGATTCCCTGGATCCAGCTTGAAGTAAACCGCTCGATCTTTGAATCAGACGATGCGAACCCTGAGAATGGATCACAGGTAGATTGGGTGCTCCTGGATGAAATGAAATCAGTGATCCGGGAAGTCCTTGAAGAGTGGTCATCCGGGCTTCCGGATAGAGACGATCCTGTCTCTTGACCCGGACACATCTCACATTCCCCGATCGGATATTCAGATAATAGGGATGTATGAAATGTGAACCATGACGCAGAACAGTGGTCCTGTCATGCTCCCTTGGATCCCAATTCTCTCATCATCAAATGTGGGAAAAGTATGCCCTGACTGTACCGGGTTCAAGAAGGTCTCCCATTCATAATATTCAGATTGGCGGAAAGGCTGCCGTGATTGCACCAATGAGGAGCACACTTACGAAAATCCCCGTCAGGAACCGCTCCGTGATGCGGTACGATTCTCTGTTCATGTTCATCGCCTCTCCCGTGAGGCCTGGAATGTAAAAGAATGTGATGATATATCAAGGCATATCAGACGATACGTGATATCTGCATATGAACAACATGGTCGGTTTATCGATCCCCGTGGTTCACTATTCGACCATGGCAACCCTCGAAAGCGCAGCACGCAGCACCAATGAGTGGAGCGTTTCCCTGGAGCGGACTCACGACTATCCGTGGCATCATTCCCGAGACTGACTTTACCAAAGGTAATACCGCTGATTCAAAAAAATCCTGGTTATTCCGGACTACGCTTCCATCGAGAATAATGAGCGAGGGATCATATGCCGCGATGAGTGCGGATATTCCCCTTGCCTGAACGACCTTGAGAGCATCAAGGAATTTCATGACGACTGCATTCCCCTTCCGGGCAGCAGCAAAAAGCCCGGCCGCATCCGGTAGAGTGGTGAATGGACTTCTGGTCTCCGACGATTTGCACCATGCCTGGAAAAAGGCAGGGATGAACCGACCCGACCCGCACCCCTCCCAGTGTCCGCATCCGCCGCACCCGCACGGGAGGTTCCAGGTGGTCTCGACCGTGAGGTGGCCGACTTCGGCGAAATTACCTTCCTCGCCAAAGAGCAGCCTTCCCTGGTCGAAGACCCCAGCCCCGATCCCGGTGGATATTGTCAGGTAGATAAAATTCGAGACGCCTTTCCCGGCCCCGAACCGGACTTCGCCAAGTGCACCGGCGTGGCAGTCGTTTAAGAAACGAACCGGGAGGGTGAAACGCTCCTTCAGCGGTCCGACGAGGGGGATGACTGGGAGCGGGATATTGGGGGGGTTCACGACTTCGCCCTTCCTGCTGTCAACCGGACCAGCGGTTGAGATCCCTATGCCTGCAACCTTTTCCATCTCAGAAGGCTCTATAATCGTGGCAATCAGGTCTCCGAGCACGCTCACCAGTTCACCTGCGTGTTTTGGTGACTCTGGTGTCGGGATCGATCTATGCCGGATGATCACACCATCCCCACGGACAAGTCCTGCCCGCATATTCGTAGCGCCAAAATCAACCGCAATCGCAGTGATACCGTGATCGTAGGTCTGCATGTATGTCATTCGGTATGAGAAAGGATCGACTTCTAGTATTCGGTCTCCTCATGTGGAAGCCCGGGATCCGTGCCATGATTATCCGGCGGCCCGTCATGTCTCAACCCAGGAGAATTTTGGATACAAGCATGGCTGCAACGACAATCAATAACGTGCCGATGGCAACTTCAAGAACCCTTGAGGGGGTCTTCGGGGAGAGGTAGACCCCCGCCTGGGCGCCGACGACTGCGCCAAGCGCAAATGCGAGGAAGAATGGAACGGAGAGATGACCAAGGAGGAGGTGGGTACCCGTCCCGGAGAGTGATGTGATAAGGATCACAGCCGCAGAAGTTGCCACCGCATAATGGATGGGTATCCCTGCGATGGTAAGTGCCGGCACGTTCACGATCCCGCCACCGATTCCTGTCAGCCCGCTCATGAACCCTGCAATCGATCCCCAGGTCACCAGGTGAACCGGGTATGCATGGATATCGCGGTGGTCCCCGTCGGGCAACCGACACTCTTCTTTCCAGCATGGCTCGCAGAGCAGGGGAAATATGAGAGGAAACTTCCGGTAGATCATCTTGACACCCATGAGGGTGAGGACGATGCAAAACGTTGCGATAAGGTAGATTGAAGGCAGGAATACTGTGACGAGTGCCCCGAGCGCAGCGAATGCAAGGCCGGGAATTGCGAGGCAGAGGACGCTCTTTTTCAGGATTCGGCCCTGGCGGCCATACCCCGCCGTTGCCGAGAGCGTGGTTACGGTGATGATGGCAAGGCTCGTGCCCACCGCAACACGGGGGTCGAGACCGAACACCATGACGAGCACCGGGACATAGAAGAATCCGCCACCCACTCCCAGGAGTGCCGCGACTGTTCCTATCAGGACTCCAAGGAAGCAGGATGCGATCAGATCGAGCGGTATCATGAGTTGCCAGTCTCTCTACCTAGATTCGGGCTTGATATGCATAAAGATGCAGAATGGAAGGTGAAGCACGTTCATCAGGAAAGTATCATGAAACCGTTCTTTGGAGGAACTCGCACACACCCAACGTTCATCGTCAGTCCACAAGGCAGCACCATGAAGGATTGAATATTGTACCGTAATCCTTCGTCTACTCAAATGAGATTCATAGTACCTATGAACGTGATGGCCGGGTATCATCTATAAAGGAGATGGGTGACTATCTACCAGTATACTCCAACTCCCTGAAAATGGAGATAGTGAGCACCAGGTGGTGATCAGAGTGGATGTCGCGGGATATACCCAGGTAATCGATGTCTTTGCATTCCTGTTCGGCGTGGTCGGATCCATCCTGATCATCTATGGCGGGATTCGTGCGGCCATCAAGGTTATGTTGCGCGAGATATGGAAAAAAGAGATCTCGTACAACCTCATCAGGAGAGAATTTACCAGCAAGATCGTCTTCGGTCTTGAATTCTTCATTGCAGCTGATGTACTCACGACGCTCATCGCCCCGTCACAGGAAGAACTCATTCTTCTCGGTGTGGTCGTGGTCATCCGGACAGTACTCGGATATTTCCTCGCACGTGAGACCGAGCAATTTCCCCTTGAATGAAGCATCATTCTTGGGGAAAGTCCCACACTAACTTTCCCACAGCAATGCCTGTGATCTCTCCTATTCCATCCCGAAAAATCGCAGTATCAGGGATTTCTTCCTGCCATGGAAGATCCGGCTTTCTTCACTCCCCTTCCTGATATCCTCAACGGTATAAAGGAGATGGGGATACTCGTTCTTCAGGATTCCCAGGAGTTCCTTCAGGTTGGCCCGGGGGACCACCATGAAGAGGAGGGCGACTTCGGACGAGAGGTACCCAGTACCGTCAAGCCTGGTGATGCCGTATCCCATCCCGCCGAACCTGTTCATGACCGGCAGCGGGTCACCGGGCACAAATACCCTGACAACAACACTCCCGATACTGATCCGCTCCTCAAGGCGCATCCCGATCACCGTCCCGATGGCATACCCTGCAACGTACGCGAGAACGCCCCAGAGGTTCTGGAGGTTGGTCAGGACAAGGCCTGTCGAGAGCAGCCAGATTGCGACCTTGACAACCCCGATCCCCGCGGCGAGGTTGGTATGCCCCCGGTTGATGTAGATCGTCCGGATGGTCTCGAGGCTTGTCTCGACTATCCGGGCGACGAGGATGATCAGGGGGAGCCAGAGCCCAGGTTCCGTCATAGGATGCTGATCAGGAACGTATGTTCACGGAGGATATGAACGTGATCCAGGAATCCTGGTGGCAGATATGATCATACACTCGTGACGATACTTAAAGGCGAGATAATGAAGAATTTCGTGGAATTCCCCATGACATACATGGATCACTTGTTTGGGATACTGGAATGTACCATGAATTCTGACAGGGAATCCTGGTCTTCATTTCCAAGTATCTCTGATCTTTACGCCAATAACGCCCCCGATGGAGGCGAAGAGGATCGCCAGGGCTGTGAATATGAGGCCAAAAAGTACCACAAACCCTCCGATGAAATCCATAGGTCCGCGAATGAGGGTGAGAGTTATATTGAATAGAATAATGATGCAAATGACAAGGCTCCCAATAAAACCACTCATAAAACCGGATTTGATGCCGTCAAATATCTTCCCTGCTGTGAATAGCCCGGCGATACCACCACCGATCAGAGAGGATATGATATGAAAAAGGAACGTGTCCCCTTGCAAAAGAAGACCTGAATAGAAGGTTCCGGCAATTATACAGGAGCCGATTATTATTCCAATCCACTTTCGTTCGATATTCATGATGTTCGGAAAAAATAAATTATTAGACCTGATTATGCTGGGATTTTTATTGAATCTTTTCATTGAGTGTGCCAGGGAAAGCTATGGCTGAATTGACAGAATGCATGAGATCCCCTCTCCTCAAAAATCGATAGACAATATTTTTTTGGAGATCCATCAGATCCACGACACAGTGATCGAAAATGAAGTGGACGAGGATTGAAATCCCGACCGGTTCAAGAACCCAGTTTCTCGATATCACCCGGAGCGTGGAAGCCGAACTGATGAAAACCAGGATAAAAAATGGTACCTGCTCCGTATACATGCCGCATACGACGGCAGGTCTTACCATCAACGAGAATGCTGACCCGGATGTGGCACGGGACATCCTCACAGGTCTCGCCCGATTGGTCCCGGCAACCGGCGATTATCGCCATGCGGAAGGAAATTCCGACGCTCACATCAAGGCATCACTCGTAGGTTTTTCTGTCATGGTCCCTGTCATCGACGGTCGGCTTGCTCTCGGCACCTGGCAGGCAATCTACTTCTGCGAGTTCGACGGGCCGAGAAGACGCTCTGTACTGGTGGGGATTGACGGGGAATAGTATGGAGAAATGATTTGACCCGGTTTTTAGAAATTGAGGTGGATTTGAAGGAACACATCTCAAGAATGCCTTTCAGCACTGGAACACACATCTTTATGCGGATCAGTTTCTTCCCGCGTACGATCATTCATTGTTTTATCAGAAAAGCATGATTCCCCTATTGGAATACCTATCTGCACAATCAAGATGGAAAAACATTTTTCATGAAAAAAAGTGGAGAGCGGCTCTCTGGACTGAATCAGATACGCCCTATTGGATCCTACGGAATTATCACTACCGATGATGAGGTTGTCGAACTTCCGGCACTGTTGCTGGCCGTCAACGTGACAATATAGGTCCCCTTTTTCGAATAATAATGGTTGGGATTCTGGACCCGTGATGTTTTCCGGTCCCCGAACGACCAGGACCAGGCCGTTGGATTTCCGGTCGTGGTGTCCTTGAATGTGACTGATTTTCCCTTCTGGGTATAGGTGAAACTTGCGACCGGAGGAGACCCGATGAGGATCGATTCTAATTTAGTCGAACTCCCTGCACTGTTGCTGGCCGTCAATGTCACTGTATAGGTTCCTGCCTTCGAGTAGGTATGGCTGGGGTTCTGGGCAGTGGATGTCCCTCCATCCCCAAATGACCATAACCATTCCGTTGGGCTGCCTTTCGAAGCGTCCTTGAAAGCGACGGTCTTTCCATTCTGGACACAGGTAAACTGCGCAAAAGGTGGAGATCCAATGGTGATCGTTGAGGAGGTGGTCGAACTTCCGGCACTGTTGCTCGCAGTCAGAGTGATCGTGTAGGTTCCTCTCTTTGAATAGGAATGGCTGGGATTCTGTTCGCGTGAATTCTTTTTATCACCGAATGTCCAGTACCATGCGGTCGGATTCCCCTTCGAAGTGTCCGTGAACGTCAGGGTATTTCCATCCTGAGTAAAGGTGAAACTCGCCCTTGGAGGAAAAATGATAGTCTTTTGCGAAGAACCACCCGGACTCACCATTCGGTCGCTTGGAAAGGTCATTCCACGCTCTCGAAAGTCGATGGTGACTGCCCCTGCCGGGATGAGAACCACCATGCAGAACACAAGTCCAACACAACACCAGGAATGAAATGCCCTACGTTTCTTATCCGTCATACTGCAGCAACCCCTGTGATTCAACGCGGGAAACACAGAGTAAGTTTTGGTGTGTTTTATCAATAAACCTGTTATTCACGTCAAAAGGGAATGGCTTCATCTTCGTGGATAATGTTCGTCGATCATCGACGGGCGGTGTATGAGTATGGCACTCTTTTCACGTCTATTCTGTACCATGAAACCACCATTCGCTTTGTAGGAAAGATATTGGAGAGTGAGCCAAAGCATGAAATGTCCTGAAAAATCAAGGCACAAAGTGATGAAAATAATGTTTTTCGGTATTTTTCTCTCGAAGGAAAAGAGCCGCCAGGGGGAATTGAACCCCCGACCTGCTGATTACGAATCAGCCGCTATACCGCTAAGCCATGGCGGCACGATACCTTATAGTATCGATGTGCCCGCTATATGAATATTCGGCCTCATGCGGTGCATTCCTTTTTGGGATTATCAGGAACTGGGATCGGGCCTTTTGAATAGAACACAGGATTCACTGGTGAAATACCTCATAGAAGTTGCCACCTATTAAATTCCTGATTATCCAGGTCACAATAATACAAAGGGTAAAGTATTATTTTTATCCCCAATCTTGCAAATAAATCACGACAAAACATTTGAAAAATTTCAATCACAAAAATCCAGGTCAAAGAAGTGCAGGTTTTGGGTTTTACATCTGATATGCGATTGACCCCGCCGCTCCCGAAAGCACCGCGGGGCTTCTGCCCTCGACCCGGGGCGACCTGCGGTCACCTCCATTTCTTCAGTAAATGTTGAATAATCCTGGATAGTGTGATGAGACGGAGCGCGGCAGCGGTTCAAAAAATAGGCATTTTGGCTTTAAAACACGGAATTATCAAACGATACGCATAAAACAGAAAAAAAGACCCGTCTCAATATACTAGGAATATTACTACAAATCGGAAAAAAGTTAGGGACTACGCTGATACTTTTCCTATACAAAATGAAAAATGTAATGTCCTGTTCGAAAAGCTATACGATTCCATGTTCGAGGCAAATATTCTGAAACGGAACATGGCGGACCCACGTTCATGTGCACACGAGAAGAACTGGGAATTCCCTTCAGGAATACCCGCGAATGGTGGTGACGCTATCACCCTGCTGCTTGTTCTGAGCAGGTTCAACCTTCCCGAACTTTGACTCATAGTCCGCCATCGTCTTTGAGAAG
>JADFDO010000023.1 GCA_018262855.1 Methanolinea sp. | reverse complement strand
ATCATACCGGATCACTTCACGGCACTACCGGGTGCTGAATATCAGATTTCATTAAAAATTATGTCGTCAAAAACAGTTCAACAGGGTCAATATATCTTTCTCGCTACCCAGCGTTTCAATGGAGGATATGAGAATTTTTGGATTACAGTTTACGTAAAATAACGAAAATAAAATGAAATTCCGGTTCTTTGTCCCCATGTAATTTTTGTTTTTTCTGTGCCGGATCGCGAATCGTCGCGAGAACAGTTCTGGATCCGGCACAGAGATCGTTTATACACCCGGATCCGATTACCTTTGGAGGGGGAGGGTAAGTTCCTCATCCCATGACAGCGTTCAGGAATGCGAAGAGGCATCCAAAGCTGTCATAAATCCGGGCTCGAAATCGACGCATCGCACAAAGCCCGGAAGGAGCAAAATCATGAAATCAGAAGAGAAATGGCGGAAAGAACGATGAAAGAAAAAGGTACATTCAGTGGAGGTATACTTCTCATCGTAGTAGTACTGATGGGTAGTGTTATAGTGCCGGGGGTGAGTGCGCTTTCTCCCCAATGGGCCCAGCCTGAACTGAAGATCGATGAATCGTTAGAACCTGTAATTTTAAATGGAGAATTGAGTCCAGCGGAAGGTAAAAATCTCTATTCCATTCCTGTTGGTGCAATAATTCAACATTCGTCCGATGGAATTACCCGCGTATTTACTCCTGAAGGGACACAGATTATATCCGCTATAGATGCTTTTTCAAAAAAGGTGCCTGTTCCATCTGCCGGATTATTACCGGTTACCCATGTTCACAGGGTTCCAAGTGGATCGGATATTATCACACAGAACAATATGACGAAAGTTTACAAAGATGAGGTCTGTATTTTGACCGTTCTTGGTTGCTGGGGTACCGAGAAAGAATTGCCGTATCCTTCTTATGAGGGATGGATTGAACAAGTAAATAATTGGAGCATCGATGAGATCGCACAGTTTATCGCCTATTGGGATGTACCCTCATCACCGTCTTCGCAGTCTGACTCGGTTATTTTTCTCTTCAATGCTATAGAGCCCTCAAACGGGCAGGGAATAGTGCAACCGGTCCTTGAATGGAACAGACATGCGTATCGTGACTGGACAGGCGCGGCATGGTTTGTCCCATATCAACAGGAGGGTTATTATAGTGAACCAATCGATGTTGACGTTGGCGATACTATTAAGGGAACATTGGGCTGGAACCCTGGTCTCAGTCAATGGAATATCATATTCAAGAATGAAGACTCCGGCATTTCGACCATGAACTGGTCTGGATGTGTTGGTTACCAGAATAATGCAGTCTTTTGCACTCTTGAAGGATATTATGTCGATGGCGACTCAGAAGTGCCGGGCGACACGACATTCTACGATATGCGGTTGAAAGATCTGAATTTACAGAATGTGGAATTTAATTGGGAAGAAGACATTGATGAAGTTGCAGAGGGGTATCTTTCCGGGTTAGATGTTCATATCTATTCCGATTCGATGGTGACATTGCACACGGCAAACTGAACGGAGAAATACCTGGGATGAAAAAAACCACGCTAATTTTTTTGGTCTTTGCGACTCTTATCCTGGTAATCAGCGTATTATCGCTCATTACCAGCCAAATTACAGACATCTCATCAATAGATAGGAGGAACGAAACATGGGAACCCCCAAATGTGACGCCAGGGAAACAACATTTGGGGATTCCGGTATGGTTTCATCCTAGCAGGATAGAGATACATGCGGGGGAGATAAAAGAGGAACAGATAATTCTCAATACGAGAGCGAAGGGTCAGGGGCTGGTCACACAGCGGATAGTCCCGGTAAAAGAGAAATCAGTAAATTCTGATGAGGAAATTCCCATGCCGCGATACCTGAATGTAAGCATGTCACCGTCCGAGTATGTCGTATCGCCCAATGGGACGTACGTCTCCACGCTTATCATATACACCGAACCGCAACTCCCGGAAGGGGAGTACTTATTCCGTGTCAATATGAACATGACTCCCGTCATTACTCATCGGGGTTGGATTACGGTGAATGTAAGCGGAAAGGTGAATGAACTGGAATATTAAATGACTCGTCGACCGTTGCCTGAAATATGAGGGGGAGATCCTCTCGTTCATTTCTGATTTCTCTTTATACGCACACTACCTGGAAAACACCTGAATGACGCATGGATTCCGTTTTAATGAATCGTGAATATGATCACACCCATGGACTGTTTGGGATCGAGATGCAGACCGGGCTCATCCGGGAGAATCATTGATACGGAGAATCATCAATACCGTCACGTGCTCTACTCCGAATCATTCTGCTGACAGTTCTGGATCTGGCACAGAGATCGTTTATGCACCTGGATCCGATTACCCATGGCGGGTGAGGACAAGTTCCTCACCCCCAAGACAGCGTTCCGGAAGGCAGGATGTTTTCCCTGCTGTCATAAATCCGGGCTCGAAATCGACGCATCGCACAAAGCCCGGAAGGAGCAAAATCATGAAACTCTATGGAATAAAAATGGGATCGGTTTTCATGCTGGTCCTGCTGTTTGCATCTGCACTGATCGGTGTAGCGAGTGCGGAAGACGAGAAGGGAGTCGTCCGATCGGATGCCACTACAGAGCAGTTGAGCCTAATCAATGAGCTCTATGGCAAGGACATCACTGTGCTTGAATATATGGAGAAGGTCCACCCGGAACACCTTGTCGGGATCCCCGATTCATACAAGAAGAATATGACCGGTCAGAAGATGACCTGGTGGAGCACGGAGCCGATGTCGGTAACTAACGATGAACAGCCGGCCCTGGATCGTGCCACTGTTTCTGTCAGTGCGACCGGATACAAGTTTGACTGGAGAACCATCCGTTTTGGAGGAACCTGTACTGCATCGGGACTGGAGGGACCGCCCTGGTATATCTATGTCGAAGCGTTCCTGATTAACCGGGGAACCGGGCAAACCGTGGATTCGACATCGGCAAGTTCACAACAGGGGGTGTGGTCAGTCACCGCATCGAAAGATAAGTTATATCCTGCGAATGGCCAGTACTATGTCCATGCATGGGGGTATATTCCTACGCCCTACTATGCTGAGGACTATGACGACACTTCGGTGTTCAGCTTCCCCTAACCATTTTTTCAGCCATGAATAACCATCGACGTTCCAGCGGCCTCCTGATAATCGTCATCTGTCTGGTCACTATTCCCTTGGTCACAAGTGCAGAACCGGTATCTGGGACCGAAACAGGGCTTTTCACTCTTTCGGGGGAGCCATTCCACATGATCCTGGAGGAGGATCAACTCTTCTGGATACAGGATAACAAATACCTGAATGCGTCAGAACGGGGGTTTTACGGGTATAACCTTACAGAGGGGACGAAAAGACAACTCGTTCGGATCGGAGAACAAGGGCAAATGAGTTCAGACGGTACGATTCCCATAATGCATCAGGTTGAAACAGCAAGAACATCAGGTGATCGGCTTGTGTTCAGCGAAAAAGGGATCATACTAACAAATCTCTCAACAGGATCTGCAGTTCAACTCACCAACCAGAATGATGCGGTTCTCCCTGTATCCGATCTCAGGTTCAATCAGAATCCTTGTATTGACGGGGACCGGGTTATCTGGACCGAACACGAGGGAATTGCCCACTCAAGTGTTGACGGGGGAAAGATCGTCATCCTCAATCTGACAACTGGGGAGAGACGGTACCTCCCGACTGGTTCACCGGGCAACCAGAGTACCCCTATGATATCAGGTAATTTCATACTGTGGAAAGACTACCGCTCCAGTGGTCCGGATGACCAGGAACTTTACCTCTATGATCTGAAGAACGGAAAAGAGGAACGTCTGCCAACGGAAAATCCTGTAGAGAGCAATCCGTATCTCTCTGGTGACAATGTAGTCTGGACAGAAAAGATCCATGGGATCCATACGATTGTTCATTACTCCATCTCTTCCCGGACCAGGACCGTTATAGGTCAGGGAAGCGTGCACCAGGGGCATCTTCCTTCCGTCTCAAATGACCGGGTTGTATGGTTACAGTCTATGAATCCTCTTGATTTCAGGGATAGCAGAAGTGCGGTCATGATAATGGACCTACGCACAGGAGAAAAAAGCCAGATTACTCCTTTCGAGCGTGGGCTTTCCCATCCGGTTATCTCAGGGGAACAGGTAATTTTCACACGGGGTGCAGGAAAAGACTGGTCCAGAGAGCCCCGCGAGGTCGTCCTCTATACCCTCTTCTCCCGGCCTGAAGAGACCGTATCCGGCACGGATACCCGTCCGGGAAACGGCAACTCTCTGACTCCTGCGACCAATTCACTTGATAAGGGTGAAGTAATGCCTCCGACATCGTCACCGGGTTTTACCTGCTTCACACTGATTGCGGGGTGTATTGCAGCACTAGCTATTAAGAAGGTCAGAGATAAGAGATCCAAGTGCTTGCTCTAATTCCAGTCAAATGGTGGTGGTGCCACAAAACGGCCACAGCGGCCCGAGCGACCGGAGGGAGCGAGTCACTGAGCGTCACCCTACCCCAGGAAGCAGCGACGAGCACGATGCCGGGAGCATGGTGCGAGGAGTGAGCCGTGTAGCAGCCGACGGCGAGGAGTTCACGACGAAGCCGGGGGCGTCATCAAGACAAGGACCAGGGAGAGAAGCAGGGACTCTTTGCGAGTGCAGCGGAGTGGAGGAGCACCGGACCGGAGGGAGGAGCGGACGGAAATGGAGCGGAGCGAGCACGTTGCCCCGTTATTGTGTATCAAAGTCTCTCTGGTCCCCTTTCTCCTGCGATGAGATTCTGACCAGCGGGAGGAATCACATGGGGCAGGGGTCCCATGCCGCAGGAGGAGGGGCACCGGGGTGGTGGCTCCGCCCCTTCGGATTGGTAGGGGCGGGGTCAGGGGCAGGGGTCGGTCGCAGGGGCGAGTATTTGCGCGGTGAGAAAAAGAACAGCATAGAACACTCTGTTCCTTGTCCCACCCGCAGCATCTGGTTCTGAAGTCCGGATCCCCAGCCGCACCGACATCGATTTTTCCTGTCAAGACCCCGTCAAACATAAGAACTGGTCTGATAGGTTCATACCCGTGAAATCAAATGGCAGTAAACATGAACCTGCCAGATGCACCAGGTTTTTCCACAAGATCAAACCGGAATATGCCAGGAATGCAATAACGGAAAATATTGCCAATGGAACAATTACGAAAGAAGACGGCAGGTTCATCAGGGATTATATCGCCGAGTTGAAGGCGACGAGCAAAATACGGATGATCGGGTCGATAAACTTTGTGAGGAACTGTAACCACTGGGATGTTCGTCTCGGGGGAGTCAGCTCGTTCCCGCCGTGCTTTTTCCTCATGGTCAGAACAGATTCAGAAGAGAGCCCATGGGTGTGGGCAGCTTCTGGGAGATCCCGGAAGGGGATCATTTCAGCAGGTATTCTGCATGAAGGTTTTTCATCCTTTGGGCGCGTGGAACGAACGATGGGTCCGAAACACCAGGCATTCATAAAACCAGCGAAAAGAACAATGGAGGAAATATCTATAATGTATCATCGGGGCAACGTATTCTCGAAATGTCATATCTGATCGAGATTACGATCATTGTCATCCTCATTGTCCTTAACGGAATTTTTGCACTGTCTGAGTTCGCCATCGTTTCAGCCAAGAGAGCCAGGCTCCAGCAGCGGGCCGACGAGGGAGATACTGGTGCAGCTGCAGCACTCGAACTCGCAGAAGAGCCTACCCCGTTTCTCTCGACCATCCAGATTGGGATCACCCTTGTCGGAATTTTTGCGGGTGCATATGGCGGGGTAACCATTGCGAAAGGACTGGCCGTATACTGTACGGCAATTCCCTCGCTCGCTCCGTATGCCGAAGCGCTGAGCATCACCCTTGTAGTCCTCGTCATCACCTACCTCACCCTTATCTTCGGCGAACTCGTCCCGAAACGCATTGCGCTCAACAACGCAGAAAAATTGGCAGCAACCGTCGCAAAACCGATGCGCCTTCTCTCTGTGATTGCGACACCACTGGTGTTTGTACTGAGTCGTTCGACCGAAGTTGTACTCAGAACCCTGGGGATACGTGAGACTGAAGAACCCCCAGTCACGGAGGAAGAGATCAAGATCATGCTTGAAGAGGGGACGGAAGCCGGGATCTTTGAGAAGGCTGAATTGAGCATGGTGGAAGGAGTGTTTGACCTTGGGGATCGCCGGGTTGCATCCCTGATGACCCCTCGCCCCGACATTATCGCGCTTGATCTCGATGATCCTGATGAAGAGAACCTCAGGAGGATGATCATCAGTGGTCGCTCCAACTTTCCGGCATTCCGGGAAGACCTCGAATCGATTGTTGGTATGGTATCAGTGAAAAATGTCCTTGCCAGGATGGTGAATGTGGGTTCTCCGGATATTAAGGGAGCAGTGACAAAACCATTCTTTGTGCTTGAGACCATCTCAGTCTTGAAGCTCCTTGAATCCTTCAAGGAGTCTGGCGTTCACAGCGCTCTTGTCACGGATGAATATGGCAGTATTCAGGGGCTCATTACCCTGCATGATATTCTTGAGGCTATCGTGGGTGATGTCAGGTCCGCAGGAGAACCGGTGGAGACACCGATCGTGGTCAGGGAGGACGGTTCTTGGCTGATCGATGGAAGCACCCCTGTCGAGGACATCAAGGATATCCTGTCTGTCGAAGCCTTTCCTGGAGAAGATGAGGGGCAGTACCACACGATTGCCGGATTGATTATGTATGCCCTGAACCGGATACCTTCAACAGGGGATTATGTTGAACTCGGCGATCTCCGCTACGAGGTGGTGGATATGGACGGGAACCGGGTGGATAAAGTGATGGTTGCAAGACGCTCTCCTGCTCCCTCCAAATAATTGGATATTCGGTCTGAGATAAACAGGGTCGGGTGAGGGGATCGGTTGCAGGGGGGTTGTTTGAGCGGCGAGAGAAAAAAGGCCCAATTATCTGCTATTCATGGATCTCCCTGCACTATTGTTTCGGTCTCTAATCCCGGCAAACTATATTCGTTCCCTATAAACCAGCCATATCGAAAAAAAAAGAGAATAGATGTGTTAACCTTTTCACATGCATTCTTTCTTCAATAACGCCCGGGTGAGATCCTCTTCGGGGCGGAAGTAAAGGTTGTCATGCCCGGTCCAGGTCCCGCAGTTCCGGAAGACGACGGCAGGAATCCCGGCGTGGCTCTCCCCCATCACGAAGTTGGCAAACCCTGCGATCTCGTCGACCACGGCCTCTTCGGTGATCTTGAGCACTCGGCCGAAGAGATCGACATCACCCCGGAAATCACGTATCGCCGTCATCCCGCTCCACCCGACTGCATGCCCGGTCTGCCCTCTCCTGAAGGAACGCCCGCAGGTGTCGGTGATGATGGCGCCGATTGACCTGCCTGTGATCTCGTGAACAGCCTCTACCACCTCATCAGCAGCACCCATGGGATCAGGGGGGAGAAGGATCAGCATGCCATCCTCGATGTTACTCTGGTCGACGCCTGCCCGGACGCCGATGTGGCCGGTTGAGATCTCAGAGAGGACAAACGGGTACTCGAGAAGGATATCAGTGGAACAATCAAGGACCGCCTGGATGAACCTTGGGTCCTCGTGGGTTCTCCCTGCGATCCGGATCGCCCGCTCCAATGGTACTATATCCGACATATATCTCGTGTATCCTTTTGCCTTCGAATATACCGAAGAAGCGATGCACAGGATGTCCCCCTCGGAGAACGAGGTGCGTTCACAGATGAGAGCAGGGAGATCGTCTCCCTCGTGGATGATAGGGAGTCCTTCGATTCCCTCGACGTGGATATGCATGGTAGAAGTCCGGCCGTTATTGTGTATCAATGATACTACAGAAGTGGTGTTGAACCTGCCGTTTCGGTATGGTTTTTTTGTGTTGAGACCAGGTAACAATGCTGCCGGTGGGGGATCCGGGAAAGTCGAACCATACCGGAGTTTTCAGGGAAGCCCTTAAAAAAAACCACACGATTCACTTCGAGATACATACATACAAAATGAAAATCGCGGATGCGATTTTCATAGTAAAAATGCCTGATGAGTATTATTTTCCCACAATAAATGCCTTGTAAGATTCAGGGATCTCCTTGCGTTCTTCCGCGATTGCTCTCTGGATTTCAAGTAGGTTCTGGATAATCTGTTCGAGCCGGTTTGCCTCGACCTTCAGTTCTGCCTGGAGCACATCCCTCGAACCAGCGGGAGTATCAGGTCTCGCTACAATCTCGGCGAGGTCCTTCTGCACGAGAACAAGTGGCTCTCTTACTCTCATCACCGTTTCGTCAATGTAGCCGATAAGTGCATATTTCCGATCTTCGGCCTTTTTTTGATCCCTGATATCGATAAAACTCTCGATGATCACGTTTTTTCCTCCGATCGTGGCGGTTGTCGCGGTCTTCAGGATAGGAATCGTATTTTTGTCCCTGTCGATGAGCAGCCGTTCTGAATTGTCTATCACCTGGCCGAGATCGGTGATTGGGCATTTTCCTTTGAGTGCGGGACATATACACTGGTGGCAGACCCTTCCGATGATATCCTCCCTTGCTCTTCCGATGAGCGAGAGCGCATTGGGGTTGATGTCCAGAATCGTATGGGTTACGGGATCAATGATCACTATCCCGGTCTGGATTTTTTCAAATATCTCATGGAGACCATTCCTGTTCATCCTACTTCCTCAAGCCAGATGTGAGTGCCCGGGAGATGATAGTGCTTGCGATGAGGACAATAATCGGGGATGCAGGTGAAGAGAGAATACTGTGCCACACCCGCGGTTTCCTTTAGTTCCCTGACTTGCTATATGGAAAAGGCCTTTATTCCAGTGCAGAGAAAGACTCGCACATAAGATCCGGAGTGTGGGATCAAAAAATGCCCAGGAAGGGATGAAGACTCCCTTCTCCTCCGGGACCTCCCTGGAGTCCATGATGCCTGTAAAGAAAGAGATCATCGAAGAACTCGGTGAGGGGGGGCTCATCCTTCCCACCCTGGTCAATAAAGCGCTTCTGGCAAATGACCGGATCAAATACTTTTTTACTCTTCTCCAGACTGCCAGGGCGAGGGCAGACAATCCGAATCACGATTTTTCAAACCTGCTGGTGGAGAGAGAAGGTGCCGGGATCGAAGACCCCGTTTTCGATCGGGTTGTTGCGGAATCAGAGAGAGTCAGGGAAGGGGTCTACCGTATGCCCCATGCATCCCGCGTACTTGACGGGGTAAGGGAGACCCTGAATGAGATGGCAGTCCCTCTCCTTTCTCTGAAGGATGGAGAGGCAGCGGTATTTGGGCAGCGGCTCTCTGATCTGGAACAGACTATCCCTTCAGGAGAGGGAGATCTCGTGGATAATTCTGCAATCGAGAGTATCACCTCTGCACATGCACCGGACGGCGATTCTGTACACCTGCTTGTCATGGATATGCACAAAGTCTTAAATCGCCTCCAGGGGGAGCTTGCACGCGAGATCATCGAAGGGGCAATGACCTATCTCCTTGGCGAGGATGACAAGGATCTCGTGAGGGCGTTCATGTCGGGCATCAGCCGGACATCTCCCCTGAAGTTTGATCACCCGGGCCTTGGAACCACTTCGACTAGGAGCGGGGAAAAGCTGATCATCCAGAATGACATCGGGATGACCGATGCCCACGTCATCGTCATCAATGTCGTGGGAAATTCGGTCACCATCATATACACCGATATCCACATGCAGAGGCTGGAGTTCTTCCAGAGCCTCTTTGAGAACCGGAAAGTGATCTGGAGTGATACACTCTCGAAGAAGGGTGCGGCCTCATTCGAGAAGAAGATCTACCACCTCTCTACCGGCACGTTTGTGGCGTCCGGGAGGGAAGACCTGGCCGGGTTCCTGGAATTCACCGGGTCCAGACTGGTCTTTCTCATCGACTGGAACCGGGCCAGGAAGCGGCTCCGCAATTTCCTTCTTACAAAGGACGCCGGATCTGTCCTCAAATGGGCAGCGGATCATGAGTGCGGCCATATGGGATTCCTCATCCTTGGAGGTGAGAAGATGGTCTACGATGCGCTCGAGATGGCATCCCGGGTTCCCATGCGGTACGGCGAGCCACTCCACCAGATTCTGGGACGGGAGAAGAGCATCGAGTATTTCCAGTGGGTGCTACGGACCTCGACGACCGGTCTTCTGGCACACCAGTCCCGCCTCCTGATCCAAGATGAGATCAAGGCCGAGCTTCTCAGGTATTTCCGGTCTGCGCACGAAGGCTTGATGGAGATCTGTGAAGAGCATGCGACCCTTACGATCAGTGTAGCCACAATGGTCAGGGAATCACTCCAGTATATCCAGCAGGGTGATGACAGCGATTTTATCGTGAGGAGCGCAATGAGGACCAAGAGATGGGAGAGCGAGGCAGATCTTCTGGTCACCAAGGTTCGCACCCTGTCGAGAAGGATAGAGCATGCCGACTTTTACTCGCAGCTGATCTTCACGGCAGACGACGCCCTGGATTTTCTCGAGGAAGCTTCCTTTTTTGTCACGCTCATCCCCTCCGTCACCCGATCGAAGAAGATAAACCAGCATATTGTCGGGATGGCGGAACTGGCAGAGAAGAGTGCACAGGAATTCTTAAAAGCCCTCATCGCATCCCAGCACGTCCGAAAGGGTTACAGCAGGGATGACATGCAGGAGTTCCTCCATGCAGTTGACCAGGTCCTCTCGTTCGAACACCAGTCTGATGAAGCACTCAGGCAGGCGCAGAAGACCGTGCTCGTCGAATCAAAGGATTGGAAGGAGATGCAGGTTTACAGCGATCTCGCAAGAACTATCGAGGAGTCGACAAATTCCATGATGAAAGCGGTGTACATTATCAAAGACGAGATCATGGAGAGGATGAACCGGTAATCCGGTGAGGAGAGATGATGGTAAGAGGATATCCACGCCTGGTCACGTTTGGTTGCGGGCTTCCGGACATAGTCCCGGCTGAAGAGTTCGGCAATAAGGCTGCGAACCTGGCCACCATCGCAGCGCTTGGTGTAAGGGTCCCCCCCGGGTTCTGCCTGGGGGTCACGCTCTGCGAGGAGTATTTTGGGTCCGGGAGGACGTTGCCGCCCGATCTTCCCGATCTCCTCACCGCCGGGATCTCCCGGCTTGAAAAGACCACGGGACTTGCGTTCGGAAGCACCCGGAGACCCCTCATCGTCTCAGTCCGTTCAGGTGCTCCGGTCTCGATGCCAGGTGTCATGGAGACGCTCCTGAATATCGGTCTTTCCAGGGATTCGATCAGGGGACTCGTGTCCATGTCGGGAAATCCCAAGTTTGCCTGGGATTCATACAGGAGGCTGATCCAGAACTTCGGGGAGGTGATCTTTGGTCACCCTCATGCCCTCTACAGGACAGCACTTCACGCGATGATGGAAAGGGAAGGCTTATCTGACGAGGTGGAGCTTGATGCCCTCTCACTCCGTGAACTGGCGAGTGAGTATGAGCGGGGTTTCTCATTGACTGAAGGGCAGAAGTTCCCTGCACAGGCCTCGGATCAGCTGCAGATGGCGGTCGAAGCGGTCATCAGGTCGTGGGAGAGCTCCCGTGCAGAAGCATTCAGGAGACTCAACCTGATCAGGGAGGCGCGTGGCACTGCAGTGACCATCCAGGCAATGGTATTCGGCAACATCGGGACACGTTCAGGTGCGGGTGTTGCCTTTACCCGGAATCCCTGGCAGGGGGACAACCGGATACTCGTGGATTTCAAGTTCGGAGCGCAGGGAGAAGATGTCGTATCCGGTGACAAGTCTGTCAGCACCCAGGATGAATTCCGGGAAGTCCTTCCCGATGTATTTCAGGAACTCACGGATACTGCAAAACGACTCGAGGTGTTCTTTCGAGACATGCAGGATCTCGAGTTCACCGTCCAGGACGGGGAGCTCTTCATACTCCAGACAAGGAGCGGAAAACGATCGCCATACGCAGCGCTGAAGATCGCGACAGATCTCTGCCAGGAGGGGATCATCTCTCCGCAGGACGTGGTATGGATGCTTCGCGAGGTGGACATCGACGCCATCACTATCGAAGGTGTCAGGACAAAAGACCACCCAATCGCGGTAGGGATTCCAGCATCCGGGGGTGTCGCGGCGGGAATGATTGCCTTTTCAACACCCAGGGCAGAGGAGATGGCATCTGAGGGCCGGGACATTATCCTTGTCAGGGAGACACCGTCACCTGATGATATTCCGGGGATCACGGCAGCCCGCGCCCTGCTCACTGCAAGAGGCGCAAGGACGGCACATGCGGCAGTGGTAGCCAGGCAGATGGGGAAGATCTGCGTGGTGGGATGTGAGGGTCTTAGTATCGACGAGAGTAGGAGGCGGTGCCTCATCAGCGGCCAGGAATTTCCCGAGGGATCCATCATCACCGTGGATGGAAATTCCGGGCGGATATTCAGGGGCGAAGTGGAATATACGACCGGCCAGCCATCACAACTCATCGACCTGGTGAGGGAATGGGAGCGTGGCCTCCAGATGCAGGGCTAGGGAAAAAGGCCGGATCAGTGCTTTTTCTCTGGCCTCTCCCTTATTTCACTCTCCCGGCTCAATCGCTGGGAAGCGTATTTCATCAGTGGATAAATCCCGTCTGTCATCGGGTGGACCTCCATGAAGCGGTCGAAATCGTGCACGGTTACCCCGAGTGTCATGAGAAACGAATGGTACGCGGAAAGAATACCTGCTGCAGGTCCTGCCGTATAGACTGCATGGATATCCCCCGTGGTCCCTGAGACAAGGATGCTGGCCATGCCGGTATATCCTCCAGGCACTTCCCAGAAGGTTCCGGGGCCTGCAGGACCGGGACTCGAGAATGCCACCTCATCATCGGTTGCTTTTCCGTCAACGAACGAATATTCCGCAGCGAGGTTCATCGATTGGGGAATATGAGGAAAGCCAGGTGGAGCATCGCGTCCAAGCATAGACGCTGCAGCCCGTATTCCTTCGTTGCGTGCGACAGGGGTAAGGCAGCGTGAACCAGTCACGTCACCGCAGGCATAGACATCGGGATTGCTGGTCATCATGGAGCGGTCCACGATGATTCTTCCGTCAGTCCCCTTCCTGATTCCTGAGACCATCCCGGAGTTGGGGATAAGCCCAGCAGCAAGGAATACCGCGTCACAGGTGATCGTCTCATCTTCACCTCCGATCCGGCATTCTGCGCCAGTGACCGAATCCTCCCCGAGAAGCCGGTGAACCGTGCAGTTCTCGTAGATCCTTACGCCAGAGAGTTCCCTTCTTGCTGCCGCCCTCAAATTTTCGGGCACATCCTTCAAAAAGGTACTGCGGACCGCCATGCTCACTTCGGCACCGAATTCCCTGAAAATGAACGCAAATTCAGAAGCCATGATGCCGCCACCAAGTATCATAAGGTGATCCGGGACCTCTTTCATCATGTGAAGGGAATGGGGAGTGAATACCCCAGGCATCCCCAGTCCTGCAATATCCGGAATCCTCGGCTGGGAGCCGGTTGCCACGAGGATCTTATCGGTGGGGAGCAGAGTCCCGTCCACATACAGCTTGTTCCCATCGACCTTTCCTTCTTTTCCCTGGCAGATCTGCACTCCGCACTTCCTGGTCTCGTCATCGAGCACCGCTTCTATCCTGCACTGGATACGCGCCATCCCGGACAACGTCCGTGGAAAAGAGAACTCAGGAACCTTATCGATGATACCGAGGGAAACAAGTGTCCGGGAATTGTGAAGATGCCTGGCAACATCATTGAGGGCACATACGACCATGCACCCGTAGTGCAGACACTGGCCACCAAGCCCCTTCTTCTCTACGAGCGTGACCTCCCTGCCGGCAAGAGCCAGTTGCATGGCAGCGATCCTGCCTGCGGGTCCTCCACCGAGAACTCCGATCATGGAACGGGTCAGAAGACCTCCACGCCCTCGTCCATTGGCTCGGCGAGTACTTCACCGGTGTTGGCATTCACTTCCACGATCTTCTTTCCCCTCACCTGCCATATGGGAATATAGACCTGCTGGATCTGGAGTGCAATATTTTTCCTGTCCGGTTTCATGACCCTCTCTTCATAGGAGATCGCATCACCGATCGCCTGCTTGATCCGGATCTTCTTGGTCAGGCTGTCGATAATCCCCTCGAGAATCTTCTCTGCAGCCTCATCCTTTGATATTTTCGGCCTGACTATCTCCGCGCTCTGAGGTACTGCATCCTCGATTAAAGAATCCCACTTGACGTCCATTGCAAGGGCATTGATGGCATTGATTCCGCCACTGCCCTCGCCTTCGAAAGGAACACGGTGATCCTTGTAGACCTGTTCGCCGGAACTCTGGTAGGTGTATCTCCAGTATGGCATGAATTTCAATGCGGCCTGACCCTGGATCCTTGCGATCTTTTCTGCTGCCTGCTTCTGAATCCGGATTGGCAGGTGAGCGATGATCATGCCGGGAGTCTCCATCTCACCGGAATCGGGCAACTCTCCAGCCTCCGATGCAGTCTTCTCCGAGGTCGATCTCCTGCCTTTTTCGTCATGGAACGTGAGAGAGAGTGTGCGGCCAAGCACGGAGCTTAAGGCTGCTTCCCCTGAATACATGATGAATTCGTCATGTCCCCATACGATACAGTCCGGTGCATCGACATCGGAGGCAAGTGAGAACAGAAGCTTTTTGTACGCAATCTCGTTGCCGTCTTTCATCAGGCGATATGACCCGGAATTGTAATCCCCGATCTCTTTCGCATCGTTGCTGCAGAGTATCATCAAGATTTCATCCCCCCTATCCGCGAGGTCAAAGGGATCTTCCAGGGTGCTCACTGAGAATCCTGCTACCTCAAGAATGGTCTTTATCGCATATCTCGCCTTTTCCCGAACCTTTTCATCCATTGACAGATACATTTCCTTCATCTTATAGAACAATTTTTCTATTGATAGGAGAGAATCTTCTGGGATGAACCTCCCTCTCAAATTCGTGCGTACCCGGATCGAGGAATATGCCATGCAGGTGACGTTTGATCCCCGGGAGGGGAGAGGTACTGTTGTGTATAACCTCTCCCTCATCAGGAAAGGGGATCTCGAGCGTGCCATATCGGTGATGAAGGATGCGTTCAAGGCAGGAGTCTGCGTCAGCGGCCTTGTCAGGTTCATCAGTGAGGGAGAGACTGTGGAGGATTACAGGGTCCCTGCAGACTCGGTCGCGATCATCACCATGTGCAGCTCCACACTTGACGGCGTTCTCCTGAAAAAAGGTGTACCTTCCAATCCCATCGGCGGCGGTGTGGTTGAGATCGAGGGACGCATACCAAGGCGCTTCACGCATATGATCCTGTATGAGCATACGACCATCGACCCCCTCCAGGCTCTCATCTCACAGGAGATCACGTCTGTCAACGAAATGATGAGGAGAGGATCCGGGAATATCCTGGCAAATATCCGTCAGTGCCACATGGAGGCTGAGAACCTGGTCGGCGAGGTGATCGATGATCTTGCTGGGAGCAGTTTCTGTGGCATCCTCGATGTCGGTCTTCCGAATACCCCGGCGTTGGGAGTTACCGTCGATCCTCAGTACATGGGTATTGTCGCTCTTGGAGGAACAAACCCGATGGCGGCTATCAAGGAAGGGGGAATTCCCGTCGTGACCCAGGCGATAAAAGGGCTGATGGATGTCCAGGAGCTGCAGGACATCCTTGATTTTTAACAGGATGTGAATTCTGTCTCGGAGAGAATCTCCCAGTATAAGGTGAAGAACTTCACGAATCCCGGCGATTCTGAAAAGAGTGCAGTGGATCCCTCCTCTTCCGAGACCATGATAACCATTGCCTTCTGCTGGTCCAACAGGAATACTCCTCCTCCGATAGAGGCGATCTTGACATTCTTGAGGAAGGGAGGCCGGGGTTTCACATTCACAGAGAGGATCTTCGGGATCGGTCCCTCCCAGGAATCCGTGACCACCCGGACAGGGATGGTCCCCGTTCGTTCCATGAGCGACGGAATTATCTCGCTGCGGAGAAAATCGCCGAAAAACAGGGCATCGATGCTGTTTTCTGCATGACGGAGGAGGTCGATGAGTTTCGATCTTATGTGCTCATCACCCCGTATGCTCCAGATAAACTCCCGGTCTCCGCGTTCCTTCATGGAGCGTTCCCGGTAGATACGTGAGAGCATCTTTTTTGCCCGTGCGGCATCGTTCTGCACGGTTTCAAGAAGAGATCCAATACCATCCTCGGGGGGTATTGCATCAAACCTTCGGGGAGTAGCATGGGAGACAGAGACCAGGTTCTTCTGGATCAGCCTGTCAAGCACCGGGTAGACTGAAGCGCGTGGTACCCCGGAGATCTCGTGAATCTCTGTCGCAGTCGCCCCTGACACCCTGAGAAGACCGATGTACACAAGGGCTTCATATTTCGTAAGGCCAAGAGATTTAAGAGATTCGGTAAGGGAGAGATATGGAGGGGCATTCTCGGCCATTACATACCATTTTATATGGTCGGACCTTAAATGTTGTTATAGCAATAACAACAAGGGATATCGTATGGATACGCGCTATATTGTAATTCTAGCCGTTTTAATCAGTCTGTTTTGTATACCGGTACTTGCGGAAGTCAAGTATATGACCGGAGACCCGGATCTCGCTGCATCAATTTCAGGGAGCAACGAGTTCTCACCCGGGGATGAAGTGCTTCTGAAGGTGAGTATCGAGAATCGGGGCCTAATCGAGATGAAATTTGCCAGGTCAGGTATCGTCGAGCGGGACGACCTGCCGAGCACTGCCAAGATGGTAAAAGCGACGCTTCTTTCCGGGGATTCTTCCTTTGTCATCAAGTCTGATCCGCAGGTTATCGGCGATATTGCCGGGGGAAAGGCCGCCACGGCGGCATTTACCGTCAAGATCCCGTCCGATGCGGCAGCCGGCAACTACAACCTCCCTCTTCAGGTCAATTACGTGTATCTGAAGAATGCCGAGCAGTACGGCCAGGACGCGATATCCTATACTTACCGGGAGATGAACGAGACACTGAATCTCCCGGTCAAAATCAGGCAAAATGTCATGCTCGAGACAACTTCGATCAGTGGTGAACACCTGAATGCCGGAACCGAGGGGTATCTGGTCCTCGAGATCAGGAACGTGGGATCTGAGGATGCAAGGGACGCCATCCTGAAGATTTCGAGGAATGGGAACAGCCCTGTCGTGCCCACCGACAGTAGCCTGTTTGTCGGTGAATTTCCCGCAAAAAGCAGCAGGGAGGCCAGGTTCAAAGTCGCGGTCTCACGCGATGCTGAAGAGGGGTCATACCCCCTTGACTTATCCTGCCAGTATACCAATTCAGAAGGGGACACCATCACCTCGGATGTCCTTACCATCGGTGTCCCGGTCGGCGGCAAGGTCCGGTTCTCGGTCGTCTCCCTTCCTTCCCAGGTAAAAGCAGGTGAAAAGGTGGTCATCGAGGTCGAGTACCAGAATACCGGTTCCGCGGTTGCACGTCAGGTCCAGGCCCGTATCAGTGCGGTGGACCCTTTCACCAGCAGTGATGATTCGGCCTATCTTGGCGATCTTGCGCCGGGGGAGAAGGCACTTGCCAGGTACAGGGT
>JADFDO010000022.1 GCA_018262855.1 Methanolinea sp. | reverse complement strand
GCATTGATGAACCGGATACATTCTATGGAGGCTGTCCACCCCCGCACCCCTATATGCGATGCACGCCGCCGCCCCCGGAGGACGCCCCGGCGGCGGTTCAGTAACTTTTTCTATAGTCCTTTTTGGACGAAGTGATCACCTGACATATACACAATATCAAGAAAATTCACCTTCAAAGAAATTGGAGTATTTCCAAGGATATTGAATGGATTGACGAAGTGTTACTGAGAACAATTGAAAAATCCTGAACCGTTCGTCCCATCCCCAAACCTTTTTCGGGATAGCCCGCCACCACTCCCGCATGTGGGTATTCTTGAGAAAAATATCTACAATTGTAATCCTCTTGTTCGTGTGCTCCATTTGTCTCACGACAATTGCATTAGCCGATACCACCACCCCGCCAACCGTTTCGATAAATCCTATAAACCTCACGACGCTGCCAATCGCGACCCATCAGACTGTCATAACGGCATTTCCCACCACTCAGCCGATCTACGAAGGCCCCTGGGTCTTTTCGGGTCAGGTGCTGCGGGGAGGATCGTGGGACACCGCGAAACCAGGAGAGCTGGCAGTCGTGGAATGTTATTGCTCGGAAGATCCCCGCGAAGCAGGTCACCTGGTTGGATCTTCGGTGACTGATGCAGGCGGCAGGTTTGAGATTACGATTAGCGAAGAGTGCCGGTTCTATACCCTTTCGACCACGGGAGATCCTGCTACGGATGTACATTCACAGAGCGGCACGGCCCTTCCCGGTGCCCGCATCAGATACGAGGAGCCGCTGTATGGAAAGAACCTTGCCGGAAACCTGTTCTTCTATTCGACCGGAGAGATCTCCGCCACTCCCGCCGGGTCGGCTGTACCGGCCGGGACACGGTTTGCACCGGATACGCCCCTCTCTGGAGTGCTGGTCATCCTTGCACTGATTGCAGGATTTCTCGGGATACTGAAAAAAAGGGCTCAATAGAGAACCACATGTAATCTTTCCGGAAAATTATGATTATGTCGTGAATTTATTTTCAGAAACACCTAGGGTTATCGTATCCATTCCTCGTTTGTCTCTCCCGGAGTGCAACGCATCGTTTCCCATTAGGAAACATTGTGTTTCCTGACAGGAAACAATCAGGCGGTTGTCCCAATTCCTACAATTCCCCAACAGTCCGCTCGTACCGGATCGCCGCCTCGCTCCCCTTCATGCAGAAGTCCTTTCCCGTCAGCCCAAGCAGCGTATAGAGGGGACACTCGCGACAGGTACAGTGCTTGTCCTCGCGGACGCACCGGATGCTCATCCCCAGCACGCAGTAGAGGAGTTCCTGGCCCCCGGTGGCACACTCGTTGTAGCTCGGGCAGTCCGGGCAGCAGCATGAGCGCTTCCAGGTATCGTAGGCCTTCCATCGCGCTTCTTTCCGCTGTGTCTTGAGTTCGCGGATCATGTCCGCAAAGGCATCGATGTTCTGCTCCACACTCTTCGGGTTGGCGGGACAGGTTATGAAGGCTGCGGAGAAGGAGGAGGGGAATCGATGAGAGGTTCTTGTCAGCCCGGATCCGGTTCAACGCGTGTATGAGGTGATCATCTGAAGGGGCGGGAGTGGAACTCCCCGATAAATCCGGTTCCCTGCGTGGTAAGTATGTGATCGCATTCCTTTCGGGAGGTGAGTGCACGGTGCATCGGTGGTGAGGTTTATCATCGATGGCGGGCGACCATTCACCAGATGGACTCGTACGAACGGAGGATCCGGACCTACGTGGTCCTCCTCTGCCTGGTCATACTGGTCGGCATCGCCGGGTTCTCCTGGCTCGAGGGATTCTCGCTCCTCGATTCGTTCTACCTGACCGTGGTGACCATCGCGACCGTCGGGTATGGCGATATCCACCCCGTAACGGCCGGGGGAAAAATGCTCGCGATCCTCCTGATCGTGACCGGGGTGGGGTGCTTCCTCGGCGTGGTCGCAAACCTGGTCGAGAACATGGCCTACCGCGAGGAGCGTGCCCGCCGCCGCGAGAAGACGAACATGCTGGTCGGCCTCTTCTACACGGAGATGGGGACCTCCCTCCTGTCGATCTGCTCGCGGCTCGATCCCGGGAAAGAGGAACTCGCCCGGCTCATTGTTGGCGAGGGCGGGGAAGTTGCGCCGGATCCTGCCCGGATCCCATCCGCACTCGAGTCCCGGACCTATTCGCTCGACTGCCGCGAACTCGACCTCGCATCACTCCGGGACACCCTGGGAGGAAAACTCAATCTTCTCACCCTCCTCCTCCAGAACCCCGACCTCGAGGAGCATTCCCGGTTCACCGACCTCCTCCAGGCGCTCCTCCACCTCTGGCAGGAACTCTCGCACCGCGAGGTTCTCTGTGACCTGCCACAGGCTGACGCAGCCCACCTATCCGGCGATCTCAACCGGGTGTACAGTCTGCTCGTCATGGAGTGGGTCGTGTACCTGGGCAACCTGAAGCGGCAGTACCCCTACCTCTACTCCCTTGCGGTCCGCACCAACCCGTTCGATGACAAGGCGTCCGTGGTAATCAGGGAGTAATAATTCCTTATCCCCTGATTTTTTTCACCCCCGGAATGTGAGGGTATCCTCCAGGAGCCTCGAGTGAGGGTCCCGGAAGACTGGTCCCGCACAAATGGCTATAAGTGCTGGAGAGTCATTATTCCTTCAGCGCGATCCCGGAGTGACCCACAGAAGAACCCATGCGTCATGATACCGGGTGCTACCGCACTCTATGGAACATCCACATGAAGACACTCTCATTTACTGATCTGAATATCCCCGAACCCCTCATGCGGGCTATTCTTGACCTGGGCTTCGAAGAGCCCACACCAATCCAGTCGCTCGCAATCCCCGTCATCCGGGACCACCACGACATGGTGGGCCAGGCCCACACCGGGACAGGGAAGACCGCAGCGTACGGCATCCCGCTCCTTGAACGCATCGACGGCTCCCGCCCTGAACTGCAGGCAATCGTGCTCTGCCCGACGAGGGAACTCGCGATCCAGGTCTCGGAGGAACTCCGGAAACTCGCACTCTTCCTGCGGGGGATCACGATCCTCCCGGTCTACGGGGGACAGCCCATCGAGCGGCAGATCTCAGTCTTAAGGAAAGGGGCACAGATCGTGATCGCCACACCCGGAAGGCTCATCGACCACATGAACCGCCGCACCATCAACTTCTCGAAAATACAAATGGTCGTTCTCGATGAGGCCGACGAGATGCTGGATATGGGCTTTCGGGACGACATCGAGCTCATCCTCTCACAGGTCCCGGGCGACCGGCAGAACGTCCTTTTCTCGGCCACCATGTCAAAGGAGATCCTGGCCCTTACCCAGAGGTTCTTAAAAGACCCCCGCATGGTCAAGGTTGTCCATGGCAGGCTCGAGGTCCCTGCAATCATCGAGCAGCGGTACTTCGAACTGAGGGAGTCGGACAAGGTGGAGGTCTTGTCAAGGCTGATTGACTTCTACAACCCGAAATCATCACTCGTCTTCTGCAACACCAAGAGAAAGGTGGACGAGGTCTGCTCCCAGCTCCAGGCACGGGGCTACCTTGCAGAAGCCCTACACGGCGACATGGACCAGAAAGAGCGGGAGCGGGTGATGTCCCGGTTCCGGTCCGGCGCATCCGATATCCTTGTGGCGACCGATGTCGCGGCCCGCGGCATTGATGTCGAGGAGATCGGTGTCGTGTTCAACTACGATGTGCCGCAGGACCCCGAGTATTACATCCACAGGATCGGCAGGACCGGGCGTGCGGGAAAGACCGGCAAGGCATTCACCTTCGTATCAGGGAAGGAGATGTGGAAACTCAGGGACATCCAGAAATTTGCGAAGATACGCATCGCCCGGCACGCCATCCCTGCCGAGGAGGATCTCCGGGAACGGAGACTCATCAACATGATGGAGAAGATCAAAGGAACCATCGACTCCGAGAACCTGGAACCCTACATCGCCCGGGTCAAGCAGGTGATGGGAGACGAGCACACCTCGCTCGAGGTCGCTGCCGCCCTCTTCAGGATGCAGGCGGGATCGACAGGGGAGCCTGCGCAGGGAAGGGGCCGGAGGAGATAGGCCTCCTTGCTCAAAATGCGCCGCCTGCACCGTTGAATCAGGAATTTCTCACCAATAATTATTAATTTGGGGAAATCCCAACCATTTTGCATACAGCCCGGAAAATACGCCCCGGATCGCACCATGATCACCGTCCTCCTCGTGCATGACAATACCGACGCGATAGAGAGCACCCGTGCCTATCTCGAGCGGATGGGAGAGATACGCATCGATGCCGTCCACTCCACCAAGCAGGCACTCGAGATGGCCAGCCGCAGGAGATACGACATCATCATCTCCTATTTCCGCCTTCCCGAGGTGAACGGCATCGAGTTCTTGGCCGACATGACCGGGATCGAGCTCCTGAAGGAACTGAAAAGCACCCAGGCAGGGATACCCTTCATCCTCTACCACCGGAGCGACCGGGACACCCTCCTTGTCGAGGACGTCAATTATGCATCCGAGGCCGCAGCGGCAGGAAGGGGATCCCGTGCCCCTGTCGCGGAGATGAGGGACATGATCTACCAGGCGGTGCTCAGGAAGAAGGCTGAGCGTGACCAGGCCCTCCGGGGCGACCTGCTCTCCTCAATCCTCTCTGTCACACCGCTCTGGCTCTGCCAGGTGAGAAGCGGGACCATCGAATGGGTCAACTCCACAATGGCGAAAGAGCTCGGCAGGGATGCAGCGGCGCTCACGGGCCAGGGGATCCAGGTGCTCTTCAAGGGAAGGGATGATTGCGACCGGGCATTCCGCGACCTGGGTCACGCGTTCGATACCCAGGGGTGGGGCCATGCGGAGGCGACACTCACGCGGAAGGACGGCTCACCGGTCCCGTGCAGGCTCCGGATGAGGGCAATGGACCCGGAGGATCCCGCAAGAGGACACCTCCTGGTCTGCGAAGACCTTTCGGAATACAAGAGGCTCATCGATGCACAGAAGGAGGGCGATCTCCGTTACAGGGAATTCCTCCAGAACGCGGCAAGCCTCATCATCAAGATCGACCCCGGGGGCACCATCACGTTCTTCAACAAGCATGCCCAGGCATTCTTCGGCTACTCGGAGGCTGAACTCCTGGGGAAGCGGGTGGTCGACACCCTGATCCCACCCCATGCACGGAAGAGTGCCCAGGGCTTTGCCGCCGAGAGTTCCACGCCGCAGGAGAACGCGAACCTCCGTATCAACGAGATGATGCTCCGCGGGGGTGATTCGGTCTGGGTCGCCTGGCACACGAGGGCCGTCCGCGACCCCTCTGGTCACCTCGACGAGGTTGTCTGCGTGGGCCATGACATCACCGACCATGAGCACCGTGAACGCCGCAGGATCAGCACGGCCATGTGGCGCGATACCGTGATCACCGGCACCGACATCGGTGAGGAGGTGTTCGATGCCGTGCTCCATATCTGCATGGAGATCTCGAGAGAAGGGAGGGAGGGTAAGCAGGTAGGGACCGCGTTCATCGTCGGCGATTCTGATGCCGTGCTCGTGAAGTCAAAGCAGCTGATCCTCAACCCGTTCGAGGGCCATCCCGCCGCAGACCGGATGATCACCAACCACGATATCAAGGAGAACATCAAGGAACTGGCCCAGCTCGATGGTGCGTTCGTTGTCCGCGGTGACGGGAGGATCGAGGCTGCCGCCCGCTACATCACGATTGATACCAGCAAAATAAAAATCCCCAAGGGGCTCGGAACCCGGCACTCCTCCATTGCGGGGATCACCCTCGTCACGAGCGCGATAGGCATTGTGCTCTCCCAGAGCGGGGGAAAAATATCCATCTTCAAGGAAGGAAAAATGGTCCAGGAGATCGCCTGATCAGGGAGACTGGTTCTCTTTCTGGCACCGCCACATCCCGGCAGGAACCCTGATCTCGAACCGTGCACCACTCCCTTCACGGCCGTTCTCCTCAAGCGTTCCTCCGGTAATGGCAAGGATCTCCCGTGAAAGCCAGAGGCTGTAGCCCCGGTTCCTGCCATGACCCCTGTCAAAGAGCGCCTTTCTCTCTGCTGCCGGGATTCCCGGGCCGTCGTCCCCGCATACGAGCAGGAGATCGGATCCGTCTCTCTCATCTGTTAGAGTGATGCGGGTAAGCCCGGTGGCATGGTCAAGAGCATTCTTGATCAGGGTCACAAAAACGTGTTTCATGAGCGGACTTCCAAAGACCTCGACATTGCTCACTTCGGTCTCGATACTGACATTTCCCGCATCCGTCATGATCATGGCGGATTTGATCATGGGAAGAACCGGGATCCAGCGGGGATCCTCAACCAGCATATCCTGGAAGTCCCTGGTAAACTCGATCAATGCCTGGATGGCCTGCCCGGCCGCCTCTTCTTTCGAGAGAAACTCCCGGAGCTGCGGATCCTCGATGAAGTCCTCAGAGTACTGGAGAAATCCAATTAAGATGGTCAGCTGGTTGAGGATATCGTGCCTGACGACCGAGAGGAGTTCCCGGGCTTTCTTGCGGGATGCCGCCATAGCGGCGACTTCCGCCTCCGGGACCGAGGAGGGGAGCACGCGGGCAGTCCATGCTGCGGCAGGTGGTGAACCTGGCCCCGGGAGGGAGAAGAAGAACGCTTCCCCGTCGAGGAGCACAGGTTCTTTTCCCTCCCCGTCCCAGGTGACGGCAACCTTGATCCTCTTCTTTTCACGCAGTGCCTCGAAGAGCGAGTCACGGACGCCGGACGGCAGGACTCCCAGCACCACCCCGGCGGGTCTTCCGAGGAGTTCGCCCAGGGTTCCCCCGCAGAGGGTGGCAAGGGCAGAGTTTGCGTAGAGAATGAGTCCTTCACCATCAACCACGCAGACGGGAGCAGGCATCGCCTCGAGGACCCCTTCACCTATACGCCCCGCATCCACCTCCTTCTTCGCATCAGCAGGATCGCTCACGATCTCTCCACTAGGAATTCTTTTTATAACGCTTCTCCTATGAACATGCCGGTGGGATCATGCCTCTCACCCTCCGATCAGTCCCTGCAACGCTCAAAAAAAGGCAGGAAAGAGAAGTGACACTCCCGAGGGAGCCGAAATTGCGCTCCTGATGAGGCGATCCATCCATGATTTGGAGCGGGAGAATGCCTCCTGCACCGTCAATCCGCGGGCCAGGTGGGCACAGATCGCAGCCGAGTAACAGCATCCCGCACCATGCACGGTACGCGGGAGCCGCGGGGTTGCGATCACCCATTCTCCTTCCTTCGATACGAGGAGATCCGCCGCCACATTCCCAGGCATGTGTCCACCCTTGATAAGTACGTATTCCGGACCGAGATCCAGGATACGCATCCCGGCCATGTGTGCATCTTCGAGATTCCTGATGGGTCCTGCCCCTGACAGGCGCTCGGCCTCGTGGGTATTGGGAGTCACGATCGTTGCCCTGGGGAGAAGGAGCTCCAACAGGTCTGACATCGCTCCCTTCTCCATGAGCTCGTGCCTGCTGGTGGACACCATCACGGGATCCACCACGAGGGGGATGCCCGGGTGAAGCCCGGCATCGACGGCACGTATCGTGGCGGCATCTGCAAGCATCCCGGTCTTGATGGCACTGATCGGGAACTCGTCAGAGATCGCCTGCATCTGGAGTGAGATGATCCCGGGATCGAGGACCCGAATACCCCTGACCTCCCGGGTGTTCTGGGCAGTGACCGCAGTTACGACCGAGAGACCCCACACCCCGAGTGCCTGGAAGACCTTCAGATCGGCCTGGATCCCTGCACCACCCCCTGAATCTGATCCGGCAATGGTCAGCGCATACGCGACTTCCCCATTCTCCATGTGCAGGCATAGAGGGCAGGGAGGGTGATATAGTTTTCCGGCCTTCGGGATCCCCGCATCCCGGAGTCGCATGGCGCAGGCAGCCCGTGAGAGAACCGCGGGCGCGATCAATGCCGGGCAGGCAATGAAGGATGCCACCATATGATACGATTAATTGCCCATCATCTCAAAGTAGAATCAGGAAGACACCCATGCCACACCAGTACGAACCACTCATTGTAGCCCGGGGCAAGGGCCCGCTCGGTATTCTGCCCGCCACGGCGAACCGGCACGGGCTCATCGCCGGCGCTACGGGAACAGGTAAGACCGTGAGCCTCAGGGTGATTGCCGAGCAGTTCTCCCGGATAGGCGTCCCCGTCTTCATGGCAGACGTCAAGGGAGATCTCTCCGGGATGGCACTTCCCGGAGGAGAGAACAAGAACGTGACCGCCCGGGTGCAGGAACTCGGCCTCTCGGGGTTCACCCCCCAGGGATTCCCGGTGGTCTTCTGGGATGTCTTTTCCGAGCAGGGACACCCGGTCCGGACCACCGTCTCCGAGATGGGGCCTCTCCTGCTTGCGAGGATCCTGGATCTCTCGGATACCCAGGCCGACGTGCTCGCCCTGATCTTCCGGATCGCGGACGAGCAGGGGCTGCTTCTCCTTGACTTAAAAGATCTCCAGGCAATGGTCCGGTATGCCGGCGATCATGCAAAGGAGCTCCGCACGGAATACGGCAATATCTCGCCGGCTACGGTCGGTGCGATCCAGAGGAGCCTGATCACGCTTGAAGAGCAGGGCGGCGCGAAATTTTTCGGGGAACCCTCTCTCGAACCGGGGATGTTTATCCGGGAAATCGAAGGAAAGGGTGCAATCAACATCCTCGCCTCCGATAAGCTCCTCCTGTCGCCAAAGCTCTACTCGACCTTCCTTCTCTGGCTCCTCTCCGAACTGTACGAACAGATGCCCGAGGTCGGAGATCCCGAGAAACCGAAACTGGTCTTCTTCTTCGACGAGGCCCACCTCCTCTTCGCCGATGCCCCGAAAGCCCTCCGGGAAAAGATCGTACTCGTGGTCCGCCTTATCCGGTCAAAAGGCGTGGGCGTCTACTTCATCACCCAGAACCCTCTCGATCTCCCGGACGATGTCCTCGGGCAGCTCGGCAACCGGGTCCAGCATGCGCTCAGGGCATTCACCCAGAAGGACCAGAAAGCGGTGAAGGCGGCAGCTGAGACGATGCGGCAGAACCCGGAGATCGACGCAAAGACCGTGATCACCGAGCTTCGCACCGGGGAAGCCCTCGTATCGTTCCTCGATGGGAAGGGCATCCCCGGGATCACGGAACGGGCAATGATCCACCCGCCGGAAAGCCGCCTGATCCCGCTCACTCCAGAGGAGCGAAAGTCCGTTATGCGGTCCTCCCCGGTCTTCGGAAAGTTCGAGGCCACGGTTGACCGGGCTTCTGCCTATGAGCTCCTCGCCGAGCGGGCAAAAACCGCGGCAGCCGAGGAGAAGGAAGAAAAAGCGAGGGCCGAGCCAAAGGCCAGGAAGACGAGCACCACGTCCCGGAAGACGGGTACGGATGCCCTCACCAAGATGGCAGGGAGTGCTGCGAGGGCTGCCGGGACCCAGATCGGCAGGGAGATCATCCGCGGCATCCTCGGGTCGCTGACAAGGAAGTAAAGGAAAGTGGCAGGCAGGAACGGGTGAACCGGGCCTGCACCTTTTTTAGAATGAACATGATTCTGCCATGTTCAATGTTTTTTATATGTCTCGACCGGGGAATCATGTGGTGTTCTTTTTGTTCACATACCCGACGACCGTTCTTCCGCACCCTGTTATTTCTGGCCTTCCGGGACAACGCTCCTGAAGAATTTCCGCGGTACAAGGATCTCAAAGCAGGCCCCCTCCCCCTCTGTTCCCGTTTCGGTGATTGTCATTCCCGTGATCGAAAGGATCTCACGTGCCAAAAAAAGTCCGAATCCGGTGTTCTTCCCGAAACCCCGTTCGAAGATCTTTTCCTTCTCATGGGCAGGTATACCGATCCCGTTGTCCTCGACAAGGATAACCAGCGAATCGGCCGATTCCCTGCACCGGACCGAGATCTCCGTCATCTTGCCTCCATGCCGTTGTGCATTCTCGAACAGATTGAAAAAGACCCGTTCAATCATCGGATCCGCAAAGATCTCATACTGGCTGCATTCCCTGTGGATGTTCACCTGGCGGACCGCCGCCTTTTCAGCGGCCTCGTCGATTCGGAACCAGATAGGGGCATGTCCGCCAAGTTCCTGGTATGTCCTGGTATACTCCAGGAGCCGGGATATAGCCACTGCTGCTGATTCGATCCGTGCAAGCTGCTCCTCTGCAGGAGAACCGCGGACCTCCCCTGCTGCCATCTCGGCATATCCCCTGAGTATGGTGAGCTGGTTCGCGACATCATGGCGGGTAACACTCGTGAGGAGGGCCAGTTTCCGGTTTGCGTCGTGAAGAGCACGCTCCATTGTTTTCCGGTCTGTAATGTCCCGGAGAAGGGCTTCCGTTCCGGCAATGTCACCATGTGAATTGGTATAATAGTGGGCATCCACTGAACCCCAAAATACTGAACCATCCTTCTTCACGAACTCCGACTCAAATCCGTCGACCCGCCCATCGGTTCCCATCCTCTCAATCAGGTTCTTTCGCTCCACAGGATCACGGTAGAACGAGACTATCGGGATCCCGACTATCTCCTCAGATGAGTCGTAGCCCAGCATATCAACGGCAGAGCGGTTTACCATGAGGATCATTCCCTCGGAATCCATCCTCACAAACCCTTCATGGATATTCTCGATGATGGTGCGGTATCTCTCTTCGCTCTCGCGCAGGATACTCTCCTTCCTGCGTTCTTCCATCATGTTATGGAGGGTGCCGATCGTTGCCGGTATCCCCTGGAATGTCCCCGCAGCAATACTCATTTTTACCGGAATACGGCTCTTCCCGTCACGGTGAAGGGCGGAGAATTCATAGATCACCGGGGGGGTCTTTCCTCCCAATCGTTCCTGGTGCCGGGTCATGACTAGATCCCTGTCTTCCGGGGCAATCAGATCGGCAATTGATCTTCCCTCCAGCTCTTCATCCGGATACCCGGTCATAGCAGAAAACGCCCGGTTATGGAAGACCAGCCTCCCATCCTGGGCAATGAAAATTCCATCCTGGCTCTGCTCGACAACGGTCGCATACTTCTTCTCGCTCTCGCGGAGCGCTTCATCCATCCGCATGCGCTCCGTGATGTCGGTGAAAAGGCCAAACGACCCGGTGAACGTGCCATCAGGAGAAAAGAGGGGTGTGGCGGAGGTCAGGCACCATACAAGGGATCCGTCTTTTCTTATCCACCGGCGCTCATATCTCCCAGGTACCCCGGTCCGGCGTTCACGGAGAATCTCTTTCATCGACTCAACATCATCGGGGGGGACAAAGTCCCAGACCGGCCTTCCTATCATCTCCTGCGCAGTATAGCCGAAAATCTCCTGGATCTTCCTGTTCACAAACGTGGTGTGAAACGCGGCATCAATCGCCCAGATCCCTTCATTGGCGGTTTCAACGAAGATCCGGTACCGTTCTTCACTCTGCCTGAGCGCTTCCTCCGCCCGTTTCAGCCAGGTGATATCCCTGCCTTCCGGTATGAGGTAGGAGATACATCCCTCTTCATCCACTACCGGTTTGAGAGAGAAATCGATGGAAGTGATCTGACCGTCTGCTCCGATATTCGTAGCTTCAAATTTTACCGTGTTGCCCGCGGCGGCGCTTTTGACGGCATCCTTCAATCTCTCACGCAACTCTTCAGAATGTGCCCACCAGGGGGTATCCCAGAAAGGGCGCCCCAGGATATCCGATTCCGGTCTCCCCGTAAACTCCAGGGATGCCCGGTTGGCTTCGATAAGGATACCATCGATGGTCAATAGGCCAATGAACTGGACAGATTGTTCGATTATGGCGCGGAATCTGGCCTCGCTCTCCCGGACCAGGTGCTCCTTTTGTGCAAGCTCTTCGAAGTTCCTCCGGAGTTCCATATCAGTGGCGGTGATCTGTTCGTACGCGGCACGGAGTTCCTCTTCGGCACGCTTGCGGACCGTGATGTCATGGAGCATCACAAGCACCCCATGATCCTCCCCAAACTTGAACGGAACCGCCTTGACCTCGACCTCGATGGGGGTTCCATCCAGTTTCAGGTATGTCTCCTCGAGCAGTTCCACAGGTTCGAGATCGATTGTAAGTGTACTCACTCTTTTCCGAATCAGGTCATGAAACGACGGATGGACGCGTTCAATGAACTCTTTCCCCAGTAATTCATCTGTAGATGATGCTCCCAGCAGGCGTACCGCGGCATTGTTGAGATAGACAAACCGGCCGTTTGTTTGTATATATATTGCAACGGGCGCGTTCTCAACAAGATTCCGGAAATTTTCTTCGGTCTCCAGTCTTTCGGACTGCATTCGTTCGAGATCCTGCAACTGGCTCTGGAGTTTTACATCGGATTCAGCGAGCCGTTCATACGCTACTCCGAGTTCATCCTGCGCACGATGCTGAACCACAGCCTGCCGGACCTTGTGGATAAGCTCGGCAAACTGAGACTCGGGATCGCCCCCCTTCTGGAGGTAAAAATCAGCGCCGTTGTTGATCGCCTCGATCACGACCTCCTCCCGGCCTCTCCCGGTGAAGAGGATGAACGGGATATCGCCGCAACGGTCCCGGACCGTCTTTAAGAACGTGATCCCGTCCATCCCAGGCATCTGGTAATCGGAGATGATGGCATCGAAATGACCGGTTTTGAGCGCTTCGAACGCTCCATTCGCTCCGGTGGCTGTTGTCACGTTGAACTGGCCCATCCTCTCGAGAAAGATCTTCACGAGTTCCAGGAGGCTTGGGTCGTCGTCAACACAGAGAAGCGAGATCACGCAGGTTCCCACTCATATCATATAATCCGGATAGCTACATAGGAATCTCCTGAATGCTGTATCAATTTTCGCCATGGGAACCATGGACAACATCATTCCCGGGAAATGCCGGAATCCCCCCGCTGTTGTAATTTTCCTTGAGTATTCCAATCGTCATTCTGCGTAGCAGCTATCCTCGCCAGGGACAATTTTTTTTCTCCATGCCATACCCTTATGAGTGGATTTATGGAAACATGTGAGAATCCACTATAAAGGAGCGCGTTGCCCCCCTCCCGACATATGACTGAGACAGAAGTCCCCGAAGGTGACGATCAGGCACTTAACACCTTGCACAAGGAAAGCACAGAAACCCCTGCCGCCCGGCTCACCCGCGAGGGTATGCACCTGTCAAAAAAAGGGCGCCATGCCGAAGCTCTCGAGTGTTTCACGGATGCTCTCGATAAGGATCCCACCTTCATCCCTGCATGGGTCGCATCAGGATTTGCGCTTGGAAAACTGGGCCGCTACAAGGAAGAGATAAAGGCATGCGACCATGCGCTCGCGCTCGACCCGACTCTCGTGGATGCGTGGATCAACCGTGCTTTTGCGCTTGGAAAGCTCTCGCGGTTCTCCGAAAAGCTGGTCTGCTGCGAGAGGGCAATCGTGCTCTCCCCTTCATCCGCCCAGGCATGGAATGCCAGGGGTCACGCACTCGGGGAACTTGGCCGGTACGAGGAGGAACTGACCTGCACCGAGATCGCCACATCGCTCCGTCCGCGGTACGTGGGTGCCTGGGTGAACCGGGGATACGCCCTTATGAAGCTGAAACGCTTCCGGGAAGCGGTGACAGCGTATACGCGGGCCCTTGAGATCTACCCGCACTACGTGTCGGCCTGGATCAACATGGGGATCGCATGCTGCGAGATGGGGAATTACAAAAAAGCGATCGAATGCTTCAGGGAGGCAGAAGGGGTCAGGCCTTTTTCGAACGCCAGGAGTCAGTACTGGAAGGGGCTCGCGCTCTCACATACGGGGAAATACCGGGACGCAATCACCCTCCTGAGCAGGGTAGTTGCAGAAGACCCCCGCCAGGTCGAAACATGGATCGAGCTCTCCAACTGCCACTTCATGGTCGGTGAGATCGAGGATTCGGTCAGGTGCTTCATGGTCGCCTACGGGATCGACAAGCATGATATCAAGGCATGCCTCTCCCAGGCAGGCATGCTCCTCCGGGAAGGCAACAAGGAAGAAGGGCTGCGCTGCCTCTCCCAGGCATTTGGCATCCTGCTCCGATGAATACCGGCGGAACGAAATCCCCGCCTTCCCTCTCATTCTCATGAATCCCGGCATTCTTCATCTCAATGTCGTATATCTCCATGGTCCTGCGGGTGAGACAGACTTAAATATCAGTAAATATTCCTCTATTTGTCCATTGCAGGAAAATTACGTCCCCAAGCGCATGGTTTAAGTGATGCAGGTACAAATAGAAGAGGCAATTTACCTGGAGAGGAAATCCTGTATTCAGGTATCCCACCGATACGTCCTTTCCAGGCGTGCGGTGAATAGACTGGTACCGTTATGCGGACCAACTCACTACAGCACGCCGATTACGCTGTTGCCTCACCATGAAAAGGGAATTTTCACAGCTGAAACAATCATGACATCAAAGACACACGCTGCCCACACCACCTGCCCGGGTTGCCAGGAAGAAGTCTACCTCGACGAGCTGGTCAAGGGGCGCTGCCCCCTGTGCGGTTGCACCCTGGAGGACATCGACGAGGGAGTGAACGATGTGGAAGACCTGCTGGACAGGGGTGATTTCTCCTGGCTGATCTTCAACTACTTCCTCTTCAAGCAGTTCACCGATCTCGGTGCAAGCCCCTATAAAGTGATGCAGCTTGTCTCACTGTACGAGGATGCCCAGCTGTCCGAATCGGGCATCCAGGTGGACACGCGGTTCGAGCTCGATCTCTCGCCTGGGCGCTTCGACGCTCTTATCCCGAGACGGTGCGACAGGTGCCACAGGATATTCATACGGGGTGGCAGGAAGATCCTCTCCGGAGACCTGTCAGTGCCGGGCTACCGGATAACCTACCGGTGCGGGTCCTGCAAGTAGGCCACCTTTTTCCTGAGGGTGCGTTGCCCCCCTTATATCTCCCGAGGGCTTCGCCCTTCGATCCCATGGCGCCCCTCTGGGGGGCGTCAGGGATCCCCACGGCGGGGACATCAGTCCCCATCATAACGATTGAGGATCTTTCAGACTGTGTGTGCATCAACACAATCCGGTAATGGAAAAAAGGGGCCGGAAAAACCGTGTCCCCGTTCACGCTTTTACAATAGTAACTTTCCAGTCTTCGAGCATCTCAAATTCCGGATCTGTGTCACAGGTGTCGCAGACGGCTTTTGGCGACTGCACGACCATATCGAACATGACAGCATTGCCCGGCGGAGGGGTAAGCGGGATATCCACATCCTTCTGGATGATATAGCGGTACGGGTCGAGGTTCCGTGCATAGAAGTCCATGTACTGGTGACGATCCTCGTCCGTTGATTCGTACGACCATTCTGCACCCTCGGCGATAGTCACATCGTTGGGGATCCAGCCGTAGCCCGGCAGGTAGTACTCTGACCAGAAGTGGGTGCCCTCGTGAGTCGGGACGAGCTGGTAGCCGCCGATGGCGCGGGCGGGGATGCCCAGCGACCGGCAGAGGGCGGCAAAGTACATACTCTGGGTACCACAGTCGCCAAAGCCGGTCTCGAACATATACACCGATTCCGGAACATTGGCCGCGCTAAGCCTTGTGTGGGGGACATTGCTGTACGGGTGTGATACCACATGCCAGTACAGCTTCTCTGCCTGCAGATATGGGTTGGTCTCGCCCCCCACGATCTCGAGCGCCTTTGCCTTCATCGCCTGGGTGATGATGATGTTCTTACCGGACGCAGTATATTTCCGGTATTCAGGATCTTTCGTGTCATAATTCCCGACCTTTTCCGGGTCGATGGTGTACCTCACCTCGTACTGGGTGTACCGGAACCGGGCAGAGACATTGAGAAAATCTCCCGTAACGGTATCCAGAGGGATCTCGAGATAGGCAATGCCCATGTCCGCGTCCGTCCCAGTCTGTGATTTCACGTACTGTGCCGGCTCGACTGCGATGATGGTGACGTCCCGCTGGGAGGGGGTCTCGACAGGCAGGGGAACCCAGAGGCGGAGGGTGCCGGCCCTTGGCAGCAGACCGGCAGGTATGCTCAGGGTCTCTGTGCCTTCCCAGTGGATGGGATTGAGATAATTGCCTGCGCCTCCGTCAATCGGGGCAAGGGCTATGGATTTCATCTCATCGTAAAACGGTGTCTTGCCCATACGTGCGGTCTCTTCCCGCATCAGGTCGAGGTTATGGGACCGGATATTGTTGATGGTGTTGGCAAAGTACCAGGTCTCGCCGTCGCTTACGATACACTGGCTCACTTCACAGGGGAGCCAGCCCTCTTTCCGGTCTGCAGGAACCGACGGGAAAGCCTCATCGATCATTGAGGTCATGACCGACTGGTTGTACGGGAACTCGGCAAACATCCGGACGGACACCGAAACTTTGTTCAATGCGTCATATGCAGCGTTCGTGTTGCCTTCAGCCTTGTACTGGTCGTACGCCTGGCGGTACAGATCTGCTGCTGCATGGAAGTTATCTGTTGCAAACGCCTTCTCTGCCTGCGCAAAGAGGTTGTTTCCCTGCGAGGCGGGGGCCGGGGTCTGCGTCGAAGTACATCCTGCTGCGAATGTGAGGGCGAGCAGGATGATGACAGTAACGGTCAGGATTCGCTTCATGATTGCACCCTTTGTGAACATAAATGGACGGATGGCAGGTGATTTAATTCTTCGTTACTGGCAATCCGTCGGAAACAGAGAGTCTTTTAGTCAGCCGAAAAAAAACCTCCCACCTGGCAAAAACAGGTATGCCATCGCAATTCGGGATGCGAAAGCGCATGGGAAGGGCATTCACCTGACGGGAGGGGATTCCCCCTCCCGGCCTTCCCCGGCGGTTGCGGCTCCTGGTCCCCAACTGCTCCCCCCTTACGGCCTTCCGCTTGTTTCTCCGCAGGGGCGTTTTTGACCCCCCTGCTCCCCCGCAGTTGGGGTTCCTGGCCCCCAACTGCTCATATCATGACCAAGGTGGAACAGGATCCATGACGGGAGGGAGTACCCTATTCCATCCCTTGTTTCCCCGCAGTTGAGGCTTTTGCCCCAACTGCTCCCCCGCACCCGGGGGGCGCATTGCCCCCGGGTGCTCCTCAATACGATCGTCCCACGAGAGCAGTGGTCCCCGGCTTCCCGCAGACAACGCACGAGTCCCCTGCGTCAATGAGGTACGGGGACCTGACATCGGTTCCGAGCACCTCGGCACGGGTCTTCTCTTCAATAATATCGGCACATTCTCGGCTGCCGCACCAGGACACGAGGGTAATGCCTCCCTCGACGGCATCGGCAACCTCCGCCATGGTCTTCGAGGCCCGGATGTGCGTCCGGACATGTTCTTCCGCCCTCTCCTTCATCTGCAATGAATACGATGAGAAGAGGTCCCTGACACCTTCTATAAGTCGCTCCCTCGGGACCTGTGTCTTATGACCGAGCCGGGTGACCGCAGTGACCTGGCCGGCGTCGATATCCCTCGGGCCTATCTCGAGTCGGAGGGGAACACCACGCATCTCCCAGTAGTAATACTTCGCACCGGGGCGGAGATCGCGGGCGTCGACCTTCACCCTGAATCCTGATGCGGCAAGTTCCTTCTCGATCGCTGCCGCAGCCTCGCTCACCTCCTCCTTCCTCTTCCCGATGGTGATCGGGATGATGACTGCCTGGACGGGAGCGGGACCCGGAGGGAGGATGAGCCCCCGGTCGTCGCCGTGCATGCTGATCAGGGCTGCGATCGACCGCTCGGAGATCCCGTAGCAGGTCTGGTGGGCGAACTTCTGCTCGCCGTCAACGTCCTCGTAGGTAATCTGGAATGTCCGAGAGAAGTGATCCCCGAGATGGTGTACGGTCCCTATCTGGAGCGTTCTCCCGTCGGGCATGACGGTGTCTACTGCGATCGTGTAGTCCCCGCCTGGGAACTTGTCCCACTCGGGCCTCTTTGAGATGATCACGGGGATGCAGAGCCGGTCGTAAAACTCCATGTAGAGGGAAATTGCCGTCTCGACCTGCCGCTCGGCATCCTCCCACGTGGTATGGACCGTATGTGCCTCCTTGAACGACGTGATCTCTCTCAGGCGGATGAGCGGGCGGGTATGCTTGGTCTCGTACCGGAATGCATTCACGATCTGGTAGATCTTCAGGGGAAGGTCCGCATGGGACCGGACCCAGAGTGCGTACATCGGGTATATCGCGCACTCGCTCGTGGGCCGGAGCGCGAGCTTGACGTCAAGCGGCGAGAGACCGCCATGGGTAACCCAGTAGACCTCATCCTCGAATCCCTTGATGTGCTCGGCCTCCTTCGCAAGCTCGTGCTCGGGAATGAGCAGGGGGAAGAGGGCTTCCTGGTGGTCGCGGTCGAGAAGCGATCGCAGCATGTCGTAGACATTCCGACGGAGCGAGAACCCGAACGGGTACCACACGTAAAGACCTTTGACAGGGTACCGGACATCCATGATCTCCGCACGCCACAGCAGTTCGTTGTACCAGCCAGAAGAATCC
>JADFDO010000021.1 GCA_018262855.1 Methanolinea sp. | reverse complement strand
GCCGGGCCTAACGAACCTCAGCGTCCTCGTCGATGGGGGCCTGAGATGACAGAAAAGCTACCTCGGGGATAACTGGGTGGTCGCAGGCAAGAGCCCATATCGACCCTGCGGCTTGCTACTTCGATGTCGGTTCTTTCCATCCTGGCCGTGCAGCAGCGGCCAACGGTGAGGTTGTTCGCCTATTAAAGGGGATCGTGAGCTGGGTTTAGACCGTCGTGAGACAGGTCGGTTACTATCTAATAGGAGTGTCAGGAGTCTGAGGGTAAGAATGGAATAGTACGAGAGGAACTTCCATTCGGCGCCACTAGTCGATCGGTTGTCTGACAAGGCATTGCCGAGCAGCCACGCGCCAAGGGATAAAAGCTGAAAGCATCTAAGCTTGAAACCCGGCCTAAAAAGAGACTCCGTTGAGGACATGGGTAAAAGACCCGCTTGATAGGCCTGGGATGTACGCACGAAGGCAACGACGTGTTCAGTCCGCAGGTACTAACGTCCAAATCCCCAGTGCTCTATACGTCAAACCCAGACGAAATTCTGAGTGCAAACCTGAAAGCCTTATGTGCTATTCGAACGAATAGAGTAAGGCCAAACACGGCTGCCAAGGTGGCGGAGCGGCTACGCGGTTGACTGCAGATCAACTACACTCCGGTTCAAATCCGGACCTTGGCTTTGGGTGATGGCGGCCATAGCAGTCGGGAAACACCTGGACTCATTCCGAACCCAGCAGTTAAGCCGACTCACGTAGGATGTTGTACTGAGGTACGCGAGTCCTCGGGAATCATCCCTCGCTGCCATCACCCTTCTTGCTGTACGGGAGATTGGTGCTGTTTTTGGGATTGTAAAAATTATCGAAGAGCGTCAGCCAAGTAAAACATTTCATCGTATCGAGTGTGCGATACCAGCAGGTTCACGACCTGCATGAGATATAATCTAAAATTGATCTTTTTTTGGAATAAGTAACCAGGAATATAATAGCCGGTCGGGAGTGTTTCTTTTAACCTCTCTTCCTCCCGACCGCCTTGAAAAATGTGTAGCAGAACATACCTCCTTCTTCAGTGGTCCAGTATAACTCCCTGATTCCCTGGTCCCACGTTTTTGGATCAGCAAGACCTTCCGCGATTGCCTGTTCACGGACCCCCTCGATCATTGCGATAAAGATGCTTCTGACTGCTTCCGGAGATCCCGGGATTCTGGATGAGGCATACACCTGCCTTGGGAAAACCATTACATCCAGACATCCAGCATCGTTCAGGAGGTGCTCGAGCTCCCTCCCGATCAGGGCATTTCCTCCCGCCTGCCGCTGGAGTGTGACAAGGCAGTCGATCACGTGATGGGCCTCCCTGGTATCAGGATGAAACACTGCAGTCCCGTGATCCCCCTCGATTGCAGTGATGGTGCCTCCGGGCTTTACGACCCGGAGGAGATTATGGATTGCAGCGAGTGGATCTTTGAGGTGTTCGAGGGTGAAACATACGAAGATATGATCGAAGGTGTCCGGCTCGAAGGGAAGTTTCGCGATATCCGCCTGCCTGAAGGACACATTGGTGAATCCCTCGCTTTGAATGAGATTCTCAGCCCGGGCGAGGGATTCGGAGGAGATGTCGATCGATACGAAATGTGCATGGGGGCTGTTCCGGGCAAGGATTATCGTCTGGGCCCCGACACCACACCCAGCTTCGAGGACATGTGCACCCGGGGGATAGCTGGTCCCCTCATGCAGGAGCATACTGAGCCCGGATGCCTGGTCGTGCAACCGTTCTGATTCACGTTCAGATCGTCCGTGGACGTAAGGGAGGAATTGTTCACTCATGGTTCTTTCACATGTATCGCGGTGATTGTCATGCCGGATACTCTATCACCGGCATATAGTACAAATAATGATTTTTTTTCCCTATGAATATTTACAGTTGGATGCCGGATTACATTTTTCGTCACGTTTCCCGGAGATCTTCATTATAAAATAGAATTCACTCCTGATTCTGCATAGTGAAGTGTTGTAGTTCTGGACCCCTCGTTTCACCAATGCATGAAAACACTTCAATTTTTTCCGGATTGTCATTCATGAAGGATTTCCCAAAATCATGTCATATGAATCAGCTTCAGATGCGGTTTCCGGTGGCCGCACTCCAGAGAATTCAACCAGGAGGTTCAAAACAAATTTATGGCGTTATTCCTATCTAGTTGCACACCAGATGAGTGAATTGATATGAATCCCAAGATATTCGCCATTTTTACCTATACTATGTGTTTTACCCTGGTTCTCGGTATTCTGATACCGGTGTCGGGTATGCCCAGCCATAAAAATCCCCGCTCCATGACAGGGACTGACTCCAGGTATTCCCCGGATTGTCTTTCAGCCGGCAATTTGAACACGAAGTATGACACCCTCGCACCAGAAGGGATGCAGGCGCGTGCACCAGCGGCGATACAAAAATCGTCTCTTGTATCCCGTCCCCTGCATACCACACTGAACCACACGTTGTCAGCGTTCCCAGCACCGGTTATGACCTCGAAATTTAATAGTTCGAAATATTCGTTCCAGAAAATAACATCGCCAAGGTCTTTTTTTGAAGCACGGCTCAATATGAAGAAGAACCAAACTGGGAAAACCCCCGCTGCAATCTCGGTTTCAGAGAACGCAAAGGCGGTTGTGCAGGCCAACAACCAGTTTGGCATCGACTTCTTCTCCCGGCTGGTCTCAAATCCTGCACAGGAAGGAAAGAACATCTTCTTCTCGCCGTGGAGCATCTCCTCTGCACTGGCCATCACCTACGAAGGAGCAAGGAATACCACTGCAGATGAGATCCGCTCGGTCTTCCATTTCCCTGCTTCCTATGATACCCTCCGGCAGGGATACCTGGAACTCTCGAACGGTCTCAACAGCGGCAATTCCGGAGTCACCCTGAACACCGCGAATGCCCTCTGGGCCGAGAAGACCTACCCCTTCCTATAGGACTACATCACTACCGCAGACAAGTACTATGGTGCGAAGACCACCAACCTTGATTTTATCACGAAGCCCGAGGAGTCCCGGCAGATCATCAACCAGTGGGTCGAAGAGAAGACCAGAAACAAGATTAAAGACCTGATACCTGAGGGTGGAATCGATTCTTCCACTGTTCTGGCAATCACCAATGCCATTTATTTCAAAGGGACCTGGGTGAAGCAGTTTGATGCCGCAAAGACCATCGAGGATACTTTTATTCTCGACGATGGTACGACCATAAAGGTCCCGATGATGGTGCGTACCGATGAGGATGCGGAATACTGGTATACAGAGACTGACGACCTCCAGGTACTCGGCATGCCATATTCACATAAAAAAGGAAACCAGTTGTCCATGCTTGTCCTTCTCCCAAAGGAGAATGATCTTGAGGCAGTGGAAGCCTCGCTCTCTGCCCAGAGTCTCGCCTCCCTGAACCAGTCTCTCACTTACCAGCGGGTGAAGGTCTCATTCCCCAGGTTCAAAATGGAGACCACTTACAATCTTGTGGATATACTCTCAGATATGGGGATGCCAACTGCATTTAACGGGGCCGATCTCTCGGGAATGGATGGCACCATGAGTTTATTCATCGACGAGGTTTACCACAAGGCATTCGTGGAGGTAAACGAGGAAGGGACGGAGGCTGCGGCTGCAACGGCAGTCGTGGTGAACAGGGCAATGGCTCCGGGAGACCAGGTCCCGGTGTTCCATGCAGATCATCCCTTCCTGTTCCTTATCCAGGACAATGATACTGGCAATATCCTCTTCATGGGACGCATGATGACCCCGGCGGGAGTGTGACCTTCGCGACAGGTGCCGGGACCGGGAGCAATCCCGGATTCCCAATCCAATTCCAGGAACCTACATATGCCAGATACCGATGTGAATTTCCAATCGCAAATCGCCTTGATTGGCTGTTGCAGCGCATATTGCGGGACATGCCGTGCTTTAAAAGATGGTGCATGTAAAGGCTGCAAGTTGGGGTATGATGACGGCATGAGGGATATAAGGGCTGCCCGGTGTGCCATGAAACGATGCTGCCTGATAGAGAAAAAGTTTGAGACTTGTGCCGATTGCCCTGGTTATGAAGCCTGCAAGATAATACAGGATTTTTTTAATAAAAAGGGGTACAAGTATAAGAAATACCGGCAGTCCCTGGAATTCATCAGGAAATACGGATACCAGAAATTTATCCAGTCAGCACGATCGTGGAAATGCGCATATGGAAGGCTCAAAATCCCTGAGTAACGGGAAATATACTTGCTTTTAATTCAACATCTTATCTTCTTTCGTTCTTCTATTTTCACCCTGCAATGCCGGTCATTTAATAGATTAATTCCGACTTATTGAACAGGAGCCAGCCTCATGTTACCAAGAGTCATCCTTCATATCGCAACCAGCCTTGACGGCCGGATCACAAACTTCCCCGCCGATCTCGAGACGTATTATGCTCTTGCTGCACGATGGAACCCGGATGCAATCCTGTTCGGGAGCGAAACCGTCCTCGCAGCGGTGCGGGATAATCCCTCGCTCGAGGTTCCCCCCGAACACGAAGAGATGTTCAGGCCTCCGGAAGGTGGAAAAGATCCCCGCCCGTTGCTGGTCATTGCTGACAGCCGGGGGCGGGTCCGCTGCTGGGATGCCATCAGGAAATGGCCTTACATGCGGGATCTTCTCGCATTCTGTTCGGGTTCAACCCCTGAGGAATATCTCTCCTACCTCGGAGAACGGAAGATTGGGACAATTGTTGTAGGAACTGACCGGATTGACGTGCGTGAAGCGCTCCGGATGCTGAACAGGAAATACGGGGTCGAGACTGTTCGCATCGATAGCGGCGGGACACTCAACAGCGTACTCCTTCAGGCAGGGGTTGTCGATGAGGTGAGTGTTCTCATCCATCCCTTCCTTGCCGGTGGCAGGGCCAAGCCGACCATATTCGACCCGGAAAAGGCAGGTTTTCCGGATCTCCAGGTTCCCCTCACTCATACCAGGACTGAGGTTGTGGGGAACGGCCTTGTCTGGGCACGATATACCGTTGACAAGTCACATCGGTGTAAAATATGAAATGGTATTGTCATTTGCATGCAAGCCCATTCCTTTTCTTTATTCAACCTTTGTTGGGGCACTTTGGGGCACATTGAGGGTTTTTTCCAGGATTTTTTTGCGAACAATATTTATGTGAAAAAGTTCCCGAAAATATGATTAAAGTGCCCCAAGTGCCCCATGGAAGAACCTGATCTATCGTAAAAGAAGTGATACTTCAAGGGTTTGATATCACCGTATGGACATGTGAGGTTGGTCGGGTACTGAACAGTAAGAACTCCTTCACGGTGTCAGATCGCACCCGGTGCAGGCAAGGCACATGGTTCTCGATTCTCCTGGTGAAAGGCCATATTTTCTGAGAATCCTCCGTGCCATCCGTGTGAGTTTCAGGAGCCGCTCCGGGCTTGGCCTTACAGCACCCTTCAGGCTTTCTCTTCGTCCCGGAGGGATTGAGATGGGGCGGAGCACAGGGATTATACCTCTCTTCGCAAGGTATTCCACGCCCTTCCGGACGCATTCATCCGTCTCCCCGAGTCCGATGATGATATTGGATGAGACATGGTTCCTTCCAAAGACCTCGACCGCTTCCTGCAATGATTCCAGGATGAATTCAAGCGTGTGCCCTTTATGCCCCCTGCATATCCGGTCAAAGATGTCGGGGTCCATGGTCTCGACGCTGTATTTCACCTCGGTGACCCCTGCCTCTTTGAGTCTCTTTGATGACCCCTCTGCCGGGTGGACCGCCACACCGATCGGAACCCCGTAGTGGGCAAGGGCTCTGACAATCTCCACCACCCTGTCGATCTCGTCATCCGGTGAGACTTCAATACCCGAAGTAAGAGAGATGACCTCCAGGTGCCCTCGTTTCTTTGCATCCTCGACTATGGCGAGGATATCTTCAAGCGTCTTGACCTTGCCCTCCGATCCTGGAACCGAGCAGAACTGGCAGTCGTAGATGCAGCGTTCGCTGATCGTGATGTATACCTGGCCGGGACAGTGGGCAACCACCTCCTCGATGACTCCTTCAACGATCTCTCGTCCATCCTGGATTATTACCGCATGATCATTCTTTCGCACCATCTTCAGCGGGGACTTCTTGCTCACTTCGAGCCTGACCCGGAACCCCCCGGATGAAAAGAAGATATTCTGGATCCCCATCCCGGGACCGGCTGTCGACATCCTTGGTGGGGGGAGAAGCGTTTGTTCAACATCGATCTTTCCGAGGGAGAGAAGTTCTGCTTTGATCTTCTCACTCATCAAAGTCATTTAAAACCCGCTCATTTGAGGCCAAATAAGGTCGACACATTCCCGGAGAGGAGGTTTTCGAGCACTTCAGGTTTATAAGAAAACCGTGTGAATTCTGAAATGCTCTGCGCAAGGGGCCGGACAGGATATGACGAGGCGTACATGATCCGATCCCCCAGGAAATGATTGGCAGCATCGACCCATTCCTGTGCTCCGGGGAATCCCGGTATGAACTGGAAGAAGTCGGGGATAACCCAGATGTTCCCAAGCGGGGCATTTGCAATCATCACCCCGATCATCTCACTCGCATAGGGGAATGCTGCGTGGACGACAACAATCGGAAGTGTAGGGAAGGCACTTGCGACCCGCTGGATCCGCCAGGGTTCGGCATACGAGATATCCGGCCCCTGCATGAGACTGCACGTGAGATAGAGCACGCCATCGAGTTCCGCACACCTCTGGTAAAGAGGAAAATTCGCCGGGTCATCGATATACCTCGGCGGATTCCACCATCCCGGGTCGACCGCAATCCCTGCAAAATGCATCCCCCGGAGCGTCCTCTCTATCTCGCGGATTCCTTCATCAACGTTTGCACCGTTAATTCCCGCAAGTGCAATCGGGAACTGGTCAGGGTACCGGTCGCGGAGTTCCGCGATATCATCGTTCGAGATGATGCGGTGCCCGGCCTGCCTTCCGACAAGGATGCCCATATCGACACCCGCGGAATCCATCTCATCCATGAAGAGCTCCCATGATCTCTGCATCATGGAGGGGGAACGTTCATACCCGCTCACCAGGGGGCTCTTTTTCACTGCAGGTCGTGCCCCGGGTTCAGGTGCAAGGACCTGGGTCAGGCTTTTATACGGGGGCCTCACCCGTGCATCAATGATCATATGGTGGTCCATCCCGGCCTCGATGGCCTCTAATCAGTCTCTTACTTTCGGGATAATAACATGAAGGTATCCGGCAGATGTTGAATAGATATACTCTGGAAAACTTGGTTCAGAGATTCAAAAAGCACGGGAATTATGAAGCGACAGTCTGATCATAGGGAAGAAACCGAATTTTGTACATTTATTGAGATATACTAATCAGTTTTCTGGAAAATAGGGGCATATCGGGCCAGATTGGAATATGCAGGACGATAAAAAATTTGGTGATTGTTCTTTGTCCGGTATAGTTCGAATACCTCATATTCACAATTTTGATGATAACTCGCTCTCAATCTCTCAGTTTCAGGTCTACTTTGGCTTTATCCATGTCATCATCCCAGACCCAGAGTCGATAGCAGGGCGGTACCTCCCAGAATCCACACAACCCCTTGATCTGAGAAGTGCGGATATCCACGCAGTGACGCTGGAACGCCTTTTCCATGCCTTTTTGTGCGGTATCTTCAGTTCCTAGCTTGATGCAGAGCCGGTATTCATACCCTATAAGAATCTGCTCACCGAACTCCTGCCAGGCGCCCCTCTTGTTGATCCAGGCCGATTCAGCGGCATTCACGGCCAGAAGCCAGTCGTCCTTCCTCTTTGGGAGTGACGGATAGATGGGGAAGAATGCCGCCCAGCCATTCTCAATCATGTTTAGATTGAAGGTGTGCCTTTCGGGGGCACCAACAGGAGGGAGCGGATCACTTTCGGTATTCGAGTACCATGGGGTTATGTAGGCGAGAAGCCTGCCATAGCGATCGATGATCTCTCCTGATGGGATAATCCCCGTCTTTCTCTTTTTTCCATCAGGGCGAGTGAGCCGTTCTTCCAGTGTCGCATTGAAGACATCAGTCGCCCTGTTCCCGGCATCGATATGGTTTTTAGCGGCATCCGGAGTCAGTTTTGCAAGAAGATACTCGCGCAGGGGTCCGGGTATTTCCGGGTAAAAATCGGATTCTAGCCGGGATCGACATTGATCCAGTTTGGGCTGGCTCGTTTCGGGTTTTCCAGCATAACCCGCCTTTTCGGGAGTATCGCACGAGACCATCCGGATGGGTTGCTGGATGACAGGAGTATCGCCATCCGATATCTGAAGGAGTTCCCTTGGCTGGGCGGTATGTGAACCTGGATTATAAGAGTATTCTTCAATAAGATTGGGCATACATTTTCTCAAGAAAAAGGCATATAAATATCTTTTTATAAAATGCTGAAGGGTTTTTGTCCCTGAATACCCTAAGAACTCATTAATGCTGAATAAAGGTGAATCATTTTCATTCACGGGGCAAAATTTCTTTCTCTGACGCAATCCCACCTGCATACTTTTCCAGGTATCCGGCACAAAGAGAGTAGCCCCCGAGAACGAGCTCTCTCTCCACTCCAGGCACACCGCAGGCAACGATGTGGATATTTTTCGTCTCAGTGGTGACTTTTGTGGCATCCGAGTCGCGGTAAGGATAGACCGCAATGATTTCGCCGGGGTCTGCCAGGATGACCTGGTTTTTCCGGAGAAGGACTGGCTTTTCCATCCCGATACCTAGAAATACCTCCCCTTCTGCAGCAAACCTCATTGTAAGGTCTCCATTGAGTGTGTCAGAATCGAATGCTCCGATGGGAATGCTGCTTCCTGCCGAAGCAAGATTGTAGGCATCCACCACGGTATTGATTACCGGCAACTTCCCTCCGGAAAGGATCCGCCTGACAAGAGCTTCAGAGGCGGGCCTTGTTTTGGTGGGATCGACTCCGACACTCCAGAAGAAGTCGCGGTAGGCCCGAAAGAGCGGGTCATCCTTGACCTGTTCGAGTGTGTATCGCGACTTGATCTGCTGGATAATCTCCTGTTTCATGGCATCGAGATTGGGACTATTGCGTGTGATCCTGACTGATTTGATATCGCCCTCTGCAACGCAGATCCCGGGAAACGTCTCCAGAATGTCGGCATGGAATTCCATGGTATATCCATACTATCTGTGAATAAAGAAGGATAAAATTGGCTTTTCAATCCTGACGCTCTGCAATGAATGCAGAAGAGAGAATTGTGACAGGGCACCTGTATGGTAAACCCAGGTTGTGATGTGTTGCTTTTCAATGCATTGGTGATGAGAGTATTTTTATAGTTGTTACTGTATAATCCAGGATCTGCCAGGAGGTATGGAGAATGGCGACAGATCCCGTCTGCTACATGGTTGTCGATGAGGACGAATCGGAATACCGGGCATCCTACAAGGGACAGGAGTATTATTTCTGTTCCGAGTTCTGCCGGAAAAAGTTTGAAAAAAGTCCCGAACGATATGTGAAACTGGCCCGTTCACTGGACATCGGCCCGGATATCAGCTGTTAGAAACATCTCCCCTATTTTTCAGGTTCTCGTGGTTTCCGGGCTTCCACTTCCAGCCGAACCATCCTGACATGAACAAGGCCTTCTGAATCCGGCGGATATCGTTCAAGATACAATTCTGCAAGGTCAGAGATGAAGCGATCCCTCGCGGAGTCGGGAACCCTTTCTATATAGGGGAGCCACGTGGTACGAATCCATCCTGAAAGTCCTTCTTTTCCTGCCTGGGCCATATCTTTCGGGATCAGTTCCACCCTGACCGGGATGAGGCCTGCATTCTCCAGCAGCACCCTGTACTCATCATGGGTGAGGAAATGATAGGGGCTCGTAAAATCCCTGAAATATTCTTTCCAGTGTTCCGAGCGGATCATCTCATCAGCCAGGTCAAGGATGTCACTCGCATTTCCATGACCCCCCATCTGGAAGAAGATCCTTCCCTGGCTTTTTAAGCATCGAGAGACTCCCCGGAGCATCCTCGCATGGTCCGGAACCCAGTGGAGGGCGGCATTTGAGAATACAAGGTCAAACTGGTTCACAAACCGGATATCCATTGCGTCCATTTCGAGAAACGAGATGCCTGGATTCTGGGAATGGGGGTATCTTTCCCTGGCAAGCCTGACCATGGATGATGAACTATCGATAGCCGTCACACAACCATGTGGGACGCGGGAGGCAAGCAGCGCGGTGACTTTTCCGTCCCCGCACCCTATATCGAGCACCGATTCTGTTCCATTCAGCTCGAGTTTCCCGATGATCTCCCCTGCCCACTGGTACTGGGCCTGGGAATGCGCAGCATAATCAGCGGGATTCCAATCATATCGTTCCATGCATATGGTCTCCAATCGATTCGTGCACGTTCACTAAAAAATTGTGCAGACCAGGAGTGAAGAATGTTTGGACGTACAGGTTCCTTCCCGGTGATGACTTCAAAAAATCCCGCACTCAACGCCAGCTTTAATCTCTCTGGATGAAAAGACGCATGCATGGATTCATCCCTTGCGGCCATCGCTGCGCTGGCAGCTTTCTGCATCCTTGCACTGGTTCTTGCGGGATGCACAGGTCCGGGAGAACCCGGGCCTTCCACTCCGATGGAGACACCTCCCCCCTTAGAGATCGTGTCTCCATCAACGACAATCCCCGCCATCCCCGGTTCAGAGCCAACTGTGGTCGATGCGAATAACCGGTTTGCCCTTGACCTCTATACTCGTCTCGCAGACGATCCTGCACACCGCAACGACAATCTCTTCTTCTCGCCCTTCTCCATCTCGTCAGCACTCGCAATCACCTACGAAGGAGCGAGAGGGACCACTGCCGAAGAGATACGGTCGGTATTCCATTTCCCGGAGAACCAGAGCGTCATGGGATCCGGGTTCGCCGAGGTTATTGCGGGCATGAATAGCAAGACGAAAGCATACACGCTCCGGACGGCAAATGCGCTCTGGGCTGAAGAGACGTATCCGTTCCTCGCAGAATACACCAGTGCGGCAGAGCACTATTATAGTGCGAAGACGAACAACCTCGACTTTGTGCATGCACCCGAAGACTCCAGGGTCACTATCAACAGGTGGGTTGAAGAACAGACTGAAGAGAGGATAAAGAATCTGCTGCAGCCCGGTTCGATCAATCCTGCCACAAGGCTTGTAATTACCAATGCCATTTATTTCAAGGGAACGTGGGTTAAGCAGTTCGACGAGGAGAAGACGACGGATGCCGACTTCCAGATCGGGACCGGCTCGACCGTCCGGGTCCCGATGATGCAACGGACCGATGAGGATGCGCGCTATGGGTATGCGGAGACCGACACTCTTCAGATACTCTCGATGCCCTATGAATCGGGCGACGGGAAAGATCTCTCGATGCTGGTCCTTCTCCCAAAGGATGGGGGCCTTGCCAGAGTTGAACATTCTTTGAATACCAGCATGCTCTCCTCACTGCAGGATTCGCTCAGGACCCGGAGAGTCATGGTTTACTTCCCGAAATTCGTGATGGAGACGAAATATTCGCTGCCCGCGGTGCTCTCCGCGATGGGGATGCCGACTGCATTCACCTGGTCCGCTGACTTCTCCGGCATGGATGGCACGAGGAACCTGTATATCGACGATGTTGTCCACCAGGCGTTTGTCGAAGTGAACGAGGAAGGGACGGAGGCTGCCGCAGCGACAGGGGTGACTATGCAGCTTACATCGCTAAGGGTTGATGAACCTCCGGTACCAGTGTTCCGGGCCGATCACCCGTTCATCTTCCTCATCCGGGAGGATGAGACTGGAAATATCCTGTTCATCGGGCGGGTCACAAATCCGGTGCAATAATTCCCTTTTTCTTTTCAGATGCGATAGAAACGAAAATTCTCACACTTAACGCCAGATTTAATCAATCGTATTCCAAAAACACAGGTATGCACAGAATTCTCCTGCCTGCACTGGCATCCCTCGTCATCCTCGCACTGCTCCTTGCAGGATGCATGGGTCCTGGAAAACCCGGTCCTTCAGGAACGGAGGAGACTCCCACCCCGCAACCTTCACCGGGCCAGCAGTCCGCTTCTCTTGATACTGTCGTCGATGCGAATAACGCGTTCGCATTCGATCTCTACCAGGAACTCACAGGTGACCCGGAATACCGGGAAAGCAACATATTCTTCTCGCCCTCCTCAATCTCTACGGCGTTGGCTATCACGTATGAAGGAGCAAGGGGGCAGACCGCGGAGCAGATCCGATCAGTCTTCCATTTCCCGGACAACCAGTCAGTTCTCCGGCACGGCTACACCGATCTCATCGCACAGATCAACAGTGAATCAAATGCCTACATGCTCCGAACCGCAAACGCTCTCTGGGCAGAGCAGACCTATCCCTTCCTTACGGATTACATCAACACCGCCGAACGCAACTATAATGCAAATACGACCAACCTCGATTTTGTCCACCACCCCGAGGAATCAAGGGTTACCATCAACCGGTGGGTGGAAGATCAAACTGAAGACAGGATCAAAGACCTTATCCCACCTGGCGAAATCAATCCCAATACAGCCCTTGTGATCACCAATGCCATCTATTTCAAGGGGATCTGGGTGAAGCAGTTCGATCCGGCACTGACAAGGGATGCGGAATTCCTGACGGGGAGCGGAGCCAAAGTGCAGGTACCGATGATGCAACGGACCGATGATGCCGCCGTGTTCAGGTATACCGAAACCGGCTCGTTCCAGGTACTTGAGATGCCCTACGAATCGGGTGACGGGACAGAACTCTCCATGCTGGTCATGTTGCCGAAAGACGGGAGCCTCGATACATTTGAGAAATCTTTGGATGTAGGCACGCTCGAGGATATCCGGAAGTCACTCGCATATAAGATCGTGAGAGTGTATTTCCCGAAGTTCACGATGGAGACGAAATATTTCCTGCCCAGGACTCTCTCAGCAATGGGAATGCCGACGGCGTTCACCGCCGGTGCTGACTTCTCCGGGATGGATGGCAGCAGGGATCTCTTCATCACGAACGTCATTCACCAGGCTTTTGTAGAAGTGAACGAGGAGGGAACGGAAGCCGCAGCAGCAACCGCAGTCATAATGGGGAAGGGTGCCGTACCCCTCGAGGAAAAAATCCCCGTATTCCGGGCAGATCACCCGTTCATTCTCCTCATCCAGGACAACGAGACCGGGAATATCCTCTTCATGGGCCGGGTGAACAACCCGGTCGGCAACTAATCCATTATTAAGAGAAACTCCCTTCGTTATTTTCCGGGTGTATGGTAGATCAGAGGAGGTCAATATCGATAACCACCGGAATCGCACCGTTATTTTCATTCTGTTAATATCTCGAAAAAAAATCCTGGATTTACTGAAACATAAATCGTATGTTTTCCTGTCAGGGAAGAATCGTGTACACGATCTTTCCATCCCTGAACAGAGTTATCTGGCCGCCGCTCTGCGAGACTACGATCCCTATCGATCGTGTGACGAGGGTAATGCCAGCGACCGATGAATGGCGGGAGCCGAGTCCCTCGGGAATCTTCACCCGGCTCATGTCTGCAGTCAGGTTCCTCCCTGCTGCTTCAACGATACCATCCCCAGTGACGATGAACGCCCCGTCAAGCTGGGCGAATTCCTTGAGATTTCCCCTGATGCCTTTCCCCAGGATATCCCGGCTCTTCTCGTCGTGACCCTGGAAGGGATTCAGGATAAACTGGCGAGAATGGTCCATCACCGCCCCGGCATCTCCGATAATAAAAGAAGTGCCCACTGCCTGGCCTTCCCTTCCCTCCCGGGCAATCTCAAGTGCCACGTTCAGGACTGCCTCAAGCGCTTCTGGTTTGATATCTGTTCCCTCACAGAGTCGCTCAAGGTCTTCCCTCCGGGGTACAGGCTGTAATGTGGGTGCCTTTCCACTCACACCATGTTTTTCTGCAGCGGATTTTGCCATGCTCCTGGCTATCTTCTCCCATTTTTCTGCCATGCTGACATAGATCTCTCTCTTTCCAATGTTTTTCTCTGCATATGTCCTGCACATCTGAGCGCACATGTGGGCGCTTGCGGCTGCAGTCACCAGGTCTCCTCTCTTCTTTGCCTGGTTGTAGAGGTCTTCCTGGACAGAGAGTGCCTTTGGGATATCCGGCAGACTGGCGGCATGACGTTTTTTCAGGAAGATCTGGTGGATCCCTGCGCCAAGAGCGATGACCACGATCGCGGTCACAAGGATGATCAGGATCACGGGGGTGTTTTCCCGGGGTGGATTTTCCATGACAGGTGCGTGAACGACGGGACTTTCAGCCTGGAGTTCGACTGAGATTCTCCTGGAAGTAGCCTGCCCGTCCGACTGGATCGCGGTGATATTGATCGTATACACCCCTTCCTTCCGATAATGATGCGTCGCAGGAAGGTCTGGGTAGTTGAATGAAGAGCTGTCGTTCCAGTCAACTTCGATATACGAGATGTTTACACCCGGTCCCCCGGGATCAAGGTTGCCGTTCAGGGTCACGTTCATCCGGTTGACAACCGGTTCAAGGAGTGTCAGTGTGGGGGGAGCAGGTATGATGCCGGGACCTGCAGGGAGCATGGACAGGGGACCCGGAACTGTTCCATTCGGTGTTTCTGGTATGACCGGGGGGGAGATATCGATGGCCACAGATGCGGAACGGTATTGCCCGTCAGATTGTCCGGCAGTAATCGTGAGGGTATACCTTCCTGGAACCTGGTAGTCATGCGAATTGGGAAACAGGTGTTCCTCAATTGTGCTGTTGTCCCCCCAGTTCCAGCGGAGCATAGTGATCGAGGTGTTTTCCGTTCCGGGAACGACTTTTCCATACACCGTGCAGGTGACATTCTCGAGTTCAACCCGGTCAATCGAGAGAGTGGGTGGGAATGGTTCAGGAAAGGCAGTCTCATCTGGTGTGCTGGCATTGAAGGTCCCATTCGTCTCTTGTGGGACCAGCAGAGAATCGGGCAGTTGTGCACATGAAAGGCCTGTGAAGAAAAACAGAAATACTACAGCAATGCCAACTCGTAAAAACCTGCACTTTAAAGGCAATCCGGCTTTCATGTGATTCCTGATCTGTGTCTATCAGTATTTTGCGATGTACGTAATTAAAGGTGGAAGTCATGGGGATTTTCATCATGAGGTTCATTCGGTGAGATACATTGTCCGTCTCCTGCGGATGAACCACTATGACTCTTCCCTGATGGAACACAGGATTGTTGCCCTGGCGAAAAACATGCTTTCCCTTGTCAAATCTGGGGATCACCTATCACAGGGTTATTCACGACCACGAACAAAACACTCCTTCAGATGAAAGACCGCAGCCCAATCAACCTGAGTGCCATAGCCCGCGAGGCAATGGAACGGTATGGCTTTGAACCGGAATTCCCGAACGCGGTCATGCGGGAAGTCAGTAAGATCGAAGAGAGTAGTATCCTCAACCGGAAGGGAGATACGCGGGATTTACGTCATCTCCTCTGGTCATCGATCGACAATTTCGACTCGGAAGACCTTGACCAGGTTGAATGCTGCGAGCCAGGTTCACAGGGAGAGATCCTTGTCAGGGTTGCCATTGCGGATGTCGACTTTTTTGTCCCGCTCAATTCTGAGACGGATCGCCATGCTGCCCATAATGGCACATCAGTCTATCTCGGAGTCGAGACATTTCCCATGCTCCCCGATCGCCTCTCCAAGGGGATCTCGTCACTGCTCCCTGGCGTTGACCGGCGTGCCATGGTGATGGAATACACCGTGAAACCTGGCGGCGATGTCATCCATGGAGGAATATACCGCGGTATCGTTCACAACAAAGCGAAGCTTGTGTACGAAGAGGTTGGTGCCTGGCTGGAGGGAACCGGCCCAATTCCCCCCACCGTGAGCGCGGTTCCAGGCCTCGAGGAGCAGATCCGCCTCCAGTACGAGGTTACGCGCCGCCTGCGGGCTCACCGGATGAAGAAGGGTGCGCTCGACCTCGAGACCATCGAGGCTGAGCCCCTGATGAAGGATGGGGACGTGCATGCCCTCGTGATCCAGGAACAGAACGCGGCAAGGCAGATCATCGAGGAACTGATGGTTGCGGCGAATGGCACAATGGTCCATGTGCTCGGGGATGCGAATGTCCCCATGATCCAGCGGATTGTCCGGGTCCCGAAACACTGGGACGGCATCGTGGAAACTGCCGCAGAATACAAATTCAAACTCCCGAAGGAACCCGATTCGAAAGCACTCGCGAAATTCCTTGACCAGCGGAGATCCGCGGATCCTGAACGGTTTCCGGATCTATCCCTGACTATCGTCAAACTCATGGGGCCCGGAGAGTATGTTGCGTTTGTTCCCGGCGATACCCCTATCGGACACTTTGCCCTTGCCGTGATCGATTATACCCATTCCACCGCGCCGAACCGCCGCTACGTCGATATTATCAACCAGAGACTCCTTAAGGCGGTTCTTGACAAGACTGCCCTCCCTTATTCCCCACGCATACTCAACGAACTTGCAGAATGGATGAGCGACCGCGAGAAGGCATCCCAGAAGGCCGAGCGGTTCATGCGGAAGGTTGCCGCAGCGGTCCTCTTGAGGGACATGATCGGGAAGACGTTCGAGGCTATCGTGACCGGTGCTCAGAAGAAGGGGACCTACGTCCGGCTTATGGATCCACCTGCAGAGGGAAGGGTGGTTGAGGGTGAACGGGGTCTCCGTGTCGGGCAGAAGGTCGTGGTCCGGTTGCTCTCGACCGACCCCCCGAAGGGGTTCGTGGATTTTGCCCTTGCAGGGAAGTCATCACGGAAAAGCCGGAAACTTCATCCGTCTTCTCGCTGAACACCCCTCATGCCAAATCCGGTCATCCTGGTCACCGGCTCCACCGATGGAATCGGGAAAGCCATGGTACGCGAGTTTGCGGGCAGCGGGGCCGACGTGATCCTCCATGGGAGGGACCCGGAAAAAGGCCGGGAAGTCCTGAAGGATCTCAAGCGGCATGGCTGGAACAGGAACCTCGACCTTGTGATCGCAGACTACCGAATCCAGGACCAGGTCCGGCATATGGCAGAGGAGATCTCGTCAAGATATCCCAGGCTGGATGTCCTCATCAACAACGCCGGGACCTTTGAGAAACTGCGCTCCACCACGCCGGATGGCATAGAGACTACATTTGCCGTCAATTATCTCGGCCCATTCCTCCTCACGAGTAGGCTTCTCCCTCTCCTTGAAAAGGGAGGACATGGAAGGATCGTGAACATGAGCTCCGATTCGCACCGGGATATCAGGCAGGTCGACTGGGAGAACCTCCAGGGTGAGAAGCGGTATGATCCCTATGAGGCGTATGCACGCTCGGCACTGGCAGGAGTTGCTTTTACGTTCTCACTTGCACGGAAAACTGGTGGAACCGGGATCACTGCACACTGCGTCCATCCGGGTATCGTCGCGTCAAGGATGCTCCGGAGCGGATACCCGGGAATACGCGGGAAAGCACCTTCGGAGGGTGCGAAAATCCCGGTATACCTTGCTCTCTCCCCGGAAGCAGCAACGTGTACCGGAGAATATTTTAACGAGAGCATTCACCCGGAGCCTGCATCAGATCTGAGCCGAGACCTTTATATCCAGGAGAAATTCTGGAGGATCGCCTCGGATCTGACAAAGACCGGGGCAGGGTATTGAATCCAGATTTCGGGTCGGAATATTAAGTCCGTTGGAAGGCCTGTCTGTTGGTCTCTCCCGGAATCCCTCTAATCCAACGCCTCAATGGCGATCCCATTCCCTGTGCAGAATCCCAACATTCATGCACATTCAATAATCATTCCCTTCTGATGGCCGGATCGTCGTTCTTAGGGAAGATCGATCTCTCGAAACGTATGGACACGGGCGAGTTCGAGAAGGAGATGGCTCCCCTCTACACCCGACTCGGGATTCTCCAGCGTCAGCTCTGGGACAGAAGGGTTCCGATCATCATCGTTGTGGAAGGGTGGAACGCCTCCGGTATCACCACGGTCATCAGTGAGCTTATCCAGTACCTGGATCCCAGGGGGTTCGTGCTCCACTCTATAGGCTCCCCGAAGGACGAGGAGAGGGCAAGGCCACTCCTCTGGCGTTTCTGGACGAGGACCCCTGCACGGGGCAGGATGGCGATCTTTGCAAGGAGCTGGTACTCGCGATCGCTCGCAGAACAGGTCTCCGGTATTGACTGGCTGTCGCAGATACAGCGTTCCATCAGTGAGATCAATACGTTCGAGCGGCAACTTTCCGACGACGGCGCTGTGATCATCAAGTTCTTCCTCCACATCAGCAAGGAGGAACAGAAGAAGCGGCTCGGCGAACGGGAGAAGGATGCTCTCACCTCGTGGATGATCACGCAGGGCGATTGGGATTTTCACAACCATTATGATGATTATCTCTCCATCATCGAGGAATACCTCGAAAAAACCGATACCCCGCATGCCCCATGGACCGTGGTAGGGGCAACCGACAGTGCCTACACCCGGTTCAAGGTGTATTCTGTAGTAATACGGCAGCTCGAACGACGGTGCAGGGACCTGGATGGCCGGCAACGGGACAGGAAGCCTCAAAATCTGAAAAAGCCGCGGAGAACAAAGGTGGTCAGGAACGCCGGGCCACCTGAACTCTATTCGCGCCCGGAGTACGAATCAGCCCTCCGGGCATACCAGGACCGGGTCAGGGATATCCAGTACTGGCTCTACAAGAGAATGATCCCCCTGATCATCGTATATGAAGGGTGGGATGCGGCGGGCAAGGGTGGCAACATCATGCGGCTCGTCCACTCCATGAACCCGCGTGGCTACGATGTGGTCCCCATCTCCCGTCCCGACGAGACCGAGGCAAACCACCATTACCTGTGGCGGTTTTACCGCCGCTTCCCACCTGTGGGGCATATCACAATCTTTGACCGGAGCTGGTATGGCCGGGTCCTTGTCGAGCGGGTCGAGGGATACTGTGCCAACCATGAATGGAAGCGGGCTTACCAGGAGATAAACGAGATGGAGCATTCCTACATCGAACAGGGCGGCGGTCTCGTCAAGTTCTGGCTCGAGATCAGCCGTGACGAGCAGCACCGCCGTTTCATGGCCCGGCAGAACGATGCCCTCAAGGAATGGAAGATGACTGACGAGGACTGGAGGAACCGTGGGAAGTGGCGCGAATACGAGGAGGCCGTCGACGAGATGCTGGCGAGGACCAGTACAGTGGATGCACCCTGGACCGTGATAGAATCGGATGACAAGTACTATGCCCGCCTGAAAGCCCTCCGGACCGTGATAGAGTATGGGACACAACTGCTCCGTTGATCAGGAACCTGCTGGAATGGACATGGCGCCATCTCCGCCGGGAGGTGTGGGGTGCAAAAGGGTATCCGGCGGGGATAGCGCTCCTGTCTTCCTAACCTATAGCTATCCGTATACTGCATGGATCGGAATGATCGTGCAGATCAGGACTATGAGTAAGGGGGTGGAATGGAGCATGGTTGCAGCACAGAGTGCTTTTCTGGCAAGAAGGGCCTCGCGAGCCCTTTTCGCTGCGGTAGCGACCATGTCTCTTCGTAGATTCATCGGTTTCCTCCCGGGATGAAAATCCTCGTTCGGATCTCCAACCCGGCTCATACTTTTAAAACACTATTAAAAAAATGAGTCAATATCGCAGGTGGATTCCCTGAACCCCGGGGTTCAAGGCAGGTAATGGGGGAATAGTATCACAGGGAACCGCTCCGCATGCCTTTTGAGTCATCATTCTACAAGGAAAGAGGGACTAGGATGACACCGGTTATCTCCCAAACAACCATTATTTCGGCACCAGGTAAAGTGCATCTGTCTGCCAAGACGGGATAGTGAAAAAAGTGGAGTTCAGGCCTTTACAACATTGACATTCAGTATGAACTTCTCTTCACTTCCCGTCACGTTTTCCCAGGGACGCATGTAGGTTGCCCTGAACTGCTGCAGACCCGCTTCGGTTCCGGTCAGTATCCAGGAATGAGTCCCTCCAACACCCACCATGCCTCCCGGGGCAGCATCCATGGTGTAGGTGTCATTCAGGATGGTAAGCCCAGAAGTGACTGTGGCGTTCCACATGTACCCGGTTGTCGGGTTTTCACGCAATTCTATGACGAACTCTTTCCCTGTAAAGACTGTGACAGTGGAATTATTCGCTGATTCATTGTAGACCATTGGCTTCTCTTGCTGCACAGGGGGAACCTGCGTGGTTGCCGGGATCGCGGTGGTTGGTACAGTCGTGGCCTGAGGGGTTGCAGGCGCCTGTGTACATCCACAGAAGAGCAGCGTTCCTCCCAGGATGATACAGAAGCAGCACGCGACGAGCAGCCTCTTTGTCCCATTCACATCGTGACGCATACAGTGTGCAGGTTCTTTCGTATCGCTCAAAAACATGTTGCTTTTCTTGCGTATTTAGGGACGGGTTAGCAGGTTCTATTAGTGTCCATTGAATGATGCCTGGACCTGGGAGACATTTTTTTGGTAACATGTGGTATCCAGATCCTTACGAGAATTGCATGAAAGAAATGCTACACCACGCAGTGAATCGCCGGTGAGCATCCATTCATTCAGAGTAGATCATCAAAAATTTGATTAGGACTATCGCTGTATGGGAGTGTATGCATGATATTGTGGCCACCAGGAAGATGGAGAATGGTGTTGCCTGCTACTACGGCGAGAGCGGCAAGGAGAAACGCGAGACCTTCAATTACCAGGAACTGATCGACATGAAGATCAATGCACTTGACCTCCTCATGGATCCGAAAAATTACGCGGTGGACTCCAAAGCACACAGAATTGTAATGAAAAAGTAGCGATCTCAATTTTATCAT
>JADFDO010000020.1 GCA_018262855.1 Methanolinea sp. | reverse complement strand
GCCGCATCCGATAAGATCGAGTCGATGCTTGACGATATTGAAGGAGGTGGCCAGGGTATCCCTGATGATCTTGATGACCATGTCACGAACCTGAAACAATGGATCTCACGAGGAACCGAACCTTCGCCGGAGAAGGAACAAGGCATCCCCCGGGAATGTATCTCCACTATCCCATACGCCGACGATCAGACACCTGAAGTGAAGGCTACCACAGGTTCAGCAAAATACCGTATCGCTATACACCTGATCGATACCTGTGACAATCGGAATTTACGGGCAATGATCATACTCCAGAACCTCGAAGAGATCGGGATTCTGGAGAAAGTCATTCCTGATCGGTCCACTGTAGAAGATGGCGTGTTTGACGGCCACTTTGATGTTGAGATTACAAGCGATGCAGGGATTGACGCGCTGAAAACCATCACCACCTCGTCTGATATAAAAGAGGCCATAATCCAGGACCTGTCCGGGAAAAGCACTCCTGCGGTCGAAATAAAGAAGGATACTCCTCCAGCCGCCCAGGGAGACGAAGAGAAGAGATCCCCGTCCCTGAAAGGTGAGAAGGTTGAGAAAGGCCGCGAGGTCAAGAATATCCGGGTGGATATCAACCGGCTCGATGTCATGATGAACCTCGTGGAAGATCTCGTGATAAACCGTGGACGTATCTCAGAGATCGCACGGGAACACCAGATGAAGGACCTTGACGAGACCCTGAACATGATCGGCCGATCCGTCTCGGACCTCCAGAACATGATGATGAACATCCGGATGATCCCGCTGAACCACATCTTCAACCGTTTCCCGCGCACGGTTCGTGACATTGCGAACCGTGAAGGGAAAGAGGTCGATTTCATGATAGAGGGCGGGGATACGGAACTTGACCGAAGTGTCATGGACGGCCTCAATGATCCCCTCATGCACCTGATAAGGAATGCCATCGATCACGGGATCGAGACCCCGGATATTCGGGAGGCAGCAGGGAAACCAAGGAAAGGGACACTCCTGCTCTCCGCAAGGCGGGACAGGGATAACGTGATCATCACCATCCAGGACGACGGCCAGGGCATCAATGCAGAGAGAGTCAAAAAGAAAGCCATTGAACGTGGTCTCGTATCCGTGGAGGAGGCGGAAAGCCTTTCCCGGGAGGAGATCATCGATTTCCTGTTCCGGCCGGGCTTTTCCACCGCGGAAAAGATCACCGATATCAGCGGGAGGGGGGTGGGACTTGATGTGGTCAGGACCACCCTTGAGGGGCTCAAAGGGACGATCAAGGTTGAATCGACCGAGGGATCCGGATCCCGGTTCGAGCTTCTTCTTCCACCGACCATGGCTATCGTGACAGTCATGATGGTCAGGATAAATGGCCGCAGGTGCGCAATTCCCGTGCACAATGTGGTCGAAGTGGCCAGTCTCGAGGGGATTTCCATCCACTCGATAGGAGGCCACGATACCATCCTCCTCAGGGACGAAGTATTACCCCTTGACAGGCTCGATGACATGTTCGGACGATCCCCCAAAACAGATATCCTCGTGGTGCTCCAGCACCAGAACCGGAAAAGAAGTATTGCCGTGGATCTCATCGAGGGTCAGCAGGAGGTGGTGATCAAGCCACTCTCCACGGTTGTCGGAACCTGCAGGGGCGTATCCGGGGTCACTATACCCGGGGACGGAGAAGTGGTACCGGTACTCGATGTGAATGCAATTATCAAGGAGACCTGATATGAATACGCTCACCAGCCAGCAGCGGGATGCATTAAGAGAACTTGGGAACATCGGTGCAGCCCATGCCGCGACCACCCTTTCCACCATGCTGATGTCAAATATCGAGATGACAGTCCCGGACATCAGCGTGGTCGACATTGCAAAGATTCACGAACACGTAGGCGACGAACTCTCGGCTCTCGTGATATTCCAGATCACCGGCGAAGTGTCTGGCGGGGGATATGTGCTCCTGCATATTCCCAAGAACTCTGTGATCCGGCTCACCAATGCCATGCTCGGCATGACCGATATGGAACGCGATCTGACAGAGATGGACCAGAGCGCGCTCCTTGAAATAGGGAACATCATGGTATCAGCATTCCTCGATGCCACCGCTACGCTCCTCTCCATCATCATGCTCCCGTCGCCGCCCTCCATGATCATCGATATGCCCCACGCGGCATTCCAGTCCATCCTCGCAATCCAGGCATTTTCAGATATCGACCAGGTGGTCATCTTCAGGACGGAGCTCCACAGCGACCAGCACAAGATCTCCAGCAACATCTTCCTGCTCCCGAACAAACCCATGCTCGATGAAATCCTGGCAATGCTCGATAACCTGATGAAATAAAAAAAGAGAGAGATGCCCGAATGCCCAGCCCTGACGAACAACCGGTGATTGTGGGGATAGGTGAGTTCGCGACAGGAAGAGCTCCAATGTCCTCAATTGGGCTTGGTTCGTGTATTGGTCTTGTGATATTTGACCGGGACAGATCGTTTGGCGCACTCGCCCATATCATGCTCCCTGATTCACAGGGACGCTCGGACAGGCCGGCAAAATATGCGGATACTGCCCCTTCGCACCTTGTAAAAGAGCTGACCAGGAATGGATGCAAGACGGCATCCCTCGCTGCAAAGATAAGCGGCGGCGCATCAATGTTCCAGACCTTCTCGGGGAACCTGAACATTGGAGAGCGGAATATCGAGGCTGTCCGCCTCGAGCTGAAGAAACTCAACATCCCGCTGATCGCAGAAGATGTCGGCGGGACCGTGGGCAGAACAATCGTCTATTATCCTTCGGAAAATGGAAAAATAAGTATAAAAACCGCTGGCGGGACAATAAATATAATTTAATCCCGGCTTGTGATAAACACCGCGGCCGCAATGACCGTGGTCCATAACCCGTTCTTGTCTCCCTGTGCAGACTGGCAGACCTGGGTAGTCTTGATGATCTTCCCGCTGGCTTTATAGATCTGTTCCCTCTCCTGCCAGGCCTTGTTGATGTCAAATTCTATCCCAAGTGTGGTCGCAAGCATAGTGGCGGCGAGATCTTCGGCATAATCTCCGGTCTTCTCCGCCGTTTCACCATACGCATGGTGCTCCGAGAGATACCCGTATTCTTTTGCCTCCTTCGGCAACGCAAGTCCTATTGCAGCAGATATCAGGCGGTTTGGCTCGTTCGTCTCGTTCTTCGCCATCACGCAATAGGTGATCTCCCCGGGTTCAAGGAGCGCGATACCCTCATCGACAGAGATCATTTTGCAATTCGGCGGAAAGATGCTGGAGACGTACACAAGGTTGAACTTCTCGATCCCAGCCTTCCTGAGTGCCAGCTCGAATGAGGCGAGCCTGTCCCTGTGAACCCCTACTCCTTTTGTGAAGAAAATCCTGCTCGGGACCTCCATAGGGAATAATTGATCTCTTTAATCTCTTTAAACTTTGTATTTTTTAAAAAAAAATATAATTTAAGGTTAGATTCAGTTTTTGTCTGCAGTTTGCATCAAAAAAGATTTCACACCGTAGATCTAAAGGGACCCGGTATATCTGTGAGTAATCCTGTTATCCAGGGTTATTCTTTTTGAAAAATTCTGGTTATTCTTTGAGATCGTGGGAAAAGTATATATATGAAAGAACCGAATAGGAAAAGGCTGAATCTCACATGCTTCGCAAAATGAGACCTATTTTAGCGATATTATTGATTTTTACGCTTGGGTGTGCCTGTATAATTCCGGTCTATGCAGAAATTCCTGAACCGTGTGAATTTTTTGGCAAACTGACAATTTTTGGGAATCCTGCACCGCCAGGAACTGTCGTGGTGGCAACGATCAACGGGCAGGAACGTGGCAGGATCGTCACGTCGGTTGAAGGTGTCTATGGGAGCACCTGCATCTTTGGAAAAAGGCTCAATGTGCAGCCTCTCGAAGGTGAGTTTGTCAGGGGGACCATACTCAGAGTCGAATTTTTCGTGAATGATATGAAAGCAGACCAGACCGGAATTTTCAGCCCGGGAACCATGAAATGGCGGGACCTTTCGGTCACAGAGGCACCCACTCCTGAACCTACAACAACTCCTGAACCTACGGTAACCCCCACACCAACCCCGACAATTCAACCTTCGCCCACAGTAGTATTCAATGCAACCCCAGATACAGGGTATCCCCCTCTCATGGTCACATTTATCGATCTTACGAAGGGAGATACTCTGTTGTGGTTTTGGGACTTTGGTGACGGCAGCAACTCAAGCGAGCAAAATGCAACCCACCTCTACAGGTTCCCCGGGAATTACTCTGTCAACCTTACCATCACAAGTGCGGCAGGGAATTCTTCGCTTCTCATCCCCGACTGCATCATTGTGATGCAGCCCCAGATACTCATGCTCCCCAACCAATCCTTACTGCCCACCGATCCTGATATGGATGGATACTATGAGGACCTGAACGGGAATGGCCGCCTGGAATTTGACGACATCATGGTCTTTTTCACTGCGATGGAATGGATCATGGATCATCCACCGTTCAGTCATTTTGACTATAACTCGAACGGCCGGGTGGAATTTGATGATCTCTATTCCCTTTTCATGGAAGTATAATCCCAATTTTTAGGCGTTTGTGTGAGACTCTCCTGCATTGCTGCATAATATAGATCAATCCCAGGGAGAATATCGTGAGATTTTTTTCGGATTTTAGAGAGCCCGACACCTATTAGAACTTCTCCTGCACACCATATATGGAAATCATGAAGGCGGTTCTGGGTCTAGAAGACGGCACCTGTGTGACCGGAGAGGGATTTGGTGTGGAGGGGGAGTGTTCTGGGGAACTTGTTTTTTCAACCCAGATGGGAGGTTACATGGAGGCTTTGACCGATCCCAGTTACCACGGGCAGATCCTCATGTTCACGTTCCCGACCATCGGTAATTACGGCGTGGACAGAAACAACTTCCAGGCTTCGAAAGTTTGGGCGCTCGGCTGCGTGGCACGGGAGATCTGTGACGATCCGGAACACCTTCAAACCCTTGCAGGCTTTTACGAAGAGAACGGTCTCCTTGGGATCCAGGGCGTGGATACCCGTATGCTCACCATCAAGACCCGGGTGCAGGGAACCCTCCGCGCTGCACTTGTCGTGGGTGACAATCGCCCGGAGAAGGTTGTAGAACTGGCAAGAAAGGTGCCTCCCATATCGGACAAGGAACTGATCCCTGCCGTCTCCTGCAGGGAACCATACCACATCCCTGGACATGGAAAGAGGATCGCCGCTCTTGACCTGGGGATGAAGAAGAACATGATCGTAAGTCTCCGCCACCGGGATGCGGATCTCCATGTCTTTCCCCACAATACGGCACCTGACCAGGTTATGGCATGCAATCCCGACGCCCTCTTCATCAGCAATGGCCCCGGCGATCCGGTCCATGCAAGGGATGCCATCAGGTGCGTGAAAGAACTCGCCGGCACGCTCCCGATCTTCGGGATATGCATGGGAAACCAGATCTGCGGACTTGGTCTTGGCGGTGAGACCTACAAGATGAAATTCGGCCACCGCGGGACGAACCAGCCTGTCCGGTACAAGGACGGGAGCATCTACATCACCACCCAGAACCACGGGTTTGCGGTTGCCACCGACACGCTCCCTGAAGGCTGCTCCCTTCTGTATTCGAACGTGAATGACGGCACTCTCGAGGGTTTCGAGGATCCTTACCTTGATATCACCTGCGTCCAGTTCCACCCGGAGGCCCATGGCGGCCCCAGGGATACTGAGATTCCTTTCTTCGATACCATGTTCAGGAGGCTTGGCTGATGCCGAAGAAAGATCATATCCGGAAGGTCCTCCTCATCGGATCGGGCCCGATCCAGATCGGCCAGGCTGCGGAGTTTGACTTCTCCGGTTCCCAGGCGTGCCGGGCGCTGCGGGAGGAGGGAGTGAAAGTGGTGCTGGTCAATTCCAATCCCGCGACCATCCAGACAGATCCGGAGATGGCCGACGAGATCTACATCGAACCGATCCGATCAGAGATCATCAGGAAGATCATCGAGAAGGAGAAGCCTGACGGGATCCTGAGCGGGATGGGAGGACAGACCGGCCTGAACATGACCGCTGAGCTCGCCGAGAAGGGTGCCCTTGAGGGAGTCGAGATCCTCGGAACACCGCTTGAGGCAATCTACCAGGGCGAAGACAGGGAGAAGTTCCGTGCTCTGATGGAGCAGATCGGGGAGCCGGTCCCAAGAAGCATGATCCTCAACCGGATGGACCAGATCGACGAGGCGATGAAAACAGTGGGGCTGCCCGCGATCATCAGGCCTGCCTATACCCTGGGAGGATCGGGTGGCGGGATTGCTCATACACGGGAGGAGCTGACAAAGATCGTTGAGATTGGCCTCACGCGGTCAAGAATCAGCCAGGTTCTCGTGGAAGAGTCCGTGGTAGGATGGAAAGAGATAGAGTTTGAGGTGATGCGCGATGCCGGAGATACCTGCATCATCGTCTGCGGGATGGAGAACGTGGATGCAATGGGCATCCACACCGGCGAGAGCGTGGTGGTGGCTCCCATTCTCACCCTGCGGGACGACGAATTCCAGACCCTGCGGACCGCGGCCATCAAGATCATCCGCGCACTCGACGTCCAGGGTGGATGCAACATCCAGTTCGCCTACCGGGATGGCGAGTACAGGGTGATCGAGGTCAATCCCCGGGTTTCCCGATCGTCAGCACTGGCATCAAAGGCCACAGGGTATCCAATCGCCAGGGTCGCCGCAAAGATTGCGATTGGGCTCCGGTTAGACGAGATCACCAACAGTGTCACGGGGTGCACGCCCGCCTCGTTTGAGCCGGCAATCGATTACATTGTCGTGAAAGTGCCACGCTGGCCATTCGACAAGTTCAAGAATGCCGATCGAACCCTCACGACTGCCATGAAGAGCACGGGCGAGGTCATGGCGATTGGCAGGACTGTCGAGGAAGCGTTCAAGAAAGCGCTCCGTTCTCTCGATACCGACTCGGATGCCCATTCCAACCCGAGCGAGATCCGCATGATCCTTTCTAGGCCCACGGACGAGCGGTTTGCCACCCTCTTTGATGCATTCCGTGCCGGGTTTCCCATTGAAGAGATTGCGGATCTCACCCACATCTCCCCGTTCTTCCTCCAGAAGATCAAGAATATCGTGGATCTCGAGAGAAAGTTGCGGGATTCGGCCACAGTTGAAGATATCCGCCTGGCAAAAACATATGGATTCACCAATGCCGAGATCTCTAGGGATTCCGGATACCCGATTGATAAGGTCAGGGAGATTTCGGGAGAACCCACCTACAAGATGGTGGACACCTGTGCTGCAGAGTTCCCTGCAAAAACCCCATATTTCTACTCGACCTGGGATACCGAATGCGAGATTCCCAGGAGCGACCGCCAGAAGATACTGATTCTCGGGTCAGGCCCGATCCGTATCGGTCAGGGGATAGAATTCGACTACTGCACGGTTCACGCCGTCAAGGCGCTCCGGGAAGAGAACGTGGAGGTGCATATCGTCAACAACAACCCTGAGACGGTGTCCACCGATTTCGACACGTCAGATCGCCTCTTCTTCGAACCGATGCTCCTCGAGGATGTGATTCACATCCTCAAAAAGGACAACTACATGGGGGTCATGGTCCAGTTCGGAGGCCAGAACGCAGTCAATCTCGCGGTCCCCCTCCACGAGGAATGCAAAAGGCTGAATCTTCCGACCCGCGTTCTCGGTACATCGCCTGATTCAATGGATATCGCAGAGGACAGGGACCGGTTCAGCATCCTTCTTGATACGCTCAAGATTCCAAGCCCCCCCAACAGTTCCGCATATTCCTTCGAAGAGGCGAGGAAAAAGGCTGCTGCAATCGGATATCCCGTTCTTGTCCGGCCATCCTATGTGCTTGGTGGAAGGGCCATGGAGATCGTCCACGACGAAATAGAGCTCGAGAGTTACATGAAAGAGGCGGTACGTGTCAGCAGGGACCACCCCGTGCTGATCGACTCCTTCATCCAGAACGCGATAGAACTGGATGTGGACGCCGTATGCGATGGCGAGAATGTCCTTATCGGCGGCATCATGGAGCACATCGAGCAGGCCGGGGTCCACAGCGGTGATTCGGCATGCGTGATCCCGACCCAGTCCCTCAATACTTCTATCCTGGAACGTGTGAAGGATTACACCCGGAAGATCGCCCTCGGTCTCGGTGTCGTGGGACTTGTAAACATCCAGCTTGCAGTCAAGGATGATACCGTCTATGTCCTTGAGGCGAATCCGAGGGCGAGCAGGACAGTCCCCTTCGTCTCAAAGGCCACCGGGATCCCGCTCGCAAAGATCGCGGCAAAGGCCATGATAGGAAAGAAACTTCGGGACATGGAGTACCGGGAAAAAATTTATTCCCACGTTGCGGTGAAGGAAGTGCTCCTCCCCTTCAACAAGCTTCCCGGCGTCGACACGGTGCTCGGCCCAGAGATGAAGAGCACCGGTGAAGTCATGGGAATAGACTATGACTTTGGCCGAGCCTACTACAAGGCAAGTGTCTCAGCGGATAATACGATACCCCTTGAAGGGAACATCTTCATTTCCATCTCGAAGGAACAAAAGGACGAGGTGATCCCTATCGCGAGAAAACTCAAGGAGATTGGCCTCTCGCTGTACGGGACCTCCGGAACAGTTGATTACCTGACCGAAGCGGGCATCCCTGCCCAGCTCGTCCGGAAGGTCCAGGAAGGTTCGCCGAATGTCATCGACCTCCTCCGGAGGGGTGAGATCAGGATGATCATCAACACTCCGACTGACAAACAATCGCGCCAGGACCATTACCAGATCATGCGGGTAGCCGTTGACTATGGTGTCCCCTACATCACCACCATCCAGGCTGCCCGGGCAGCTGCGATGGCGATCGAGGCCATCAAGAAGGAGAGGATCACTATAGAGCCTCTCTCCCATTACCTTGGTGCCTCGTGAGGAAGTTCCTCTGCAATCCCTTTTCACTATTATTTTCACTCGCAGATCATCTCTTTTTAAAGAATAGGGGCAATCTATTCTCTAAAATATTCATTATGTGGTTTTAAATTAACCCAATAATCGGGGTTGTGTTCCTCGTTTCTTTGAATTTTTAAGATTACCTATCTCTAAGAGGTGAACGGAAAAAGAATTTGAACCGCCGCCGTTTTCAATATCTATCACGTTTCCAGAATGGTCCAACAGATATTGATGAATCATCGTTGACCGCAGGTTGCCTTGGGTCGAGGGCGGCAGCCCCGCGGTATTTTCGGGGGCGGCGGGACGTATCGCATTTGGGGGGGGTGTGGAGGCGGACAGCCCCCACAAAATGTTTTCGGTTCGTCAATCCTGCTAACACCAGATAGTGAAGATCCCTTTTTTAAAAGATAATGCCGCTCCATTTCCGAAGTATATTATTCTCAATACTGGTGTGTATCTTCCGGGGCGGAATACCCTTAATACGTCGGCAGGGGCAATGAATAGGTATCACCGTGAGAATTATCACACCGGAGTGAGTGAATGGGAAAAGGAACCATTGTAATGGCATATTCCGGCGGGCTCGACACCTCCATCTGCATCCCGCTCCTGAAGGAACGATACGATTTTGACAGGGTAATTACGGTAGCAGTCAATGTCGGCCAGCGTGATGAGGAGATCCGGATCGCCACCGAGAAAGGGAAAAAACTCGCAGACAAGCACTATACCATCGATGCGAGGGAAAAATTTGTGAATGAATACATCTTCCCGGCAATCAGGGCAAACGGATCCTACGAGGGGTACCCGATGGGCACCGCCCTCGCCCGCCCGCTCATCGCCGAAGAGGTTGCAAAAATCGCGGCTCTGGAAGGTTCGACCGCCGTTGCACACGGATGTACGGGGAAGGGGAACGATCAGCTTCGGTTCGACTTTGTCTTCCGGATGGCAGGTCTCGAGGTTGTTGCCCCCATACGGGAGCTGAACCTGACCCGTGACTGGGAGATCGGGTATGCAAAGGAGCACAATATTCCAGTACCCGTCGCAAAGGACAAGCCATGGAGTGTCGATGAGAATATCTGGAGCAGGAGTATCGAGGGAGGGCATCTTGAGGACCCGGCCTATCATCCTCCGGAAGAGATCTATGCATGGAGCGTATCCCCTGAAAAAGCTCCAGCCAAGCCTGAGATCATTTCGATCGACTTTCACAAGGGTGTTCCCCATCGCCTCGATGGCGTGGAGTATGCAGGGTTTGACCTGATCCAGAAATTGAACGCGATTGCCGGGAAGCACGGGATTGGCAGGAACAACATGATCGAGGACCGCATCCTCGGCTTAAAAGCCCGGGAGATCTACGAGCACCCTGCAGCGACCGTGCTCCTTGCTGCACATAAAGACCTGGAACACCTCACACTGACCCGCCAGGAGCTCGCCTTCAAGCATGCGGTAGATGAAAAATGGTCAGAACTCGCCTACATGGGTCTCGTTCACGAACCCCTCTTCCACGACCTGAATGCATTCATCTCCCGTTCCCAGGAACGTGTATCGGGAAAGGTGGACGTCCAGCTCTACAAGGGGTGCTGCAGGGTGCTGGGCAGGTCTTCGCAGGAAGGAATCTATTCGGGAGACCTTGTGTCGTTCGATACCACCACAATAGACCAGTGCCATGCAATCGGTGTCTCTGCATACTACGGGATTCAGGCTAGACTCGTCGAGCAGGGAAAGAAAAAGAGGGAATAGTTTTTTTAATTGAAAATGGCAGTGCCATTTTCATGCTTTTTGTTCGACCACTCGCCAATCATGTGCGGTTCTAATGAAAATGGCTTTACCATTTTCACGCTGTATGCATGTGTAATTCGGGGAATTCTGTGTTTTTTTAAAGAAGCTTCTTCCCGGCATGGGGTCCGGGATTGCACTCAAAGACTTCCGTGATCTTCATCACGAGGAGTGACTTTGCAGGAAGCCCCGGTTTCTTATCGTGGACCATCTTCTTCATCTTCTCGTAGTCAGGGCCGGCTGTTTTGACCTCGACTGAACCCTTGATCTGAAAGCACTTCTTCAAGTCGGCGTCGTAGATATACACGGCGGCATGGGGATTCTCCTTCACGTTCGCCAGTGTCTTGTGCATGAAATTGTCTGCGAGCCAGAGCGTCTCGTCATCAACCATGACGACAAATGCGATAGGGGCAACATTAGGAATCCCCTTCTTTGAGGCGGTTGCCACGGGGAAGAGCTTGATCCTTGAAAAGGTCTCTTTCATCTCTGGAGTAAGTTTTACCATATCAATCTCACCTCTCTCTGGCTCATTCCTTTCTGGAAGAGCCGTTGATTAGTCCTGTTGTTCTCTCTCCCTTTATGTGTTTTCCCACATGAAAGGAACCTCCTCGCTGTTTTGTGTGGGAGATAGAATCGAGTTTGCTATCTTCATACCAATTCAGTCACTGAACCGCCGCCGGGGCGTCCTTCGGGGGCGGCGGGGTGCATCGCATTTGGGGGTATGGGGGCGGATAGCCCCCATAAAATGTATTTGGTTCGTAAATCCTGCCCATACCAGATAGCGATGAACCTGAATAAAGGTGTAGAGTACATACAAAAACTCCACCTCACTTCAAACGGATCAGTGGTATTATTATCATGACCAGGGGCGACCGTGTAATACATCACACCACAGGCGTGTTATGGATCTGCTCAATGGCACTGCCTTCCTACATTTGGCTTTTTGAATCCGGGGAACTTGTACAACGGGTTGAGAAAGCCTATGCAATGCTCTTTCCCTGCAGGGTATGCCCCAGGGAGTGCGGAGTCGACAGAACCACTGGTGAAGTCGGGTACTGCCGGAGCGGACTCCTCCCGGTCGTCTCTTCCTATGGCCCCCATTTCGGGGAGGAGCCTCCTCTTGTCGGAGGACACGGATCCGGGACTATCTTTATGACCGGTTGCAACATGCGGTGCGTCTTCTGCCAGAACTACGAGATCAGCCAGGAGCGATACGGGAGGGAGATCACCTGCGAAGTACTTGCAGGAATGATGATTGATCTCCAGAATCAGGGATGTCACAACATCAACTTCGTCTCGCCGACCCATTTCATTCCACAGATCTTGGAAGCGGTTCTCATCGCGGCTGAACAAGGATTGCATATACCTCTTGTCTACAATACCGGCACCTACGATTCGGTAGAAACACTTAGATTACTTGACGGAGTATTTGACATCTATATGCCTGACGCCAAGTATGGCCATGATGAAGTGGCGCTTTCACTTTCTGATGCCCCGGGATACGTGGGGATCATGAAAAAGGCACTGTTTGAGATGCAGCGCCAGGTAGGCGATCTCGTAGTAGAGGAGGGCATCGCGGTCAGAGGCCTTATCATCCGGCACCTTGTGCTTCCCGGTAATCTGGCAGGCAGCGGCGAGGTAATTGAGTTCATTGCACATGATATCTCGAAGAATGCGTATGTCAATATCATGGACCAGTACCGCCCTTGTGGGAGAATCCTGACTGATACTCGAAGTCCATACCATAAGACTCTTATGAGGGGAATCACTTCGCGTGAATATCGCGAAGCTGTTGCGACCGCCCAAAAAAATGGATTGATACGGGGAATCTACCATTAGAGAGACATTGAATATGTGGTTATAATCTCCACCTCCAGTCATGTCCAGCCGAATTTCACAATCGGGCTGGTGACCGGGGGAACAGTAAATTCCTGTTTCCAGGGCATTCCATGCTCCGGTGAGAGGATAATGATTAATTTCTTGTAAGGTGGAAACGGCTCCGGCAGGGAGATGAGGAGATCGAAGATCTCGCCGCCTTCCAGAATGTCATCCTCATCTGCTGATTGCATAGGTATCATATTGTATTTCTTGACAATTGTCCAGTTTCCAGGATTGAGTATAGCATTCCGGTTCCTCGCAACTGGTATCTCATTGCCAGCACTGACAATGGTAATTCTCATACGATTGGTATCGATAGAGAGGTCTCCCACAATTGGAGTCACGGATATAAGGAAGAACCCTAGCGCGTTTGGATCTTCTCCGGAGGCAATCGCATGTATCCCTTCAATCTCCCGGCTAACACTCGAATAACCTATAGGTGTTCCGTATATCCGGACTGAGTCCCCGCTCTCAGAAATAGCTCCCCTGACAAGACCTCGGTTTGATATACTGAGTTGGTTGGATGAATGGAGGAGCGAGATGACCATATACGAACAAAAACCAATCAGGACCAGTATAATCACCACTTCAATACTGGTTATTCCTGATTGTCTGTTTTGAATCGACATCTTCACCCATTCGACTTTACTTCTCTCAAAAATTGCATGAAGAGTCTATTGTTTCTTACTGTCTGTTGAACAAAATGGCTAAGTACACTTATGTCTTACCTGAAATCATTCCTTTTTTACAATAGGGTGCGAGACTTGATGTATTCCAGAATACCCCAGAAACGCTTTTTGGGCCAAGAATCGTCCCAAATCATATATCCTCTCCAAATATATTCTCTATGCATGAAAGGCATCATCCTTGCCGGGGGTTTTGGTACCAGGCTCTATCCCATCACGAAGTCAATCTCCAAACACCTCCTGCCTGTCTACGACAAACCACTGATCTATTACCCCCTTTCTATTCTGATGCTAGCGGGAATCAAAGAGATCCTCATCATATCCACTGCAAGGGATATCCCGCTTTTTAAGGACCTCCTGGGTGATGGGACGCAGCTAGGCCTTACATTTACTTATCAGGTACAGGAAAAACCAGGTGGCCTTGCCGAGGCATTTCTTGTTGGTGAGAGTTTCATAGGCAAGGAGAATGTTGCCCTAATCCTTGGGGACAATATCTTCTACGGACAGCACTTTTCTGAACTTCTTCATATGGCAGCATCGCTCAAGGAAGGGGCGACTATCTTCGGATATTGGGTGCGTGATCCTCGGGCGTATGGCGTTGTTGAGATTGATAGGCATGGGAAAGCAGTGAGCATCGAAGAGAAACCCGCAAAACCCAGATCACACTATGCAGTGCCCGGTCTTTATTTCTATGACAATAACGTGAAAACCATTGCAAAATCGATCACGCCATCCGCAAGGGGAGAACTCGAAATAACCGATGTAAATCGCGAATATATGAGCCAGGGCAAACTGCGCGTATTGATCATGGGACGCGGAATGGCTTGGCTGGATGCCGGCACCCATGATTCCTTACTGGAAGCATCTACCTTTATCGAAACAATCCAGAAACGCCAGGGACTCTATGTTGCATGTATTGAGGAGATTGCCTACCGGCTGGGATATATAACTAGCGAGCAGCTGAAGACCCTGGCAAAAGGCCTCAATAACACGGAGTATGGGAGATACTTGAGTGAACTAGTTGAAGAGCAACAGTGATGATCCAGAGAAAAGGGTGAATAAATACCCGGATAGCAATAATAATCTCATTTCGGTGATTTTAATTAAATCTCACATCTTTATTCAACTGTTCAGGAAAAAGCAAATTAAGGTCTCATTGTAAGAAGTATATCTTACAGAACATATCATGACCGGAGAAAAATTTTCCAGGATAAAAACAACCCTGCCAGGCATATTCGTTATTACTCCCCGGATCTTCCGCGATTCCCGTGGTTTTTTCATGGAATCCTACACCCGGAATGATTTTCAGGGTATTGGAATTCCAGATGAATTTGTTCAGGATAATCACTCCTGTTCCCAAAAAGGAGTGTTGAGAGGGTTGCATTTTCAGTCCCGTTATCCACAGGGAAAACTTGTCCGGGTTGTGAGCGGGTCAATTTTCGATGTTGTGGTTGATATTCGAAAGGGATCTCCTACCTGGAAGGAATGGATCGTGGTTACCCTCTCGGCACATGACCCAAGTCTCCTCTGGGTACCTCCAGGATGTGCTCATGGATTCCTCTCACTGGAAGATAATACCAATGTGCTCTACAAGACTACTGAATACTATCACCCTGAATATGATGCAGGTATCCGGTGGGATGACCCTGATCTGAACATTCCATGGCCGCTGAATGATCTTAAAATGGGAATCCCCCTGATCTCACCGAAAGATGCCGCATTACCGTTACTGTCAGAACTGGAGAGCCCATTCTTTTTTGAGGAGGATATGGAATGGTAATTCTGATCACGGGAGCACATGGTCAACTAGGGCAGGATATACAAAAAGAGTGTGAAAACCGGGGTATACCGTGCATCGCAGCGAACTCACACATCTTGGATATTACGGATACCCAAGCTGTTCGCATATTTGTGAAAAATCATGCTCCTGACACGATTATCAATTGCGCTGCCTATACTGCGGTGGATGATGCGGAGACTGAATGGCGGAGAGCATACTTGGTCAATGGTATCGGAGTCAGGAACCTCGCACTTGCCGCCCGGGATGCGGGGGCTGTACTCGTTCATTATTCAACAGATTACGTGTTCGATGGTCGTTCCACACTTCCCTATACGATCGCGGATGCGCCGAATCCACTCAGCCAATATGGCAAGAGTAAACTTCTTGGTGAACAGGAAGTCTTGACCCATTCTGATCGGTTCTTCCTCATCCGGACCTCATGGGTATTTGGAAGAGGAAATGTGAATTTTCCCAGGAAAGTCCTGGAATGGAGCAAGGATCGTGATGCATTGAGCATTGTGAACGACCAGGTCTCATCCCCCACCTACACAAGAGACCTTGCCAGGGCTACTATTGACCTGTGTGAAACAGGATATTTTGGACTTTACCATATCACAAATAAGGGATCTTGTTCACGATATGAATGGACCAGATTCATACTAGAGACGATTGACTGGAAGGGATCACTCTCACCTGCACAATCTTCCGATTTTCCTACTCCTGCAAGCCGCCCTCCATTCTCCGTGCTCGATAATTTTGGATCACCTGAAGTGCTTGGATACGATCTTCCATCATGGGAAACAGCAACCGAGAACTTCCTGAAGGAACTTGATGTGATTCCATGACAGATCTTCTTGTTACCGGCGTTGCAGGTTTCATCGGGAGCAACTTCGTATATCATTACCTCCGCAGGTATCCCGATGATACCATAATCGGGATTGATGCTTTGACGTATGCCGGAAACCTTGAGAACCTCGCCTCACTTCCAGAAAAAGAAAAAACCAGGTTCAGATTCGTGAAAGCGGATATCACCGATCGTCAAGCAATTGAGAATATTTTTCGTAAACATCCTGTTGAGGGGATCATTCACTTCGCTGCAGAGTCGCATGTGGATCGCTCCATCCATGATCCTGGTTCTTTTTTGAGGACAAATGTTCTTGGAACGGGCAACCTCCTCGATCAAGCCAGGAAATACCTGAAGGGTGGCCAGTTCCTCCAGGTCTCTACTGATGAGGTATATGGAACACTGGGCGCCACTGGATCGTTCTCGGAATCGACGCCTCTCGATCCCCACAGCCCCTACTCGGCAAGCAAGGCCTCTGCCGATTTACTGGTCAAAGCATATTTCGATACCTATGGCCTTCCCGTCTTTATCACACGCTGCTCCAATAATTACGGTCCGTACCAGTTTCCCGAAAAACTCATACCATTGATAATCAGGAATGCCCTGAACCACCAGCCTCTTCCCGTGTATGGTGATGGTCGCCAGGTCCGGGACTGGCTATACGTCGATGACCACTGCAACGCAATCGATCTCGTGTATCGGAAGGGCACTCCAGGCGGGATCTATAATATCGGTGGAAATAATGAGTGGGAAAATATCGAGATCGTGAAACTGATTATATCCCTCCTTCAGGAAGAAACCGGTGATTTGGGTATCAATGAATCCTTGATACGACATGTTCAGGATCGCCCAGGCCATGATCGCCGTTATGCAATTGATTCAACCAAAATCCGATCAGAACTTGGATGGAAACCGGAGATCTCATTTCCGGATGGAATTCGATCGACGATTAAATGGTACCTTACTCATAGAGATTGGGTAGAACATGTAATTTCAGGTGAATACCAGTTATTTTACCAGGAAAATTACGGGGCAAGGCTTGGATAAGTCCAGAATTAAAATGTTAGCGCCCCGGCCGGGACTTGAACCCGGGTCAAAAGCTCCGCAGGCTTCTAGGATGTCCACTACCCTACCGGGACTACCAGGAATTCTGGCTATAATTATCTTGCGTACTAGGATAAATAATTGCCCAATTTCGAAAGGAAGAATCCATTACACTGGTGAAGCAGAACATAATGTATATTGTCACTGATTGCGAACAATATGAACTAGCTGGATTTCGCTGATGTAATATGATGAAAAAAGCCTTTATAACAGGAATCACAGGTCAGGATGGCTCGTATCTCACCGAGCTTCTTTTATCTAAGGGATATGAGGTACATGGGATGATTCGGCGGTCTTCATCCCTGAATACCAGTCGTATCTGCCATATTTTCCCGGAAGCTGAAATTGCAGGTACATCAAAGGGTAATTCAGGCCTGTTCCTCCATTATGGTGACCTCTCCGATTCCGAGCAGATCTCGAATATTATGAATACAGTAAAACCTGACGAGATCTATAATCTTGCTGCACAAAGCCATGTGAGAGTGAGTTTCGATACTCCTGAATATACCGGCAATATTACAGGGCTTGGAACGACCAGGCTTCTCGAAGCGGCTCGCCGGAGTAATTCCGGAGTAAAATTTTACCAGGCATCCAGCAGCGAGATGTTCGGCGGGAAACAAGCACCGCAAAATGAAGAGACCCCCTTTTACCCCCGCAGCCCCTATGCATGTGCCAAGGTCTATTCGTACTGGATGACAAGGAATTATCGCGAAGGATATGAGATGTTTGGCTGCAATGGGATCCTCTTCAACCATGAGTCTCCAAGGAGAGGAGAGACCTTTGTGACTAGGAAGATCACGAGAGGGATAGCAAGGATTGCTGCCGGGAAGGAAAAGACTCTTTCTCTTGGGAACCTTGAGGCAAAACGCGACTGGGGCTTCTCCCCGGAATACGTGGAATGTATGTGGATGATACTCCAGCAGAAAAATGCCGGGGATTATGTAATCGGGACAGGAGAAACTCATTCTGTTGAGGAATTCGTGGATACGGCGTTTCAGTATGCGGGTCTTGACAGGGAGAAACATGTGAGGATAGATGAGAAATATTTCCGCCCAACAGAAGTCGATGTCCTGGTTGCGGATCCACGGAAAGCCGAGAAAAACCTTGGCTGGAAGGCCAGGGTAAAATTCGGCGATCTTGTGAAGATCATGGTCGATGCCGATATGCGGGAATTTGGAGTGGAGCCCATTGGTGAGGGGGACACCATTCTGGAAAAGAGATTGGGGAAAAAGTGGTGGAAAGGGGATTAGGGTACATTATTCATTTTCAGAGTTCTTTCCTCTCTTTTCTGCAATGAGCCTCTTTAATCCCTCTTCCAGGGATATTTCCGGGCTCCATCCCAGTTTCTCCCGCGCACGGGTGATATCGGGAAGGCGTCGTTTGGGATCATCGGGCGGGAGGGGCAGGAACTCAATCCCCGACCTGCTGGATAGGAGACGTATGATGGTCTGTGCGAGGTGCTGGATCGAGACTTCCACAGGATTCCCAATGTTAATCACAGTTCCACCAAGATCGTCCCCTGATATGAACCTGATCAACCCGCGGACCTGGTCAGTTACATAACAGAAACTTCGTGTCTGGCTTCCATCGCCGAATATAGTAAGATTATCCCCGTTCATTGCCTGGGTTATGAATCGCGGTATCACCCTCCCATAAATGCCGTCAGACCGCATACGGGGTCCATAGGTGTTGAAGATCCGGACGATTCTTGCGTCAGTTCCATACTGGCGGTGGTACGCCATGCAGAGGGCCTCACCAGCTCTCTTTGCCTCGTCGTAACATCCCCGAATCCCGACGGGGTTCACGTTTCCGTGGTAGGTTTCCGGCGTGGGAAAGATGTTTCCGTCACCATAGACTTCACTCGTGCTGGTGAAGAGGAAAACCGCGTTATTCTGTTTCGCGATCTCGAGTGCATTCATCGTCCCGACGGTGTTTGACTTCAGGATCTCAAGTGGGTGATCAGTAAATTCCAGAGGCGAGGCCCTCGATGCGAGGTGAAACACAAAATCAACATTATTCTCGATGGTGAATTTTTCGGATACATCCTGAAAAAGGAAGGAAAAGCCATGTCTCTTCTTCAGGTGCTGGATATTCTCCTCGCGGCCACTCGCAAAATTGTCCATGCAGAGCACAGCAGCACCCAGATTAAGAAGACTCTCGCACAACCATGATCCTAGAAAACCGGCACCCCCGGTCACCAGGACAGATTGTGAATGAAAGTCGATAGGATTGAGATTACGGAGTATCAACTCCATTTCATAGCTGTCAGTTGTCATTGTCACCATTCCCGAGCAGTTGCCTCATAAACCCGGTGAGTTCTTCCTTGAACTCTTCCCTTTCAAGAGATAACTCGATAATCGTCTTCAACAGCCCGATCTTGTCTCCAATGTCATATCTCCTGCACTGTGTGACCAGACCTGTTGGTTCCTCTAATTGCCGCAGGGCGTCTGTCAGCTGGATCTCATCATTGTATCCCGGCCTTACCTGCTTAAGGATGTCAAAAATATCCGGAGTGAGTACGTACCTTCCTATCGCACCAAGGTTGGAAGGAGCCTGGTCGACTGAAGGTTTCTCGATGATGTCCCTGATGGCGTACACTGACTCTTCAACCAGACGCCCATCGATGATGCCATAATCCTTGATCTTCTCACGGGATACCTCCTCGACAACAATAACACTCTTCTGGAATCTCTCATAAGCCCTGATCATCTGGGCTGTACATTCTTTCTGACCTCGATTGGGTATCGTGATGGTATCGCCCAGGAGAACCGCGAATGGTTCGCCCTCACAATGTTTTTCTGCCAAGAGAACTGCATCGCCCAGTCCCTTGGGATGTGTCTGCCGTATATAATGGATGTGGGCCTTTCGTGAGAGATCCTGAACCTGGTGCAGGATCGCGAGTTCCTTTTTATGGGCGAGACGGCTTTCAAGTTCGAATGAGGTATCAAAATGGTCCTCGATCGCCCTTTTCCCCCTCCCTGTTACGATGAGGATATCATCGATTCCCGATGCCACCGCTTCTTCCACCACATACTGGATAACAGGTTTGTCCACAACAGGAAGCATCTCCTTTGGCTGCGCCTTGGTCGCGGGGAGGAAGCGTGTCCCAAGCCCTGCTGCCGGGATAACTGCCTTTCTCACCGTAGATGGTTTTTTTCTCATGTGCTCTCTCCTTTCAGGTGGCTGAAGATCACCAGCAGATGCCTTCAGTGGCACTGGTGGTCAGGATCCTTCTCCCTTCTATGATAACCCTCTGGTTCATCAGGTCGAACTCATGGTCAAGCCTGGAGAACTCGGGCCACTCGGTCATCACCAGGCATGCATCCGCATTCATAAGCACGGACTCAGGGGATTCTCCATAGTGGATCATGGGAAAGATCTTCTTCATGGAGGGCATCGCAAGGGGGTCGTACGCGGACACTGCAGCTCCTCTTTCCAGCAACATCTGAATGACGGGTATTGCCCTTGAATCCCGGATGTCATCAGTATTGTCCTTGAAGGCAAGTCCAAGGATGGCAATTCTCTTCCCATGAACAGTACCGATTCGTTCCTCAAGCAGGGAGATGATACGGCGAGGTTGCGTGTCATTCACCTGCATGACGCTCTTCAACACCGTGGGATCTTCCCCAAGTCTCTCTGCGAATCGAATGAGAGCCATGACATCCTTGGGGAAGCAGCTCCCGCCAAATCCCACCCCTGCGTTGAGAAATTCCCTTCCAACCCTTTTATCCAATCCCACACCTTCCATCACTTTGTATACGTCAACTCCCATTTTCTTGCAGATATTACCGATTTCATTGGAGAAGGATATCTTGGTTGCCAGGAACGCATTTGAGACATACTTTATAAGCTCAGCCTCTGCAGGCCGTGTCCTGATAACTGGTGCATCAATCTTCCTGTAAAGATTGGCAACGCGTTCAAACAGTTCAGGCTCGGAACCCCCGATGACGATACGATCCGGGTGGAAGAAATCATGGATCGCACGGCCTTCACGCAGGAATTCAGGATTCATCCCGAACAGGATATCTCCTCCCCGGGATTCTGCAAGAACGGTATCCCTGACAAGCCCATCCGTGGTTCCAGGAGGAACGGTGCTCTTCACAACGACGCAGGGATTGCCTGTCGCATCACGGAGTGCTTTTCCTATAGATTTACTCGCTTCCCTGACAAAGGTAAGATCGGCCTGTCCTGATGCATCAGGGGGAGTTCCCACGCATATCATCGATATATCTGCTCCGGCAACGGCATCATATGAGGAACTTGCCATGAGATCCTTTCCCGCATGGTTATGCAGGAGGGCTTCAAGTCCCTCTTCAAACAGATAAGGTGTCCCGGAATTGATCGCATCGACCTTTTTTTTATCGATCTCTACAATCTCTATATTATGACCGAGATCTGCGAGGCATGCACCTGTAACCAGACCGACGTAACCCCCGCCAATTATTGCAACACGCATCAGAGAACTATCAGTGTGAAAATAAATTAATGTATAGTGATTTGTTGAGAAACATCCCCTGTTTCGCTATCTTTAACTTCCATTATCGCGTATTTTTATTTACTGTTCAAATTTCGATATACAGAGTTGTCTTATGAATTTCTGGCAGGGTAAAAGAATTCTTATTACAGGTGGTGCAGGATTTCTGGGCTCGGCCATCCAGGAACAATTGCTGGCGAGGGGAGTCACAAAGGATCAACTCTCCATCCCCCGGAGCAGGGACCTTGATCTCCGTTCCTGGGAGAACTGCCAGGAAGCAGTCAGGGAGAAGGATCTCGTCATCCACCTTGCTGCGAAGGTCGGAGGGATCGGTTTCAACCAGAAATATCCTGCAGAGCTCTTCTACGATAACGCCATCATGGGAATCCAGATCATCGAAGCTGCCCGCCTCGCCGGAGTTGAAAAATGCGTCATCCTCGGGACTGTCTGCGCCTACCCGAAATTCACTCCGGTTCCCTTCAGGGAAGAGAACCTCTGGAACGGGTACCCCGAGGAGACCAATGCCCCATATGGCCTTGCCAAGAAGATGCTGCTCGTCCAGTCCCAGGCATACCGGCAGCAGTACGGCTTCAACTCGATTTACCTTCTCCCGGTAAACCTGTATGGTCCCCGTGACAATTTCAACCCCGACAGTTCCCACGTGATCCCTGCCCTGATCAAGAAGTTCACCGAGGCAGTGAGGGATGGGGAGGATGTCGTGGAGGTATGGGGGACAGGGAGCGCTTCCAGGGAATTTCTCTACGTCGATGATGCTGCACGGGCGATTGTGCTTGCGGCAGAGAAGTATAACAAACCTGATCCGGTGAACATTGGTGCAGGGAACGAGATTTCAATCAAAAAACTGGTAGAGATCATCGCGAAGTACACTGATTTTAAAGGCAAGATCCACTGGGATACGTCGAAACCGGACGGTCAGCCAAGGAGAGGGCTCGATGTGAGCCGTGCCGAAAGGGAATTCGGATTCAGGGCCCTAATCTCATTCGAGGAAGGCCTGAAACAGACAATTGAATGGTACAAAAAGAGCCAGGGGAAGACATATCCCGATGGATGTGACCATTGCTAACGATGCGTACACGAACAAGGTAAAGAACAGGAGAATTGAAGCCTTCAATACTATCTCATGGATCCGACCGCCTCGCCAGAACATGAAGTCCCTGTGACCATTATCACCCCCCCGAAGAAGTGGGTGCCGATTGATTTCAAGGAACTTTGGAATTACCGGGAGCTTCTCTATATCTTCACATGGCGTGACGTGAAGGTTCGGTACAAGCAGACGGCGCTTGGTGCGGCGTGGGCGATCATCCAGCCGCTCTTCACGATGGTGGTCTTTTCGATCTTTTTCGGCGGTCTCGCCAAGATTCCCTCCGAAGGGATCCCCTACCCCCTCTTCAGCCTCGCTGCCCTCCTTCCATGGACCCTTTTTGCCGAGGGACTCACCCGGTCAACGATGAGCATGATCACGAACCAGAACATCATGACCAAGGTCTACTTCCCGCGCCTGATCATGCCATTTTCCGGGATCCTTTCTCCCCTGGTCGATTTCGTAGTGGCATTCTCCATCCTCATCCTGATGATGGTCTATTACGGGTTTGCACCCACCCTGAACGTGGTATTCCTTCCACTCTTCATCGTCTTCGCCGTGATCACCTCCCTCTCGGTCGGTCTCTGGCTCTCTGCGCTGAATGTAAAATACAGGGATTTCCAGTACACCATCCCGTTCCTCATCCAGATATGGCTCTTTGCCTCTCCCGTCGTGTATCCAAGCTCCCTGCTCCCTGAAAAATGGCAGATTCTCTATGGCCTGAATCCCATGGCCGGAGTGATCGAGGGATTCAGGTGGGCGCTGCTCGGTACAAATCCACCTGGTGCGATGATATGGGTATCACTTGGGGTTGTCCTGCTTTTACTCGTAACAGGTGCGTTTTATTTCAGGCGAGTAGAGCAGTATTTCGCAGATATTGTGTGAATTAGGGGAAATACCTTAGTCCTGAAACCACGGTTTTTTATGGAAATTCATCCAAGCATCCTCGACCAATAATGATTACAAGAACACTCTCCAAATAGGCCCAATGTCCGATTCTTATCGGGCTAATTGGGGTAAATTGCACCCTCCTCATTCTTTTTATTAGGGTAGGTGAAATATATTGTCAGGAAAAGCTACTGCTGATACAAAAAGAGTGAGATATTCTTGATGCTGGGTGGAAATATGCGGATGCAAAAAGCCTTTAATTTTTACGTTTTTCTTGTCGTATTTTTTGCCGTTTTTTTCATAGGGAGTGTGACAGGAAATGAAATAACACAAGAATTACTTTCAGGCAACGAGACCACACTTCAAGCAACTGGACAAAATGTAAATGAATTAAACGAAGAGATTTTATCCCCGCCCCCGTCTCAAATCACTAAAACAGAAGAGATTGATAATCATGTTATTGGAACATTAGAAATTCCTTCATCCGGGACTGATGATTTGGGAGAGAAAATCCCGTTGTCTGGGCCAGATCCCTCA
>JADFDO010000001.1 GCA_018262855.1 Methanolinea sp. | reverse complement strand
ACGCCATGTTCAGAATACCCGCTCTCGCGAATAGAATATGACGATATATACATGAAGAATCCATCACCTGGATACGGAAAAGAGCGAAGAATTCTACACCCTTTACCCCATTAAATGAACATGCCGTTTTCGATAATACAGCTGGATGTGAATCCCAGATACTGGAAGGCCTGCGGCCATCATCATATTCTCAACGATTATTGTGTAATTCAGGAATGAGGAGTGCAGTTTGGCATATACCTACATGTAGGCCTTAAAAGGCAGGGAACATCCGGAATTCCGGTGAAAAATTGAGAATCTGCACCGATCAAACAGAATTTAATTGTAGTTCGCTGAAAAAAGGGAGTGGCTGAACTGCCGGTCTGATAAAAAATCAGATTGGGAGTGGATTGAAAGTTTTGGTAACCATGACATACCCTGTCCTTGTGTCACTCCCTTTGTCGTTTGCCGCTGTCAGTTTCACGAGATATACCCCGCGATTCTGAAAAATATGAACAGGATTCTGTTCGGATGAGGTTCCCTGGTCACCAAAGTCCCATTGCCAGGAGGTGGGATTATTCGTGGACTTGTCGGTAAAAACGACTTCAAGGGGAGCATTTCCTCTCCTTACATTCTGGGTGAACTGGGCATCCGGAAGGTCATTCGTTGGTGAAGGTGGTGCTGGTGTGACATCGGGTGTGACGAACTTCCCAGGGCGCACCCAGGCATAGGAGGTATAGGTGTCGCTCCCGCCGCTATTGAAGACCGTCAGGGTGACCAGGAACCGGCCGGCTGTTGAGTAGGTATGGCTCGGGTTCTGTTCGGATGAAACGTTCCCGTCTCCAAAGTCCCACTGCCATTTGAGCGGCGTTCCCTGGGAGCGGTCACTGAAGACAACGGTCAGGGGAGCGTACCCGATGATTGGTTTCAGGGTGAACCGTGCGACAGGAGGTTTTCCTGACTTCCCAACGACTATGTAGTCAGTCCTGGTGCTTGTCGATGAGCCGGCCCCATTGCCTGCAGTAAATACGACACTGTAGGTTCCGGGAAGAGAGTATACATGTGTGACGTCAGCAGTCCCATTCGCCCATACTTTTGTTCCGTCACCGAAGTCCCATGAACGGGATGTCACCGTTCCGGTTGAAGTGTCAGTGAACATGACGTTGAGTGGAGCTGATCCGGACTGGATGTCGGACGTGAAGGCTGCAACAGGGGGTGTGGGAGGCGTTGTCACCGTGACATAACTGGTTTTAATTTCTGAATCGCTTCCTCCCGCATTGGTCACTGTCAGCCGGACCGAGTACGTCCCGGGAACCTGGTATGTGAAGAGCGGATTCTGTTCAGTGCTGTCGATGGTCCCGTCATCCTGGAAATCCCAGGCCCAGTTCAAGGGTTCACCAGTGGAGATATCGGTGAACTGGACCGGGAGTGGTGCTGAACCTGTCAGGGGTGTGGCAGTGAAGTCAGCGACAGGAATTGCCGATGATGGGATGAGTACAATTGACGAGATACCCTTAACCACCTTTGCTCCTGTGACATTCTGCCCGACAAGCCTGAGAGGCCAGCTTGAATCACCTTCGGGGATGCGGCTCCCATTCAGGGTGTTGGCCACGATATAGTTGGCATTCCTGACAGTATCCCTGCTGTCGAAGGTGTAATTATACCCGTCTGATGCAGTGACGATGATCCTGTAACCTTCCTGTGCCCTGGTCTCGTTATAGGCATGATCAGAGTGCTGGTCAGCATCATCCACGAATCCGCAGAGGAACCAGAGCGGCATCCCTTCCCATGTCCGTCCCTGGGAGTCGGTATACGCGGCCTTGTGATCCGCGCCGAACTGGCAGGCAAGTGCAGATTCAAAGTAATTTCGTGTGATTGTCTCGTTCAGGCCGCCCAGAGCCTCTCCGTCAAGGACAAGTGTCCAGTCAGCGACAGGGGAGGCATAGATCTTTATTGTGGCGATGTACTTGGCCGAGAGGCCCGCTACGGACGGGTATTGGACTCCTGCATCCCAGTAATAGTGCCAGTATTGCTGGGCCATTGACTCATGCATATTCCACTGCCCGGCGACGTGATCCTCCGGGGTGAAAAAGAGCCTTGGGCCGTCACCATACTGGGGGACATACTTTCCGTCAGCATACCAGGCAATGATCGTGTCGCCCAGGTTGGAATAGACGTGCGGATTGGTATAGATACAGTCATAGGGGAGCGTGGTCTCCCAGCTGTCAGTCGCAACGAAGGTGATCTCGGTGCCAGGCTCCATCCCTCCGACAAGATCGCAGAGATCGCTCACCCTGGTCCCCTTGATCGCATTATCGATCTTGGGCGGGTTCATGCCCTTTGTCTCAGTGGGATCCCAGAGATCGGCAGGATCGAGGGTGACACCTTGGTACATGTAGTGCGTGACCCCATCACCGACAACCGGGAGGTGCGCTTCCATCCAGACGTGGTCAACTGTGGTTTGATTGATGATGGTGACGCCGTCCGCATCATACTTGATGATGTGAATCTGGGGAATTTCCGTGGGTTCCTGGAACTCGGTCAGTTCGATTTTTTCGACATTTCCTACACTGTAATGAACCGAGGGGAGACCTGATCCCACAAGTCGAAGCGGATAGGGGGGATGAGATCCATCAGTGGGAAGCGGCACTCCGTTTATCCTGTTGGCAATGATAAACCCGTTCGTGGTCCCGATCTCCTGGCTGGTGAACTCCTTGCTGTAACCGTCCCCTGCGGTGACAATCACCTTATACCCCGCATTTGCGAGAGTGTTATTGAATCCGTTCGGGCCGTGAGGAACCCTGTCATCGACCCATCCCATGAGCCTCCAGAGGGGTATGCCCTCGTAGACATTCCCCTCCCCATCGGTATAGGTGGCTGAATGGCAGGATGCCCAGTACTCGAATTCAGGTTGCGGGATCGTGTCACGTATTGCACCGTCAAGAAGCAGGTTCCAGTCTCCATCAGGATATCCGGGGAGTCCTTCGAGCCTTATGGTGGCAATGTTCCCGACGCTCTTTCCTCCGGTTGCGTTGGCGCCCACAAGTCTCAAGGGGGCCTCATTCCCGCTGAGTGGCTGGCCGTTCTTGATATTCGCCACGATATAATTCCCGCTGTGTGCGACATCGCTGCCGGAGAAGGTTCTGTTGTACCCGTCTCCCGCAATCACCCGGATAGTGTATCCAGACGAGGCCAGGGTATCATTGAAGGTCCAGTGTGAGGAGGTCTCTATGTCATCGACAGCTCCGGCGAGGACCCACAGGGGTAGCCCGCTCCAGACATTCCCGCTCCCGTCAGTCCAGGTTGTTGTATGGATGCAGGCGAGTGCCTCTTCAAAGTAGGCCTGGGTGATGGTGTCGACAATGTCCCCTTCCATCGTGAGTGTCCATCCTTCTGATGGCTCGGGGATTCCGACGAGTTCAATGGTGGTGACGTTCCCGATCAGCTTACCGGAGGTGACTGCAGGTCCGATGAGTTGCAGGGGGAAGCAGGGCTTGGTACTGTTCGGCTTGAGGAGAGGCAGTGCACTTCCGTTGAGGGTGTTTGCAAGGATATAGTCGTTATTCCGGGCAATATCACCGCTCTCGAAGTTCACGGAATATCCATCGCCTGCCGTCACCTTGATAGAATACCCTTCAGCGGCAAGTGCATCATTGAACGTCCAGTGGGACCCGCTCTCCTGGTCATCCACCATTCCCACGAGCACCCAGAGGGGGATGCCTGCCCAGAGGTTGCCTTCCCCATCGGTCCATGATACCTGGTGCCCGGATTGCGGGCAGGCGAGGCCTTCCTCGAAGTAGGTCTTTGTCATTGCCTGGTCACGTGCTCCAGAGAGCGAAAGTTCCCAGTCAGGTCCCACGGGTCCTGTGCCGCTGATGTCGACTGAAATCTTGACAACTGCAGTGGCAGTCTCCGGGGAAACTGGTTTTGGTCCAAAATAGAAGTTGACCTGGTCGCCGTCAGCAAGAGGTTTAAGGTTAATACCGTCAGTGGCCGGGCTTCCATAATCGTCAAGAGTTACACCGTTCACCTGGCAGATCCAGGTAAGGCCGGCAGTTTTGTTGTACCAGTATGAGTCGATCTCGTCCAGGAGGAGGATGCCCTTGGTTCCAAAGTTCTTGTCGCTGACGCTGTAGGTAAAACCAGTCCCGGTGCCCGAAGCAGCATCCAGCGCACCGAGCGGGGTTGTGGAATTTACAATATATCCTGTTTGCGAATTGTAGGCAGTGACGTTGAAGGTGGAATCAGGGGAGAGCGTGACTGTCCCGTCAAAGATTGTGTCGATAGGCGGGGGAGGCACAGGGTCATTGGTAAAAATCAGGACTCTGTCGATATTCTGTACTGATAATCCTGTAGAGCTTGGTTGGCCGGGCTGGTAATAGTACCAGAACTGTTCGGGATACGCTTCATGCATGTCCCAGAGACCGAAGACATGGTGCCCCCAGGGATTGGTGGAGGTATCTGCGAACATTACGTTCCGCATCCCTGTGTTGTACGATTCGTTTACATACCCTTCGCCTGCCTTGTACCAGGTGATACCGATTGGACCAGTCCGGGATTGTGGAGAATACACACTCGAATATGCAAAGGCCTTTGAAAATCCATCGGGCGCCTTGAGGGTGACATTGTAATCGTCAGTTTGCATGCCTCCGACAAGGTCGCAGAGATCCTTTACGTCAGTTCCTTTCACTGCACCGAAATCCTTGGTCAGAATTGCAGGATCATTCTCTTCCGGATTCCATTTGTCAGTGATTGTCTCATTCATCACCGGACCCTGATGGTAGTAGTGCGTCACCCCGTCGCCAAGGACAGGGAGGTTCGCCTCCATCCAGGAAAAGTCGACCGTAGTCTCATTGAGGATTGTCGTGTTGTCGTTTGCATATCGCACTACATGCACCTGGGTGGTCGCGGCCGATACCGGGACCATGATCAGGGCAACCAAGAACAGGATAGTGATTACTATACACCTTGACGAAAGACGCTTCATATTCATGCCACCTTTCCTCACCAGCAACCAGCGAGTGAAAAGACCCCTGGAACGGACAGAAACTCCGTTCGGGATTAACACCAATCTTTTTATCAAGAGGTAATATAGTTTCCTTGACTGTAAAGTTAATACCACAAATTATACCAACAGATATACCTGCTGCAACCCGCAGTGTGGAAATCTTTCATTGTATCATGAAAAGAGATCGATGAAGAACCTGTTCGGATTGTCCGGCCGGATGGTGATATCCCGTGTACTTGTGAGATCGCCTGACCGGAGTGTGAGTTCGTGGATACCAACGGGAATACCTGAAAAGGATAATGGAGTCTTCTCCCCTGTCGCGAGACCATCGAGATAGATGGCGGCACCCTCTGGATAGCTCTCGATCCTGAGTGGACCACAGGGGTACGTCTCCAGCGTGAAGGAGAGGGGCTCTTTGATGGTCTCATCATCAGTCCGGGGTATGCCGATGACTCTCTGCAGGGATTCGAATCCCGGCATCGATACCATGATCCTGTGGGGACCTTCAGACAGGCCGCGAACAAGGAAAGGTGTCCGGTTCCCTGTTCTCGCCCCGTCGATGAAAATCTCCGCATTGGCCGGGGAGGATTCGATCAGAAGGGAATGATACTCCCCTGCGTAATGCGGAAATGAGAACTCTGTGCCGTCACTGAGGTGGTCCGGGATCGGGATGCTGGTATACGTGCCTTCCCCGAACCGCGTGATAAATGAGCCCGTTCTGGTGATTTCAAGAGTGACCGGGGTCCGGAGCAAGGGATACATCCCGTTCAGGGCAAATGGCGTATTCATCCCAAAAGAGTCGGTGACCCTAATCGTCTTTTCAAATCTCAGTGCGACAAAATCCAGTTCGCTGATGGAAAGGGTATCATGGTAAACCCAGGTCTTTACCATGAGGCTCTCGCCCTTTCCGGCTGTGGCGCTTGGCCGGATTGCCTTTACCATGTGGGCACCCTCTTTCAATCCATATATGATATGCGGGCTCTTGCTCCCGATCTTTTTATTGTCCACGGATATCTCCAGGTCCCCAGGATAGGTGATAATCCGGATGCCTCCATGCCGTGATCTTCCGGGTTTTTCTTCCTGAAAGCCCCGTATGGTGATATCGTCGGTAGCAAGGGTCAGGGCGACCTCCATTGGCTCCTTCAGGTGAATAAATGTCTGGCAACCAATGTATCCTTCCATCCCGGTTTCAACGAGATAGTCTCCCGGGGACAGGAGGAATGTGGCCGGGGTGGTCTTCACATCGGTGAGACCGGAAAGAGAGACGCTGGCACCCGGGGGAATCGTGGTGACATTGAGAGAATACATGGAAAATGACGGGGTGACGGAAGGGTTCGCGAAGTCTGCATCCACACCCATACCCTCCTTATCTGAAATCCGGCTGGGAATATCGTCTCGCGGTGAATGATCATACGTTGCATCGTCAGGTAGCTGGATGCCAGAGATCCACAGGATCATCCTCCATATGCGGGACAGGAAGGAGTCGTCCTCTGCTGTCATCGCAGGTTCAGCGACGGGAACATCAGAGGATGCAGTGATGGGAACTGAACCCGGAGGGTGAGTCAGGATTTCAGGATGAATGGTTGATTCTATACTCACATTTTCAACAACAGGACTATTTGCCGCCTCTTTTTCGGAAGGAGACGATCCCGCTGGATATGTTAAGGTAATAATCGCCACCCTGGGCCCGAACTCGCCGGCTTTTTCTGGCTCTGATGATTTCCAGAATAACTCGTTGTGAATATACCCGGATATCGTTCCGGTTCCATTGTAACGGGAAACCCAGATACCGTCACGGTCGTATTCATATTCACCGGGAATGACGAGAGAATTCTGGAGGACCATCGGAAACACACGATCTGCCCTCTCCATCGCAGTACCGACGACGCGGAGTTCTGCCTGAACGGATCCTCCCGGGATCTCGGAAAAATCAGTGATGGTGATGTTCTGCAGATCCTGCGGTGAGTATTCCTTCATGGCATTGACGAATCCTGCGCCTTCTGAAATGAAGGTGCGGGACATTGATTCGTTCCTGTTCCCACCAGACACGAGGAGTACGGGGGGATAGAGAGTCCAGTCGTTTCCTCCTGGTAAATTTCTGACAGATACCTCGATTGAACCTGGTCCGGGTATCAGCCTGGTGATGTTGAACGCGAAGGTTTCAGAGACCCTGCCGTCAGCATGGTGATAGGTCGAGCGATCGGGAAAGCCTGTTTTTTCGGAATTGACCCTCACTTCAAGAGCCTGGTCGCTCGTGTATCCCCTTTCTGAGAAGATGTAGAGCCTTGCCCAGAGAACCTGGTCGGATGAGCGGGTATCGGTTGTGATACGGTACAGCAGGGTCTGGCCACTCCTGCAGATCTCGTGTTCCCCGGTAGCAATAAGTACCGATACAGGACCCGGGATTGTGTTCTCTGTTTCGACAAGAAATCCCTGTCCGCCTGCATCATGACTGTCCTGGTAGGGCGACGGCTCGCCGGAACCCGAATGGGGAGTTGAGTATTCACGTTCAAGCGTGAAATGGACCGGGATCACCATACCGTGGGATATTTCTATCCAGGTTTCATCTGGGGAGAGATACCCGTCTTTCCGGACGCTCACGCTGTAGCTGCCGGCGGGAATTTGTGACAGGATGCAGGGTGTCACATCCCCTGTGTCCTCCCCGTCGAGATAGACATCCGCTCCATCGGGCGCAGACGTAACGTTGATACTCCCGCTGGGCTCTTCCTTGCTGAAAATAATTATGTCAGAGATATCTCGGACCGAGAGACCGGTTGTCGTGGGATATTTCTCATTTCCGTTATAGTAGTAATACCAGTAATCCTCATCCGCAGATTCGTGCCAGTCCCAGTTTCCCATGGCATGAATGCCCCATGGATTGGTACCGGTATCCGCAAAGAAGACCAGCCGCATCCCGTCCCGGTACGAAGGGACATATCCCTCGCCTCCTTTCCACCATGTGATGACCATCTCGCCCTGGCGTGAAGATGGTTCGTAGATATTTTCGTATGCAAATTCCTTCCTGAATCCGTCTGCTGCCTGGATGACAGCCCTGTCTCCGGGCACCATCCCTCCGACAAGGTTGCAGAGATCGCGCAGTGAAGATCCCTTGACAGCGCCCATATCCTTCTCCTGGACATTCGTGTCTTCGGAAGGATCCCAGCGCAGTTCTTCCTCCCGGACCGGATCAGGATCATCGACAAAGACAGGACCCTGGAGATAGTAATGGGTAACCCCATCCCCGTATACCCGGAGGTTCTGCTCCATCCACGTGTAACCTACAGTCTTTTCTGTGAGAACCGTGAATTCGTCGACTGCATATTTCACGACACGGATCTCTGTGCTGCCTGCGGATACCTGGAGGGGGACCGTGGAGAGAATGACCATGAGGAGGAGAACAAAGATCAGTCGAAATCTCAGGTTCCATGCAGGGGTAATACAACTCCGCAGCCCGGTGGTCATTCCTGCACCCCCTGACTCAAATCCGGGTGTAGTGATCGAAGGTGAATCAACTGAAGCAGAAAACGGCAATCCTGGGAGGATTGCACTTCATTGCATGTGGTTCCCTGTTCATGCAGTGCATATGAGAGGCATGACAGCCTTTGGGAAAGGTGTTGAGGGAAAAACGGTCGCGTCGTGGTGCTATGTTGAACAATGGTGGATACTGCATCGGGGCGATCGAGAAGGATCTCTTCAAGTATCTCAACCGCGCCGGGTCCATGTTCTCCTTCTGGTTGTATGGCCTTCACGAGAAGTCGTGGATCAGACGAACCTTCGTCAAGGATGACCAAAGAATATCCGAGAGTCTTCTCGGAGCTCATCCTGTATTCAGGGATCTTCTCAGCCGCGAGGGTATACCACGGAGCGCCTCCTCTCGCCTCGGTAACATAGGTAATGCCGTGTGCACTATCTCTCTCGTACAGATGGACATGGCCCTGGAACACTGCGAGAACCCCTGCGTCCCTGATGAGGGGCTCCCACTCCTCACGCAGGTTCTTGAATCCCCCCCAGTGCTTTTCGTCAGAACTATAGATTGGATGGTGGAGGACTATGAACTTCCACGGGACCTCATTGTTGAGAGAGTCCGACAGCCATGCTGACTGGAGGTGAATGGTGTTCCAGGACCAGTCGTTCGAGTCGAGTATGGTGATGAGTGCATCGCCGGCTTTTACGGTGTAGTTGGCCGGAATCCTGAAGATCTCGAAGTAAAGCGTGCTGTTCTGCTCGTGGTTTCCCATCACAGGGACAAACGTAGTGTTTGCTAGCATTGCCGCACCGGTTGAAAAGAAGCGGTCCCAGTCTGATATGTTCCCACCGTCATGCACCAGGTCGCCAGTGTGGACGACTAGTGCAATCCCGGGCTCTGCGGCTATCGCACTGGCAACCGGGCGATGACGGTCTTCCTGCGATATCCTGGGAAGCTCATCTCTTGTATCGCCATACACGACGAATGAGACAGGGCCTGAAAGGGGATATGTCATGAACCGGTAATCGCCGTACTCTCTGCCGTTCACGAGAATCCGGTACCGGTACCATGTTCCCGGCTCGAGATCCCGGAGCTCGAAGATATGGTGCACATCGTCACCGCCTGAGGTAAGGTTGAGGGAAATACCATCAATGAAACCGCCATCCTCTTCTGGTGAATATTCGAGGGTGACAGGGATGAAGTCATGTGTCCAGACATGGATTGACGTTGCATGAGAGGTTGTCCCGGTTATGTATGGTCCCCATCGAATTGCACTGTTCCCTGGAGTGTCACGACGTGAAAAGTTCATGGTGAATTCACCGGGTCCGGCGCTGGCACACGGGCAGGAGATTGCCAGGAGCATGCCAAGTGTCGCGATGACCTCGAGGATCAAGAAAAAGGATGCACTTTTCCCGGATGACTTCGAGGGTTCAGATCTCATGTGAAAGGGGGGCACTCATACCACCCTGCACTCGTTCTTAACGGTTCTCTCTCGATTATTATTCTTACCTTGTGTATCCCCCGGGCTGTACGGGATTACATGGATACATTCCGGAGGGATAGAAACGGTGACGGACTGGCCGCGGTATACACGGAGGTCCGACTGTTCATTCCATGAGAGCCTTGCCACGATCGGAACGCCACAGTCCAGCACTACCTTCACCCCATGCTCTTCTTCGACAACGCCAGTGATGATTCCCTCTGTCCGGCAGAGAGTACCATCAGGCTGGGTATTATCAGCATTGATGCGAATATCCGATGCCCTGATGCAGGCGATATGAGGAAAACCCATATCCGATGTCCCCGGAGATATGAAGATACAGTTCCCTGCTGTCAGGAATAATTTCCCTTCAGCAGCCTTTTGGGGCATACAGCAAAGCAGGTTTTCGTACCCGAGGAACTGCGCTATTCCGGGTGTTTTCGGGTGGGAAAAGACCTCTTTTCGGGTCCCAGACTGGACGATCCTCCCGTTCATCATAACCGCCACGGAGTCGGCCAGTGCATACGCTTCGTCCCGTGAATGGCTCACCTGGATGACTGTCAGGTTATTGCTGTGTATGATGTCGGCAACCTCCTCAAAGACCCGGGAACGCAATTCAGGGTCAATTGCAGCGAATGGTTCGTCAAGGAGAAGGATATCCTGGCCCGCAGCGATGGCACGGGCAAGGGCTACCCTCTGCCGTTCACCGCCAGAGAGGGTCCCGGGATAACGATCACCGAATGAACTCAATCCAAATTTTTGGAGGAGCAGCGCGGAACGCGCCCTCCGATCCCCTTCAGCGAGGCCACGAGCACGGAGGCCGAATTCAACATTCTCCCTGACATCCAAATGCGGAAAGAGTGCGTAATCCTGGTAGAGGAGTCCGATCCCGCGTGATTCAGGGGGTGTTCCGGTCATATCCCTGCCATTAATGATGACTTTTCCAGTAACTTGGGGATGCAGCCCGGCTATCGTCTCAAGGAGAAGCGTTTTCCCGGAACCGGAAGGTCCGACCAGGAACAGGTGGGTGCCCTTCTCGATCTGAATGGTGATATCGGCAAGTTCAAATCCGGGGAGCGGGAGGCATACGCCTTCAAGCCTGATCATGGCCGGCCTCCATCCGATGTGTGAGCCACCTGACAATAAAAAAGAGGATAAAACATACCAGGATCATGAGAAATGCCACGCTTCTGCTCTCTGCGAGTCCCCCTGTCGAGAACCTCTGGTAAATGAGCGTCGAGACCACCATCGGGAAATAGGCGATCATCACCACCGCAGCAAACTCCCCCACAGCCCTGCCCCAGGCGATGACTGCGCTGGAGATCATATGGCGGCGGACGAGCGGAAGCGTAACCCAGAGGAAGGTCTTCACGGGTGTCGCACCGAGCGTCCTTGCCACGTTCTCGAGACTGACTGGGACCTTGGCGAACCCCTCTCTCACCCCGTCAACGTAGTAGGGCATCGATACAAACACCATCGCTGCAACGATTCCCGGAAATGCGTCCTCGAAGAACAGCCCGGCCCCTGCACAGGGAGCGCCGATGATCCCTCTTGACATGAAGAGGAGATAGATCATGAGGCCTGCGACAGTATGGGGGAGCACGAGCGGGATATCAACCAGGCTCTCGATAAGGGATTTCCCCCGGAACTGGACCCTGTTCATCACGTATGCGAGAGGGGTGCCGAACAACGCGAGGAATCCCACCGCCGCAAACGCAGCGGCAAATGTCAGGAGGAATGCCCCGGCGACAGCCGGATCTTCTGCTACGGACACGAGATGAGTGGGATCTGCCAGTTCGGGTACGGCGATGGTCAGGATCGCCAGGGCAGCAAGGATGACGAGGACAGAACCTGCAATCCAGAATGCTGCATTGAGTGGATTGTACCGTGGAACTCTGAACGGTATTTTTCCGGTCAGGGACGCCTCATTCGGCGTATCGTCCGGCATTGTTTACAGTCACCCCGGCACCGTGGCCTGAATCACAGGGGAGCTGGCCATCCCCACTCTCCCAACATGCTCTGATCCTGCACGAACTGGATAAAATGTTGTCCTTCCTCGGAGTGTTGTGCGTTTGACGGGATTGTCATCGCATAGACGATGGGTCGTCCTATCCTCTCCTGCCCGATTGACGAGAACCGCTGGAACCCAAGGATCACCCTTACTTTCTCATACCTGTCCGCGTATCCGGTGTGGGCAAGGTTGATCTCTGGTGGCAGGGTGAGGTAGTGGAAGTCCTGGGCTTCTGCAACGCTCCTGTATTCGAATGCATAATCGATTCCTCCCGCAGCAAGCAGGGACATAAGAAATATGCTTCCATCCCTGACAGCAACGTGCTGGCCGGAGGGACGGAGAACTTCGGGGAGACGCACGGTCAGGTTCACTCCGTCCTTCTCTACCTGTAATGGTGGATTGAAATGGTTGCCGATAACTTCCTGAAAGAGACCCTGATCTTCATAATAATCCCCTGCAAGCATGGTTACCATGAGGGCGCGGTACCCTGCTGCGTCGAGCATAGGGTTGGAAAATCCCACCCGGACATCCGGTCGCGAGAGGATGCCGGGCCAGTTGGTGGCGTTGATCTCATCGTGGTATCGGCTCTTTCCGGTATACGCGATCACCATCTCGTTCCTTGCGAATGGCACGTACCAGTCGGTGAAGTTCTTCCCTCCCTCACCAGAAGGCCTGTACATGAGATCCGGGATGAGGGCCTCATCGGCGACAGCAACAACGTCAAAAGGCCGTGAGAGATCCGTCACCTGGCGGATAGCCTGTATGCTCCCATGCCCTTCAACCTGGAGGTCGATATCCGGGTTTACTTTTTCATAACGGTCCTCTATCTGGGAGAAAGGAGTAAGCAGGCTTCCTGCTGCGACGATTTTGAGGGGAGTTTTTCCGGAACCCTGCCCCTGGATGCATCCGGCGATGAGAATGCAGAGCAATAAAACGATGAGAACCGGAATACACCTCCCGATCATCCGTTATTGCTCCTTATCTCAATAGTATCCACCCATTTGACCCATGCACTCCCTTCCGTGATTATTCCTGGTTCCTGCGAGATTATCGCAATCCGGGCGGGCCCGCCGTCATCATACGAGAGAGGTTTTCCATCCTGCTCGTACATCAGGATGATCCGAAGCGGGGGGGATGTAATTTCTGACAGGTTCTCATCGAAGGTGATGAAGCCATTGCCTTCCAGCTGCTCTGTATCGAATACCCAGAGATAGCCATCGGGTGCAGATATCCATACAGAATCATTGGGATGCATGCCGCCTGCGAGCGAAACCAGTTCGCGAAGATCAACCCCGGCGCATTCGTAAGGTCCAAACCTGAAGCCTGTCGTTGAGACGCAATACCCATGGCCGTCAGCCCGGGGCAGGCTCCGGAGTTCAGCGAGCGTGAAGACCCTTGTATCTGTTCCGTTCAGGGTGAGGCGCCAGTCACGGAATGAAGGATCAGAATAGTTGGCTGCATCATGCTCGTCAAGGCACCCGGCCCCTGACAGGAAAAAAGGTATGAGGGCCAGAATCATGATCATGATAATCCACTGTTTCATGGTTCACGGCTCCGGCTTCCCGCCAGCATGCCGATCACCGCGGCAAGTGCAATGAAGAGCGAAATCAGCGACCATGGGCTTCGTGTCGGGGGAGGTGGATATGTCTCATCCATCTTTGACTCGTAGGATTTGGGAAGTGCATCGGATGATCCCTGGTATCCTCCGGAATACACGCGGATCTCATCCACCCACTTGACATTATACCCGCTGGTGGAAGGATAGAGGTTATCGAAAAGATGCACCGATTCGGCCGGCATCACCTCCCGCATGTCAGAATTTCCAAATACATGCTTGCCATCCGGGTTTGTCGAGTTGTCGGCAAAGAACACGAGCCGCATCCCGACATGGTAGGAGGGAGGAAACCCGACCCCCTGCCGCTCTCCCACTTTAGACTCTTCCCCGTTGAACCAGCAGACTACGGGCTGTCCCTGTCTTGGCTGGGGCTGATAGATATTCTCATATGCGAATTCAACATGATACCCATCCACGGCTTTTACCATCACTTCATCATGAGGATTCATTCCTCCAACGAGATCGCAGAGATCCCTGACCGAGGTCCCCCTGACGGCACCCATATCCTTGAAGTTCGCGGTCTCGTGTATGTCCCACTGCCCCTCCTTGTCGGCAACAAAGACCGGGCCCTGGTGGTAGTAGTGTGATACTCCGTCTCCCTGGATGGGAAGATTCTCTTCCAGCCATCTGTAATCGACCGTTCGTTCAGCAAGGATGCTGCTGCCATCGGGGCCATATTTCACGATATGGACCTCTGTTGTGGGTGCGGCCGATACGAATGGTACAAGAACGAGAAGGAGCACCAGGGTAAGGTATGATGATTTGTTCATGCTGGTTGAGCCTCCCGGCTCAATTCCGTGTATGAATCGTGGCGATTATTCTCGCAGCCTGGAATGATTTTCAGGGGGGGTGGCTCTCTGCATCCATACAGGATTGCAATCTGTCGGTATGCCGACCCGGCCATCCTGCAATGTATTTCATGTGTCATTGCAACCTGCGCCCCCGCTGGTGGATCCCAATGGCGCCGCAGAGAGCGAGGATTCCCGATAACAACGAGAGCGATTCCCTGACCGGTTGCGTGGGGATCTGAGGGGTTGTATCACGAGAGGCAGGAGTTTCAATCTCATCGGGCCTTATAGTGAGTTCCGACACATATTGGACAGACAGCCCGGTGGTGGTGGGATACTTCTCTTCCCCCTGGCGATAGTAATACCAGTACCGTTCTTCCGCAGACTCGTGCCAGTCCCACACTCCCAGTGCATGTATTCTCCAGGGATTCGTGCTGTTGTCGGCCAAAAATACAAGGCGCATCCCATGCACGTAATTCGGAACGTATCCCTCATCGGCAGACCACCAGGAAATGACCATCGGTCCCTGCCTATCCGGGGGTTCATAGACGTTCCTATACGAAAATTCTCTCGAGAAACCGTCTACCGCCTTCACGACGAGGACATCATCCTGCTGCATTCCCCCTACGAGATCACAGAGTTCTCTTACATATGTTCCTTTAACCGCACCGAGGTCCTTCTCGATGATATTTCGATCTTCTTCGGGGTTCCAGCGCAGCATCTCCTCCTTTCCGGAATCGGGATCATCGAGAAAGACAGGGCCCTGGAGGTAATAGCGTGTGACACCGTCACCACGGACCGGAAGATTCTCTCCCATCCATACATATGTGACATCGGTCTCATTGAGAACAGTGCTCCCGTCTCCATCGTATTTCGCAACATGCAGTGACGTTGTAGCAGCACACGAGGACTGGAAAAGACAGAATGTGACCGCTATCATCACAAGGTGTTTTAGCGAGATAGCCTGGTAATTTCTCATTATTCCTCGCGCTCTCCAATTCTCATATTCCTCATGCCTCATCATTATCCGGGGTGCCAATCTCGACAAGGCCGTAAGGGATATCGTATCCCGGGTTGTTCATGGCCGCATAACCATTAAAAAAAGAAGAGTGTTCTTCAGGCTACAAGACCTTTCAGCTCGGCGGGAACATTTCCATATCCCCGGGCCGGGACGATGGGGGTCTGGCCGTCAGCAGAGAGGATATCCTGCCCTGTCTTGTCGAGGAGCATCTTTACCCATGCGATACCTGCCTGCGGGTTCTTGGCATTCTTCGGGACGGTCACTCCGTAGACGATGGCGGTTCCGGTCTCGGTGCTGGTGCCTGAAGTGATCGCCCGTTTTACTTTTACCGTTGCATACTTGCTGTTCTGGGTCTGGTCGGAGAGATCCATGCCGCTCGGAAGCGTGACGTAGGGCAATCCGTTCTGGATAACAACACTGCTGTACTCAATGGCATAGTCAGCTTTTCCGCTCTTCAGTTGAGCGATCACATCGGGACCATCCTTTCCGATCAGAAGTTTCCCGTCACCACCAGCCTTGGTAACGTCGATCGTATAGATACCATCTGCAAAGGTCCTGGTCATCTTGCCGTGAGCGCCAAGCAGGCTCGGGAAGATAGTATCAGTCCCATACACTCGCTCAGCAAGCTGAACGGTCATGACTGCCCGGTAACCTGCCGGATCGGTGTTCGGATCTGAGATGATATACTTGACATCCGGGGAGTTCAGGATCTCGTACCAGTTATCCCCTGTGATCCTGTCTGCATACTTGCTGCTGCTGGTATAGGCGATGACCATCTGGTTCTTGGCAAACTCGGCATACCAGTCTGCGTACTTGGGCTCCATCATCTTGGGGATGAGGAAGGAGTCGGCACTTGCAAGAACATCAGAATATTTGCCACCCTTGGTGATCTTCTCGATTATCGTGCTGCTCCCTCCGCCAAAGAGGTTGGCGTCCACCGTGGGATTTGCAGATTCATACGCGGTAGCCAGTTTGGCGAACGGAGTGTTCAGGCTGCCTGCATTGTAAACAATCATTGGTTTCGTGGCTTTTGCCGCAGCCGTACAGTCACATTTGAACTGGGCGCATTCGCCATTCATGGGGGAGAAGAGACTCTTTCCGTATTTGTCCTTTCCATAGTCGCCGATAGCCTTCTGGATTTCAGGCGAGATGAGGAAGTTCACGAAGTTATTGGCCATTGTGATCTTGTCGACAGGCTGCTTGTCATTGTAGACAGAAATGGCGCTGTATACGTTCAGCAGTATGTCGCCCTTCTCAATGACTGGGACCAGGTCAAGGTTTCCTTTATATGCGAGGTACGTCCCTTCATCAGTCAGGGTGTAAGCCTGCTTCTCGGATGCCATCTGCAATGTCTCTCCCATACCCCTGCCAGCCTCGATATACCATATGCCGGACTTCTGGATGTCCTTTGCATAATCCAGCCCTGCAGACTTCCATATGTTCTTCTCTGCAGAATGGGTTCCGGAGTTATCCCCGCGGGAGATAAAGGAAATACCAGGAGTATTGGCTTTTCCTGCGGTACGGAGTTTCTTGAAGGCATCTTCAGGCTTCATTCCCTTGATACCTGCCGGATCGCTTGCAGGACCTACGATGATGAAGTAATTATAGGCAAAGCAACGGCGGTTTACACCCGATCCACCTTCCATGTAGGTGAGTTCCTGGCTGGGTGAGTGCACTGCGAGGATATCACAATCTCCTCTTTGAGCTACCTCGATTGCCTTCCCTGTTCCCTGTGAGGTGATAAGCAGATCAACATTGTATTTCTGTTCGAACATGGGTTTCAGGTAATCAAGAAGCCCTGTATCATACAGGCTGGTAGTGGTGGCGAGGAGGACTTTTGTCCTTGGTCCTGCAGGTGTAGTCGGAACCGCAGTGGTCATCACCGGAGTTGCGGTCGTGGTTACCTGAACACTGGTGGTGACTGTTGGTGTGGGCGTTGCCTGAGGCTGCGTTGTTGTAGTGCAGCCAGCAAAAAACGCTCCTCCTATAAGGAGGGCGCTCAGAATAATGAGAATGTATACCTTTTTGGGAGCCATAGGTCTCACGGGTAGACTTTTTTACTGAAGGTATGATGAATATTTCCTTTTAATTGTGGGTGAAAATTAATCAGTTGCATCATCAACTGAATATACCAGGTGATTTCAGGAAAAAAAATCTTTAACACGACACCGGTCCTACCGTATCCCCATGTGGAAAGCCACTACCCTTGACCGCTGGATGGAACACCGGATCTCGGAAATTTCCTCAGTAAAGCCGGTCGTCGATGAGATCATCGCCAGGGTTGCGAGGGATGGTGACCGGGCTCTCCTTGATCTCTCCAGGCAGTTTGATCATATAGTTCCTGACTTTCTGCGGGTGAGCACAGAGGAAGTGCAGGATGCCTACAACAAGGTTGATGCACACGTTATCGAGAGCCTAAAAGACGCAGAATCGCGGATTTCACGGTTCCATGGCTTGCACGTACCGGAAGAATTATGGCTCGACGAGGTGGAGCCGGGGGTGATCCTTGGTGTCAGGACCACACCGCTCGAACGGATTGGCGCCTACATTCCCGGGGGCAGAGCCGCGTATTCCTCTACTGCACTCATGTGCACAGTTCCCGCCAGGGTGGCAGGTGTGGGATCGATCTGCTGCTGCAGCCCGCCTCCTATCTCTCCGCTGACCTTGGTTGCCATGGATATTGCAGGAGTTGACGAGATCTATGCTGTTGGAGGAGCCCAGGCTATTGCTGCGATGGCGCTCGGTACTGAGACTATCCCTCCCGTTCAGAAGATCGTCGGGCCCGGCAACATTTACGTCACCATGGCGAAGGTGCTTCTCCGGGACCGCGTGGAGATCGATTTCCCTGCCGGACCGAGCGAGATTGTCGTCCTCGCAGATGGGACTGCAAGCCCCGAGTTCATTGCCGCCGATCTCCTTGCCCAGGCAGAGCATGATCCAAGAGCAGCGAACCTGCTCGTGACAACCGATCCGGGCCTCCCGGGAAGAGTGGGAGTCCACCTGGAAAAAGGGATGCGAGACTCGGAGAGGGCTGGAATCATGAGAGAGGCAATGAAACATGCCGGGTATATCATCGTGGATTCGATGAAAGAAGCAGTGGCTGTAGTGAACCAGGCTTCCGCTGAACACCTGTCAGTACAGGTTGCAGATCCCATGAGTGCCCTCCGGGAGATCAGGAATGCCGGAGCGTTATTTTTGGGATCCTACAGCGCCGTTGCCTGCGGTGACTATGCATCAGGGACAAACCACGTACTTCCCACTGCAGGGTATGCACGAACGCACTCAGGCCTTGATGTCCATCATTTCTGCAAGCGCTCAACGGTCCAGATGATCAGCAGAGAAGGCCTTCTCGGGATGGCAGACACTGTCGAGACCATTGCAGAAGCAGAAGGTCTGCCTGCCCATGCCCGGTCGGTCAGGGTACGAAGAAACCCTTCTTGATACTCCCGGAAATATTCCACGCCAGGAGTTTCTCCTGTTGAAGGGAGTAGCCTCTCGATCAGATGGGGGATATTCTCATAGGAGGTGTCCGATAAAGGAATCTTGAGATCGACGGGAACCCGGAAGCCACAGGATACAATGGGGAAAATTCAGCGGGATTTTTTCCTGCCAGGGGCCATGAGAGCGATGGATGCACCGAGGGCTGTGAGGGGAACTGCCCATTCAAGGGGGATCTCCGTGGAAGGCCTTTTCTGGAACGTCACATCGAGTGTCGCAACACTGAGATCTTCGATGTCTGTAAGGCGGTGCAGGTTCAGCGGGACATCGACGACGTAAACATGGTAGGTTCCCGGATGCAGGGGGCCAACGCTGAAGGCAGTATCCCATTCAAAGGTGAACTTCCCGTCTGGGTGGACAAACGCTGATGAGAAATGACCTGAACCTGCCCGGAGTCTCAGGTTCTCCATCGTCACTCCTGCCGAATCGAGGCCTTCCCCTGTCACAAAGAGAAATACAGCGATGGATTTTGAGTTTTCCAGATGACCGCTTATGCGAACCTTGTCCCCTATGAAAAATGGACCGGAAACCGTATCAAGGGTAATTTCACCGGCGCTGAACCCTACAAGGAGTACAAGTATCCCGATGATGCAGAATGCCCTTGCGGCCATCACACTCATACCTATATATCATCGAAAAACAGGCTTTAACGTTGTCATGAGCCTGACGGGAGGAAAAATAGGGATCTTTTTAGAGTGTGAATGACGGTCGAGCCTTGCGAGGTATGACGGTGATCGTATCAAAACTCCATCACCATGACTGCTTCCTCCTCCTCTTTGAGTTCTCCCTTGAGGTGTTCAGCATCAAAGTGGTATTGCTGCCAGGGATCGTACTCCTCGTAGAGTTCGCACTTGTCAAGGACATCGACGTATTCTTTCAGGAATATCCTTGGAATGATATCGACCCTTCCGCCGAACTTGCTTGTCACCTTCTTTATCATGGCCCGGATGAACCGGTGGGATACCCTGGTCCTGTCGACTTCCGTGTATGCGGTCGAGTAGATATCCATCACCTTGAGTGCTACCTGTTCAAGCTTCTTTGCATCGAACTTTGCAAGGGTGATCTGGGGCTGCCTCGGGTTCCGAAACTCATCTCCCGCCTGGACGACGCTGATCCGGTCATAGAGCGGAGGCAATGTCCGGATTCCCCTGGGACCATCAAAGAACGCGGGAGTTCCTGTAAAGACAAAGTAGGAATTGGGAAAGTCTCCGCGATCAAGCGAGTCGATGATCATCTGGAGAGTGCGGTATCCCTTCTCGCGCTGGTTCCGGGGGAGTGACTGGGTTGTCTCCACTTCATCGACAGCGACTGCGAGCCCGCTGTACCCGGCACTGACAATGATCCTTAAGAGGCCCCGCAGAAAGGTGAATGCAGACGCCTCATCGATATCGCCCTTTATCCCGGCCTTCTGCTTGAATTCTCTCCCGACATTCGACTCAGCGCAGATCCAGCCTATCGCGGCCTGGGCCGTCTGGAAATCGCCTGCATTATTGGACCGGTAGTATGTTCTTAAGGCTGCTGCGAGGGAAGTGTTCAACTCGGATATTCCCGCAAGAGCTGTCTCTATCTCCGCAAGGGTAGCTTTTTCAAGTGCGTCGTCAGAGAGCGACTGGTCGCTCACCTTGAGAATGCGCTCCTCGATTCCGAAGAGCCAGGTGTCGATGATGGCCTTCTGCGCATGCTCCTCATCACGGGTTCTCAACGAAGCGCAGATCTGCTGGTATATGCCCTTGGTCTTGTACAGCGGTGCAGAAGAGGATATCACGACATGTGCGGTTACGAAATCCTTGTTCCTCGCCATCTCGAGAGATCTCTCGACGAGGAATGTCTTGCCGCTTCCATAATCCCCGCGGATGAACTTGATATCGCCACCCCCCCTGCTCACAAAATCCAGCTGGGCACCGATAACATTCTCCTCAACATCGAGTCCCACCGCAATCCTCTCAAGACCGCTCGCGGGAACTGTCCCCCTTCTGATTGCGTTGATGATATTCTGGCTCTCGAGCCGGTCAGAGGCCAGCTGATCAGGTTCGCCTGTATGCATAGATCTCTCCATCTTTTCCCACACCTCTCTTCTCGATCACCACAAGGCCATGCTGGGATGCCTTCTGGATGATCCTGTTCACGATACCAACAACCCTCCTGGTGCCAAGCAGAAGCCTGAGATCCATCTCGCTTGCCTGGTGGTGGGTTTTTAAAAAATCCAGCAGTTTCTTCTCCTGATCATCAAGGTCAAGTGCACGGAGTGGTGCTTCTTCAGTCTCCCCTGCAGGCTCCTCCTGGGCCGATGAAGGAAGAAGGGCCGGGAGATCACAGAGTGACCTGGCCTTGCACTCGTTCAGGAGAACAAGGAAATCTTCAGGGTGAATACTTGATGTACCCGGGGGTATGTAGTCAAGGCCTTCGAGGCAGGACCGCTTGCACGCCGGATGGTCACCTGCCTCAAGAGAGTGGGATGCCGAGACCAGGAGTGCCAGTGAGAGATATTCAAGTCCCCGCGAAGAGAGGCTGCCCGATCTCTCCTGGAGCCGTTCTTTCAACCTCTCCATAAGGCGTGGCATCCGGTAGAGCGCCCGGGTATCCTCCATGACCATCCCGGCCACACTGATCAGATCGCTGTTCTTCCTGATGCTGTTGAGGATATACAGCATCACCTTCTCGCATTCCCTGACATCACCGTGGTGCTCGCAGAACCGGGCGTATTCCGGTCCCCCTGCGAGGAAATCACTCCTGTATGCACGGTAATACCACGATCTTGCCTCGGCGTGGTCTCCAATATCCTCGTAAAAGGAAGCCATGGCCAAGAGGCAGGTCACTTCAGGGTGTGACCCCAGTCTGCTGACGAGAAGGTCCCCGGCCTCCTTGACAGGATAGTGGGTGCGTAAAAATCCCCGGTAGCTGGTCAGCAGATCCCGTAAAAATTCGAGATCTCCCAGCGCATCAAGCTCTTTTTCGATGAGCCGGTGATAATGGCGTTCTGCCTCTTCCTTCCCGCCCGTTCCTGCGAGGAGTTCGCATTCCTCCAGGAGATGAATGGGTTGCACCGCGGAACTCGCAAGAATCGGACCGAGTTCCCTGAGTGCCCGTGGATAGTCTCCACGGTCCCTGAACAATCGCACATAATCGAGCCTGATCCCGGGATCTTCGATAACTGCAAGGATGCGTTCGTATTCCCCGGCAGCAGTTCCGGGGTCTGAATGTGCAAGAGCCGCAAGGTAACGGCGGGCAACTGCAGGATCCCTGGTTCGTTCCCACAGCTCCCGTGCGGCAACGGCCATCTCAGCGTATTTTTCGCAGGAATGAAGGACCTCGATATATTCGCTGTCAACAGAGAACCCGTGGCTGGTTGCCCGGTTCCATTCTGCGAGAGCATCTCCGGGCATGCCCGCAAGGCGCAGCGCCCGGATAAGGAGTCGTGTGTCATCAGCTCTCCCGGATTTTGCCACGAGGTATCTTGCAACACGGACAGCCTTTGCAGGATCACCGGATTCGAGGGCATAAGACCCGTAACTTCGAAGGGCTTCCAGGTTTCCGGGGTCGAGCGATACTGCCCGGGCAAATTCCAGAAGAGCACCCTCATCCCCTTTCTGCTCGAGAATCCGGCCGAGGTAGCTATGAACATGGGACGACCCGGGGAGCGAATGGATAAGATCGCGGAAATAGGCTTCAGCTTCGTCTAGCCGCCCCATGTGAAAGAGGTTGGTGGCACAGAGGATGGAGAGTGCTGGGTCCGGCGAACCCGGGATCAGATCGCGGCAAAGGGAATATGATCCGAGATAGTCCCCCTGCTCAAAGAGCCTGAGTGCCATCTTTTTCTTCTCTTCGGTGGATTCGGGCATCACGGTATCTCACCGGGAGAAACGCACCCTGAGAAGGCCGAACAGCATCCGGCCGGCATCTCCTCCTTTGACCCTGGAATCTCCCATGTTGTTCCATGAGATCGGGTGTTCCCGAATCCGGAATCCGGCATCCCGGATTCTCCAGAGAAGTTCCACATCGAATTCAAAACCAGTGGAGACCATATCCGCAATAACTGCGTCAATGGCTGCCTTTTTAAATACTTTTGCACCGCACTGCGTATCTTTGTAGGGAAGGTTGAAAAGCAGCCGGATCACGGTGTTGAAAATCCTGCTCTCGAGCCTGCGCACGAAACCCTGCTGGGTCTCAAGGACCGATCCCTCCACCCACCGGGAACCGATCACCACATCCGCACCATCGAGGTGTGCGAACAGTCCAAGCATCTGGGAGAATGATGTTGAGGCATCCGCATCCATGTAGCCAACCGCGGATGCCCGTGCCTGTCGCAACCCTGCCAGTATAGCGCCACCTTTTCCCAGTCGTTCGTTTCTCCTGTCGCAGCGGATACAGATACCTGGATGGCAACGCGCGAACTCCTCGATCAGGTCCGGAGCCGCATCGTCCCCCTCGCAGATGCAGAGGATCTCGCCCTTTGCATCCACTAACTGGGAGAGCAGCCTGGAGATCCGATCCTCTTCGTTATATGCGGGAATAATCAGGGTATACGGAGGAACAGGGGCACAGGGATCCCCGTCGGTCATGATATCGGGGTCTCCCCGGTTCTGCCCTGGTCCTTCTCCCCGGTTATCACCATGATCCGCATTCACTCATGGCTGGTGATATGTTCCTTCAGCCCCGAACCGGGGCGATAGCGTTCGGCGATAGCAACCGCAGTGTTCCTCAACCGTCTGTGATCCTCGAGACATGATGGCGGTGGTGGTGCTTTACGCAAAATTGCCGAAGTATTCTCTGTGATCTGGATCAGTTCGGTCGCAATCACGGCATTCAGCCATATCAGGTCCTCGAACATGCCTCTCTCTTCCGGGTCCATGTACAGTATATTGAATGGATGGAGAATAATCATGGCGGGTCGGGTGCCTGTCGCTGCAGGGAGTATCTTTCTTGATGAAGAAGACCCAAACACTCAGCATGGACTACCTGGAGCGTATACGGCACTTTGGCAGCAACGCGAATCCCTTCTTCTGCCTCATGGGTATAGAGGTGGATTCAACAGCTAAAGGGGAGGCCGCACTGCGCATGCCCGTTCGCCCTGACATGCTGAACGGGGAAGGATGGCTCCAGGGGGGGATCTATACAGCCCTTTCCGATGAGGCCATGGTGCTGGCCATATACACCATGCTCTCTCCGGAAGAGCGTATTGCCACAATCACCGAGACCACCACATTTCTTGCAGGATCAAGGGATGGGATGCTCTTCGCATCGGGGAAAGTGGTAAAGAAAGGGAGAAGAGTGGTATTTGCCGAGGGGGAGATCCGGGAGGGTGAAGCGGGAGGAACCCTGCTCTCCAGGAGCACTGCTGCATTTGCGGTGGTGAGGGATCGCCATACCTGAAAATGGGCCTTTTTGGGACATTTGAGGAAAAAGGAGCCGTTATCTCCCCTAACCGGGCTCATGCAAATAAATAAAGATATCTGATAAGCGAGCGTATACAACAAGAGATCAATGATCCCGGGGATTGCATAGCACCATGACAAGCAGAGGTGCAATCTTCGCAAGCTTTCCAGGGCGGGAGAACTGGCAGGACGGGGGTAACTCTTGAAATATATCTTTATTACCGGTGGAGTAATGAGCGGGCTCGGAAAGGGCATCACCGCCGCATCAGTGGGGCGTATCCTGAAGAACAGGGGATATGGGATCACCGCGGTCAAGATCGATCCCTACCTGAACATCGATGCCGGGACCATGAACCCTGGCCAGCACGGCGAGGTGTTTGTCCTCTCAGACGGGAGTGAGGTCGACCTGGACCTCGGGAACTATGAACGTTTCCTTGATATCGATCTTTCATCGGCCCATAATATTACGACAGGAAAAGTCTACCGAACGGTCATCGACAAGGAGAGGCGTGGTGACTTTCTCGGCGAGACGGTCCAGATCATCCCCCACATCACCGATGAGATCAAGGAGTGTATCAGGTTCGCGGCAGAGAAGGAAGTTCCCGGCCAGAAGATGGCGGATATCTGCCTCGTAGAGATAGGCGGAACGGTCGGGGATATCGAGAGCATGCCGTTCCTCGAGGCAGTGCGCCAGATGAGGGGAGAACTTCTCCTGGAGGATACTGTCATCATCCATGTTACCCTCATCCCGGAGGATACCATGGGTGATCTGAAGACAAAGCCCACCCAGCATTCAGTGAAGGCACTCAGGGAACTTGGACTTCACGCCGATATTATAGTCGGGAGAAGCGATCGCCCCATCGGATCTCATACCAAGCGCAAGATCTCTGCATTCTGCGATCTTCCGCTCAAGGGCGTGATCAGTGCTGCGACAGCCCCCGATATCTACCAGGTGCCGCTTGAACTTGAAAAGGAAGGTCTCGGGGACGTGCTCTCAGAGCACCTGGGGCTGGAGAAGCGAAAGGCGGACATCAGCTGGTACCACCAGGTGACGCAGGAATACACGGAACGGGTCAATGTTGCCATTGTCAGCAAGTATGGGATAGAGGATGTCTATCTGAGCATCAAGGAGGCCTTGAAGCACGCTGGGCGGGCACTCTCCACAGAGGTCAGGATAACCTGGCTCGATTCGGAGCGATACGAACAAAAGCAGCTCGCCGAATTCGACGGTATCCTCGTCCCCGGGGGTTTTGGAAAGCGTGGCATGGAAGGGAAGGTGGATGCGATCGAGTGGGCCAGGACCACGGGGACGCCCTTTCTCGGTTTATGCCTGGGATTCCAGATGGCGGTCGTCGAGTACTCCCGCCATGTCCTTGGCTGGGGAGATGCGACGAGCGCCGAGATGGGAGAGGGCAAACATGTGATCGCTATCCTGCCCGAACAGTACGATGTCACAGAGCTTGGGGGAACCATGAGGCTCGGGAACTCCCCAATCACCCTCAAGGACGGAACCCTTGCAATGAAGGTGTACGGGCAGAAGGAGATCGAGGAGCGACACAGGCACCGCTACGAGGTGGACCCCCGGTACATCCCGGACCTTGAGAACGCCGGCCTGGTCTTTTCCGGGGCCTTCCAGAACAGGATGGAGATCTGCGAGCTTCCTAACCACCCGTTCTTCATGGCAACCCAGTTCCATCCCGAGTTCAGGTCAAGGCCTACCCGGCCTTCGCCGCCATTCATCGGGTTTGTGAAAGCGTGCCATGAAAAGAATGGGGGCAGAGCGAGGTGAACGAAAAACCATGATAGACGCTGAGAAGTTCATCATAAAGGCTGTAGACGAGATCCGCAGGGAAGCGGGCGACCGGCGTGTCGTGATGGCGCTCTCGGGCGGTGTTGACAGTTCGGTCTGTGCAGCCCTTGCGGCAAGCGCGATCGGTGACCGGCTGGATCCTATATACGTCAACACCGGACTCATGCGGAAGGGCGAGACGGAGCGTATCTCAGAGATCTTCGGCCACCTTAACCTGCACGTGGTCGACGCAAGAGAGGAGTTTCTCTCTGCTCTCAAAGGCATTCAGGACCCGGAGAAGAAGCGGAAAGTTATTGGCGAGCGGTTCATCCGGGTATTCGAACGAGAGGCAAAGAGGACGAAAGCCCGCATCCTGCTGCAGGGGACCATCTACCCTGACCGTATCGAGAGTGAAGGGGGGATAAAGAGCCACCATAACGTGGGAGGCATGCCGCTTCACATGGAGTTTGAGAAGGTGATCGAGCCGCTCCGGGATCTCTATAAAGATGAAGTGAGGGTGCTTGCGGGGGCGCTCGATCTTCCCCTGGAGATCCAGCACCGGATGCCGTTCCCCGGCCCGGGGCTCGCAGTCAGGGTTGTCGGGGAGGTGACCCCGGAGAACATCGAGGTTGTCAGGCAGGCCAACTGGATCGTGGAATCGGAGCTTGTCGAACAGTTTGATCCCTGGCAGTGCTTTGCGGCCCTGCTTGGGCTCGGCACCGGGGTAAAAGGAGACAACCGGGTGCACGGGTGGGTGGTCGGAGTGAGAGCGGTCAATTCCCGGGACGGAATGACAGCGGACCCGATCCACATCCCGTGGGAGGTCATGGACCGGATCGCCTCCCGGGTAACTTCGGAGATACCCAGCGTTGCGAGGGTTGTCTACGACATCACCCCGAAACCCCCCGCAACTATCGAATATGAATGATGAAGATACACTGAGTGTGCGATACAATGCAAAAAAAAGATGATTACCGGGCACTCGAAGCCCGATATTACATGCCCGCGTTCACCCGTGATATCATGCTCACCAGGGGACAGGGCTCGAAAGTCTGGGACGCCGATGGAAAGGAATATCTTGACTGCGTGGCAGGAATTGCGGTCTGCAGCACAGGTCACTGCCACCCTGCAGTGAGCCGGGCGATCTGCGAGCAGGCAAAGAAGCTGATCCACTGTTCAAACCTCTATTACGTTCCGGGCCAGGCAGAGCTTGCACAGAAACTTACAGAGAAGACGGGAATGACGAAGGCCTTCTTCTCGAACTCCGGAGCGGAGGCAAGCGACGGGGCACTCAAGCTCGCCAGGGTAAGGACCGGGAGGAAGAAGTTCGTTGCCTTCACTCACGGCTTCCACGGGAGGACAATAGGATCCCTCGCAGTCACCCACAAGCCCGGAATCCGCGAGCCTTTCGAGCCGCTCGGCATGGCAAGGACATTCGTCGATTATGGTGATACTGATGCGCTCAGGAAGGCGGTTGACAGTGATACGGCCGGGGTAATCGTCGAGCCCATTCAGGGTGAGGCAGGGGTCATCATCCCGCCTGCAGGATTCCTCGAAGAGATTCGTGAGATCTGTGACAAGAAAGGCGCGCTCATGATCGTCGACGAAGTCCAGACGGGGATGGGCAGGACCGGCAAATGGCTCGCCATCCAGCACACAGCGGTTTTGCCTGATATCGTAACGCTTGCCAAGGGGATCGCAAGTGGATTCCCTATGGGAGCACTGCTGGCGAGGGAGGGGCTTGAGTTCAAGAAGAGCGAGCACGGGAGCACCTTTGCAGGCGGTCCCCTCGCGTGTGCTGCCGCGCTTGCCACGCTCCAGGTGATCGAGGAGATCCTTCCCTCGGTCCCGGGTAAAGGAGAACGGTTCCGGGCGGGACTCTCAAAGTACACACCCCGGGTATGTGGACTGATGATCGGGATGACGGTCGGAGACCGCTGCGGGGTGGTCCAGAAGCTATGTGCGGAGAGGGGGCTCCTCGTAAACTGTGCAGCCGAGGGCAACCTGCGCCTTCTGCCCCCCCTAGTCATCACCAACGACGAGATAGACAAGGCCTGCAGTATACTCGGTGAAGCACTGGGATAACCACCTTTTTTCGAAGGAGAATTTCATCATCCAAAGGGGATCTATTCCGAAAAGAAGGGATATTTCCTGCAAAAAGTGTGGTGTATCTTAACCTTTCAATGCTTTTTCCAGTCTTGAGTTGACAGCATCCCAGTTGATAATGTTCCAGAAGTTCTCGAGGTATTTTGCACGATCATTCTTGTAGTCGATGTAATAGGCATGTTCCCAGACATCCACGACCATGAGGACAGAGAATGACGGGAAGACGTGCACGTTATGTTTCTCGATCTGCATGAGAAGGAGTCTTCCTGTCTTCTGACAATAGGTGAGTGCAGCCCACCCTGATCCCTCGACGCTGTTTGCTGTAGCAGTGAACTCTTTTTTGAACCGGTCAAATGAGCCGAATTCTTTCTCGATCCTTGATCCTAGTGCGCCTTTCGGCACGCCGCCACCGTGGCCTGCGGGAGCCATGTTCTCCCAGTACAGGGCGTGCAGGAGAAACCCCCCAACGTGGAATGAGAGCTCTTTCAGCGTAGCCTTCTGGTCGATATCCCCGCCGTCTTTCCTGGTCTTGTCCAGTTTTTCGTAAATAGCATTGGCACCATTCACATAGCCCTGGTGGTGCTTGGTATGGTGGATGCGCAGCTGCTCCTCGGAGATACTGGGGGCGAGCGCACTGTAGTCATAGGGCAGTTTTGGAAGGGTGTATGACCTGTTCGGTTCCATCTTGTCCAACCTCTGTTCAACAGTTCATTTGAATCCTGCTATAAAATCATTGGGTTCCCGGTAGTTTCAGTTCATGGATCGGATGCCGGTCCAACTCCATTAATATTACGGGAGGACGTATACTGAAAAAGACAAACTGGTGGGTGCAGAATGGCAGAAAAGAGAATTTCCGGGTACGATTCACTGGTAAGAAAGTGTTATCGTTCCGGCGGCTACGTCTTTGCCCGGAGGGCCGGGGGAGTTCCCGGCAACGGTGAGTCCTGCCGTCTTGCAAGGCTTGCCAGCAATGAAAATCCCACCCCCCCCTCACCCCTTGCAGTGGAGATGGGGTACCGGGCTCTCCAGGAGGCAAACAGGTATCCCGATGAGCGTATGGAGGAACTTACGTCTGCGCTCAGCGAATTCCACGGGCCCTACCACTTCGTGACCGGGGTTGGCATGGACGGGGTGATCGAGACCGTGATCCGGATACTCGTGGAGCCTGGGGAGAAGGTTGCCATCTCTGTGCCGACATTCTCCTATTACAGCCTCGCAGCCCTTGCCCAGGGTGCTTCTGTCATCAATATACCCCGGAATCCAGATTTTTCCGTGGATATCCCGGGATTCATAACACAGGCGAATGGGGCAAAGATCTCCTTCCTCTGCACACCAAACAACCCGACAGGGACCGTGACAGGTCCTGACGATGTGGAAAAGATCCTTACGGAAATTTCCGGTATCCTTTTCCTTGACAATGCATACGTGGAGTTCTGCGATCGCGATTACAGGGCACTCATGGCTGCACATGAGAACCTGATTATCGGACGAACCTTCTCCAAAGCGTATTCCCTTGCAGGTCTCCGGGTAGGGTACGCATTCGTTCCCGAGTGGCTGGTCCCCATCTATATGCGCGCAGCCACGCCTTTTACCTTAAACGCGGTCTCCGCCGCTGCTGCGATCGGGGCTTTGAGGGATCCGGGTCATGTCCATGAGGCCGTGGGGCGGGTGAAGAGACTGAGAGAGGAAGTTTTCGAAAAATGCAGGTTTCCCGTCACACCCTCGGGGGCAAATTTTGTCATGGTGGATGTGAGCCCCATGACAGGAAAAGAAGTTGCCGGGTGCCTTGCTGACGCGGGGGTCCTTGTCCGTTCGTGTGAGAGCTTTCCATGCCTCGGTGAGCACTATATCCGGGTGAGTATCGGTGAAGAGTGGGAGAACACCAGGTTCCTGGATGCGATCAACGCCCTATGATGATCGGGATCACCGGCACACCCGGTACTGGAAAATCGAGCATTGCGAGCGAGTTGCGGAAACGGGGCAATGTGGTTGTGGCACTTACGTCAACTGTTGAACCTTATATCCTCGGGGAAGACAGGGAAAGGGACACCCGAATCATTGACGAAGAGCGGTGGGCACTCGAATTCCCCAGGATTGAAGGATTTGTCGAGGGTCATCTCGCTCATCTTCTCATGTGTGACCTTATCGTACTTCTGCGGTGCCGTCCGGATGTCCTCTCGTCCCGCCTCAAAAGCCGTGGTTATTCGGAGGCGAAGGTTCTTGAGAATGTGGAGGCAGAAGCGTGTGATGTCATCCTCATCGAGACTCTTGACGCATACGACGATTCCCGGGTGCTCGAGATCGATACGACTGATATGGATATCTCGGGGTGCGCCGGTTTGATCGAACGATTTTCGCGGGGTGAGATCCCACCGTCATCAGGATCAATTGACTGGTCTCTGTACCTCGGGGAGACGCTATGACGCTTGAAATATTGCGCCCCTACATGAAGGGCATCATGGCCCCCCTCATATCCGCATCCCGCAGAATAGGGCTCACACCAAATATCCTCACGGTGGGAGCCCTCCTCGCAGCTGCCGCAGCAGGTGTCGGTTTCTATCTTGGCAGTGTCCTCATGGGGACGGTATTCATCGCCCTCAATGCCGTCATGGATGGCCTTGACGGGGCGCTTGCCCGTGCCCAGCAGATCGAGGGGAAGCGGGGTGACTTCCTGGATCATGTCGCGGACAGGTACGCTGATATCTTTATCCTTGTCGGAATATTTGCAGGGGGTTTTGCCAGCTGGCAGATCGGGGTCTTTGCACTCACCGGGGTGCTCATGTCGTCCTACCTCGGAACCCAGGCGCAGGCAGTGGGGGTTGGCCGCTATTACGGGGGTGTTCTCGGGAGGGCAGATCGTCTCGTGCTCCTCTTCATCGCGGGGCTGTGCACCATGGCATTTCCTGGATTGATCTTTGGCTTTACCATACTCTGCTGGCTGCTTGCATTCTTCGGTGTGATGGGGCACTTCACCGCGATACAGCGCTTCGCGTATGTATGGAAGCGGCTGGACTGATACCTCCGCATGGTGGGAAGGCGATTGGATTCACTATTATCCAATTCGCCAATCTTTTTCTTTTAAAACCATGAATCGAGCGTTTTCTGGCCTGATTTTACATCCATCCCGCCAAGAGCCCTCTCGATTCGTTCTGGAGAGAAATCGTACCTGTCGCAGAGCATCCGGAGTATCCCTTCGCGATTCGGGATCTTCCACTCGAGTGAATACCCATCAGTGACCGGTGGGTTTATAAAAAAGTCCATGATCGTTTCCCAGTCGGTATCAGGTGCCTTCTCCTGGATTGTCTGTTCAAATTCCCCACTCTGCACCAACCTGAGTGCAGTCTTGGCTCCCACCCCGCGTATCCCGGAATTAAAATCAGTTCCAACAAGTATCGCGACCTTCACGAGATCTTCCCTCGTAAGTGCGAGCCCTTTCAACACCAAAGGAAGCATGATCCGCTCGGGGGTGACCGATATAGTCCGGCCCCGTATCTTCCGTTTTCCACTGACAGTGAGGTTCCTCGCAAGGACCGGTGATCCGAAGAGGAGCGTGTCATAGTCCTGGGAGACAACGTACCTGCAGTCCCCCCTTTTGACCATGTGGGCAGCCTGTGCCTCTCCTTCGCTTGGGGCCTGGACACACGGGAGGCCGAGCAGATCCAGGAGCTCCCGGCTTGTTCTCAGCACCTCCTCGTCAATTCTGGATGATGACCGTGCATGCTTATAGGCCGCCTCCGTATCCCCCCTTTCAAGTGCCTCCTGCCACTTCTCCCCTGCATGCTCCCGGATGACACGGCGTTCCTGTATCGTATCCTTCTTGATCTCGGGAGGTGATCCGTCAAATACCCAGACCGTCCGGATTCCTTTCTCGATAAAATTGGCCGATCGGAACAATATGCCTGAGAGGTGGGATGTGACGCGGCCTTCCTGATCCATCAGCGGGGTGCCGTCCGGCTGCCGGATGATACTCAGGAACTGGTAGATAGCGTTGTGGGCATCAAGCGCCCCCGTTCCGGCGAGGGATTCCCAGCTGACAGGCTCCTTGTAGTCACCGAGTATGTCCCGAAATGCTACGCCCATTGGTGCACCTGGCTTCCGCCTTATGTCAATTACCTGTAGACGCGTTTTGAGAACTCTTCTACGACGCCATCGATGTGAGAGACGTGGCTGTCATATTTCTGGGCCATTTTTGCTGCAACCTCCTCCATGTTCAACCTGACCATCCGTTCCCTGTTTGTCAGGCTCTTCTCGATCAGTCTTACTTTCCAGTGGACAAGGAATATGAGCCCGCCGAGTGAGAGCATCATGAGAGCGGCAGCAACCGATTTGATAAGGTCAAAGTTCAGATTGAATACGAGCACCAGGGTTGAGATCACCAGGATGACAAGAAGAATTACATCGCCGAGGTATTCACGAATATCCATGTTTTTAGATGATGAACACGCATGTATAAAATTAATCCGGGTCTGGTGATCCAGCGATGAAGTCCTCATCCATCCTGCCACTGCTTGCAATGCCTTTCATGCTCGTCCTTGTCGAGATAGGGGCCATTCTGCTCTCCCTGCCCATGCAGGATGCGGGTCTTGCAGCCTTTGAAGATCCTTCCTCTGTCGCCAACCCCTTCATATTCATTGCCATCCTGCTCGTCTTTACGGCTTTTCTCCTCATCCTGATCAGGTTCAAGCTCAAGCGCTTTATCGGTATCATCATCGCAGTCTCGATCTTTTTCACCTTCCTCTATATCTTCGGTTCTCTTTCGTATGCCCTCTTCAGCAACCAGTACCTTGTGCTCGCGGGGAGTGTCATTCCGGCTGTTGTGGCAACCCTCCTTTTGTACCTCTACCCTGAGTGGTACGTGATAGATACGCTAGGGCTTCTCATCGCAGCGGGAGCAGCCTCGATTTTCGGTATATCCCTCGAGATCGTCCCGGTGATCATCCTTCTCGTCATACTGGCCGTCTATGATGCAATCTCGGTATACAAGACAAAGCACATGATCACGCTCGCAGAGGGTGTTGTTGAGACGAAAAGCCCCATACTCTTCATAGTCCCGAAACGCCGCGGCTACAGCTATCGGAAGGAGGGTGTGGGTCCGATCGGCGAGGGTGAACGGAGCGCGTTCATCATGGGCATGGGCGATCTGATCATGCCTGCAGTCCTCGTCGTATCAGCAAATGTGTTCATCCAGGGAATGAGGATTGGCCCGGTTACAATCCCGGCGATCGGGGCCATGATAGGTTCGGTTGCAGGGCTCTCCCTGCTCCTTGTCTATGTGAACCGAGGGAAACCCCAGGCAGGGCTTCCTCCAATCAACGGCGGCGCGATACTGGGATTTTTAGCCGGGTATGTCCTGGCACTCTTCCTCTGATCTCTTTCTCAGGGCTAGGAGGTTCTCGAGCACCTCGTCCACCCCCTCTCCCGTCTCTGTGGACATGTTGATGTACCCGTCAAAATAGGTGATATCGGACTTGTTCACGGCTGTTATGACAGGGACCGAGACCATCTCCTCGATCTCGTGGAGGAGCCTGAACTGGTCTTCGAGGGGATACCCGCAGTGCTCGCTGGCATCTATGATCACGAGAATTGCGGAAGCAAGGTTGATCATGGCGGCAACAGCCTGCCGTTCAATCCCGCTCCGCTCCTGGGGTGGTCGATCAAGCACACCCGGGGTGTCGATAAACTGCATACGCTCCCTCCCGATAGCCCTGTGACCGACGATAATGCCCTTGGTGGTGAAAGGATATGAAGCGACTTCTGGCGTGGCGGTGGAGACAAGCCTGATGAACGAGGACTTCCCCACGTTCGGATACCCGGCAACGACAACTGTGAATTCGTTACTGACGTGGGGGAGTTTCCGTATCACATTCCTGACTTCGTTGAGGAAGAGAAGGTCATCCTCTATCTGATGAACCACGGAAGAGAGCCTCGCGACAGCCCTCCTCCTGATCTGCGAAGGGTCCTCGGACTTCCTGGTCTGGTATGCAAGGCCGGGGCCGTGGGTTCTTGCCCACCTTGCTGCCCACCCGACCCCTCCGAGTGCCTTTCGGACATGGTCAAGTCCCCACTTGATGTCCACGATGTCACGATAAAAGGGAGGAAGTGTATCGAATTCAGGAAATGACTGCATGACCTTGACCAGCCGATCATGGATGGCCTGGCTCACAGCACGGACAAATTCTTCGTTGGCCCGGTCCTTGTTCTTTTTGAGCTTCATCTTTGATGCAGCCCGCCGGAAACTCCGGTCCAGGATCTCATCGGCGGTGGGCACCGTGGGGATGGTCTCAAACTCCACTGCGGTTCAACCTAATCTATATATGCCCATGCAGATGATAAACCATTATGGATTTATCCCTAATCCAGAAAGACATCCTTATCACGCTTATTACGCTCTATCGCCAGCATTCCCACCCTATAAAGGGTGAGGAGATCGCGGAGGTGATTACGCGGAATCCTGGAACGGTCAGGAACCAGATGCAGGCCTTGAAGGCAATAGGCCTTGTTGACGGAATTCCAGGGCCTAAAGGGGGATACAATCCAACAGCCCAGGCATACCGTGCCCTGAACCTTGATATCACGGAGAAGGAGTACGATGTGAAGATATCAAGGAACGGCGAAGAAGTGCAGGGAGTCAAGGTGGTGGAGATCGCATTTACCACCCTTTGCCATCCCGATATATGCCGGGCAAATGCGACGGTCATGGGATCCGTGAAGGGATTCGAGATTGGGGACCAGATCACCATCGGGCCGACCCCGGTGAACAAGCTTCTCATTCGCGGGGAAGTCTATGGCAGGGATGAGGTCTCCCAGACCCTCCTCATCTCCATCTTCGAGATGATCTCTCTCCCCAAGAAGCCGATCAAATACTACATGAGCAGCCCGCTGATCTCATTTCGGAGATCGGATACCTTGAAGACAGCCCTTCACCTCTTCAATACGCACCATATACGCGGAGCTCCTGTCATCGAGGAGGATCACCTCTTCGGTATCGTGACGATGAGCGATGTGGCCAAGGCAATCGAGAAGGAGACCCCCGGCGACTCCCCGGTCTCCACCATCATGACACCTGACGTGGTGATCGCCTCATCATCAGTTCAGCTCTTTGAAGTGATACGAAGTTTCAAGGAACGGGATATCGGGCGCCTCATTGTCATGGAGGATGGGCGCCCTGTAGGGATCCTCACTCAGTCTGATATTATCAAGGTCTTCCCGTCTCTCTAGGGTGCATTTCTCATTGTGGGCGGTGTTCCTGGCTGAAAAAAGGAAAGTGCTCATTCTCTACCCGAATTGGGAACAATCCGGCGATTTTAAACATCTTTATATATGAATAGGGCCACACCATTTTTCATGTCAAGAGTCCTCGCCCGCAGTTTATCAAAGAAGAAGATCGTTACGAACGAGGGGAAGATGATCGGCACCCTCAAGAACCTGGTGGTAGATTTCGAGACCGGCCAGGTGGTGGATCTCATCATTTATCCCGATCAATCCTTCGACACAACCGGATACAGAACGGAGGGAGATCGCCTCTATATCCCGTTCGAGGCGGTAAAGGATATCAAGGACTATATCGTGGTGGATCGCTACCTCTCCAGGAAGTAGCGGGAATATTCTTTTACTGCTTCCACAAAACCGTCTCCATACTCTTTTTCCGTGACCCTGTCTGCACTGCGGGCAAGATCGGGATGGGCATTTGCGACTGCGATCCCGATCCCTGCTCTCGTGAGAAGATCGATGTCATTTTCGGCATCTCCCACCGCGAGGAAGTCCGACGTGGTGAGCCCCATGAGTGTTGCAAGGTGTGAAAATGCCTCGCCCTTGCTGACCCCGGGAGGATGGAGGTGTATGGCAAACCCGGTATCCAGTACTTCGACAGGGTGATCCCGGAGAATCTCGCGGACATCCGGGACATGGACAGTTCTTGCGAATGCCACGTCAACAAACCGGTAAGGGATGCTGTAAGGTTCCAGTACAACTCCCCGGTCATTGAACACTTGCACGAGATAGTCAAAGGCTCTCCTTGGAGGCTCTCCATCGCCGAGCAGGATGAGATCGTGACCGTATCCTGACCTTATTATCCCTCCATTCTCCCCGATATAGACCCCCGATGTCCCGATCATCTTCGAGATGGCATCAAGGAAACATGAGGTGTTCCCGCTTGCCAGTACCACCGGGGTCCCTTTATCCACAAGGTCACGGATCGCGTTGATAGCCCCTAAATGGATCCTTCTTTTTGGGTCAGTGATGGTCCCGTCAATATCCGTGACAAGGCCACGCAGGCAGGGGGATGAAGGCATTGCGATACCCGGTAAGAACTCTCTTCCCTGCCTGCTTATCTTTTTGGTTCCCCGAACCAGGACAGCCACGCCCGTATAAATGTACCCTTATCCTTTGAAAAATCCAGAATGGTACCTTATTCTTCGTGGCCTTCAGGCACCACCCGAGCATTAATACTCCCCTGTGACGCATTCTGTAGGTGACTGCCGATGAACCTTCCCGGAGGACCAACCAAAGACGAGATCCTTGCAATCTCGCTCTTCAAGATGAATTTCAGGCCCAGTGACCACTTCATGGACATCGGGTGCGGAACAGGGAAGGTATCCATTAATGCAGCTCCCAGGGTGAGGAAAGTGTCCGCACTCGATATCAGGGAGGAAGCGATCGCACTGGGGAAGGTGGAGGCTGAAAGGGCAGGGCTCACCAACATCGATTTTTACCATGGCAATGCGGCCGAACTGATACCACTTCTTCCGACTCCCGATTGTGCCTTTCTCGGGGGTTCAAGGGACCTCGCGCTCGTCCTCCCCCTGCTTGCCCGGAGAAACGTCAGGACCATCGTGCTCAATGCGGTCAGACTTGAGACTATCCATTCTGCCATTACGATGATGCGGGATCTCGGAATATTCCGGGAAGCGATCAATGTCCAGGTCACCCATGCAGGAACCCTGGGGACGGATTTTATATGGAGGCCTGCAAATCCCGTGACCATCATCGTTGGAGGTTCAGGGGAATGCTGATAGGCCTTGGCCTCGGCCCAGGGGATTCCGAACTCCTTACGCTCAAAGCAGTAAGGATACTCAGAGAGGCAGATGCAGTGTTTGTCCCCGGTAGGCTCGCACAGAACCTCGTTGCACCATACCGGAATGCCAAGATCCTGGACTTTCCCATGACCGATGATGAAGCATATATCGGGGAATGCATGAGCCGGAATGCAGACCGGATTGCAGAGGCAGCCCTCCGCGGAACCGCGGTCCTTGCTCTCATAGGTGATCCGAATTTTTTCTCGACCTTTACCCGCCTCTGCGATGCAGTAAAGGAGCGTTATCCGCAGGTTGAATGCAGGACCGAACCCGGTATCAGTTCCATCACCGCATTTGCATCGGTGGCAGGGATCTCCCTCAACGAGGGATTCCAGGTCACGGACAGGGGTGAACCGCAGTCCAGAATCCTCCTCAAAGTGAGGAATCCCCGGGATGTTGCAAAGAAGCTCCGGGAAGAAGGATACGGCATGTTTATCCTCGTCGAGAGGATGTACCTCCCGGATATGCGTATTTATAAAAACGACGATCTCCCGGAGACCTGTGATTACATGAGCGTTCTTTTCGCAGGAAGGTGACATGCCAGAGATATACTTTGTCGGGGCCGGGCCGGGAGATCCCGAACTCATCACCATCAGGGGAAAACGCCTGCTCTCAGAGGCTGATGTCCTCGTTTACACAGGGTCACTCGTGAACCCCGAACTGGTGGAGAATTCGCCTGCCCGGATCAAGGTCAACAGCCACGGTATGAAACTCGAGGAGATGGTTTCCCTGATGGTGAAGCACGCACGGGAAGGATCGCGTGTGGTAAGGCTTCATTCAGGAGATCCCTCGCTTTACGGGGCGATTGTCGAGCAGATGCAGGAACTGCGGCGTGCAGGTATGGACTACGAAGTGGTTCCTGGAGTCTCATCACTCTTTGCAGCTGCTGCGGCACTCAAGACCCAGCTCACGCTTGGTGGCGTTGCAGAGAGCGTGATCATCACACGCCCGGCAGGGGCAACGCTTGAAAAGGACGAGATAGAATCTCTCTCAGAACACAGGGCCACCATGGTCGTATTCCTTGGTACAGAGCACCTTGCCGACATTACTTCCAGGCTACGCTGCCCCCCAGACACTCCCGCGGCAGTGGTCTTCCATGCCAGCTGGCCTGACCAGGAGGTCGTGAAGGGAACGGTCTCCGACATAGCACTGCGGGCAAAAGAGGCAGGTATCGAAAGGACTGCACTTCTGATCATTGGCGGGGTGCTGGATCCCCAGCACTCAGGTCACCACCGGTCGCACCTCTACTCATGAAAAGAACAGTGATTGCCCTCGGACGGTTTGAGGAAGCTGGCAAAAAGGTCGCCGGCTTTCTCGGGGCTGAGTTCAGCCCGTATTCAAAGGAAGCCTTCCGCGAGGCATTCTCCCATTCGACACATATCGTTGCGGTCATGTCGACCGGAATCGTCACGAGATCGATCGCCCCGCTCCTCCGCAGCAAGTGGAGCGATCCTGCCGTTGTCGTGGTGGATCCGGGCCTCTCATTTGCGATCCCGCTAGCCGGAGGTCATCACGGAGCCAATGACCTTGCATGGGAACTTTCCGGCCTTGGTATCACGCCTGTTATCACCACCGCAACCGAACGTGCCAGGAAGTCGTCGGTCGAGATTGTTGCACGGGAACATGGCTCACGGGTCCTGAACCAGGAGTCTTCTGTCAATGTCAACGCTGCAATTCTTGACGGAGATGTCCCTTTCTACTGCATCTCCGGCCCGACAATGATCCTTGCAGGACGGGAGACGGCAATCCTCGTGAAAGATGGAGAATATTCGGTGGGTGTCGGATGCAGGAGAGGAGCTGGCAAGGAGGCTGTCGAATCAGCCCTCCGGAAAGCCCTGTCGCTCGCGTCCATCCCTGCAGGAGAGGTAAGCGTGTTTGCGACCACGGTGAAGAAATCCCATGAACAGGGTATCCTTGGAGCAGTAAGGGCACTTGGGGGAACCCTCATCTTTCTTGATGACGATGTCCTTGCACGGTATCCGCCGGAATCCCCTTCAAGGGCAGGAGCGGTAGGGCTTGCCGGGGTTGCCGAACCATCGGCGCTTGCCGCATCGAGGAGGAAGGAGCTTGTGATGAAGAAGACAGTCTTTGGCGGGGTGACGGTTGCCATCGCCAGGTGAAGGGACTGGGGTTCTCTACATCGTCGGCTCGGGACCCGGGAACCCGGATCAGATGACAGGGCAGGCTCTCAGGGCAATCAGGGACTCCGAGTATGTGATTGGAAACGACTCGTACCTTGCCCCCCTTACACACCTCCTTTCGGGAAAAAAGGTGATCAGGAGCAGCATGGGAAAGGAGGTGGAACGGGCAAAGGAGGCGGTATCCCTCGCACGGGATCACCCGGTTGCGATGGTAAGCGGCGGCGATCCCGGGGTCTACGGAATGGCAAGTATTGTGCTCGAGGTGGCACAACATGCAGGTTCGGGAGTCAGAATCGAGGTCATCCCCGGTGTCACTGCCGCAACTGCTTCCGCATCGAGGCTTGGCTCCCCCTTATCAGGGGATTTCGCGGTCATAAGTCTCTCGGATCTTCTCACGCCAATGGAAGTGATCGAAGAGAGGCTCATGCATGCATTTGCAATGGGAATCCCGGTCGTACTGTACAACCCAAAGAGCAGGGGCCGCCCCCATAACTTTGCCCGTGCAATGGAGATAGCAGCCCGATTCTGTGAACCTGATACGCCGCTCGGCCTGGTAAGGAATGCCTTCCGTGAAGGGGAGACAGTCGAGATCATTACCCTTGGGGAAGTTGCAGCACTAGAGGACAAGGTTGACATGCACAGCACGGTGATTGTGGGAGGAAGAGAGAGCAGGATATGGATGGTGGATGAAGATGTCAGACGAATCATCACTCCGAGAGGATATCACAGGAAATATGTATACTGATCTCGGGGCTACGACAAAAGAGGCATTTCAGATCTCCGAAACGAGCAGGAGGATGGCCAGGAAACAGCTGGGAGACAGAAATTACGAGGATAGGATCAGGCAGAGGTGTTCAATCGCCGTCGGAGATTTTGCAATGGCACCGCTCCTTCGGTTTATGCATGATCCGGTTCACGCAGGCCTCAAAGCATTGAAGGAGAAGGCCACGATCATCACTGATATCAGGATGGTCCAGGTGGGTATCCAGAAGAGAGGCCACCAGAGTGAGGTTTTGTGTTCCCTCGACTATGCTGGTGCGGCAACAGAACTCGGCATCACTCGATCGAGGGCCGGCATCCTCTCTCTCACGGGAAAAATTGACGGATCGATTGTTGTGATTGGAAATGCACCTTCCGCCCTCCTTTCCCTCTGCGATCTGATACAGCAAGGTCACAGGCCAGCCCTTGTCGTAGGAACCCCGGTAGGATTTGTGAATGCCGCCGAGTCAAAGGAATTATTACGTACACTTCCGGTTCCTTCCATATCAAACGAGGGAACGCGGGGCGGAACCCCTGTTGCGGTTGCGGCCATCAACGAGATCATCACCATCTATGCCGAAAATACCTCCCGTGACGACAGAAGGTAACCCCATCACAGACCCGGTGACGGGATTTACATATCCTCAGGACTGGGTGAATGCATGCCGGGATTCCCATCTGATGGACCTGGTCTATTCAGGACTTGGAGTTCTCACATCGGATGGGAACGTGCTGAAAAGAGGGTATAGTACGGGAACAACGGCAGCCGCTGCGTGCAAGGCCGCACTGCTTTCACTGAAGAACCCAGTGAACGATGTGAGAATCCGGACTCCGTGCGACCTCACCATTACCATCCCTGTGGAAGGGAGAGACGGACATTCGAGAGTGTCAAAATATCCCGGAGATTACCCGGAGGATGCCACTGCAGGGATTGTATTCGAGGCATCTGCCTCGCCCGATCACCATGGCATTATCCTAAACTCGGGGAAGGGAATCGGGCGATGGGAGAGGGATACGCCACGCTTCCGTAAAGGGGAGCCTGCGATCAGCCCCGCTGCACTCCAGACAATCCTCGATGCCATCACAGAGGCAATGCAGGAGGCAGGGCTTGCCGGAACTCGGATCGAACTCTCCGTACCAGATGGCGAGGCCGTCGCAGCCAGGACACTCAATCCCAGACTGGGTGTCATGGGGGGCATCTCGGTGCTCGGGACAACCGGCCTTGTTGAACCGTGGGATGATCACCTCTCCGGATCAGTACTGGACAGGATACGCCGTTCAGATCGCGTCGTTCTCACGACAGGAAGGCTTGGTCTCCGGTATTCACGTCTCCTCTTCCCGGGTCGCGATGTTATTCTCGCCGGATCCGGTATACCTGAAGCACTGGAACAGGCGAGGGGAGAGGTAATACTCTGCGGACTCCCTGGTTTGATCCTGAAGTTCCTTGACCCTGATATCCTTGCTGGAACGGGATGCGTGACTGTCGAAGAGCTCTCACTAAGACCCGGATTTGAAGAGATTCTTACGAAAGCATTCGGGAGAATGCGGAGATCGTATCCCAATCTCCGTGTGGTCATCCTCTCTCGTGATGGGACGGTTCTGGGTGATAGTGCATGAAGATCGTCGGCGTGGGGTGCGGTCCTGGTATGCTCACCGAGGAGGCAATCGGGGCAATCTCGCGTGCCGAGGCCCTCTGTGGTTCAGAGAGGGCAATTGACCTTGCGAGGGATCACATCAGGGATGGATGCATTGTCCGGGTTATCGATGATTACAGGGCACTTCGCAATCTCCCTGATACTACGGTGGTCCTCTCGACCGGCGATCCCATGCTCGCGGGCCTGGGGTACCTGGAAGGGGAGGTGATTCCCGGTATCTCATCGCTCCAGGTGACCCTTGCACGCCTAAAAATCCCCATGGCAAGGGTTTCTGTCGTCGTCGCACATGGAAGGGATCACCCTGTTGCGGTCAGGGAGGCACTCAGCGAAGTTGCAAGAGGGAAAGTTATCTTTCTCATAGCGGATCCCTCCTTTGATGTGAGGGATTTTGCCGCACAGTTCCTGCCGGAGACTCCCGGGATCTCCATCACACTCTGCGAAAGGCTCGGCTACCCTGATGAGAGGGTGGAAACTGGAACCGCCGAAGCACCCCCCATACCCGGACACGATCTCTTTGTGATCCTTGTAGATCCCGGAATTCGCGGAAAACGAGAGTGAGTCGATGACCTTCGATCGCTGACGGTCCATGATTATGGGGTGTCGGGAGCAAACCTGTGCACCGCGGGTGAAAAGGGAATATATCCAACCTCTTCGTATATTCCTACAGACAATCAACGCAAAGGGTGAATTTTATGGAGAAGAATACGAAAAAGCAGATCAGCCTTATATGTTTCGCAGCCGGTTTCATCCTCCTCCTCATACAGGATCTCAAGGGATTCTCAACAATCGAGTTCGGGTTCCGCTTACCATGGGCTATCATGTTTTACTCTGGCCTGTTGCTGATGGTGATCGGGTACTATCTCCGCGGATAATCGCACCAAACACGGCATCTTTTTTCATCGCAGGGTAAGGAATCCCTTCTCATTCTTCATGAATCCTTCCTTCTCAAGGGTTTTCAGGATACTCTCCACCCTTCCGGGATCGCTCTCGAGGCGCGAGACAAGGTCAGGTACAGAGATGCGGTCTTCACCAACGAGGAATGCAAGGATCCTGCCCCTTATCATACGGTCTGAGCCTTCAAAACGTGCCTGCCTGCGATACATCGTGCTTCGGCGGTTGGGATTCGGAATCCTGGTTTTCAGCGAACTCCCGAGATCCATGAGTGCATAGTACCACGCCCTTGGATTCTCTCGGTCGCAGGTTGCTGCGACGAGAGGGGCAATATCACGGTCGCTCACCGTCTCCTGGTCGTCGAAAAAACAGTGGATGAAGACACGCCGTATGTTTGTCTCGATCACGACAGATGGTCTGTTGAACGCAAATGCCACAATCGAGGCGGCGGTTGCCTTCCCTATCCCGGGAAGGGATGCCAGCACTTTCTCGTTGTCAGGGAGGACTCCTTCATATTGCCCCATGACGATGCCGGCTGTAGCATGGAGTGATTTTGCCCTCCGGTTATATCCCAGCCCCTGCCATTCATGGAGTACATCCCTTAACTCTGCACCGGCGAGGGCAGGGAAGTCCGGGAAGCGGACAAGGAATCTCTCGTACCTGCCGCAGACCCGTTCCACCTGGGTCTGCTGGAGCATGATCTCGGAGACGAGTATCTCGTAGGGAACAGTGGTTCTTCTCCAGGGGAGATCACGCCCGTTTTTCCTGTAGAACCGATACACGCGTTCCTGGAACTCCCTGATCCTCCCGGCCCCCTGTGCGATCACGCCACCATGTTCCTTCAGGCTCTCATCCCCCTGCAAGGGCCTCGATGCGTTCAACGTACCGATCGATATCAAATTTTCTCCGCAGTCCATTCGCGTTCATATAGCGGATCTTCCCGAAGACCGGGCGTTCGCTCCATGCACGGTCGTGCTTGCCGAAACACCATGCAACTCCCGCGTACCCATTAGGGTCCCTCCCGTCCAGTTCGTACTTATCATTGATCGTTCGTGCAATCCGGTACGCATCCTGGGGAGTTTCCGACCATTCCAGGATCTTTTTGCCCCAGTACATCCGCATGTATCCATGCATTTTCCCCGTGATGATCAGCTCCCTCTGTGCAGCATTCCAGTAATTATCATGAGTGAGGGCTCCTTCGAACTCTTCTTCAGTATAGGAATATTCCCGTGAATCCCCCGAATGCAGGGAGAGTGAATCCCTTGCCCATACCGGGAGGCCTTCATAACTGTCGTAGAATTGGTTGTAGGTTACGAAGTTTATCGCTAGTTCCCTCCTCACGATGAGCTCCTCGAGGAAGGCTTCAGCTCCGACACTGCCCGATTCCAGGATTCTCTGGGCGATGTAAACAGAGGAGATCTGGCCATAATGAAGGTAGGGGCTCATGTTGGAAAGGACGGGAACCGCCGGGTCATTCCGGAGTTCCTGGAATCGGGCAAGATTATGCGAGATGAACGAGTCAAGCTGGCGAACAGCGTGATCCTCTCCTCCCGTATATACTCTCGAGCCTGGAACAGATCTATCGCCTGCGTTCCTCGGGATGAACCCAGCCTCTTCGTACGGAATGCCGCCACTATCGATCGCGAGTGATGATGAATCCACCCTTGCCGGTTCAACAGGTTCGAGAAACCGCATGATGTGCCGATGGATCTTCGGGCGTATTGTTCCTGCCGACCACTCTTCCTTGCCGGATGCCGTCTCAACCGGTACGACGACGTTGTCTTCGACCTGGATCAGGGAACAGGTGAGATCCTGTGCGACCTGATTCCGCCATTGCCGGTGAAGCGGCAGGTATCCTGTGTCAATGACGACAGTGGCAGCATCGGTTGCGATATCGGGAATGACTTCCGGTGGTGTCCCTCTCATCAGGATGAGTTGGATGTGCCGCTCATCGAGCGCCTTTCCTGCGGCCACCAGACCCTCAGCGAGGAACTGATAGTGCCTCATGTTTGCCCCGGGGTACGCGAAATCGACACAGAAACAGACAAGTACGGGGATTTTCAGGGAATTTGCCTGTTCGATGGCAAGCTCGAGGGCATAGTTCGCCCGCGCCCTGTGTGAGGACTGCATCCAGTAGAGAACATACCTGCCTTTCCTGATCGGGCGGGTATTGAGGAGACGTACGCGCTCGGCGGCAATCATGCATCAGAATGTGGTCACGGGACCCTGATGAGATCTTCTCTCGGGGCAGCACTAGGGATGAGATTCACCCTTGCAACCAGGAAAGAGAAAAATTAGATGATGATCGAGATCGGGGGATATCTCCCTGGTCTCGATAACTGGAACAGCGTGGCATTATCCCGTTTCCCAAAAAACAGGTTTGATCCCCAAGTTTTTGTTCCTGGTTCCGTGTATACGTTTGAAAATTTCCATTCCTGCTTTTCGGTGAGACCGCCGGTATGGGTGATCATCCTGAGTGATGCGGTTTCATTCACGACGGCCTGACCCGAGACGCTGGTGCTGCTGGATATCCAATGACCTCCCACGTCTCCGGCCAGGACCGCTGCGGGTATTGCAAGCCCGAGCATAACAAGGCCGAATACGAAGATCAAAGGCATATGAGTTCTCACTGGCATGACAACCTCCGTGTGGCGTGGCGGCGCACAACGGACCATGTTCCTACAGTTGTCTGTTCCACTCCCCTATATGCTTTCTCGCTGGGTGAGGGAAGACACCGGTGTGTTTCAGGTCCTTAAAAAGAGGTTATCGAGATCTCTCTTTTTAAAAGTGACCATAGTAGGTCTGCCGTGGGGGCAGCTGAACGGGTGCGATGTCCTGCGAAGCTGCCGTATCAGATTGATGCATTGTTCATCGGTTAAGGGAGTCCCTCCCCTGATTGCACCGTGGCATGCTATCACCTTCAGCACTCTCTCCCGGTCTGATGGTCCCCCGGGCATCTCGCCAGAGAGTATCGAAGAGAGCAACTCCCGAATACCTTCCCTGTCGAGTTGTTTTCCGACGATCACAGGGATCGCACGGACAGAAAATGTACCTCTCCCAAATTCTTCGACAGAGAACCCAACTTCCTCAAGGACAGGCAGCATCGAGGAGAGCATTGATCGTTCGCGGGGGGAGAGCTGGAGCGGGACAGGTGCGATCAACTCCTGGCATTCCGGTTCCCTCCCGCCCGCATTCCTGACCTGCTCATAGAGAATCCTTTCATGCGCTGCATGCTGGTCGATGAGGATGAGATCTTCACCGCCACGGGGACAGGTCAGGAGGTAGGTATTATCGAGCTGTCCAAGGAACTCGAGTTCCGGTAAGGGAGACTCTGCTTCACAAAAGCTGGAAAAACCGAGGTTCGTCTGTTTCAGGCGTCGCTCGGTATCGGCGAGCGTGGCCTTCCCCGGTTCTGCTACATGCAACGGAGGCTTCTCATCAGGCATGTACTGCATGGATCCCTCTTCTGGAAGGATGCTTGACTGGGTCGAGTATTTTTCCGGGGACTTTGCCACGAATGTGAGATCCCTGCCCTCAAGCGCGAGCTCAACTGCCTTTGCAATCTCCTCCCGGACTGCCGCATCGTGTCTCAGGCGGACCTCGCGTTTCGTCGGGTGGACGTTCACATCAACCAGGTCAGGATCTAGTGAGATGTTCACGATGGCAAACGGGAACCTGTCTGCCGGAAGAAGCGTTCCGTACCCTTTCCTGACCGAGAGCGCGAGTGGCCTTGACTGCACCGGCCTATCGTTGATACTGATGAAGATTTGATAAGAGTTCTGCCGGGAGAGTGAAGGAAGTGAAATCACTCCATCCACCTGTATACGAGCGCCTGAATACCGTACCGGGATGAGAAGTCCCGCGACGGAAGTCCCGAAGAGGTGGAGTGCAGCATCGTGGACTGATCCCCCCGGGAATGTGATCAGCTCCCGCCTGTTATGGAGGACACGGAACGAGACTGCAGGATGGGAGAGTATGACGCGCTCCATGATCCCCGTGATGTACGCCATCTCGGTGGCGATGGGGCGCATGAATTTTTTCCTCGCGGGGGTATTAAAAAAGATCTCATCCACTTCAATGCAGGTCCCATCAGGGCACCCAACAATGCCTTTCTCGATCACATTCCCCGCTTCATTGACGATTCTCACACCGTCTATCCCGGCTCCCCTCATCCGCGTTGTGAGCGTCAACCTCGAGACGGCAGCAATGCTGGAGAGGGCTTCTCCCCTGAATCCCAGGGATCTGACACGGGTGAGATCAGAGAGAGACTGGATCTTGCTCGTCGCATGAGCCATGCATGCGAGGTTGGCATCTTCCGGCCCCATCCCTGAACCATTGTCTGAGACCCTGATCCGCGTGATGCCCCCCTGCCGAGATATGATCTCCACTTCGATCCTGGCTGCACCGGCATCCAGGGCATTTTCAACGAGTTCCTTGACAGCAGAGGCCGGGCGCTCGATGACTTCACCCGCCGCGATACGCGAGATAGTACCTTCGTCGAGGATTCTGATCTTTCCGGCACAGTGTTCGCCCTCCATCATTCACCGTCCCTTGTCGCGGGCTTTTTTCTGAAGATCGTAGAGGAGTGAGAGGGCGGAAAGTGGGGTCATATCATCGAGGTTCATGTTTTTCAGGCTCTCCAGAACCGGGTGCGAAGGATTTTCGATTCCCGGAACATCGGGGAGCAGCATCTGGGTATAACGCTTCACCCTGATTCCCTTCTTTCCATCAACAGGGTTCGATTCAGCTTCGAGCAGGAGTTCCCTGGCCCGGTCAGTCACGCTCCGGGGAATTCCCGCAAGAGCGGCGACGTGGATTCCGTAGCTCCGGTCAGTGGCTCCCGGGATAATCTTCCGGAGAAACACGACCTCCCTCCCCGTGTCTTTCACTGCAAAGTGGAAGTTCTTCACCCTCTCAAGTTCTCCCTCAATCGTGACAAGTTCATGAAAATGGGTGGCAAAAAAAGTTCGTGGACCACCGGATCTCTTTCCATGCAGGTACTCGAGAACCGCTCGTGCAATGCAGAGCCCGTCAAGGGTGCTGGTGCCCCTGCCAATCTCGTCCAGGATCACAAGACTCTTCCCGCTCACGTTATTGAGGATATTCGCAAGCTCCATCATCTCGACGAGAAACGTGCTCTGACCGCTGGAGAGATCATCGAAAGCTCCCACCCGTGTAAAGATCCTGTCCACAATTCCAATCCTTGCGTACTCCGCAGGGACATAACATCCCGCCTGGGCCATCAGCGCAATGAGAGCTGCAGCCCTCATATAGGTTGATTTCCCGGCCATATTCGCGCCGGTGATGATCAGGATCTGGTCCTTCTCGCCAGAGAGTTCGATATCGTTGGGAACATATTTACCGGAAAGTCCCTCTTCTACGACAGGGTGACGGCCTTCCCGCACCAGGAGGTGCGTCGACTCATCAAGAACAGGCCGGCAGTAATGGCCGGATTCTGCAACCTCCGCGAATGCGCTGATCACATCGATAAGGGCCATTCCCCGGGCAGCTGACTGCATGTCAGGGACCGAAAGGTTCAGCCGGTCGAGGAGTTCCCTGTACACCTCCTGTTCCAGGACAAGTCGCCGCTCATCGGCAGAGGAGATAACCGCTTCCTTTTCCTTGAGTTCGGGAATTGTGTATCGTTCGCCGGTGGAGGTGGTCTGTTTCCTCTGGTACTCCGGAGGGACCAGGGGCAGGTTCGGGCGCGTGACCTCGATATAATACCCGAAGACCGAATTGTATGCAACCTTCAGGGACTTAATGCCGGTCCTCTCGCGTTCCCGCTGCTGCAGCTCAGAGATCCATTCCCTCCCCGACGTCGCTACACCCCTGAATGAATCGAGTTCCCGGGAATACCCATCCCGTATCATACCGCCATTCCTGACGACCGCAGGGGGATCGTCCACAATCGCCGCATTGATGATCTCTTGCACAGACGAGAGATCACACAGCATCCCGCAGGCATCCCTGAGGAAACCGGGGAGTCTCTCGGTGGAATCACATTCGAGAATTCCCCTGATCCGGGGGATACTGGAGAGCGACTGTTCTAAGCTCCGGAGATCGCGGGGTCCCGCGTTCCCGAATGCAATCCTTCCTGCAATACGGCTGATATCTGCACAACTGCGGAGAACATGAGCAAGCTCCATCCTTGCTGCTGCACTTGTGATAAAATATTCCACGGAATCGAGACGGGCGTTGATCGCGTCGACCCGGACCAGCGGCTCGCAGATCCATCTCTTCAGGAGCCGGCTTCCCATAGGTGTTGCGGTTCTATCCAGGACAGAGAGGAGCGTCCTCCCCCTCACACCCTCCCGAATTCCCCTGACGACTTCAAGGTTCCGGAGCGTCACGGCATCGAGAAGGCAGATCTCACGGGAATGGTGGACGGAAATGGTAGTGATCTGGGGCAGTTCCGATCGCTGGGTCTCCTTCGCATAGAGGAGTGCAGCTCCTGCGGCCTGGATGGCGGCCGGAAGGTGTGCGAGGCCGTATCCGTCAAGGCTCGTGACATGGAAATGCCTGCAGAGTGCTTCATATGCCTTTTCAGGAGAGAAAAAGGCCTCCGGGACGCGGGTGACGACAAGGGTGTTTCCTGAGAGGAACCTGATGAGATCAGGGGATGAATCGTCGGCAACGAGGCACTCTGCAGGAGAATACCTGGCAATATGATCCTGCAGCGTGGAATACCCCTGGCCCTGCAGCAGATGGAGTGCGAAGAATTCCCCTGTCGTGATATCGAGGAACGATGCGCCGAGGTTATCCCCTTTCCGGTCTGTTGAGAGTGCAAGAAGGTAATGGGCTTCCGGGGAAGGGAGAAGCGTCTCGTCCATCACGGTCCCGGGAGTGACGACCCGGACAACTTCCCTCCGGACGATTCCCCTGGCAGTTCTCGGATCCTCAACCTGGTCACAGACTGCGACCCTGTAACCCTTCTCGATGAGTTTTGCGATGTAGCCGTTCACCGCATGGCAGGGTACTCCTGCGAGCGGGATGCGGTTTCCCCCGCGATCCTTTGATCGTGACGTGAGGACAATATCAAGTTCACGCGAGACTGTTTCCGCATCAGTACCGAATGTCTCGTAAAAATCACCGATATGAAAAAGGAGAAGGGCATCGGGATACCTGGATTTGATCTCCCTGTACTGGGCCATGGCAGGTGTGAGATGGCCTTCCTCATCGCTGTTGCCTGATGGGGTTCCCTTTGCCATTACCCATACTTTCCATCGCCCGGAAAGTTATGTCTAACGATCACGAATCGGGTGAAATCCAGCCAAGATAAATGTAGACAGACAGGTAATTTCTTTCTCGAGAAGATTGAAGCCAGGAAGAGCAACTTCGTCGCCGCGTTTGAGTATGGTGCCGCTTCAAGTGCTGCAACAATCAGCCAGATAAGGGAGACTGCAGCAAGTACCATGGAATCATTTGAAAGAGGGCGGGTGTCATGAATCAGGAATTTTCTCCTGGAGTACAGGGGTGGAATTGAATATGAAAAAATCGTCCGGTATTGAACAATCGACGAGATACAACCGACTCAGGGACGAAGTGTCCCCCTATCTCAGGCAACATGCGGGAAATCCTGTGGACTGGTTTCCCTGGGGAGATGAGGCATTCGTCGCGGCAAGGGAACGTGACAGGCCAATATTCCTCTCCATCGGCTATTCAACATGCCACTGGTGCCACGTGATGGAGCGAGAATCATTCTCCGACTCCGGTGTGGCAGCACTCATGAACGAGCATTTTGTCAGTATCAAGGTGGATCGCGAAGAGCGACCGGACCTCGACAATCTCTACATGAATGCGGCTATTGCCCTTACAGGTACAGGTGGCTGGCCTCTCAATCTTGTCCTGACGCCGGACCTTCATCCCTTCTACGCAGCTACCTACCTGCCGAAGGAGGGGAGGCCCGGCCTGCCCGGTCTCATGGAAGTCCTGCCCGCGCTGGCAAGATTCTGGAGAGAGCACAGGGAGAGGGCAGTTGAATCTGCGGGGCTCCTGGTAAAAGCGATACATGACTCGGATGAGCCGCCAGGTCGCGGGAAGGTGAGGAGGGATGCTGCCGACAGGATGATCCGGGATCTGACCATCCAGTTTGACAGCCTGAACGGTGGGTTCGGACGCCCCCCGAAATTTCCAATGCCACACCTCCACCTGTTCTTACTCCGTTTCTGGAAATGGACAGGGAACGAGAAAGCGCTCCGGATGGCTGAAAAAACCCTGCTCGCAATGGCCCGGGGTGGCATATACGATCATCTGGGATGTGGATTCCATCGCTATGCGACTGATGCAAGATGGCTGGTTCCGCACTTTGAGAAGATGCTGTATGACCAGGCCCTTGCAGGCATGGCATATGCCGAAGCATACCTCGCCACCGGGAATCCTGAATTTGGCGAAGTAGCCAATGGGTGCATGGAGTATACCTGCTCCCGCCTGGTCTCGGATGAAGGTGGCCTTTTCTCTGCGGAGGATGCTGATAGCGAGGGAAAGGAGGGGAAGTACTACCTGTGGACAAAGGAGGAAATTTCCTCGATCCTGGAGCCTGACGATCAACAACTGGCCTTCCTGATGTACCCTGTCATCAACACAGGCAACTTCCCTGATCCGGCTGAAGGGGGGCATAAGGGCCTGAATATCCTGCACCGGATCCATTCTGTAGACGAAGCTGCCCGGATCCTCCAGAAGGATTGTGATGAAATCAGGACCAGCCTGAATCATATCCGCGATACCCTGTTGCATCACAGGGAATCAAGGGTCAGACCATTCAGGGACGAGAAGATACTCGCGGACTGGAATGGCCTTGCCGTTGGCGCCCTTGCCATGGCCTCCAGGGCCCTGGAAAAAGAAAGTTTTCTTGCTGTCGCCGGGAACGCAGCCTCATTTATTCTCTCCCGCATGAGGATGGATGACGGGGGACTTTATCATCGCTATAAAGACGGAGTGGCAGGTATTTCCGCCACCTCTGCTGATTACGCAGGAATGATTTTCGGCCTCCTGGAATTGTTCATCGCGTCCGGCGAACCACAGTATCTTGAATCGGCGCTGGCGCTTGAAGAGTACCATGTCACTCATTTCTGGGACCACAGGAAGGGTGCATACTTTACCTCTTCAAAGAATAGCTCCGACCTCTTCGCGCGACAGAAAGAGTTTACAGACGGTGCAATTCCCTCTCCAAACTCCCTCTCCTTCTCCAACCTCGTACGTCTTGCGCTTCTGACCGGGGAAGAGGCTTTTTCAAGGAGGGCCGGCACGGTTTCCAGGTATTATTCACGACATATCGAGAGGCACCCAATGTCATGCGGGATGTTCATGGCCGGGTATACACTGTATTCCGGCCCTCTGAAGCGAGCGGTGATCTCCGGTAAAAAAACGGATCCCACTTTCAGGGAAATGAGATCATTGCTCAACCTCAACTATCTGCCTTACACGGTACCTCTCCTGATTGATACTGAACGGCAGAACCTTTTCCAGAAGGTCCTCCCTGCAACCCGGGAATATGTCCCTCTTTACGGTAAGACCACGGCGTATGTCTGTTCATCGACGTCCTGCATGAAACCTGTCTTTACTGCCGGCGATCTGAAAAATCTCCTTGGCTTCAGCATGCTAAAGAGGTCAGGGCAGGGGGACTAGGGGATAAAAAAACTACATGATTTACTTCGAAATACATGCATACAAAATGAAAATCGCGGATGCGATTTTCAAAGTAAAATCAGAGGTTCTTGAGCGCAACCATGTCCATGACTCCTGTGAGTTTCCAGACAAGGGACCGCTCTTCCATGGCAATGGCTTCAGGGGGGTCCTGGGGAGAATGACCCAGCGCTGCAAGGATGTTCTTCGAGAGGTTTCTCTCCTTGATCAGATCCACGAACTCCTGGCGGATGAGCTTCTTTTCGATGGAGTCAGTCACTTCCTTTAGATATCCCTGCATGCTGACAAATGTGTAACTGGAGAGATCGCGGGTGTATTTTTCCACTTCAACCGCCACATAGGGGCTCTTCCTGAAGTAATCAAGCTTCTTCCCGTACTTGGTCGAGAGAAAATAGAGGAACTTTCCATCAAAGACGTAGAGAAAAGGTGCGATATAAGGATATTTCTCCCCCTGGAAAGCTATCCGGCAGATATAGCCCTTCTCTATCAGGGAATCATATTCCTTCTTCTCCATCCTGGGGATCTTCACGATTTCCATAGGCGTGTCGCATTGACACTTGCAATGTTCTTGAAATAAATATTGTGAATTATTGTCCTTGGGTGATCAACCCCTCACAAGGATCTTCCATCAAGACGGCATGCATCTTGGTTGGGTACAAAGATTTCCAGAGAGAGGCATTCTCTCATGCCTCCGCGTTCCTTTTTCCATATAAAGGTGGAATTTTCCCGTTGGGATGCATAAACAAGGGACATATGGCCCGGCATGCACCAATACTTCCATATGGGACGAAAGAAACCTTAGCATACTGTGAGTAGAAAGCCTCTCAATCCCCATGTGAAAGCGCTCCTTTTTGATATGGATAACACCCTCTTTGACCTTGTCGCAGCAAAACTCGAAGCATGCAGGGTCATTACGAAAGAGCTTGGGGCAGGATCACCGCATCTGCTCTTCTCATACTTCCTCCGCCGTACCCGGGGTTTTGAAGATCCCGGCAATATCCGGGATTTCATGGTCGACACCGGGACCTATTCAGATGAGGCATACGCGTGGTCGACTGCTGCCTATCGCGAAGTGAAACTCTCGAATATCGAACCATATCCCGGTGTCCCTGACACTCTCCTCACGCTGCAGAAGGACGGGTATTCGCTTGTCCTTGTCACCGATGCACATCACCGCGATGCCCTCCCACGATTGGAGAAGGCCGGTCTTCGGGAACGGTTCAGCCATATCATCACCCACGATATGACCTGGGAGAAAAAACCGAGCCATATCCCGTTTCTCTATGCCCTCAAGTCTGCAGGTATCCCGCCGGACGAGGCCGGGGATACGGTGTTCATCGGGGACAGCCCGAGGCGTGACATCGCACCGGCAAGGGACATCGGGATGCAAACAGTGTATGCGCGGTATGGGGATCGCTTCTCATCCGCACACAGTGATGGCGGCGCGCACTTCACACTCGATGATATCAGGGAACTCCCGGTGCTGCTGGAACATCTTGGTTCGAACAAAGAGAGGAGGAACAGGCCGTGTGCGGCAGGTTTACCCTGGCACTGACTGTCGGGTTTGGAGAGCGCTTCGTGGTTGATGAGTCTCCTCTCAACCTGGTTCCCCGGTACAATATCGCGCCCTCGCAGCAGGTTCCTGTCGTGTTCACGAATTTCAAGGGGGAGAGAGTCGCGGCTTCCATGACCTGGGGGCTTGTCCCTACCTGGACCAGGGACCTGACCGGCGCCCGTCCTCTCATCAATGCCCGTGCCGACACGCTTGCGGAACGCCCCTCGTTCCGCGGGCCGCTCGCCCGCCACCGCTGTATCGTACCCGCGACCGGGTTCTTCGAATGGCAGAAGAGCGGGACCCAGAGGATTCCATATTATTTTCACCGGAAAGACCAGGGCTTCATCGCATTCGCGGGACTCTTCGATATCCTGAAAGGAAGGAACCCCCCGCTGTACACCTTCACCATCATCACGACAAATCCCAATCCACTCGTCGCCCGCATCCACGACAGGATGCCTGCCATACTGAAACAGGAGGATGAAGGCCGATGGCTTGCACCTGGACCTGTCAGGGAGAGTGATCTCCAATCAATCCTTGCTCCCTGTGATGAGAGCCTCCTGGAAGCGTATCCTGTATCAAGGGCAGTCAATGATCCCACGTATGACAGCGCTGATCTCATAAGGAAGGCAGGAGACAGCACCCTTGACGTATAACCCCGCGATTCCCCCTTTCAGCCCTCGATAAGGCACTCGTTCACGCTCGTTCTGACCTGCTCCCTTACATCAGGGAATGAATTGAGATCCCCTTTTTGATCCATCCCATCGATGAGGATGGGGTTTGCAGGAGTAATGCCGAGAAGTGAAAAGAACGCGCCGGCCACAGCCTTGACACATCTGAAATTCTGTGATCCCTGCCTGCCTGCCACCGCCAGAAGCAAACCCTTCCCTGTTCCTGTCTCCGCGCTGAATGTTCGTTCCGCATGGAGCGCCTGGAACCTGTCGATGAGGGCCTTGAGGCCCGCAGGCACCGAATTGGTATATACCGGCGAGCATACAACCACGAGGCGGCTCCTGGATACATCCTCGATGATCGCCGCCATGTCATCATCAAAAATACAGGTGCCTGTATTGTAACACTGGTAGCATCCGATACAGGGATGGATATCGAGATCATGGGGAAAGTGAACAGTTGCTTCTTCCCCCCGCTGCCTGGCAGCATCCGCAGCCCATGAGGCGAGGAGGGCACAATTTCCACCCGGGCGCGGACTGCCCTGGATGATCACCACGCCTCTTTTGGGCAGGATTCTTCTCCCCGTTGCAGGAATGGGAGGCAGTGAAGAGAGAAATGTGTCAGGGTCCCGGAGCAGATGCTCCTCCCAACGGGTTGTGGTCTCTGCCGCCACGTCGCGGGCACGAAGGGAGGTCGAGGGAGGATATTCATAGGAGTTTGTCCTTACAAGACCCAGTGTCCTTCCCTCTGATGAAAGGCGCACGGTGTATCTTTTCATTCCCGGGTATGAAGATGAGAGATCCTCTTCGGTCATCACGATATGGTACGCAGATCCACCAGCATTCAGAGACCTTTCCATGATGGCTATCACCGCAGGCTCCATTGAGCAGGAATAGGGGATTTCCTGACATATACTTTCCACATGAGGGGATACTTTTATACGCATATCGCAGGAGAACCATCTCCTGATCGCTGGAATGTCCTCACTGCTATCACAGGAAATCAAGAAACTGACACGCCTCGCACATGAAAGGAACGCCGAGGTCCGCGTAATACCCTCGCATGATATCGTGGTTTCGGACTGGGTGAGATTCAAGTGCCGGTTTGGATGCAAGGGGTTCGGGAAACATCTTAGTTGTCCGCCCTATGCCCCGACACCTGGTGAGACCCGCACCATGATAAAGGAATATGAGACAGGGCTCCTCCTAAGGTTCGATGGCATCCCGGGGCACCCGGATCTCTCGCCCGATCAGATCCCTGAGGATTTCCATCCGTTTTTCCGGGATCTCATTCTCTGGGTGAACGGGACGGTCCATCTCCTAGAGAAGACAGCATTCTATGATGATTTTTACAAGGCATTCGGCTTTGGTGCATACCCCTGCATCTACTGCGAGCATCAGCACTGCGTGGCCGAGGAGCACCCGGGTATCGTTGATGAGAGCATCCGGAGAATGTGCCGGCACATGGACATGGTCCGTCCAAGCATGGAAGCTGCCGGGATGGATGTCTTCTCGACGGCCAGGAATGCTGGCTGGATGCTGCACACGGTGCCCTGCAAAGACCTCCGGTATGGAATGGTGGAACACGGAAATATCACATCAATCGGGCTCGTTCTTCTCGAATAATTTGAGGAGAACGGAAGGGATGCACCAAAAGAGCATTTCAAAGCGGCTGCTACGTAACCGCACGGACCTTTTCCTGTTGTCCTCCGGGGTCCATGATCTCTTCCAGCGTGCTGATAGAAAAGGTTCATCACCTGGTTTTCAGAATTACTGGGAAGATTCATACATATTCTGACCATTTCTGCCATGAAGAGATCAAAAAAAATCTGGATATGGCTCTCACTTGCAATCAGTTCCATGGTGCTGATCGCAGTCTGTGCACTTACATTCAATATAGAGACCCTTTTTGCGATCGCAAGGCTCAACATCTTCTTCCTCCTGGGAGCATTCAGCCTGCGTATTCTTTCCCTACTTTTCTGGACGCTTCGTATGAAGGTGATGACAGGATCGCTTGGCTACAAGGTGGATATGCCATACCTCTTCAACCTCGTTCTGGTGAACCTCTTTGCGGGGGCAATCACCCCGGGGCAGGCTGGCGGTGATCCGGTGAGGGTTCATGGTCTCCATCGTGCGTCTGTGAAGGTGGGTGATGCAACTGCGGTGGTGATCATGGAACGGGTTCTCGATGGGTTTGTCCTCGTAATCATGGGTATTCTGGCTGTCTTTATCCTGGGGCCGGTCTGGGAACGACTCGGGACCGGCCTTGCAGTTGCCATGCTCCTCGGATGGCTCTTCATCATAGGCGTTATTGCCCTGATCGCATATTCGATGAAGAGGCCAGAACCTGCAAAGATGATGGTGAGAAGCCTCCTCGGCTGGATAGAGAATCATTTTCCAGGGGAGACCATTCACAGGATGGTCGATAGGGCTGATGAGGAGATGGAGACCTTAATCCTCGGTGTCCGATCATTTGCCGGGAACAGCCGGGGATTGCTCCTCGGGATCCTGTGGACTGCAAGTTTCTGGGCGTCGGAATTCTTTGTTGCCTCCGTGCTTCTTATGGCACTCGGCCAGCCGCCTTTTATTGCCGAATCCTATCTCTTTCAGCTGATCATCGCGGTGATCATGATGATACCGTTCACACCAGGTTCGTCGGGGATAGCCGAGATATCCGCCGCGTCATTGTATGCCCTTGTTGTGCCATCTTCAATCCTGGGTGTATTTATTCTCCTGTGGAGGGGCCTTTTTTTCTATTTCAATATCGTGGCGGGATTCCTGGCCGGTCTTCACACCTATCGGAAGGATCTTGTGGCGGAGGATTGAGTTGAGAAAATGGACCTTTTTTCCCGGATTTTCAGGGGCTTATCCCTCTTCCGGCATTCAATCTTCCATAATCCGGTGAATGGGGAAGGCTGGAGGGGACATAGCGGTCCACAGTGAATGAATTTTTTATTTCCCCTTTCTGAAAAAGCCAAGGGGATCTCGCCAGTTGAGAGAAAAAGTACCCTTTTTTTCAGGAAAAACGCCCTCTCTCACCGATTTTATCTCTTCGACCGTGTAAAAGGCATTCGGCTGGTACTTTTGGATTTCGTGTACGACTTCGTGCATGTCCTCCCGCCTGCTGATAGTGAGAAGCACCTTTACAGGACCGCTTCCTCCCGTTGCTTCCATGATTGTAACCCCATAATTATGGCTCCTCAGTACTTCTGCGAGGCGTGCTGCATCAAGCGCGGTGATCACCCGGATCACCACGTTCCCGAGGGAGAGACGCTCTTCGACTGCCATCCCTATGTAGGTCCCTGCGGCAAATCCTCCTCCATAGGCGATATACGATGCGACATTTCCAACGTTCTGCATTACCTGCCCGATCGCAAGGAGCCATATGATCACTTCAAAAAAACCGATCAACGGTGCGATGTGCCTGAATCCCTTGGAGATGAAGATGACCCGGAGAGTCCCAAGGCTCACATCGCAGATCCTTGCAAAGAATATCAGAAGGGGGAGGATAACCCACGCGAACATATCCCCGCTTATGGAAAATTCAAGCATTCAACAAACCTCCCCTGGAAGAAGATATTGTGTAAATTTTCCTGATTCAGCCATTACAGGAGCGCAGATCAATGCAAATGACATTCTCTACTCTCATGTCTGATATTTGCAGATAAACCTACATAATCCTGGTGAGCTTTCATCTGACCGGAGATTGGGGTGAGTATTACACCCATCCCCTCATCTTCATGGCATTCACGACTCTGGAGACCGCTATGGTGTATGCAGCCCGCCGCAAAGGCACATGGTTCTGGAGAGCCAGGGTATGGACCGCCCGGTATGCATCGGTCATTTTTCTCTCGAGTTTCCTGTGGACCTTCTCCTCTTCCCAGTGGTCCATGTTGAAGTTCTGTACCATCTCATAGTATGAGGCGATCACGCCTCCCCCGTTTGCAAGGAAATCGGGGAGCACCTGTATCTCCCTTGAAAAAAGGATCTCGTCTGCATCGTTGTCTACCGGCCCGTTTGCGAACTCAGCGACGATTCGAGCGCGTATACGCGGGGCATTCGACTGGTTGATCACGTTCTCAAGAGCGGCTGGAATCAGGATGTCTGCAGGAAGCTCCAGAAGCTCGTCATTTGTAATGTGGGTTGCACCTGGAAAGTGTACTACTGTTCCATTTTCTGATTTGTGTGTAACAAGGTCCCTGACAGGAAGTCCATCTGGATTGTATATCCCTCCATGGCTGTCACTCACCGCCACAATCCTGGCGCCGAAGACCTCCTGCCCGAGCATAGCGGCGAACGAACCAACATTACCGAACCCCTGTATCGCAACCTTAGATCCCGAAAGTTCAAGACCCAGGTCCCTTGCTGCTTCACGAATGACATACCATCCGCCGCGAGCGGTGGCATCCAGCCTCCCTTCCGATCCACCGAGTGCAACAGGTTTTCCTGTGAAGGAACCAAACGTTGTCTTCCCGGCAATCTTCGAATATTCATCAACCATCCATGCCATGATCCCGGGATTCGTATAGACATCCGGTGCAGGGATGTCCCTGTCAGGACCCAGGAATGGGTACATCGCCTGGACATACGCGCGGCTGAGACGTTCCAGCTCATGGATGGAAAGCTCCTTGGGATTGCAGATGATTCCACCCTTGGCCCCTCCAAGAGGTAGGTTGTGGAGGGAACATTTCCAGGTCATCAGAGCTGCGAGCCCGCGGATGGTATCAATCGTTTCATCGGGATGGAACCTGATGCCCCCCTTCGTGGGACCAAGTGCATCATTATACTGGACCCTGAAACCCTGGAACGCACGTATTGTGCCAGTATCCATCCTGACAGGGATGGAGACATGAATCTCCCGCCGGGGCATCTTAAGGACGGCCTCAATATTCTCATCCATGGCGATGTCAGTTGAGCAGGAACAGAGATGGCGCTTTACCATGTCAAAGAGATTCTGTTCACTCATACGTCACCCCCCCTCATCTGATATTCACCTGTTCCATGCTATAAAGTCTGACCCCCAGTATGTCAATTTCACTTCCATTCCTATTCTCCTGCGCACCGGATCAAGGGTTGAAGACTACACCTTTTTGTCAAGGATCTTCTTAATTGTCGCAGCCCGGTCCTTCCCCGGGCCCCTGTGAAGAGCGAGACGTTCTTCGAGCGTGGCTTTTTCTGACCGGTACAGGATACCAAGACCTATCGGGGCATCGCTGTTATAGTCCCATTCCCTTGCCTTCATGAAGGCCGCTCCATAATCACGTTCGTCGTGATCCCGGATCTCATATACCTTCTCGTCATAATAGTCCGAGAGGTTGAAGTATGATGCGCAGACCTGAAGGACATCGATGAAGGCAAAGCCACGATGGCGGAGTCCCCCTGAAATTACCTTCTGGAGCAGATCCATCCTGCGTGTGCAACCACGTGCAACGTACGTCGCTCCCGATGCCAGTACAATCTCAAGGGGATTGAATGGGTCCTCAAGGGTCCCTCCGGGTGTGGACCTCCCCCTGAACCCCAGGGGAGAAGTCGGGGTGTACTGCCCTGTGGTGAGCCCGTACACACGGTTATTATGGACAACCAGCGTTATGTCGGTATTTCTCTTGGCAGCAAAGACAAGATGGTCCAGCCCCTCAGCATAGCAGTCGCCATCCCCTGCACAGGCAAGCACGACGAGATCGGGGTTTGCCATTTTTATTGCGGTGGCAACCGGCAGGGTTCGACCGTGGATGGAGTAGAAGCTGTTGATGTTGAGGTAATCAGCCATCTTCGCGTGGCATCCAATCCCTGTCACGAGGACGATTCGGTCAGGATCAGTTCCCTCCTTTACAAGTTCCTGGATGGTATTTTTTACCGCAAACTGGATCACGAAATTTCCGCAGCCGGGACACCAGGTGTTCTGCGCCCCTGTAACAAGGTTTCTTGCGGTCATGCGAGTGCCTCCCTGATCCGTGCTTCGAGATCTTCAACAGAAAAAGGCCTGCCGTCATACCTTCGAATATGATGATCTATCCGTATTCCGTGCCTTGCGAAGAGCATGGCAAGTTGCCCGTCTGAGTTCTCTTCGACCGCGATCAGCCTCTTCATGCCAACTGTGGCGGCCTTCACTCCTTCAAGCGGGAAAGGCGAGAGAACAATCGGCTGAACCAGCCTCAGATCCAGTCCGGTCGCCACCTCCCTGCACACCCCGAGGGTTGATCCCCAGCAGAGAATTCCCTGATCAGCATCCTTTATTCCCCCAATGACGACAGGATTGAGGTTTTCAATTTCCCGGGCCAGGGTAGCGCCTTTCCGCATTCTCTTCTCTGTCATCATGACAGCGATATCGGCCCGTTCGGTGGAGATCCCGGCCGGGTCGTGGGTGTAGCTGTTCACCTTGATCACCATGCCAGCAGCAGGTGGGCAGAGCATTTTCGATATCCCGTTTTCCGTGATCTCGTACCTCTGATATTCCGGACCTTCACCAGACGGAGCGTCCTGGCGGACTTCAGGAATCATTTCTGTCGGATCGGTAAAACTGAAGAAGCCTTCACAGAGCGTCTTGTCGCAGAGAATGAGTGCAGGGATCTGGAACTTCCATGCAAGCTGGAGTGCAAGGGAAGACCACGTAAAAGCCTGCTCAGCATCTCCTGGTGCCACGACGAGCCGTGGGAACTCGCCCTGCCCTGCGTGCATGACAAAATGGAGATCGGTCTGGCCTGTGTAGGTTGGCATCCCGGTACTAGGACCAGCCCTCTGTCCCATGACTATAACGACCGGGACCTCGTTCATTCCGGAGAGGGAGAGACCTTCAGTCATAAGGCAGAATCCTCCGCCAGACGTCCCCACCGCGGCCTTCTTCCCTGCATATCCCAGGCCCAGCGCCATCATGATCACCGCGATCTCGTTCTCGGGGTGGAAGACAATGAGATCGTGAGCCTCTGCAACCTCAGCCATAAAGTGGAGGATATTGGACGTGGGAGTCATGGGGTAGGCTACGTATGCATCGAGCCCACCGTGAAGGAGGCCGAGACCGATTGCCTCGTTGCCCGAGAGGACAGGAAGCGGGAAATTCTTGAGGGGCGGTATCCGGCAGCACTCCCGGGATGCATCATATCCCCGGCGGGCGATTGTAAGGTTCAGGGGAAGCGCTTTGGGTATCTGTCTTGTAAACACCTCTTCAAGCACTCTCCATTCGATACCGGCAGCTCGGGCGAATGCCCCGATGATACAGGAGTTCCCCATAACGGGCGGGGCAGACTCCCCTTTCAGGATACCGGGAAGATTCAATCCGATCCCCTCGGCCCTGACTCTTGATGAATCGAATATCAGTTCTGTATTCTTGCTGATGATCTCCTTGTGGAGATCTACGGAATCCTGGCTCAGGGCAAGGATGAAATCGACCTTATCACGATGGGCGCCTATCTTGTCCCGGGATGCCCTGACAATCGCGTAGTTATGGCCGCCCTTGATAAGGGACGGGTAATCGAAATACATATAAACCCGGTAGCCCAGGTGATTGAAGAGATGTGCCACCACCATCCCGGCACTGTTAATACCGTCCCCGGCTCGTCCCCCGATGAGTAGAGAGATTTCATCCATGGATCCTTCCACCACAGAGAAAGACTCTCAACACGCGGGAAGATATAGGTTGTTTCCTGGGACCCTTAGAAAACCCATGTTATCCCATGGTCGGGTTACCTGCCAGCACAATAAAATGACGGGATTAGGACAAGGGAAAAAAGTATCACTTTTTGAGCGCCCGGATTCGTGCGGCTTCAGCAGGGTTCTCGGTCCTGAGAAGGTAGGTGCCATAGCATGGTTTCGTAAAGGGGAACGTGATCACGTCACCATCAAGCCCTATCAGGATTGGGGGAACGCCGATAATGGCCTTTTCGAATATCCTGAATCCGGGATCAACGGTGACGAACTCGCTGCAGTTCGCTCTTACGAAATCCCTGCATTCTTTAAAGGAGGCTCCCTGGAGAATGATATCGTATTTCAGAGATTCGATACAAGCCATGGGAGCACCTCGTCTATCTTCTTCTTCATGGGCATTGGGTTGTGGACGGCCTTTGCAGATATTTTCTCACACGGGAAGTCTATCGATCCGGCGATGTCCTGGAAATGCTCCCCGTAAATGAGCGCTGCGATCGTTTTCCCGGTGATCGACTGGATAGTTGCAGCATACGAGACACCTGCGTCGTTGTGGATGAACACAATGTAATAGGAGAATGCCCGTTTCTTGTCAGCAAGGTCACCTATGCAGGTATCGATGTCGATCATCTCCCCGACGTAATGGTGAAGGGGATCCGAGACCTCAACAAGCATCCGCGCTGCCGGGTTGCCCGCGACAACAGGGACTACCCCGTGTCTTCGCAGCCCGTACATCAGATAAAGTGCGATTCCGGTCTGAACTGGGACCTGGGGGCATCCCAGCACGAGAAGTGCCTCTTTTTTTTCCTTTGTTTCAGCGATACTACCCACTCCTACACATCAAGAATATTGCGATCAGGCCTCATCTCTCTTATCATCCAGGCTGGACTCCGGGGCAGGGTTGCAATGAAGATCAGATACCCTCTCAGGGTGGGTATACACCGTGAAACGATCGCCGCGCGAGAAACAGATGAGGGTGATGCCTGCCTTCTGTGCCGTTTCAATCCCCTGCTGCGTAGTTGCGGCCCGGGATACTATGACCGGTATGCCCGCATGGGCGGCCTTGGTGACCATGTCCCTGGGCTGCCGCCCGGTGCAGCCCAGGATGCACATTGAGCGATCGATTCCCTTGAGGACCGCATGTCCCACGACTTTGTCAACCGTGTTATGCCTCCCCAGGTCACTTGCCTTCATAAGGAGATCCTTTTGATAAAACAGGACTGAGCAGTGGACCCCTCCGGTCTTTCTCCACGTTTCTGTCTCGATCTCACTTGTTATGCGGTAAATATCCGCAATATCAAGGGAAAGTGAAGATTTTACAGGATCGGGAGATCTGCTCACCCCGACTGCACCGGTGGAGATGATCTCGCGGGCAGGAATATCTGTGATTGGAGCATCCACCAAGATGTCCTGTCCCTTTACAGTTACGTTCGTTATCCTATCGGAAAGCCCCTGGCAGATCATGAAGCCTGCACCCAGCTCCTCAAGGCGATCATTGCTCGCAACCATCCCGGAAAAGAATCTTCCGTTCAGATAGAGGGAGAAGGTGCTTTCCAGGACAACGGTATCCTCGATCTCAAAGGTTGAACCTTTCCTGACCTGGAGTCCCCTGACCTGGATCGTATTCATTGGTGGGTTTCATCCTCCACCCAGGAGAGGTATGGTGGATACCCGGCAATCACAGGGACGACGATCATCTCGGGAAGATCGTATGAGTGAAGATCCCGGATCGCGCACATGGCATCGGGGACCCTGTCGGATGTGGTTTTGATGATGAGGAGTACCTCGGGATCGTCGCACATGCTCCCCTCCCAGTGGTAGACTGATCGGATCTCTGCCATGTTCACGCATGCAGCGAGTCTCTTCTCTACCAGATGCCGTGCAATTGCCGGACCTTCATCCCTCGATGCCGTGGACAGGATAATCCTTGTGCGTGTTATCTCGTCTTGCTCCATTCTCATTGCGTCTCCGGGTGCGATTCCTGGCATAATCCTTCAAGGCAGCAGTGCACCTAGTGGTAGCTACCCGGGCGCGGAATATAATGATATTGTAACGATACAGCCATTTTATGTAGTTTTACCAGATCCGGAACCATGGAATGCCTGTTTTGGGAGCCCCTGTGGTGATCATTAATGAATGAGCAGAACGCATATTTTCCTCACATGTACGCGGAACGAATGGGGGCGCTCCCCCCCTATCTCTTTGCCCGGATCGACGAAATGAAGGCGAAGAAGATGAGGGCAGGGGTGGATGTGATCGATCTCGGGGTAGGTGATCCTGACCTTCCAACTCCTCCCCATGTGGTTGATGAGCTCTGCCGGGCGGCAAGAGACCCGGCGCATCACCACTATCCCTCCTATTCCGGAATGCCGGACTTCAGGGCCGCCGTGGCCCAATGGTACCAGCGCCGGTTTGGCGTGGACCTGGATCCAAAAGAGCAGGTTCTCGCACTGATGGGGTCCAAAGATGGGATCGCGCATATACCCGAGGCGTTCGTCAATCCAGGGGATTATGTGCTTGCACCAAGCCCGGGCTATCCCGTCTACCGCACCTCAACTCTCTTTGCCGAGGGCAGGGTCCACGAGATGCCCCTTTCCGCAGAGAACCACTTCATCCCAGTGCTTGAGGACATACCCCGCAAGGTGGCATCTGCGGCAAAAATAATGTTTCTCAACTACCCGAACAATCCCACATCTGCGGTGACACGGAAAGGATTCTTCGAGGAAGCAGTGGAATTTGCCCGCGAACACAATATCATCATCGTCCATGACAATGCTTATTCCGAGATTGCATATGATGGCTACAAGGCCCCCTCGTTCCTCGAGACGGATGGAGCCATGGATGTGGCAATCGAGATGCATTCCCTCTCTAAAACCTATAACATGACCGGGTGGAGGGTCGGGATGGCTGTTGGAAATGCAGAGATCCTTTCCGGCCTCGGCAGAGTAAAGACAAATGTCGACTCGGGAGTCTTTGATGCGGTTCAGAGGGCGGCTATCTGTGCGCTTTCCGGATCCTACGACAGTGTCCGTGAGGCCTGCCATACCTACCAGGAGCGGAGGGATGTACTGATAGCCGGACTCCGGAAGCTGGGATTTTCGGTTGATTCACCGAAAGCGACATTTTACGTCTGGATGCCTGTCGCGGACTGCATGGCCTTCGCAACAAGAATGCTTGATGAAGCAGGGATCGTGGTCACGCCGGGTATAGGGTTCGGTTCTGGAGGTGCCGGGTACGTCCGGTTTGCACTCACCCGGTCTTCCGACCGCATCAGGGAAGCCCTTGGAAGGATGGAGGCAATGGCTCCATGACGCTTCCCCCGCACCTGGGTATCAGGGAAAGCCATCTTACCATAGGGGGTATCGAATGCAGCTCCCTTGCAGACCGTTTCGGGACCCCTCTTTACGTCACTGACCAGGATCGCATCATCGCGAAATACAGGGATTATCATACTGCACTCGGATCACTCTATCCGAAGGTGCAGGTGCTCTACGCAGCAAAGGCGAACGGCAACCTGGCCATCATAAAGGCACTCGCAAGGGAGGGAGCAGGAGCCGATGTGTTCTCATCCGGGGAACTCCAGCTGGCTCTCGCTGCAGGAATTCCCTGCGAAAAACTCCTCTTCAACGGAAGTTCGAAGAGCCAGCGCGATCTCCGTCTCGCGGTCGAGCATGATATCGCGGTATCGGTTGACTCGCTCGATGAGCTCTTCCAGCTCGAGCAGGTGGCAGGGAGCATGGGGAGGACGGCCAGAATCGCGTTCCGTGTCAATCCTGCCCTTGATGTCCCGACACACCCCAAGATAGCCACGGGGCTTGCCACCAGTAAGTTCGGGATCGCGCATAATCTCATCCCTTCTGCTTACAGGGAGGCGCTGGGATGCACTCACATCAGGCCTGCAGGTATCCACTGCCATATCGGATCCCAGATACTCGACCTTGAGCCGTTCAGGAAAGCAGCAGACGTGATGATGCGGATCGTGGCGGATCTTGCGGGGATGGGAATTGAACTCGATTTCATCGATCTCGGTGGTGGTCTCGGGATTCCGTACAGGCACGGGACGGAGACAGCGCCAGGACCTGCTGAGTATGCGGCAGCGGTAGCCCCGATCATAAAGAAGGGAACAGAATCCCTTGGCATAGATCCGGAGCTCTGGGTCGAACCTGGCCGGTCGCTTGTTGCGGATTCGACGGTGCTTCTCTGCCGGGTGAACTCTGTCAAGAAAGCGCACAAGAATTTTGTCAACGTCGATGCCGGGTTCAACCTCCTTGTCAGGCCTGTGATGTACAATTCATACCACGAGATCGTGCTTGCCCACGGTGTGAACCACATCCCTGAAGAGACTTACACCATTACCGGCCCGATCTGCGAGACGGGGGACATCCTGGCATCCGATCGCCACCTTCCCAGGATAAAGGCTGGCGATCTTGTCGCAATCCTTGACACGGGTGCATATGGTTTTTCCATGTCCTCGCAGTACAACAGCAGGCCCCGCTGTGCCGAAGTGCTCATCCACGATGGGACTCCCGCCCTCATGAGGAGGGCAGAGACTGTCGATGACCTCACCGCCACCATGCGGACACCCCCCTGGCTTTCCTGAAGGAAGTGAATTCCCGTGCAGTTCCATTATGCTCTCGTGGATGATCTCTTTTCACGGGAGGAGTTTGAACGACGGATAGAAGCGAAGATGGAAGCATGCGGTGATCTCGTTGATGAGGTCACAGCTGCGATGATGGTGGTGCAGGACTGCGGGCGTCACCACGTCAAGATAAAGGATCTTTCGGGGAGATCCACCCTCTTCTCCTTCTTCGGAAAGGTGATTGCCCGGAATCCCCCCCGGGAATTTGAGAGGCCCGGGGGAGAGAAGGGGCTTGTGACAAGCATCATCCTTGGCGATGAGACCGGGCAGGTAAGGGCAATCCTCTGGGATGAAAAGGCAATCGCAGGCCAGGAGATCGCGATAGGTGACGTCCTCGAAGTGATAGGACGGCATCCGGCTAGGTCTGCCAGCGAGATCACGGTCATGGCCATGCGCCAGTCAATGGTTGAGATCGTGGGGCCGACACAGGTGGAACCCTCTCTTGCACCCCCAAAGAGGAAGGAGATTACTGTGACGGTGATGGCGATAAGCGATCCCCGCATGGTGCAGCGGCGTGATGGAACGGAGGGTGAGATGCGGGATCTTATTGTCGGGATTGTTGACGGAATCACCCGCATGGTGTGCTGGTCACCGGGCCTCCTTGACGGGATCACAGAAGGGATGACATTGAGGATACACAATGCCCTTGAGAAGGTCCGGAAGGCAGGCAGGGAGTTCAGCATCGATGAGAAGAGTGAGGTCGAGGTCATTGATGAGGAGGTGCCTGTCCGACTTGATACCTTCCCCGATGCGAAAGAGGGCAGCACCCTGTCGGTCGCCGGATCCATCCGCTCCTGCCAGCCTGCGCATACCTTCACCACCAAAGATGGGAGGGCATCCTGCGTGCGTAACCTTGTCATTACGGACGGGGAGCATGATCTCCACGTGGTATTGTGGGGAGAACATGCAGGGAAGAGCCTCGTTTCTGGCGAGCAGGTAACGCTCTACCTGGTCTCTGCGAAGATTGGAAGGAGCGGGGAACTCGAACTGCATGCGGGGAGGGGGAGCTTTATCCAGGTGCAGAACGGCGGTGAGACGGTCGAAGAGGAAATCTCTGGAACGGTACTGCTCACACCCGAAGGGACATTTCTTGACACTTCCGACGGGCAGTATGTTGTTCTCTCACCTCTGCCTCATGGCCATGAGATCAGGGCAAAAGTCAGGCGGGCGGGAAAGCGGCTGACCATCCTGTCCTGGGAAGAAAACCTGCCCGATCCTGCCGAACTGGATGAAAGGCTTGATGCCCTGATCAGCCTGACGGGTAACGGGAATACTTTCGCCCCGCACGGCCGCCAAGATATAAATGGGTGAGTCTACTTCCTCACCACGAACAGGTGAATCAAAATGAGCAACGGACCCCTTGAAATTGAAGACCTGCCCGGCGTGGGACCGACCACGGCCGAGAAACTGCGTGAATCAGGTTTCCTGAGCGTGGAGAGCATTGCTACGGCCTCTCCACAGGATCTCGCGGAGACCGCCGAGATAGGTGAGTCGACCGCGAAGAAGATGATCAAGGCAGCCCGCGAGCTGGTGGATCTCGGGGGCTTCCGGACGGGGAAGGACGTCTTCGAGCAGAGGAAGGAGGTCCGGAAACTCCGGACCCGGGTTCCCGAACTGGATGCCCTCCTTGGAGGAGGGATCGAGACACAGGCGATTACCGAACTCTATGGTGAATTCGGGTCGGGAAAAAGCCAGGTGGCGCACCAGGCAGCGGTAAACGTGCAACTCCCCGAAGACGAGGGAGGGCTGTCCGGATCGGCAATCTTCATCGATACTGAGAACACTTTCCGGCCGGAGCGTATTGAACAGATGGTGATCGGCCTCGGCATCGACGCCGATCCGCAGGATTTCCTCGAGAATATCCATGTAGCAAGGGCTCACACCTCCGATCACCAGATGCTGATGATCGAGAGTGCGAAGGAGAAGGCCCAGGAACTGAAAGACTCAGATCACCCGCTCCGCCTGATCATCGTGGATTCGCTGACTGCACACTTCAGGGCAGAGTACGCAGGCCGCGGCACCCTTGCCGCCCGGCAGCAGAAACTGAACCGGCACCTCCACGATATTTTCCGGCTGGTCGACGAGCATAATGCTGTGGGGCTCGTGACCAACCAGGTTCTCTCGAATCCGGCAGTCTTCTTCGGGGACCCCACAAAGCCTATCGGGGGCAACATCGTAGGCCACACCGCCACCTTCCGGATTTATCTCAGGAAGAGTAAGGGCGGAAAGCGTATTGCCCGACTGGTGGACAGCCCCAACCTCCCCGAGGGAGAAGCAGCGTTCATGGTGGAAGAGGCCGGTCTGAAACCGGTATAATTTTCACTCGCTTTTTTTTCACGCAGAAGAGAACTTTTCAAACAGTTAAGAACCCTGCCCGGAGATCCAAAGAATTGGAATTCTTCTCCTACGGTTATTCTCAATGCTGCACTCAATACTGGATAGCGCCCCTGGGGTTTCTCATCATCCCGCCAGATCAATACCGCACTTCTCACAATTATGCCCCAAGCGATCCGTTGGATCTGCACTGATCTGGACCGTTCTTTTCTCACCCTGTGAAAGGATCAGAGAGCAACCTGAACAAATCCGAAAAAAATCAGAAAGGGACAAGACCTGGCCCGTCTTCCCGGTATAGCTTTACCACGTCACCGATGACGATAATCGCGGGGGGTCTCACACCTCGTAATTTCACAAGATCTGCGATAGTCCTAAGCGTCCCTGCCGTCACACGCTGGTCAGGCCTTAAGCCACGTTCGATGATTGCCACAGGGGTCTCGGAATCCTTTCCATGGGAGACAAGGTTCTGCGTGATAACAGGGATGTTCTTTACTCCCATCAGTATCACGAGAGTCCCGGGATTTTTCGCAAGGTTCTCCCAGTCAAGACCGGATATTGGTTTTCCCGGCTCCTCATGCCCTGTAATGATGGTGACCTGCGAGGCATATTTCCGGTGGGTAAGGGGGATACCGACAGCGCCGGGGACCGCGAGGGCGCTGGTGACACCCGAAACGAGTTCTACCGGGATGTTGTGCTCCCGCAACACTTCCAGTTCCTCGCCCCCTCGGCCGAAGAGAAACGGATCACCGCCTTTGAGCCGGACCACCCGTTTTCCTTCCTTTGCTTTCTTGATCATGAGGGCTTCTATGGTCTCCTGCTCAAGGGTATGTGTTCCGCCGAACTTTCCGCAATCGATCTTCTCAGCTTTTTCCGGTAAGGTTGCCAATACCTCCTCTCCCGGAAGCTGGTCGTAAAGTACAACATCAGCCTGATCGATTACCTGGCGGGCCCGCTGCGTAAGGAGACCAAGGCCACCCGGGCCTGATCCTACAAGGTACACTTTCCCTTTCATTCTTTCAACCCCAGTGTCATGTATGCTTCCTGAATGAGTTCGAGAGCATCCCGCCTCAGCTCTCTGCCGAATGTGCTGGCATCTTCAAATGACGAGAGATCCCCTTCCCTTCTCACTCTCCTGCACCCGTCAAGTGACAGGATCTCTGCCTTGACATGCCCATTCCGGCAATAAATGCCCTGCGGTGTGAAACATCCGCCCCCCACCTCCTCCATGACCACGCGTTCGAATGTCACATCCCTCCGTGTATTCTGGTGGTCGAGCGAGCGAGAGAGCAAGGCAGCATGTTCCCCCTCCCGACAGACCACCGCGATCGTTCCCTGGTTCGGGGATGGGATGAACATCTCCGGGGAGAGCCTCGTCCCCGGAACGAACAGCCCGAGCCTCTGGAGGCCGGCCTCGGCAAGCACCACAGCGTCATACACACCTGCCTCCAGTTTCCTGAGCCGGGTGTCCACGTTTCCCCGGAGCGGCTCTATTTTCCAGTCGGGATGGTGCATGAGCAGTTGGGCTTTCCTCCGGGTGCTGGATGTCCCGACAGTTCTGAGCTTCAGAAACTGTTCTGAATGAACCAGGAAATCTGCGGGAGAATCCCGGGGCAGTATTGCACTTGTAACAAGACCGTCAGGCCTCTTTGCGGGAATATCCTTCATACTGTGAACTGCGGCATCTATCTCGCCACGAAGGATCGCATCGTCGAGTGCCCTGACGAATACACCCTGCCCGCCAATCTCGTGGAGAGGAACTCCCGTGGCAGTATCTCCCTGGGTGTTGATGATCACCTTTTCACATTCTGTCCCCGCCCGCTCGAGAAGTGATACAACCCTGTCTGCCTGGGCCAGCGCGAGCGCACTGCCCCGGGTCCCTATCCGGAGAGGCATTGGCGGTACGCCGTGCTAATGTGTTCAATCTCCTTCTGACCATGTGCGGTTGAGAGGAAGTTCGTCTCAAACTGGGATGGTGGCAGGAATACCCCCAGTGCAAGCATCCTCTCCCAAAATTTTCTGAATGCCGTGGTATCACACTCTTTCGCCTCGGTGTAATTTTTCGGGGGGGATGGCCGGAAAAAGAACTTGAACATCGAGCCAAGTGCAACCATGGAACCGGACCGTGACATGCCGGATAATTCGGCAACCTGGCCAGCCTTTGCCGCAAGATCCGTATAGATTTTTTTATTGCGGTGGAGCAGTTGTATCACTGTCATTCCGGCGGAGAGCGAGAGAGGGTTCCCGGAGAATGTCCCTGCATTGTAGACGGGGCCTGCGGGGGCGACGAGCTCCATGATCTCCTTCCGACCGCCAAACGCACCGATAGGAAGACCTCCGCCAATGATCTTCCCCAGGGTGGTGAGATCCGGCCTGATATTGTAGTATACCTGTGCTCCACCGATTCCAAGCCTGTATCCCGTGATTACTTCATCGAATATCAGGAGTACGTCATGGGCTTTCGTGATCTCACGAACTCCTTCAAGGTATCCGCGATCGGGGAGGATCGGACCGATATTTCCCATCACGGGCTCAAGGATAAATGCAGCCACATCCTCGCTCTTTGAGAGAAGTGCTTCAAGGGATTGAAGGTCATTGTAAGGAACCTGCCGGGTCTTTGCCGCCAGATCGGGAAGAACACCGGCAGAATCCGGGATACCCAGCGTCGTGGCACCTGATCCTGCTTTGACGAGAACCGCATCATGGGCACCATGGAACCCCCCCTCAATCTTGACTATCTCCTTCTTCCCCGTAAAACCCCTGGCAAGGCGAATTGCTGCCATCGTCGCTTCGCTCCCGGTCGACACGAACCGGATCATGTCCATTCCCGGATGATCTCCTGTGAGGAGAGAAGCGAATGCAGGTTCGATCGGGGAGGGTGTCCCGTAGAGCCATCCCTTTTCCAGCTGTTCCTGTACAGCGCTCCTGACATCCGGGTGGGCATGACCGAGGATCAGGGGGCCGTATGCCATGCAGCAATCGATCAGGTCGTCTCCATCGACCGTGGTGATGTGCGAACCTGATGCCTGCTTCGTGAAGAATGGATAGGGTTTGATCGCCCGGACCGGGCTGCTGACCCCACCGGGCATCAGGATCTTGGCCTTTTTGTATAACTCAAGGCTCTTCATCAAGCCACCCCGCAACGTCAACTGCAAAATAGGTGATGATCAGGTCGGCCCCTGCGCGTTTGATGCAGGTTAAGGATTCCATCACGACATCTCTCTCCTTCAGCCATCCCTTCTCTGCAGCAGCTTTGATCATGGCATACTCCCCACTAACCTGAAACGCTGCGACAGGGATTCCAAGTGTGCGGACCTCTGCGAGAAGGTCAAGATAAAACCCTGCCGGTTTTACCATCAGGATGTCCGCACCCTCATCAAGATCGAGCATCGACTCCATGATTGCCTCCCTTGCATTACCGGGATGGAGCTGGTACGTTGTGCGGTCCCCGAACTGGAATCCTGAGTCTGCAGCCTCCCTGAACGGACCATACAGGGCACTTGCAAACTTTGTTGAGTATGACATGATGAGCACGTCGGAAAATCCTTCGCGGTCAAGGGCATGACGGATTGACTGGACCACACCATCGATCATGCAGGATGGTGCCACGATATCAGCACCTGAGCGTGCGTGGCTGACGGCAATCCGGTCCATCAGGTCTAGAGAGGGATCATTGAGAAGATCGGGGCCGCACTGCGTGTCACCGACAATACCGCAGTGCCCGTGATCGGTATATTCGCACGCACAGACATCCGTGATGACAAGCATCCCCGGGACCTGCTTTTTTATCATGGCCACCGTTTTCTGCACCACTCCGTCAGGTGCAAAGGCTCCGGATGCATTCGCATCTTTTTCCTTCGGGATACCGAAGAGAAGGATTGCCCTTATTCCCTTATCCATGAGGTTCCTGCATGTTTTCACCACTTCATCGGGAGGGTAACGGAACTGGCCGGGCATCGAGGCAATCGGCTTTTTTATTCGAGCAGTCTCATCGATGAAAAGGGGAGCTACGAGGTCTGTCTTCTGGAGAACCTGCTCACGTAAGAGAGGCTGGATAAGCCTTCCCCGAAGCCTTCTCATTCTTCGTTGCGGAAACACAGTCTTTCACCTCTTGTTATCGCTGCTACGAGTGATTCTGCGAATTCGAGATCGCCCTGCTCGGCGCAGAGCCTTATCGACATGGTCGCATCAGTGAGGATCTTTTTCACGAGCACGCGGGTGAGATCATCGATTATCTCGCGGGTCTTCTCATCTCCCGATCCAAGCATCGAGAGCGCTTTTTCCCGTTCACGGGTCCGGATTGCTTCTGCCCAGGTGTGGAGCGTTGCTAGGATATCGTCAGCTGCCCGGCTGTTGAGGAGCCTGGTAAACTGGAGCAGCTCCCCTTCGAGATACTCGCCTGCTTTTTCTGCTTCGCACCGCCTGGTATCCATGGTCATCTCGTTGATATGCCGGAGGTTGTCGATGGAGAAGAGTGTGATACCCGGGATATCTCCTGCACCTTCTTCCACATCCCTCGGCTGTGCAATATCGATGATAATGAGGGGTCTTGGGGTGTTGTCATTCGGCCAACACCGTGCTTTCATCACTTCCCTCAAATGGTCGCAGTGGATGACAGGATGGGGGGCAGAGGTGCAGGAGATAATAACATCTGACTGGACCATGTAGTTTTTGAGATCATCAAACCTGACCGCTCTCCCGTTGATCTTTTTCGCGAGCGTTTCAGCCCTCGAGAATGTACGATTCGCGACATAAATTGCGGTGAGATCCTTTGCCGCAAGAGCCTGTGCGACGAGCATTCCCATCTCGCCGGATCCTATGACCAGGATATGCTTGCCCTTGAGCGTGCACAGCTCCTGCTCTGCAAGCAGGACTGCCGCTGAACCGATGGAGATGGCACCCTTATTGATCTGGGTCCTTCTCCTTGCTTCAATACCGGTGTGAATCGCTTTATTCACACAGAGTTCGAGGACCGGGCTTGAGCATCCTGCCTCCTTCGAGAGCTGGATCGATCTCTTGAGCTGCCCAAGGATCTGGTCCTCACCGACAATCATTGAGTCCATGCCGCATGCCAGTTGCAGGAGATGCCGCATGGCGTCGATCCCCGAGCAGATCGAGAACTGCCCGCATCCCTCATCGTCAAGGAATGCCCGGAGTGTTTCATTATCGCCATGCACGAAGATCTCAACCCTGTTGCAGGTCTGGAGGAGCATCACACCCCGGAAACGGTCCCGCACCTTTTCAAGGAATGCCGTTTCATCCGGAAACCGTGCCTGTTCAAGCGTGTCAACGGAGGCGTTATGGTGGCTGATTCCGGCGATTGCCAGGGGAGTAAAGAGACAGCTATCAGAGGTATTCATTAAAGGTACCTCCGGGAGATGAGGGACCATGCAGTGACTTCTCCCTCCCGGAGTGCCGACCACACGTCCCGGTCCTTCAGCACTTTCCAGACGATCTCTTTTCTCTCCTGCTGATCGGAGAGGCACTCCTTCAGGTATACACGAAGCCTCTCCTGGAGTTCAATCATCCGGTCAAGGTCCGGGAGTGTGGACTCCAGGTATTCCCGAAGGAACCGGGAGACTCCGGGACTTGAGCCAAGCGTGCTGACCGCAAGGACAAATCGTTCGCCCTGAATCACTGAAGGTATCAGGAGGTCTCCTGCCTCTCCGACGGCACTATTGAAGAGTATACCCTTCGCAGAAGAGAGCCTTCCGATCCTGTTGTTCTGTTCCTGGTCGGATGTCGCAGCAATGACGAGAAAAGCTCCATCCAGCAATGACTGCAACTGCTCGTCTCCGGAGGTATCAAGATCCAGGGGTATGCACTCCACCTGGAGATCAGAGAATGATGGAGAGAAGGATCTGCTGTAGACCTGCACCCGTGCATCGGGAGAAAAATATGCGGCTTTCCTTGCCCCAACCTCTCCGCCACCGAATATTACAACGGTTTTTCCGGTGACGTCAACCACGAGAGGGATCATCACTATAGGTGTGGTACCTCGTTTTGATTAAGGTGTTGGAACCATCTCGGGTTCCTCTTTTATTTCCGTGAAGATCTTCCGGCCCTTGCTGAAAAGAGGATAAAACCTGCCCGTATTGCCGGGAATTCGATATCCTTATTAGCGAGTACCTCATATTGTCTAGAGCAAAAACCGCGCCGATAGTGTAGTGGTTATCACTAGGCGTTGCCAACGCCTAAACCCGGGTTCGAGTCCCGGTCGGCGCATGATATCCTTTTTTTTAAAATTGAATGTCGATACCTGAAAGTACCATGCTATCCAGCCTGCGATTCCCTCTCATTATCCTGGTTCCGGGCCGAAGGTGAAGAAGAATGTTGCACCCACGCCAGGTTCTGCATCGACCCATATTTTTCCGCCATGTTTCTCAATAATACGCGATACAATGGCGAGTCCTATCCCGGTTCCCTCATATTCCGCCGTATTATGGAGTCTCGTGAATACCTTGAATAAAGTGTCTGCATATTTCATGTCAAAGCCTATCCCATTGTCTTTTACGAAATAGACAACCTGACCATCTTTGGAATATGATCCAAATTCTATGAGAGGATGTGCTCTGTTCCTTGAGAACTTGAGAGCATTCGAAATAAGATTTGAGTAGACCAGGTGCACAAGGAGTGGATCTGCAGCACATGGAGGCATTTGTGCGATCTTCACGCTCACGTTTCTGTCAGTGATGTCAGAAGAGAATTCATCAATGACTTCCCTTACAATTTTCCCGATGTCAATATGCTCTTTCTTTAAAGATACCCTTCCTATACGCGACAGTTCAAGCACGTCATTGATGAGATCTGCCATATACAGCGTATTCTGCCGGATCTTGGTCAGGTAGATCTTCGCGTCGTCCGGCAATTGCGCAGCATATTTCTGGGAGAGAATGCTTGAATATCCATCGATTGCCCGGAGTGGCGATTTCAGGTCATGGGAGACAGAGTAACTGAACGATTCGAGTTCCTTGTTTGCCCTCGAGAGTTCTGCAGTACGAACTCTGACCTTCTGCTCCATATCAGCATAGAGGGTGCTTACTTCCTCTTCGGCGACCTTTCTCCTGGTGATATCTGTGAGGTATGCAATCGTAGCAGGACCATCAGAGAGTTCGATCTCCGATACAAGCACGTGGCAGTGAAACATACTCCCATCGATCCTTGTGACGAGGGTTTCGTATTCATTCGGAACAGGGGCACCCGCATTCCGCATGGAATTTCTTTCTGCAAGGGTCTTACGCTGTTCTTCCGGAATAAATGTGAGAAAGGACGATCCAACCGGCGAACCATCTGCCTCATATCCCAGCAGCGAGCCCAGCGCCGGATTCGCATAGACTATCTCTCCGGCACGGAGGATTGCTATGTTGATAGGAGATTTCTCGATAAGATTCCTGAATCTGCCTTCACTTTCTTTGAGCGCATTCTCAAACTCGATTCGCTCTGAAATATCCTGGCACACCTCCTGGGTCTCGGTGAGTGTTCCGTCGATGGAAAAGAATCCCCTTACCTGGCAACTATGCCAGCGGACAATGCCATTATGCACGATCACGCGGTGATGGAGGTGCAATGATGGTTTTTCAGGGGAGAGCATGTGTATAATCTGTGCATGGAGTGATTCAGTATTTCCCGGGGTTTCCGGGAAGAATTTTTTTCCAATAATCTCATCGCAGGTTTTTTTGTAGTATCGACAGAATGCAGCATTCGCAAAAATGCAGGTCCCGTCAGAAGTCCTGCGGCAGATAAGCTCATTCTGGCTCTCGACCACCTCCCTGTAGAGATCTTCACTTTCCCTGAGATTGTGAATAGTAGCCCTGAGTGTATCTACCATGCTGCTGATGCTCTCTTTCAGGATACTCAACTCTCTCCCCTGGGTATCCCGTATGGGGTGCTCCAGGTCACCGCGTGCAATTGTGTCGACATCGTCTGTGATCTGGCGGAGCGGGTGGGTGAGCGCGTGGACAAGGGGTATGAGGACGAGAACGGAGAGAATAAAAAGGACGATCCCCGCAAGGATGTTCGAGACCCACAGCGACTGGAAATGACCCGCTGACCTCCCCGGATCAAGCGTGATCTCGGCAATTACATCACGGGTTCCAGAATATTCTGTCTCTCCCAGATCAATGTAGAGGTATCTGGAGGTCAATCCCTTGTCCTTGATCTCAATATCAAGGTTACTCTTCGTGCCGACAATCTTCCTGAAGACATCCTGTTTCAGATCATCCTGGGTCTGGTTTTTCGTACCTGCAATGAATTTCCCGTCTGAAGAAAAAAGCTGCACATTTATAATCGCTGGATGTGATGAGATGATCTCCTTCATGCTCCGCGAATAATTCAAAATTTCCCAATCCCTGATTAGTTGGGGATTGGTCAGGGTTACGAAGACTAAGAAATTTTTGTCCTGGGTGGGTTTCGTGGAAGTGATGGAAACCTCACCTGAATCATGATCCCGGAATGCCCTTTTCAGAGTGAAGGAATCATTCCATAAATCCGGTTCATCCAGTTGGGAAATCAAGGCGAAAACCTGGGATGCGTTCTTTCCCTCAAGGTTTGGTCGTGTCGAACTCTCAATGATTCCTCGCCTGTTCACGAACGAGATATCCATCTGGCTACCAGTCTGGTTCAGAATTTCCTCAAGAGAACCAGGTCTGATTCTGCTCCCGCCTGATTGGTAGAGTAAAAGAGCTTCGTCTGTCACCGACACCATTGAAGGGTAGTAGGCCTCTTCACCCAGCTTCCTGCCTGAATCAATGAGAGTGATGGTTCGGATTATCTCATCTTCGGTCTGATCCATGGTCATCTGCTGCTGTCGTTTCTGGTTCTCGACACTGCCCTGCGAATTGACCATGATGATGGAGAAGATGATGCATATGATGAGCAGGCAGAGTACTCCGAGGAGATAATATGAAAAAGGGAGATTTCCTGGGAATTTACGCGATTGCGATGAAGCCATAACTACTGTATGTTCTTGTGTCTTTGAGCGTCGCAATAAAGGTGTCGAGGTTTTCCCGACCTTTTTTGATGCGGAATGGATAGACAGGAGGTATGACCGGGATGCCTGATCCCGATGAATGCCGTGGGATAGAATTTTCGAAAATTTATGCGGATTCCTGGCTCCACGTATTTTTTGTGCAATTTTTTTTATTCATGAATCGATGGAAAAATAGACCCAGAACTGATAAAAAGCAGGGATATTACCCTGCCTTCAGGAGCATGGTTCAGGGAAAAACAGCCTTCGTATCGTAGGTAAGCAGCGAATCCCCCCGGTCATTGACAAGAAGAAGCTTGTCATCAGATTGAATATAGGCAGTTGTTCCCTTCAGGTTGTTGAGGAATGCCCGTTCCGCTCCCATGACGGTATCATTCCTGCAATTCATGTCCGTGACCACGAGATCTTTGATTGCCATAGCCCCGCCATCCTCCTGGTACTGACCAAGGTAGCAGTTACACCCTGAAAATCCTGATATGGTCCCGTCAAGGAATCGTGTGGTCATGACCATGGTATCCGGAATCCCGACAACGATTCCAGAATTATCCCGGTAAGAGGAAAGGTGCCAGGTCTTCCAAGAGATTCCTGGAATGCCTGGAGGGATCTCCCCTCTCCTGAAGAGGAGAACGACCCTTCCTGTTTCATCCGAGAGCCGGAGAATATCCCCATCTATTGAAAAGGTCCGCACCTTCTCAAGGTCAATGAGGTAGGCCTTTTCTTGTGATTCCACGCCAGGGGGTGATTGGCATCTCAATCGGGTGTGCTGGGGGGCAGAAATAAGGAGATTCGATCCCTTCGTCTCATACGAAGCAAAATACTGGTTGCACCCCGAGGATCCATAGAGAATCCCCCCCGGTTCGAACCGGGCTGTCACAGTACTTCCGAGGGTCACGCTCTCTTGGGCGATCCTCCCGCTGTCGTACGAGACAAGCTCCCATGTGATTCCTTTCAGTGTAACTGGTGCACCCGTTGCCTGCATCGTCAGTGTGGGCGATTCAGTTGCAGTGAGGGAAGGATTGCCCTGGTCCGTGGGTTGAGATATGCAGCCTGCCCCGGTGATGAATGCAGCAAGTACCATACAGGTAAATATGAATGCTGGCCCCATCCTCTTCGAGATCATACTGTCGACCACCCCGAAAGAAAACCAAATTCCCGGTCCAGCGCAGAGGGATCATCTGTGCTATTCTCCCGGTGATCCGGCACCGGGTTCACGACCCGGCCGGCAGCACAAGGTGGGGGTATTTTTGTCATGTTCTTCTCTCCCGCATCTTCTGGATATAATCATCAAGCGAAGCACGTATCTCTTTCAGCAGGTATTCATGTGATGTCCCGGGGATGCCCTCGATATTCTTCAGTGAATTCTGGGCTGACTCCGCATAGGTCTGGGCCAGGGCAAATTCGCCGTTCAGTTCACCCTCCGCTGCCCCTTCGATATCCGCAGCTGATTTCCTTATCACTGCGAGGTATTTGAGGTATTCATTCCTTTGAAGTTCATTCTCCTTCTTCTCGAAAGATTCAACCTTGATCATGGAGGTGTGGTAGGAGTCCGCAGCCATCTTCAGTTCCTGTGCAGCGGTGCGAAGGTCTGTTGCCATGTAGGGAGCATTTCTGATCGCTGTGCTGGCGGGGAAGCAGCGGTTCATTATCTTCATCTTTGCTGCAATGTCATTCTGGGAGTTCTCATACATCAGGAGATATGCAGAATCCACAGATCCCTGGCCAGGGGAGGCGCCTTCCGGCACCCTGGAAGATGAGACCAGGGAGTCCGGGACCGTGCAACCGGCAAAAAAAACAAGGATCATGAGACAGGCGGGCAATACCATCCGGGTCTTCGCAGTAATCCTCATAGTGTATAGTTTAGCGGATGGTACCAAATAGCAATTTTGATGATAATTCATGCCGAAAAACCCATAGTAGTTGAAATGATTTCCGACTTCTCTTGCAGAAGCACTTTCGGAACCGGCACCACCCTGACGGACTGATCATCCACAGATGCAAGGGAGCATACGTATCGATGCTTATTCGTAAGAAAGTTATAGCCGCCATTATTCTCCTTGTTCTCATACTAGGTCTTGCCATTCTCGGCAGCATGCAACTGGTCCTCATCCCGACAAGGGACCGGATTGAAGCGATTGAAGCGGAAGAGAAAGTATCCAACGCAATGCATGTGGTCGAATATGAACTGGATTCGCTGAGGGCGACAGGCCTTGACTGGTCTGCGTGGGACGATACGTATTATTTTATCCAGGACCATTCGCAGCCGTATATCGACAACAACCTGATGAACAATACTTTCACATCCCTGAAAGTCGATCTGATGATGTATTACGATCTGAATGGGACGCTCTTTTATGGGAAGGGATACGATTATATTGAGCTCCGGCCATTTGATACGCCAGAATCCCTGAATTCTGCAGAATCCATAATAGGGCAGATACATGATCTGCCGGAGGACTCGACGTATTCCGACGTACAGGGTATCCTTTCCCTTCCTGAGGGCGTACTCCTCTTCTCATTGAACCCGATCATCAAGAGCGATTACACTGGCCCTGTGGCAGGGTATCTCCTTATCGGGAGGTATCTTGATGAGACCGAAGTGGACAAAATCGCCACGCTGACTTCAACGAATCTCACCATTTTCAACGCAATGGACGAAGAGTCCTCCCTCTATCCGGTTCCCCAGGCACTCCTTGAAGGAAAATCTCCATCATTCGTGGAAATATCTGACGATAACAACCGAATATTCTCATATGGACTGATGCGGGATGTATTTGATAAACCCGCGATAATCCTGAAGGTCGACAGTGAAAGACTGACATATCAGGCATCCCAACAAAGCATGATTCTGTTCGTGGTGATAATTGCGGGAATCGGATGCGCGGCAGTCCTGGCTGTGCTGTTCATTCTCGACCGGGATATCTTTTCAAGGCTCTCGTACCTGGAACGAAGCATGAAAGATATTGCAGAGAGCCGGGATTTCTCGAAGAGGATCGAATCATCCGGGGATGATGAGGTCACAAGCCTCTCTTCCGGGATCAATCTCACGCTGATTGCGCTTGAAGAACACATCCGCTCCGAACGGGGTGCTGTCCAGAGTGCCTGGATGGCAAATGAGAAACTTACGCTCCTCTCCAAGATTACCAGCCATGATGTCCTGAACCAGGTGACAGTTATTCGTGGATTTACCGATTTAACGAGAGATTCGCTACCCGTGGGAGCACCCGCAATCCGCTATCTTGATCGAATTGCAGAAGCTTCAATATCGATCGAGGATCAGCTGGGATTTACCCGCGAGTATCTTATCGGGGGCTCGGAATCAGCCCCGGCATGGTTCAATGTCAGCGAACTCGTCAGGAGGGTGACATTGAAGATGCCTCTTGGAGCTGTGAAGGTTGAGGACGAATGCGGGGATCTCGAGATCTTCACCGACCCTCTCTTCCATCGAATCGTCTACAACCTCGTGGATAATTCGCTCAGTCACGGTGAGAAAGTAACCCGCATCCGTTTTCTTTTCAGGAGTGAGGGTGAAGAGGGAGTACTGACGTACGAGGATGACGGGATCGGGATACCGTATGAAGAGAAAGAACATATCTTCATGAAAGGATTCGGGAAACACAAGGGCCTGGGGCTCTTTCTTACGAGGGGCATCCTTGCGATTTCCAATATCAGTATAAGGGAAAATGGCATCCCTGGACAGGGTGCGAGGTTTGAACTGCGCATTCCAAAGGGCTTTTTCCGGATACCCGGAAAATAGGGAAAATAGAGCCTGTACGTGTTTCTTTGAAGGAAGAAGATCTTCACTCATTCTGCATTGGCTGAGGTTGAATCAAAGAAGCGAAGGGCAGCGTGATTGCCACTGGCCGGGACCAATTCCCACGGCTGTGACACTATACTCCTCTGCCTTCACTCTCATCATATGAGTCAGGGGTTCCCGATAATCGGGAGGACTCGGGACGAGAGGGGATGGAAAAAATGGAATGGGACTTTGGGTTCAGGAAGATGATCCCGGCTCGTACCAGTCAGGAAGTACGAAATTGGTATCCTTCATGTGATCCGGCCAGACAATAACCGGACGAAGGCCTCCCGCTGTATTATCCCATTTAAGCTGTTCCATGAAGAGGTCGAACTTCGCTTCCCGGTAATTATCCGTGAACGTGATCACCCCGTTCTTCATAGCCTCGATCATCTGGGGCATGGTAAGCGTATCGAGTGCGCTGGCGACCTGTATCTTGTCCCTGGTCCCAGCATTCTCGACTGCCTTTGCCGCTATGTAAATCCCTTCGTAGGTTGACGCTCCCATCATCCCGGGATACGATCCCCACTTCTTGTAGTAATTTTCACGGAACGCTTTCATATCGTCAGCAATAGCACCCCTCGGGATCGCGTATGGACTGAACCGACTCTCGATAATTGAGTATTCCCCGTACTTGTCAAGCCCTTCATAATAATCTGGATCATCATTGCATTCCACTGCGAGGAATATGGTGTTCAGGCTCACATCCCTGCGTGCCTGGGTGACCATGGGTATCTGCTCGTTTAAGAATGCGGCTGGATACACCACATCGGGTTTGGCGGACTTAATCGAGGTGAGCATTGTCCGGAAATCGGTCTCTCCCATCTTGAACGTCTCCTCGGCGACAATCTCGATGTTGAGTCCACGCTTCTCAATGGTATCCTTCACTGCCTTCTGGACTCCCTTTCCATACGGACTGTCCTGGATGATAAGTGCCATGCGCAGCGGGCGGGAATCCTGGAATCCGAACTTTGCATTGACTGCCTTCCTGATCACATCGTCAGCAAAGAGTGTCGTCTGCTCCCCATAATCATCGGTTGTCGGGCAATAGTGGAACATGGTGCTTGTGTCGAGATCAGTCCTTTGCGTAATGGTCGGAGTCGATGCACCGGTGATGATATAGGGGATCCGGTTCTCCGACACAATTGACTGGTGTGCAGAGACCACGGCACTGGAGAACCCGCCTACCAGTATGTCAACCTTGTCCTGCGTGATCATCCTGGAGACCGCCTTCTGTCCACCTTCCCGCGTCGATTCATCGTCGCCCTGGATGAGGGTGATGGGAATCTTCGCATTCAGGTCCTTCACCTGGACTCCACCCTTTGCATTGATCTCATCTGCAGCAATGACCGCGGACTGCCAGATATCTTTCCCTGTGGTGCTTGCTGCGCCAGTCATCGAGGCCACCACGCCAATCTTCAGCGTCTCCTTTGATACAGGCTGCTGTTCAGTACATGCAGCGCAGAGCACAAGCGCAAGTACCAGAGCTGCCACCAGATAGTATGATCTCATCGTGAATCTTCACCCCGAAAGATACACTTATATTGTTATATGCTAACATATATCATGCTATTTGTTAGCAGGGTGCACAGGATGCTCACAGTCAATGGGGTGACCAAATCGTTCGGGGGGCTGACTGCAGTCAACAATGTGGATCTCTCTCTCCAGAAGGGGGAGATCCTCGGGCTTGTCGGACCGAACGGTGCAGGCAAGACCACGCTCCTCAACCTCATATCCGGAATTTACCGCCCCGACTCCGGAGGAATCATCCTTGGAGGAGAAGATATTACCCGGCTTTCGCTCGACGCAGTCTGCAAGAAGGGGATATCAAAGACATTCCAGCACCCCCGCTCATTCCCGGGCCTGACTGCCAGAGAAGCGGTGATGATCAGCGCCCTGTATGGAAACGGCCGTCGTCCCACGGTCCGTGAAGCCCATGCCGAGGCAGAGGAATGTCTTATCCGGGTGGGTTTCCCGGAAGCGAAGATTGACAGTCCGATCAGCAGCCTCAATACCATAGAACTGCGCAGGTCACAGCTTGCGAGAGCCCTTGCGTCCCATCCAAAGATTCTCCTGCTGGACGAGCTGACCACCGGTCTTACGCCGAGCGAAGGAAAGGAAGCGATGCGATTGATCCAGGAGATACGGGGCGATGGACTGACCATACTCATGATCGAGCATGTGATGCGGATCATCATGGGGGTTTCCGATCGTATCGTTGTCCTCGACCATGGCGAGAAGATCGCCGAAGGGACTCCTGAGGAGATCGCACAAAACGAAAAAGTAATAGATTCATATCTCGGCGAGCGCTACCACTTTTAACCGGGGTAGTATAACCTTGCTTCGCATAGAGAACCTGAATGTATCCTATTCCCACCTCCAGGTATTGTGGGATGTCTCCCTTGACGTGACCAAGGGAGAGATCGTAACGCTGATTGGCTCGAATGGTGCGGGAAAGAGCACCCTGGTCTCATCAATTTTTGGCTTAAACCCCACCGCCAGGGGCAGGATTGCATTGCATGACGAGAACATCCTGGGCCTCCCCCCCTACGAGATAGTCCGCCGCAGGCTTTCACTGGTTCCTGAAAAAAGGGAGCTCTTCCCAAGGATGACTGTCCATGAAAACCTGGAACTCGGGGGATATGCGCGGAAAGACAGGAGCGCACTCGCGCATGTCCTTGAGCTCTTCCCGATACTGAAAGAGAGAGAAGACCAGTATGCCGGGACGCTCAGCGGTGGAGAGCAGCAGATGCTTGCAATCGCACGCTGCCTGATGGCTGATCCCGAGATGCTGGTTCTTGATGAACCCTCGCTTGGGCTCTCGCCAAAGATGGTGCACACGGTGCTTGAGACTGTACAGCAACTCAACAGGGAAGGCCTGACAATTCTCCTTGTGGAGCAGAATGTCCGGCGTGCCCTTGAGATCTCGCACAGGGCATATGTCCTCGAGACAGGAAGGATCACGAGAACCGGGAACGCCCAGGAGCTTCTCCACGACGATCTGATCCGCGAGGCATACCTGGGGATGTAGTGGAACTTCCCCGCTCCTCTCTTTGTAAAAGAAAAATAAATCAGTGTGATTTTCGGGATATTCCCTTTTTACCACGATTTTCCGGGAACTTTTAATTTTAAACCGGGAAGGGATGAGTGTTCAGGCATCCTTCCTTCTCAACCTCTTCGTGATCTCGGCAGGGAGCGAGACGAGACCTTTTGGGAGGAAGATGATGATAAGGACCAGCAGAACCCCGATGATAATGAAACGGGCATAGGTGAGGCCTGCCGCGTTCAGTCCGTCCCAGAGAAGCGTGACAACAATGGTCCCGATGACAGGGCCGGCCAGGGTTCCCAATCCGCCCGTGATTGAATAGATGATCGGCCAGAACGAGAGATCGATGCCGAAGATCTCAGGGGTGACATATCCGAAGTGGGAGATCTCAAGGCTTCCTGCGATCCCGGCAAAGAAGGCACTGATGCCGAACGCGAATAATTTGAAGGGAACAGGATTTATCCCGGCAGCCCTGGCCTCGATCTCGTTCTCACGGATGGCTGCAAGTGCAAGGCCGATCCTGGATTTCAGCAGCCACCGGAAGAGGAGTATCGTCGCGATGGTGATGATCAGGATCAGGTAATATTCGATCATCAGAGATCCCTGGATACCTGAAGGGACGAGTTTCGGGACCGGGAAGCCATCCCATCCGCCTGTAACCGGGGCAAGCTGGCTTACGACCAGTGTCTGGATGATCACTGCAAATCCGAATGTCACCATGGCAAGGAACCACTCTCTCAGCCTGACGCAGGTAAGACCGATGAGGACACCGATCACCGCAGCGAAGATCCCACCAAAGAGCAGAGTTACAAGTGACGGGAGGCCCATCCGTACGGCAATGAGGGATGCTGAATAGGCCCCGAGACCGAAGAATGCCGCATGCCCGAGGGATCCCTGCCCGGAAAACGTGAGGAAATTCCAGGCCGATGCGTAAATAATGAAGATAAGCATCAGGACAAGCACCGTCAGGTAATACAGGTTCGAACCGATAAAAAGCGGTATGAGAAAAGCGATGAGAACCACCGTTGCGGCTAGAAGGGTATTGGGATTACGAAGTAGGGAGAAGTTCATTCCTCTTCCTCCCCGAACAGGCCGGTCGGTCTCAGAACAAGGACTACGATCAGCAGGATAAAGGATACTGCATCCTTCCATGATCCCCCAAGGGTAAACGCTGTGAAATTCTCGACCATGCCGATGGCGAGGCCCCCCACGATGGCACCCGGAATACTTCCAAGGCCTCCGAGAATGATTATCGCGAATCCCTTGATGGCCGGGATGGATCCCATGTATGGGTTGAAGACCTGCCCGCTCACTGCCCAGAGGGTACCTGCAGCGCCTGCAAGGCCAGCTCCTATCCCGAAGGTGAGCATGTTTATCTTCTCCACATCGATCCCCATCAGCATCGCTCCCTTCCGGTTCTGGCTGGTCGCGCGTATGGCCTTCCCTATCGGTGTCTTCTGCAGGAATATGTAGAGAGATACAAGGATCACAATCGTAACGACGATTATGATCAGGTAATCAAGGGGCAGCTGGAGCGGACCCAGATCAATTGTCATATCGGCAAACGGGCTTTTTATCGACCTCCATTCATCCGTCCATACCATGGCCACCAGGTTCTGGAAGATGTAGATCAGTCCAAGACTGATGAATATCTCGTTCAATTTTCCTGTGCCAAGGATTGGCCTGAAACAGAGGCGCTCGACAATGACACCTATTCCGATGAGAATTGGGATCGAGCCTATCAGGAGGACATATGGATTGAAACCCGTAATCACGAAGAGGAAGAATGTGATGTATGTCCCGAGCATCAGGAACTCCCCATGGGCGAAGTTCACGATCTTCATCACCCCGAAGATCAGGTTAAGCCCCGTCGCGAGCAGGATGTAAATGCAACCCGAATAAAGACCCCAGAAAGCTACCTGGCTGAGTATGCTGATGCTCACGTCCATACCAAAATCTTTCTCCCGTTCCTTAAAAAATTAGGAGGTTCCGGGAGTATACCAATCAGGTAGTACAAACCCTCGTGCTTCCAGGTTCTTTGGCCAGACGATCTCAGGGCGTGGTTCGCCGGATGCCTGGTCCATTGAGAGTTGTACCACATAGAGGTCGAACTTGCTCTCCCGGAAGTCAGGTGAAAATTGTATTGTCCCGCCTTTCATGATCTCCATCATCTGGGGCATGGCGAGGTTTGCGAGGGAATCCCTGACCTTTGCCTTCTCAAGACTGCCTGCCTTCTCAATTGCCTCTTTTGCGATGTAGATCGATTCATAGGTTGCCGCTCCCATCATACCGGCGAAACCTCCGTACTTCTTGTCAAAGTTGGAGAGGAACTGCCTGGTTGCGACTTCAGTGGATCCCTTTGGCACCGCGTATGGGGAGAACCTGCTCTCCATTACCATGCCATCCCCGTAGGTGCCGACACCCTTGTAATAATCCGGATCGTCATTGTTCTCAATGGCCATGATAAGGGTATTGAAGTTCACATCCCTCCGTGCCTGCTGGGTAAGAGGCACAAGCTCGTTCAGGAACGTCACAGAGTAGATCATGTCAGGGTTCTTTGCCTTGACTGATGTCAACACTGTCCTGAAATCGGACTCCCCCATCTTGAATGGCTCCTCTGCAACCACTTCGATTGGAAGGGACTTGGCCTTGATGACATTCTTTACGGCATCGAGCTGACCTTTCCCAAAAGGACTGTCCTGGTAGATGACAGCAACTTTCAATGGCCTTTCAGCAGGGAATCCGAACTTCGCATTGACTGCCGGCCTGACCACCTCATCAATGAAGAGAATACTTGCCTCTCCTGAATCGTCCGTATTCGGGCGGTGGAAGAACATGTAACTGGTATCAAGGTCATTCCTGTGGGAGACCGAAGAACTTGATCCACCCGATATGATATAGGGTACTTTGTTCTCCGCGACAATTGACTGGTGTGCAGAGACGACGGCGCTTGAATAGCCCCCGACAAGGAGATCGACATTATCCTGCGTGATGAGCTTGGAGACCGCTTTCATGCCACCCTCGCGGGTTGATTCATCATCGCCCTGGATGAGACGAATAGGTACCGATTTTCCAAGGGAATCGATCCTCACTCCTCCCATCGCATTGATCTCATCGGCAGCCAGTTCGGCCGATTGCCAGATGTCCTTTCCTGTGGTGCTTGCAGCCCCGGTCATCGATGCAACCACACCGATCTTGACTTCTCCACTTTGAGCAGAAGGAGCCTGCTGCTGCGTACAGCCCGTGCCCAACACCAGAAGGATCAGACAGGCCGCCAGAAATACAGAGATTACATTCGTGCGTTTCATGAATCCTCACCATGCTATGATATAGCATGACATATCTACAGCTTGGCAGGATTAGATAATAGGATTTCCGATATTGTTGTAATCTTCAAGGACGATGAGAACCCCCTTTGCATACCAGGGGGTTCTTATGAATATCCGGATATTCTCTCTGTGTTGCATGCCAGGTGTATCCTTGCTTTAAGGTAAAATGGTGACAGAACCCTTTAAAAAATATCGTGCGAGAGTTACCCTTTCCGCGGGTATCCGTCGGATTCAGCCCCGGCAATGGATGATCCGGGGGAGGATTCCCGACTATGGAATTCCTCAATCCGCTTGAGCGCTGCCTGATATGCCAGTTCAAGGGCCTGGAGGTTCTCCTCCTCTGCCTCTTTAGTAAGACCCCGTAATGCCTGGAGCCCCATGGCCCGGTAACGCTCGAGGCTTTTCCTGGTCGCGTCAACCGGCGAACGTGTGCGTATATGGGTCTCAACGATCTTCGGAAAAAATTCCTCGATTATTATCCTGACTTTCGGATTCATGTCTTCCCCATGTATATGTCGGTTCTCATTCATAGTTCCCACATAATGAATGTCACGTTGCGGGAATCGTGTTTTGCGGGCTGTCACGTCTGGTGTATGGGCCAGGTCGTCCCCGGTCTGGATCTCACGATCGTGTATGATTTGGTGAACACAATGGAATAAACCATGGAAAACCGGATTTTACACACATTTTTCGGGGAATCTGTTTTTAGTCGCAATACATTTTCAAAGGGAGTTCGTTCAAAATCCCGGACCTTGATTATGGATTGTTCAATTCCGGGGTCCTGACCCTTTTCCTGGTCTGGATTATGGTGTAGGATGTGCTCACCGTGGCGGTGGTCTTCGCGGCTTCCTGCATTGAAAGGATAATCACTCTTACTGCATCCTCAAGTGTTCCTCCCTTAGGTTTCCAGTAATCACGGATACATCGACCCGCGATTTCCCTGGTTGTCTGGTTGCCCAGGATAAGGAAATGACTGCCTTCTCCTCGTGAATGGATTGTCCATGATCGGGAGACCTTTTCCCCAATCGCATAGACCCCACAGGAGACGCAGAGACGCCTCCGTTTTATTCTGGTTCCATCGGTCTCGGTGACCTCGCCGATGAGGAGACCATCTGCCTCCCGTACTTTGCATTTATTGTCCCTTATTATGACCGCAACACCGAGTTCTGCGGCGCGATCCTTCAATTGCACATCAGTACAGATCTCGTTGGTATAAAGGGCATTTTCCAGCATCGAGATACCCCCATCATCCCCCCTGAAGAGAATCTCGCGATGGTCACCTGCCATGACTGCACCCCGTACACCTGAAAATGCCATCACGAGGCTCACGATTCCCTCCCATCTCCCATTGACAGGTTGATCTCACCCTCTTGACTGCATAAAAAGATCGTTCCGGAATGGTAAACCAGTCTAGACAGGGAACGGTCTGATTAGGCGCCTCATGACTGGTAGATCTCCTGCCTGCCAGGCCCGGGATCTCATATCAAGTTATGAGAATTCAGCGGTTCATCTCATAATGAGCAGCGAAAAAATGACCTTGATAAGAAGCCAGCCATCGTTCGATCCTCTACTTTTAAGAATAATTCCCGCTCAAAGACGTATCCATGTTCATTGTCGGGCACAGGGGGGCAAAAATGGAGGCACCCGAGAATACCCTCAAGGCTATCCGCATTGGTATGAGATGTGCCGAATTCATTGAGGTGGATGTAAGGCTCACACTTGACAGGATTCCTGTGATCATGCATGATCCCGGAGTGGATCGAACGACGGATGGCGAGGGGCTGGTTCGTGACATGACATATGAAGAACTCCACAATCTTAATGCAGGGGATGGCGAGCGCGTCCCCTCACTCTCTGAAGTCTGCCGCCTTGTAAATGGTGAATGCGGGCTGTTCATAGAGGTCAAGGAACCTGGAACAGAGATGGAGATTTGTGCAGTGCTTGATCATGAATCAATATCCCCAGCATGGGTGGTATCATTCCATTCGTCAGTCCTTGAGACAGTCTCCGAACTTTTACCGGGAACTCCGACAGGCCTCATTTTTCCTCGCCCGATACCAGGTGTGGTTGAAATTGCACGCAGGAAAAAAATCCATGGTATCCTCCCGAGATTCGATATTGCTGAGCCTGAACTGGTGGCTTCAGCCCATTCCTCTGATATAACGGTCGTTCCCTGGACACTGAATGATACCGGTGAGTGGGAAAGAGCCGCGGGTAGCGGGGTTGATGGTTTTGCGACGGACAGGCCCTGTTCAGCAAAAAAATGGAAAGAGGAATACTGGAGTAATGTGCCGGGATGAATAAGTCTCACAGTGAATCCACCCTCATCCCTAAAAAAGGCACAATACCATCCCGATCAATTTTTCCTGACTTATCATTACGAATTTCTCCCTGAAACGATGAGGAAATGAATCTTTTCCAACGGAACAACATCGATGAGATCTCTTTGCCCGCCCGGATCAGGATAAGGAAACATCCCGGACTCTTCTTGGACAACCCCTCCACGAAGGGAACCTTTTTGCTCTCTTCGCCCTCAACTGCCTACTATTGCTCATGGAGACTGGCATTCTCTTCGTCGCGATCGTTCTTGCAGTCACTATTCTTCTCTTCATTAGTGAAAGGATAAGGATTGATCTCGTAGCAATACTCGCAGCGCTCTCCCTCGCCTGGCTTGGGGTCATCACCCCCATCGATGCCATCTCCGGGTTTGCCTCAAACGCAGTGGTTGCGATAGCCTCGGTGATGGTTCTCGGGTATGGTATCGAGAGGACTGGGGTCACGTCACGGCTTGCCAATGCCCTCATCAGGTATGCCGGAACTGGAGAGAGGAGGGTTACCACAGCTGTCTCGACCACAGTTGGTCTCATCTCTGCATTTATGAATAATGTAGGGGCTGCTGCCCTGTTCCTGCCGGCAACCAGGAGAATTGCGAAACAGACCCGTATCCCTGTGTCGAGGCTTATGATGCCTATGGGATTTGCGGCAATCCTTGGTGGGACTGTGACGATGATCGGCTCCGGTCCCTTGATCATATTGAACGATCTTCTCCGCCAGGGGCAGGCTGCGCCATTCCCACTCTTTGCGGTCACACCTATCGGTCTTTCACTCCTCGTTGCGGGGGTTTTATTCTTTGCGCTCGCGGGGAATAGAATTCTCCCGGGGAAGTCAGAAGGCGATCAGAGCACCAGCGTCGCTGATATCTGGGGAATAAACCAGCCAATAAGGGTGTGCAGTATTCCTCCCACATCCCACCTCGCGGGAAAGACCCGTGACGAGGCATTCTCAAAGAACCGCTACGGTCTTGATCTCCTCGCGGTCCGTGCAGGAGCGGATATCACTATCGCTCCATCCCGGTGGACGCGGTTCGAAGCAGGGCAGGAGCTTGCCTGTATCGGTCCTGAAGACGGCTACCTCCAGTTCATCAGGGAATCAGGTTGCATTCTCTCCCATGATGGAAATTCATTTCTCGAGATCCTGGATAGCGGCGGGTTCGGTTTCGCCGAGCTGGTGGTACGCCCCAATTCCTCAATAATCGGCAAAACACCCCGTGAGATCATGTTCAGGAAAGAGTATTCCCTGGAACCGATCGTTCACCAGCACGGGGATATAGAAAATAGGGCCGACTTCTCTGATATGAGACTCACTGCCGGAGATATTATCGTTGCATTTGGGGCCTGGGATAGTCTGAAAATTCTGGCCGGGCACCGGGACCTTCTTCTGATAACACCCCCTGAAGGGGTTTCCATAAGGTATGACAAGGGGCACCTGGCAGTCCTGATCTTTGCTGCATCTCTCATTCTTAGTATGGCAGGTATTCTACTCTCGTTGGCGCTTCTTACAGGGGTAGTTGCGATGGTGCTTACAGGCGTGCTTAAGATCGATGAAGCATACCGGGCGATCGACTGGAAGACAGTCATGCTCCTTGGTGGCCTTATCCCGCTCGGCATCGCCATGGAAAAGAGCGGAGCGGCTGAAATGCTTGCGAATGGACTGACCGGAGCAGTTGGCGGTGCACACCCGGTATTTTTACTCTTTGCAGTCGCACTCCTTGCAACCGGGCTTTCGCTGGTAATCTCGAACGTTGCAGCAACGGTGCTCCTCGTCCCGCTTGTGATGCTCACCGGCTTCAACACCGGGGTCGATCCCCGTGCTCTTGCCCTCCTGGTCGCAATCTGCTCACAGAACTCGTTCATTCTCCCTACTCACCAGGTCAATGCCCTCCTTATGGAACCTGGGGGATACACTACCTCTGATTACCTGAAGGCGGGGGGTGTCATGACACTGATATTCATTGCTGTTGCCGTAACACTCATCTATGCTATGGTGCAGTTACAAGGGTAAGAAGGTATGATAATCAACCAGTTTTTCATTCCCGGCATCGCGCACAGTTCATACATCGTTGCCGGGAACAAGGCATGTGCGGTCATCGATCCATCCCGTGATATCGCACGGTATACAGGTGCAGCACGGGAGATGGGGCTCCGGATTACGCACATCCTGGAGACCCACCTGCATGCGGACTTTGTATCCGGGCATCTTGATCTTGCGGAAGTCACCGGGGCCACGATCTATGCACCAGCGTCGGGGAACTGCATTTTTCCCCACAGGCCTCTCACAGAAGGCGACGAAATCACGCTGGAAGATATCCGCTTTCGCGTAATCGAGACGGCCGGTCATACTCCCGAGCACATTTCGTATGTCGCGAGCGATCTCGCAAGAGGGCCAACTCCCGTGGCCATCTTCCCCGGTGATACGCTCTTTGTCGGTGATGTCGGCCGTCCCGATCTCTTCCCGGGAAAGGCAGAGGCGCTCGCAGGATCCCTCTATGACAACCTCCATACCAAGATCATGACCCTCCCTGACGAATGCGAGGTCTATCCCGCCCACGGGATGGGCTCCCTCTGCGGGAGGGCTATGGCAGCAAAGCGGACAAGCACCATCGGATACGAGAAGAAGTTCAATTATGCTCTCCGTATCGGCAACCGCAGTGATTTCGTAAAGGCACTCACGACCGATATGCCTGCAGCACCTGATCACTTTGCCCGGTGTTCCGAGATCAACCGGGCAGGCCCGGCCCTTATGCGAACTCTCCCGCAGACCTCCGCAATCGATCCGAAGACTATTTCGGAACGGATAAAAGGGGGTGATGCGGTCCTCCTGGATATCCGGAGTTACCCCGCCTTTTCCGGCCTTCACATTCCTGGATCATGGCACATCGATCTCTCCGGGAACTTTGCCACGCAGGCGGGATGGATCCTCCCACCGGGCCGTGATATTCTCCTTGTTGCGGATACATGGCCACAGGCGGAAGAGGCTGCACTCCAGCTCCACCGGGTCGGGTTTGATCGAGTGCCGGGATTCCTTGAAGGCGGAATGCTCGTATGGGGCGTTGCCGGACTCCCCACAGGGAGGGTTCCTGTCCTTTCACCCGCAGAGGCAGGTACCTTAATAAAAACAGGCAAGGCCGTTCTCGTCGATGTCAGGTCAGATGAAGAATGGAATTCAGCCCATGCAGATCCTTCAGTTCACATCCCGTGGCACGATCTCAGGAATCGCTATACCGAGCTTGATTCCTCGCTACACTATATCGTAATGTGCAGGGGAGGGCAGAGGGCAAGTATCTCAGCGAGTATCCTGAAAATGCATGGCTTTTCCCAGGTTTCAAACCTTGGCGGTGGCTATACAGCGTACCAGCGTGCCGGGTTTGCGCCATGAAGCGGGTATCCATACATCATCTTTTTGTACCCCTTTTTCATAGAATCCTGTTGAAGGTATCCCGGCAGAAATAACGAAAGAGCTCCAGCCTGGTATTTTTATATACAGATGGCATCTGGCATTTCAGGACTCATGATGTTCAACGGAAGTGGACTGCAAGAAAGGTTTAATGGAGGTTCAACTGGAACACTCATGTATGGAACAGTCTCCCGGGGAGGGTAAACAATCACTGTTCAGAAAAGGGGTCATAATCCCCATTTTTTACCAGGTACTGGTGAGCATGATCTTCGTAGCGATGATTCCTGTGATCCTGCTCCTGGTGGTCTCTATGGGTGGAACAGAGAGTTTCATCGGTACAATCGGGACATCTGCCACGGTTCTGATCCTGACAATAGGAACGATTCTGGTAGTGTTCATGTGGAGTTATTTTGTCGCCCACCACGTGACCCAGCCCATCGTTGAGCTCTCGTCGATTGCTACCCGAATCAGCAGGGGGTATGTGCCTGAAGGAGAGATCGAGGTCAGATCCAACGACGAGATCGGGGAACTCGTCATCGCCTTCAACAAGATGGTCAATACATACCGGATTCTGGATACCCTTGCGAAGGAAGAAGCCGAGACGGAACAGTGAGGGGATGAGGAATGAGTACGGGCAGAGAAGCATCTGGACGCAAGCCAAACGTTGACTTGAAAAGGATCTTCTCCCTCGATGGAGTGAGGATGTCCCTTGTCATCGATCCCGAGGGGGAGGTTGAGGAGGAGATGGGCGCCGAGAATATCGACGGCGACCAGCTCGCCGCGGTTGTGTCATTCGTTATGGCCGAATCGAGAGCGATGGCGACACGACTCGGCGACGATCAGATATCCATGGTCTTCGTTGAGTTTCGCGATATTGCGCTCCTCTCGCTGCCCCTGGATGAGGGATATTTCCTCCTGCTGCTCACCGATCCTTCTGCCAATGTCGGTCAGATCAGCTACGAGTTGAAAAAGAGCCAGGAATCTGCAGGAGCTATGCAATGATGGAATCATTCCCTCCCGGTACCTTTATTGGCGAGATGCAGGCCCCGTTCAAGTGGATCCTCATCCATGCCGCCCGCTTTCAGGGAATCATCAGGGTGAATGCGAGTGATGGTGAGGGCTATGTCATGGTCAGGAAGGGTGAACCGATGGGCTGCATGTTCCAGAGAAAGGATGATCTGCTCAAGGGAAAGAAGGCATATTCTCATATCACCAGCTACCCTGTCGTGAATCTCTCAATCCTTCGGTATTCAGGAGAAGAGATGGAATCTGCAGCCAGGCTCGTTCAGTCAGAAGGGACTGAATATCACTTGGCAGAACCCGCTGCCATTTCAGGTCAACCTGCCGATCATGTACCAACGCAGGGAGGGTCTGGAAAAGAAAAAATCAATGGGCAGGCAGGGGCGACCGCTGTGAAAGGTGGTTCAGTAAAAATCCCCGCCCGGAAGTCCAGGGAAGGTTCTCCTCAGACCGTGGAAGAGAAAGCGGTTGTACTGCCCAGCGGTCTCGATACCGAGAACCTGGCACACCTTCTGCTTGGCCGCATGCTCAGGCTCCCCGGTGTTCAGGCAGTATCAATCTTCGGGAGAGGGTCCTCTGTCCTCTCTATCGGGGATGTTGAACTTGATTCGCTTGTGATTCTCGCCGAGGATATGCTCGAAGCGGCAAAGGAAATAAGTTCCGTCATGCGAACAGGCCAATTTGTCCACCTGACGCTCCAGATCCCTGCTGGAAAGGTCATCATCGCCCCGTATTTCAACGAGTACCTTTGCATCCTCACGAGCCCCGAAGTAAACCTGGGCCAGATCAGGAAGATCCTGAAGGATATCCCCTCCGCATCGGATGCCGGAGGGATGTGACCTGATGCATCACATCCTTATTGTCGATGATAATGCTGCAATCACAGATATCCTCGCCAGGATTGTCAGGCAGGAGGGATTGAAAGCGACTGTCGCACACTCAGGCGAAGAAGCCCTCTCCCTGATCAGGGACGAACGCCCCGATCTCATCTTTCTGGATATCATCATGGAACCGATAGATGGATGGGAGACACTTGAGAAGATAAAGCAGGATGCATCAACCCGGGATATCCCGGTAATGATGATCACCGGCAAAACTCTCGATCCAGGGGAAGTCCAGGAATACAGTGCACTTTTTGAAGACTACATCCAGAAACCGATCACCCGCAGAAACCTCTGTAAAGTTATCAGGCAATTCTTCAGGAAAGAACAGGAGATCGATGGCGAAGTACAGAAAGCGAGGGTTGGCGGTGCTGACGAACAGGTTCTTGCCGAGTTCAGGCGGCTCTCACGTGATATCGAGGTGCATAAACGTCTCCTTCTCCTTATGTGGAACGTGTACCGGACCACCGATGATGACGATTCCAGGAAGCCAGCTTTCCTGGAGACGATCGCCCGGATGGAAGGCACGCAGAATGAGATGATCGGGCGCCTCCAGGAAATCAGGAAACATGTGCCTTCCATGATGACAGGACGGCAGGGAGAGCCTGGTGCCGGCGACGGGAATGATTGAGCAAGCATCGCGTTTCGGACTTCTCCCTCCATTGAAGCAACCATGGTAAACCTTCTCTTCGGCGTTGGCAATACCCTCAGGAAGGATGACGGAGCCGGAAACTATGTCGCATCAAGATTCCGGAAAGAAGGCTGGAAAGTATTCGACTGCGGCACCGCCCCTGAAAATTTCTCCGGCGTGGTGAAACGCGAACACCCCGAGATCCTGGTTATTGTGGACGCTGCGGATATGGGTCTCGCCCCCGGGGAGTTTATGATCGTTCCGAAGGAGAAGATCAGGGATGTGGGGATTGGGACCCACCAGCTTCCGCTTGATACCTTCATAGACTTTCTCGGCGATGCGGTGAACGTAATCCTGATTATCGGAATTCAACCGACGGTGGTTACGACAGGTGAAGGCCTGACCCCTGCAGTACAGGAAGGCACGGACCGGCTCATCAGGATCCTTGAGAGTGGGAAGGTTGGGAGTATTCCGGTGTTTTGCGGGGAGTCCTGAATATTATTGCAGGTGAATACAGGTTTCCCATCTGCAGAATTGGTGCCTTCCATAAATCCTCAAGTCAAACCTCAACCGGCCCGGCCTGATTTCCGGGAAGATGCAGTCCCGGATAGAAAAAAAAGAATTCCCTCACTCCACGATCAGGTTTTCAGAGTACCGGTTCTCGTCGGCAAGGAGGAACTCATCACTCATGGAGAGGCCGCCCTTCGGACAGATGCCTGTACACTGGGAGCAGAAGATGCACTGGCCTACCCAGATCCGTATCTGTTTTGTTCCAGGAATGAGTTCTATTGCATGGGCCGGGCAGACTTTTGCACAGAGGCCGCACCCGATGCAGCAATCGATCTTGTAGGTGATCTTACCCCGGAAGTTCGGTGGAGTGGGGACCGGCGGGACAATTGTGGCCTTTCCTTCCCCCACGGCCTTCAGGAAACCCGTTACCGTCCGCGGGAGGTACTTGGCCGGGAATCGGTTGGTCGCAGGCTCACGGAGTATCTGGCGGAGGAGCTCGGGGAAAAGGGGAAGGAACTTCATACCCCCACCCCCAGCAGTGCGGGAAGTGCGGCATCGGCCATCAGGAGGAGGAGACCTGCAAGCCCTATGACGGTGAGGTACATCCAGTAAATCGAGACCACCTGACTGATACGGAACCTTGCCATTCCCACCCGGACGAGGGTGACCGAGAAGAACAGCACCAGGATTGCTTTTACGAGGAAGAACAGGATATCCGCGGGCAGAGCCAGCCACGGGGGCATCGCGAGGAATCCCGAGAGGTTCCATGGAAAGAAGATTGCCACGATTACGGCAGCGAGTACGAGTGTCTTTACACCCTGGGCAAGGTAGAACATGGCAAGGTTCCTGCCCGAATACTCCACGAGCAGCCCCCCGGCAAGTTCGGTCTCTGCCTCCTGGGTGTCGAAGGGAATCCGGGAGAGCTCGGCTGGCGTAACCACCACGAGCACCAGGAGAAGGAGCAGCAGCCCGGCTATTCCCAGCGGTCCGACGATGGTCCAGATGGGGTTTGCTGCCATGGTCCCCAATGCAAAGGGCGATGAGAAGCCGGCCGCCCCAAGGCGCCATGCGATCCCAATCACAACGATCGCGAGCGGGAATTCGTAGGCGATCATGGTCACCATCTCACGCTGGGCTCCGACCGTTGCATAGGGAGAACCTGACGCAAAACCGCCTGCGACCATCGCGAGTGCGGGTACGGTCAGAAGATACATGACCAGCACCAGGTCTCCGTACATGCCGAGCACCGGGAGGAGGCTTCCTACCGGGAGGTAGAAGAGAATGACAATGCTTGATGATAGCGCGATCACCGGTGCCAGGTGGAAAACGGCCGAGATCGCGTTGACCGGGACCACATTCTCCTTCTGAAGGAGTTTGGCGACGTCGATGAATGGCTGGCGGAGAGGAGGTCCGATCCGGGCCTGCATGTGGGCGGCGAGTTTCCGGTCCACGCCAAGAAGGAAGAGACCCCCTGCCAGCGCAAAGAGGGAGAGCAGTACCAGCCAGCCAAGCATAGCAGCAAGATCGACAGGACTCATCGCTGCAGCCTCCTGGTCTTTCCGACGGACAGGCGATGGAGGTCCTCCTTCGTGAGAATGCTCTTCTCGCCGCGCCTGATCACCGCAACCCGGTCAGTACAGGAGAGGCAGGGGTCGATAGAAGCAACGATGATGGGGATGTCAGCGATCTGCTCGCCCCGAAGCATCGGGATCCAGGACATAAGGTTGCTGTATGAGGATGCCTTCACCTTCCAGGTATGAGGGGCCTCCTTCCCATCCATCCTGACATAATGGAAACACTCTCCGCGGGGGGCTTCGACTCTCCCGATCGCCTCGCCGGTCGCCTTCTTGCAGACGGCAAGGAGCTTTGCGAGTTTCTCTTCGGCAGTAACCGGCCCTGGCGGCATCTCCGAGAGGCACTGCCGGATAATCCCGCAGGACTGGCCAACTTCGAGCAGTCGTACGACGATCCTGTCGTAGACGTCGCCGTGAGTCTCGCCCAGGTGCTGGTCGGGGAGAATCGCTTTCACATCGAGATCCCCGTAGGCTGCGTACGGATAATCCTGGCGAAGGTCGACGTTGACTCCCGAGGCCCTCGCAGTTGGCCCTACAGTACAGAGTTCAAGTGCTTCTTTCTTTGAGAGCACCCCGCAGTCCCTGCACCGCATCGTGATGGTTTTATCGTCAAGGAAAAGGTTCAGCAGTTTTCCGAGCAGGCCCTCGTATGTGGTGAGGCAGTCCTCAATTACCTGATGCTGCTCCGGGACGATATCCCGGCGGACGCCCCCGACCTGCACGATGCCGTAGTTCACCCGGTTTCCGGTCAGGTTCTCTATCACGTCCATCGACTGTTCCCGAACCCTCCATGTGAGATGAAGAAGCGAGTCAAAGCCAAGCTCGTGGGCGGCAACTCCTGCCCACAGGAGGTGAGACTGGATACGCTCGAACTCGGCAATGATGGTGCGGATATAATCCGCCCTCTCCGGCACCTCGATTCCGGCTATCTGTTCGACTGCGCGGGCGAATGCGAACGTATGGGAGACCCCGCAGATACCGCATATCCGGTCAGTGAGGTGGACAATCTGGACTGGATTCCGGCGCATTCCCATCCACTCGATCCCCCTGTGTGCCTGGCCGGGGGCAAAGTCCACATCTCTGACCATCTCCCCTTCCATCTCGAAGGTGAACATCACGGGTTCCTTCAATGCAGGGTGGTTCGGTCCGATGGGGACGATGTAGGGGGCTTTTTTCGATTCGTCGCTCATGATTGACTGCCCTCCTTTCGGGAGTCCTGGTCTCTGGGCGAATTCGTGGCCTCCCCAGTATCCACTTCACATGCCGGTGCCTCCGGGAGAGGGGGTGCCGGCCTGTCGGTCGGCCTCTTCATAGCCCACAGATCCTTTACCATGCTGTCAGGGATGCCAGTGCCGTCTTTTCTCCAGGGGTAGATGCCCTCTGGAAAGTCCTCTGGGAGGAAGAGCCGCCGGTCATCGGGGATACCGGAGACCCTCACACCGAGGAACTCCTGCTTCTCCCGCTCAGAAAAGACTGCTCCAGGTATCAGGTCAGAGATCGTCGGGATGGTAAGATCGTCCTTGGGAATGAGCACGGAGAATGTGACCGTATATTCCCCTTTCACCCTTCCGTAGTAAATGGTGAGGTGATAGAGGAGAAGGACAGAATCACCGAGGTCACTCCCTGAGATCACAGAGAGGTGCGGGTAATCAAGTTCCATCAGCGTGCTGATGGCAGGTTTCAGGAGATCCCGCTCAAGGTCGATCCATATGTTGTAACTGGGCTCCTTTCTCTTCCCTTCCCTCCTCTCGCCTACCCGGGTACCCTTTATTGCAGCACCGAACTTCGTGGTGAACCGTTCCACCACCTGATCGGGTGTCAGGAATGCGTGGGTCATGACTCTCCTCCCTGGATTCGCTCAAGTTTCTGCAGCGCTTTTACCACTCCGTGGATGATTGCCTCGGGGCGTGGAGGGCAACCCGGGATGTACACATCTACCGGGATCACCTCATCGACAGGCCCTTCAAGGTTGTATGAATCATAGAACACTCCCCCTGAGATACCGCAGGCCCCGATGCACATCACCAGTTTGGGTTCCGGCATCTGGGCGTAGACCCGGAGCAGGCGATCCTTCATCTTGTGGACTACCGGCCCGGTGACGAGCATCACATCGGCATGCCTGGGGCTTCCCACCAGTTTGATGCCGAACCGCTCAGGATCGTACCTTGGGGTGATGGTAGCCACAATCTCGATCTCGCAGCCGTTACAGGACCCCGAGTTGAAGTGGTAGACCCAGAGGGACCGGTTGAATGAAGGGCTCAGTCTCATGCGGAGATCACCACCAGCACGAGGAAGAGTGCGGTTATCCCAAGGTACCACAGGACATAGTCATGGAGGTCTCCGGTATGAAGGGGGACGAGGCGTGCGTAGTAACCCTTGAGCGCCTCGAGGTATCCCCAGTACAGGTTTCCAGAACGGACATGGACCATGCCCTTCTCGGGTTCAGGGTTGCCGGAAATGAACGGTTCAGTCTGCGCGGTTCCCGGTTTGTAGCCTTTCTCTCCCACCGAATAGATCAACCAGGCAATGATAGCGGCTACCACGATACCGAGGATCCAGGCGAGAGGGTTCCAGGATCCGGCCCCTGTGATGAGAGTGGATGTCAGGTCCATGGTCTCATGCACCTCCAAGGACTGTGCTGATATAGGCACCCTGGTCCACCAGGGCATGGGCCGCCGGCGTGATCAGATTCTCCACCACGATCCCCGGGAAGAGGCCAAAGAGTACCACTACCAGAGCTAAGATGCCCATACCGAGGAGCATTGCCAGCGGAGCCTCCTTCACATCAGCAAACTCGGGGAGTTTAGGACCCATAAAGATGGAATGGAAGACCTTCACGAAGGATGCCAGGGTCAGGATGCTCACCACCATCGCAATCACTGCAAGGACCGGGTTGAACATGAAGACGGATTCATAAATCATAAGCTTCGATGCAAACCCGTTGAATGGCGGAATCCCTGCAATTGCCAGGGCGCCAATGATGAAGAAGACCATTGTCCATTTCATCGAATGGCCGAGGCCACCCATCTTGTTCAGGTTGTATGTTCCAACGCGGAGGAAGATTGCCCCCGCGGTGAGGAAGAGAAGCCCCTTATACATGGCATGGTTGATGATGTGGAAGATGCCCCCTTCCATGGCAAGGTACCCGAACGCATCGAGGAGCGGCTGGTTTCCGAGGACTGCGAGGCCCACGCCAACCCCAAGGAGCATGTACCCGGTCTGGGAGACCGCGTGGTAGGCCATGAGGCGCTTCACGTTCTTCTGGGGGATTGCCATCGTCACGCCGACCACCATCGAGAGGACTCCGAGGATGATGATCAGCCACCCGACCATCACCGCGTTCAGGGTGACGCTGTAAAGTGAAAAGACAATCCTGAAGAGTCCGTAGAGACTCGCCTGGCTTGCGACTACCAGGAGTGCAGTGATGGAGGAGGGAGCCATCGAGTACGCATCGGGGGTCCAGAAATGCATAGGGACTGCCCCGCATTTCATCGCGAGTGCAGCAATGATCAGCACGAGCGCCACCTGATCGAGGAGGGAGAATTGCATCCTCGAAGCGATCATGGCCATGTTCAGGGCGTTATACTCCCCGTAGTAAATCCCAATTGCGACAAGGATTGCCAGCGCCCCGATGGTGCTCAAAACGAAATATTTGAGAGCAGCTTCTACCGCCACTCCGCCGTCAATGCGATACGCGATAAGCCCTGCGGATGCCAGCGAGAGGATCTCGAGGAAGACGAAGAAGTTGAAGATGTCACCCGTGGAGACCATCCCGAGGATCCCGGTAATCATCAGGAGAAAGAGGGTATAGTAACTCTCAAGACCTGTGTGAGACCGCTCGCTCGAGAGCGAGTAGAGGATGATCGCAAAGCCCGAGATCGCGGTGATCACGAGCATGAGGGCGCTCATAGGGTCGACCTCGAATATGATCCTGATGGGAATGCCCCCCGAATCGGGTGGGATCGCCGCCGATGCGGCTCTGGCGCCGAAGACGTACAGCCTGGTTCCGGCCGAGTACACGTCGAATGCCAGGATGAGGGTGATGGCTGACGTGACTGCCATGGCACCGCCGACCCAGATCGAGCGGATGCCTGAGGATATGCGACCGATGAACGGGGTGATGAAGGCTGCGACGAGCGGCACGATAACCATCAGAGCCGGGGAGTTCTCAACGATGAACTGGGGGATCATTCCTTCAGCCTCCGGATCATCTCGATATCAATACTCCCGTACTTCTTCCATATGATGATCGCAAACGAGAGCAACAGGGCGCTCGTGGCCACGCCGATCACGATCGAGGTCAGGGTAAGGGCCTGGGGAGTGGGAAGCACCATTGCAGACGATGGCGCATTTGTATAGATGGGGGCGATCCCCCCCTCCCGGTACCCAAGGGATATGAGGAAGAGGTTGACCGCTGATTCAAGGATTACAATCCCAAGGAAGACCTTGATCAGGTTCTTCTTGAACACGATGGTTGCGAGCGCAATGATGGTCAGCGCGACCACAGCGATGAGGGGAAGGTTCCAGAACATGGTCAGGATTCCTCCTTCCTGATGCCGGAGAGCATGTAGAGAAGGATAATTGCAAGACCTCCCCAGACCTCGATCCCCACTGCAATGTTCATAATGGGGATGACTCCTGCGGTGTTCAGATCGCCCGGGTTGGGACCGGGTATAACGGGCATACCGAAGAGGAGGCCACTGTTTGCGAGGAAGTTATAGAAGAACGGAGCGCCCACCACCAGTGCGGCGATCCCGGCACCTATGAAGAGCAGGAGTCCTATCGACTCACGGGCTTTCATCGCTGTCTTCTTCAGCATACCGGCAACCTCATCATAGGAATAGGCAACAATGACAAGGGCTGCTGCGGTCGCTACCACTGCACCGCCCTGGAACCCCCCGCCCGGGGTGAGATGCCCGTGCATGATCACGTAGAGGCCGAAGATGAGGATGAAGGGGTAGAGAAGGTTGGCCCCCGTGCGGACGATCTTGCTCATCCTCATTCCTCATTCCCTCCTTTCATTGAACGGAACATAAGTCCCACCCCCACCACAGCGGTGAAGAGGACGACAGACTCCCCGAGCGTATCAAAACCCCTGTAGTCGAAGACGATCGAGGTGACGATGTTGTTCGCCGCGGCTTCTGACTGCCCGTGCGCGATGAAGTACTGGTCCATGTCGGACCCCGCAGGCTCGCCAAACGCCAGGAAAGCAGGGATCGCACAGAGCCCTGCAACAAGCACCAGGAATATGATCGCGGTCAGTATCTTCTTCATGGCTGGCCTCCCTCGTACCTCGTGGTAGCCCTGATAGCAATGATGAAGATTGCCGTGGTCAGTCCTGCCCCGATGGCAGCCTGTGAGATTGCCACGTCAGGGGCCTGCAGGATATAGAACTCGAGCGAGATGAGGAAACTGAAGAAACCTGCGGCAAGTGCAGCTGCAAGCAGGTCACGGAAATAAAAGACCATCAGTGCAGAGGCGATAAGCCCGGCAATGACCAGGGTGTGGATGACCATGTCGATCATGGTGTATACTCCTCCAGCCGATCTACGATCGCGGGTGATGGTTTTATCCCGGCCTTGTGAGCGCCGCGGGCGATAGCATGAGACCCGACGGCGTTTGTGAATGCCAGTGAGACTGCAGCGATCAGGGCATGAACAGAGAGCGTCACATACTGGCCGTCCCCGCTCGAAAGGAAAAGCGCCGCACCGTAGATGATCACCGAGAGGGCGGTGAACATGGACCCGAACGTGGTCATCTTGGTCGTGGCATGCATCCTCGTATAGACGTCGGGGAACCGGAGCAATCCCACGATCCCGAGCGTATTGAAGAACAGCCCGATTACAAGGCAGGCCAGGATAAGAATATCCGCGATCACAGCTCGCCTCCCAGGTACTTGGCAATATAGAGCGTGCTCACGAAGGAGAGCAATGCATAGACAATTGCCACATCGATGAATATGATCTGCTGGTAGGCCACACCGAGGAGAACCAAGGCAGCCACGGAGAGCGTGTTGACGGTGTCGACTGCCACGGCACGGTCGGCAGCGGTCGGTCCCAGGAACAGCCGTATCAGGGCAAGGCAGACCAGGATGACCAGGATACACACTGCAATATACCAGGGGTCGATCATTCCGCAATCCTCCGTATCCAGGCGGGGAGGTTCGCAATGGAAAAGAGTTCTCTGTCCTCAACCCCGGACCTTCCCTCCCACCCATCCGGGATATTGATGTTGTGAACGTAGAGGTCGTGGCTCTTCTCGTCAATATCAACAGTGATAGTGCCGGGGGTGAGGGTGATGGAGTTTGCTAGCATAAAGATGCCGAGATCGGTCTTCAAGCCCGACTGCACCCTGATTATCCCGGGCCGGATATTCCCGGTAATCACGCGGTAGGCCACATCAAGGTTTGCTTTTGTCACTTCGAGGAGGAATGGCCCCAGGAGATAGAGCGGGATGAGGAGAAGCCTGAGCGGATTCGCCATCCGGAAACTGCCCGAGCGGCAAAGGAAGTTTCTTGCGACAGCAGCGGCAAGAAGCGAGAGCGCGATTCCGGCCACCAGTTCTGAGGGGGACCAGAGCAGCATACTCCCGCTTCCGGCGGTGAGCAGGAGATACAGCAGAAGGGCAAGAATGAACGTGAGCAGGAATGGTATCATCGGTATCTCCTGCACCCGTTGCCCCGGTGTTCTTCACGTGTACCAATCTTCATGGATATCACAGGATGCCTGAATCAGAATATGAGTACCGGGTTGAGGAGACCCGTGTTTTACATGCCTATCATGAGTAATTTATCATGATCGATTATGTAAATCAAGAGAGATAAACAATGCTGTTTGCAGCAGTGCCTAAAACGATTTTTACGTGATTTCATTGAATTAAAACAGGATTTACACACAGGTGTGGCGGCCTGTTTCACCAATTGACGGGCGGAAAGGGAAGGAGTCTACCTGTGGATATTTATGGAATTATCTGCAAAATATACCCCCAATGCGCTCGCTATCACTCCGCAGGGGCATGCTCTGGTGGTGCGATTCCTGCCATACCCCTGTCCTGGCAAGGGTCTGCTCCCGCTGCAGCACCCGTACCCGCGAGGTCATGATCACCCCCCCTGCGGATATAAGGCCTGCTTTTCCTGCCGACATAGCTCGTATAAACAGGATATACTCGGACCACTTCGGAGAATCACTCGTTCCTCCCGGGCACCTGGCGCTGATGAACAAGGTGCCAGACCCTGATCGCATGGAAGAGATCATCGTTGGTGGAGGCGTGGTCGGGTCAATCAAGTATCTCCCCGCGGAATCAAGGTGGGAAGCCATTCCCCGCCCCCAGGCTTCCGTCTTCATGGCACCGCGGAAAAAGTTTGTGGTTGTTGACAACGGCGCGATCCCGTCAATACAGCAGGAGGGGGCAAGCGTCCTTGCGCCAGGGCTCATCGAGATCGAACAATCCGTCGCCAGGGGAGACGAAGTATTCGTTCTCGACGAGAAGTACGCCGTGGTTGCGGTCGGGCGGGCAAAGGTTGACGCACACGAGGCCGAACAGATGGAGCGGGGTGCAGTCGTCCGAACACGGCGGAACTTCCCTTCAACCTGCACGAGGGGAGAAGCGACGTGGGATGATGCAGTGGGAGCCTCTTTGGGGGTTCTGGAAGAACAGGAGGCAGAAGCGATCTCGTTCATCCGGGACGTTACCGCAAGAAATCCCCTTCCTGTCAATGTCTCATACTCGGGTGGCAAGGACAGCCTCGCCACGCTCATCCTTGTCACAAAGGCGCTCGGCCCGGTTCCCATGCTCTTTGCAGATACCGGACTCGAATTTCCTGAAACCTGCCATAATATCGAGGAAGTATCCCAAGCATTCGGCAGTCCTGTCGTGCGGGCATACGGAGGAGACGCCTTCTGGAAGGCTTTCGAGGAGCACGGACCACCCGCAGTCGACTTCAGGTGGTGCTGCCGCACTGCCAAGCTGAACCCGGTTGAGTCGGTGATCAGGGAACACTGGGGTGAATGCCTCTCCTTCATAGGACAGAGGAAATATGAATCGTTCCGAAGGATGGCAAGCGGAAGGGTATGGAGGAACCCGCACCTTAAAAGACAACTCTCTGCAGCTCCGATCCACCACTGGACGGCATTGCAGGTCTGGTTATACCTTTTCAGGGAAAATGCGCCTTATAATCCGCTGTATGAATCAGGGCTTGACAGGATCGGGTGCTTCATGTGTCCGTCAAGCGATGTGGCTGTCCTCAGGCAGATCGAGGTGAGCCACCCTGCGCTCTGGAAGCAGTGGAGTTCCCGTCTGGAAGAGTGGCAGAAAGAGAAAGGCCTCCCTGATTCATGGAGAGGAGAGGCACGCTGGAGGATGAAGGGGGTGCCTGTTGAAGAAGATTATAATTGTTGATTATGGTCTCGGCAACCTGCGGTCGGTGAGGAGAGGTATTGAGAAGTCCGGGGGAGTGCCGGTCATCTCGACGGATATGCAGGAAATTTCATCTGCAGAGGGGATTGTGCTGCCGGGTGTGGGCGCATTCCGGGATGGTATGCAGCAACTTGGGGAACTGCAGGAGGTGCTCGTGGATATCTCACACTCTGTTCCTGTGCTCGGGATATGTCTTGGCATGCAGATGTTGATGGAATGGAGCGAAGAGCATGGTATCCACCGGGGCCTGGGGCTGGTTCCAGGCTTTGTGCGGAAGTTCCCCAGGCGGGAAGGGTACAAAATCCCGCACATGGGCTGGAACACGCTCTCCCTCACCATCCCCGACAATCCGCTCTTTGAGGGGATACAGTCCGGCGAATTCATGTACTTTGTCCATTCCTATTATGCAGACACACAAGCCGCATATACCATGGCTGAGACCGAGTATGTCTGTCCCTTCTCGTCCGTTATCTGGAACCGCGACCGCGTCTTTGGGGTTCAGTTCCACCCGGAAAAGAGCGGCGCTGTTGGCTTACGGCTTCTGAAAAATTTTCTCGACATGGTGTAAGCGGGAATAATTCACCGCCCCTCATTTGAAAACCCTGGCCTCCTCATAGTGAAGGGTGCTCCATAAAGGCAGGTTTCTGATCCCCCGCTCCTTTTGGTGAAATTCCGCGTGAGATAATCCATTGTAAAAAGGTTCACTGGGCAGAAGGGGATTTGATGTTGCTGTAGGTGAGGAGCGGAGCACCATTCCTTCCAATCATTGTAAGGATGTTTTCATCGATCGTTGATCGGGTAACCCTCTGCAGATCGGAAAGGAACACGCTCTCCTGCACCATGATGCCCGGGGTCGATGCACAGTAATTCTGTGTTATGTCAGGACTGCCGATCGAAAGAAGGTCCGAAGAGAGGGTATATGATGCGGTATACCGGTTGCATCCGGCATTGCCAGTTATCCGTCCATTACCATCGAGAAAAATTGTTATCTCGGAACCTGGGATGACTTCGGAGGATCGACCTGAAGCGGTGTGAAACGCGACCAGATACCAGGTCGTACCTTCAAGCGTACCTTCATGGATATGGGGAGATGCCGGAACTGGGGACTTCCCTTCGGTGGAACCACTGACTCCATCTGATGGAATACTGCATCCGCAGGTAACAAGCAGAGCGATGAGGGCTGCACAGACAATGATCGTGGCAGCCTGATTCATGCTGGATTACTCGCAGCATGAAATGATAAGGTATTGCTTACCAGAGGAACCAATGGTAAGGTATTGCTTGCAAGAGTCACGGGAAGCGATCGATTACTTTGATACTGAAACTGGTCCAATACCAATTAGGTGTGAGGGTTATTTCCAGAATTGATGACTTCCTGGGACCACTGCATGAAGGTATCTGGGAGATAACCATACCAAAAAGCTCGGTTACGGAACCTCTTGGGCCTGGGTGGGAGCGATCCCTCCTCAATATCCCCTCACCGGGAACCCTTGCGAGTTACCGGAAAGGGCACTACCATATCCATGAGAAACAAACGGCCTTTTCCGTCCATCTGGATCGTTATGATCCAAAGACCCATCCGTTTCTTCACCTCGTCGACGATGCACCACTCCTTCTCATGATTGCTGACACCTTTACCGCCCTTGTTGCAAGTGCGCGAAAAAGCGCGGAGATAAAAACCGGCTTACTCCTGAAAGAGCAGAAGAGGACCTGGCAGATCCTTATCATGGTTGGATTCGCTCTTTTCCTGGTTGCGACCTGGATTATTCTCAATCCGCTTCTCACGTTTGGTGGAATACTGCGCATTATGGTCCCCTTGCTGATCATGGTCCTCGGAATAATCATCAGCCGGAAGGGAATCAGCCCGGACTTCACAGGGATTGTTTCCCGGGGGAGCCTGTTCATCGGTGTGTCGGTATTCCTGATGGGGATTGTATCATTTTATCTCCCGCTCGATATCTTTGTCCAGATCGTCCTTCTTGTTCTCTCGTTCTGGGCATTCGGGAGCGCCTGGATGTCTTTTTCCCAGGTGGCAAGGGGAAAAGACTCTGTACCTGAGGGATTTTACCGCCGTTTGATGACCGGGATCTTCTCGCTCCTTCTTGCACTCCTGATACTGCTGATACCGGATGCAATGGTAGCCCTGCTCATGGAAATTTTTGGTATCCTGGTTCTCCTGCTGGGAATTGTCCTCTGTGCCGGAGGATGGCGGTTACGGGTAAAGATGAATACCGAAGCCCGGGAATAGAGATGCAAGGGACGTTGCGGAGCCGCATTGGCTCGTGTGTCTGTTGGTGGAAACAGGTTTAACAGGTTGCAGCCTGAAGAGATGGTCTAAAGTACGTTCCAACCAGGATTTTGCCGGCTTATCAAAAGAGATAACCCTCTTCACGGAAATATAGCACTATGCAAACCAGAGTCCGGACAGGGATCAGGATTCTGAAGGAGCTCTCAAAATCGCTCATCTTTTTCGCCCTTTTTGTCGTGATAGTACCGGTCCTCATAGGAATGGTGGCGGGTGTCCCGGTGGCAAAAATCCTGAGTTACATCGCCTCAACATTCGTCCTCCAGGCCGCAGCTCCTCCCCTGGGAGGGCCCCTCGGGATCCCCCGGATTGTCATCCTCGCCATCATGGCATCCTTTGCTGTCGGGATCATCCTCACGATACTGGAATTGTGCGAGAGTCTGGCCCTCACCTCAGGCCGGGTATCCCGGTGGATTGAAAATGTCGGAAATAAGATGGAGAAATACCCCGTCACCAAAAAGTACGGGGCGATCTCGTGCATCATGATTGCATGGATTCCAGGAATCGGTCTCTATGGGACTCCGATCATTGCCTGGATCCTGGGATGGAACAGGTATCTCACGGTCCTTTTCACCACGGCTGGTTTTGTCATCGCTGCCGCGTTCGTAATGTTCGTCGTAAACAGTATTCACAATGTACAGGATGTGCTTATTCTTGCCTTTGTGGCGGCAGCTGTTGTTGTCACAATAGTCTTACTCGGGAAATTCAGGCAAAGGAGAGCATGAAGTCCTCCTGATTCTCACTCCTTGATACGATGGCTGGGAACTGTGTTACCTGCCATTGGAAAACCGGATGCGGTTTCATTCAAAGTGTACAGGGTCGCATATCCCCAATCTCGCAGACGGTCCGGAACGGTTCGTTTTGCATCCGGGGAATATCTACCCGGTTCTTCTTCTTTTTCTTATCATTCGGTAGTAAGGGATCCTTTCTTGCTCTTCACTCATGCCGGAAATAACGGGATTGATGGAATAAAAAAGGGTTCATGGTTCAGGTCCGGGAGAGCATCCCGGAACAGATACGGTGACTGAGGTATCCGGCAGCAATGATAAGGATGCCCAGCAGCATGAAATAAACACCGACAAGGAACCCAAAGAGGATGATACCGCCAAGCCAGGGATAGAACACGATCAGGAGTGCGAATAGAATGGATATTATCCCTGATACAATGTAGATGACCCGGCGCGGATCACTCTCATGGACCAGCCCGAAGAGCAGTTGCATCATCCCGATAATGATGATCGCAGCACCGAGGATCTCGACTATAACAGACCCGGCAACTATTGGGTAGAGAATTACTCCCACCCCGGCAAGGATACCCACGATACCTCCAACCAGGAGAAGGAGCGAATGGGGTGCGCCGGCTGGCATAAGAAGTGAGGAGAGAAGCATAATGACCCCTAGGATGATGAGGAGTACGCCCACAAGAGTGAGGACAGCAATCGCCGTGGTCTCCGGAAATAGCATCATGAGAAAACCGAAGAGGAGAGATATTACCCCAAGGATCACGAGTGCTCCCCACCCCCTGTCGCACGGATTCAGTATCACAACCGATTCTTCCATGTGGGATCTCTTCATCACCGGCGTACATGAAGGTATCGTGTCGCGGGGCGAGGTGGTTGGATGGCGGGTCCCGGAAAAAGGATCATGAATAAAAAATATTCGTGGGGGGATGAAGGTCGCTGGAGACCTGCGTTGTTTTCCCTGGACTGTAATGTTACTTTGGGTTCTTCTCGGGCAGCGTATGGAGAGTTATCATTCCTTTGCAGGAATTACAAACGTAATACTCCTCTGTCCAGCAGGAGGGGCAGGCCCATCTGCCGCAAAGGGTGCACTGCCGGAGATCGGTATTCGGATATGGGCTGCTGCAGAGATCGCAGAGGTACCGGGAGAAACTTCCGGTATCCTTGTCCGGATTTTCCCCCTGTTTCCGTATTTGTGGAATATCTTTCCTGATACGGGATACCAGGTCCTCTTTCCGTAGTCTGTTCTGCTGGTTACCTGATGACCTGCTTTTCCAGAGCCTCAAGCCTTTCCTCCATGCTGGTGAGATGCTCGCCGAAATTTTTCTCAAATCCCTTCAACTCAGCCATTCTCTTCTCGTCCTGCGAGAGATCCGCAAGTTTCTCATCGCGGAATTTTTGCGCTTCGGGTCTCCTGACAAGGGACCATTCCTCGATCATGGCATCGAAACGCCGGTCAAGGTACTCGTCAAGACGGCTCTCCACAGGCCGGGAGATCTCTACCCTGCCCAGAGATCCCCTGAAGTAGTAGTAGAGAACGAAACCCACGAGGAAAATAAGGACAAGGAACAGAAGCGCTTCAACAAGGGTCATCTTCTCATCCCCTTCAGGTACTCCAGTCTCTTCTCAAGCTCCGTGAGCTTTGCAGATGCTGTGGCCTCAAATCCGGCACAAGCCCTGGATTCGTCCTCTATTGAATGGAGACGGATATAAAGATCGCCAAGGTCGTTTCGAGTTGCAAGGTTCCATTCCTCAATCAGGTATTTCATGCGCCGATCAAGGTACCCCCCCATGTAGTCAACCCGGTTCATATATCCTCCAGTTTTCGCAGTTCTTTCTCCAACCGGTCCGCTCTCGCTTCAAGGGTTACTCGCTCCTTTTCCAGGAAATCAATCTGCATGTGCACCCTTGAGAGCCTCCTTTCCAGCTCGGTGAGGTGAACCCTGCTGACGAGGCCCCATTCGTCGATCACTGCCGGCAGGTTCTGGTCGAAATACCGGTCAAGATCCTTGTCCATCGTCGGGAGCCGCTGGTCGATGTAGCCAGGTATCTCCTTCAACGAGTCGAAGAACGAATGCCTCTCGCCGGTAATTCCAGGTGTTTCAAACGTGGTCATTCTGCATCACTTCAGTCGATCCTCTTCTTTTTTAATCTTCTCGATCATGTGATCGAGCTTGTTCAGCCTCACCTTGCTTTCCAGTCTCTGGATCCTCTTCTCCACTGCGTTCTGCTGGGCGTATATGTCGGTTTCAAGCAGGGAGTTCTCGTCATCGAGACTTTTAAGTTCCTCCATTTTTCCCGGAGAGATCCTGAAGAAGGGATTCTCTTTTCTCTCGAAATCAGCCTTGATCACCTGGAGTTTCTCCTTCTCAAGATCCAGCTGCGCCATCCTCGTTTTCGTATACGTGAGACGGATCTCACGGATAATGAAATACACGACGATCAGCCCAATCAGGAGGAAGATAATTGGAAGTGAGTTGCTGAGGTTCACCCAAATGTCAACCATGGTATTGCTCCGGGTATCACAGGTCTTTCTCGGAGAGTTTCTTCTTCAGAGCCTCGGAACTTTTTTCGAGGGTTTCTTTTGCCGTTGATGCACTCTCTTGCAGGTCTTTCTCAGCTCCTTTCGCTTTCCCCCTGATGGTCTCTGCGGCCCCTTTCGCGCCTGCCCTGACACTCTCCGCTGAGTCTTTTGCCCCCTTCTTGACCCTGTCAGCGAGCGGGGGCCTCTTCTTTACCGTGATGGTGGTTCCCGGTGCAACACCGATACTCGCGATGTCTTCGGTACTGAGCCGGATATGCCCCTCTTCGACAAGGGTGTCTGCAAACACTGTGACGGCAACAGGCTTTGCAGAGGGATCTTTGAAGAGATCAACCTCGTCTCCCTCACTGATACCAAGCTGTTTGAGGTATACCTCATTGAGCCTCGCCCGCCCCCTGCTGGGAAATGCCCTTTCCTGAATTTTCAACTGTACGGAATCCATATGAGAGAAACATGCGCTGTCAATTTATATAGTTATTCTTAAAACCGGTGTAAAAAAATATAATAATCAGTTTAAAAGGGAAAAGAATCGTTTTTCAGTGTTTGTTTAAAAAAAGCTGTAGATATTCTCTATTACCCCCCCGTTCACAACAGTTTTATTGCGCCATACAGGTTCAGGCAGGAGTTATTGTCAGGACATCACGTAAGGGCGGCTCCTCATGGAAGGGCTCCCCAACCGTCGGCTAATCCCATGTTATGGCCATAAACAGGTCAGGGTAAGCGAATGGAGAGGTTTTTACCCTGTGAATGGGGTGCAATCTACCTGGTGAGGAGAAACTAATTATCTTCAGCCATCTGAATGCATGACATGAAATCAGCAGTTATTCTCCTGCTTTGCCTTTTCTGCCTTGCAGGAAGCGTCCAGGCGTACGTGCTTACTATATCTGCCCCATCCGAGATCACCGCCGGAGCACCCCTGGAAGTGACCGGGGACACCACGTTCCCGGTTGGAACGCAATTCGATATCGTCCTCTATAAGTTGCAACCATCCACACCCAGTGAAGTGGCAAGAAGGATGGTTGTCATTGATGATTCCAAGTCGTTCCAGGTCTCTTTCCCAACGACCGGGCTTGAATCGGGAAATTACAAGGCCGAAGTAAAATTCTCCACCGATCCAGGGCAAAAACTCTCATCAGATTCCGTGACGCTACGAACCATCAAGATCTCTGACAGGTCAGGGGAGATTGTTCTTACTGTTGATACGGAACAGGAACTTGGAGAAGCGCTCAGGATAGAGGGGTACATTCCCAAAGCAGGAGTGACTACGATAACCATGAAAATAAACGGACCCCAGGGAGCGGTTGTTCCCCCGCAGGACATCCGTACAACCACACAGCTCGGAAAGGATGACGGATATTTTTCAAAAACAATCAAGGTTGAAGAAAGGGGCAATTACTATGTTGATTTTTATGACATCAAGGGATTCATGGCAACGATACAATTCATGGTTGATTATCCGGCAACTGCCACCGTTTCTCAAGTACCGGATTCTCCCAATGCTTCATCTGATGTGCCGGTTTTGCCCCGGGCTTCAGCACCCCTTGCGGGTTGCATGGCGGGGATTCTTGGTGCAGGTGCAATTCTCTGTCACAGAAGAGGCTTGAAAAGATAAATTTTGATTTTTCTTTTAAGAAATCCTCCACTCAGGATTCCCTGGGTTTTTTCATATCCTCTTCGGATATGGCAGTCTATCCCCGAATAACCCTGAAAGTTCCCCCGGGAACAAAAATTTCGAAGGTGGCTCCTTTTCCAGGCTTTCCCGTTTCGGAGATTGTCATGCCATAGATCGAGAGTATTTCACGGATCAGGTAGAGCCCAAGACCGTGATTTCTCCCAAAATACTTATTAAATATCTGTTTCTTGATTCCTTCAGGAACACCGGCCCCGTCATCTTCACAGATGATCACAACATCCTCTCCGCGGGTCTCGTAAGAGAACCTGATCCTGGATACGCCATTGCCATGCCGGATTGCATTGTCGACAAGGTTCGAGAATACTTTCCTGATAAGGGGATCTGCATACACCTCAAGGCCGGTGAGGTCATTCTCTACGTTCACACCGTCAAGTTCGGTCGTGAGAAGGGACTGGTGGAGTGTATCATCGAGATCGACCCATCCCGGGGGATTCACACCAGCTTCCTTAAATTCCCTTGAAAAAAGCATCTGCATCTCGATCCCGGATGCAGTATTTTTTATCTTCTCCAGCAGTTTCAAGTTCCCGGGTTCTGTGAGCGAGTCTTCAAGCATCCCGACTGTCATCTGCAGACCGTTTAGGAGGTTGAGGACGTCATGACGTGTCACGCTGGTGATAAGACTCAGTTTCTTCCCGGTCTGGAAGAGAGCCTTTTCGAGCATAATCCTATCGCTGATATCCATAACACCTGCAATAATACCAGAATGTCCGTTCCCGTTCCCCGGGAGATGGGAGAATGAGAAGAGCACGTGAATCCTTGTTCCGTCTTTGCAGATCAACCTCGAGTCGTATCGGGAAGCACCATGCTGTGTGTCGGCCAACGCTCCTCGCAACCCAGTGATTCCCTCCTCGTCAAGAAATGAAAAGAGGTGCCTTCCCACAATTTCACCAGGAAGGTAGCCGAGCATCGAGGCCATCGTGGGATTCACAAATGTCGTGATTCCTTCGTGATCCATGACCCAGATGCCCTCGTGGATTGTCTCAATCAGCGTCCTGTACCTGCTCTCGCTTAATGCAAGGTTCTTCTCCGCTCTCTTGTGATCCTGGATCTCCCGTTGCAGGCTCCTGTTGGTGGCAACGAGTTCCTTGGTCCTCATCTGAACCCTTTTTTCGAGCTCGTACTGCGATCTTTTGAGGAGAGTAATATCTTGCATGACCATTGCAACACCCTGGTCTCCCGATTCAAAGACGAGAGGGACAATTCGTGTGCGGAGGTAATGTGTCGCACCTTCAAGGGACACCTCAAGGTCACGAGCCACGATCTGACCGCCAATCACATCCCTGATCATCTCAGTCCGTAGCGGAAGGTATGCGCCCACCGGGGTGAACTCGAGGGATTTATCAATGACATCCTTCCTGTCGCACCGGAAGAAGGAGAGAAACTGGTCGTTTGCCTGGGTCACAAAGAGGTTCTTATCCATGATCACGATGAGATCGGAGGTAAGGCTGATCATATCCGTGAACGAGACCCTTTCACAAAGGGAAAAGACTTTAGCTCGTCCGTATTGTCGCATCTCCGCCAGGCCACGGGCAACCATAATATTGAGATACTTTGCAGCAGATGGCCTGCTCATCGGGACTGACTGTGACACTTCTTCAATGGTGAGGCCTTTAGGGTTCTGGGAGAGAAGATCTCGAATTTTCTCCAGTTCATTCTCTTCCGGAGCCATGGATATTATTAAAGTCTGTTTTTTATTATATAATAATTATCTCCGATAAAAAGTTTTGATAGAAAATATTAATAAAAACCAATATTAATTTTCATTACACATAAATTATTTATACTATTAGTGCCAATGTAGTTTTACAGGAACCTTCAGCGGGTGTGAGAGCAGGTTACACATCCCTGACGGGGAATGAATCCGGTGCACTGGTGCACAGGGAAAGGTGTTCCAATGAGACTGACTCTTGAAGGTGAGATTGAATACGCAATCTGGAAAATCACAGGGTTTTCCTGCCGTTACCACAGCGATCTTCTTCCTTCAATCTCCCGCATGCTCGCAGAAAAAACGGGAGAAGATCCCGGTGAGATAAGCATGGCGCTGGTCGCCAGGATCAAGGAGATCATCCGCGAAGATGTCTCTCTCCATTACAGAAGGTTATGTGGTGGGATTTCATCGCCGGTCTCATGTCACCCTGTGGGAGAGATGTGCCATGATTAATCTTCCTTCTCTCAACACGATGGGAGACATCATGGCAGACATTGATTCCCTTACCGAAGCCATCGATCGCGAGTACCTTCAGTCCGTTGAAGCCTCGAACACGTGGATGGCCTACCGTACCTCCTGCGCCGCACGAAAAGAGAATCCGCATATCCAGAGGGAATGGATACGACTCGTATATCCCCCAATGGAGACGGTGCACATGTCAGAGATCTACGAGCAGGGACAGGTGAGCTATTGAGTCTCAAAAAAAACGCGGATGCAACCCCTCGAAACCACCCTCCACATGCCATTCTGGATTGTTTATATCAATACCATTCTTTTCTTTGAGAACCTGACATAGGCGATCGATACGCCGTCATGGATGAGTGAATATCACTATCAGGAATGTTTCCGCCAGGTCAGGACTTCATATGCAAGCAGTATGAGGATGACCAGGCTGCCTCCAAGGAAGAATGCAAGGAAGGGATCAAAGGCAATTCCAGACACTCCACCGGCAATGCGGGTTTCAGGAATCGGTGGTGCAGCCAGTGTCCCTGCATCTTTTTCTGCCTGCATCGTTGCTATAGCACCATTCCCGGCCATGCCACCGCCCATGCCCGGGGGTGCTGTCATGATCGGCATCATGGAATATGCGACGAGTGTTGCCAGGGAAACAATGGCAAACAGTGCAGCATACTTGAGCAGTATTGAACGGATATTCTGGACCCTGGGAGCAACAATAAGGAGCTGGTCTTTAAGGCCATACACCTTGATCTCCCTGCCTTTCACACTGTAACGAATCTGCCTGACCTCGACGAGCCCGGCCTCCAGGAGGTTTTCCAGGTGATATTTGACGGTGCCCATTGGCATGCTGAGAATTGATGTTAGGTCTCCCGCCGTGCTTGGACGCTCCTGGAGTGCATTGAGGATATCGGTTGCGGACTGGCTAGCAATGGCCTTCCCTATCTTCTGAGCCCGTTCATCCCCGGGCTGGAGAACGACTACCTCGCCTGCCTTTATAACGTTCCCGGGATCCACTGAATCGTCAGTCACCGTATCCATACTGCCTGGTCACCTGGCCTTATCCCCCTGATAATGCCTCCACAATCCGATCTCTCCCGACCTTCAATGCAAGATCCAGGTGCTGGACGTCAGGTCCGCCTCCCTGCGCCATCGTCGCCGAGCCTCCACCCTTTCCCCCAAGAAGTGAACAGACCTGCCCGATAATCTCTCCCGCGTTTACCCTGCCGGTCCCTGACATGAGGATGACCGTGACACGCTCCGACCCGCTGGCGAGGAGGGCAACACCGCCCTTTCCTGAAATCTCTCCACCAATGGCGGCAAGTTCCTTGCCGGAAAGATCTATCTTTTTGATGAGGATCGGGGTTTTTCCTACCATCTCCGGGGTAAGGTTCTTCATCTCCAGCTCGGCAAGCCTCTCACGGAGTCGTTCTATCTCTTTCTTCTGGTTCTTCCATTCCGAGAAGAACCTGGTCACCGTCGAGGGTAGATTCTCATGCTGTACGGAGAGGGTTTCAGCTGACTGGCTCACCAGTCCTTCAAGGCGGTGAACATATTCCACTGCGGCCATGCCCGCAGCGAACTCAATGCGCTCGATCCCGTCCTGGATATGTTCGACTCTGATGATCTTGATGAGTCCGATGTCTCCAGTACTCCGGCAGTGTGTGCCCGCACATGCTTCCACGTCACCTGCCACCTGCACGATACGGATATCTTTTCCCGGAGGTACGCCTCCCTGGTACAGGGCGAAACCATAGGCCTGTTCGGCCTTTGTACGGTCGAGATGCGTTACGTCGACCATCTGGTCGGACATTACCATCCTGTTGGCGGCAATCTCAATCTTGCGCAGTTCATCAGGGGTGATATGCTTGTAATGACGGAGGTCGAGCCTTGAACTCTCCAGACCTTTCTGGGCCCCTGCCTGGTGGATATGTGCCCCGAGCACTTCTTTTGCCGCGTGAAGGAGGAGATGAGTGGCGGTGTGATGGCGCATGAGAGACCAGCGCCGTTCTTCATCGACGATTCCCTTCACACGGTCGCCCCTCCGCAGGGTCCCACCGTTGACGTGGTGGACAATCACATCCCCCACCTTCCGGACATCATCAACCCGGACCATGTTTTCAGCAGTGATCAGCATGCCACTGTCAGATGGCTGCCCGCCCCCCTCGGGATAGAAGAGTGTCTGGTCCATCACGACGTTGCCGTCGAAGAAATCAATCACCATTGCATCGAATTCCATGTCACAGGGCTGCTCGTAGAAGAGTTTCCTTGTTGCAGGCAGGGCGCTGATTCTGTCGTGGTGCTTTGCGAACGGATCTTCAGTCTCCTGGGGCCCGGACTCGGAATGCATGTCGGCGATGAGAGAGTAAAAGTTATCGGGAAGCTCGACCACGGCTCCTTCTGATACCGCGACTTCCTTGATGATCTCAGGAGGAATACCGTGAGAATCATAGAGGGTGATGATCTCCTTCAAGGGGACCCTTTCCCGCTTGTTCTTGTAATTCCTGGCGATCCTCTGGACAATCTTTGTGCCACGCTGCATGGTGGCATTGCTCTTCTCCACCTCACGCTCGACAATTTCATGGACAATCAGCATGTCCTGTTCGAATGACTGGGTTCCTATGATCCGCATTTGCTGTTCGATAAGGTCTGCCAGAGGCTCCTTGATTCCCAGTTCGTTCATCATCCTGAGCGTCCTGCGTAATACGAGCCGGACCAGGTAACCCTCCCTCACATTGGATGGTACGATGCAGTCGCCGAGCATATAGGCAAGGCACCGCGTGTGGTCAACAATAGCATATACCTTCTCGATTGGGGTTATCATCCTGTCAAGCCGCTCAATGGGCACATCAATTGCAGCTGCCACCTTCTTGCGCAGCTGGTAAAGGTTGGTCCCGGAGATGTCCATGACCCCGGAAAACCTTGCGTTGAGAGAGAGGATCTTGGTATATTCCTTGTCTTCGAGGGCATGAGCAAGTCCCGCTGATTCCATAACCCTGCTAACCATCTCGGGGAATACTGCATCATAGATGGTGGGTGAGCCCGTTGATGCCCACACGAACCGTTCCAGCCCATACCCGGTATCGACGATCCAGTTGGACATGGGATAATATTTCTCACCGGAGAGTTCAACCGGTGGTTTTCCTGTCTTCTGCTTCCCGAGATTCATGAATACCAGTGTTGCGACCTCGAGACCGCCGATCAATACCTCAACACTCGGGCCCGCATTTCCCCCACCTATCCACGGGTGTTCCTTGTAGGTGACCCGGTTGAGATCACCGCCGATTGACGAGAGGAACTGTTCGCAGAGCTCGAGGGTATGCTCCTTCCAGTAGATCTCCTCGATATCGGAGTTGAATGCATGGTGGGCCATCATCTCGAAGAGAGTGAGATGGCGACCGGAACGGCCTACGGAATCAAGATCATTGAGCCTTATGCACGGCTGCGAGATCGTGAGCGGGTTCGCAGGGGGAGGGACGATACCCCCGGTCACCCATGGCTGGAAGTCGGCGATGGAGGCGATAGTAAGGTAAATATCATCCCGCCATCGTGCTGCAACAGGGTACCTGCTGATCCTGGTGTGGCTGTTGTGCTCGAAGAATGAGAGGAACGCTTCACGCATTTCGTCTACGGTATGACGCCGGAATACTGGAGCCCCTATGAAGTGGTATGTCTCGCATGGCGCATCCCCGCACGTCTCCATCCCTGGATCACGTGTCCAGAACGCTGCCCCGCACTTGGTGCATGTCTTCCGGGTCAGCCCGTGTGTCTTAAAATATTCGAGCTGGTATTCATCTTCGAGCATAAAACCACACAGTTTCCATTCTATTCGGTTTTTAACGATAAAAATTGTTGGATTCCCCTACTCCGGCCCTGCCCAGGTATCCTGGTACCAGAGGTCATACTCTTCGACCCCGCCGCATAATAATGCCAGCCTGACCGCAAGAATATGCCAGCAGCATCTTCCCCTGAACATGAAGTCATGGCAGGTACAGAAGTCCCCTTCCACAATGTATTCCCCTGAAGCACCGACGACAACCATGAAGTCACGATATTTTTTTACCATTTTCTTTTCAAGGGAAAGGGCAGCCTTCTCACCCCGCTCTCCATACAGGTGTATGAGTTCTTCCCGGAATCGGGGAGTGAGGCATCCCTCTCCTTTCAGTGTGTCCCAGAATTCCTTGGCGTCCATGTCTGCATATCGGGGATATCTTCGATATAGATCCAGTCCATCTGCTGCGAGAGATTTCTCATTACCGGGGATTCGAGCGCATAGTGCGTTGCCTCGATCATGGGGAGAGGAGAGGAGCGGGCAACGGAGTGGCGTGCTTCGGAGGAGAGAATTGCACAGGCACCACCGGCTCTTGCCTCTTCGATAAGTTCAGGGATGAATCCGGAACCCCCGACCACCGCAAGCCTGCCAGGGAGCTTGGGCCTGCCCCAGGTCCGGATTCCGCTGTTCAGCCTGTTTGCCAGTTCCTGGAGACCAAGACTGCATTCGCCGACAATCCCGAGCGAGAGGGGAGCAGGATTCCCGATCTCCAGCAGATCGGCAAGTGCATCGTTGACACCGCCCGGAGCGTGATCAAGGTTGGTATGCATCACGTAGATATTCATCTCTGATGTGAGGACATCTTTGAGCAGGGTTGCCAGTGAACCCCGGAACGAGGTGACAGGATCCCAAATGGGGGTATGATGCACGACAAGCATATCTGCCCTCTGTCGAATCGCCTCTCGAATCACCCTGGGGGTTGCATCAAGTGCACAGCAAATGCGTGTAAGATCGTCCTTTCCTTCGACAACAAGTCCGATTCTCTCCCTGTCCCATTCCTCTGCGAGGGCCGGGGGTGCCAGGCATTCCATTTCACGGATGAAAACCCCGATCTTCATGAAGAGAGTATCAATGGCCGGGTTTATTAATCATATATTACCTCTAGTAATACGAAACATCTATAAATATACATTATAAAATATTGTTGCATGAAGAAGACCATCCATCAGGTAAATGAACGGATTCGGGATGGGAATGCCCGGGTGGTCACAGCCGAAGAGATGCCCGGTCTTGTCGCCGAACTTGGCGAGAAAGATGCCCTTGCCGAAGTCGACGTGGTTACCACAGGGACCTTTGGGGCGATGTGCTCGTCCGGCAGTTTTTTCAATTTCGGACACGCCGATCCCCCCATCAGGATGGAAAGGGTCTGGCTGAACGATGTTGAGGCATATGCCGGGCTGGCAGCGGTGGATGCCTATATCGGTGCGACACAGCAGTCGACTACCCGCGAGGATCAATATGGCGGAGCGCACGTGATAGAGGATTTTATCACCGGAAAGTCAGTGGAGCTTCGGGCGATATCACGGGGGACCGATTGCTATCCAAGGAGGACGATTACCACCGAACTCCTTCTTGAGAACCTCAACCAGGCAATCATGTGCAACCCGAGGAACGGCTATCAGAGATACAATGCTGCCTGTAATTCGACCGATCGGGTGTTTTACACATACATGGGAATGCTCCTTCCATCCTGCGGGAACGTGACCTATTCGGGATCTGGACTCCTTAATCCCATCTCGAACGATCCCCACTTCCGGTGTATCGGTTCGGGTGTTCCCTGTTTCCTGGGAGGTGCTGCAGGTATGGTGATAGGCGAAGGGACACAGGCATCTCCCGGCGGTGGATTCGGGACCCTTATGGTAACAGGCGATATGAAACAGATGGATTCGGAGTACTTGAGGGCAGCAACCATGAAAGGATACGGGGTCACACTCTACGTTGGTCTTGGGATCCCGATCCCGGTCCTTGACATAGAGACGGTGCGGAGTTGCGCGGTAAAGGACGAGGATATCTGGGTTGACGTGATCGATTATGGGATTCCCGTGAGGAACAGGCCTTCGATGATGAAGGTGAACTATGCGATGCTCAAGAGCGGTCGGTTCGAGATGAACGGGGAGGAGGTTCGTACATCGTCCCTTTCCAGCCTGCGCAGGGCACGGCGGATTGCGTCCGAGTTGAAGGGCTGGATTGAATCCGGAAAGATGACCCTCTGCCTCCCCACACGACCGATAGATTATACAAAAAAGGCCAGTCCCATGAGAGAGACAGTCCAGGGCCCGAGGGTGCTCGAGATCATGGATCGCCGGATTATCACCATATCAGAAGATGAGCCGATAAGGGACGCTGCCCGGAAACTCCTGAAAGGGGAGACGAACCACCTCCCGGTGATCAACAGCGAGGGGGTGCTTGTCGGCATCGTGACGACCTACGACATCTCAAAGGCAGTTGTCAATCCGGGAAAAGGAACCCTCGTCAGGGATATCATGCGCCGCAAGGTGGTCACCACGACGGCTGACGAGGCGGTGGATATCGCGGTCCAGAAGCTTGAGAAACACAACATCAGCGCCCTTCCTGTAGTAGACAGGGATTTCAGGGTCGCCGGGATGCTCACTGCCATGGATCTCGGGAAGCTCTTCGGGGGGAGGTGGCTGAAATGAAGCTCCTGGTCACGTTCTCGAGAAAGGAGGGTAAAAAACCCATCATTGCCCAGGTGGTCAGGGATACCGGCGTGCTGGTGAGTGTGGAACGGGCTCTCATCGATTCATCTGAAGGAGAAGCCCTCATCGACATTCCGGACGATACGTGCCGGATTGTCAGGGACAAGCTGGCGGATCTCGGAGCAGCGGTCCGGTTCCTCGAAGAGGAGATAGCACTCGACGAGAGCGAGTGTGTTGATTGCGGTGCCTGCATCAGCATCTGCCCGCAGGAAGTCTTCTCGTTTGATGAAGAATCAAAACTTCATATGGATGCAGAAAAATGTGTCCTCTGCGGAAGGTGCATCGAGATATGTCCCCACAGGGCACTTTCCCGGAAATCCGAAGCATGATATCCAGGGCTTGAAGCAAAGGCTCCATGCATCTACCGAAAACCCATCATGCAGTGGGAGAATTTAAGGGAAACCTCTCCACACTTTTCCTGAATATCTCCCCACGTGAGAGCCATCTCCTCATGTGCAGATCAAAAGCCATCCAAAGGGCTCCTCGCCTGATAACCGCAATCCGGGATGAACTCGCGATGCCTCCTGGTAACCTGCTGACTAGTGGGGGTACTTCGGAACATCCGGGCCGCTGCTCAAGCCCATGAAGGATCAATTCTGCTCGCGTGCGATGCAATCCGAACGCGATGCTGATATGGTAGATTCGCGTTCCGGGGGTACTGTCTATCCAGGTACCGTCAAGGAAGTGCGGGAGAAGGCATTTTCTGATACCCGCAGCGCACCTGGAGAGCGCGTGTTGAGGCTCCGCGCTGATCACCACCGCAAATCCCTTCCTCCCCCTGAGCATGAGTGGTGCTCCCAGCGTCGCCCGGACTGAGTGAAGTGTATCCTCGAGAGCCTGGCAATTGTTGATGATGGATACTGGATCACAGCCGGCAAAGAGACGAAAAGGACCCAGCAGTGTGATGTGTGGCGCATGCCGCTCATGTTCTCCAAGGTGGAAGTATGCCGCAAGATCTGACATGCACATTTGTATTCCCTGGTTTTCGACAGGCACTGTTACAAGGTAAGAGGGCAGGAGATGGATTCCAATCCTGCGGTTCCTGTGACCGGGTGTTTTTGGTTGCGGCATGTTTCAGGAGATCGCTAGGATCGCGGCGATGAAAAAGGTGATGAAACACCCGCAGGGACGACCCATGCTGTTTTTCTCCAATCCCGATGCACACCTTCTCAATGATACGGCGGCGGTTCCATTTCAGGGAGACTATTGCCACGATCCTCGCTGAGGAGGAAGTACATGTTGAAGCCGCCAGGAAGGGTATGATCGAAGCACGCCGCGACATAGAGCACCACATCGCGCTGGATCCATTCTTCAAGGCAACACTGGAACCCTACCAGGTTCAATCGAAGAGTACTGTGATCAATCGCATGGCAAAAGCCGGAATGTCGGCATCGGTGGGACCCATGGCTGCTGTTGCCGGGACCATTGCCTGGAGCGGGGTGGAACACATGCTGCGCGCCGGGGCAGAGACAGCCGTGATTGACAACGGGGGTGATATCGTGCTATGCTCGGATCGGGTGCTTCATGTCGGGATTCATGCGGGGGCATCTTCGCATAGCGATACGCTGGCGTTCGAGGTTCCTCCACAGGAAGGGATACTTGGAATCTGCACGTCCTCAGCGACCGTCGGCCCTTCGATCTCTTTCGGGATCGCGGATGCTGTGACAGTCTTCTCCCAAAATCCAGCTGTAGCGGATGCGTGGGCAACCTCGATTTGTAATACCATCACAAAGGAAGATACCCGCATAATGGAGAGAGTTCCCTGGCAGGACGTTCAGGGAATCCTCGTAATCGCCGGAGAATGGATGGAATCTTTCGGGGACCTCCCACCAGTTGTGAAGGCGAAGGTCAACAGAGACCTAGTAACGGGGGGTCCCTGGTAAAAAAACCCGGATTTACCGCGAGGTTCCTTCCTGGAAATACAAAAGCACCGCTCCTCACTTTTCACAGGATCAACAGGTTCACCTTTGTTCCCTTGACTTCGTGATGAAGGAGCCCGGGAGATCGACTGTTCGTTCGGGATACGTTACAATGCCTCGTCGATAAAACGAAGGGCTCTCTCGTATGCATCAATCCCGCGGAAATTTACCAGCACCCGGTCTCCATCACTCACGCTCATCACCGGCTGGTCATCCTCGATCCTGAATATGATCTCAAGAAGTTCGCGTTCGTTGATCATAACGCCCTGGACAAGGGCAGAAGCGGGCTGGAGGATCAAACGCTCCTTTTCGAGTTCGCCCGGGGTCTGTTTGAAGTAATAATAAAACACCTGGTAGGCATTAAAAAAGTCCGACACGAGAAGATCACGCCGGAGGGTATCGGGCAGCGCGGTAAACTCCCTTGCGAGCAGGGTCTCATCTTCATGAGTCTTCTCAAGAAGTTCTTCTGCAATGCAGGCCATCTCGCGGTATGAGATCCCGCGCTCCTCATCAGGCATAGGTGATGATTGAAATTCGAGTTGTTTAAACCTAGCGGATTCGGTGTCAATCAGCCTGCAAAGGCTGTGGATCTATTGTGCTGAGAGCCCAACCTTTGCATCAGGCAGGATGTATCCTGGCATCAGGACACGAGCATTATCTTCTCCATGCGCGATACATTAGGCAGCAAGTGAATATGAAAGAAGAAGAACTCGACTGGCAGATCTACCACATCCTGGCAGAAAATCCCGGGAAGGACGAGCATTCTCTGGCAGAGCTTCTGGAGGTATCCGTCGAGGAGATCCAGGACTCTTTTTCAAGGCTGGAGAAGGCGCTTCTCATCGAGCACTCTCCAGAAGGCACCCGGGTCCTCTCGATCCCGGAGATGCTGCTCCGCTGCCAGGAAAGGTATGATGAACGGTGTCCCTTTTCTTTCGATGGTGGAATCATCAGGCTCAAGCAGGAGCCAAGGAGCACGGATGACTGAGGTGTTCGTCCTTCGCCTCGGGCACCGGCCCGAACGGGACCAGAGGGTTACCACCCATGTAGGTCTCACAGCGCGGGCGCTCGGTGCACGGGGGATGTACCTCGCATCGCGCGATTCGGGAGTCGTATCGAGCATCCAGGACGTGGTTACAAGGTGGGGCGGTGACTTTCTCATCCAGGATGAGGTGTCCTGGAAGCGGTGTATCAGGGAATGGAAAAAATCCGGCGGAATTGTTGTCCACCTCACGATGTACGGCGAACGCCTGCCGCTCCACGAAGAGACGCTCAGGGAAACAGAGCGAATGCTTGTGGTCGTGGGAGCAGAGAAGGTCCCTGGAGAGATCTATGGCCTTGCTGATTACAATATTGCAGTGACGGGACAACCCCATTCCGAGATATCCAGCCTTGCAGTGTTCCTCGACCGCCTCTTCGCTGGCCGCGAACTTGATTCAGACTTCCCGGGTGCGAAGATCAGGATAATCCCATCGTCTTCCGGAAAGATTACCGAGGAACTATGAAAGGATCAGTGCTGGTCTGCGGATTTTCAACACGTCACGTGGCAAGATCGGCCCGCAGGGCCGGGTATACTGTTTATGCCGTTGACCACTTCTGCGATCAGGATCTTTCATGGTATACCCGGGATAGGATCCGGTTCGATGAACTCGACGACCTGCCGGGGGCAATCGGGGAGATATGTTCGCGTCACAAGGTAGAGTGGCTGGTACCCACATCCGGTGCAGAATTGCTTCCCGGACGAGCTCACCTTCTCGGTACTCCTCCGAATCATGCCCACCGGTTCATGGATAAACTCCTTACCCAGGAATACTTCGAATCCCTGGATATCCCTGTTCCGAAGATCATGCCGGCAGGCCAATTCCCGGCGATGATAAAACCAAGGAACGGTTCCGGGGGCTGGCGTAACAGGATAGTTCGGGATAATGAGGAGCTCAGCCGCTGGCTTGAGGATTTTGATTACCCTCCTCACATCCTCCAGCAGGTTGTTCCCGGGACGGCCGCTTCGGTGTGTTGCATCGCAGATGGTGCAGGGAATGCACGGGCTATTGCTGCGAACAGGCAGATCCTGCGTGGAGAGGAATGCGGAAATTTTGGTTTTTCAGGGTCTTTGACTCCCTATACCGGGAATGGCACAGCACTGATGATGGATATGGCTGAGAAGATTGCAGGGGCATCAGGTTGTAAGGGTACGCTTGGTATTGACTTTGTTCTCGGGGATGAACCCTGGGCTATCGAAGTCAACCCCCGGTTCCAGGCAACCCTTGATACTGTCGAAGCATCCACCGGGATCAACCTTTTCTCTGTCCATGCTGATGCGTGCCAGGGACTGCTCCCCGGATCGAGACCCTCGAGTTGTGGATTTTCCGTGCGGAGGATCCTTTTTGCAGATCGTGATGTTGAGATTGGAAAAGACCTCTCTCCTCTCACGCCTGCAGTCGCAGACATCCCATGGCCGGGAACCTTCTTCGAGGAGGGTCATGCGATTGTCAGCGTGTTCGGGTGGGGTAACAGTGCAGACCAGGCCATGACCTGTCTGGATAAGAATATGAAGAGAGTCCGACAATATATGGGTTGAATAGCCTATGGAAGAGATCCTCGCAAATAGTCCAATAAGCGCATATCTCGCACGCCTGATCGGTGAAGAGGGGCTCTCTCTTCTTGAGAGCTTCCCCCGCGAGGGAGAGTTTTCCGATGAGGAACTTGCCGCCCAGACGGGTATCAACCTCAATTCGGTCAGGCACACGCTCTATACCCTTTATGAGAAGAGGCTTGCAGAGTACCGCCGGATAAAGAACAACGAGACCGGCTGGCTTACTTATCTCTGGCATCTCCGCATCGACAGGGTATACGATGTGATCGCGGAAGACATGGAAATGATCATGGAGAAGCTCGAAGCCCGGGAAAAGTTCGAGGAAGAGAACGACTTCTACATCTGCAAAGAGTGCGGATTCATGTTCACGTTTGGCCAGGCGATGGACTGCGAATTCAAATGCCCGACCTGCGATCTTGGTCTGGAGCACTTTGACAATGAGATCCTCCTAAAAGCCCTCAAGAAGCGTATCAGGAGCATGAAAGAGTCGCTCGGGCATGCGTGAACCGTCCGGGCAATGGCTGGATCTCCTTCAGGAGGCCGGTTGCAGCCGGAGTGTAATTCGCCACTGCATGACAGTCCGGGATGCAGTACTCGGGTATGACAAGAGATCCTTCGCGGAGACCGGGCTCCTTGAAGCAGGAGCACTTCTCCATGATATAGGTCGGGGAATAACCCATGGAATAGCCCATGCTCAGGCAGGGGCCATGTACTGTCGGAGAAGGGGATTGCCCGAGGCCGTCGCCAGGATCGTCGAATGCCATCTCGGCGCGGGTCTTACTGCCGATGAATGCACACTGCTTCGACTCCTGCCCATTGACTGCATACCACGTACCATCGAGGAGAAGATGGTAGCGAATGCTGATAACCTCGTAGCCGGGGAGCGGATCATACACATCGAGGAGAGAATGATGCGCTCATTCCACCTTCCCCGGCATTTGAAAAAGCGCCTTTTTCACCTATGGCTTGAGATGGAGATCATCAGAAGATCTCCTATAAAATGATCCGGCGGACCTGTGGAAGGTGGCGGAGACCTTCTATGACCGGAGTTGGGAATTCCCCATCGATGATAACCACCAGCCTCGGTTCTTCCGAGAGAAGGGGGTCCGTCACGTAGATCTGGCGGATAGACACCCCTGCTTCTGCAATCACCCTGACTGCTGCGCTCACAATACCCTTTTCACTTGCATCCCTGGGAAGGATAGTCATGACCGAGAGATCAAGGTGTTCAGCAACCCTTGATAAATCGGGAGCCGCCCTCATATGGGTGAAAATATCCCGATGAAGAGGGAGAGAGAGAATGCGTTGGGCGGTCGTATCCACCACTCTCCGGTCAGTGCCGAGGGCTTTTGCCACCTGAGTAGAGGGGATCTCAATATCATTGCAGGTGATCCTTCCGTCTTCATTGACTCCGAACCCATTCTCAAGAAGAAATTTTATCACACGGGTCTGGGACGGGGAATCAGAAAAATCACCGAGTATCTCCGACCACATGGGTGAGATGTTTGCTCTGGTAATTTATATACATCGCAGGTCAATTCTGTCCAATGGTGGTCATTATAGTTCTTTATCCTGGGAACAGAACGGAGCATGAGTCTTCCCGCCTCCCGGACATGGATAACCTTATTTCGAAGCGGCATCCAAGTATTATGGCACGTGCGAGGGTTGCCGAGCCAGGTCAAAGGCGCCAGCTTGAGGGGCTGGTCTCGAAGGAGTTCTTGGGTTCAAATCCCATCCCTCGCATTCTCCATTCTGTCTGTATTCTGTTGAATTGGTATGCTGTTTTCTGGCTGATTCCTTCGCAGTGAAAGGGGGCGGTTTCAGGTACAATAATAATGATAGAATTCCGGGTTCAGTGATGGGTGCGACATTGGTTATCTGTTTCTCTTATACTCCAGGGGGATCTCATGAACAACGGAACACTCCCCGGGATGCACTCATTCCGGATACGAGATGATTATATTATTGAAGGGATCATCTCTCACCATGGGAGATTTTGACCCGAAAAAGCACACCGCTGAAGAAGCGGGATATGATGCCAAGGATAACTACGTGCGCGGACTGAAGATGCCTGAAAAACGGTTCAAGAATATGGTGCACAACCACTCCGCGGAAGAACAGCAGAGCATGAGAAAGCAGGTGGATGAAGCCGAGGCGGCAGGGCTCCGCTCCTACCAGGTCAAGCATTCAAAGAGGTATTACACAATTGAAAATGGAATTGTAATCGGGAGTGCAAAAGGCTAAAACACCAGTCCCCGGGGAACAAACCATCAAAACAGTTCCTGATTTGGGCCCGGAACAGAGTTACCGTTGAATGGGGACAGGTCCCCAAAGCCCATTCTCTATCTCACTTCATCATCTATCCAAACACAATAAACATGGTGAAGCCATTTTGATATAAAAAAGGTATCCCGGATTGGTGTTTTCACTTCTTTTCCCGGAGCCACCCCATGAGAAGGGCTGAAACACAGAATGCTGTAATGATCGGGATGATTGAGACGGATGCCGCAGTCGGTGTCGGGGTGGGCGTTGTGGGAACCGTAGTTGGTGGTCTTGTGGGGATCTCTGAAGTGGGAGGAGTGGTTGTGGGAGTTTCATCGACCAGAGCGAATGCCACAAGCTCCACATTATCAATGTACCCCTCGGCATAAGGACCGAATGTATAATCGCCTCGTGTTGTGATTGCAAGGCGATCCATGAAATAGAGGTCGCGTCCGATGGTGACGAAGTAGCCCCATACGTAGTTGCCGGTCTTCTTCTCGGTAACCTTGATATCGGCATTCTGCAGTTCCTTGTTGTACTTCACGGTAACATGATACGTGAGATTTTCCTGGAATTCCACCGTATTGCAACCCTGAACCTCCCCGCAATACGAGGTATAATAACTGGAGGTTTCGTGGAGCATGTTGCTCTGGTCAATCACTCTCAAAGAGAAAATAGGTCCATATTTTCCTTTCTCAAGGGCCGAGAGGACATTTGTGCCCCTCGAGAAATCCATCTCCGAGCTGATGAGGCCAAAGCGGAATGCACTGTTCTTGTCAGAAGAAAGGAGAATCACGTCATAATCCAGTACAAAAGATTGTCCATCGTACCTGATTGGAGTGTACGAATAACCGTTCGTTCCTCCTTCTGTCTTGAAGTGATACATCTGGAGGGAAGGATCCCAGAAATACCGTGAAGGGCTGTTCGTTGTCCAGTCAGGATTCGTGGAGAAATCTGATTGATATAATGTTGTTTTCTCCGTTATCTGAGCTCCAAGGGCAGGCAGTGCGATTCCCGCACTGATGAGAATGACCAGCAGGAGCAGGTGCATCGGTATTTCAGGCATACTAAATTTCCTCTCTCGTTTTACAATTCTCAATTGACTCTCGAGCAGCAGTTCCTGCGGGATATGAAAGGTCGCTGATTCGGCGTATCTACCTCAATCTTGCAGCACAGGATCTTTTGGTCTAATATTTTAATTACATATCGCAGCATGCTTTCCTGTCATACGGAATTATACCGCGTTGTATCCCTTAAAGGGCCGGACTCAAATGGTGATACTACCTGTTTCCCGTAAAGAAGCAATATAATTAATAATCACGGCATACATGGAGTATAAGGGGTATAATTAAGCGTGGTTTTCTGCTGCACTCTTCAATGGGGGGCCTGATGGACGGCCAAATTTTTTACAACCGCGGTGTCTCCTTCCATAAAAAGGGTTTATTTGACGAAGCTATTGCAGATTATACACGCTCAATCGAGATCAATTCTTCGGATGCAGAGGCATACCACAACAGGGGGGTTGCAAAGGCCGGGAAGGGCGATTATTCCGGGGCAATAGAGGATTATCATACTGCTATCCGCCTTAATCCCCACTTCACCGAGGCATACTATAACCGTGGTGTGGCGTTCTCTCTTCTTCACCACCCGGAACAGGCAATACGGGAATTTACCACAGCACTGGAATCGGATCCCGATTTTACCGAAGCCTATTACAACAGGGGACTTGAGTATACCCGGCTCGGAGAAGATGATCTGGCGCTGGCTGACTTCTCAAAGGCACTCCAACTGGATCCCAACTATGCTGCAGCACATAACAACCGGGGGGTTATCTTTGGGAGAAAAGGCCAGCACGACGAAGCTATCGCAGAATATTCACGTGCATTCGAGATTGATCCTCTCTCCACCGAATCCCTGTTCAACAGAGGGCTCGAATTTTCGCGGCTCGGCAAGTATGATGATGCGGTTGCAGATTACACCAAGGCCCTTGAGATAGATCCAGGGAATACCGATATCCTTTACAACCGGGGAATAGTGCTTGGAAAAATGGGGCAGACCGAGCAGTCCATCGCAGATTACCTTGCATGTGTTGAAAAGGACCCGCACTTCGCCGAAGCATACAATAACCTAGGTGTGGAATACAGCAATCTCGGGCTCATCGACGCATCGCTTGAACATTATGCAAAAGCTCTCGAGATAAATCCGAGGTTCGTCGAGGCGTACAACAACAGGGGGGTCCTCTACAACCGGCTTGGAAAGTATGATGAGGCAATTGCAGAATTTTCACGTGCCATCGATATCTTCTCTGAGATCACCGGGAATTCTCTCCCTGCTGGCGGTGAGGCATCCACCCCGGCGAGAGGAGTCCCAGTAGTCACCAGGGAAGAGAAGGCTCCTGAAAGTAAAGGCGACACCCCGGATATTGATGATGAGGGAACCCAGGATCTGGCCATACTCAATCTCACAAGGGAGATCGCACAGGCCCCGGATGATCCTGAGCTATATAATGCGAGGGGGCTTGAATATTCAAGGCTCGGCGCCTCAGAAAAGGCGATCGACGATTATTCACGGGCGATCGATATTGATCCCGGGTTCATCGAAGCCTATTATAACAGGGGAAATGAGTATGATCGCACCGGAAAAGTTGAAGAGGCAATAAACGATTACACGAGCGCGCTTAAGATCAATCCCCAATATGCCGAGGCATGCCTCATGCGGGGGCACAAATACCAGGAAGCCGGGATGTCGGATAAGGCGATATCTGAATATACCAAAGCCCTTGAGATCAATCCCGGATACCCGGAGGCACTGTACTACCGGGGCCGGGAGTTTTCGCGTCTAGGCCTCTCCGATATGGCTATGAGAGACTATACCAGGGCTCTCGAGATTAAACCGGGGTATATCGAGGTTCTTCTCTGCAGGGCAAAGGAATATGAGAAAAATAATCTTTTAGACCAGGCTCTCGCTGATTATTCCGCAGCACTCTCTCATAATCCGGCCAGTAAGGAGCCATACTTCTCCCGAGGGATTCTGTACATACGGGCAGGGAGGAAGGATGATGCCCTCTCAGATTTTAACAGGGCGATAGAACTCGATCCCGGATACCACGAAGCCTATCTCAAGAGGGCTTCGCTCCACTGCCAGGAAGGACGGAATGAACAGGCAATCGCCGACTACACGCATGCGATCGCATTGAACCCTGTGAATGTGGATGCATATTTGTGTCGTGGGCTTGCACTTTCTTCACTTCATCGGACCGATGAAGCAATTGCTGACCTCTCCCATGCGCTCGAGATAGATTCCGGAAATTTCCATGCATTGTTCCACCGTGCGCAGATCTTTGGCCAGGCAGGGAAGTCACGCGAGGCTGTGGATGACCTCTCGAGAGCTCTCGACCTGAAGCCTGACTCGGGTGATGCCTATATTGCCCGTGCTGCCGAATACAGCCAGATCGGCAGATATGAAGAGGCTGTCTCTGATCTCTCCAAGGCAATTGAACTCAAACCTCGAGATGATTCCCTCTTCTATACAATGGGCCTTATCCATGACAGGATGGGAATGACCGAGGCAGCAATCGAAGACTTCACCCATGCTATCCTGATCAATCCCGGCAATGAAAAAGCCTACAATAACCGGGGAAACGGGTTCGCAGGGCTTGGTAAATTCAACGAGGCAGTTGCAGATTTTTCCAGGGCAATAGAGCTGAATCCCGCCAATGCAACCGCCTACTATAACAGGGGAATAGAATATGGGGAGAGGGGGATGCTCGATCAGGCTGTCGCCGATCTCGGAGAGGCGATATCCCTGAAACCCGATCTCGGTGAGGCATACTACAACCGCGGGGTTGCTTTCCACAAGCAGGGAAAGCTCGACGAAGCTGTCGCGGATTACACGAGAGCGCTGGAGTTGCAGCCTGACAACGAGAAAGCCTACAATAACCGGGGGAATGCGCACGCAGGGAAGGGCCTCATCGATCTGGCTATTGCAGACTTTTCAAGGGTGATTACACTCAATCCCCACAGCCCAACCGCATATTATAACCGCGGGATCGAGTACGGGAAGAAGGGACTGATTGATCAGGCGATGGAAGACTTCTCCCGGGCCATCGAGATTAAACCGGATCTTGCTGAGGCCTATTACAACCGTGGCGTGGCATACCAGAGAGTGGAGCGCCTTGAAGAGGCTATTGCTGATTATACGAAGACCATCGAGTACGCCCCGCGGAATGAGAAAGCCTGGAATAACCGCGGAAATGCATATGCGGCAAAGGGGATGTATAACGAGGCTATTGCCGATTTTACCCGGGCAATCGAGATCAATCCAGACAATCCCACGGCATATTATAACCGTGGAATCGAGTATGGCAAGAAAGGCCTTACTGAAGAAGCTATCGCTGACTTCAGGAGATCGGTCGAGCTGAAACCGGATCTTGCCGAGGCATATTACAACATGGGTAATATCTATTATAACCGCAACCAGAGCGAAGATTCTATACGCGAGTTCGATCGTGCCCTCTCGATCCACCGGGATTATGCGAGGGCTTACCTGAACAAAGCGCTGGCCTGCGAGAAACTCTCCCGAATTGACGATGCGAGATCAGCATATGAGGGGTTCCTCCGGTCCGCCCGGCACGAATCAAAGGAACTTGTCGATTTCGTATCCCAAAGACTCCGCGACCTCTCACTGAGAGGACATTGATTCCCCCCAACCCGGGAAAAATATTTTTTCCGGAGTCTATTGTCCGGTCCTTTTAGGTATACGTGAAGGATTCAGCACCGCCCTTGAATGCAAGGGAACTCTGCTTGACCACGAGGCTCATGTGACCGGGGGTGAATTCTCCGATGTTTTTCACAGTCATCTGCTGTGATGCTGATGGGAGGATCCTGCCTCCATTCACGAACAGGACTGTGGTCGAATCACCCGGCGGTATTACGAGGGAGAGGGTCGTCCGGAGTCCTGCATATGATGGAACGTTGATACCCCCTGCAAGGCCGCTCCGGACCAGGTTTCCATTGACGTACATCCTGACTGCATCGAAACGGAAATCTGTGATTCCGAGGGCGTTCACATCAATCACACCATTGTCTGTGTCATCGACAAAGATCTGAACGGTGTCCCCGCGTGAGAAGGAATACGTGGATCCGGCAACCTTTATCCATGCACCTTCGCCGGTCACAATGAACTGGAGATACCCGGGCAGCACGGTGCCCATTCTGCTCCCTGTTAAGTAGATCTCCGCCATCTCTGGGGCAGTAACCTTCACTGCTGTACTCTGGATTCGTGTATTGTACCCATACTGGTTTCCGACGGTCAATGCCACGTCATATACCCCGGCTTTTGTATAGGTATGGACCGGGGCCTTCTCGTTGGAGGCAGTCCCGTCACCGAAATCCCAGGTGTAGCTTGTGGGAATGCCTGCGGAGAGGTCATTGAACTGAACCACGAGAGGAACAGTCCCTTCGGAAGGTGCCGCCGTGAACTGGGCTGACGGGAGGGTTCCGGCCGAGATGAAGTTCACCTCGCTCTTCTGACTTGTTCCATACAGGTTCCGTACCGTGAGAGAGACAGGGTACGACCCTGCCGCCTTGTATGTGTAGACCGGTGACTGTTCGGTAGAGGTTCCCCCGTCACCGAAGTTCCATTGCCATGATGTCGGGGCACCGCTGCTCGTGTCAATGAACTGGACCGTCAGCGGCAGCTGACCTGCCCGCGGATCAGCGGTGAAACCTGCCTTTGGTGGCTGCGGGGCAACCGGACCGGCCGGGATTGTCGCAACCGCTGCTGACGTGGTGGGGGCAATCACGACGGCAGTTCCGCCGGCTGTTACAGTTACGACCGGAGACGTGACCGTGGAGATTGGGATTGGGGTCTCCTGTACCGAGGCCGTCTCGTCAGAGAAGACGAGCATCTCTCCCTTCGCTCCCCTGTAGATCACCTGCACAAGGGCAGGGACCCCAGCCCCGTCATACTGGATGCGGAGGGTCTTCCCCGGTGTCCAGGGCCAGTCCTGGGCGTGGAGGAAGGAGATGGACGATGCAGGGATCTCCTGTCCATTGATCTTTACAAAGGTACTCCCCTTCTGGAGGGCATCCCCTCCATCATGATAGAGGTAGACGACGTTTCCTGACCGTTCGATGTTGGCTTGAAACTGGGGCACGATATCCGGCTGGGGTGGGAAGAAGATCATCACCATTACCATGACGGCGATGATGATCACCACCGCTGCCACCAGAGCCAGTATGATATTCCTGGAGATTGCCGATTCCCGATCCATTCTGCTCCACTCGAAAAATTCACTCGATCCTTCACAGGGGGGGCCAATTGGCCTTCTCTGATCTGGTATTTAAATTTCATCTCTCCTGACCCTATATCAATCTATCCCCGAAAACGGCATGTTTTCTGCGGGAATGCATGAAAGGACCCATCTTCCGGACCAATGTTGTTAAAGAAAGCCCGCTGGATTCCGGGAAAAAGATGATCAATCAAAGTGGGTCGTAGGAGGTGACACATCCCTGGAACGCAGTCCTTGCCGGCCCGGAACAGTCAAGAGTCATGGTTCCCGAACTGTCAGGGCGGAGCGATCTCAATACTATGCCTGAATCATAGATCGAGGGGTCGACCGGCACCCCGCGTTCAAGGATCTTCAAATCCCCATCTCCTCTCTCCACCACCAGGTCGAGGGTCGAGAGAACGTCATCATATCCCCTGATGTTAATCTCCCTCACTGTGCCAGAGATAGTCTCTTTCCCGTTCACCATCATTGCAACCCTGTCGAATGAAAAGGCGAGGATCGCACCGTTGCGAATCGAAATTTTCCCCCTCCCTCCGCTGTCCAGAACAAGCCTGATCCGGTCTCCCTGGATGAGATTGATGGCCTGTCCGCCGATCTTAATGGAAGAACCAGGCTGAGCGACCGAGAATTCAATGAAGCCTCCCGGGGAGATAGCACTATTGAGCCCGGCCTCAAGGGCAAGGTCCTTTGCTTCTGCAGGAGTCACAGTGACATAGCCCTGGCTGATACGAGTGTGCACTCCGAACCCGTTTTTCACCGTCAGGCTTACCGGGTAACTGCCTTCACGGGTGTAGGTGTGTTCCGGGTTCTGAACCGTAGACGTTGCTCCATCACCGAACAACCATGCCCATTCTTCCGGGACCCCCGATGAGGAATCAATAAACCGAACAGTAAAGGGAACCGGGCCGATCCTTGGGCTCGCGTCGAACGAGGCAACGGGGCTTCCCTGGATTGGAATGTGGGTCGGTGTTGCGATCAGTGTGGGATGTACCGTCGTTGGAGTTGGTGCCTGGGTTTCGGTCATGATGGGAATCGGTGTTTCTGGCTCGATCTCCGCAAAGAATAGTTCAACAGGACCTTTCTCTTCGTGATAGAATATCCTGATCGTCTGGATGATACCGGATGGGACATAGGGGATCTCGACAGTGTTCCCGATGGACCATGGACAACTCGTGAGACTGCCAGAAGGAGTGTCAATCTCTTTTCCATTCAGGTGGAAGGTGAGAAGCTCACACTTGAGTGGTTCTCCGCCGGTGTGGGTGATGATGATCCGGTTTTCTGTGGTGGTTACGTTGAACTGGGTTGTGGTGTGGGATTGTGGTGCCGTAAAGAGTGAGATCCCAAGGAATGCAAGCGTCACTATTCCGATGACAAAGAGCACCGCGATGATTGCCGTCCGTTGGAATTCGGATAAGGTCATATTCAGGGGATAAAAGAGGTGGGATCAGATCAATTGATACCCTGTTGCTCCACCGTTGTAGAACGTATCAGTCCTTGAATTCAGATTCATAACACCAAATGTATCAGGGCGTAAGTTGAGTATCTGGATTTCCCTGCTATCTTCACCGTATATTATCCACACTCCATTTACCAACAATTGTGTCCATGAATTATGAGTGGGAACATTGAGAACGAGGGTGGAAAGATAAGAATCGTAACTGCTTATCCAGATATCACCACCGCCGATATCTCTTGGACCCTTGTCATTCCCGTTTATCGATAATTTTACGTTAGAAAACCTGAAATCATTGATAGTATTCGAGGTCGCGTAAATATTCCCAGTGCCATCATTTGTGATCTCCAATTTTACAATATCCCCGTTATTAAGGGCATAATAAGTACTCCCATGTCTGATGTAGGAATAGGGACCTGTTACACGGAACTGAATATATCCTCCCGACTGAAGGGCACTATCCTTATTGGCATTAAGGTAAATATTTGTTGTCTGGGGAGTAGTTACAGTGATATAATTGGTCCTGATGAGTGTATTTGATCCTCCGGCTCCTGTCACCATTAGTCTTACTGAATATATTCCTGCAGTGGTATAGGTATGTGATGGATTCTGGACCGTGTAATCGATAACACCATCATTATTGATATCCCACTGCCACTGGGTTGGATTCCCTGTTGAGCTGTCAGTGAATTGTACCTGTAATGGGGCAGCACCGGTCGTGGGAGCGCCCTGGAAATTTGCTGTCGGGGGGGGCACCGCTCTGTTTCCAAAATTCATGTTCGATTCGTAGCATTTGGCCGGTTGTCCTCCAGAACCTGGAGGTTCCAGTTTTATGTCTTTATAACCCCCTGATGGAGAGGTAGCAGTCCATCCCGTCTGCAGGGTTTCCTGCACCCTGTACCATGTGGACGGTTGATACGTAAGCCCGCTAAAGATGTAATACCCGCTTGCATTCGTGACTGTTGACACAGCGATTCCAAGGGTATTGCAATTCCCCTGGATGCATTCAGAGGCTTTTATGGTCCAACCTGACAATCCAGGTTCTGCTGAGTCCCGTATGCCGTTGCCATTGGTATCATTCCATTTATAACCTGATATGGTGCCACATGTGGGAGTAGGTGTCGGCGTTGGGGAGGTGGTCGTTGGGGTTGTTGCATTCGTTGTTGGTATGGTAGTAGTCGCTGTGGTTGTTACTGTGGTGGTCGTGGTTCCGGTTGTGCCTGTCGTCATCGGGATTGTGATTCCACTGCCAGGGATAAACGAGGTAAAGAGGATAAGGTTTTGTGATGTGGCTCCCTGATACACAACAGAAATACTCTGTGGTGCGGTCCCGGATGGAATGACGAGTGTCTTTCCGACAGTCCATGCTGTTTTTGTCACATCCCACGATTCACTTTCAATTGTTCCATCGTCCAATTTCATATAAATCATGGAATGAGGAACAGGATCCTGATTATTATTAATCCGGATAAGCGTCTGCTCCTCTTTCAGTTCATCTCCACCAGTATGATAGAGCAAGATGGAATCAGAAGTATTCCCTGCGAGGGCATTCAATTGCGGTACTTCTTCAGGCGGGGGATTCGAGAGTAAAAGAACGGCAACTATTGCAAGGGCGGTAATCACCAGACCGACCAGTAATATTGCTCCTATTAATTCGGAAACAGCAAGGTCTTGATGGTCATCCTTCGACATTGTGGAGTACCCCCAACACACTGCAAAATAGTCTATTCATCGTATTGATATAGGTAAGGGTCTTTCCTATCCTTTGATGAAAGAAGTGAACGGAAGGATCAGGAAAAATACTTTTGCGCGAGCAAAGTCTCTTTTCCGTCAGAACTTCTTGCAACTACCATTACCGTCCTGGGGAAAGTCGATCCTGTATAGGAAAGAACAGTTCCCGCTTTGAATTGTGTTGAACTGGCAGGCGGTGTGAGTTGGTTGGTGCGGTCGATATCATCAACGTAAATGCGATATGAACCTGCCGGGAGCGGGTCTCCTCCGTCGTGGAATATTAAGATATTTTGACTGTTGTTGAGGATAACAATGGACAGGGAGGGGGTTTGTGATGTATCCACACTGGATAGGATGGTGACCGCGATTATACTTACCGCCAGGCTGACAATAGCGATCAGGAGGAGAGCACCAAGAATCTCTGAAACAGCGTCATCCTCAATACAGGTATAGGGTTTCATATTGCAACTGGCTGGAGTTCAACGCTCATATTGACCTGTGAATAATCGAGAATAATATCATAGTCGGGACTAGAAGGAATCGGATCGATTGTGAGAGTTGCCAGTTTCCCGTTTTGTGTATTTATAATCCAGCTTTGCCCTCCGGCAGTGCTTTTTATGCCGGCAAATGTCTGGTTCCACATTTGTGCCGTGGCAGTATCCTGTAAAGTCAGGGTAACAGTAACATTTTTTGCGTTGGGTATCCCCTTGGCGAGGGTATATCCATTGAAAATGTTTTGAGGGACTGTATCGAGTCTCGAAATGACCTGTACTGGCGATGTGCCGCCAATGTTGCCGGAACCTTTGACAGTGATGTCAACAATCCGGACAGTAGGAATACCGGTCTGGTTGGTGATACTGATGAGCGGGAGGACTTTTGTAACCATCCCGTCGTTTGGCTGCGCGAGGAAGACACCCCCCTGCTGGTAATAGTAATTCTGCTGTATCCAGTATTTGTTGTTTGAAAGAAATTCCAGGGAACCCATCTGGTGGGATTGGGTGATCTGTTTTGGAACATATCCTACCGATACTGGGTAGCGATAGGCTATCCAGTTGCTCGTTGCATTACTAATCGAAATGGAGAATGGATAAACCAATTCATTTTCAATTCCATATGAAGAATCCACAACGTCAATTGTGTACCAAACATTATTCTGTGCGTTTTTGACAATAGGGAGTTCAGAAAAAACTAAATTATTATTTTTTGTCATTGTCATTGTGATGTAAGAACTGGTATTACTTGATGATGAAATACTGGCATTCAGGCTAGATATCCAACCTCCAACATTATTCAGGTTGCTATTAATCCATGTCTGAAATTCAGTCCAGCTTATTGAGGATGAAGCACTTGTTGGAGTCGGAAAAGGCTTAACGCCACTCTGTGTTGCCTCTTGGTCAGGCGTGATGAATCTTGTAAGATTAAGTGAAATAGTCCAGTTGCCATAATTTGGTTTAAGGGTAATTCCACCTCCTTTTGACGTATTCGTCGTCATTAACTGAATGTAAATGTGGTTCGGTCTGTAATATACCGGATCTAAATCCGGCATCGCACTTCCCGGGAATCCCTGCACCAGTGCATCAGCATTGATGGTGATCGTCTCCCCCCTTCCGTTCACCACCATCGACCCGCTTGACGGGTAAGGCTGGAATATAGGTACTACGAAAGAGCCCTGGGTTGTTCCTGTAATGGTTCCTAGGGTGAATGTCCTGGAGATGGGAACGTTGGTCTGATCATTGATCCAGAGGGAGTCTATAGCCGTCTTGTAGCCAAGGAACTGGTCGTTAATACCAGCCATGTGTTTTATCTCCCCTTCCCTCCCCTGCGCAGGAACGACGTAGGTGAGATAGAGGGAGGCAAGCGCTGCGATGAGTGCAAGTATTAAAATAAACCCGATGACCTCGGATAACGCATCATCGCGCGATCTGGACGGCATGGAAATTAAAAGGTATGTGAGGCGGGTCATCATATAAAAGTATCAAACCAAGCCCTTGGATTGGGGATAATTTTATCCTGGAAATTAGAATTCGTGAAGGATGATTGCGGTAGCGCATGTGAAACGGTATAGAGCAGCCCGACCGGTGAAGAAATGCGAGCCGGGCGTCTTCGGTGCAGGTTCAGCCCAATCTCTTCTCGTTCCTCTCAATCCACACGCTGGGAGATGATTTCTGGAGGAAATCGGAGATGAACGGGGCAAACTCTTCCTGGTAGCATTCAATACCGCGGTTCACCTGGCGGGCAAGCTCGAGGGACTGCTTCACGTGCTTCCCGAGCGCTACCTGCAGCACCTGGTCGGAATGGAGGAGGTCGGTGGCACGGGTATACGATCGGCGAATCTCAACGATGTAGATTCCATCCTCGATGAAAGGTCCGGAAAAGAATCCTGCCCCTTCAGTATCAAGATATTTTTCAACGAACTTTCCCGCGTTGACCCTGTTCCAGACCGGGGGGCCGGAATGGCGTTTTACCGCGGGAAGCTCATCGACAAGAAGTTCGAAGAGGAGCATGGACCTGTCCTCGTGCATCTCGCAGTCAGCACGGTTGACGGAAAAACCGTGCCGGTCCAGCATGGCACGCAGTGCATCGAGGCTTTTCCGGAGCTGCGGAACCACAATGTCTTCGATGTAAGGGGGTGTGGGGAATGTGATGGCATAGAGAGAGGTTCCCCTCGATGAGATGATATCGGCGGCCTCGTCCACGGTCAGCACCCGACGCTCCGGTGGGAAGAAGAATGAGCGGGAGGGATGAGCCAGGTATCCGCGTGCGAGCTCGATGAACTCGCACATCCTTGTGAGGGAGACTGAAGCAGAGACATTCCGCCCGGGGTCCACCGGGTCGATGACGACAAGGGGTTCGGGAAAGGTGCGTGAATGGTGTTGTTCGATGTCAATCAGTATGCCGGGCCGCCACTGGACTGCGGCTTCAAGAAGCGGGCGAAATCCGCCGTAGTGGAGAACAAGGAGCTCGCAGAGATACCCTGCAAATCCTTCCGTCATCTGGTCAGAGCCGTAGATCCCGCCTGCTTTGGCAAACTGCTTGAGGAGAAGGACATCGTCCACAAACGGCTTGATCCGTTCGCATATATACTGGGTATGAAATGGTGTCCTGTCGACTGCACTCTTGATGCTGGATGCAGATTCTACCCGATAGCACGGAACCAGGTCGACCGAAAGGCCATTTATGCGGGCGTTGATGTACGGGTGCTCGGCATACTTCTCGCGGAAATCAGCACCTTCGGCAACCGCGACCTTCCGTGCAAGCGAAAGCCCCTTTTCTTCAAGGTCTTCACGCGGGATGTCAGGGTTGAAGAGGAGAAAGATATCGAGATCGCGATCCCCGTGTATCCAGGTCCCACGGGCAATCGAACCAACAAGCATTGCGGATGTCAGACCCTCTTCTTCCACTCGCGAGACAAGCCTCCTTGCCACCTCCATGATATGGCGGATCTCTTCAGCGTGTGGCCGTATCTCCGCAAGAATTCCCTCTTCAAGGGGGGTCCTCTTCAAAAGAGCACTTCCTTTATGGTCTGGTAGATTGGACCCTTCGGAGTGAGAGTACTCTTCTTAAGGCTGAATCCCGACACCATGCCGTTACCGAATTCGCGATCGCGGAGCGGTTTTAGGAATTCGATGAGGTCAGGGTGAAACTCCTTCACCCTCGCCACCGTGGCGTGGGGACGGAACGCGCGATCCTCCTTTTTCACACCGAACGGAGCGAGATGGCCTTCGATACGGGAATGCAGGACCCCGCACTTTCCCCCATCCTCCACGTTTGCCCAGATGACCCTTGGCTGCCGGATATTGTTCCCGGAGATCCCCTTCACCTGGATTGGGAAAGGCTCTTCCTTGAGCACCCCAAGCGCATCTGCGATCTGGCGTGTGACCGCGTCTGGTGTATCACCGATGAACTTGAGCGTGATATGGATCAGGTCCGGGTCCACAAGAGTGAGCCTTGCACTGCTCTTCTTCAGAGGCTCCTGTATCGAGCGAAATCCTTCCTTCACTTCAGGGGGCAGCTCGATGGCCACAAACAGCCGGTTCATCTCAATCCCTCAAATCCAAATAACCTGTTCGCGAACATCTTCGCCATCATATGATATCACGACGAATTTTCCGTGTTTGCCTGAAAATTCCTTTATATGAAGGTATAATTACGGTCAGATCAACAAATATTTTTTCACCAAAGAGCTATTATTGCATCAGCATATTGTGTGGGGGAGACCTTTGTCCAATACTGAAGACGTGATTATATATACGCTGGAATTTTGTCCGAACTGCGACGCCCTGAAACAATTTCTCCGCGAGAGGACTGTCCAGTATAAGGAGCGCGACCTTTCCACCCCTGAATCGCTCACTGAACTGCGTATCAACGGCGTGTTCGTGAGTGAGGCGCCTGTTCTCCAGAAGGGGGAGAGGTTCCTGACATCTGCCGAGATGTTCGTCGCTGGCGCAGTCATGCAAGAGCAGGTTCTCGGCTTCATCGAGGGAGTATAATGCCCTCCCAGGATACGCGCCAGTCCACGCTTGACGGGGTTTTCGTCGCCTCAATGCCGCCCGTCAGGACCACGGATGGACATATCCTGGAGTGGGACCGGCAGAGAATTGTACGCCAGATCGTGGAAGAGACCAAACTGGTCTCCACGTTCTATGGATACGAGAGTGCAACTGAAGAGACTGCCCAGGAGATTGCCCGACTCGTGGAGCAGAGGATCAAGTCCATGGAACTCCGTACCCTGAGCGGGCCGCTCATCCGGGAGATCGTAAACATAACCCTCATGGAGCGGGGACTGGTCCAGTACAGGAATGTCTGCACAAGGGTAGGGACTCCGGTCTTCGATGCCCATCTCATTGACGTGGGGCGCGGGTTCGAGGCGAAGGACAATGCTAACCTGCAGGAAAATGCCGAGACATCCCACAAGAAAAAGGCGGACAAGATCAGCAAGGAGCAGTATCTCCTTCAGCTCCCCCCGCATCTCGCCGATCATCACCTCTCCGGGGATATCCATATCCACGACCTGGAATATTTTGGGACCAGGCCGTTTTGCCAGGATTGGGACCTTCGCTACTTCTTCTACTATGGCCTGATGCCGGACGGAAACGGCACCAAGGCTTCTGTTGCCGGCCCGGCAAAGAGAGCGGAGGTGGCGGTGTTGCATGCGGTCAAAGCCCTCGGCAGTGCCCAGACGAACTTTGCCGGGGGACAGGGTTATTATAACTTCCTCACGTTCCTTGCACCCTATTTTAAAGGGATGGAGTATGGGGAGATCAGGCAGCTCATGCAGATGTTTGTCTACGAGATGACTCAGATGATGGTAGCCCGTGGAGGACAGCTTGTCTTCTCATCTGTCCAGCTAAGCCCTGGAGTCCCCACACTCTGGAAGGACAAACCCTGTGTGTACAGGGGGAAGATATGGGACGGGAGTTGTGGACCCCACCAGACCTATGGCGAGCTGGAGCGGGAAGTGCGCCTTCTCTTCAAGGCACTGATGGAGGTCATGATGGAGGGTGATGCGTGGGGGAAACCCTTCAGCTTCCCGAAACCCGAGATCAGCATCGAACCCGAGTTTCTCAAAGAGGATGAGGCTTTCAACGATGCGCACCCTGATCTTCCCAGTTACCAGGACCTTTATCTCCTCACCTTCGAGCTGGCATCGAAATTCGGAACTCCCTACTATGACAACCAGATACCCCCCTACCGGGGTGCCGGAAAGGGGATCTCTTGTTACCAGTGCTGTGCTTACCAGTTCTCCGCAGTTGCAGACCAGGACTCCGAGTTTGATGAAAAGCTCTACTTCAAGGATGGGAAGCACTTCTCAATGGGATCATGGCAGGTGGTCTCGCTCAACTGCCCGAGGGCAGCATACAGGGCTGAGGGGGAAAATGAGCGACTCTTTGCGGAACTCCGTGCACTCATGGATATGTGCGTCGAGGTCTTCCGTATCAAGAGGAGGTGGCTTGAGATGATCAGGTCACAGGGGAGGATGCCGTTCGCCATGCAGCGCCCACGTGATCCCATTACTGGCAATCGCGGTTCAGTCGCCGTAGATCTTGACGGGCTCGTATATACCATTGGCGTGGTGGGGGTAAACGAGATGGTGCAGCACCATGTTGGCTCTCAACTTCACGAATCAAAGGACGCCTTCAGGCTGGCGGTCCTTGCGATGACCCACATGGAACAATACGCCCGGGAACTTACAAAACGGCACAATATGACAATTGCCCTTGCAAGGACTCCCGCAGAAACCACCGGGCAGCGTTTTGCGGTTGCTGACCTTCTCAACAAGGAATATCGCGATGGCGCCGCAAAGATCATCAAGGGCGACCTCGACAAAGCCCTGCCGCAGCTTGGCTCCACGCGTGATCTTCCCATATACTACACGAACGGGACCCATGTTGCTCCAGGGGCAAACGTGACCATGGCAGAGCGGATGTCCATCGAGCACGTCTTCTTCCCCATTGTCGATGGCGGGAATATCTTCCATATCTGGCTCGGCGAATCCCGGCCGAATCCGAAGGGTTTGATGGAGATGGCCATGAACCTGTGCCGGACAACCCAGATCGGTTACTTCGCGTTCACCCGGGACCTCACAGTCTCTCTCCACCAGTTCCGTGAATTCGACGGGGATAAAAACCGTATCTCGGAATGGGTTATGGCGGGGTCGGAAATCCAGGCGTAATTTTTTTTGAAAACGCGGGATTTCTTTTTTCAGATCATCGTATAATTCCTGGTATCTGCAGGGAGGAGAAAAGATGGTGATCCAAAAATGAACAGGTATTTATTCATCACCGATGCCGGGGCTGACGGTTGCCACCGGTCTTTTCTTGAGGATAATATCGATCATCCCGTGGCGGACCTGGTAGTAACTGTGGATGACATCAACCCTGCAGGGAAGGGGAACTTCAGTGCGCTTCTCATTCACCACGATATGAAGAGAATCCGGAGTGATATCTGCGTATGGCGCAGAACTCATGTCAACAGGAAGATTTGCGGTCACAAAAAGCCGATCAGGCCCCTCGATCATCTCGAACCTGATCTCTTCCTCGCCCTCTTCCTTTTTGAGGATGAAATGGGGCAGGTTCGCTCCGTTCCCGCTGATGATGGTGCACCCAATAATATGGGTTACTTCGTCCTGGGGCAGGTTCTTTAACAGATCCTCCACCATCCTGGACAGGTTCCTGATAAATTCATCGTAGGGGTTCTCTTTACTGGGCATGGGTGTCGCAGAGCCTGTACATCTCTCCCTCTCTCTCTATGATATGTTTTTTCTGCAGCGTCTCAAGGCTATCGGATACGGCATCTCTCGGTGCTTCAAGAAGTTCCGAGAGTTCCTGGATACTCAGGTTGCAGTGGGCGAGGCTGATGAGGAGATCGATCTGGGTCTCGTTCTCGAGGACATCCTGCCCGAACGAGATGATCTCCTTGATCTGCTGATCGATGTCCTTCTCAAGGTTTTTCAGGCTCTCCGCAAGTTCCTCCCGTGTATCGACAAGCTTCTGGAGTCGGGAAAGGGAAGCGCGGAGCCTTGAAGAGTTGTCCCGAATCGTGATGCTGACCTGCTCCTGCCGGAGAAGCCTGACCATCACGTCGATGTCATTGGCAAGGTAATAGTACTTTCTCCGCCGGTCATCCAGGCGAAAAGAGAGTATCTCCTCCCGCTCCATCAGCTGAAGATGCTCGATGACAGCTTTTGGAGAGAGCATCAGCCGGTCGGAGATCTCCGTGACAAAACAGGGCTTCTGCCTGAGCAGTTCAATAATTCGTCGCCTGTTACGGTTTCCGAGGATATCAAGGATTCTGGAAACCTCGACCTGATCAATCATTGATTACTTTATGTTAGTCACTGCGATATAAAAAAATGGCGGATCTTTCCATCCCTTGCGGGCGTGAAAAAAGGGTGAATTTCCGATCGGTGGGGTTGCAGGAGCTCAATCTGAGAGCCGGTAATTGGGTGCCTCGTCGGTGATCATGATATTGTGGGGATGGCTCTCCGTATGCCCGGCGGAAGTGATCCGGACGAAGTGGGTCTTTGCGTGCATATCGTCGATTGTCCTGGAACCGGTATATCCCATGGCAGATTTGAGTCCGCCCACAAGCTGGTACACGACGTCAGAGACGGTCCCGACATACGGTGTGACTCCCTCCACCCCTTCAGGGACAAACTTGGTCTTTCCGATCTCTTTCTTCTGGAAGTAACGGTCGCTCGAGACCCCTCCGCTCATCACTCCGAGCGATCCCATCCCGCGGTACTGCTTGTAACGGCGCCCTTTCATGGTGATCACTCTCCCCGGGGACTCATCGGTTCCTGCAAAAAGGCTCCCGATCATCACACTGTCGGCCCCGGCAGCGATCGCCTTGGCGACATCCCCGCTGAAACGGATGCCCCCGTCAGATATGACCGGGACGCCGGTCTCCGACGTCACATCAGCAACATTGGCAATTGCCGTGATCTGGGGAATCCCGACCCCTGCAACGATTCGGGTGGTGCAGATAGAACCAGGACCGATTCCCACCTTTAACGCGTCGACAGTGTCGATCAGGTCTGTCGCCGCCTCTGATGTTGCAATGTTGCCCGCCACGACATCAGCCTTTACACTGCCCTTGATGTCCTTGATGGACTTCACAACCCTGAGATTGTGGCTGTGAGCACAGTCGACCACTAGGGCATCGACACCGCACTGGTCAAGGATGTTCGCACGATCGAGATCAAAAGGACCTACGGCTGCGGCAACCCGAAGCTTCCTGATCTTGTCACGGGTGGCATTCGGGTACTGCCTTTTCTCGAGAATGTCCTGCATGGTGATGATCCCTATCAGGTGCCCGGTACCATCGATAATCGGGAGGCGTTCCACCTTGCTGGTATACATGATCTCGAGGGCCTGATCCATGGAGATATCCTCCCCCGCGGTGATCGGCTGCCGGGTCATGATCGCCTGCACAAGCTCGGAACCGCGGCGGGAAGCAATGGCCCTGACGTCACGCCTGCTGACGATCCCCACGATCTTTCCATCATCAACAACCGGTACTCCTCCAATACCCTGCTCGACCATGATTCGTTCCACGCTGGCAACACTCGTGGAGGGTCCTACGGTCACAACTTTTCTCTCGATCAGCTCTTCGGCCCGTTTGACCCTCCGGACCTCTTCGACCTCCTGATCAGGCGACATGTTCCGGTGGATCACCCCTATCCCTCCTTCACGCGCGAGTGCAATCGCCATGGAAGACTCAGTGACCGTGTCCATCGCAGCACCTACGAGCGGCATGTTCAGGGGAATATTTCTGGAGAACCGTGTGTGGATATCAGCCTCGTTCGGTTCCACGAGCGAGGGGGCAGGGACAAGGAGAACGTCGTCGAAGGTAAGGGCAAGCGGTGCATCGAGTTTATCCCGGAACACCATCAGTGCACCATCCGGACCAGTTTCTTGACGAGGTGTTCCTGGATTCCTGTATTCCGGTCTCCGCCGCATACCATCCCGCGTACCCCGATGATATCGGGATCGATCCGCTTCAGGGCAGGGATATCGTCAAAACAGAGAGAACCTGCAAGAGCGGTGAAAAGTCCCCTTTCCCTGTTCATGGTGCAGAACTTCACGAGATCTTCTTCAGTCATGAATTCGAACGTACTGCGGCCATCTTTCTTCCCGGTATCAACCATCGCAATATCGGCACCGGCATCCGCAGCGATCGGGGACATGGCAAAGGGAGAGATGGTTCTCAGTCGTTTGTAATCAGAGTAGCTGGCAATCACCACTTTCTTCTCGGGATATTCTTCCTTGACCGCTCTGACAACAGCCTCAACGAGTTCCCGGGCCCTGGCAGATCCGCTGAACATCAACCCCACCTTGATATAATCTGCCCCTGCGCATGCTGCACCATATGCAGCCATGGACGCCCCACCGGGAAGAAAACGGAAATCCCCAATCGCAGCACTGACAGGTTTATCCGATAATTCCTTGATACTTCGCACAACCCAGGGAAAATTACACCCCAGTGATCCCTCGGATGGCCTTTTTACGTCAACGATATCAGCAGCAAGAGAACGCCGGGCTTCTTCAAGGTCCCTCGGGCTGACTAATAATTGCATAGGATTTAATGATCCTTCTTGCTAATAGTGATTGCGCTACAGCATGGATTTGATTTTGGCCGTTGATTTGAAGGATGGGCTGGTTGTCCACGGTACCTCCGGAAAGCGCAAGAGTTACCGGCCACTCACATGGGGGCTTTCGCCTTCTGCAGAGCCCGGGAAGTACATCAAGATCCTCTCTCCCAGGTATCTCTATATTGCAGATCTCGATCGTATCATGGGTGTCGGGGACCATTCCCAGCAGATAAGAGCCTGCAGTGCACTTGTGGATGCATGTTATGTCGATCGGGGCTGCAGGACGCCGCAGGAGTACCTCAATGCTCCGGGGATAATCGATATTGCAGCAACGGAGACAACGTATAATTCTCTCCCGGATTATCCTGGAGGATACCTGAGCGTCGATATGAGAGGGGAGCGTGTTCTCCCGAACGGAGAACACCCCCGGGAAATCCTTGCAAAAGCCCGAGACTGGAATTTTGAGGGTGCGATTATCCTGAATATCGGGGCGGTCGGGACAGGTTCAGGGATCAATATACCTCTTCTCTCCGGCCTGAAGGAGGTGCTTGGAAAGCCGTTGCTATACGGGGGAGGTGTGGCGACTCCCGGAGATCTTGATACGCTCGATTCGCTCGGGTTTGATGGAGCGATTGTTGCAACAGCAGTCCATCGTGGGTCCATCCCCCTATCGGATCTCAGGAGGGGCAGATGGTCTTAATCACCCTTGAGGGGATTGACGGCTGTGGAAAGAGCACACTTTTTACTTCACTGCAGAATTCCCTCTCTGATACCGGCACCGTCTTTACGCGGGAACCCGGAGCGACCTGGATCGGGGCACAGGTGAGAAGGGCGATTGCCGAGGAGGTCGATCCCATCACCGAAGCGCTTCTCTTCACTGCTGATCATGCCGCCCATATTGAATCTGTAATCCGTCCTTCGCTCGCGAGAGGAGTTCCAGTTATCTCGGACCGTTACACCGACAGCAGGTATGCATACCAGTGGGCAACCCTTGAGGGGATCCTTCCCGATCCGCTCGCCTGGCTCCGCATGGTACATGATGGGTGGACGATTCCACCTGACCATACCATTCTGATCGTGCTCCCTGTTGAGGTTGCACTCTCCCGGAAGAAGGAGATTGGAGGGAAGGAGCATTTCGAGGAGTCTTCCCTCCTTGAAAAAGTCCAGGAGCACTACCTGCACCTTGCGACGGAAGACCCTTCCCGTTTCCTGGTGGTTGATGGAGAGCTTGGAAAAGAGGAGATGGCCTCCCTCGCGGAACGGGTTATCAGGGATTGGTGTGAATCGTCACGATCACGTCGCCGACGTTGAGAACATCGACCTGCTCACCTGCCTCGAGGTAGGTGTACTTGAGGGAGAATGCACCAGCAGGAACAGGAATCTCCCTGCCACCAATATCAAGAACCACCGGGGGTTTTTCCTGGAGTTCATGGGGCAGGGCACGGGCGGCTTTCATGAACGGGCCGGCGTCTTTCCGAAGCAGCGGACCGATCACCGCCATGTTGAACTGGAGTTCTCCCGGGACCTTCTCGAGCCGTGGCGGTTCTCCGGACCAGTCGACCTTGGTATTGAGAGCCCTCGATGCGTCTCCGGCATCATCGGTGATAGGTGAGGAGAAGACAGCGACCCTTCCCATCGGAGCGTTGAGCGCGAGGCCTTTTTCATGCTTGTACCGGCGCAGCTCCGAGACGATCTTCACGAGGAGATCACCCTGTTCCCGCACTTTTAGGTCTTCCTGTCCGGAAGCAGGCCAGGAACAGGCGTGGACGCTTCCCCTGCCAAGGTAGGAATAACACTCCTCAGCGAAATAGGGAGTGAACGGTGCAATCAGGCGGCAGAGGGTATCGAGCACGGTCTGCAGGACCCGGCAGGCGCCGTCCCGGGTGGTGTCCCGTGCATAGAGCCTTCCTTTGACGAGCTCTATGTAATTATCGGCGAGAATATCCCACGCATATTCACGGATCAGCTTGAGTGCCTTGTCAAACTGGCACGCTTCCATGGCTGCCGTCACGTCACGAACGGTATCATCGAGCCGGGCGAGCAGCCAGCGGTCGGCAAGTGCGTTCACCGGGGCATCGGTATCAAAGGCCTGCCGATCGAGTTGCATGTGGATAAAACGGGCGATGTTCCAGAGTTTTGTCTGGAAACGCGAAGCAGCGATAACATCGTTCCAGTTGAACATGATGTCCGAACCAGTTGCCGCTCCCAGCGCTGCCCATTGCCTCAGTGCATCCGCACCGTATTTTTCGGTGATGTCTTCCGGGGATATGACATTGCCACGGCTCTTGCTCATCTTGTAGCCGTCTTCCCCGAGCACCATCCCGTTGATGAGGATCTGGTCCCATGGTTTTAAACCGGTAAGTGCTACAGACCTGAGGATGGAATAGAACGCCCACGTGCGGATGATATCATGACCCTGTGGCCGCAGTTCCGCGGGGAAAAGCGGCGACCTGGATGAACCGTCCCATCCTGTGACGTTCAGGACAGAGATAGATGAATCCATCCAGGTATCGAGAACATCCTCTTCCCCGGAAAACTCCCGGGACCCGCACTTCAAGCATGGGCGGGAGGGGAGGTCCCTCGTGGGATCGATGGGAAGTTCACCCTCTTCGGGCACCATCATCTCTCCGCAGGATTTGCAGAACCAGACCGGAATCGGCGTGGCAAAGATCCGCTGCCTCGATATGCACCAGTCCCATTCCATCTGCTCCACCCAGTTCTCCATCCTGAGGAACATATGCTCGGGGTTCCAGGAGATCTCCCTCGCTGCATCCATGATCGCTGCAGGATCTATTTTCACGAACCACTGCCGCTCGCTCATGATCTCGATGGGCGTCTTGCAGCGCCAGCAGGTGCCTACACGCTGTTCAAGGGCTTCCTGGCGTGTGAGGATCTGCTCACGTCTCATATCCTCGAGTACTGCTTTCCTACAGTCGGATGACTTCATCCCGGCATACTTCATGGCGATGGAAGTCATCCGGCCCTGGCGATCGATGGCTTTCCGCAGATCGAGGTTGTGCTGTTTCCACCAGTGTACATCCTGCTTGTCACCGAACGTGCATATCATCACCGCACCGGACCCGAATTCCGGGTCGACCGCCCGATCGGCAATCACGGGAACCTCATGCCCGAAGAGCGGGACTTTGAGTGTCTTTCTCTCGAGGTTCCTGTACCGTTCGTCGTCCGGATGCACTGCCACTGCAACGCAGGCGGCCAGGAGCTCGGGCCTCGTTGTTGCGATCTCAAGCCCGTCAAAATCAAAATAGTTGAGCGTGGTGTCCCGTGGTTCATATGCGACTTCTGCGAATGCGATGGCCGTCTCGCAGCGGGTGCAGAAGTTTACCGGGTGTTCGCTCTGGTAGATATATCCCTTTGCGAGCATTTTCAAAAAGGAGAGCTGGGTCTTGGAATAATAGGCCGGGAGCATGGTGATGTATTCGTGGCTCCAGTCGACAGAGAATGCCATGCGTCGCAGGGTCTTTCGCATCTTCTCGATGTTCGCAAGCGTAAGCTCCCTGCACATCTTCCTGAACTCTTCGCGGGGAACATCGTTCTTGGTGATGCCGTGGATCTCTTCCACTTTCACTTCTGTCGGCAATCCATGGCAGTCCCAGCCCTGGGGGAACATCACGTTGCAGCCCGACATCCTCCGGTACCGGGCGATAAAATCGATGTAGCACCAGTTGAATGCATTCCCGATGTGAAAGGTCCCGGTTGGATAGGGGGGTGGGGTGTCTATGATGAATTTCTTCCTGGTTGATCTCGGATCATAATAGTGGTCTTCATCGCGCCAGACGCTCTGCCAGCGCCGTTCCACCTCAGAAAAATCATAATTCTTGGGGAGATCCCGAGACGGCGACATTTTTTACATATGGGTGTTTTCAGGAGATATACCTAATCGAACACAAATAATGCCGTCCCGGCCGGCATCAACGAAATCCTGCAACAATCGGGGTGGTCCTGGCTTGGGCAACACTTCCAGCCACTGACAAAAGCTCTTATTCCCAAGGGACCAACAAAAAAATGGATGATGAATCGCCTGGGAGAACGCCTTGCAGCAGTCCTGATGCTCTCCTTCATCTTAATCGCACCATATATCCAGCCTCCATGGATCCTGGCGATCATGGTGATCATCTTCTCAATGGTGCTGTATCTCATAAACAGAACCCGGTTTCTTGCCCTGGCTCTCATCCCCATCGCGGTCCTGTATGGCATCGGTATCCTCCCTCTGCTGGTCTTCTGTTGCACTCTTACCATTCTCGTCATGGGCGAGTTGGCTTTCCGCGAGACCATCGATCGCTTCTACTCATATTTTGCTTATATCATTGCCGCAGTGATGGGGTGCACGCTCGTCATGGCGTATCTCAACATCTGGTCACCCCTTGTCGTCCTCTTCGGGATCATTGTTGCGGTCCTCCTGAAGGCGATTCTCAAGGAGCGTGAAGATGCCCTGATGATCGAGGCCCTCGGCATCGGGATGACCATGTTCCTGATCGATGAGCTGAACTATCATGCTGACATGGCACTGATTGCTGTCGCAGTGGCGATCGCATTTGCATTCGGGTACTTTTCCTACCGCACAAAGACTGCGGATGTGAGCGGGCTGCTCTCGGCAGCACTGATAGGTATCATCCTGATCATTTTCGCGGATATCCGGTGGTTCCTGGTAGTTCTCGCATTCTTCATCCTCGGTTCGGCCAGTACCCGGTTCAAATACGAGTACAAGCAGAGGATTGGTGTCGAGCAGGATCATGGCGGGGCCAGGGGGTACCTGAACGTATTTGCGAACGGGAGCGTCGCGGCAGCAGCAGCAGTGCTCTGGGGTGTGACGTCATCGCCTGTGTTCCTCGCACTTTTTGTCGGGAGCGTTGCAACCGCTGCGGGGGATACCATGGCAAGCGAGATAGGGGTCACGGGAGGGGATCCCATCATGATCACCTCGTTCGCCCGGGTTCCTGCGGGCACAAATGGCGGGGTGACATGGATCGGTGAAGCAGTTGCCGTGCTTGGTGCTCTGGTCGTATCCCTCCTTTCGTTCTTTCTTGGGATTATCGATATTCCCGGCGCCATAATGTGTGTCCTGGCAGGATTCATAGGTACGAATATCGACAGCCTTGTCGGGGCGTTGATGGAAAACCCTGGCATGGTCGGAAATGCCGGGACCAATTTTCTCGCCACTCTCTGTGGAGGCGTATGTGCAGTGGTCTTCACCTACCTTGTCTGGTAGGGTCCGGGAATCCTCATCAGAGAACGGCACACGGTGTGAAGCCCGTCGTTCAGTGGAATAATGGCTGGATGAAGGCCGCGTCAAAGTGTATATTGCGGTGAAATCATATGGTATACAGGAGCGGTGAGGGAGATGGAGAGGGTTGAGGAACATGCATGCCCGGTGTGCGATGAAGTGACCGAGCATCAGATCCTTGGAAAGGGTCGAAATCCTGTTGCGCGATGCCAGGTGTGTGGATCGGTACATCCCATATCCCCGACGGAGACGAAAAAAAACGTCTTTGTCAGGGCCATTGTAAGCATGGAAGCGACTTCGCAGGTATGCACTGTAGAAATGGAGCCTGTGGAGGTCTGCCGAATCGGTGATCATTTCGTAGCTGAATGCGGCGAAGAATTTTTAGGTGTGGAAGTGACTGCCATCGAATGCGGTGACACACGGGTCAGGAAGGCTGCTGCCACGGATATTACTGCGCTGTGGACGCGGAAAGTGGAGGAAGTAACTGTCCGCATTGCTGTCCACGATGGCAGAACCACCACGTCAATCCAGATCACCGTTCCGGGAGAGGAACCATTTGTGGTCGGCGAGGTATACAAGACAGGCCAGCGCCGGATCAGGATCTCGAGGATAAAAGTAAGGAAAGGTGGAATCCTGCGCAACCAGGGTGCCCGTGTGGAGGCACGGCAAATAAAGAGAATATTTGCTTACCCGCTCTGATGCCTGCGGATAGCTTCTTCCAGTTGCTCCCTGTGAACCAGGCCTTCGAATCTTTTAACCTCGGTTCCATTATTCATGATGAGGATAGTCGGGGTGACCGAGAGCCGAAATTCATGTATTGCTGACCTTTCCCTGAGGGGATTGATCCTCTCGGCGGTGAGATGGGTATTTCTTTCCACCTCGGAAAGAATCGGTTCCTGTTCTTGACACGCCATGCACCCTTCCTGGAAGAAAAACACCATACGCAGTACCATGGAAAAAAAGAAGGAAAAGTCCTATAAAAAATCTTGGGTCGTCCGGGATCAGCTAGCCTGGACCAGTGATATTTCTGCAACCGGGTACGCGTAGTCAAACCGTAAAGTATCATTTGTCTTCGCAGTTACATACGCCATACGGATAACATACTCTGGTGTAACATTCTTATCAATTGAAACTGTTGGATTTTCTGGTAAGGCAAGGAGCATTTGATCGTTGACGGCAACTGTGGTAAAATTACCCCCGATACTTTCAAAGAACTCGGCTGTCATATTATCATTACTAACCTGGAGAGAGGGGAGATGAACCTTTTTACTTTCGCCCTGCTTCATACCATCGAGGTTCATGGCAATCGTATCCAATTCTGATGAAAAAAGTCCGTATTTTGCTTCCCCATAGTAGTAATTATAAGATGGCACAGAGATGAGTTGCTTCTGGCTCTTTTCATTGACTCGCATGGTGAACTGGTTGCATATCCATACAAGGTTCCCGGCTTGCGATGAGGAGTTGAAGGTACGTGAACTGGTTGTCAGCACCGGCCGGTTGAGACCGTCGTAAAAAGTCACTCCGACAACCACACTATCTCCGCTCGATGCAGGATTGAGTGAGAGGAGCCAGCCTGAACCAAGCGAGGTTACCACCATGATTACCGCAAACATCACACACAGGAGAACGATCCCGATCTTTCCAGCAGTCCAGGTGGATGCGGTCTTTTTCTTTTTCTTTCCTTTTTCCTGAGCGCTCATCCTAATCTGGTTTCGTTCCTGGGAAAATAAACGTTGCAGGCGAATGATCGTAAAAGGCAGGGATTTCTGCAAAGAATATATTTATATCATTTGAACCCTAACAAAAGGGTAGTCCAACGGCATTTGCCGCTGGCAGGGGAAAGGAGATTAAAAATGGCATACAGAAGGAGATACCCATTCGCCTGGATGATGCGCGACTTTGAGGATATGATGGCGGAGATGGAGAACCGGTTCTGGGGAGTCGGGGAACGCCTTCTTCCGCCAGGCGGGATGGCAGACAGGATGCTTCCTGCAATTCGTGGTGAATTCCGGGTTGATGTCAGGGATCATGATGATGAGGTCATGATCGTCGCGGATCTGCCCGGGGTTGACAAGGAGGATGTTTCTGTCTCGCTCGTGAATCCCAGCACGGTTGAGATATCCTGCGAGAGAAAGATGGACAAAGAAGAGAAGGAGGAAGGGTACTACGTGCGGGAGCGGATGTATGGATCAATGGCACGGCAGGTTGCCCTCCCGCACAGTGTCACTGAAAAAGGGGCTGCTGCGAGTTTCAAGAATGGTGTTCTTGAGGTCAGGATGAAAAAATCCAAAGACGATCGGGGCAGCCGCATAAAAATCGAATAATTTTCCCTTTTTTGCCGATGACTTTTAGTCTTTTCAGCCTGAAATGAGATACGATGGATAAAAAGAAGGTCCGGGACTACATGACCTACGATGTGGTCACCGTCGACGTCAAGGGGACCATCCGTGAAGTCATGGAGAAGATCCAGAAGACGGGCCACGACGGATTTCCCGTTGTGAATGGCACGCAGGTTATGGGATATATCGCCGCAAGGGACCTTCTCTTCCAGTCGCCATCCACCTCGATCCGCGAAGTCATGTCAGAGAATCTCATCGTTGCGGATCCTGATATGAGCATCAACGATGCTGCCAGAGTGATATTCCGGTCGGGGATCCAGAAGCTTCCTGTCGTCGATGAACAGAACAGGCTTCTCGGGATCATCTCAAATACTGATGTCATCCGCTCTCAGATAGAGCATGTCTCACCCGAGAAGGTCTTTAATTTCATGACAACCCTCAAAACCCTTCACGGCATCTCGCCCGAGCTGAAGAGAGAGGTCGTTCCTATTGATGATCTTCTTCCCACGCAGTCTCGTATATATGAAGACGAGCTGGAAGGGAGGATGTACGAGATCAAGAAAGGTCTTGCAGAACCCCTTATCGTTGTGAGAAGGCCCGGGAAACTTATTCTCGTTGACGGGCATCACCGTGCGATTGCGGCGAAAAAGATGGGCATCAGGTCACTGGATGCATACGTGATAGAAGTGAACGAGGATATTGAACTCGGGATGGAGAGGACCGCGCGTGCTATGAACCTCCGTTCGCTCGATGATATCCAGGTTCTCGATTACGCCCGGCACCCTCTGGTTGCCATCACCCACAGGATTGTCAAGAAAGGCTAGGACCCTTCGCATTTGACTTCATAGTCGTCATTCAGGAGGTGTTCCTTGACAACAGTTCCATCCGGAACCACGACTTCGGGCCATATCCTGGTCCTGGAATGAACCACTACCCTGTTTCTGAACACTACCCTCGGCCCTACCACGGTATCATTTTCAAGGCTGCAGTCATCGCCTATTATCGTGTCATTGTCGATGATACTCCCTGACACGGTGCTGTTCATGCCAACGACCACCCGGTTATAGAGCGAAGATGAGAATATCTTTGCATTGCTCTTGACAAGGCAGTTCTCCCCTATGCTCGTGTAAGGGCCTATCAGAACATTGTCGCCAATAGCTGTCCCTTTCCCGATTGCGACAGGCCCGATAAGCCGGGAATTTACTCCCATGGAGAAGGAACTGCCAAGCTGGACCGGCCCCTGGATCTGCCCTGCCCGGATCGTCAGGTCCCCGCTGATGCTGGTATAGGGGATATCCTGGAGCATCCACCGCTCTGCCTGGCGGAGTGATGCGGGATTTCCCACATCAGTCCAGTTCCCCCGGGCGAGCCAGGCCCTGAGAATGTGGCCTTTTCCCATGAGATCAGGGAAGAGGTCGCGTGCAAAATCATATTTTTTTCCGCGGGGAATGGAGTCGAAAATTTCCGGGCGGCATACATAGATTCCGGTACTTGCAAGGTTCGAGAATATCTCCCCGGGTGATGGTTTCTCCTTGAAACGCTTGATCTGGAAGTCTGCATCGATCTCAGCAATGCCATATTCGCCGGGTTCATCGATGCTGATGAGTCCTATTGATACCGTAGCCGGGTTCCGGGCATGCTCCCGGTAGAATTCCAGAAGATTAAGATCAGTGACATGATCGCCTCCGACTACCAGGAAATCATGATCTTCGAGGTACTTCTGGGCATTTTTCACAGATCCGGCCGTTCCGAGTTTTGTCTTTTCGCGTACATAAGTGATCCCGGCTCCAAAGAGGGATCCATCCCCGAGGGCCTCCTCGATTGCATTGCCCATGTACCCGAGGGTGATCACGATGTCACGGAATCCCAGGTTGGAAAGGTGGGATACCAGGTGTTCTATTGAAGGGCGGTTCACAATGGGAATACAGGGTTTCGGACGCTCAAACGTGAGTGGTCGGAGCCGGGTCCCCTCTCCCCCGCACATGATGCACACCTTCATACCTGAAAATATCATTCCCAATATGTTTAAAGCATCTGGGATCGTCATGAGATACCGCCAGCAGGATATTGAAATCTTTTTCTGGTGGAATCCCCACATTCTTTTAGTATCTTGTCGCTGCAACCGTAAGGTTCCATTATCATTTCAGCATGCAGAATATTGTCAAGGGTGTGAGGAAGAATCCATGGAAAAATTCCTATATGATTATATCTACCGGATGACTCCCTTTTTTGGGAGAATTGATGAGGAGACTGCCCATGAGATCGCGTCCGCAGTCCTGTCATTCAAGTTTGGACTGTACGAAAAGACGGTGATTGATACCTCAAAGGCACTGGCCCGGCTTCCTTCAGATGATCCCGGGCGTGTTCTGAAAAGGGCTCTCCTTATACTTCAGGAGAGGGCGATAGCGTTAGAAGATGCGCAGGTAAGTGATTTCGCGGAGGGTGGTTTCGAACCTTCCGATACTCAATACCTTGCAGTGAACCTTGAGCCCGGACTTATTGAGGATCAGGACTCCCTGAATCTTGACAATGCTCTCCTCCTCCTCTATGCCGTGGCATATCTTCAGTCACCGGACGACGGGCAGTCGCTGGAGGAGCATCAGAACTTTGTGATCCAGATTCTAGAAAACTACAGGGAATCGCTGAACCTGAAATAAGAGAATCTCCTGGATTCCCCCCTGATGGTGTATTTTTGATAAATCGAACTTATTGGGCGTAAAAAATTAAGAAGATTTCAAAGGGAGTCCATGCTGATGCTTCCGAACTCCTGCTGAATCTCTCCTATCTCCTTCACCCCAAATGCCGTCTGGACAGTCCCGATCTCGAGCTGGGATGCCACGTCACACATGTAATCAAGGACATCCACGGAGAGTTCCTTGTGCTGCTTGCTCTTTTTGAGCTGTTCGATGAGGAAGGAGTACTTTTCAGGGGGCTCCATCCGGATCTTGGCAAGGCTGACCACGCACATGTAAATGCGGGTCAGGTTCCTGTCGGTACCTGTGATAGTATCAAAAAAGTTCCTGAGTATCTGAGCCTGATAAATTTCGCCACCCATATTAATACATCGGTTGCAATTGCCAGTATATAAACTTATCTTGCTTTTACCGTGATTTCTCTTCTTTTTTTATGAAATACGGTTATTTCGCGGCACTCACGATGCGGATGATATCGCCATCCTTTAACTCATGAGTGTCCTTAACCCGCATGCTGGTCCTTGCATCGATGGCGTAGAGGAATCCCTTGCCAATATCCGTATGCACCTGGAATGCAAGGTTTCGGGGCGTAGATCCTTTCTTCATCAGGAATGCATCAGGGAGGATGCGACCCTGGGAATCTGAAAACTTATGTTCATCCTCGACAGGATAGACGACGATCATATCGAGAAGATCGTAAACCGCCTTGTTGATTGCCTGCTGGATACCTGTCCCCCCGTATTGTTTCATCACGTTGGCGATTGTTGTCAGCCCTGCCCGCTGGGCAGGTGAGAGTAAATCCTCCTTTGCGACAATGAACGAGCTATCTCCAGGATGGTACTGGATCAGGCCGGCTGCCACGGCATTCCGGAGCGCCAGTTCGCCGGCTGCCGAAGCAAAGGATATGCCATTTTTTTTCAGGATTTCGATCATGGGGGGTGGGGCAAGGTCAATCCTGTTTCCCACTGTGATCATTGGCTTGCTGATATGGACAATCTCCTCACAAAAACGAATAAGTTCATCCTGGCCTGCCCGCATCAGGTCGATTGCAGCGGATCTCTCAGCCCCCTCGACATCCTCCGGGGTGATCCCAAGACTGGTAAAGACCTCCGAGATTCCCCTGTGGATCGAATAGGTCTTGGATTGCGCCTGACGGTGAAGTTTCGCCCAGTGCTTATCGAGGATCCCGTACACCCACATGGTCATTTCAAACTTCAGGAACGCTATATCTTCTTGCGGGTCATGACTCCCGGGATCGACCGGATTGCCTTCAGCATCCGTGGATCCACTTGCATCGACAATATGGAGGATGGCATCTGCCTGGCGGAGGTGGTCCAGGAACTGATTCCCAAGGCCTTTGCCCTTGTGAGCGTCCGGGACAAGTCCCGCAACATCGATGAGATTGACCGGGACGTACCGGATACCGTCACTACAGTGCCCGCACTGGAGGTTAAGGCCTTTGCAGGGGCAGGTGGTCCTGACATAGGCAACACCGAAATTTGCATCGATGGTGGTGAATGGGTAATTGGCAATCTCGGCATGGGCCATGGTCGCAGCCCGGAAAAATGTCGACTTGCCACAATTCGGTTTTCCTGCCAGTGCAAGGGTGATCATAGAAATTCCCTTTACCTGGTACTACCTAAAGCTTAATGTACGTATGTCCTTCGTTGCAAGAACCACCTATTATTTTGATGTCCCGGGCCCTGCCAATACTGTTGATTGCGCACGGTTTGCCCTTGAAAGGGCACGCGAGCTGTCGATTTCCAGAGTGGTCGTCGCAAGCACATCGGGCGATACGGCCCTCGCGTTTTACCGGATGTTCAGAGGTTCGGGCATCAAACTCGTGGTCGTCACCCATGTGGTTGGATTCTCGAAACCCGGCGAGTGGGAATTTTCTTCCGAAGCTGCAAAAACCCTCAAGCAGGAGAAGATACCGGTTGTTACAGGTACACATACCCTTTCCGGACTGGAACGAGCATTCTCCAGGTCAGCAAAAGTCGGAGGAGGATCGCGTACTGAAGCAGTTGCGGAAGCATTGCGCCGTGTTGTTGCCGTCGGCCTGAAAGTGGCGGTCGAGTGCACCCTCATCGCTGCGGACCAGGGTGTGATCCCCGTTGATGAGGAGATCATTGCAGTTGGCGGAACCGCAAGCGGTGCGGACACGGTATGCGTTATTCTCCCTGCACACACCTCATCATTCTTCGATCTTCAGGTCCGTGAGATCGTCGCAATGCCAAGGAACCGGTGACAGGATGGTTACGGATTCTCTCCGGCGCGGACTGGGGCTTCTTTCCAGAAATCCGTACCTGTGGCTTCCCGGACTTGTTGCAGGATGCCTCGGAGCACTGGATATCCTCCTCCAGTTCTCATACGGGACGTTCCTTGCCACCCGGTTATGGATCCTTGAAGCCCTTCTCATACCTTTTCTCCTTGCAGGTGCATACTCCCAGATTAAAACTGGTGACCAGGGGTATCGTGCATTTCTCTTCGGGGGAATGAAATACTATTTCCGGATTCTACTCCCTGCTCTCCTTATCGCGTTCGTGGTACTCGCAACGGTGATCCTGGTCTCAATACCCTTGCTGGTCGTGGGTGCTGCAGGGACCGTACTGCCCTTTATCGTCATCGGGTGCACAATACCTATCATCTTCTTCGCGTTTTTTGCTGACACTGCCGCTGTATTCGAAGACAGGGGTATTTTTGAGTGTATCCGTAGGAGTGTTGAGATCGTGTTGAACCGGCCCGGAAGCATGATCGGCTTTTTCCTGGTCTGTCTCGGGATCATCATCCTTGTCGGACTTCCCCTGGCCGTAATCTGGACCGGCCTTCTCTATGCTCAACTGCTCCCGCTCTCAACCATAGATCCTTCGCAGATCCAGTCGTTTTCAATCGAGATGCTGAACGAAATGCTTGGATCAACGGGGATTCAGATTACTGCGATAGTCTACTGTATCGCTATCACTGTTCTCGGGAATATCCTGTATGCGTTCAAGGCCGCGTTTTACCAGAAGACCATCGGGGAAGTGAGCCTTACAACCCCGCCCATACTGCAGGGTGAATATGACGAGAAGGGACGCTGGTATAAATACTGAACTGCCCTTGGAGATTGGTGCACAGGATTGCCTGGATCCGTCCGTGATAAAAAGAAAGAGAGAACCAGGCAGTCTGCCGGTCATCGCATCAATCTCCTTCTTTCCCGATAAAAAGGGTTTTTGGGAATGATCCGGGAAGCAAGTGCCCGGATCCGGTGCAGGGGAGATCGTTTCGTTTCGGCAACCCATGCTTCGACTCTCGAGATCACCCGCCACGATGAACTCACCCTGAACGGAGACTGCATCATAGGGATCGATGCTACTTGCGGGGCACGCGACCTGCCGGAAAATGTAAGATCACTCCTGTGCAATGACGATGCCAGCATCCAGACAATCCTCTCTTGCGAGGGAATGAAAGTCGAGATAAATGCCCGGGGAAGCTCGGCGTTTACGCTCGACCATCCCACCGATATGGTGTGGAGAAGAAGCGGGTATGTGTGCGGAAGGACTGTGGCAATCTATTCCGATACCACTGCACGGAATATTCCCAGAAATTTCATCGAGGCACTCAGAAAGGGATGCACCATGACCGTTGACTTCAGGGTGATGGTTCGGGATTGAAATCTATCGCAATCGCACATTCAAATGACTTTTCTCTGGAATGTGAAATTGAATGTTCAATGAACTTCCATGGAGCCGGCATGTCATCACAGGAAATGAGGAATATCTATCCACAACAGGAAATCCCGCCGTCCGCAGAATTCGGGATACATCCTTTCATACGACTACAAAAAACAACTGTCGTGGCCCCTATTCCCGTCCTACCATGGATATCTTCATCTCAGCGGAAGAGAGTATCTCCTCGGCCTGCCTGATAAGGACTGCTCCCCTCTCGTAGAGCGCAATCGCTTCGTCAAGCCCGGTCTGGTTGTCTTCTATCCTTACAAGGATCTCCTTCAACTCTTTCATCAGGTCTTCAAATTTCTGGGTCATGATATACCCTCTCGACACATGTGTCAATCCTGCCGTCCCTGAGCCGGACAGAGAGATGCTCACCGGCACTGATCCCTGTTGCTGAACGGATAATCCTTCCCTCCTTTTCAAGGATACAGTAACCCTTCCGGATAAGATGAAGCGGGTTTCGGGCATCGAGGATCTCTGCCGCAGCAGATAATCGTTCTCGTTCCAGTCCAATGCGGGACGAGATCGCCCTCCCTATCCTGTCGGTGATGACGGTCACATCCTCACGTTTTGCAGTCAGCCTCTGATCCATTTTCCTTGGCGAGAGTCTCTCCACCACCTGGGAGAGCTCTTCGCGAGCCCTATCAAGCCGGTTGATCAGGCGGTTCCCCAGCGTTCTCCGGGATTCCACGAGCGATTCGAGGACAAGGACCCGGTCGGGTACAGCCAGTTCAGCAGCAGCAGAAGGAGTAGGGGCCCGGACGTCAGCGGCGAAATCCGCGAGCGTGACGTCAACCTCGTGCCCGATGGCGCTCACAACCGGGACCGGACAGGAAGAGATTGCCCTCACAACCTCCGGGTAATTGAAGGGAAACAGGTCTTCAAAACTCCCTCCTCCTCGGGCGAGGATGATCACATCAACATCTCCCTGCAGGCGCCTGATGGCACGGGCAATCTCAAAGTGTGCCCCTTCCCCCTGGACCGCGGAGGGGGAGATCACCAGTTCGAGGGGAAACCTCCTGGCGATAACATTCCTGATATCGTGAAGGACAGCACCGGTCTCCGAAGTCACGACGCCAACCCTGGAAGGATACGGCGGGAGAGCCCTTTTACGTCCGGGATCGAAGCATCCTTCCTCAGAGAGCTGTGCTTTCCACCGCTCAATCATCAGGTGTTTCTCTCCCCTTCCTGCGGGCTGGATATCCCTGACATACAGCTGGTACCGGCCCTGGGGTGCATAGTGGCCTATCGACCCAAAGACCAGCACCTTCATCCCGTCAGTGAGGTCGCACTTCACCCGCTGGGCATCCTTCTTCCACATCACGCAGGGAAGAATCGCGGAATGGTTGTCGCTCTTCTCCCCGAGAGAGAAATAATAGTGTCCAGATCCGTGGATCTTCAGGTTGGTGACCTCCCCCCGAATCCAGATATCCTGGATCCTCGGGTCATCCAGCAGCGTCTCAACGAGCGAAGAGACCTGGGATACTGTGAATATATCACTCGTAAACCCGGGTTCTTCCCTGCCAGGTCCCTGCTCGTACCATGTCATCAACAACTATTATGGCGGGGGGATAATGAATTACGATCATGGTTGGTTTCGCCGTCTCCAGCATGTTTTTTCATGAATATCCCCTTGAGGAGATCTTCCAGTATATCCGGGAGGCGGGTCTTGATTCGATGGAATTCTGGATGGAGACCCCCGCATTCTGGCTCTCCGGTCTCCCTGAAGACGAGCTGGCAAGATGCATGAGAGCGTTTCCAGAACTCGCATCGCTCACCATCCATGCTCCAATTCTCGACCTCAACCCAACCTCGGTCAATCCCGACATTGCAGCCATCTCGGTGGGATATGCAACAAAAGCTATCCACCTTGCATCCAGGCTCGGGATCGACCTGGTAACGGTCCATCCGGGAAGGAGGACTGCGAAGCGACCTCCCGGCGCTCCCGATTTCGAGCGATTTGCAAAGTATATCCGAACTCTGGAAGTTGCATCAGAAGAGACTGGTGTCAGGGTCGCCATGGAGAATATGGAACCTAAAGTAAACTCCCTGCTCTGCACACCCGATGATATGCGGGAACTCCTTGACAGGGAACCGTGGCTCTGGTTCACCCTTGATATCTCCCACGCAATGAATTCCGGTATAGCGGTCGTGAAGGGATATATCGATCTCTGCGGTGACCGCCTGGTGAACGTACATGTAGGAAGAGCTGGTGGTGGAAAGATGCACCTCCCTCTCCAGGAAGACCGCGACATGGCAGATATCCTCCGTTATCTTGCTCTTATTGGATATGGGGGAAACCTGACCCTTGAACTCGAGGACCGGAACTTCTCCCACGATCTCTCTTCGGAAGAGAAGATACTGCTCCTCTCTTCAGAGCGGAAATTCATGCAGCGAAGCTTTGCATCATCGACGGTTTTATAAAATGTCAGCACGATACATGTAGTGCCCAAAGACATATGAATAAAAGTCGTATAGCCGTGTATGCGGCGTGGATTTGATGATAGAGGATTTTTTACTTCTTTTATTGTTTATTATCTGCCTGATGCTCTCCGCATTCTTCTCGGCCTCCGAGGTCGCGCTGATGTCCATCACAAGGGCAAAGGTCCGAACTCTCGTCAATGAACAGAGACCCGGGTCAGAAGCCCTCGCAGCCCTGAAAGAGCAGCCAAGCAGGTTCCTGATTGCTATCCTCATCGGCAATAATATCGTCAATGTTGCTGCTACCGCAATTGCGACCGCGGTGACCATCAGGATATTCGGAGATATCGGTGTCGGGATTGCCACAGGGGCCGTCGTCCTCCTGCTCCTCATCTTTGGAGAGATAGGGCCGAAAACATATGCCGCCCAGAACGTGGAACGGTTTTCTCTTGCCGTATCCCGGCCGATACATATCCTCAGCAGGATTCTTTCCCCAGTCATCTTTGTCATTGACAGGGTTATGGGAAGGAGGAGCGATGAGGAGGGGCAGGCCGAGCCCGCGGTCACGGAGGATGAGATCAGGGAATGGATCGATGTCGGGAAGGAGGAGGGTGCAATAGAGCAGGAAGAGCGGGAGATGCTCTACTCTGTGCTCGAATTCGGGGACACAACCGCTCGGGAGATCATGACGCCACGGGTTGACGTGGCGCTCATCGATGACCAGACCACGCTCGAAGATGCACTCCATTTCTTCAATGAGACCGGGTTTTCGCGAATCCCCGTCTACCACGAGCACATGGACAATATCATTGGTGTGCTGAACGTCAAGGACGTCGTTTCGAGCCAGATTGCCGGCAAGAAGAATATCCCGATCAAGGATCTTATGTATGATCCCTTCTTCGTCCCCGAGAGCAAAAAGATCGATGATCTTTTAAAGGAACTCCAGCTCAGGAAGGTCCAGATCGCGGTCGTGCTTGATGAATACAGCAGTTTTGTCGGGATCGTCACGGTCGAAGATATCCTTGAGGAGCTCGTTGGCGATATTCTTGATGAGTTCGACCGAGAAGAACCCGAGATACAGAAGATATCGGAGGGAGTCTACCTTGTCGATGCCACGGTTTGGGTTGAGGAACTGAATGACGAGCTCAACCTCTCGCTTCCTGTGTCAGAATCATACGAGAGCCTCGGAGGACTTATCATCGAAAGGCTCGGGCATATCCCCCATCCGGGTGAGAGTGTCTACATCCAGGAGAGCCATATCTCTCTTGTGGTCACACAGATGCTCTCGAGAAGGATCGTCAAGGTGAAACTCATCCAGCACACGATAGACGATGAAAATGCCGGGGGATCCCGAAAATGAAGAAGGTGGCTGTCCTCGCATCGGGACGCGGTTCGAATTTCCAGGCACTCATCGATGCAATTGAGAGGGGAGAGATCCCTGCTTCATGCACAGGGCTGATCACCGACAATCCCGGAGCGTTCGCTATCACCCGGGCCCAAAAGGCAGGTATCCCTGTCCATATACTCGATTTTGCCTGTTTTTCCGGGAAAGATGATTATGAGGATGCACTCTGTTCCACGATGCGAGGGGTAGATGCGGATCTCTTTGTCCTTGCAGGGTACATGCGGATACTGGGTCATTCCATTGTCCGCGAGTTCCACGGGAGAATACTAAACATTCACCCTGCCCTCCTCCCGAGCTTTCCCGGGCTCCACGCACAGAGGCAGTCACTTCTCTACGGAGTCCGGGTATCGGGGTGCACCGTTCACCTTGTTGATGAGGGAATGGATACCGGCCCCATCATCGTTCAGGCTTGTGTCCCCGTTCTTGACGGGGACGATGAAGAGATACTCTCTGAGAGAATTCTTGAAGAAGAACACCGGTGCCTCCCGCTCGCTGTCAGGCTCTTTTGTGAAGACAGGATTGTTGTAGAAGGAAGGCGCGTGCACATAGTGAGAGGAGGCCCCTCTGCCTGACCCGGGAACGACGAATGCCCTGAATCATCGCATCCGTCACCCGGTTCCGGAGGTGTATCCAGATGGCCCGAAGGACATCATCCCCTGATTCAAAGCGCATCTCCCGCGAACGCATTGCTATCCTCTTCGCGCGTGCACGGGAGTGCTTTCCCGTGGATCCTTCTCTGAGCGACAGGTATGTCGTGCTTGCGAGAAAGATCTCAATGAAACAGAGGGTTCGGATTGAACAGAGGTTCCGGAGGCAGTATTGCCACCACTGCCTGAGTTACCTCGTTCCCGGGGTGAACATGAGGGTCAGGATTGGCCGAGGGAAAGTGACGATCACCTGCCTTTCCTGTAACAACAAGATGAGATTCCCTGTGAGGAGGCAGCGATGAACGAAGCGCCCGAAAAGTCCGGCATGCAGGAGATGAAGGCCACGGTCTGGATAGGGAAACAGGGGGTAACTCCTGCTCTCATCGACGAAGTGGTACAGCAGTTGAAGAAACGGCACCGTATTAAGGTGAAGTGGCTGAAGAACACGGAGATAGATCCGGCAGAATTTGCAAGGAGTGCAGGGGCAGTTCTCATTGAGGTGAGAGGCCGGACAGCACTGCTCGGGGAGCGAAAAACATAGAATTACCCTGATTATTCCATATCGGGGCCCTGAAACGATAGTATGCTCGAAATATATAAAAGCGCAGGCAACAAATAGATAAAGACTGTTATATCCAATCTGTGACAGTGAGGTTTTACGAGGTATGACAACGGTCTATGATGTTCCGGCAGACAGGTTCATCCGCACCCTGGCTGAGGAACTGAAGAAGAAGCCGGAGATAACACCCCCGGCCTGGGCTGCATTTTCCAAGACGGGAGTGCACAAGGAGATGCCCCCGCAGGACCCCGAATGGTGGTTCGTAAGGGTTGCCTCCGTCATGAGGAGGGTCTACATCGAAGGCCCTATCGGAGTACAGCGGATGCGTTCCATTTATGGCGGTAAGAAAGATCGCGGTTCCCGCCCCTCCCAGTTCAGGAAGGGAAGTGGTTCAATACTCAGGAAGTCACTCCAGCAACTTGAATCTGCAGGCTATATCCTGCATGACAAGACCGGGCGAAGGGTCAGCCCTGCAGGGGCCTCCTACATGGACGGCCTGGCTGACAGGATAGCCAAGGAGTCAGCAGCATCAGCCACCAGATAACGGTGCGACAGAGGTGAACTCCATGGGAGACGACGAGCTAGCAGAACTGCGAAGGAAAAGACTGGCACAACTCCAGCAGCAGTCGCTCGACCAGCACGCCATGCAGGATGAGATGGAGCGCCAGAAACAGATTGATGCGCAGGTACATGCAGTGCTCATGCAGATCCTGGAGCCGGAAGCCAGGGAGCGGCTCAACACAATCAAGCTGACAAGGCCTGATTTTGCCCGGGCTGTTGAGCAGCAACTTGTGATGCTGGCCCAGAGTGGTCGTCTCAAGCAGAAGATCAACGATGAACAGATGAAATCGCTTCTGCAGCAATTGCAACCTGCGAAAAAGGATTTCAAGATTACAAGGAAAGGATGAAAGCCGGGGTCCTCTTCAGCGGGGGAAAGGACAGTTCGCTCGCAGCGGTCCTTCTCTCCCGGGATTATCACGTAGAACTGAATACATTCGTGTTTGACGCCGGCCGGAGATTGCCAGCCGTGGAAAATGCTGCCAGAATACTAGGGTTTCCATGGCATGTGATGACCTTTGAACAAGGTCTCCTGGAAAGAGCAGTGGAGATGATCCGATCCTCGGGATACCCGAACGACGCTATCCAGATGGTTCACCGGTGTGCCTTACTCGAGCTCTCCAGGAATTATCATGTCATCGCAGACGGTACCCGGTTTGACGACAGGGTACCGATGCTGACCCGTGACGAGGTCCAGTCATTCCAGGACTTGAGGCACTGCTCCTATATCCGCCCTCTGCTGGGGTTTCCCCGCCGGGAAGTTGACAGCCTTGCATCCCGGCATCTCAGGATTGTCTGCGGAGAGACATCATGCCTGGAGAACGGGGATTACGAAGCAGAGATCAGGGACGAGTTCCGGGCCAGTGGCGAAGATGCCGGAAAATATTTTCCCGCATTCCATGAACAGTCACTGGTGATCGGTACGATTTCACAATAAGGGTGAACACCATATGAGCAAAACTACAAAGGGATTCAAGATACGACTTGCAAAGGCATGCGAACAGAACCGCAGGGTTCCTGCGTGGGTGATGATGCGGACGAAGCGTAAAGTCTCCGCCCATCCCCGCAGGCGTAACTGGAGAAGAAGTACGCTGAAGGTGTAGACGAATGGCAGAGAAGATGCAGGAGCAGATCTACGTTATTCCGCTCAGGGATTCCAAGAGGGCACCCAAATGGAAACGAAGTAATACTGCAATCAAGGACATCAGGAAGTTTCTCGCGAAACATTTAAAGAGCCAGGACGTCAAGCTCGATCGCACCATCAACGAGCGGGTCTGGGACAGAGGTGCAGAGAAACCGCCATCGCGAATCCGCGTACGGGCCATGAAGTTCGATGACGGACAGGTCCAGGCGGAGCTCGCTGAGGAGTGAGATGGACAGGACGCTCTCTTTTTCCGGGGATGCCAGCATAGGGGTATTTTCACGGGTTATTGATGAACTGGCAGTCGTTCCGCCGTCTGCGCCCGGGGAATACAGGGATGCAATAGGTGAACTGCTGGACGCGGAGGTGATCTCCACGACTATCCAGGGAAGCGAGATCGTCGGCTCACTGCTCGCCGGGAACAGGAAAGGGTTTGTTGTCAGCGGCATGGCAAAAGAGAAGGAGATACACACACTCCGGGAATACCGTGATGTGTTCCTCCTTGAACATACCATGAATGCAGCCGGCAACGTGATCATGGCAAATGACACATTCGCCGCGGTTCATCCGGATATGCCCCGTGACATGGCGACGCAGATTGGAGAGTTCCTTGGGGTAAAGGTTACACCCCTCACCCTTGGCGGGGTGAAGACTGTCGGGATGGCAGGAGTGGCCACAAACAAGGGCGTGCTCGTCCATCCCAGAAGTACACGAACGGAGCTCCAGCTGCTGGAACAGGCAGCAGGTGTTCCCATAGGGACCGGTTCTATCAACCGTGGCATCGGACTGGTTGGAACAGGGCTCCTTGTCAACGAGAGAGGATATGCTGCCGGGCTTGAGACAACCGGCTTCGAGCTTGGCAGGGTTGAGGATGTATTCGGATTTCTGGAGTGATTTACATGGCAGGACAAAAATATGAGGTGAAAGGAGATTTCAGGATGGGGGACGAATGGCGTCCCTTCAAAAAAGTGGTTGAAGCCCCGAACGAAGCACAGGCAAAAGAGCGTATTTTTAACCTTATCGGAAGCGAACACCGGCTGAAAAGAAGTTATATCACCGTGCAGTCCATAACCTCACTCAGTGGTGAGTAAGGTGGAAGGGATCGACCCCAGGGAGCTCCAGTCGCTTCAGATATACCTCAACGAATACCGGCAACAGGCGGAAATCTTCACCCAGCAGCTGGCCCTTCTCGAGGAAGGGAGGGTTGAAGCACTTGCCGCGATTGATGCCATCCAGGGTATCAAAAGTTCACCTGACGATACCGTACTTTTGCAGCTCGGCGGAGGGGTTAGTCTCCGGGTAAGGATGGTGGAGCCCGAACGGGTTCTCCTGAATGTGGGAGCAGACGTCGTTGTCGAGCGATCGAGCGAAGAGGCCGTGGAATACTTAAAAGATCGCCTCACGGAGATGGAAGCCTCTGCAAAGAAGGTCGTTGAGACCCTTGACCAGCTCAAATACCAGATGAACGAGATAGCCCGGCGGCTTGAGACAGGGTATCACCAGTACCAGATGCAGCAGGCCCGGCCTGTTCCTGGCGAAGACCAGGAGTAAAGGTTCAGGGGGGGCAGGAGATGTTCGAGGGTCTGCGTGCCAGGCTCCAGAAGGTTCAGGGGGCTCTGGAGAAGAACATTGCAGGTGCTGCGTCTCCGCAGGGTAGCGATATCCCTCAACTGGAATCAACAACGGATACCGGTAAGGACCCGACACTCCTGACCCGGGTCAGGGTCCTTATCACGGACCGTGAATTCCTCATCTCGGAAAAGGACATTGAGGAACCTCTTTTTGAACTCGAGATGATTCTCCTGGAGAACGACGTTGCCCTTCCTGTCGCAGACGAGATCCTCCGGAGAGTGAAGGAAGAGCTTACCGGTAAGCGGCGCAGGATTGGGGAGTCTGTTGACGAAATTGTCATTTCAGCCCTCAGGGAATCTTTAATCACCGTGCTTGGCCAGGGTTTTGACCTTATCGCCTACATTCAGGGTCACGATCGTCCCGTGAAGATCCTCTTTACAGGGGTAAACGGAACCGGGAAGACCACCACGGTTGCGAAGGTTGCGTCGTACCTGAAAAAGAACGGCTGCACGGCGGTTATCGGTGCAGGAGATACCTTCCGTGCAGGTGCCCTCGAGCAGATCGATGTACATGCAGAGAGGATCGGAATCAAGGTGATCCAGCACCAGGCAGGGGCAGACCCTTCAGCAGTCCTTTTTGATGCGGTCCAGTACGCCCAGGCACATCGCATCGATGCGGTGCTTGCCGATACTGCAGGCCGGTTCCATAACCGTGCAAACCTCATGAACCAGCTTGAGAAGATCAAACGCGTGATGAAACCTGATCTCGTGGTTTACGTCGATGAAGCGGTCGCCGGAAATGATGCCGTGGTCAGGGCGCATGAGTTCGACAAGACTGTGGGTGCAGATGCAGTCGTGCTCACCAAGGCAGACATGGATTCCAGGGGAGGAGCAGCTATCTCTATCGCTCATACTATCGGAAAACCTGTGATGTTCCTGGGAGTAGGCCAGGGATATGACGATATCATACCTTTCTCGCCTGAAAGGGTCATTGATGAATTATTGGGGGCTGGTTCCTGATGCTGGATCGGCTCGGGACATCACTCAAGGATGCCCTGAAAAAGCTTGCCGGGAAGACAGTGGTTGACAGGGCTGCCGTTGAAGAACTTGTCAAGGATCTCCAGAGGGCACTGATCCAGGCCGATGTCAACGTCAAGATGGTGATGGCGCTTTCCCAGTCCATCAAGACACGCTCCCTTGACGAGCAGCCTCCCAAGGGAATGACTGTCCGTGAGCATGTATTGCGGATTGTGTATCAGGAGCTCGTGAAGCTTGTCGGTTCAACCGGTGAAGCGAAACTTGAACCCCAGATAATTCTCATGGCCGGCCTCCAGGGTAGCGGAAAGACTACCACGACCGCAAAACTCGCCCGGTACTTCCAGAGAAAAGGGATGAGGGTGGGAGTGATATGTGCCGATACTTTCCGTCCTGGTGCGTTTGACCAGTTGAACACTCTCTGCATGCGGATCAATGTGCAGGTCTACGGGAACCCGGATGAGAAGGATGCCCTGAAGATTGTGAGGGAAGGGCTCCCATCGATGTCCGGGAACGAAGTGATCCTCATCGACACGCAGGGCAGGCATGCCCTTGAGGGAGAGTTGATCCAGGAGATCATCGATATCCAGAAGATTGCATCAGCACGGCACCGATGGCTTGTCATTGACGCAGCACTGGGCCAGCAGGCGGCCGAACAGGCACGCAGGTTCCATGACGCGATCAGTATCGACGGGGTTATCATCACCAAGATGGACGGGACCGCAAAAGGTGGCGGTGCTCTCTCGGCGGTGGCAGAGACTGCTTCGGGGATCGTGTTCATCGGGAGCGGTGAGACCATCGATGATCTCGAGCGTTTCGAACCGGACGGGTTTATCTCGCGGCTCCTTGGCATGGGTGACTTAAAGGCGCTTGTTGAGCGTGCTGAAGAGACCATGGCCGGCCGCGAAGTCGATGTGAATGCCATGATGAGGGGCAAATTTTCCCTCCGTGACATGTACCAGCAGCTCGAAGCAGTAAACAGGATGGGACCACTCAAGCAGATCATGAGCATGCTCCCCCTCGGTAACATGGAGATACCGCAGGATGCGTATGATGTCACGAGCACCAAGATGCAGCGGTACCGGATCATCATGGACTCGATGACCGGCCCCGAGCTCGATGATCCATCGCTCATGGGAAGTTCGCGGATCCACAGGATTGCCATGGGTGCAGGAGCCTCTCCCGAAGAAGTGCGGGAGCTCCTCCGTTATTACAAGATGATGAAGAAAGCGTTAAAGGGCGTCCGCGGTGGTCAGGGGAAGATGAACATGCAGCGGATGCTGAAGAAATTCGGCGGCGGGATGTAAGGTTCAATGCTCAGGCTTGCCGTGGTGGGGCACCTGGCCCGCACGTCAGGGGATTTTAACCTTTCAGATATGCCGGGAGGGGCCGGAAGGATGGATGTGCTCTGCCGGTGCGTCAACGCATCCTTCTTCCTCTCGCACGAATTTCGGAGGGACGTCGAATGCTACCTCGTGCTCCTTGGCGGACCTGACTCTCCCAAAACCCTCCGCTTCTCCGGTGAGCATCTCCGGTACCTGAGTCCCGATGAGCGGAGTGCGGGATCCCTTATCAAGAAAGCTCTTGCCATCCCCTTGGGAGAGGAGTTCAGGGAATCCACGCCGGGAGTCCAGGTAAGAAGAGGTGGACTGGCTGAACTCCTTGAAGAGCACCCCTTCGCAGTCCTTGATGAGGGAGGAACCGATGTCAGGAAGATCGCCACCCTCCCGGAAGCCTATGTACTTTCAGATCACCTTGATTTTACTTCCGGGGATATGGAGCTCCTCTCGACCAGGGAACGGATTTCCGTCGGTCCCCTCCCCCTCCATGCGGACCATGCAATCACCGTGCTTCATAATGAGATCGACCGGAGGCGATCAGGATGGTGATCGCCGAAGATGTTGAAAAGATCCTCTCGTATGGTGAGATCTGCGATCACTGCCTCGGCCGTTTTTTTGGGAAACTCTCGCATGGCCTCTCAAATGATGAACGGGGAAAAGCGCTCCGCATTGCCCACTGCCTTCATGAAAATATCCCTTATGCTCCTCCCGGACCATGCTGGATCTGCGGGGACATCTTTTCGAGGGTCGGGGAATGGGCGGATCGGGTAATCGAAGCGACAGAGGGCATTGAATATGGGAGTTTTATAATCGGCACCCGGGTTCCACCCGTCATCGCGGAGAGCGAGGAGATAATATGGAGCGATCTCTCACTCTCCCATGCCGAGCCGCTGAAATCTGAAATGAACCGGGAAGTGGGTAAAGCGGTTGCCAGGAAATGGGGGAAGGTCGCTGACCCGAAGCAACCCGACATTGTGGCAATCCTGAACCTTGCGGAGGACTGTGTTGAGATCCAGATACGGTCGCTCTTCATCTACGGCAGGTATCGCAAGCTCGAACGGGGAATCCCCCAGACCCACTGGTTTTGCAGGGCGTGCCAGGGGAAGGGCTGCGAGAAGTGCAACTATACCGGCAAACAGTACCAGGATTCGGTCGAAGAACTTATCGGAAGGCCGATTATCCGCCTCTTTTCTGCCGGGAATGCAATCCTTCACGGTTCAGGCCGCGAGGATATCGATGCACGAATGGTCGGGACGGGGAGGCCGTTTGTGATGGAGGTCGTTGCTCCACGTATCCGGACGGCTGATCTTGCCCTTGTCCAGCATGAGATCAACCAGGCCGCGGCAGGGAGGGTGGAGGTAACCCTTGAACGCTGGAGCACCCACAAAGAAGTGGAAATTATTAAATCGACGAAGGGTTATAAAAAATACAGGATCCTGGTAGAGATTGACGGATTATACTCGCCAGATGAGCTCCAATCCGCAATCCAGTCCCTGAAAGGGGCAAAAGTGAACCAGCGCACCCCTATACGGGTTGCACACCGCCGGGCAGACCGCGTCCGGGAACGCCGGGTCCTGGATATCAGCGTGGTGGGAAAGGACAGCGGACGGGTGATCCTCGAGATCACCGGCGAAGCAGGCCTCTACATCAAGGAGCTGGTATCCGGAGACCAGGGCAGGACCGAGCCAAGTCTCTCCGGCCTCCTGGGGAGATCCGCCCGGGTGTGCAGTCTGGACGTGGTGGAGGTGCAAGGATATGAAGAGGGAGAGTAAGCATCATGGCGCATCATAATGGCCCACGAAAAAAGACACGATACAAGTTAAAGAAAGATCTGCGCAGGCGAGGTGTGGTCCCTGTGACCTCAATCATTCAGAAGTTCGATCTCGGCCAGAAGGTGCATGTGGTCTGTGAACCCAGCATCCAGAAAGGCATGCCCCATCGCCGCTTCCATGGGATGACCGGGACCGTGGTCGGGCAGAGAGGTCGGGCATGGCTCCTTGCCATCAGGGATGGCCAGAAGGAGAAGATCGTCATTGCCAGACCGCAACATCTAAAAGCACAAAAGTAAAGACTCCACACAGGCGAATAATCTGGTGATTGGCATGAAAGTGAAAGGAATCATTCGTGAAGAGAGGATAACCCTTCCCGAGTTACGCGAAGTACTCCACAGTGTGGAATCCGAACGGATAGATAACGGGAAGGAGATGTCATATGAGCTCCGAAAGAGCATCGAGCATGCCAATCAGCTCTCAAAAACTTCGAGCGAGAAGTCCCGGCTCCTGGTGAATGAACTTCTTAAGATGGAGAAGATGAAGCCAGACATCGCCTTCAGGATTGCCAATGTCATGCCAAGGACCAGGGACGAACTCAGGGCGATTTACGCAAAAGAGAAGTACACCCTCCAGGCTGATGAACTCGATACCATCATCGAGGTAGTCAAAACACATCTCTGAGGGATTGTATGAAGACGGAAAAGAAGGAGGTCAACGCGATAGTGCTGGATGTCCTCCAGAAGGGGCATCCTGACGATCCGAGACCTGTATTCAAGCGTGAACCTCTCGTCCAGGGTATAGGGCTCACACAGTTCAAGCTCCTCGAGATGGTTCCGAAAACCCTCGAGATACAGATCCACGAGAACGTCTATATCGGTGACGGGGAGCGTGAGAAGATAGAGCGGGTGAAGCGCCGTATCAGCTACGAGGATCTCACCCAGACAGCCCGTCTCGAGCTTCCCTTTGCAGTCGAGCGTATCGTGAAGGAGAAGGAGCCGGAATTCGTGCAATTCTTCAATAAATCCATATCAATAAGTCCGAAACTCCACATGCTGCACCTCCTCCCCGGCATCGGCAAGAAGCTTATGTGGGAGATCCTGGAAGAGCGGAACAAGAAACCTTTCGAGAGTTTCGCGGACATCAACCAGCGGATCAAGTCACTTCCCCACCCGGAGAAGATGATTATTGCCCGGGTGATGGAGGAGATTCAGGACCCGTCTGTGAAGTACCATCTCTTCACTTCCAGATGAGCGCACGGAACGATCAGCACTTCCTGATAGACAAGAAGGCTGTTGAGAGGATCGCTGGTGCGATCCCGGTTGCCGGACGAATGGTCCTCGAGATTGGTCCGGGCAAAGGAGTGTTGACCGGAGCACTCCTTGACCGTGGAGCGCTCGTGTCCGCGGTCGAGATCGATCAGGATCTTGTCGATTCCCTTGCGTTTGAATTTGCAGAGGAGATACGCTCCGGTCGGTTCACCCTGGTGCACGGAGATGCAGTCAGATGCCCACTTCCTCCTTTTGATGTGGTGGTCTCAAATCTTCCCTATTCAGCCTCCTCGAAGATCACGTTTCGTCTCCTTGATACGGGCTTTGAGGAAGCGGTCCTGATGTACCAGAAGGAGTTTGCCCAGAGGATGCTCGCCTATCCCGGCACACCGGAATGCGGGCGTCTCTCGATCATGGTCCAGACATTCTGCGCTGCACGGAGTCTCTTTGATCTGCCCCCCCAGGCATTCTCTCCGGCTCCCCAGGTCAGATCAACCGTGGTCCACCTCATCCCTCGCGATCCCCTCTTTCCCATCAATGATCCGGATCTCTATGCAGACATTGTCAGAGCCCTCTTCTCTCACCGGAGAAAAACAGTTCGAAACGGCCTTAAAAGTGCCGCCGGGATGATCGATCGCGACACCCTTCAGCAGATTATGGATGGACTGCCGGAAGAGATCCTGTCCTTGAGGCCCGAGGCACTCTATCTCGAGGACTTTGCGACCATTGCGAACCTGGGATGTCCGTGATCCATCCCCAGGTGTATCCTCCGATGGAGGACACGTATCTACTCCTTGAAGCTTCTCTTAAGGAAATAAATCCCTGTGATCGCGTGCTGGAAGTGGGATGCGGGAGTGGTTTTATTGCTGCCAGGCTTGCGGAGATTGCCCTGGTGCTGGGAACGGATATCAATCCCCATGCTGTCCGGGAGACCTGCGGGAAGGGTATTGATGCGGTCCGCTGCGACCTGTGCTGCGGCTTACGGGGCCCGTTTGACCTGATACTCTTCAATCCACCCTACCTTCCAACGGACACTGACGAGAGGATCGACGACTGGCTGGAGCATGCCCTTGATGGCGGTGAGGACGGATGCAGGGTGATTGCACGCTTTGCTGCACAGGCAGGGAAGGTTCTTGCTCCGGGCGGCCGGATCCTTCTCCTACTCTCGTCCCTGACCGGACTGGACAGGGTCAATGGGATCTTCGCACAACAGGGCTTTCAATGTGAGGCAGTGGCAGAAAAGCACGTGGAAGGGGAGACGCTCGTTGTGATCAGGTGCAGAGCGGTCCTTTAAAGCTGGAAAATATAGATCTGTTCGATCAGCTGCTGCACCCGCACCCGCATCCGAAATTGACCGGGGGGATTAGACGAGTTGTCCACAGGTCTCCAAGTGACGTGGTCACTTCTGATCCCATGCCGAACGCGGTGATGGTTCTCGGTTGATAGTCTTTTGCCTGGACCGCAGAAAGAAGTGCATTATTGGGACTTAAGCCAATCGTTGCCTGTGAATATAAGTTCATTGCGGGATTCCGGATGTTGGGCATCCGGGTGGAATAGATCCCGGCAGCAGCTGGTGCGACGATAAGGATCAGTGCCATGAGGGCTGCCAGGATACAGAGAGTCCTCTTATTCATGATCAAGAAGTGTCACTCACAGCACATAAAAATTATCCGCTATAGATCAGGGGAAGCGTCTTTATTTATTGGAAAGAGGGACAAGAAAATAAATGGAACTCCTGGAATTCACTACCAGGATCTCCTTGAAGGATCATCAGGTTCCGAAGAGTGAGCTCCATTTGCCGGTGGAGATCGTGATCCCGGTCCCGGCGCCGTTAAAGCCTGACGGTGAGATAGGTATCAGGTTGAATGCCTGAATCGCAGGGAGATAGGAGATCTTTGTGGGCATGTCCTTTACACCAGGACTGTAGGCGTTGCTGCGTGCGTAGTCGAACTGTGGAATTCGTGTTGCTTGCTGGCTGTAAGGATAGTAGAATCCAGCTGCAGCAGGAGCTGTAACGAAGGCAACCACAATCAGTACTATCAGTATGCTGAATGCCATCTTGTTCATATACATGAGGTATCAATTACCCCATTTAAATGTATGCGTCATTTCCGGTGATTGATCAGGTTCGCGGCCTGAATGTGCGTGAAGGGCACCTTTCAGAGTCCCTGTCCGGGGGAGTCGGACCGTGAATACGGCACTCCCCCTCTTTATTCCCTTTTCCTGGCTGGTATAGGAAGCAATCTGAGCATGTAGGCATTGGGTGAGAGATGTTCGCTGCCTGTAGAAAAAAGTTGTGACAAACGATGACACATATTCAGAAAAGAGTGAGGACAATCGTACCGAGGAAAGCGATAAGGAACAGACCGACGACGACACAAACCACCTTGTCAGGAAGGTTCATATGCTCTTCCCTGAAAGGTGTCCGCTTCCTGGTCCGGTATCCCCGCATGTCGATGGTCAGGCCAAGTACCGTCGTGCGTGCGAGGGCATTTGAGACGAGGGGAACCATGACGGGCGCCACGCTCTTGATGCGTCCGACGAATCCGGATCCCGGGGCATATCCGCGGGCGAGCTGTGCCTCGTGTATCTTGGTCGCCTCGATCTGAAGGGTCGGGATGAACCTGAGAGCAATGAGGAACATCAGGTTGTAATCAATGGGGATCCCGATCTTCTCGAGGGTGTTCACCAGATCGCGTGGCTGCGTGGTGATCACGAAGATCTGGAATGAGATGATGAGGATGGCAAACCTGAGCGTGAGGAGAACCCCTGCATACAGCGCCCCTGTGGTGACTGGCAGGTACCCCCCTGGAATCAGATACCCGAGGACCTGCCCGTTGGGCATGGTGATCAGCGTGATCAGGATGAAGATCACGCTCATCGCGAGTATCAGCGCCATCTGCTGGAGTACTTCCCGGAGAACCCGGCCGATAAGGGCCATGCAGAGGACGGCGAGAAGGATCAGGCAGAGCACGGGGATATCCAGCGTGAGGAGCGTGACGATGCCGATTGCCAGGACAAGAAAGATCTTGGTGCCGGGGTGCAACCGGTGAAAGAATGCATCCTTGTGGATATACTGGAGAATCTCCCTCATCTCTCATCCCTCCCTGCGGATGTCTGACTGGATCTTTCCCGCATCGATGGTGATGATCCGGTCAGTGCACTCCTCGGCGATCTGGCGGCTGTGGGTGACCATCACAATTGTCCTCCCCTCCTGCCGGAGGTCTCTTAGGATCTCCATCACCTCCCTTGCCTCCCTGCCGTCAAGCCCTGTGGTGGGTTCATCAAGGATGATCAGCCTGGGGCGCATTGCAAGGACGCACGCAATGGCAAGTCTCTGGCGTTCTCCCCGCGAGAGCCAACGGGGATAGAGGTCCTTCGCATGGGAAAGGCCGGTGGAGTCAAGTACCGTCTCAAGGACCTGTTCAGGGTCCTGAATGCCAAGGTTCCTGATGCCGAACATGACCTCCTCTGCCACGGTGTCGGCAAAGAACATGTGGTCAGGATTCTGGAACACAAGCCCCACGGAATGTGCGAGATCCGACACAGGAGCCTTTCCCGCGTCTTTTCCGTCAACCATAACGGTGCCCTTCGTGGGACGCAGGAGCCCGATCAGGTGCTTTATCAGGGTTGTCTTCCCGGATCCGTTCTCCCCCACGATGGCAACGAATTCGCCCGGGAAGATATCCAGGCTCACACCTTTCAGGGCCTCAACTTCGCCATACGCATGCTCGAGGTTCTTCACGGACACCAGTGGGCCGCGATCGCCTGAGTGTGATGTGTCCTTGCCATCCCGGATTCCCGAGAAATCGGGAAATATGACGCCCCTGACAAACTCATCAGAAATGAGGTTTCCGGGTCTTCCAAGGGCCCGGATTTTGCCTCCCTCCATCACAGCCATCTGGTCGACAAGATTGCGGAATCGTGCGAATTTGTGCTCGGTGACAATTATTGTCTTACCACTGGCCTTGAGTTCCTGAAGTACAGAGATGATGCTCTCGGTTCCGTGTTCGTCAAGTTCTGCGGTGGGTTCATCGAGGATCACGATATCGGTGCCAAGGGCGAGAGTTGTGGCGAGCACCAGCCTCTGTTTCTGTCCCCCGGAGAGCGCATGGGGGGGCCTCTCACGGAGCAAAGTGAGATGGGTGACTTCCATGATCGAGGCGAGTCGTTCCTCGATCTCCTGGGGCCGGAGTCCTCTCCTTTCAAGCGCTGAAAGGATCTCCTCTTCCACTGAGGTAAACAGCAGCTGGGCTTCGGGGTCATCAAAAACCATCCCCACGTGGCCGGCGATCTCAGAGAGACTTGAATACTCTTTTACATCCCGGCCATTAATGGCGATCCTCCCGCTCTTCTCTCCACCGTACTCATGCTCAAGGATGCCGGCTGCCGCCATGCACAGGGTGGTCTTTCCCGCCCCAGAGGGGCCGGTGATAAACAGGCACTCCCCGGGCTCGATTTTCACGGATACCCCGGCGATTGCCTGCCTTTCCCCACGCGGGTAGGTGTAGCTGACATCCTCAAGCGTGATCATCTCTCATCCCCTGTTCAACACACGGTTGGCCGGGAAGAAGAGGATCTGTACAATAATTGCATTGAAGATCGCGGTGATTATGACGATAGGCACGAATACCGTCATGTAGCCCATCATCGTCGTTTTAAGCGTTGCGAACCCGAATGAAACGGCTACAAGCGATACCGCAACCCATGAAAAACCGCTCACGAGGGTGGTGACAAACGTGGTCACCGCGGCGCCTGCGATCTTCTCCTTAAGAATGGCATACAGCCCGAAGCATGCAAGGGCACCGAGTGGTTCGCTGATGAGGTTGCCGGGAGGGAACATGGAACTTGAGATGAGCATCGAGAGAATTCCTGCAACGATACCGATTCCAAGCGCTTCCAGAAGTTTCGGCCTTACCAGTATTATTGCCAGGCAGTAGAAGGCAATAATCATATTCGGAGTCAGCGGGGTATGCAGCATGGCCAGGAAATAGCGCAGTATTGCGCCGATGGCCAGCAATATGCCAACAATGGCAATGTCTTTTGATTTCATGTTCGAGTCACATCAGATACTATGGACTTGTTATTCGAAAGGCAGATCAGGGAGGATGCAGTTACCCGGGGATGAGAACGCCAGGGGGCCAGCACCGGGAAAAATATCGATGATTTCCGTATCTTTTCCGGAATCCGGTATCCAGTCACAGAATATTTCATTCCTTTGTTCTGCACCTGTGTACTTTGATGTATAAAATTGTACACCCATGTATAAAAAGGGTGCTGGAACGGGTGGATAGCCGTCTCAAACGAGCATTCATTAATGCGACTGGTCACACTCTGATGCATGGATCGGAAGCCTGCAAGATATCTCGCGGTGATAGTGTTCACCATATTCATCGCCTGCGCCCAGGTCTCGGCGCATCCTCCGTCAGATCTGAAGATCCTTGATGATCCTGACTCGAACAGCATCCTGGTCACCTTAACCCACCGTGTAAATGATCCCTCTTCCCACTATGTTCATGAGATCGAGATCAGCAAGAACAGCGGGATCATCGACACACTCCAGTATACAGGGCAACCATCTATCGAGACTTTCACATACCGCTACCCCCTGCAACTTAATGCCGGGGATACTGTCATCGTGACGGCTCGCTGCAACATTGGCGGTTCAATCACCAGCCAATACAAGGTTCCAGGGACGAACGGTACGATCGGTCCAATATCTGCCAATTCTTCCCCCTGGTCATACACATCGCTCCTGCCAATCCATGCGGTCATGATGTCTGTGGCCTTTCTCTTGTTCCTGCTCTCCGCACTCCTGCCACTTGCAGGGAGACGGATCAAAGCGTGGTATCGCCTCCACACGCTGACCTCCGCCTTTGGGGGTGTTTTGACGATTCTTGCAATGGGAATAGCATATACCATGGTCTCACTCTCCGGAGGGCCCAATATCCGGGTTCCCCATGCCTGGCTGGGTCTCCTCATGCTCGTGATCCTCTTCCTCGTCCTGGGTCTTGCATTCATCCGCCGCAATGTCCCCGTTGAACGGAAAAAATTGGTCAGGTCCATCCATCTATGGCTCGGGCGCCTGCTTGTTCTTATCATGGCCATCAATATCATCGCGGGCCTCAACACGGCAGGCCTGCTCTGATTTTTTTATAGCGATCGCAAACAATAATCTTCCAACCATGGGAATTATAGTGAAATGAGCAACACTCCCGGAAAAACTCCGCATGCCCCATTTTTCCTGATAATCCTCTCAATCTCGCTCGCCATATTCATGTCATCGCTTGACGGCACCATCGTGAATATCGCACTTCCCACCATATCTGAAGCGTTTTCCATCTCGTCAAGCACCGTAAGCTGGGTGGCAACCGCCTATCTGCTCGTCATGGCCGGGTGTGTCCTGATCTTCGGGAAGGTTTCAGACATTATCGGGTTCAAGAGGGTCTTCCTTTCAGGATTCATCATCTTCACTATCGGATCCCTTGCATGCGGGGTCCTCCCGGATATGTTCAACTCATTCCCCCTGCTCGTGGTATCCCGGGTCTTCCAGGGGATCGGTGGAGCCATGATCACTGCTATCGCCCCGGCGATGGTGACGGCATTCATCCCGATGGATATGAAGGGTAAAGCCATGGGGGTCATCATGACCCTTGCAGCGCTCGGCACCGCGATAGGTCCGACTGTCGGCGGCCTGCTGACCCAGTATATATCCTGGCACTGGATCTTCTTCATCAACGTCCCCATAGGGATCTTCGCCGTATTACTTGGCGCAAGGGTAATCCCGGCCTCCCAGGCTAAAGGTGGTCTTTCAGGGTTTGACCGGTCGGGTGCTGCCCTTGTCTTTGTGGGCCTTGCGACGCTTCTCTTTGCGGTCACGGAGGGGAATACCTACGGCTGGACATCGCCAGTAATCCTTGGGATGCTCGCCATATCCTTCGTCGCCATGGGGATGTTCCTCTGGAACGAACTGCACTCAAGCAGTCCGATCCTAGAGCTCAGGCTGTTTAAGAAACGAAATTTCCTCCTGACCAACCTCGCCCTTGCGCTGGTCTTCTTGAGTTTCTCGGGGATCAGTTACCTTCTCCCGTTCTTCCTCGAGTACGTCCTGGGATACCCGACTTCGACAGCGGGCCTTGTGCTTACCTCCCTCTCCATAGCCATGATGGTGAGCGGCATCCTTGCCGGGCTCCTGTTCAACAGGGTTGGTGCACGAATCCTCTGCATCTCTGCGGCAATCATCCTCCTTGTCGGATATTATATGATGTGGCACCTGCATGTTGACACGACGATCGGGTATATCCTGACCTGCCTGTCAGCGATCGGATTCGGGATGGGGCTCCTGATCACACCGATATCCAACATGATCTTGAACTCTGTCGCAAAGGGTTACCAGGGCATGGTCTCCAGCCTGACGAGTCTTGAACGGTTTGCCCCGATGACGATAGGGATCGCGCTCTTCAACCTGGTATTCCTTGAAGGCGTCCAGGCGATCGCGGGACGCCGGGGTGTGGCAGAGACCGCACCGGCAGATCTTAAATTACAGGTCCTCTCAGCAGGTTTTGATCTCGCGTTCTTTATCTCCTTCCTCATCGGGATACTCATCGTGATCCTCGCGTTCATTGCCCGCGAGGAGATCCACTCGGACCATGTTTCCGGTGCTGAAGATGAACCCGCGATTGGGATGCTGTAAGAAAGAAGAGGTGATGATTTCAGGCGGCACTCTCCCGCCTGATCATGTTCTTCCGGGAACCCCGGAATCATGTGCCTCCAGGACATACATGATGGTCCCCTCTTCCATTCCCTGCCCGGTCTCCCTCTCTCCTGCAGGGACAAAACCGGACTTCTCGAGGACCCTTATGGAGGCCTTCAGGTCAGGATAGGTGGTGGCAATGATACGCCTGATGCCTGGCCAGGAAAGAATGACTGGCACGAGGCGTCGTATCGCCTCGGTTGCATACCCCCTGTTCCTGAAGTCACCAAGAACAGAGTACCCGATCATCACCGCATCGGGTATCCCGGGGCATGACGCGGTCCCGCTGCTTCCGATGAGCGTCCTTGTCATGCCAACGTGATCTTCAAGGATCCAGTACCAGGAGCAGAAATGCGGATCAGAGGCGTCCTTTTTCATCCGGATAAAATCCGCTAGTGTCCCGTCATCAACAAGTTCAGGGGGCCATGATCCCGGGATCCCGGCATCGAGCAGGAGGCCGAGCACGCCCCTGTCATCACGGTCGGCCTCGAGCATCGGCAGTGTCGCAGGGATGAGTTCAAGCCGCGCCGTCTTGAGAGAGTGTGAGACATACACCATGATGTGGTCTTACGGTTATTCACCGAAATACCGGACAATATTCCGGAACAGCTGCATGTTCACTGACCCGCTGGGAAGCGGTTTCCCTGCCCGTTTCAGTTCTTCCTTCCGCTTCGGCCAGTCATACAGGTTCACGAATTCCATCGCCCTTTCAGGGTGCGGCATCATCCCGAGTACCTTTCCGTCCAGAGACGTGATCGCGGCGATGTCTGCAACCGATCCGTTGGGATTATGGGGGTATTCTCCACCCGCCGGGCTCATGTCATCCCTGCAGTAGGTGAATGCGATCATGTGGTTCTCCTCAAGGTGCCGGAGCATCGTCTCCGAACAGGAAAAATTACCCTCGCCATGGGACACGGGGCAATAGAGGTATGAAATCCCCTTCGTCCAGAGGGTTTCGTTCGCAGGTTTGAGCGTCACGAAGCGGCATTCAAGGACGCCTTTCGTGTTCGGCATGAGGGCAATATCACGGGTATAGGTCTTATCAAATGCAGGGATGAGGCCCAGGTTGGCCAAGATCTGGAACCCGTTGCAGATCCCGAGCACGAGGTTATCACCTTCCATGAACTCCAGAAGATCGTCCCATATGTTGTTTCTGACCCGGTTTGCGAACGCATTGCCGGCACCGGTATCGTCACCATAGGAGAAACCGCCAGGAAATACGAGCAGCCGGTATTCCGAGAGCTGCTGCTTCCCGGCAATGAGATCATTGATATGAACAATATCGGATTCCATCCCTGCCCTGAGCAGGGCAACTCCTGTCTCCATCTCGGAGTTGATCCCGTACCCGCTCATGATGAGGGCCTTCTCCCGGATCAACCCTGTTGCTCCATCGTTGCCGGTGCCTGTGTCGCCCATCCGTTCCGGAATCCGGGGATTCATGGTCAGTACCTCCTGAATGGAGCCTTATACGCAGCCTCCATCTGATCAACGGGCAGGTCAACCAGAGTCCTTCCTGCAATGACCTTCAGCATGGATCCTCCCACACGGCCAAAGTGATGGGCATCCTTTCCGAGCATCCGTTCGAAAGCATCCCTGTTCTCATGCGAGACTGTGACGATGAACCTCCCGGGTGATTCGGAGAAGAGGTAGTAATCCGGACGAATCCCTTCCGGCAGTGAGACCTCCATCCCGAGGTTGCCTGCGATCGAGACCTTTGCGAGGGCGATGAGAAGCCCACCGTGGGCAACGGGGAATGCGGACGCCACCAGTTCGTTCATGATGGCTCCTGTCATCCGCTGATAGATCTCCTTCGCGTGGTGTATATCGAGTGCCGGGACAGTGTTCCCGATGCTGCCGAGATGCATGAAATATTCCGATCCTCCGAGCCCTGGAGTTGCCCGGCCCACGACATAGACATGGTCACCCTCCATCTTCGCATCCATCGAGACTGCCTTTTCTACATCAGGGTGGATCCCGATCGACGAGATGAGGAGGGTTGGAGGGACTGAAATCTTTACCGGATTGTTATTCTCGTCGAATCCCGAAAAATCGTTGAACATGCTGTCCTTTCCCGAAATGAACGGCGTCCCGAATGCAGTGGCTCCGTCATAGCACCCGAATGCGGCCCTCTTCAGCTGCCAGAGCCTCGAAGGTTCGTCCGAAGAACACCAGCAGAAGTTGTCGAGAAGGGCAATCGCGTCCAGCGGGATACCAATTGCGATCAATCCGCGGATGGCGGCATCGATCCCGGCGATCGCCATGCGATATGGATCCAGTTCTGAGTAGGATGGAAAGATTGCTTGGGAGAGCCCCACGCCCTTTGCTGAACCAGGGACAACCTTTGTCAGTGTCGCAGAAGCCTGGACCCTCCCAATTCCCTGTATCGGTCCAAGCACATGACCGCCCTGGACCGTATGATCATACTGGGTTGCGATAAACTCCTTCGAACAAATGTTCTTCCTACCAAGCATCGACAGGAGCAGGTCATTCAGCCGTTCGGGGCACGCAGTGTCCGGTTCGGGAAAATTTGGGATGATCGGGGTTGTTACCAGGTGCTTTTTGGGAAGACCATCATGCAGGAAATCGAGTTCTATGTCCATGACGATGTGACCGTGGCATTCAACGACACACCTCCCCGTATCCGTGAATCTCCCGATGACTGTCGCCTCCACGTCTCTCCTCTGCATGAGATCCATCAATGCATCGAGGCTCTCCTCCGGGACCGCAAGGGTCATTCTCTCCTGCGACTCTGAGATCCAGATCTCCCACGGTGCCATCCCGGGGTATTTGAGGGGCACCTTGTCGAGGAAAACATGGCACCCGTTGCATTCCTTTGCCATCTCCGCTACGGAACACGAGAGTCCTCCTGCCCCGTTGTCCGTGATGCTGTGGTACAGGCAGAGGTCGCGGGCCTCCTTGACGATGACATCTGAGAACTTCTTCTGGGTGATCGGGTCACCAATCTGCACCGCGGTCACAGGGCTTGCCGGGTCGAGGGCTTCCGAAGAGAACGTGGCGCCATGGATGCCATCCTTTCCGACCCTTCCACCCACCATGACGATGTGGTCGCCTGGGAGGGCACGTTTCTCGTGCAACATTCTCCCCCCGCTTGTACGCGGTAATACCCCCACGGTCCCTGCAAACACAAGAGGTTTTCCCATGTACCGCTCATGGAAATAGCACCAGCCCTGGGGTGTCGGGATACCGGAGCAGTTTCCACCGACCCCGACTCCCTGGACAACCCCTTCCAGGATTCGCCTTGGGGAGAGTATTGGATTTTGACGGTTCTTTCCCCGGAAAAGGAGAGGTTCGGTATCGGGATCGCCAACGCAGTATCCATACACGTTAATGCATGGCTTTGCGCCGAGGCCAAAGCCGATTGTATCCCGGTTCACCCCGACGATACCCGTAAGCGCCCCGCCGAAGGGATCGAGCGCGGACGGGGAATTATGCGTCTCGACCTTGTGGGTCACAAGATGGCGCTCGTCAAACGCGATCGCCCCGGAATTATCCGAGAACACTGAGACGCAGATGTCGTGTTCACCCCGCTCTTCCCTGATCCGGTTGGTAGCAGCCTTGATGCAGGTCTTGTAGAGCCCTTCCGGAACATCGTGGTCCATCGCAGACGCAAAGATGGTATGCTTGCAATGCTCGCTCCAGGTCTGGGCAAGCGACTCGATTTCCACATCCGTCGGGCTCCTCCCCTTCGATCTGAAATACTCCCGTATGGTATGCAGCTGGGCCAGGTCGAGTGCAAGAGGCCCCCGGCGGAGTCCTGATACGGGGTCCATGATCCCCTCTTTCCCGAGGCGGGCGAGATCAGCGTCCGTGAGATCCAGGTTCACTATCTCTGCAGTAGGCAGTTCGTGGAGCGAGACGAATGGTGTGACGTGGTCCATCCCGGATTTCCCATATTCCTGGCGGCTCTTGACATGAACCCTGTGAATGAGGGGGTTTGCGAGCGACTGCACGAATTTTTCGAGCATGCCGGGATCGAGGTCCCCGGATATGAAAAAAAGCCTTGATGAGAAGACCGCTTCTCCTTCGAGAAAACGGATCTTGAGATAATCCTCGATAGTCTGCTTTGCCGTCATCCCCGTATTGTCCGTGACTCCCGGGAGGAACCCGACCTCAATTGCAGTATCAAACGGGGTGAAATCCGTCGGGCGATCGATCGTATATTCCTGGACCACCGGATTGATCAGTTGCGCCGCTATCTTTGAGAGAACCTCATGGGAAAAATCCCGCGAATGGGTGGCGATGGTATAGACATCCACGAGATGCAGCGCTTGAACCGGGAATCCAAGCGATCGTATCCTCCCGGTCCGGGTCGACAACCTGGGATCAGACCTGTACCGCACTTCTATCCGGTGGATGCAGGAAGCCATACCTAACTGTTAGTGCGTGGAATGACAAAATTGCTCCGACGTATGTGCCAGTTGATCGGTCGCCCTTTGTGTGCTGGGCACATACAGTGGCCTTTCCATGGAGTAGTTTCAAGCCGGTGTATTTCAAGTGTTTTATATTCCAACAGAGAAACCACTCTCCATGTTCACGGTCCTCGCGGTGGATGCGGACAGAACTTTTCTCTCCTCGCTCCTCTCGCATGCATCAGCGTGGCCTGGGATCGCTGTCCACCCGGCGGAAACAGAAGTGGAAGCCGAAGACCTCCTGGGAAAGGAGATATACGATGCGATCATTTCCGAGTATGCATTACCGGAAAAAGACGGTATATCGTTTCTCCGGCATGTCCGCGCCAGGTACGGCGAGATCCCGTTCATCCTTGTGACCGGCCAGGGCAGTGAGGATGTTGCGGTCGAAGCGTCCCGATACGGGATTTCTGCATACTTCCGGAAGGGTGGCGATGAAACCGCGCTCCTTCACGAGATCTATGGGAAGATCCGGGAAGAGGCGGGCAGAAAAGAGAAGACCGAGGCCCTGAAAGCTCGGGAAATCCGGTGCCGGAGCATCCTCGAATCTCATTCAGGTTATATCTGCCGGATAAATCCTGATCTGATGATAACGTTCTGCAACAGGGCGTTTTCTGAGACAATTGGGATATCCACGGAAAACCTGGCCGGTAGCAGCTTTTCTGCCTGCATCGTCGAAGATAACCGGGATATCCTTCGAAATGCCGTCAGCGGACTGAACAAGGAAAATCCCTCATCCCTCTGTACCCTGCGCATTCGTCCAAAGGAGAAATCAGTAGGTAATGGTATCTGGACGGAATGGACTTTTACAGCTGCATTCGATCCCGGCAGTTCCTGCACCATGATCCAGGGGATAGGACGCGATATATCACGGGAGCGGGAGGCAGCAGAGAAGGAAAAACGGCATCTAAGGGATATGGAGTTCCTTTCACGGACCGCGATGGCATTCCTGGACATCGTTGATGAACAGGAACTCTACCAGTTCATTGCATCAAAAGTGAATGAACTGGAACCATCTTCGGTGGTGACAGTCTGCGAGACCGATATGAAGAACCAGACTATCATGATGAAGGCCGTCGCGTGCGATGAGGATGTTCAAAACCTGTTCATCCGGGAATTTGGGGTCAATCCCATTGGGTTTTTGGTCTCATTTGCAACAGATCCCTCTGCATCCGTGCTCCTCCAGAAGAAGGGAATCCAGGAGGCCCCGCCGCTCTATTACTTATTCATGGGGAAGTTCCCACTTGATGCCTGCAGGCGTTTCGAAGAGACACTCACTATCAAAAAAATATACCTCCTGGGATTCTCAAGTCAGGGGGAGATATTCGGGCAGGTTATCATTCTTTTAAAAGAAGGGTATGACCTTGTCAATACCGGACTTATCGAAGCCTTTACAAACCAGGCATCCGTAGCACTCCTGCGCCTCCGGACACGAAACGCGCTCTGGAAGAGCGAGGAGCGCTATAAGGCGGTTGTCGAGAGCCAGAATGACCTCATATACCGGTTTTCCCCTGATGGGACGCCCATCTTTGCAAACGATGCTTTCAACCGGTATTTCAATGTATCCCGGGAGATCACGGCAGACAGACGATTTGTCCCCGATATCCCAGGTGTGGACAGGGAAATGCTGGCCCGGCACCTCTCTTCTCTTTCACCAGCCTCTCCCGCTGGCATGGTGGAACTCAGGACAAGAATGCCTGATGGTAAGGTCAGGTGGCAGCAATGGAACACGCGGGCTATCTTTACGGAGCAGGGGGATCTGATCGAATACCAGTCTGTCGGAAGGGACATCACTGAACGGAAACATGCAGAGGAGGAACTTGAACGTTTTTATTCAGAACTAGAGGAGAAGGTCGCTGAGAGGACCCGGGATCTCCAGGCTGCGAACAGGGACCTTTCAACCTTCACGTATTCCGTCTCTCATGACCTCAAAGGACCCCTGCGGGCTATAGATGGGTATTCGGCCCTGTTCCTGAAGATGTACGGGCAGGCCGTTCCCCCTGAATCGCGGCAGATGATCGAAAAGATCCGGGAAAACTCAGTGAAGATGATCCAGCTTATCGACTCCCTCCTCGCACTCTCCCGCGCAAGCCGCAAGGTACTCAGCAGGGAGACTGTCGACATGGAACAGCTTGCCCGCGAAGTGCTTGAGGATATGCTCGGACATGAGTGCGGAAGACAGATCGAGACCAGGATTGGATCGCTTCCGGCATGCACGGCAGATCCCGTGCTTGTGCGGCAGGTCTTTCAGAACCTGATCTCGAACGCCCTCAAGTTCACACGCTCACGCGACATCGCTCAAGTGGAGATTGGCTCATCCCGGAATGACGGGGCGGTTGTGTACTATATTCGCGACAATGGTGTTGGATTTGACATGGCATATGCAGACCGCCTTTTCCGGGTTTTCGAGCGCCTTCACAGCGATCCCCGCTATGAAGGAACAGGAGTCGGCCTCTCAATCGTGGAGCAGATCCTCGAGCGCCATGGAGGAGGAATCCGGGCGGAATCTTCCCCTGACAAGGGTTGCACCTTCTTATTCACCCTCACCGGAGGATCTCCTTCTTCTCCCCCCTCCACTGCCTGATGTTCTACTCTCAATCTTCTCTCTTACCAGCGCCCGGTACTCCGCCTGGAACCGATCACGCCATGTGAGAATGCACCAGTCTGGGCAGCGGCAATTCCATATACTGAGGAATAACCCTGGGTGACAGTTGGATTCCTGGTCGTGATGGAAGGTGCGCTGCCAGGTATGTTTCCTGTCATCCCCGATGAGAATGAACCAGGCATGTAACCGTTCATACTATTTGCAGGATTCCCCGGCATTCCTGAAGTCCTGTTGTTCACCATAGTGCCAGGTGTATTGCTGTTCATGCCACCTGGAACATTCCCCGGCACATAACCGTTCATACTGTTTGCAGGATTTCCTGGCATCCTTGAAGTCCTGTTGTTTACTGTGTTGCCAGGCGCAGGTGTATTTGGCGTCATATTGCCAGGCATAGTGCCGGGCATGATGCCAGGCATCTGCCCGTTCTGTGATCCGACTGTTGTGACCGTTCCCGAGACAGTGAACCTGGTTACTTCAGTCCCTGGAGTATATGTTCCACCCGAGTATATGCCGTCGGCTGATGTTCCGCTCGAGCTGCCTCCGGAATATACGGCGTACTCCGAACCGCTCGGAAGTTCGGGTGAACTGAAGACGACGGACTGATATGCCTTTACCGGTGCAAAAGTCAGGATATCGTCGCCTTCCACGGATTCAATATGGATAAGGGTGCCCGCTGCCTGGGTCCCGGCATACGTGAACATCACCGAGTTCTGAGTTGATGATGTGCTGGGTCCCATTGCCATGCCGGCGCTTCCTACTGCCAGGAAATTCCCTCCGGAGATCGTGAAACTTCCCAGGTAATCGACCGGCCCGTTGCCGTTGTTCGTGGGACCGTTCACTATCACGGTTCCTGCGGTCATGGTGATCGGCCCGCTGATATCGAGCCCATCGCCACCTGCATCAACAACAAGGTGCCCGCCGTTGATATTGAGGGTATTGGAACCAGTTGCTGCACCGTTGTTCTGGCCTGGCCGGCCCATCATCTCGGAACTGGATCCTTTCGTAACGGCGTTTATACCATCGTCGCTTGCAACAAGGTGAACATTCCCGCCGTTCAGGGTGATTGCTGCGCTGTCAAGCCCCTCGTAGCTCCGTGTAATGGTAGTGTCCCCACCATTGATCTCCAGGCTGGAATCTGCATGAACAGCATCGTCGCTGGAAGCAAGGGTGAGATCCCCTCCATCAATGACGATGCTGTCATTCGAATGGATTGCATCATCAGCTGAGTTGATGTTGAGCACTCCTCCGGTAATCGTGACAGCAACTCCTGCCTTCAGGCCTTTTCCACTGTCGGATTCGCTCCCGGTTCCTGAAGTCACCTTGATATCACCGCCGCTGATTGTGAGGCTTTTCTCCGCCTGGATGCCATCAGCCCCGGCGACGAGTGTGAGCGTGCCATCCTCGATTGAGATATATCCCTTCTCAGCATCCTCGTCGTTATTTGACTGGATTCCGTCTCCGGCCGCGTTGATCGTCACAGATCCACCCTTGATCTCAACCGAATCCCTGCCCCTGATACCATCATTGACCGCCTGGACCGTGATGCTTCCCCCGGTAATTTTCAGGTCATCCTTGCTGGTGATGCCATCGTTATAATTGGCATCGATCGTGAGCGTTCCGGATCCTTTTATTGTAAGATCATCCCTGCTGAAGATTGCAGCATCGGGTTCTGAATCCTCATCCAGATTGGTATAGGAAGTGCCGTCTGTTACGGAATTCCTCGTCCCTTCGGCGAGGGTGATCACCACTTTTTCTGCATTCAGCACATTGATCGGTGCAGTCGTGGAACAGGCAATGTTCACGCCATTTAAGATCATGTTGACATTGTCTGCGTCGGTCGTATCCACAAGAATCTGCCCATCATCAAGAGACCCTGATACACTGTAGGTTCCGGCCGAAGTGATGGTAATTGTACTCCCGTCAACAACAGCACCGCTGCCATCAACGGTGATCGAGTCACCCTCCAGGGCGATATAGGTGATATCCTGATTCTCCGTGGTGGTATCCCCCTCCACGCATGCGGTGAAGGCACATACCAGTGTAAATGCACAGAGCAATACGGTAATTTTTCTCATCGTGGAATTTACCTCCTTATTTGGTATATGTTCAGGCAGCTTCCCGGATGGGCATAAAGTGCCGGTGAACCTGTCTCTTCAGGATCAACCCGTCGCTTCAAATCCCATGACCTGGATGTTTCCAGAACCATATATATTGTTAAGTTTACAATACATTATGTAAATAGTTTTTGCTAAAAAAATTCTATTCAATGCACCCATTCCGATTATCGGGATCTGACACTACCTGGATATACTGACAGTAAGAAAGAACAATTCATCCTGGCAGAACCTTGAAATAAACGCAAACATTTAGAATAACAGAAGTGCCCCGCAACCTGCGAGCGCTGTCAGCAGGGGGGGTCTTGGTAAAGGGAAATCTTCCTAATCGATCTCCCACCGGTCATGGGATACGAAATACGGCGCTGACATGCAGTGGAGCACCCCTCCACATTCAGGGCAGGTATGTTTGGCAGCAGGTTGAGGTGCACAGCATGAGCAGCCTGTCTTGATATAGAATTCCTTACCGCATTGTGAGCATCTGAAGCGATCCATCTCTTTATTCAATGATGGTAGTATGTGTTCAAACCACCGGTTTATCACATTGCAGAGAATTGGTGAAATACTACCTTGCTGCAAATACCCACACAGTTTCTCCTGTATCAAATAACTCGCATTCACTCCGCACACACGGAATACATAAAATTTATCTCAAACCGTAGAGATTCTGATTCACAGATAGTTTTATAGGAGATACCTCAATGCACCTGACACGACAACACTCTCAGACTCTTATTCTTATTTTTGCCCTTCTACTCCTGCTTACAGCACCTGTTTCCTCACTCAGCGCTGGAGACTACTGGATGAAGGGTGACGAACTCACTGACCAAGGGAAGTATGAGGAAGCTATTGCTCAATACGATCAGGCCATAGCCCTTGAACCTAAGGCAGCAACTGCCTGGTGTGGAAAGGGGCTTGCCCTCTATGAGCTCAACCGGTTCGAAGAAGCTCTTGCTGCCTTCGATCAGGCAATCGCCCTCAACCCCAACTATGCAAAAGCACAGTACGGGCGGGGTCTTGCACTCTATGAGCTCGGCCGTCACGATGAAGCAATTGCTGCATATGACACAGCCTTGAAGATCTACCCCGAGTACGGATACCTCATCTACCACGGCAAAGCACTCGCTTACTCGGCCAAGGGGGACTACACCCAGGCAATCCCTCTCTTTGAGAAGGCACTTTCCCTGCAGCCGACCGCGTATCCAGGCGTATGGGTAGAGAAGGGAGATGCCATCGCAGCATCAGGAGATTCCCAGGGAGCTCTTGCTGCATACCAGCAAGCACTCGCACTTGAACCAGGGAATGCCCTGGCCGAGTCAAAAATCACGGCTATTCAGGGAAATCTTACCGGGTCTCCTCCTGTAACCACTGCCACCCGGCAACCGGCAGGAACCCCGGTACAGGAAAAGACTACCCTGCCTGCCACAGTTCCAGCCACCACCAGGACAAGAGCCCCTCTTCCAGTTTGGATTCCCGGTGCTGGGCTGCTGGCAGCCATCGGCCTGGCCCTTCACCGAAGGGACTGACCCTTTTTTTTCTGCAAGTCCGGGTTTGATGCATCACCTTGATCCCCTTCTTGGAAAGAGGGATGGATCTGCATTGCACCCGGTCATAATGACTGCATCACAGGAAACCGGTTTCAGGAATGATTTATCCATTATCCAGGGCCTGGTCGTGATTCAAATTGGCAGGTCCTCTCTGCACTGCAGGGCAACATAACCTCGACCCTGGACCCCCAGCATCCACTTTCGCTCCGCATGCTCCCCACCATTATGCAAGTCCGGATGCCAGTGTAGCAGGCATGGAGTTCGACCTCCACCCATCCGTGACACTGCGGAGCGGAACCTTCTCGGCTGTTGTGGCCCCTGAAGAGGTGGTGCTGGCGGGGTTGAACGACAACCCCGTGCTCAGGCGGTTCCTCTTCCTCTTTGTGAGCGGGAACTATTCACGGGTGCTCCCGGGGATCAACCGCAGGTCGGTCAGCATCGAGGTCAGGAGGGCGTTCACCGCGTTCCAGTTCCTGCAGATTCTGCGGGAGTCCTACCATACAATTGTCTTCGTAGAGCACGACCCCTCGCTCTACGAGGGGGCCGGGGAAGATATGGCTTCGCAGGTGGGGGAGAGCCTCCGGCAACTGGGACAGAGTGCCCTCGTGGTGCTGTATGCGGAGTCCCCGGATCCATCCTTCAACGATATGGCACGGCTTGCAGACCGTGTCTTCTACGTTGCCAGTCCCGCAGCACGCCTGCCTGCACCCCGTGCCAGGGTGAGGGGGAAGGAGCGTTACCCCGGAGGGCTCCCGCGGGGCCAGCAGACCCTCGGGGGGATGTGAGATGGGGCGGAGTTTCATGAGCGTCCGCATGGGGGTCAGGATCCTCACCGAACGATGGGAGCGGGCCGCCCGTACCCTTCCCGGAGAGGACCGCGAGTGCGCACAGTGCGTCGTGGAGATGGCCAAGAGGCACGCAAGCGAATGCTTCTACGCCTTTGACGATCCTCTCGAAGCCGCATTCTTCTCGGTCGTGATCGAGTTGGCAAAAGCTGGCCGGGAGGATACCCTGCATGTGGATCCTTGACACCTGCACCCGCAACGGCCAGGTTGAGATATGGGAGAGGGGAAAGGACGGGGCGCATCGTACCGTCCCTGCTCCGCCGTCATTCCTCGTACATCTCCCCGATCGCCATGCCTTCGGAGATCTCCTGGAGGGCCTGGAGAGCCTATTTCAGGTGGAGGAGTCGCCCATCCGCACGGTGTACGGGACCGTCGAGGGATACCGGGTGCATGCCGGCAGGGAAGTGGCGGCCCTCGTGGAGAAGCAGACGCACTACGAGGCACAGATCTTTAATGCCGATCTCAGACCGGACCAGTGCTGGATGGCAGAAATGGGGATTGTCCCCTGCGGCGGAGATGGGGAGTCGCGGTTTTCACCCGACATCGTCTACGATCTCCGGGCAATGGAGATCGCAGTTGAGGACAACCCGTTCTCCCCAGGGCCTGTCACTTCTCTCTCGCTCGTGGTTGACGGGAGACGGGAAACTCTCGCCGGGAGCGAGTACACCATCCTATCCGATCTTGGAGGGCTGGTAGCATCAGTCAATCCCGATGTGATCCTCTTCTCCCAGGCTGATGTGTGGGTGCCCCGGCTGGTAGGAGCGGCCCACGGCTACGGGCTTGATACTGGTCTCTCCCGGACCGGGAGGTTCCGGCGCCTCTCGGCGAAGTCATACTGGAGCTATGGAAGGACCGAGTACCGGGTGGGGGCGTTGATCCCTGACGGCAGACTGCTCGTGGATACCCGGCAGAGCTTCCATTTCAGGGAGAGCGGGTTATCTGGGATCCTGCTTGGCGCCAGGCTTTCGGGCCTTCCCCCGAACCTTACCTCCAGGTTCACTTCAGGGACCCTCATCTCGTCATACGAAGTCTACGAGGCATTGCGCCAGGGCATTGCGGTTCCCTGGCGGAAGAGCGATCCCGAGGCGGTCCGAAGGTTTACATCCCTGAAGGCTGCAGACCGCGGGGGAATGATGTTCCAGCCGCTGCCAGGGATCCATGCAGCGGTGCACGAGATCGATTTCACTTCTCTGTACCCATCCCTCATTGTAAGGGATAACCTCTCCCCGGAGACCCTGGATCGCCCAGGTGAGGCGGGGTTCCTCCCCGGGGTTCTTGCCCCTCTGATCACCCTTCGCATGGAGACCAAGCGGAAGAAGGCCCATGATCCCGGGTATGCCGGCATGGACTCGATCCTCAAGTGGATGCTGGTCACGTGCTTCGGGTATACCGGGTACCGGAACGCCAAGTTCGGGAGGATCGAGGTGCACGAGGCGATCACCGGAAGCGCACGCGAAGTCCTTCTCCGCACGCGGGACATCGCAGAGGGGATGGGTTTTATCGTCCTGCATGGCATCGTGGACTGCCTCTGGGTACAGGGGAGTCCCGTGTCTGCCCTGAAGGAGAGGGTGGAGAAGGAGACCCGCCTCCATACAGTCGTGGACGTGTACGACTGGCTGGTCTTCCTCCCGATGGCTGACGGGACGGGGGCTTACAACCGCTACTACGGGCGGCTCTCTGACGGGAACCTGAAGGTTCGCGGGATCGCCGCCCGACGCGGCGACACCCCTGCCTATGTCCGGAATGTGCAGCAGGAGTTGCTGGATATCCTCAGGGGGGCCAGCACCCTTCAGGAGATTGCGGCCCTCCGTGATACCCTTCGGGACCATTACCATCAGGCCCTGGAAGCACTCCCCGGCGCCAGCCCAGGCGAGATGACGGTCAGCCGGCAGATCAGCACTCTCCGTTACCGTCACGCGTGCCCCGAGGCCTCGGCGGTGGAGGCCTGCAGGGAAGAGGGAATTGCCCTCTCTCCGGGGATGGAGGTGAGTTACGTGGTCACCGATTCACGTTCCTGGGCAGTCGATCTCGACTGGAAGGCTGCCCGTTTCGATGTCGGGTACTACATAAAGATTCTCAAGAAGGCGTGGGAGGAGATCATCTTCGCGGTGGACAGGGCAGAGGAGTCGATGCGATGAAAAGGGACTGGAGTCAAGAGAGAGGGAGGCGACCGGGAGGTCGCCCCAGGGTCGAGGGGCGGAGCCCTCGCTCGGGAAAAGGTGTGGGAGGAGATCATCTTCGCGGTGGACAGGGCAGAGGAATCGATGCGATGAAGGGGATACGCCCGCCAGGATCATCGAGAAGGAACCTGAGGCGTGACCGCCCCTGTTTCAGGGGTGGTGTGCAGCCCCCCTGCCTCACATGCAACATGCCGCGTGCCGTGAAACGTGACACCCGGAGACTCTGATGAGTGTCTGCTGACAGGCCCGGTCCCAAAGACCAATATTTATCGTTTTAGGGGTGCAAACGGACAACGAAATACGGTGGGTATTCTGCCGGGAATCGGAGATATGGAACTTCGTTGTGAAAAGGTGCAGGGAGTGCAGATCGTCCATATCAATGGCAGGATCGATGGTGCTACTGCCGAGAAATTCGGCCATGATATCGATACGGTACTCGGGAGCAGCGACCAGCAGTTCATCCTTGATCTCACAGATCTCCAGTACATCAACAGTGCCGGTCTCCGGGTTCTCCTTGCGATGGCAAAGAGCGTGAAAAAACGCGGTGGCCGGTGTATCCTCTGCGGGCTCTCTGAGGTAGTCCGGAATGTAATCGAGCTTGCAGGGTTTCACAGGATCCTCAAGATCGCTCCAACACTTGACGACGCGCTCTTGCAATGGTGAGAGCTGGAGCGGGCAACCTTTCCCCATCCTTCCTAATGAGGCAGGGGAGTGAGATGAGAGGGTCGGAATGCCGCCGCTTTCATATCTGCAGGTATTTTGAAGTTTCAGGATCTAGTGGAAGAGTGGAAATTACTGGATGAGCCATATCCCGGAACCGGATGAGGGACCCGCACTGGATGCGGCAGCACTCGCGAAGAAAGAGAAGACTGTATTCACGAGTTTAGTCGTCGACTTCCTCCTCTGGATACCCGATATCATCGCAGCCATCCTGGCCGGCTCCATCACCATGTTTGCGGACGTGGTGAAATGCGGAAACGAGCTCCTTGCCACGTTCTTTGCGTATCTCACCATCCGGAAACTCGCACGCGGGCACGGCGAGACGTACGATTATGGGATGGGAAAGTTCGAGATCCTGACAAGCATCATCACCGGTGCGGTGATGCTGATCTCCCTGGTACTCGTCTTTTATACGGCGATTACCCGCATCATCAAGCCCGAAGAGCTCCAGCTGAGCGGGGTTGCGCTTGCTCTCGTGATGATGAGCATCGGTGTCGTGGTGAACACCTGGCTCTGGCAGAAAAATTACCGCCTGGCCCGGAAGGAGTACTCCCCCATCATGGAATCACAGTGGAGGCTTTTTAGGACCAAGGCATTCTCTGATCTCTCGGTACTTCTTGCGCTCATCTTCTCGATCGTGCTGCACCACTTCTGGTGGTCGGTGTATATCGATCCTTTTGCATCCATGATCATTGTCGGGTTCCTCTTCTTCACCGGGTACCGGGTGATCTCCTCCTCGCTCCCGGATCTCCTCGATCGGACCCTTGATGAGTCACTCCAGATCGTAATACTCAGGGAGCTCACCGAATTCTTCGATGAGTACGAAGCATTTCACGGTGTCCGGTCCCGGAGAAGCGGGAGCAACGTCTATATCGAAATATTCCTTGAGTTCGATGGAGAACGCAGGATGTGCGAGATCCAAGGCGCGATTGACCGGATGAAGGCATCGCTCGAGTCAAGAATCCCCAAGAGCTCGGTTACCATCGTCCCAAGCAGCGGTCCCTGCGGGCTGCCGGGAAACAGGAGCGATGGTTCACCCCCTGGCGAGCAGGATCCTTTGTGAAGGATCCATTGTGGTGAAAAATTGGCTTTTTCGTTTCGGATATTTTTTTACAGGGAGATGTATGTAGGACAAGTGATGAGGTCCCCATACCGCCTGATGATTGAATTAGACGCCACGGGATAGCACTGGCAATATGGTGATTTGAGCACTGCCCCCCCAATCAGCGAATTCAAAGGTTCAATAATTATATGTAGATGAATATCCTATGCCTGGTCAGACCTGGATACGTCGCATTGGAGGTTGATAGTTGTGAATACGGGATTAAAAATACTCAGCACTTTCATTGTCCTCATGCTGGTTCTGGCGATCCCGGCATCGGCAGCCTTCCAGTTTCCTTCATTCAAATCCAATCGCCCGGATTTTCCTTTAAGGTTCAGTAAAGACAAAATCAGTGATAAGGAACCACTTGATATCGCAAATCTGTTTCCTTCAATCAAATTTAATCGCCCAAATTTTCCTTTAAGGATAAGCAAAGATAAAATCAGTAATGAAGAGGCACTTGAAATCGCAAAGTCATATGGTTTAGAGAATCCATGTTGCCCATTGACTGTAAAACCCGCCAGTATAGAAATTAATGGGGTGTGGACGGCGGTAGTGTCAGTTTCTAATGCTTGTGGGCCGATATTATATCTCGATCCCTACTCCGGAGAAGTAGTAGATGATGGTCGTGTTCTAGCGTGTGTGTGTGTTTGTGTTGAAAAACAAGGGCTTATTTTTACTGCAATTTGAGAAAATTTGTAAAAATGAAATTTATTTTAGGTAAAGAAGTGTTTTTATCCATAATCTCGCAAACAAATCACGGTGAAAAATTATAGTGATTCACTTCACTTAAATCCAGGCAAGTAATGTCCAATTCCTGGATTCCACATCTGATTTGCGATTGACCTCGCCGCCCCCGAAGGGCGCCCCGGCGGCGATTCAAATTCTATTCACATTAACCTTGAAAACAAAATTACAATCTGATATTCATAAAACAACATAGAAACCTGACTCAATGGAATGCGATTATATTCACTGTTTAACAAAAAGGTAGGTGGCTAGATTGTCACTATACTCAAAATTTTTTGTATGAGAAAAACCTGATTTATCAACTTCCCCACTGGAACGTCGCGATAACAGTCCGGTCGGAATCCCGGAGGGTCACGGAGTCCGCGGAATTCCCGAGCAACGGCTCATCAAGGTTCCAGTAGAGATCCGTGGTGGTCGGAGTACCCTGCCCAACATGGAGCGTGATGGTCGATTCAGGGGTGATCACGACGTGCCGGAAGGTGTAGAGGGTGCCGCTGTTGTCTGAAATGGTCCAGCCGTAGAGGTCAACGGTTTCTGTCGAAGCAAGGATGATGTACTCTCCATTCAGGTTCGCCCTGTCTTCTCCGGGTGGATCATACTGGACTTTCTTGATGGTCACCGGTCCGCTGGAGACGTGGTCCAGGGCCTCTGCCCCACCCCATAAGCCTTCCTTGGACTGGCGGGCGTCTGACTGGAGCGAGAGATACTGGGTCTTTTTCTCGAATGACTGTGCCGTGTATACCCTCGCGTACCCCTGCTTTACAAGATGTGCTCCGAGGTCCGTTCCATCGATCTCCACGTATGAGAGGAGCCTCCCGTACTGGTCATAATCCTCTGCCTGGCAGTCGGCAGTGAGGGTGATTATCTTTCCCTTCGCAAGTGAACTGGTGTACTCGCTTGCCTTCAATCCCCATTCGGTCAGGTATGAAGGATCAGTGATCCCTGTGAACTCATTTCCCCAGTTGCCATGGTCCTCGGTCTCGGGGGTATCGATACCGAGCACGCGCACCGTCTCCTCCCTGCCGTCCTGGTACCGCACCGCCAGGGTGTCCCCATCCATGATCCTGGTGACCGTGGCCTGGACCGATCTCCCGCATATCCCGGTATGTGGACCGGGTGACTCCGCCGGGACCGGCACGGGTGCCGAACAACCGGAAAGGAGGATACAGGATCCCATCAGCATGAGCAGAAAAAAAGGGTGATAGTTGGTGAGACTGACCATAGCCATTCAGGTCACTGTTGATCCAGATAATAATTGCCCGCTTTCCCATTTCCTCCTGCCAGGTACAGAAACAGGTCCTTCAGGAACGCGGGGCTTTATATGATGAGCCGCCCAGGTGGAATCATGGATCAGGAAGAGGATCGCAATGCAGTGTACCGGGAAGCCCTGCAACTTCACGAGCAGTATCACGGAAAGCTTGAGATCCGATCCAAGGTGCCTCTCGAGACCCGTCGTGACCTCTCGAGGGCATACACCCCCGGTGTTGCAGAGGTATGCAGGGCGATTCAGAAGGACAGGAACCTTGCATACCGTTACACCCTGAAGAGGAATTCCGTAGCGATCGTCACGGACGGTTCAGCCGTGCTTGGCCTCGGGAACATTGGCGGCTATGCAGCCATCCCCGTAATGGAAGGGAAAGCCATCCTCTTTAAAAAATTCGCAGGGATCGATGCCTTTCCCATCTGCTTCGAGGATGCTCATGCGGACTTCCCTGACCAGGTCAGGAACATCGCCCCGGTCTTCGGCGGCATCAATCTCGAGGACATCGCAGCCCCGCGTTGTTTTGAGATCGAGGAGGCACTCCAGGATATCGGAATCCCTGTGATGCACGATGACCAGCACGGTACCGCTATCACGGTGCTTGCAGCGCTCCTCAATGCCTGCCGTGCCACGAAGAAGCAGTTCGAAGACCTCCATATTGTCGTCTGCGGTGCGGGGGCAGCAGGGTATGCAATCACCCGGCTCCTCCGCTGCATCGGTTATAACCCTGATGTCTGCCAGAGCGTCCGGGATATCGTCGTCTGCGATACCCAGGGAATCATCCATCGTGCCCGGAAGGGCCTTTACAGCAATAAGTACAAATTCATCCTTGCTGATGAGACCAACCGGGCAGGGAGGTCAGGGACCCTCTCTGACGCGATGGAGGGTGCGGATGTCTTCATCGGAGTCTCGGGGCCGGGCGTGCTGACGGAAGAGATGGTCCGGCGGATGAATGACCAGCCGATCATCTTTGCCATGGCAAACCCTGTTCCTGAGATCATGCCGGATGCCGCAAGGCGGGCGGGGGCCGCGCTCGTAGGAACCGGCAGGAGTGATTACCCGAACCAGATCAATAATGCCCTTGCATTCCCGGGGGTGTTCAGGGGGGCTCTCGATGCCTTTGCCGCCCGGATTAACGATGAGATGAAGGTTGCCGCTGCGCATGCCCTCGCCAATTACATACCGCATCCGACCAGGGAGCATATCCTACCCACGATTCTCGACAGGGAAGTGACGCGGGCGATCGCTATTGCAGTCAAAAAAGCCGCGATCGAATCAGGATGCTCCAGGGACTTATAAAGGTGATCCACCTGTCCCGGAAGACGGGCAGGGGAAAATTGTGCTTTCCGGAATTCTGTACTTATCAGGCGTTCCCTTTATGAATCAGTACGGAAATAATCAGGATTTAACCGTATACGTGGGATTATTGCTCATACAGGTGAAAAAGAATCCTGTATAGCAACGCACATCAGGCTTCCTGCAATAAAAAATGTCAATCCTTTTTTCGCTTCACTCCGTCAGTACCAGAATGATCCTTACGTTCCACATCATAGTACCAGTCCCTGATAATCGTCTCGATTTCGTCTTCAAGTTCGGGGGATATATCAAGTTCCGGAGCAGGTTCTCCGTTCACAGTACAGCGTTCCCAGAGTTTTAGCAATATAGTGATCTCGTCATCTTTTTTCCTTATGATGCGTTCCAGATCACTGATCCGGAGCCGGAGCATCTCGGCCTCATAGTGCAGGTCTGCAGGAGTGGGTTGTGTATGGCTGTAGCAGGCTATACATGCTGTGAGGTTGTCATTGACGTATTTTTCCAGATTTGAATAACCCTGATCCTTCATTGTGTTACGAAGAGTCGCGATGATATCTTTCCTTATCCTGACTGGTTCGGATTCATCACTCATTATCAAATTGTATTTTTGGAAGGATATTCATACTTTCGACCGGCTGGAACGGAATACCATTAAAAATGTTGAAGGGAAGGTAGTGCTTGGGAATGATCTACCATGAGCAGCGGGAAGAATCCAAAATATATTCATACATTGAAGAAGGTCCGGGGACTCTCACATGAGGAGACAGAACGCCTCCTTCCAGTGGAAGAAAAATTTTCATTCAGGAGCAACGATTACTACCTTTCCCTCATCGACTGGAATGATCCTGACGATCCCATACGCAGGATCGTGATACCAGCACCCGCGGAACTTGAGACATGGGGGGAGCTTGATGCTTCACATGAGGTAGATTATACCATATCCCCCGGTCTCCAGCACAAATATGATCAGACTGCTCTCCTGCTTCTTTCCGATCAGTGCGGCGGATTCTGCCGGTTCTGTTTTCGCAAAAGGCTTTTTTTGGAGAAAGGGAGAGAACTTGCAAAGGATATCACAGGAGATATTGCATATATCCGTGATCATCCTGAAATCACGAATGTCCTTCTCACTGGTGGAGACCCGCTCTTTCTTTCGACGAGGAGATTATCGGATGTGATACAAAAGATCAGGTCAATTGAACATGTCCGGATTGTGCGTATCGGAAGTAAAATTCCTGCCTACAACCCGTACCGGATTATCAATGATCCTTCATTACTGGAGATGATCCGCACATACAGCACGAAAGAGAAAAGGATATACATTATGATCCAGTTCAACAACCCGCGGGAGATCACCCCTCAGTCAAGGGAAGGCGCAGCCCTACTCATGGACGCGGGAGCTGTTCTTGCCAACCAGACCCCTCTGATCAGGGGCGTCAACGATGAACCGGGCGTGCTCTCCGAGCTGTTCAGGCAACTTTCCTTTATTGGTATCGCCCCATATTATGTGTTCCAGTGCCGACCTACACTTGGAAACCGCCATTTTGCACTCCCGGTTGAGGAAGCCTATCAAATTTTTGAGGAAGCTAAGAAGAACTGTTCAGGCCTTGCAAAGAGACCACACTTCGTAATGTCACACAAGACCGGTAAGATCGCCATTGTTGGTCTTGATGATGAATATATATACTTCAAGTACCACCAGGCAGCCGTGTATGAGGATATCGGAAAATTCATGGTATTTGAGCGGAATCCGGATGCAATGTGGTTTGATGACTATTCAGTGCCAGTCAGGGAGAAGAGAATTGAATGGGGAAAGAACGACGTATCCTCATAATAATTCCCGTTAAAATATTCCTTTATGAACGACACAAGCCCCGTCTGTGTCATGAAGTTGAATATGGGTTATTTTTCAACAGGATTTTCTTGTAGGTTTCGTGGCTTATAAATAGAAGTACCGGGAAGGGAACCAGGAGTAGGAGGTAGAGTGGAGGTATCGGAGCGGTATTGAATATCATCTGGACTGCAGGCACATTGAGCAGAGCGAATATCCAGATCGCTTCGATCATATAGGCTGCCAGGAGCAGCTTATTCGTGAACAATCCCCTCTTAAGAGAAGAGAATTCCCAGGACCGGAGGGTATATACATTGGCGAGCTGGCATGTCACCGCCCCAAGGAGTGTCATAGTCATTGCCTGAAGGTGCAAGGTGGTGCCAGAGATTGAGAGATCACCGTAACTCCACCCGGATAGGAACAGGAAGAAAAGAAACGCGGCCATTGCCGCTGCGCCTTCGATAATGCCAAGGAAGAAATATCCCCGCTTGAACACCTCCCGGTCGAGTAGCCTCTCGTCCCTTCCAACCGGTGCCCGGTTCATCACATCCTTTTCAGGCCTCTCGCTTCCGAGTGCAAGACCGGGAACCATGTCAGAACCGAGATCTATGGAGAGGATCTGTATCACTGAAAGCGGGAGGGGGATGCGGAGGAAAAATTGCAATATATAAGGGACGATTTCCGGGATATTCGAAGAGAGGATATAGGTAACGAACTTCTTGATATTGAAATAGACCGTACGGCCCTCTTCGATTGCAGCAACGATCGATGAGAAATTATCGTCAATCAGGATCATATCAGCTGCCTCTTTTGCTACTTCCGTACCCCTGACTCCCATGGCGATGCCAATGTCAGCCTTCCTCAGGGCAGGAGCATCGTTCACCCCGTCACCGGTCATCGCCACAACTTCACCGGAATCCTGCAGGAGTGTTGCGATCCGTAGTTTTTGGCCAGATTTTACCCGTGCAAAAAGGACTGAATCACTTTTGAGGATTGTAGAGAGATCTTCGTCAGAGAGCCCGGCTATTTCATCCCCTGTACAGGTACGGTCAACAGGAAGTCCTATCTTTTCAGAAACAGCCTCAGCTGTCAAAGGGTTATCCCCGGTACAGATAATTACCCTTATCCCCGCATTCCGGCACTTTTGAACTGATTCATGCACTCCTTCACGTGGCAAATCCATCATCGCAACAAGCCCCAGCAGTACCAGATCCATCTCCCCGTCGCCATCACGGAATGCGATGGCAAGAACCCTGTAGGCCTGTCGTTCATATTGTTCGGCCTTCTCCAGCATACGTCTCATCGTCTCTGGATCAAGGATACTGAATTGGTCCGAACTATCCAGGTAAAAAGAGGACTTAGTAAGCAACTTCTCCGGTGCACCTTTCGAGAACAGGACCGCCTTGCCGTCCTTTTCCAGAACTGTTGACATCATCTGGCGATCGCTGGTAAAAGGGTATTCCTTGATTTTGATCGGGGCAGTGTCTGGAATTCCGGCTTTGCAGGACGCTGCAACGAGGGCAAGCTCGGTGGGATCACCGAAGAGGGATTCCGACGTCATTTTCGCATGGCAGTTGAGTGATCCCGCAGACAGGAGAAATTCCAGTCTTTTCCGGGAATTTTCCGATCCACCCATGATCCGGAACTCCCCGAGCTGACGATATCCTTCTCCGGAGACGTGAATTTCTTCCCCGCTGGTAAGGAAGATCTCCCTGATTGTCATCTCGTTCCTTGTAATGGTCCCTGTTTTATCAGTCAGAATGACTGTCGCGCTTCCCAGCGTCTGGACTGAATCGAGATTTTTTATAAGTGCATTTCTCCTGGCCATATTCTGGCTGGCAAGCGAGAGTGAAAGCGTGATTGTGGGGAGCATACCTTCCGGAACGTTTGCAACAATGAGTGATAGAGCAAAGATAGCAGCGACGAGCATGCCCTTGCCGGAAAAATAACCGAGAATAAAAAAAATCCCCCCAATTACCAGGGCGATAATTGTCAGGATGCGAGTGATCCGGATAATCTCGTGTTGCATCGGTGTGAGCCGCCTCTTGATATCGCTCGTGAGAACTGCGATTTTACCAAATTCGGTATTTTTTCCGGTTGTATGGATGACGGCCACGCCATTACCTGATGTTACCGTTGTGCCGGCAAACACCAGGTTTTCTGCCTGGAAAGGATCTGTCTCTATTACGGGACCTGCCTTCCGGAGTACGGGAATTGATTCCCCGTTTAAGGCCGACGTGTTGATATAGAGAGAATTTGACTCTATCAGAACCCCATCTGCCGCAATCCTGTCTCCTTCCTCAACAATAACAATGTCGCCCGGAACAAGATTACCCACAGAGACTTTCCGGGGTTCTCCACCCCGTCTTACTCTAACGTATGAGGGCATCAGCTTCCGCAGTGCTTCCATCGTCCTGTCTGCCTTGTATTCCTGCCAGAATGCAAAGGATGCGTTGACGATAACAGCACCAAATATTGCGTATCCCAGCACATCATACCCCTGACCAGGATCAAACCAGTGTGCAATAAATGAGAGAAGTGCGGCGAGTTCTAGTAGAACGGCAAAAAATTGAGTGTACCTGGAAAAGTACATTCGGACGTACTTCTTCTTTTCACAGGTTTCAACGACGTTCATCCCATATTGTGCAAGCCTTGTGCGAACTTCGTCGAATGAAAGGCCCTGTTCATGCGTGTGTAATTCAGAGAAAATCTCATCGCGTGAGAGGCCCGATACCTGCATACATCCTTCCTGTGAATAATACAATCTCGATGAGTATTTGAGGGTATCCACAAATTTGTGCTGTTGGAATCGTTCTAATTGGGGGTAGCTTTAGCATTTAAAGGATTCTTCTTATTATTGCAACAACAAACAATGTCAGGGATCATGAGGTATGCGGATCGCAATACATTGGATTCATTCCTGGCTTGAACATTTTTTATCCCTTTTCTCTGAAAAAAAGGAAAATATTTTCCTAATATCTGACCTGCACCTCAATCATGCCAGGATTCTCCGTCATTGCCATCGGCCATTTAATTCCCTTCACCAGATGAACAGCGACCTCGTGAAACGATGGAACAGCGTCGTAGGGGAACACGATACAGTCTATCACCTCGGTGATTTTAGTATCCGGGGTGGCCCGGGAAGGTGGATACGGCAATTGAACGGGAGGAAGATCTTCATCCGGGGAAATCATGATTCGATCTTCCTCAGGGCACGACAGCATTCAACCCTCTCATACGGAGGACACCGGTTCTACCTTGTCCACGATCCCCGGGATGCCCCCCTTTCATGGGATGGATGGATAATCCACGGGCATACCCATAACAAGATCCCGCGCTATCCATTCATCAACGGTGACCAGAGGACGATCAATGTGTGCTGCGAATGTACAGGATACACCCCAGTATCCTTGGAGTATCTTATTTCTCTTGATATCGATACTATCGACAGGATGGAGTCAGTTCACAGCACCCCGGTCAGGAAAAAAAATTGTAACGGTTTAAAACATGCGGACTCATAAATTCTTCTGTGAATACATTGGTTGAACCTGATTTCACTCCACTTTTAGCACCATGAGCGTGATATCGTCGAACTGAGGTCGTGTACCGGCGAACTGGCTTATGTCGCTAACGACTGAAGAGATGATCTCCTTCGCCGGGAGATTCCGTGTTTTACTGAGTATCGACGAGAGCCTTTCGATTCCGTATTCTTGGTCCTCTTCATTCGTAGCCTCCGTTACTCCGTCCGTGTAGAGGACAACGATATCACCATGGTCCAGCCTTACCTCGACCGGTTCCAGCTCCACTTCATCGATCACGCCGAGCGCAATACCCCTGGCCTTCAGGAGGCTGATACCATTGCTGCCTGAATGGAGGAGCAGGGGCGGATTATGCCCCGCGTTCACGAATGTAAGTGAACGCTCGCGAATATCGAGTATCGCATAAAAGAGAGTCACAAACATGCTGGTTTTCGAGTCCAGGTATATGGAGTGGTTTGCTTCGCGTATGGAGATGACAGGATCAGGATTCCTTGCAGCGCTGGCCCTGATCAGGGTTCTGGAGAGTGCCATGAAGAGGGCGGCCGGAACGCCTTTCCCCGACACGTCCGCAATTACAAGCCCCCAGCTTGTGCTTCCGACAGGGATAAAATCGTAGAAATCTCCACCCACCTCGGCGGCGGGAAGATTGAATCCTTCCAGGTCGATCCCGGGGATACTCGGTGCCGATTCGGGGAGGAAACTCTGCTGGATCCCCTTTGCGATCTCAAGCTCCTTCTGTATCCGCTCTTTTTCGGCCGTGGTAAGCCGCAGCGTCCTGATATGTTCTTTCAAATCTGAGGCCATCCGGTTGAATGATATTCCGAGATCCTCGAACTCATCACCGGTATGAACATCAACGAGGTAATCAAGGTCACCATGCCCGATGGCCTCGGATCCCTTTTTCAGTTCCTCGAGTGGTCTTGTCAGGTATCTCGAGAATATCAGGGAGAGGATCACTACGACAGTGAGGAGGATCAGGAATGCAAGGGTGAATACGGTTCGCAATATCTCCTGCTGCCCCGTGATATGGGCGGCGGTCTCATCAGATGCACCGATAATGCTCGCACGCGTGGAGAGTGCAGGGGCAATGACCTCGTCGACCGGCATGACTACTCCTACGCTCCAGTTTACACTCTTTACCGGGGCAAATGCAATGAAACGATCACCTCCCTCAAACCGGACCGTTACCACACCCTCCTTCCCCGAAATCATCTCCCCCGCTACACGGACGAGATCCTGGTTGCTGCTCTGGAGCAGGTTCTCGGTCACGAAGGACTCATCCCACCGCATATCGCCTGAAGTAAGTCCGGGGCGGGTAATCACATTCCCATGCTGGTCTATCAGCATCGCATAGCCCGAGTTGCCCACCTGGGTGCCGATGATGTTACGGTTGATGGTTTCTATGGTCACATCCGCTCCGATGACCCAGAACCAGTCCCGGGTGGGATTATGGACCGGTTTGGAGCAGGTCATCATCAGCCCGTGTCCCAGGAGATCGACATAGGGCTCTGACCAGGTGAGGTTGCCTGTCTGCCTTGCGTTGGCGAACCAGCCCCGGAGCCTTGGATCAAATGAGGCATCCATCCCGGTGAACCAGGGGTAGATAAACGACATCCCGCTGTCAGTGCCAACATAGACTGCCGCGAGGTTCCTGTCGGCAGCATAGAGCGGGAAAAAGATATCAGTCATCATTCCGGCAGCATTACGTTCATCGACAGGGATATCCTTCTCGACACCGGGTGCAAGGAAGAGAACCGTGGTCAGGGTACGATCCGGAGGTTCCTCGTCCTGAAGATAGAAACGCATCTCCCGCACCCGGGAGGGATCCTGCTGGATAGAGGCAGCATAACTTGCCATCATCTCGATCTCGCCGGATACCCGGTCGAAGATGATGTTGCTGATATATGCCTGGTCCCTTGCCAGCCTGAGGAGAGATTCCCTGGCATCCTTTTCCATGGCAGCTGTACTGTCTTCCACGGCCCGGTCTCCCAGGGTGCCGCTGCTCTCGAGGGCATACCTGCTCACCTCTCCTATTTGTATAAACGCGAGGATTCCTGTAATTAGCAGTGCACTTACTGAGAGAAGGAGGAATACGAGAAGGATCTTCGTCTTTACAGATACCCGGAAGTTCCGCCGTACTGATCCTTCTTTACCCATCCACTATCACTCTGATTCCGAAGGAAAAAAGATCGCCGGTTGGATACTCGGTCCCGGGAGATCCATGACCCGATTCCCTTTGACGGCTCACAGTACGAGGGTGCCCGTTGACACGGAACAGTGGAGACACCTCTTCCGGGATCGGGAACAGCAGGAAAAGAACAATTCTTCCGTTCAGATCTAATTCAGATTGTTTCTGATTCCATACTCTATTTCCTACGGGATCGAATCGCGGGAGCCTACACCTGCCAGAAAAAAAGGACAGATACTAATACTCCCCCATCTGATTTTCTGATATGCTGGTGGTCGGTGGAATCTGCTCGCGTTGCATGCACTGCGACCATTCTCGGCCCGGACCAGGATCCCCTTTGCGATCCGGAGCGTGGTACCAGGGGTGCCGGGTGAATATCCGATGAACATCTCCTCGCTCTTCAAGGGCGATGCAAGGCTTTGGAATGCCGCCCTTGCCGGGACGACCGCCGGAGCACTTGTACTCAACGCCCTTGCTCTTATGGGTGGGATCTATGTCGCATTCCCCCATCTCCTCTATATTCCCGTCGTGATCGGTACATACCGTTATCCCAGGCAAGGCCTGGCATTCACGGCTGGGATTGGGGCAGTCTATCTTGCACTCGTCATCCTCTTCTCGACTGGAAACGGCAATGTGATAGTTGAAGCACTCATCCGGGTTGCAGTGCTTGTGTTCATAGGCTGGCTCATCGCAACTCTCTCCATTCGTCTTCGCAGCCAGGAGGAACTGTATCGCGGCCTGTTTGACAACTCTGAAGCAGGGAGCATCCTTGTCAAACTTGAGGACGGAAAGAGAATCGTTGAAGAAATGAACTGGAATGCTGCGGCCCTTCTCGAGCGGAAAGTCCCGGAATTGAAGGGGGTGCCCCTTTCCACCTTCATGGGAGAGGATACCGAGCATGCACTCTTCTCACGCCTTGCAGAGGAAGGAAAGATCTACGCAGAAGAAACGGTGCTTATCACCGCCAGCGGTAAGATCCAGCATATCCTTATCTCCATTGCAGCAATTCCTGGGGGACGGGCTGTCATCACCTTTGTGGACATTACGAGGAGAGTAAATGCAGAGGATGCACTTCTGACCGCCAATACCAAATTAAACCTACTCTCCAGGATATCCTCGGATCACCTGAACAGGACTGTTGATGACATTGTGGAGACTCTCGATGCTGCCACGGCCGACTTTACTGATTCCAGGACTCTGGCGTTTCTGAACACAATCCGCGAGAAGGTCTGGAACCTTGCACGCCAGCTGTTCCTCACCGAGTCTTACCAGGATCTCGGGTCCTCTCCTCCGATATGGATCGCAGTGCAGGACGCACTGCATTACGGGGACATTGCTGGTTCTGCAAAGGATATCTCGTTGAGGATGTGGACAGAGCGGCTTCAGGTGTACGCTGATCCACTCTTCCTTGACGTAATCGCCCACATCATGGAGAATTCCATCCGCCACGGATCGACGATCAGGAACATCATTGTATCCTATAGCGAGAAACCCGGAGCCCTCGAACTGATCATCGAGGACGACGGAGTAGGCATCCCTGAAGAGAAGAAAGAGACAATATTTGAATATGATTCCGGCCGGCATGCGGGGCTCGGCCTCTTCATCTGCCGCCAGATCGTATCAGTTACGGGTATGACGATCTCTGAGACCGGGGAACCGGGGAAGGGTGCGCGGTTCGTGATCCGAATCCCCGAAGGAAACTGGAGGGTGGAAGGAACCGGGGACGATGCGCCACCCTTCCCTTCCCCATCACCCGATCCTTCCCTGCGGGATATGCCACCATTCTGCCGCGAACTCCTCTCCGCGGAGTTCCCTGTCGCGAATGGTTTGTGGGTGGATTATCACCAGACCCGCGGTGATCCTCTCACTGATCGTATCTTTGCGGCATGTGCAGCGGGAGTTGCAGTCTCACTTGCAAGATGCCGTCGGCATCCGGATGGCCTCGAGGTCGATGCAGTCTTCACCCCGGTAGAGCACCGGGGTCACGGGTATGCTCACCTGACCATGAAGGCCCTCACCGAGGCATGCGGCCACGAACCGCTCTATATGCACTCGGTGCTGAACCTCACGGGTTTCTATGGCAGGTATGGGTTTGTGCCTATCAGGGAGGATGAGCTGCCTCCCACGATAAGGGAGCGGTTTGCGTTTGCGGGGGGACAGCTCGAAGGTGCAAACGTTCAACCGATGATGAGGGCACCACGTTGAACTATTTCGCACCTACTATAGGCAACTGTCCCGGAAATGGAGGAAGTAACACGGGGGATTCTCCTGGTTACGGTGACGCACCTTTTGGGAGACTGCAGCAGAAAAAGGCCCCGCTTTTCCCGATATAATGACGATACAACAGGCCCGATACCACTCTTTCCCTCCCTGGTTGACCGTATCTCCAGAACCCAGTAACCAGACGAAAAAGGGAGAGAGGCCAGTCCCATCACTCTTTCCAGTTTTCGCTGATTGTGCTACCGGAGCCCTCCGGCAGAACTTACCAGGGATAGCAACTTTTGAATCTTTTCCGGGTTGTCCACATCCGCCTTTGTAAAGACAATATCCCCGACAACGTCGATTCCCTTTTCCACCAGGGCCTTTTTAAGGAGCGGGATCGTGTCACCCGGTTTTCCTCCACATGTGGCAAACACCACCGCCTTTTTCCCACTGCATCCGGAGAGTGCCGCCACCGCGGCATTTGCTGCAGGGGTTGGTTTGTACATCCACACAGGAGTTCCCAGGACAATGAGATCATAATGGGATACATCGATCGCATCAGGGGTGATCGGATCGCATTCCTGGTTCCGTGCACGCATGCAGCCCATGGTGTATGCAGTGAGCGTGTTGTATTTCTGCAGTGGGACGACCTCGATAAGATCCCCTCCACACGAGTCCCTGATCTTTCCGGCCATCTTCCTTGTGATGCCGGAATACGAATGATAGATGATGCAAAGTTCCATGGCTTTTTCTCCTTACCTTAAAGTGAGTTGATCTTCCTTTATGACTTATTCTCCCTGTTCATTCAAGGAATATTTCCCTTGCATCTTCCGGTAGTCCTCTTCCATACACTGCTGAAGTTGATGAGATTGAAGTCTGATCACCGCTCTTGGTATCGGGATTGAGCTATGTATACGAATTGTGGGAGTAATGCAGGATTGCAGGTAGCAAAAAAAGGTATCACTATCGGATTTAAAAAAACCGCGAAACCGATAGAATTTTATAAAGTTTGTTGGGAAGTCACTATCACGGAATCGCTTGCCATGTTCAGGGATCTCCGGCGCTGGTTGAAGCTATTACTTATCATCATTTTCGCAGGAGGCGTGATGCTTACCGCATGGTCCCTGTATGAAGAGGATGGCAGGCTGCGGCATGATCTTTTCGTAAAAGCGAAAATCGCTGCAAACGGTATTCCTCCAGCACAGGTCCAGGCCCTTCAAGGCTCGGATGCCGACCTCACCTCTCCCGAATATCTCGCATTGAAGAGACTGATGGAAGGAATTACCGCCTCTGATGAAAAGGTCAGGTTTGCATACATCATGGGTCAGAGGGATGATGGAACCATCTTCTTTTTTGTCGATTCGGAACCCCCTAAATCAGAGGACTATTCTCCACCGGGACAGGAGTACGGGGAAGCAACAGAAGTCGTGATAAATTCCTTTGCATTTCAAAAGGAATTGACCGGAGGTCCGGATTCTGACCGGTGGGGGACATGGGTAAGTGCCATGATCCCCCTCCTGGACCCGGACACCGGTAAACTGATAGGTGTCTACGGTATGGATCTTGACGCCCGGTACTGGTATCTCTCTCTCTTTCTTGCCGCTGCTCCTGTATTGCTGGGAACCCTGCTCTTTCTGTTTTTAGTCATGACATTCCTCTACATCTCCGAACAGAAACAGAGGGAGACAGATATACTCGATGAATCAAGGAGAGCTATCCAGGCAAGCGAGGAGAGGTACAGGCTCATTTTCAATTCTTCGCCTCTCGGGATCGTCCAGATAGACAGAGAGGGGATTATCCTCGCTGTGAACAGGAAATTTGCCGATTTCATGGGTGTTTCTGTTGAAAAACTGATAGGATTCAGCACTCTTTCAGAGCTGATGAATCCAGGGCTCCGTGCTGCTGTCCAGGAGATGCTGAGGGGGAAACAAGGGTATTTCGAGGGAGAATATACTTCTGTACTCTCTGAAAAACATTCCATACTCAGGATGCTGGGCGAACCACTTCTCAATGACGAGGGGAAGGTATATGGGGCTATCAGCATCTTCGAAGATATTACTGAACGAAAAAAGACAGAAGAAGCGTTGTTCAAGGCAAATATAAAATTAAACCTTCTGAATAGCATCACCCGGCACGATATCCTCAACCAGTTGCTTGCCCTAAAAGGTTTTCTTGAATTGTCCCACGATCATCGCAGCAATCCAGAGAAATTAGACAATTGTCTCAGCCGGGCTGTTCAGGCTGCAAATACCATCGAACGTCAGATCGGTTTCACGAAGGATTATCAGGATATGGGTGTGAAGGCTGCGATATGGCAGGATCTCGAAGAGAATCTAATTAAAGCAAAAGGGGGACTCCCGGTTGAAAGGATTACCATCGACATCAAGGATACGAACTATGAGATCTTTGCTGATCCGCTGTTCGAGAAGGTCTTCTACAACCTGATCGATAATACCCTCAAACATGGGGGAGATCACGTAACAGCCATCAGGATATCAGCCCGGGAGACCGGAGAGGGGCTGGAGATCCTCTATCAGGATGATGGTGCCGGTATACCGGATTCGAAAAAAAAGACCCTTTTCGATCCGGTGCATGCCGGGCAGAAGGGTTTTGGCATGGTGCTTACAGCCCAGATCCTCGCGATAACAGGGATTACCATCATCGAGACAGGGATATTTGGCAAAGGGGTGCAATTTGAGATCAGGATTCCAAGGGGAGGTTACCGGATGAAGAAAAGTTCAGGGTGACCAACCTTTCTTTTTCTCTTATGATGAAAAATGTCGGATCGCAGTGTAAAAGAATCCGAAGAATCGGGGAATCATAGTGCGAATCGATAGTAAAAAGATAAGGATTTATCTGAAACTATGTTCGGGGCCAAATAGAATCCTGACTGTCAATATCATTCCCAGTACTTCTGCGATGTGCAATACCCGGATCCGCATTTTTCATAATAATGCTGGTGGTATTCTTCCGCAGTCCAGAAATCCGTTGCAGGGCTGATCTCGGTTACGATGGGCTTTTTTCCGAATTTTCCTGACTTCTGGAGACGATCCTTCGATGATTCCGCCTGCTTCTTTTGTTCTTGGGAATGGTAAAAAATGGCGGAGCGGTAATTAGTACCGATATCCGGTCCCTGCCTATCGACCTGGGTGGGATCATGGATCTCCCAGAATATGTCAAGGAGCTGATCGTATGTCACCTTCTTTGGATCATATACAACCCTGACGGCCTCCGCATGACCGGTTGTTCCTGAACAAACCCGTTCATACGTTGGATTGGATACATCCCCGCCAGTATATCCCACGAAGGTTTTCATGACACCTTTCACTCTCCGGAACTCAGCTTCAACCCCCCAGAAACAACCGGCTGCGAAAGTTGCCTGCTCAAGGTCCCGTTCATCATCCATGGGAGTAAATAGGGTTATGGAAACAGATTGAGGTTACGGTTAGGTCCGGTCCTGGCCCTTGCGGACTGCCAGCCCTTCCATAAAATTGAGAAAAATAAGGCTGTTTTAAAAAATTCCAGCATCCCTGAAATTCCAAGGTATACAGGTATCAGACAGGATCATGATCTCACCTTGCAGCCCGGATCTTACATGGGATCGATGGTTCGAATCGATCGGCACAATTCTGACAGGGGTTATTTCCTTCAGAGTGTAAGAGTATCCTAGCCCGGATGCAGGTGTTTCAATATTACCCCCATCAGAATGAGCCTCACCAGTACCTCTTTCCGTGCACGAAATTTTTGATACCATTCTTTTTGAGAAGTGCCAGGTTTTTCTTGTGCGCTTCACCGTGGTTCGCGCGAAGGAAATCGTGATTTTCACACGTCTCATAGATCTCGCACTCCCAGCATCCCTGGTAGCCCTTATCCTGGCAGCATTTCCGGATCTTGCAGAAAGGCGGGCCTCCCCCGTTCCTGCAGCCCTTGGTGCACCGGAACTTCATCATCAACCCCAGGGCATCGTAGCACTCCTGGTAATTTTTGAACGCTCCTCCGAAGGGTAACTCCGAGATCGTCTTCGCAAATTTGTCGTAATGAACATTTCGCAGTTCTTTTCTCAGGTCTTTTGCCAGGTCCGGAATTTTCTGGGTATGGCCGTGACAATCAAGGCAACAGAGCCCGCAATAGCAGACCACCGCTTCTTCATCCATAAAGAAAAGAGATGCATTTCCTGGAAAATACCTGATGGGTGTGGTGTGAAAATGTTCATCGCTCAGTGCCAGTACCGCTCACAGAGAAAAGAACCCGAACTTGAGAGGATTGAGCCCGGGATAGATTTTTATAATAAGACTGCAATAGTGTGGAAGAATGTACCAACCAGTCCAGGTCACTCTTTCAGGATTCGGGAAGGTACTGTATGGTGCCACTGGTAAGCGGCACCCGTATTACGTAACCCGATGATGCGGGTCTCTTCCGGGGGAGCTGCATGGTCGGTGTCTGGATTTTCTCATGATGGTGATCATATGCCGTTGAGTGTTGAAGGGTCGGGGGATCGGTGGTTCAGCGAAATGCCGAGAGTCGGGAGGATCTATCAGCTGATCGACGATACAGGGAGCGGAGTAAAGGTGGAGGACAGGCTCTTCGCGATATCATCGCTTGGAGAGAGTGGTGATCCAAGGGCAGTCGATGCTCTCATCGGGTGCTGCAGCGATGCGGATCCCAGGGTCCGGCATTGTGCAGTGGATGCGCTCGGAAAGATTCGAAGTGGCAGGGCGGTTCCTGCCCTTCTCAAGTGTCTCTCCGCTAAAAAGGAGCTTTATGAGATACGCACGGGTGCAGCCATGGCACTTGCTGCCACGCGTTCCGACATCTCACTGGCAGGGTTGAAGATGACGCTTTCCGATCCAGAAGAAGATCCTGCGCTTTGTTCCATCATCACACAGATGTTGATGGAAAAGGACCGGGGACGGGAACAGGGATAGCAGCAGGGGCATTATCCCTGCATCACCAGGACATTTTCCGTCAGGGAAGGTCTCCTTTTCCAGTCATTATTCCCCGAATTACCCGGTTCTACCGTGCGTAGGCCTCTACGAGGTCCCTCGCGGTGATGATCCCCGTAATATTCTTCTTTTTCATCAATGGCAGCCGTCGTATGTGTTTCGCGGCCATCACTGTTGCGGCCTCGTGGATGCTGATCCCCGCGGGGGCAGTCACAAGCATAGGCGAGCAGACCTCGCCGGCAGGGACATCGAGCGATACCCCCTTGGCGATCATCGTCGAGAGGAGATCGCGTTCGGTGAAAATACCGCGGGGAGTGCCCTTCTCCGTCACAATCACGCTCCCGATTCGCTTCTTACCCATGATCTTCGCAACATCCTCGATCTTCTGGTCATCCTCGACAGTGACTAACTCTTTTGTCATGAAGTCGTCGACGACCATCGAGGTTTCCGGTGCATCAGGCATCTCGCGGATCAGATCGGATGCCGTGATAACACCGCATAAAAGGCCGCATTTGAAGACGGCAAGGCGCCCTTTCTTCCTGATCATCGTTCTCGCGGCTTCACGAATCACAAGGTCGGGACATATCTTGATGAGCGGGTAGGACATGACATCGGCGACTTTTGTCTCTTCAAGATCCATCCCCCCGGCGAGAACCTTTGAGAGCAGGTCTCGTTCGGTGACTATCGCGATTGGCGTTCCGTATTGAACGACAACAAGGCTCCCAATTCGACGCTCTCCCATTGTTCTGGCGGCTTCGGCCATTGAAGCCTGAGGGGTGGTGACAGCCACCTCCTGGCTCATGATATCCTCGACTTTCCGGTGCCTCTTGAATTCATGGTAGGCACGGTCGACGACACTCTGGAATTCTATCCCGTGTTTCTCTGGTGCAACCATTCAGATCGCCCAATTGACAGAGAGAGCTTCTAGTGACAAATAGTTTGTGCCGGTAGTGTTACTCCCGTGTTCGCTTAAGATGCCGGTACCGAGTTGTCCCATACTCTTTTCGATACGTCCCGCAATATTCCAGAAGCAGAGGGATCATGCTTTTTCTTTCAGAAGAAGAGAAGAGGGACTGGGCGGGATATGCCGGGGAGGTCTTCCGGGACGAACTGTCAACAGGATACTGCGATGCAGAGATAAGAAAGAACCTCGTGCCTGCGTTTCACTTCTATATCGCCACACTCCTTGCAGCGAAGGGAAGAGGCGACCTGGGTGCCCGATGGCTTGAGAGCGGGACCCTTGTGGAGGAGGACGGGCTTTTTGGCTGTGGATACCTCCTCGGGTTCCTCGAGCGTCACGGGGGCCGGCTCGAAATGCCGGCAATGCCTTTCCAGGATCCCCGGCCGTTTATCCATTTTGCAGGCGTTCCCGCCATGAAAGAAGCGCGTCACCAGTTCATACGGCAGTGCGGGCACTCCCTCCCGGAGTTTGACCATCCTGCCCGGTTCATGGATATTGGATGCGGGGATGGGGCGCTCACGGTGGCACTTCTTTCCCACCTCGTCGAAACCGGGAAGGTCCCGCGTTTTAGCGAGGTTCTCCTCATCGACCAGTCCGCGGCGATGGCGGATCTCGCCCGAACGACGGTAGGTTCAGCATTCCCGGAAACAACAGTCAATGTAAAAAATTCCAGGATACAGAACTGTTCCCATTCAATAGACCATCATTATGATATCGCGGTCAGCTCGCTTGCCTACCACCACATGCCGGTTGAGGTTAAAAAGGTCCACCTATCCCGGTTGAAACTCTGGATCGATCATCTCATTCTCTTTGAGATGGATGCACACAACGATACACCTGAGCTCTTCTCGCCTGATCTTGCCCTCTCCGTGTACCAGTCATACAGCCGCATCATTGACTTCATCTTCACCCACGATGCGCCCGTTGACCTTGCAATCGATTGTGTTGACTCCTTCATGATGGCAGAGATCGTCTCGCTCCTGACTCAACGGAGGGGAACCCGCCTGGATTACCATATGTTGCGGGGTCAGTGGCACTCCCTCTTTAGGGATGTCCTCTGCCCGGAGTTCTCGTGCCGCTGTGACTCATCCGCGTATGCGGATGAATACATGACGCTCTTCACCCTCCATTATGGCAGGGACTGAGAGGAACAAAGAGAAGAAGGAATCATGGCCTTCCCTCGTGATACGGCAGTTCGCTATCATGGCTTTATTGCCCTGGCGAACCACTGGACAGTGATCTGGTACCAGAGCACTTATCATCTGACAATGCCCAAATCGGCATAGGCGGCCTTTTTTGGAGGGCTCGAATCTGTAAGTTGCAGGACAGGGAGGTCATATTCGGTGAAATCAGTATATGGGCAGCTAATCGGCGCCTCCCGCATGAACAGATTCATCCATCTCGCTGCATGGCAGTCGACAAGGACTGTATTCCGCAGGTATCAGTCAGGAGGCACCACACTCAAGCAGAAGCACTGTCGAATCAAGAATGTGCGACACCTGTATGGATCTCATCCGGGAGCCCGGTCACAGTAAGGGCAGGAACCATTCCCTGTGGGGCCTCGGGGAATCTTCTATTTGGAAACGGAGCATTTGTTGAGATGGGGAATCTCTGCTGCGCGGGGGATTTGCTGATCCGTGACGACACCTCTTTTAAAATTTAGCCTCGGCGAATTGCACCCGGCAAGATTTTTTGTACCCGGAAGCAGAGTTCAGGGAGTCCTCTCACGGCATGCCAGGCACCGGACATTCTGATAATCCCCATCGCCGCATTTCCATGGAGCGTATTCCCTGCACACAGCCGGACGTATGTCATGGATCTGGCATAAGGCCTTTCCATCTCCAGTTCTTCCCAAAAAAGGGCAATAACGGAGCGGTTTTCCGGAAGGATCCTGCCAGAACCTTACCCTGGTGATGCGACTGATATTGCCAGGGGTAACACCCGTGCCACTGATCCTCATCTTCCCATCAAGGTAGACCGTCACATGCTGCAGGATATCGTGTCGATCCTGTTGTATCCATGGCACAAGGTCTTTCACCTCGCCCTTCTGGCCCCAACCCCACCTCTCGCAGCAGTGTCCGCATTGCCTGCAGATCTGTTCCGGGATCACAGTAAGAATCCCTGTACCATCCCTGGAAAAAAGAGTATTGATCCGGATCAGATATACCGGGCTTTCTTCGAGAGTTTCATTGGCGTATAAAGTGGTCTCGACGGTTTTGTCCCGCAGTCGGCCTGAACCAGGGTGATGAGATCCGGAAGTGTGAACAGCTCCTTGAAGGGTTTCTTGGGATCCGACTTTGACCTGATTGTCACTGTCAGCCTCCCACTCTCAACCTCGGTATCGCCGACGACTACAACATAGGGCACCCAGTCCATCCCCGCTTCGCGGACCTTCTTGCCGACGCTCTCGTCACGGTCGTCAAGGTCCGCACGAATCTTCGCAAGGTTCAGGTCGGATGCGATCTTCTCGGCGAACGAGAGGTGCCGCTCGGCAACAGGGATGACCCTTACCTGGACAGGGGAGAGCCAGGTGGGGAGCCTCGGAATGTTTTGCCTTGCGGTGCTCTCAAGGATAGCACAGATGACCCGCTCGACCGATCCTGTCGGTGAGCAGTGGAGGATAGGCGGGTGGACTTCTTTCCCGTCAAGGTGATACTTGATATCGAACCGGAGCGAGCTCTCCACGTCGATCTGGACGGTCGGATTCTCTATAGGGCGTCCCTGGCCGTCGATTGCTGCGAGGTCGACCTTCGCAACCCAGTAATGGACACGGTCGGAGAGGATCTCGATCAGCATCGGGCACCCGGAGACCCGGACCATCTTTGCAACCCAGTCCTTGTGTTCGTCGTAGAAATCACGGGTACACCGGATCACGCCGACGAGTTCGGTCCCGAAGTCCTTGCCGGTCTCCCACCCCATCACAAGCTGCTCCTCAAAACACTGGAGGGCTTCTGGCATGTCAGTGCAGAGCGAGTGCATGTCCGGCATGGTGAAGGCACGGAGCCTTTTCAGCCCGATGACCTCGCCCTTTTGCTCGTGGCGGAACGAGTAGGTGGAGAGCTCGTACATCTTCATCGGGAGCGTGTTCGGGGAGATGTGCATGTCCCGCATGATCGAGAACATCCCGAAGCATGCGGCGAACCGGAGCATCATGCTCCTCGTGCCGCTCTTGAACCGGTACTGGCGTTCGCCGAACTTGTCAGCGTGCTCGTAGATTGCCCGGTCAGCAAGGTCATACATCACAGGGGTTTCGACAGGGGTAGCTCCGTAGGGCAGGACCTTCTGGAGGACATAGTCGGCCAGGAGATCGCGGACGAGCTTCCCCTTGGGCATCCACCTGAGATGGCCTACATCTGAAACCGGCTCGTAGTCGACGAGCTCCTTGCTTCGCATCAGTTCGACGTGGATTGGTTCTCCGCCACCCTCAGTGGGTTCCCCGAGTTCCTTCTTAAGGAGGCAGCCGAAGGGTGAGTCGTCAATATAGTGTTTCGGCTCATGCCGCGTCCCGTCAGGAGTGAGGACAAAGAACTCGTGGGTGACCTCTTTCTTCTCTGCCTTCTTCCCTCCCTCGGGAGGGAGAATTGTCTTCGAGAGTTCTGACAGGGGGTGACCCTTGCAGGATATGCGGAAGGACTTGTACCACCCGAAAGGAGCCCGGGTGACCTCAAACCCTATCTCGACAAGGAGGTGCTCGAGCATCTTCAGAGCCCCGACCGCAGCGTCCGGCCTTGCCAGGTCGCTCGAGAGGTGGGCATAAGGATAGATGACGATGTTTTCGACGGAGAGCTGGTCAGCAGTCTTGGAGATCTCCTCTCCGGCGAGTTCGACGACCCCGGGTATATCGTCCTCGTCAGCTGCCTCAACGGCACAGAAGACGGTGAGCGCCTCTTCGGTAAAACCTTTCAGCGGCTGGCCTTCTTCAGCCATTCCCGTCTTTTTCTTGGCCTCGAATTCAATAAAATCAGAGTGTATCAAGAGAAGTCGCATGGTGAAACTCCATGTACGGTCAGATCATCCCAGATAATTGTAGTTTCATGGTGTATATACCCATTCAGAATTCCTGCAGGTTCCGGTGGTACCGGGAGAGGGTCGCCTGTCGCTGGTCCATGTATTTCGCGTCTTTCTTTCGATCGTACGGGAGGAGCGCTCGCTCGGTCGAGTAAAAAACCAGCTGTCCTATCGGCATCCCGGCGTACATCCGGACAGGTCTCTGGTTCACGTTGCACATCTCGAGGGTGATCGAACCACGGAACCCGGCGTCAATCCATCCTCCGGTCTGATGCAGCTCAACGCCCAGCCTTGCGATGCTGCTCTTCCCCTCTATACTTGCGACAATATTGTCAGGAAGGCCAATCACCTCGTTGGTCTCGGCAAGCATGAACTGCCCTGGTTCAAGGACAATCGAATCAGCGTGGATTTCAGAAGTACCTGAAGTGATTGTCTCCTGGTGATAGGGGTCGATTATCCCATCGCTCCGCTCGTACCAGATGAAATGGTTCCCGAGGCGGATGTCAAGGGAATTTGGCTGGATGAGCCCCGGGTCGAAGGGCTCCACGATGATAAAACCCCGCTGGACCCGGTCCAGGATCTGCCAGTCCACGAGAATCATGTGAGAAGGATTGGATCCCGATGAATATTAGGGCTTCCTGAGCACCCTGATCCTGCAGTTGATCCACATTCGCGGCTATGTGATCTTCTCTATCGAGCAATTGAAAAATTCAGTGGAAAAGGATGCGGGGCCGTTCCGGTTTTATCGTGTCGGGACCGGGAATGAGGTATCTATGCCTGTCACCTCGTGCAGATATACCCCAGAGCCCAGCCACCAGTTCTCATCCACAGGGAGGACATACCCGATCTTCAACTCCTGGCGGTTCCCCCTATCAGGGTTAGGCCATACGAAGACGATGTACCCGCCGCCGGTCCGTGCGGTTTCTGAAAGGGCCCTGATATTCTTCATCCCGAACGGATCCTGCCGCTCGATCAGGCTTGTTCCGATAAGGTTGGGAAGATGGGGATGTGCAAGGAGTGTGCCGTTGTACGTATATGCATAAAGGTAGTGTGCGTCACTGTCAACGAACATCCCTGACCTGTTCGAGATCTCCGCAAATGCCTCGGCAGGACTGTGTTCGCGCCCGAAGGCCGCACCCTGCTTCACAAGCGAGGTCATTCTAGGTACCGCGTCCCGGACTGCCCCGGGGCTCCCTTCTTCAAGGTCATCCAGGTATATCCCTGACCCTATCCACCAGTCGTCCCCGGCAGGGTATACGTAGCCTATCTTTACGACATAGGAATCGCGTGATGATTCATTGATGCCTCCTTTTTCGGGTGAAGGGTACAGGTAGGTGATGAACCCCCCGCCATTCTCGGCCACGTGGGCTCCGATCCGGATCACGGGAAGCCCGCGGGTATCGGTCCAGTTCAGCCGGTTCAACCCGATACTCTCTTTCTGGTAGGGATGCGCGAGGAGAGTCCCCTGATTATCATACGCGTAGATGTACAGGTTTCCGCGGGTGAAAGACCCTGAGTCACGGTTAAACTCGCGGAGAGATGCTTCTTTTCCCGAATTCGCCGCAAATGCTGCGGCTTCCTGAACAAACAGCGCCAAGTCGCCGGGTGTCATGGAGGAAGGGAGTCCCGATTCCTGCGCGGGATGACTGCACCCGGATACGAGTACCATCATGCCGATGAGGAGGCAGGCTGGAACATGAAAAACCCTCTGATCCATGGAGATCCCTTTGAGCGGAACCACCATAAAATCCACGATTTTTCACCAGCTCAACGAGGGCAGGCATGGATTTCACGAGGGATCCGTGCGTATTCCGTTTCACTGTGGAGGTAAGGTAAGGAAAGGTTCCCTGTCATTCTTTTGCCAGATCCTGATCAGGGCTTTCAGGGCCCAGGTTCCTGTCCTTCGTCGCAGGATCGATGTGCCACTCGGAACGCCGCATGAGCCCGTGCAGCGTGCTCGCCTCGCGGGCGGTCAGGTTGGCCCTCCCGAAGATACGCCTCATCATCAGCATGGTGACATCCCTCTTGAAATCAGGATGGTTGATAAGGGTCAGGTACTGGTCGATGTGCCGATAGAGGTGCTCCATCTGCTCCCTTCCGGCAAGGAGATAATCGCCCCTGGGAAGGCCGGCCAGTTCGTAGGCCATCACGGCAACCGCGTGGGAGAGGTTGAGAATCGGATATTCGGGGGAGGTCGGAATGGTGCAGATGACATCGGAACGCCTGACCTCGCGGTTGTTCAAACCCCAGTTCTCCCGGCCGAACAGGATGGATATCTTCCCCTGGAGGCCGCCCACAAGATCCCGGAGTTCGCGAGGGGAGTAATAGGGCATTCTCATCGGGTTGCAGATGGACTTGCTCACCTCACCGGTGGTGGCGATGATCATATCACTGTCGGAAAAGATCTCCTCCAGGATCTTTTTCTCGGCGGCTTCAAGCACATCACGGGCATGGCCGGCTCTCGCGATCGCATCATCGCCGAGCTTACAGGGATTTACGAGGACCAGGCGGGAAAACCCGAAATTCTTAATCGCCCTTGCCGCGAACCCAACGTTCCCCTCATAGAGCGGTTCGACCAGGACAAAAGAGATGTCAGGCATCACCGGCCTACTGGACAGCGTTCACCGTTGCCTTCAGTACATCGATCCCCTGGTCATACACAGCATTCCCTACAACGATGGTATCTGCGTATCGCGCCATCTCGGACGCCCGTTCGGCGGAATTGATCCCGCCGCCGTAATACAGGACGGCATTTCCGAGTGATTCGGACACGGACCGCACTACTTCGGGATCTCCGTACTTGCCGCTGTACTCGATGTAGACGATAGGGAACCGGAAATAGTTCTCAGCAACAGTGGCATATGCAGCAACTTCTGCAGGTGCGAGGGAACAGGTTGACCGGGTGACCTTCCCGACCGAGGAATCGGGATTGAGTACGATGTACGCTTCGGGGACTACCCTGTCCCACATTACATCCTGCTGCAACGCCCACTGCTGGTGCTTTCCGATGATCCATCTCACGTCCTGGCTGTTCAGGACACTCGGAACGAAAAGGAAGTCGATTCCTTCAGCAATCACGGCCTCAGGCCCGGCAGGCTCAACCACAAGCGGGAGACCGTATCGGGCCACCTGCCGCAGGAGTTCCTGCATGTTCTCGCGAGTGACATTTAAGGTACCCGAGAGCATCAGTGCATCCGTCCCGCTGGTCACCACACCGGTGATGCCATCAGGGGTCAGGTGCTTGTCGGGGTCAAGTTTGGTCACGTGGTTCCAGCTCTTCCAATTGATATGCATCGGCCATCTCCCTCATATAATTATGATATCGTCGCTCTGTTTCTTCTTCTTTTTGAGGGGTGCTGCCTCCCTCAACTTCAGGATCCTGTCTTTAGGCAGACCTGCACGGGCTGCGATCAGCGATGGATCCATCTCGTTAAGTGTCTCGACGTTATACACCCCTGCCATGAGTAATTGTTCAATGGCTGACTCGGTTATACCCTTTATGCTAAGGAGTTCAGATTTTCCTTTCTCATACTGGGCTTTTGTGACCCTGGCAGGGATCGGGCGTCCAAGTGCCCTGGCAACTGCCTCGACATGCCGGAATACCGTATCCGGAGAAACACTACTCTTCAATGCGATGTACAGGGTATGGACACCGAGAAGATCCTCAGGCCGCGTGAATCCCGCATCCAGGTATTTTTTTAAGGTTACAGGGGGTATTCCCATCTCTTTGAGGCGGCGCTCACCCGATATCTTCTTTGCTTCAACCTGAAGGTTCTCAGCTTCCCTGTCGCCGATACCTGCATCTTTGAGGACAGCACGGTTCACGAGGCCAAGGCTCTCGATGTCGTTGATTCCGGCTTCATGCAGTTTCTTTATGACACTCGCAGGGCTTCTCCCGCGCCGGGGAGGAAGAATCGATCTCACAAACTTCCGGCAGTCAGAGCGGCGCCTTAAGAGATCCTGGGCCTGGCGTCCCTGGTCCTGCAACTTCCTGACATCCTCAGGGGGGAGGTCAAGGACGGAAGCAAGGTCTTCTGGCCTGGAATTGACCACGTCATACACGGTATAGAGGTGGGCAGCAACCAATTTCCGGTGGAGGGCATCTGACATAGAAGGCAGCAGGAACAGTGTCTCCCTGTGTGAGGTGATGTGATGGCAGAGGGGGCAACCAATGTCCCAGGGTTTCGCTCCCTTCCTGACAAGGCGTACCGAGTGGAGTGAATGGATCGGGCAGATTTCGTCCGTCCGTACCGCGAATCCCCACATGGTCATGGGGAGCCCGATATTGAATGTGCACTCGGGATAATGGGTGCACCCGATAAACTGTGTCTGGTTCCTGAGGTGCCTGATACGGATATCATGACCGCAGACAGGGCATGGGCCAAGGGTAAGCTCTTCCGCGGTCTGGTCCATGATCTCCTCCCCAATCTCGTGACGGTGAGCCTCGAGCTGGTCGAAGACCTGGTGGAGCATCCCCCGCGATTCCCCGATCACGTCGTCCCGGGATCGTGCCTTTTGCTTGATGAGCTGCATGTGCGCTTCCAGGGTCTGGGTCATGTCCGGGTGGGTGATCGTATCAGCGTGGTGCTCCAGGCTCTCGATGACCGCCCTCCCGACGAGTGTCGGACGCAGGGGATTCCCCTCAACATACTTCCGGGAGACCAGTTTTGCTATCACCTCGTGGCGCGTACTCTTGGTGCCGAGTCCGAGTTCCTCCATCCTCTGGATAAGCCGGCTCTGGGTGAAACGGGGCGGGGCTTGCGTCTCCTTCTCGTCCATCCTGACGGCAAGGAGCGGGAGTGTTTCACCCGGGGCGAGCACTGGGATGATATATTCCGTCGCGGCGCTGAATGGGTATACTTTCCGCCAGCCGGGTTCCAGGATCTGGCCGCCGGTGATGGTGTATGGTTCTTTCCCTGCGGCGAGGAGCACCTTCATGGTCTTCCACCTGGCATCCGGGGAGAGGGTTGCGAGGAACCTGCGCACCACCAGCTCGTAGATCTTCCACCGTTCCTCTCCAAGGTCCTCTCTCCTCGCCGGGCCTGTCGGGTGAATGGGAGGGTGATCCGTGCTCGTCTTTTTACCCCGTGTGGGGACTGATCTTCGGTTGGAGATCACCCATTCCACGTCAGGCCGGAATACAGTCGGCCTTATTGCCGAGAGGATGGAGTTCAGGTCGAGCGATACCGGATACACGGTATTATCCGTCCTTGGATAGGAGATGAATCCGTTCATATAGAGATCTTCGGCGAGGCGCATTGCACTGGCAGCAGAGAACCCAAGCCTTGCAGCGGCCACGATGAACGAGGTGGTATCGAATGGTGAGGGAGCCCGGTCGACTTTTGCGCCTTCCTTTATCTCGGTGACGATAAGCGGAGGTAAGGTAAGGTCACGAGCTGACTGTGCTTCAGCCAGATCGGTGAACCGGGAGGTGGTGTGGCGTGCTTCCATCTCCTGTCCATGCTTCTCGGTCGTCAGGTGCAGCTGCCAGTACTTTTCTGGAGTGAATGCGTCTATCTCTCTCTCGCGATCAACGATCATGGCAAGTGTTGGGCTCTGTACTCTCCCGACTGAGAGGATATTGGCCCCGCCCCTCTTTGCTGCAAGGGAGATGAACCTGGTCAGGGATGCTCCCCACATGAGATCGATAACCTGCCGGGCTTCACCGGCCGCTGCAAGGGCAAAGTCAAGATCTGTTGTATTCGAAAAAGCGTGCCTGATCTCATCTGGGGTGATTGCTGAGAACCGGGCCCGGTCCACCGCCACGACAGGGTTTGCACTTCTGACAAGCTCATAGGCTTCCTTACCGATCAGTTCTCCCTCGGTATCAAAATCGGTCGCTATCGTGACCCGGTCCGCTTTCCGTGCAAGTCTCTGGATGAGGGAGACGATCTTCTTTTCCGTGGGAACCTTGGTGGTGGGTGCATCGATCAGGCTTCGGGGGGTCCGGGATTCGCTCCGCCAGTTGGAATACCCTTCCACAAAATCGATCTCGACAACGTGACCCTTCAGACCCATCACCACGGTCCCGTCGAACTGGTAGCTTGATATTCCACCGTCCCTGATCTCGTGTACTTTCTCCTTTCCGGCGAGCATGCCCGAGATCCTCCTTGCAGAGATGTTCTTCTCGGTCACTATCAGGTGCATCGGATCCTCACTCCTTTCCTGAGAGGAGACCGGTAAGCACACGGTTCACATCGGCAGGTTTTGCGCACCCTCTTGTCTTCTTCATCACCTGCCCGACGAGGAAGTTCAGCGCCTCTTTTCTTCCTTTCCGGTAATCGTCGACTGCCTGTGGATTCTCCGTGATTGCATCCCGCGCAGCTGACGTGACAGGATCCTCACTTCCCTGCTCTGGTGTCGTGATAACACCAAGGCCCAGCCGTTTGATGCATTCTGCGGGGGCTTCACAACCACCTTTCTCTTTTACCTGGTCAAGGAGGGTTCTCAACACTTCCACTGCGCCCCTGTCCGTAATACCTCCGGACTCCCGGATGATGAGTAGTTCCTTAAAATGTTCGAGTGGGACGTGGCGTATCGCCATATCTCGGTAGTTCAATTCGCCAAGGAGGGTGTCTGCAACCCATGTTGCCGTGCCGGTCGAAGCTCTCATCTCTACAGGGAGGGTTTCATAAAACTCCGCAATCTGCCAGTCCCCGGTGAGAGTTGCCGCATGGGTAGGGGAGAGTTGATAATCCTGGATGAACCGCTGTTTCCGTGCATCGGGGAGTTCCGGGATCACGATTGCCTCAGCCCAGTCCTTCACCCGCAGTGGTTTAAGATCGGGCTCGGGGAAATACCGGTAGTCCTGCTCCATCTCCTTGCTCCGGGACGATGTGGTAACCCCCCTGGTCTCGACAAAGTGGCGCGTTTCGCGGACGATCTTCTGGCCCCTGCGGATCGAATTCCTCTGCCGGGTCACTTCGAACGTGAGAGCTTTTTCCACTCCCTTGTATGAGGTGATATTCTTGATCTCCACCCGTTCGCTCCCCTGGATCGAGATGTTTGCATCGACCCTGAGCGATCCCTCTTTCTCACTGTCAAAGACACCCAGGTATTCGAGGGTTGCCCTCATCTTGTTCAGGAACTTCCTTGCCTCCCTGGGTGAGCGGAGGTCCGGCTCGGTGACAATCTCGATGAGGGGGATTCCTGCCCTGTTATAGTCAACAAGCGTATACCTGGGCCGGTCCGCTCCACCTTTATGGACAAGTCGGCCCGGGTCTTCCTCCATGTGCACCCTGGTGATGCGAACCCTCTTTGGACCATCGTCGCCCTCGATGTCAAGGTGCCCGCAGACCGCAAGGGGCCGGTCGTACTGGGTGATCTGGAAACCCTTGTTCAGGTCAGGGTAGAAGTAATTCTTTCTCGAGAACTCCGACTCCTCCGGGACCTCGCAGTGTAGTGCTTTGGCGACACGGAGTGCATATTCTACCGCCTTCTTGTTTGTCTTGGGGAGGGAGCCTGGAAGACCCAGGCAGACCGGGCAGGTGTGGGAGTTCGGGTGATCATCCCGGTAATCTGTCGAGCACCCGCAGAAGAGCTTTGTGGCTGTATCGAGCTGGCAGTGGATCTCGAGACCTATGATGACGGTCATGCTGACCTCCCCTGTTCGTACGCATACGCGACATCGACCACCCGTTCATCCTCGCGCCATCGCCCGGTAATCTGCAGGCCGACAGGCAGGTTTCCGACCTTCCCGCAGGGGACTGAAATGGCAGGGACACCGGCGAGGTTGGCAGGCACCGTGAGTATGTCAGAGAGGTACATCGAGAGCGGGTCACTCTTTTCACCGAACCTGAATGCGACCGTGGGCATCGTCGGTCCGGCCAGTACATCGACATCCCGGAAGAGGCGTGCGAAATCCGCCCTCACGTGGTGCCGTGCCGCCTGCGCCTTTGCGTAGTATTTCCCATAGTAGCCCGAAGAAAGGGCAAATGTCCCGAGCATGATCCTCCGTCGTACTTCCTCTCCGAAACCCTCTCTCCTTCGTTCCTGGAATGACTCATGCCATGTCTTCCTGGTGTCTGCAGGGTCACCGTATCGCACACCGTCGAAGCGTGCGAGGTTCGAGCTTGCTTCGCACGTACAGGTCACATAGTATGCTGCAAGAGCATAGGCCATGCTCGGCATCCTGCAGGTCACGATCTCTGCCCCCTTTCTCTCCAGCATGGAGATTGCGTCCCATACCACCGATGCCACCCTGGGATCCACGCCCTCGCCGAAGAATTCTTCGGGCACTCCGATCTTCACACCACGAATCTCGGGATCCGGTGTGTGCAGGTAGGCCTGGTTGAGGGATGTTGAATCCCGAGAATCGTACCCGGCAATTACTTCCATCAGGCGATTTACGTCAGTGACGTTGCCCGCCATGGGACCGATCTGTTCGAGGGAATTTGCATAGGCAATGAGCCCGTACCGCGAGACACGGCCATAGGTTGGCTTCAATCCCACTATACCGCAAAATGCAGCCGGGCACCTGATGGATCCCCCGGTATCGGTCCCGAGCGCCATGGGGACAAGACCCCCGGCGATGGCCGCCGCACTCCCGCCGGATGAACCTCCCGGGACGCGGGATGTATCGGCGGGATTCTTGGTGGGGCCGAACGCGGAGTTTTCGGTGGTGGTGCCCATCCCAAACTCGTCCATGTTGGTCTTTCCCACGATTGCAGCCCCCTCGCGCCTGAGATGTTCCACGACCGTGGCATCGTAGGGGGGTATATAGCCTGCAAGGATACGGGAGGCACAGGTGGTCTCGATCCCGGCTGTCGAGATGTTATCCTTGACCGCAACAGGGATCCCAGCAAGCCTTCCCTGCCCGCACTCGGGAGTTGAGACTGTTCGCAGAAAGGCAAAGTACCTGTCATCGGGATGGAACTCGATTGAAGGCACAGGAATCACATCACCCGCGGGGCCTTGAAGAACCCGTCTTCCTGTTCGCGAACGTTTGACAGGACCTTGTCCTGGGAGAGGGAGGGGACAATCTCATCTTCGCGCAGCACGTTGCATTCCTTGTTCTCTGCATTCTCCACCATGTCGACCTGGTCGAGGAGGTCGAAATATTCAAGGATCTCGTTGAACCGCGACGTGAACGCGGCGAGTTCTTCTTTATGGATGGCAATATCAGCAAGTTGTGCGATATGCTCGGTATCTTTCTCGGTGATCATCCCTTTCTGTCTCCCTGCAGGTATCTTTTCTCCAAGTAAGCTATGTACCTTTGATACAGTTTTTAATAACCATTGTATCCTGTCCCGGAGAGTGCTGTTCATTGATTACCTCTTGTTATCCTTGTTTTTTGAATTCTGATGCCGGATTACGGCTCTTCAGGTGGCTTTGCAGTGAGGCGACCCTACCTGGTTATTTAGGTTCAATGACAGGACCCGCGCAGGGAAACTGCGCCGGGTGCTCTTTATAGTACAGAGAATGTGCGGGGTCCGGCAATGCCCCTTCTTGATCCGGCAGTACAGGGTTCCAGTCTCAAGATCGTTCCCGCTCGGTCTTTACGTTTTTTGTGGGTCACACAGGGAACCTTACTGATATCCCCTTCCCTGCAGGGGATCATAGGCAGCATGCCCCGGCGATTCGGTCAGGTCTCCCCGCACAACGCAGAAAGGTATCCCGATACCTCCGAAAATCCTCTCTTCTTTGCGAGGCGGCGGATCTCCTTCCATATGCCGCTCCCGTACTGCATCGCCTTCTTATCAGCCCAGGCAAGATCCTTCGGAATATGCTGCTCCGCAACCTCCCTTAAGGCAATCTTTCGGAGTGGCCCGCGGACTTTCCTGGAAGCCGGGATAGACTTAGCAACCCTGACCACCCGCAGATCGAGGTATGGCATCGAGAGGAGGACTCCGTGCAATGCGGCAACTGACTGGTCTCGATCCGCCTGGCCCCGGAGCGACAGGAAATCCCGTGCAAGTTCTGATTCGATATCCTTTGCCGTTGAGTATCGTGAATAGCCCCCGAAGAGTTCATCGGCGCCCTGGCCTGAGATGACCCTTGTATGACCCTTCTCCCGCGCTGTTCTTGCAATGAAGTACTGGGTCGTGGCGATCGCGACATCGACCGGGGTGATGCGGGGGATCGTGCCGAGCACCTCCCGGATCGTATCCTCTATCTCGTCAGCTCGTATGAGTGCGAAGGCCCAGTCAAGACCAAGGCAGCGGGCAGCCCGTTCAGCATTCCCAAGATCGGGCGAGCCCGATATACCGACAGAGATGCAGGGGAGACCTGCAAGGGCTGCAATGAGCGTGGAATCGACACCCCCTGAAAGCGCGACAACACCATGGTCGCTCCTGAGATGAACTGATTCAATGATTGCAGCATCCAGATCTGAAGATTCAGTCAGGGGATCAACACTACTGAGGATCTCGTCCCCGCAGACAATTTTTCCAGGGGGTGTGTCACCCGGGACGATTCCCAGGGCATCCCTTGCCGAGCAATCGCCGTAGCGAATGAAGAATTCCCCCCCGAACTCGGATGCTGCCATCGGGCCTGCCCGGAATCTTGCAATGGCTTCTTCAGGAGGAAGTCTCCTGCCCCTCACCTCAACCCATCCTTTGAGTGAATGTGTCATCTGCACACCGCGATTGCTATGGGAAATGGTACCATTTTTTTAATCCCCCTTATCTTGCCCTGGAATGAAAGCCGATCATCACTTCTGAAGACGTTTTGACCTGGGTACGTATTCTGCCGGGCGTCGCAAGAGGAGGAGACCAGCGGCTGCCCCTGCAATGAGGACTATGCCAAGGATAAGCACCCACAGCGGGATGTTTGGCATTACTGGGTCCGGAACATCCGGTAGTGCCGGAGCATTCGTGTGCCCTAACCCAGCATTGCCGGAAGGTGATGGAATGACGAGTGTCGGTGCTCCGGGAGGAACCACTGCAATTGCTCCCTGGACAAGAAGAGAGAAAATCAGACTGACAAGAAAAATGTGGCAGATTCGGAAATATTTCATGATAACAAATCCCCTGAATGCAGTCTATCTATTCTTCCCTTTTTCTCATAATAATTCACAATCCTTTTCCCGCCTGCAGAACACATGATGTGGAGAGTGTGGTTCGTGGACTTCGGAAAAAACCCGGCAGATACGGCAGTGAGTGCCACTGTGAGCACTATCCTCATGGTCGTGCTTGTAATTGGTGTTGCTCTGGTCCTCTGGTCAGTGTTCATGGTTTTTCCCTCGATGCTGCACACTACTGTCTATATTGCAAGCGAGGCGAGCGCTGAGGAGATTATCCAGCCCGGAGGGCTTTCCATGCAGGTGGTCGGGTTCACCATCAGGGAAGCAGAACCGTTTCATTTCGCAGGCCAGAAGGCTCACATACAGGGAAAAGAGGTGCTGATCAAGGTTATCACTCCCGATGGGCGAAATCTCTACCCGACTCCTTTTTTATCGGGTGGTCCGCTTGAAGGCCGGACTCTGTATATCTATCCGAACTCCACAGGATACTCATCACACTGCGATTACATCGTATCGGATTTCATGCCCGAAGGTAAATTAAAACCATTTACCCTTGGAACATGGGTGATCCAGCTTATCGACACGGAAGCGAACCTCCTCATCTCAAGCGATGATCGGGCAGAGATCACCGAAGGGACGACTTCGTATGCCCTCGCAGGAGGAACTGCCGGGGGAGATGTGTGGCGGACGGATTGTACCCCTCTAACATATACCAAGAAAGGCGATCCGGTTGCTGGATTTACCGGGGCTCCCATGAACATGAGTTACCTCTCCTTCAATGGGAATGACTGGCTCGAGTATGCCGATGATCCGACACTCAAATACACCGGGGATCTCACCATCTCTCTCTGGCTTAAACCCCAGAATATAGGATTACCCTCGAATTATCTGAATTCTGGATACTGGAAACAGGTGATTGGAAAGGGTTTACAAACATCTACTAACAGCGGTGTTACTGAAGATAAAAATTATGATCTCTACCTTATCGGTGACAGGGTATACTTTGAGTGGGATGACATGGTGACCAATACCCATTACCATATCATGACAGATACTACCGCGGTGACATCCGGGAACTGGCAATATGTAAACCTTGTCGTGGAAGACGGAGAGCCGAAAATCTTCGTCAATGGGGTTTCCCAATCCTTCTCCTATTACAAGTCCAATGTTCCTGGGAACAGTAAGATCACCTCCACATCGCAGATACCTGATGTCCGTCTGAAGGATAACCAATATCCACTTACTATGGGGAAGCAGGCATCCACGAGCTACCCGTTCTATTATTCAGGAGATATCGGATCCTTTGCCCTTTACAATCGTGGCCTTACTGAGGATGAGATTCGTGAAAACTACCATGAATATTCAGCGTAGCAGATGATGGCATTTCCATCCTCTTCATGGTCTCATGAATGCCTGGTGCTCCTGAAAAAGATGAACCAATTGATATTCAATAAACGGGGTATACCGGATTCGTTCATCACTTGAAGGCCAGTTCTTATGTCACGGTATCGCAAAGGCGATGTGATCCTCGCGAGGATCCGGATCAGTGAAAGAGGGATGGCGAAAATCCGCCCTGCGGTGGTGATCGCCACATTGGGCGAAGACCTCCTTCTCTATCCCATCTCACACACCCCGTCGTGGGATCAGGCCTCTGTCCCACTCTCCCTCAACGATTTTATTGAAGGTGGACTCGATATCCTCGATGACAGCCACATACTGACGGGGCAGGCTGTGAAGATCAGCATGTCAGAAGTGCTAGGAAAGAAAGGCAGGCTTTCCGGGCCGGCAATGGAGATCCTTCCCACTTTGACAGGACCATAGAAGTATATGTATGAATCTTCCCAATCATCCCGGGATATTTTCGCATACAAACAGGTACATTAATGCCAGGTTTCCTGAATAGATCCTAATGGATGCGGACCAACAGGCACCAGTATTTCCTTGACCTTGCGTTGCGCTGCGCACACCAGGGCACATGCCTCCGGCGAAATTTCGGGGCAATAATTGTTGATGAGTATAACACGATCGTCTCTACGGGGTATACCGGAGCACCCCGGAAACAGATAGACTGTACCGAGATCGGGAGATGCTGGAGGAAGGATCATCACATTCCCTCTGGATCCAACTACGAGCGGTGCCGGAGCGTCCATGCAGAGATGAATGCGCTCCTCCAGGCCGGAAAGCTCGCACGGGGATGCACGCTCTACCTCGCAGGTTTTGATGTCGAGACTGAAGGTCTGACCCGTATCTGGCCCTGTTTCCTCTGTTCAAAGATGATCGTGAACTCAGGGATAGGTACGGTGATCATGCGCACCGGAGATGATACCTTCGAAGCAATGGACCCGATGGCTCTTTACCGGATGCGGAGCAGGGAAGCACTTGGGGATGAGGGAACCTGATAATCCTGCCCTCCATTTTTTTACGAACCCGGGAAATACAATCCGGATGACCTTCTCATTCCCTCCACCCGATGGCCATTTTCCATCCTGTGAGGTTTGATGTCCTGAATTTTGCAAGGTGGGGAGAACCATTATGAACGTAGCCTATCCGCCCTTCTTCCCTGCTGTACATGGTGGCACGGGCAGCGGATGACTCTTCAAGTGAGAAGATCTCTCCAGGGAGGGAATCGAGTACCGGATCCCCTCTGCTGTCAAGGATGAAGAAATAATAACCTTTTGAAAGGGGTATCTCGCGTTCCAGGATCTGTTCAAGGGTTTCGCAATAGACCGAAGTGCCGAGTATTCCTTCCACTCGACCATCCGAGAATACAGGGATCGCGATGATTGCTGTGTATTTTCCGGTCGATTTGCTGACGACAATAGAACCGATCGATATGTTTCCTGCCAGTACGCCCGGGAAGTATGCTCGGTCTTTCAGGTTGGCGCTGGTGAGATTGTCGACCGTGGTATAGTACGACCCATCGGGGTTGGCATACCAGAACCGGGCTTCAGGATACTCATCCTCGAGACTGATAAGAAGGGGCCGGACTCGCCCCCAATCCCCGGATTTCAGATCTGCTGTCAGCGAGAGTGGCTTCATGGCCGCAAATATTCCATGCATCCTGGCGTGGGAAAGGGCGTTGAGGGCGGAGAGTGCAGTATCTACCTCTGGATCACTCCCGGATGCCTGCCCTTCAGGTGAAGGCTTCCCTATCCCGGAAGAGCCAGTGATCCGAGAATAGGTTCCGTCAGCCTTCATCGCATCGAGAGTGTCCTGGTATAACTGAACGACTGCAGGTGAAGTCTCCCGGTTGAATGCAAGGTAGAGATCAGACCGAAGGAGGGTATAGACCGGTTCGATCGTTCCATCAGGGATTGATTTTTTCCGGAGCGTTTCCGGAGTAGTTGCGGAAGAACCGAGGAAAAGGATGACCGTGCGGTTGAGAAGAGCTCCTATGCAGTCTTCGTCAGATGAGTATGTCCTGATATTGGTGAAGTTGTTCCTGATGAGAAAATCATGGCGGGCATCCCCTTCAACCACTGCGATCTCCCCTGCGGTCCTGGCGGCCTCGAGGCTCCGGAGTGCAATGCCGCGATCACTCAGGGAATAAAGCACGTATTCGAGGGAGGCGATAGGGCCAACCCATTCAAACTGTGCCTCTCTTTCAGGCGATCTCACGGTTGAAAAGAGTGCAGAGCCTGGAGTCCGGAGCGTTGTTTCATAGGAGGTATTCCATGGATGAATCTCAATCCGGGCACTGCAATTGAGGCGTTTCTGCAGTTCCCTTACCACTTCAACGGAGCGGCCTTCGATAACTCCATCTTCATTTTGATAGCTGAAGGGGTAGAGTTCCTCGGTCATGAAGAGGATATCTCCTCCGCTGCACCGGGAAGTTGCAGTGACGATATCAGCTTGGGTTGGCGAGGATCCGGGGGACGGCTGCTGCAGGCAACCTGTAAGGATGGAACACAGGAGGAGGACCATCCACGCACCTGCAAGAAATCTCAATCGGCCTGAATCGTTCATGAATACACCAGCACTGGTATTGATAAGTTCTGTCAGGGAGCAGCAAAATTTTTTCGTCATCTGCGGGAGTCTGGATCGCCGCACGGGATACGCCATGCTTAAGATTCTCGCCACTGCATGGCAGGGGGTCTTTCCACACAGGATCCCCGGATGGTTTTTTACCCCTACAGCAGGTGTTGCCTCACCTGATTTGCGGTAAACGGGCCGCCATGACCCGTATAGATCTTCCCATCCTGGAATGCAACCACTTTTCGCACACTCTCAATCAGCTGGGAGAGATCCTCTGCCCAGAATGGAGGAGCCGGCGTTCCGCCGGGAATAGAGGGCATTATGAGGTCCCCAACGATGACATCGCCATTCGTGAGGAGCAAGGAGACTGAACCTCGGGTATGACCGGGAGTCGGTATCACCTCCCCCCTGATCCCGTATTCATGGAGACCAAAAGAATCACCTATGAGGATGTCAGGATCGACTGGAGGAAAGAGCGATCTCTTCTTCGCGGAAAAGTATTTTCCCAGGATCATGCCAGGAATCCCGGTTGGGACCAGTGGTCCCTGGTTGCCGGACCGGACAAGGGGAGCATCATCCCTGTGAATGGCTACAGGAGCCCCTGTGAGATCCCGTAGCGTGCGTGCCGATCCGGCATGGTCCGCGTGGCCATGCGTGAGGAGAATAAGCCTGATATCTGAAGGAGAGATCCCGGACTCTTTCATCCTTTGTATGATAGTTGCTTCGCTTCCCGGAGTACCCGTGTCAACCAGTATGACTCCATGCTGTCGTACGAGGTAGGCTCTGCCCGTCGGACCGAGACGAATCGGGATGACTTCGACCGGCAGCTCATCATCCGTCACCTAACATCCCCCCTGCGCTGATGATTGTCAGGATGATATAAAAACATTGCCTAGGATCTCAAGGGATTTCGAAACATGTCTGCCTGTGAAGAGGGGAGCATGGAATTGCCAGATGTTCGATAACACCTCCATAGAGTATCCCCCGATCAGGGCAGAGGGATCCCTCGTTTTGTTAAAACTCGATATCCTCATCCCTGACCTGGAGACCAAGATCATTTGTGTAGGGCAGATCAGACCAAAGGTAGCCGTCTTTCTCCCGGTATCCCGACCTGAGCACCATCCTGATCGGTGCTGGAACAACGTATCGTTCAGGGGATTCCCCATACCGGTATTCTTTTTCCAGGACGACGAGAAGGGAATGCCCGCCATCCCTGGTATAACAATAATAGTTCCTGAGTCCTTCAGGGAGGGGATGGGGATATCGCCGTCCTTGGAGGATCCAGCCTTCGAGTCCTGCTGATCGGATTAACTGCTCGATGTCAGGCATATGATGACGGTATCACGCCGCCGGATATAAAATCTGCAGATGCGGAACTTCAGCCTCACCAGAGCACATCAAGTACAAGGGACCCTGCATAGAAGAGCATGGAGATATGAAAGAGCGGAAGCACTGTGAGGGCCCTCTCCGGAGAGGAGTCCCGCCAGAGTGATACCGTGGCGAACAGGAGAAGTATAAGGCCGATTGGGATACCTATCCGGGCAATTATTCCCAGCCGCATGAGAAATATACAGGCAAAAAATACGTGGATGATGAAAAACAGGACAATCCAGCGAACTGTACCGGAAATTCCATACAATATGGATATCGTCTGCAATCCCCGTGCACGGTCGTTGGTGATATCTGCCAGATCATTAATGCCAAGGTGGGCTATTGCAAACGGGTAGAAGAACAGGAAATAGAGGAGCGCCGTCTGGTCGGGAAATCCTGCAGAGAGGTATCCTGCAACAGGGAAGAGGGCAAAATCGGTTCTTCCGACAAGCTGGGCCAGGGGAAACGACTGGTGCCTCTTTTTGACCTGGTAAAATGCTTCTACTGCATAGCAGTAGACCATGATTAGTGCCACGTAGAGGGAATGGGGATACGGGAGTGTAGCAATGAGAATCAGAGCGCTGAACGCAAGGAGAAGAAAGATGAGAAGGGCGCTCTTGGGTGAGATAAGCCCTGATGGGATTGGCCGGGTGCCGAATACCCTCCAGTACTTTGTGAGCCTGCCAAACTCTGTATCCTTCCTGTCATACTCCCGGTCGATATAATCATTCAGCACAAGACCTCCTTCAAATCCAAGGAGTCCTATGAGCAGGACTCTTATGAGGGATGGCCAGGAAAACGAACCATACATGGCAGTGGCCAGGAGATATCCGGAACAGAAGAGAAGAGGCCAGGCAAAGAAGAAATGCAGTCTCATGAGATCTGCATATGCCTTCAGCGGAGCCATAGGGTTGAAAAGAGTGTGGTGTTCAAGATACATACAATCTCTGTTTTCATGTTATGCAGGTGCTTCCTCCGTGCAGATAGATAGTCCCTGAAAGCCTCTTTCTGTAATATATTTCAATAAAAAATTTTAATTCTTCTCTAAAAATTTTAAAAATTTAAAAAATTATAAGCTTAAAATATGAAAAATTTTTCATTATATTGAAATAATATAACAAAATAACTTAAAAGTATGAAAAAATTCCCGGTTACATTCGTAATAGTGCTTATTTTCTGTGCGATGCTTGCATTTGCGGGGTGCGTGACCAACAGTGCTCCGGCCGTGGAACACAGTAAGGATGCCTCGTCAAAGGGAGGGACGGTCGCTCTCACCGATGGCTTTGGACGGACCGTGACAGTACCCTCCCCGCTGCAGAGTGTGGTCTGTTCAGGGTCCGGATGCCTGCGGTACCTGGTATACCTGCAGGGTCAGGATCTGGTCACCGGTGTTGACGATATCGAGAAGAAGGATCAGAAGATCGAGGGAAGACCGTATGCTCTCGTCCATGGTTCAACATTCAAGCCGCTTCCCCTCATAGGGGAATTCCGAGGCAAGGACGACCCGGAGAAGATTATTGCCATCGGCCCGCAGGCCATTTTCAAAACGGGCTCGACAGGTACCGCGTATGCCACGAATGCAGCTGAAGCAGACACGCTGCAGGGCAGGACCAACATTCCTGTGGTCGCATTCCCCTACGGATCGCTCCGTAATGATGCCGAGAAGGCCGAGATGTATAGCGGGCTCCGTGTCATGGGCAAGGCGCTTTCGAACGAGGCCAGGGCAGAAGAGGTGATTGCCTACATCGAAGATACGCTGCAAGATCTCGAGCGACGCACAAGGGATATTCCTGCAAGCCAGCAGAAGACTGCCTATGTGGGTGGTGTGAGTTCAGCAGGCGCCCATGGCATAATATCGACCGAACCCGCCTACTCGCCATTCCTCTGGGTCCACGCGAGGAATGTTGCATCCGGGATGGGAACAGCGCACGCTGATATCGCAAAGGAAGCTCTAGTTGACTGGAATCCCGAGTACATCTTCATCGATGTAGGAACTCTGCAGATGGATAACGAGGGTGCCGTGGGAGAGTTGAAAACAGATCCTGCCCTCCAGGGCCTCTCGGCAGTGAAGGAAGGGCGGATCTACGGCGTGCTCCCCTATAACTTCTACAATACCAACTACGAGTCGGTGCTCGCGAATGCCTACTATGTGGGAACGGTCCTTTACCCTGACAGGTTCGCAGATATCGATCCCGCCAGAAAAGCTGACGAAATTTATACATTCTTTGTAGGAAAGCCGGTCTTTGCGGAGTTGAACGGCCAGTACGGGGACCAAGGGTTCTCAAAAATCCAGATATGACAGGGCAATGAACGAAATGGGCAATCCTCGGGGAGGGAAGTGAAGAGTCATGCATTTTGCTGACGGTGAAGTCCCTGCGGATTATCTCGGGTATGTCCGCCGGAAGGTCTTCTGGATCCTGGGAGGCATCCTCCTCATCTTTGTCCTCCTTGTGTGTTCGATATCGGTCGGGGCAGTGACCATCCCCATCAATGAGGTGATCCAGACTCTCCTTGGCCAGAATGTCTCGGACAAGTGGGATGCGATTATCTGGAACATCCGTCTTCCCCAGGCGCTCTCGGCCATTGTTGCAGGTACCGGGCTAGCGGTAGCCGGAATCGCCATGCAGTCGATACTGAGAAATCCACTTGGTTCACCCTTTACCCTCGGGATCTCCAATGCAGGGGCTTTCGGGGCCGCGGTCTCGGTCATTGTACTCGGGACAGGGACTATGCAGTCGAGGGTTGCCGATGCTGTGACGATCAACAATCCTTACATAACGACCATCATGGCGTTCTGCTTCTGCCTTCTTGCCACAGGGGTGATTCTCTTCATTTCACGTATACGCGGGGCTTCACCAGAAGTGATGGTGCTTGCTGGCGTCGCACTGTCGTCGCTTTTTACGGCTGGAACCATGTTCCTCCAGTACTTCTCGAACGATGCACAACTTGCCGCCGTGGTCTTCTGGACATTCGGGGATGTTTCACGCGCGAACTGGCCGGAACTGGCCCTCATGGCGGTTGTTGTTGCGGCGGCTTCGTTGTTCTTCATCGGGAACCGCTGGAATTACAACGCGATTGATGCAGGTGACGAGACCGCAAAAGGACTCGGGGTGAACGTGGAGAAGGTTCGCCTTGTCGGGATGGTTGTTGCAGCACTGGTCTCGGCAGTTATCGTCGCGTTCCTCGGTGTCATCGGTTTCGTGGGACTGGTCTGCCCCCACATGGTGAGGAGGATCATCGGCGATGACCAGCGATACCTCATCCCGGGCTCATGTGTCATGGGCGGCATCCTGCTGCTTGCTTCGGACACGGTGGCAAGACTCATCGTTGCTCCGTATGTCCTCCCGGTCGCTGTCCTGACAGCGTTCATGGGAGCGCCCGTATTTCTCTTTCTCCTTATCAGGGGGTACAAAAGATGATTCTCTCAGTTGATGAACTCCGGTTCCTGTACCGGAACAGAGTTGTGCTCAATGAGATCGCATTCTCCATCAATGAAGGCGAGGTTGTTGCGATCCTAGGGCCGAATGGTGTCGGAAAGACCACGCTCCTCAAGTGCCTTAACCGGATCCTCACGCCCCGCGGAGGCGCAGTCCTTCTTGACGGCAATGACCTGCTGCGGCTCGACATGATCGAGATCGCACGAAAAGTTGGCTATGTCCCCCAGCGGGTGGAGACCGGTCGGTTGACAGCATTCGACGCGGTACTGCTGGGGAGAAAACCGTATATAGGATGGGACATCTCCGAAAAAGACCTGAGGATTGTCGACGCGGTCTTCCGGAGGCTCTCAATGGACAACCTCCGGCTCTCATTTCTCGACGAGATGAGTGGTGGCGAGCTCCAGAAGATTGCGATCGCACGTGCCCTCGTCCAGGAACCAAAAGTCCTCCTGCTTGACGAACCGACGAGCAACCTTGACCTGAAGAACCAGGTCAGTATCCTCTCGATCATCACCCGCATCGTCCGGGAACACCACATTGCGGCGGTGATGACCATGCACGACCTCAACCAGGCGCTTCGGTTCGCTGACCGTTTCATTTTTCTCAAGGGTGGAAAGATCTTCTCTCATGGAGGGCATGATGTGGTGAACCCCGGGGTGATCGAAGAAGTCTACGGCCTCCCGGTCGTCATCGGGAGCCTTGCCGGGATTCGATGTGTGGTGCCTGCGGAACAGGCCTGTGAACTTATGAATGATTGATATCCGATCCGGAACAAAACGGTGAGACTATCATGTGCGAGACTGGAGAAAGAACTTCTTTCCATCAACATTATCCCTCGTTCGAAGCATGCGTCGCGTTTCATGGCCATGCATGCCCTGGGCTCGCGACCGGCTACCGCGTCGCGACGGCCGCGATGAGATCGCTCGGGGTCGCAAGGCCTTACGACGAGGAACTTGTCTGCGTTGCGGAGACCGATGCATGCGGCGTGGACGCCATCCAGATGGTGACCGGATGCACTGCGGGGAAGGGCAACCTCGTCATCCATGACTATGGAAAACATGCGTTCTCCTTCTTCTCCCGCGAGGGCAGGCGGGCAATACGCATCGTTGTGTCCCGGGGGACTATGCCGGACCAGTCCGAGATGGATACACTCCGGAACAAAGTCTTTTCCGGGACTGCTGACTCACGCGAACATGCCAGATTCAATATGCTGAAGCAGGCGACACTGGAAAGAATCCTTACCGCCCCTGAACATGAAATCCTGACGATCAATGAGATCCGGGAGAAACCGCCCCGGAAAGCCAGGATTTTTAAGTCTGTCACATGCGCCCGCTGCGGGGAGTCGGTTGCCGATGCCAAAACCCGCGTCATTGATGGTTCGCGGCTGTGCATCCCGTGTGCAGAAGCAACACAGCGGAAGGTCCAATAAACCTTGTTTTTCTCATGAAAATGGCTTCGCCATTCTCATGCTTTTTACCGGCCTCTCATCGGTCATGTGAGGTTTATAGGAAATTCGCATCTGCGATGTTCATAATTTTTCCTCATATGTCGATGAGGATCATGTAATTTTTCTATAGCGGGGGTCTTTGGTTATTCACAGCAGGATTCCGGAAAGCAGGTCATCTGTGCAGAATGTCAACGGAATTCCATGAATCATCAGTGGGGTGTCCTCTTGAGTAAAGAGGTATTTCTTCCGGAATTGATGGGATTTTCCAGCGACTGTCCGGAATAAAGATCGCTGGGAGGACACTCAATTCTGTATGTTCGATTGACCGGGACCCAAATCAATCACTCTCCAGTGATAGCAGGTGGTTCAGTAATATTTTCAGTCTCCTCCGGCATCAGGATCCATGCCGCGATGTAGACGATCACCCCGATCCCGACTGACAAACAGGTGAGCACAACCCAGAGGATCCGGATGAGGACCGGATCAATATCAAAATACTTCCCAATGCCTCCGCAGACTCCTCCAAGTATCTTGCCTTCCCTGATCCTCATCAGCTGTTTCATGGACTGTACACTGTCATGCTGCGGGAAAAATGTTGGCACCTGGGTCATCTGTTTCCAAACCTGCATATCCCAGGAGATCGCATTCAGATCTATGTCCTACTTCTGCCAGCAGTGCGGTGAATGCTGCAGCGTGATGGGACAGGTCTTTTCGATCGTTGAAGAACTGGGAGAGTTGCGGTACCTTTTCAGGAATGAATATACCGGCGATACCATCCAGGTCGGCGTGGCGCCGAACATGCGGGATTTTTTTCTTTCCAACTCAATCCCTCCCGGGTCTCTGAATCCATGCCCGTTTGTGCGGTGGGACAAGGATAGAAAGATGGCCTTTTGCACCGTTCATCAGACAAGGCCCGATATCTGCAGGGAATACCAATGCTGGAGAATCCTCGTTGTCGATACGCAGGGCAGGAGGGTTGCCAGGGTCATGGATGATCGCCATGTCTGTCTCGAGGAGGAGAGCCTCCGTCATGCATGGGAAGCATTCAGAGATACCCTGGATTCATCCAGCCGGGAAGAATGGGATGAGAAGGTCATACGGTTCTTCAGGGAGCACGGATGTACTGTCATGGTCTGATGGGGATTTTCTTGTCGGATCTTGGAATTTTCCGTATGATCGGGGTTTTTATCAGGCCGGATATTTCCGGAATCCATGCGGCATCCGAAACACTTCGGGATTCCAATTCCTGCTCAATCTCCAGTGGCTTTATCTTCAATTACTAATCAGATTTCATAGGGACAAGAAGAGTTGCGTGATCCCTTTGGAAGAGAAACCAGCCTCAACGACGGGACATGAAGTTCACCGCGAAGAGAACCCCGGCCAGAAGCCGCGCAGCCGATTCCTTATCGGTCCCTCCACAAAGGTGATTATTTTCCTTGCCGTCATGGGGGCACTCATACTCTCGGTCACATTATTCATCTATGGTTTTCTCGTCACAATCTTTAGTGTCTCGCACTCGGCCATGCATTTCTCGGCTGATGTCCAGAGCATGAAGCACGTAATGGCATATTCAATCGAGATCATCGACCTGTTTCTCGTTGCTACGGTGTTTTATATCATTGCCCTCGGTTTTTTCGAACTCTTTATCTCGAAGGCGCCTCTGCCGGGATGGTTGAAGATTAGCGATCTCGATGACCTCAAGGAAAAGCTCCTTGGCCTTGTGGTTATCGCGCTCGCAGTTCTCTTCCTTGGAGAAGCCCTGACGTGGGTGAGCGGGTACGATATCCTCGCGTATGGGCTCGGTACCGCAGCAACCATCATCGCCATCTCTGTATATTTCTGGTCAAAACATTGATTGGTGGACCCGGAAAGCCCACCTGGAGGAAACCTTGACCTGTTCCTTTGGAAACATATCTCGGTTCACTGGAATGGGTTTTATGGAAATGGGAGGGACCCGCATACTTCATGGGATCAACCGGCTACCTCATGAACATGAGAGTGGTTGCGTTCAACGGAAGCCCCAGGAAAGGGGGAAACACGGAGTATCTCCTCCGGCAGGTTCTGGATGTTCTGAAGAAAGAGGGGATAAAAACCGAGCTGGTCCAGGTGGGAGGTACGAAAGTGCACGGGTGCACTGCCTGCGGAAAATGCTTCGTGAACCAGGATAAACGGTGCATATTTGATGACGATATTATCAATAATTGCATCAAAAAGATGATTGCAGCAGATGGTATCCTGATCGGGTCACCGACCTATTTTGCCGATGTTTCCACCGAGACAAAAGCACTCATCGACCGGGCAGGCTTTGTGGTGATGGCAAATGGCGGCCTCCTTGCGAGAAAGGCAGGAGCAGCAGTAGCCGCTGAGAGGAGAGCAGGTGCTGTGCATGTTTTTGATACCATCAACCACTTTTTCGGGATCAGCGGGATGTATACCGTTGGTTCAAGTTACTGGAATCTCGGAATCGGGATGAATCCCGGCGACGTCCGGAATGATACAGAAGGTATCGAGACGATGAAAAATCTTGGATCAAATATGGCATACCTCCTGAAAAAGATGGAGAGTAAATGAAAACCGGGAACCCGGGGAGTCCATGGACCACACCATAACATGGTCCTTCCCGGGAATTTTTGATGACAAAAGGGGAGATCTGTATTCAGTCGGAATATTGGCTGCCTGACACCGCTGCCCCTGTCCCGGCAGATGCCAACCTCTTCTTCAATGATTCGAAATCCCCGTCCTGTGCATCGATTTCGACAAGCATTGGACCGAAGCATGGTTTTACAAAAGGCATCAGGATCTTGTTTTTCTTCCTTTTAAATCCCATGGGCATGGATTTCGGGATTAAAATGGTTATCCCCCTGAATTCAAAATTTGGCGGGATATCGTACCATTCGGAGCAGGCACCCCTGACATATTCCTCAACCTTTCCGATCGTGGTATCCTTGAGGAGGATCTTTGCCTTCAGTTTGTTGATGCAGCGTGCTGGGGCCACAATATCATACCGGTGAGGCAGAAGAAATAATAAAAGGAACGTTATCGGAACTGGTCATCTGTAATAGCGAACAAGGTTCTGATATCAAAAATTCATGTTAAGAATGCCCCGGGATTGGCAGGACAAAGATAAGGATCTCGAATGCGATAAGGAGGATGACGATCCACTCAAGGAAGTGGGCATGCTGCACATTCACTTCCTCGGAAAGCATCCTGTAGGTCTCCCGTATTGTCGCGATCTTTCTATTGACGCTGTCTGTCCACTGGTTACTGCGTAATACCTTGAGGACCGCAGCATATACCCTTGCGTAATAGACATCCTCGGTGACCTTGATGAAATTGTTGATCTCTTCGATGATCTCCGAGACCTCTGCCTGTTCGCTCATAAGAATCTTCATAAGGTCCTGGTACTTGAAGATCCTCGATATCCACCACTGCCGGTCTGCATTCTCGATATCATCGTACATCTTTTCCATCTGGCGGGAGAGCTGGCGGTCATAAAAACGCAGTTCGAGAACCTGCACCGATGCAAACTCTATAAGTTCGATGAGGTCGAGAGGAGGTTCAGGGGATACGAGAAGAGCACCGTTCCATGAAAGGATCGCTTTCTCATCCACATAGTAACTGTATGTGTGGCGCAGGATATCTGTCCTGATCTCCTGCGAGAACTCAGCCCTCTCGCCCAGCAGGACTGAGACCGGATCCAGATCCTTATCCTGGCGATCGGTAAGAAAAATGGTATAATCATCGTAGAATTCAGGATCAAGGGGACGTTCACCCAGGTGGACGGCAAGGATAGAGCGCAATTCCGAGAGCGCACGATCAAAATGACCTGCGAGTCGCTCCTGATCCGTAAAATACAGAGCAATATTTTCAAGCGCCAGGGAAGGAGCCTCCATATCCTCAAGGTAAAGACAGATACTGATCGCCCCGAAATCGTAGATCCTTGCCATGCCTGAAAGTGGGAGAGATCCTCTGGGAGTTTCCACCTCGGCACTCTGTAACCGGATGAGAAGCGGAGGTTCTTTGATGGTGATAGACGTAGGTTTGACCCGTGTGAACCGTGACCGGGTGGTGGGCATGCTCCGGGCAAGGCCTTGCTCCAGCGAGGAGAGATCGATCTCATCCCCAATGTCGTACATCCTGTAAAAACGAATGGCAAACATGACCAGCTCTACCCTTCTCACATACGTGCATTGCCGGACACGATAAGTCTTGTTTGGAGTACTTTAATTGAAACGATCGCACTCTGGATAGGACCGTATGCCTTTCAAATCCAAATCCTGGAGTTATTGAAACCCGGAGAACCAAAACAGGGAACGTCATACCCGTGAGGAATTAAAAGAAATGTATTCTCAGATCAACAGTCACAGATTCTTTTTTCGGGGATTGGATCCAAGACATGTACAAATGGCCGCATATAGCGATATGACCACGACACAATCGTGGAAGTATACTCTGGCAGCCGGGTTAATCGGCGTCATCGCAGGGTTGATCCTTTTCCTTGAACCTGCCCTCTCCTTAAGGCTCCTGATCTATTTCTTCGGAATCATTGTACTCATCATTGCGCTTGTTCTTCTCGCTGCAGCGGCGTTTTTCTCACGGGGCAGCGGCCCGCTGACACCTGTTCTCCTCATCATAGGCCTTTTTTTCCTGGTTGTCGGTGTCCTGGCATTCTGGAAGCCGGATCTGATCGCGGGTTTTGTCTCCGTCATTGCAGGAATAATCCTGATCATAGCAGGGCTCGGGATGGCATGGACCGGAATTGTCCAAAAAGAGAGCGTTCCCCGGAAAATTCTCCTCGCAGTCGGCGGGATCGTGCTTGCACTGCTGGGCATCTCGTCATTCATCCAGGGCGGGTTCCCCTCGCACCTGATCATCCGCCTTCTCGGTGTCTTTGTGATCGTTGCCGGATTGGTATCTCTCGTGGGAGCGTTCTTTCTCTGGAGGCAGGAAAAAAAGAGAGTGCCCGAATACATCGATGCCACGATCGTTGAGGACTAATCCCTCCTGACACTCTTTTAAGAAATATGTGTTGTAGCCAATCAACACAGGGAGTGCGATTTTCACAGGAACTGCCAATGACTGATGTTCGCGCCGCTATGCCAATAGAAAAACACGGGTGGATTTTCGGGGGAAAAAAACGAAAGGGCTTTTTATAGGATCACTTAAAGAGGGCATACCTTGATGCACATGCCACACCGAAGGCCGCCGAGTTCGCTGAACATGTAATTGGCACAGGCCCTCCTGTCAATGGTTCCATCGGGTGAAATTGCGTGCGCCGGGCAGGCATCCACGCATTTTTTACATTCTGCGCAGCGGGGATGAAGGAATCCACCGGGATTGGCCTTCCCTGCCTCAAGAGGCGCATCGGTAAGGATGCCCGTCATCCTTATTCTCGCACCATAATCAGGGTGGATCAGCAGGTGATGCATGCCGAATAAGCCGAGACCTGCATGGTAGGCGGCATACTTGAGGGAGAGATCGGCCATGAGTGTTTCACGGTCTGCGTACCAGTACCCGAACTCGCTCCCCTCGGTTGGGACGATAGTCGCGTGGTATCCCTCCCTCTCCACCTGTCGGGCAAGAGAAAATGCGATAATGCGCAGCGTGGCAGTCCCGGCCATCAGGGTATTGGTATATTCTCCCCTCCCACGAGGAAGCGTCGCGAAGGCTCCCCGCGGGATCGAGACGCCTAGGAGTATGACTGAGGAAACCTCAGGCATGATCTCCTGCGGCCTGTTTCCCTGGTATCCGGGGTTGAGAAAACAGGAGGCATCTGCGATACCGAAGAGATCGGCACCCCTCTGAAAAGCCGCATCCCTGAGGTTTCCCGATAAAGAATACCTGCTCATTGGAATGTTCTGGTATGGCGTTCATCCTATTTCGGGATTTGGAAAGAAAAGGGTATTACCAGGGGTCCCTCGAAGGCTTTTAGGATGATTATTCCGGGTTCATAATCCGGATCGGGAGGGTGGTTTTTCCAATCATCTATAAGGGATTGGATAGAGATATTTCAGCAGGCGAGGGTATCTAAGCCAGGCCAAAAGAGCCGGACTTAAGATCCGGTCACGAAGGTGTTCGTGGGTTCGAATCCCATCCCTCGCATGCTTTTTATTTAAACGTTCATGATGGGATTTTTTACCCCCTTATGCTGCGTGGATCTTCTCATTTCCCTCAGAAAAGAAAGAGAGTGAATTGACGGTTGAGAAGCGGAAGAGATCGAGCGAATGAGTGGAATAGGTAATCATTTGACTCCAAAAGATACTATCATCGGCGAAAAAAATTACAGTTCTTGCTTTTTAACAGGATCGCATCATCTCTTTTTTCAACAACTAAAAACTACTAATGAAGTGAGATTTAGTAGGTCATCAGGTGAAGAAATTTCCAATAATTAGGAAAACTAATAACTACTAAAATATCCTAAATTAGTATTTGGCAAGGAACATTCTATGCGGACACTTCCGGAAAAGCCTCCTTCTGATTGGAATAAGGTGCTTCTTTCGGAGAATGCCTGGTTCGCAGGAGACCCGGAGCTCCAGAAGGAAGTAGCTGAATACAACCGCCGCTATTTGTTCTGGGATGAACTGAAGTACCGGATCCCCGATCCGGAACGAAGAAAGATCGCCTGGGCGATGATGAAGCTTCTCCGGATATTACGGTTCGAACATGTTCCATTCACACGCCTTCCGCTGACCTACTCTTTCATCCCCGAGATCGTGAAAAGCCTCCATACCATTGACAGGTATCTCTCCGGGACATTGCGCATTCATAACAAGGCAATTACCCTCGAAGAATCTTACATCGTCAACTCGCTTATGGAGGAGGCCATTGCATCGAGTATCCTGGAAGGGGCTGCCACCACCCGCAAGGCAGCAAAGGAGATGCTGCGGAAGGGAAAGAAGCCGAAAAATGACTCCGAACGCATGGTCCTCAACAACTACGATGCGATGCGGTTCATTCGTGAAAAGAAGGACGAACCCCTCACCCCTGAATTGATCCTCGATGTGCACCGGATCGTCACGAAGGGGACACTCGATGAGGAGCATGTCGGGCACTTCAGGACCACGAACGAGATCGTCGTTGCCGATTCAGCGACCGGCGTGGTCTATCACACACCACCGGATTTCTTCGAGATTGAAGGATATATCGCGGATCTCTGTGCATTCGCGAACCACGAGGATACGGTGAGTGAACCGGACGCTGATACCTTCATCCACCCGGTCATCAGGGGCATCATCCTGCACTATCTCATCGGGTATATCCACCCGTTCAACGATGGCAATGGTCGGACGGCCCGGAGCATCTTCTACTGGTACGTGCTCTCGCGGGGCTACTGGCTCTTCGAGTACATGCCCATCTCCCGGATCATCCTGCGATCGAAGAAGAAGTATGCGCTGGCATATCTCCACACGGAATACGATGGGTCTGATGTGACATATTTCCTGCAGTATAACCTGTCATGCATCACCGAGGCCCTGGCAGATCTCCTGAAGTTCCTTGAGAAGCAGCAGGAAGTGCAGGGCACAACAAAGGCACTTATCAGGAAAATCAAGGAGATCAATCCGAGGCAGGCGAACATCCTCCGGGAGATGATGGAGCACTCGGATGAATACTTCACCATACGCCAGGTCATGCATACGTATAACACGGTCTACCAGACGGCGCGGACCGATCTCATGCACCTCGCGTCCCTGGGATACATCATGCAGGAGAAGCGGGGGAGGGAATACCTGTACATCTTCAATGAGAAGTCGAATCTCTGGAATCAATCGACCCGGAAGAAAAGCGGTTTGGATTAAAAAGGGCACCTTCGCTCCGCACATATTGAGATCCCGCAGGAATTCAGATTGCAATCGCGATGAGTTCAGATCAGGCTGCGGCCCAAATCTCTTGCCGATACATCTTCAATACCGCATGAAAAAAGGTAAATTTCCCTGGAAAGTTTCAACTTCCGCTGACGGCCATGATCGTCCTGATGGAGGCTTCCCACTTTTCCGGGTTGTCGACGTACAACGTCGTCGGTTCCATGTTGCCCTCGAAATGGATCTGGAGACCCTTCCTGCCTGAAACTGACAGCGCTTTCATTGACCGGATTGGCTGATCAATTTTTATTTCGGTTGATTTCGAGAGGAATCCCCCGCTCACTACTTCGAATACCATTCTCGCATTGGTAAGGTACAGCGTGCCCTTGCCGAAAAAATCCGACTTTGCACTGTCCTGCAGGATAATTCTTTCACCTTCCTGTAAAAAACCCATGAGAACCTCCGTTACCCTATATCCCATAACTCCTTTCCATTGGTATAAGAATGTTGTTGGGGGGAAACGGCACCCGGCACACTTGCACTGGAAAAGAAAGTGCTAGAGCCTCCTTTTCAAAAGGATTGACCGGAATTTTACTTTTTCAATCGAGCCGGCAATATCTCTGTCTGGTTCACAAATCCCCGCTGAATACAGGAGGATCCGTGATCACAAGTTTAAAAGAAACGGTATGGAAAATGGAGTTTTCAGGCTGGCGTTGCCTGAATTTCAGCCGGGAGAATCCGTTCGATCAGGAATGACGGGACCTGCTTTGACGTCCTGACGATGAGTGAGAACTCGGCATTGTTGTTCACCGGGCCGCGGTAGGTGGCATCGATCAGGTAGTTTGTCGACAGAAGGGGTATTCCAAGCACCCGGAACTCCGCTTTCCGCTCCGTGATGGTTTTTGTGTCCCCTACGACGAACTTTTCAGTCTTTTCGCCAATCTTCAAAATCATCTCATTTCCTGCAGTCAGCGCAATGATAGGGGTATCTGCAATCTGGATCAGCTTTCCTTCCGGCAACAGGATCCAGTAGGTCATCGTATAGGGATACGGAACTCCGTTTTCAGGAGGGAGATCGGGATGCACGGAGAGAGTGAAGAACGCAAGGAGCACAATTGCCAGGATTGCGATGATAATCCCGGCAATGATGAGACGCGACTGGGTCTTCTTTGGTTTTTCAACTGCAGGAGGCCCGGTGTTTACCTCTTGCTTGGGAAGTGTTTCGTCAACCATGGTACAGGAAAAGATCGAATAAACTGGCTTAAACCTTGCGAAGCAATCGCTGGTCGGCCGGCTCATGCACGTTCTGGTTTGTCCCGTGGAACGTGCGGGCGCGATCGGGATAGTGCCGGGAAACCATTTTCAAATCAAATCACATGATTCCTATCGAGGTATAAGCATGAGCAACGAAAACGCGAATGCGATTTCTCAGGAAAATGGCTTCGCCATTCTCATTTTTTTGCCCGACTTCTCATCGATCATGTGCGGTTCCTATGAAAAATGGGTCCGCCATGATCTTTGTTCATGGGTGTATCACTGGGGAATCATGTGGTCCTTTCTGGTGAATGATTCCTGGCATTGTACTGGCAGACGTTCTCCGGCTGTGAATCTGGAACACTAAGATATTCCACGATCTTCCTTATTACTTCGGGATTCCGCGGGAGATGCAGATGGCAGTAGAGTTCAGGCGAGTGTTGTATGAGTGATCGAGGGTCCTCCGGCAGGATGTCATACCCCGCACCGCACAACCAGGAGTCCTCGTGGGGAACGATCCCGTCACCCTCGTAGGTGCCTATCCATGTACCGCCTGAAAAAACCACGGTTTTACCGCGGAATGCCGGGAAAAATTCAGGGATTGCATCCCGGTTCTCGGTCAGAATCAGCCTGTACGAGATATCGTCCCTCAGCCCTGCTGACTTTATAGCCTGCATCACCACACTTTCGGGCCGGAACTGCCGGACAATGATGTCATCCGCAGGATTGAACCTCCGGGGAACAAAGATCCCGCCGAGCCGGAGGAGAACGCGGGGGCCGTATTCGGGATCAAAGAAGATCTCTGCGAGGCTCGAACCATTGTTTGGCGGACCAAGACCGATGAGCAGGCGAACCTTCTCCAGACGGGTCTTTCCATCGCGCACTTCCACGAGATACCGTGCGATCCCTGTGCCCATAGAATGACAGACCATGTCGACGGGTCCTGAAAATCCAGACTCCACCCGCTTCTCCAGGATGAATTGATGCAGGGATTGGGCAATTTCAGGAACTCCATCCCCCTTCATCATCGAGTGATCAAAATTCCAAAAGGGAATCGATCGCTCCTCAAGTGCCCCTGCAAGCTGGTCCCATACCCCTGGGTGGCTTTTCCATCCATGTACAAGAACAACCGGGTTGTGCCCGCTGATCACGAACAGAATAGTTCGCTGTCGGTGACGAAAATTTTTGTGACCTGTGTATCTATCCGCATTGGGTCAACTGGAGCAGGGCCACCTGGTCTGCATAGTATTCCAGATCGGGCTATCCATGATTCTGCTCAACCAATTGAAGAAGAGTGCCGCAGGGGTGAAAAGAACTACCAGTATCGAAAGAAGGATCAGGACTGTGACCCGGGAGATGAGGAAATAACGCCTTCATGCAGTATCCCCACCAGAGCGACTTCGTACACAGGAAACCTTTGAGACGGAAGAGCGAGATAGGTTCTCTTATGCTGCCAGGAGATTGGTCGGGAAGTGCCCGGGCCCTTGTTCTCGCCGGGTTTCTCTTTCTCGTGATCATCGGAATCAGGTTTACTGCATATGTTTTTACCATCATCATCGTCTCCCTCATCCTGACCCTGATTGCGTATCCTGCGCTTGAGTGGCTGAAGAGAAGGGGAGTCCCCGATCTTCTCTCGGTCATCCTCCTCACTCTTCTCGCCATAGCAGCGATCCTGGTGCTCATCGGAATCTCGGTGTACTCGTTCGGTGTTCTCATGAGCGATCTTCCGGGGTACCAGGCGGAACTGGATGTGAAGCTTGCGGGGATATCCGGCATAGTGAAAAATACCGGCATTCCTGTTGATATCCTGTCGTCAATCCCTGATCTCTCGTCTATTGTCGGGACAATCGTCTCCTTTACCATGACGCTCTCGGACCTCATTCTCTACCTCTTCTTCATTGCAGTCACGACGTTCTTCATGCTACTCGAGGCGCCGCGTGTCCCGGAACGGCTTGCCCGCCTGCCGGCATTCAGCAACGAGAAGGTCGCCCGCCTTTCGCGGATGAGCCGGTTCATGATCGACTTTGTGGTCGTCAGGACCGAGACAAACCTTGTCCATGGGGTCCTCTTTGGAGGTGTCCTCTATGTCATGGGAGTCCATGCTGCCCTGCTCTGGGGGGTATTGACCTTTGTCCTCTCCTTTATTCCCTATATCGGGCTGATCATCGCTGCAATCCCCGCGATCTTCTTTGCATGGCTCCAGTTCGGGGTGTGGGGAGCGGTTGCGGTGATCGCGGTGGTATGTATCCTGAATCTTGTCGTGGAGAACCCGGTCTTCTCCTATTTTGCGGCCAGGAAGCTCGAGATTCCAGCTCTCCTTGTCATCATCTCGGTCATATTCTGGGGCTGGCTGCTCGGCATCGCGGGGATGGTCTTTGCAGTGCCTCTCACCCTCCTTGTCCTTATCTTAATGCAGTGCAGTGACGATCTCGAATGGGTAAACGTGCTTCTCGGTGTGGATCACCTTTTCGGGAAGGAGGAGCAGTGAGGCTGGCAATCCCTCGCTCCTGGCAGGGATACGAAGCCCCACGACCATGCCACGCGGGTGGGATTTATCACCACATCATTCTGGATGTTCTCCTGGTTGAAAGGACGAATTTTGCATGAACCGGACATCCGGGGATGTGACCTGCCCGCATCTTCAGCTCCTTACCTGCGATACCGCAGATGCCACTGCCGAACT
>JADFDO010000019.1 GCA_018262855.1 Methanolinea sp. | reverse complement strand
GGCGATGTCTTCGACCCGGTCAGGGATCGTATCCGGAAAGAAGGACGTATCCGGAAGTTCGGGCCGGATTACCTGGCCTATGCCCTGATCGACGATATCGTGGACAACTACTTCCTCGTGATCGAGCACCTTGAAGAGCAGGTCGAGACCCTTGAAGAGGAGCTCGTCACGAATGCCACCCCCTCATCGCTCCATAAGATCAACAACCTTAAAAAGAGCATGATCTTTCTCCGGAAATCCATCTGGCCCCTCCGGGAGGTTATCTCCGGGATGGAGCGAACAGAGTCCTCCCTTATCAAAGAGAGCACGCTCATCTACCTCCGTGATGTCTACGACCATGTCATCCAGGTCATCGATACCCTGGAGACCATCCGTGACATGGTCTCGGGGATGATCGACATCTATCTCTCCGGTCTCTCGTACAAGATGAACGAAATCATGAAGGTTCTCACCCTGATTGCCACCATTTTCATCCCCCTCACCTTCGTTGCAGGAGTGTATGGCATGAACTTCCGGTACATGCCAGAACTCGCATGGGAACACGGGTATTACATGGTATGGGTGATCATGATCGCAATGGTGCTGGTGATGATCTGCTATTTCAGGAAAAAACAGTGGATCTGATCCGGTAATGGCGCCATCTCTCATTCTCTACCAGAAGGACCAGGAGCACAGCGGGGAATAAATGCGATGGAATACTGGCTGATCTTCCTTATCGCCTTCGTTCCGGGCCTTTTCTGGCTCTATTATTTCTATAAGAAAGACAGGTATGAGCCGGAACCGATCGCCTGGATCCTGGTAGTGTTCAGCCTCGGGGCTCTCATCACTATCCCTGTCGGTTTTCTTGAGGGAATCCTGGAGTCGATCACAGGGAGCATCCTTGCTGCAATACTCATTGCACCTTTCTGCGAGGAGCTTGCCAAGTACTGGGTGGTGAAGAAAAGTGTGTACGGGAGCAGTGAGTTCGATGAGCCGGTTGACGGGATCATCTATGCTGCTGCGGCCGGCCTTGGGTTTGCCACCCTTGAGAATATCCTCTACGTCTTCTCGGCATTCGATGAATCCCTCCTCCTTGCAATCGAGACGGGCGTCTTGAGAGGGCTTTTTTCTGTGCCTGGTCATGTCCTCTTCTCGGCAATGTGGGGTGCAGCGATTGGTATGGCGAAGTTCATGCCAGGGGAGCAGGGGAAGATGCTCGTCTGGAAGGGGCTCGTGCTCTCGATGATTGCCCATGCACTCTTCAACTACCTCATTCTCCAGTCAGTGGTTGGGTTCGCCCTTCTCATTCTCATCGTGATCCCAGTGCTCTGGATTCTCGCCCACCGAAACATCAGGCAGGCGCTCTCCCTGTCCTTCTTTAAATGATATATCACCCATTCTGCATTATAGAACAGGCCTCACCCTGGAGGGAAGGTATTTCCAGGGATAGCGGACTATGAGCATCAGGAGGAGCGCAGCAATGATCAATGCAGGAATCGAAGAAAGGGCTGCGTGAAGCGAGATACTGTCTGCGATCATACCGGTGAAGGCCACACCGAGCCCTCCCGCCCCAACAGATACCCCGAGCATCAATCCGGACGTCAGGCCCACGTGATCCGGCATCAGTTCGTGAGCCATGGCGACGGTCAGTGCAAAGCTTGACCAGAGAGAGAATCCGAAAAGGAGCAGGGCGAAGATAGAGAGCAATCCGCTTGTCGAAAGGAACACAAAAAAGGCCGGGATAGCACATACCAGCCCCAGAACCACGAACTCTTTCTTGCCGTAGATGTCTGCAAGTACACCTCCTGCGATCTGACCCGTCACTCCGGCAAGGAGCATCAGGGTGACAAGGAGGTTTGCGGAAAACAGGTCCTGTCCCTGCATCACGAGATAGGGGGGAAGAAATGCGATTGCAGAGAATACTGCCCATGCACGGAGAGTGGAGGCAGCAAAGAGGAGAGCAACCGGAGAAAAAGTTACGAAGGTGATGGGTTTTCCTATCCTCTCGTCATGGTGCGCTGTTGGGAAAGCAGTAGTATCCCCGGTCTTTCTGAGCAGCACCGCCATCAGAAGTGCCGGGACGATCAGGATGGGGAGTCCGGGGAGCCCGTACACCACAATAACCGCACCTGCAAGGATCGGGCCGAGGGAATAGCCGATGTTTCCCCCCACCACAAAGAGTGACGTGACTCGCCCCCTGTTCAGGCTGGTCGAGAGCCGGCTGACAATAGAGAGGGCATGCGGATGGAAGCACGCGTGCCCTATCGCGGCCAGAGCGGCACATGCAAGGAGGAGCGGGTATGGCTCCAGGATTCCCATCAACCCGATGAAGACCGCAGAAATGAGGACAGAGATCGAGATATGGACCTGCCAGCCCTTCCTGTCCGAGAGCCATCCGAAGAGCGGCTGGGATGCGGATGACGTGAGGTTGTAGGTTGTCACAAGCAACCCGGCCAGCAGGTAAGAATATCCCCGGGTGGAGATGAGGAGAGGGAGGATCGCTGCGATCACCGGCATGTAGAGATCGGTGACCAAATGTGCGAGGAAGAGCCGGAAGATGGGGCCGGGAATGCTCTTCATCCCTTCATCCGCCTCATGACGATGATCTCGACAGGGGTATCGCGGAGATCCCTGGTATGGAAGGAGAATGCCCTCTTCATCGAGAGTGTCCCCCCAACTACCTCGACAATTTCAGCCCTGCCCTGGATGTAGGATGAGACGAATTCCTTGCTCCCTGCATTGAATATCCCATAAATGATCGGGGCTATCAGGAGAGCGGTATCGATGAAAGGCCGGTCTGCATGGCGTTTCTGCGCACCGAAGGGGGGATTCATTACTACAGTATCGCAGGGGCCGATTCTTGAAGCAAGACCGGGATCGCCGATGTCATCCTCAATAAAGCGGGGCGTAACTCCCAGTTTTTCAGCGTTTTCTGTGGCGACTGACAGCGCAGCGCGGTCACGCTCAACACCTATCACGGCCGCAGCACCGAGAAGCGCGGCTGCGATTGCGAGGATCCCGGTCCCGGTCCCGAGGTCGCAGACCCGCTTTCCCTCGATGTCACTGCGGGAATGGGCATGGAAGATGAGGCGCGCTGCAAGATCCGGCGGGGTAAGGTACTGTTCGTCCCTTGCAGAAGGGACAGGAAATCCCTTCACCTCGGAAAGGCGCATCTCAAGATGTCGCAGACGGATTCCTGTCATTCAAGCTCATCGATAGTATACTCGCCAAATTCCTTCTCCCCGAGAAGGATCCGGAACTCCTGGGGGGTAATGACCGGAGCAGGGAACCTTACCTGGTCATCATAGGAGAGCCTCGGGCAGGCGAAATTCACGTAGGCAGGAAAGCCGAGGTTCTCGAGTTCGTCCGGGGAGATCTCCTTCATGAGGATGATCACCGCATTCCTGGAGCGGGAAGCCATCTCGTGTGCCAGCTTGAATCGCTCCTGCCCGCTCTTCGAGCTCACGAGGAGGCCTATCACGTCCGCTGATCGTGCTCTCTCGATCAGGGCATGACGGCGCCGGAGGAACCGTTCTGCATCGACTTCCTGGACTTCTCCAGTAAAGGGGTCGAATGCGACGACCCGGTGGCCGGTCGCGAGCTGGATGCCGAGGGGATGAAATACCCCGGTGCCAACGAAGAGGATCTCATCGACACCTTCGATCCTCGCTGCACCGAACGCACACCCCAGCACCTGGCCTTCCTCGCACCCGCGTGTCCCCTTTGCAGAACGGGCATCGATCCCGGAGCGGAGGAGTGCAGCCTTCATCCCGTCAAGCAGGTGGACATGCTGAGCCGTAGTCACAAGCCCGATCGTCTTTGCCATCAGGAGAGGAATTGCATCCTGGATAACGGCCGGATCAAAATCGATCCTGAATGGTTCGAAGATGATCCTGGGGTCGGGGTTCTGGAGGGAGGTGTGCCCGAAATGGACCAGCACGTCCGCATACCGAAGCGTGTCCATGGCAAGGTCGCAGGCCCCGTAACAGGGATCTCCGCTTACAATGACATCGAACCCCTCATCCCTGAGCAAGCGCACCACTTCCGCGGCCTTCCTCTTCAGGCCTGCAGGGAACTGGAGGGCGATCACCTTTGCCCCCCGTTCCTTCAGCCGGGCAGCAAGGTCAGAATATCCGGTCAATGACACGCACCCTGTCAGTGACCTCAACGGTCACAAGGGTCTTGTAGGGTCTCCCGATGTCCGGGGATCCACGCTTGATCACGAAACAGATATCCTGCACCTCAGCACCTGCCATGTCCAGCGCCCAGAGGAGCGCCCGCGTGGTCCCTCCCGTGCTGATCACATCGTCGACAATGACCACCCTGTCCCCCTTGTTCACGCCGTTTAAGAAGAGCTGCCCCTTGGAGTACCCTGTCGCCTGGTGCACGGCGATCTCGTCCGGGAGCTGGTACTCACGCTTCCTGACAATATTCATGGGAAGGTCGGTCGCAAGGGACAGGACGGCCCCGATAGGGATTCCCATTGCTTCAGCGGCCATGATGCGATCGACACCCTCAAGATCCATGACCTTGATCATGGCCATGCACACCTCGCGCAGGAGATGCGGGTCTACATCCGGAACCCCGTCGGTGATGGGATGGATGAAGTAGTTGTAGTCGCCCCTCTTCACAATCGGGCAGGTCTCAAGTGATTGAACAAGCCTTTCAAGCATGATGTTCTCCGATATCTTTCAGGAATTTCTCAACAACATCTGCATTGACGTGTGGCATGCAGACGATGCGAAGATGTCCTTTCCGTGTCCACGATACGATCCAGGGCGGTGGAACCTTTACAGGAGTGAATGTCGCCACGTTCACGTCAGGAGTGATTGCCCTCTCGATGCCGTACGTCTCCATGCCGTCGGTCAGCCTCTTCATGTTCTTCATGCAGCCGGCAACGATATCGCGAAATCCCTCGATCCCCTCATATTCGAGCACGGCAACAGCACCCGCGACTGATGCGCCGGGCCTTGTACCTGAAAGAGTGTAGCCCTGCTTGATCGAGAGGTAAGGGGTATCCACCATGAGCGAGCAGAGCGCATCCCTGTCACGGACAAGGAGAACACCGGCGGGGATGGTGCTCATCCCCATCTTGTGGGGATCGATCGCGATGCTGCTCACGCCGGGTAGGGAGAAGTTAAAAGCAGGTGCATGGTCAAGGAACGGAAGGACCATCCCTCCAAAGGCCGCATCGACGTGGAAGAAGATATCGAGGTCTTTCGCGACTCCTGCGAGGTCTGCTATCGGGTCAACCATCCCATACTCAGTCGTCCCGGCAATCCCGACCAGGCAGCAGGTGTTCCGGTCGATCTTCTCTTCTGCAGCACGGGCATTCATCCGGTATTCATTGTCGAGAGAAACGGTCCTCATCTCGAGGCTGAGGATATCGCACGCCTTTTTGAAGGAAAAATGGGCCGATTCAGGGATGACCACGTTGGGCCTCTCCTTCCCGGCAATCTGGCGGGCCATCCTGAGGGCCTGGATGTTTGACTCGGTTCCGCCTGTGGTGGCATACCCGCACGCGGTCGGGAGGTGAAGCAGTGTCCCAAGGCGTTCAATAAGGAGTTTCTCGAGTGAGGCTGTCCCCGGGAAGAGACCCGGGTCGCCGAGGTTTGTCTCCATGAACTCCATGTGTGCCCTGATTGCCACCGGATGGGGGATCGTGCACATGGAAGAGAGGATATGGGCATGGTCGAGATCCTCTCCCTTCTTTGCAAGAAGGAATGAAAAGAGTTGTTCGGAGGAGAGCCCCTTCTCACGCATTCCGGGATCTCGCGCTCTCCAGGAGTATCTGCTTCTCGGTCCTGGCGACGGTCTCACGGATCTTCGCGATGGCATCGATGTTCGCGGAGACGCTCGTGATGCCATGCTCAACAAGCCACTTGACCATCGGGGGTTCCGAACCCGCCTGCCCGCAGATGGATACCTCGACCCCGTTCTCCCTGCAACACTGGATCGCGGAGTCGATCAGTGCGAGGACAGCGGGATGCTTGGGCTGGTACATCCCTGCAACGTGCTGGTTGTTCCTGTCGATCGCGAGCGTATACTGGATGAGGTCGTTCGTGCCAAAGGATGCGAACCGTATTCCGGCGTTGATGAAGTCCTGGATCAGGATGGCGCTGCTCGGAATCTCGATCATCACGCCGAGAGTCGCATTGTCCACGTCAACGCCCCACTGCTTCATCATCTCCCTTGCCCGGATGAATTCCTGGGGGTGGGAGACCATGGGGAACATGATGCCGAGGTTGTCATAGCCCTGCTCCCAGAGCCGCTTGAAGGCTTCGACCTGGAGCCTGAACTGGTCGGCCGACTGGAGATCCCTCCGGATGCCACGCCACCCGAGCATGGGATTATGTTCAATCGGTTCGGTCTCACCGCCAGCCATGTTCCGGAACTCGTCCGTCGGTGCATCGAGGGTCCTGACCCAGACCGGTTTTCCATAGAAGGCATCGAGGACAGTCTTGATCCCCCGGTACAGCTCCTGGATGAACTCCTCCTCCCGGTTATTCGCGATAAACCACCCGGGGGTCTTGTTGAGCCCGAGGATCAGGTGCTCGATGCGGAGGAGTCCGACGCCATCGGCTCCTGTGGCTGCTGCCCGGGCTGCTGCTTCCGGCATCGAGACGTTGACTTTCACGCTCGTGGCAGTGATCACCGGCGCAGCAATGCTCTCCACGGCCCGGGTCTTCTCCCTGGAAATGGTGAGGGCTCCTTCGTAGATGAGCCCCTTCTCCCCGTCAACCGTCACTGTCTGGCCGTTCCGCAGCACCTGCGTGCCGGTCTTGGTGCCGACCACGGCAGGGGTTCCGAGTTCCCTGCTGACGATCGCAGCATGGCAGGTCATACCCCCCTCATCGGTCACAATCGCTGCGACTTTCCGCATGGCAGGCACCATGTCCGGGTTGGTCATCTGCGTGACCATGATGTCGCCATCCTTGACGATTCCCGTATCCTTGACATCCCTGACGATCACGACCTTGCCGCTTGCAATCCCAGGTGAGGCACCCTGCCCCTGGAGGAGGATCTTCTCGGTTCCGGTCTCCGCAGGAGGCGTAGCCTGGGCTGAGGCCCGGATGGTGGTGATAGGGCGTGACTGGAGGATGTAGATATTGTCTCCCACGATTCCCCATTCCACATCCTGGGGCACGCCGTAATGGGTCTCTGCAACCTTTCCAAAGGCCGCGAGTTTCCGCACCTCGTCATCCGTGAGAAGTGGGGCGTCCTGTATATCCTTCCGGACTTCAACGGTCTTTGTCCCGTTCTCACCGGATGAGATGATCTGGTACCTCTTGTTCGCGATAAGACGATCGACGACTTTCTCGCTCTTCTGGTCGAATACATATTTGTCGGGCGATACCGAACCGGACACCACCGCTTCACCAAGTCCCCAGGATCCTTCGATGATGCTCTGCTGCTCCCCGGTGACCGGGTGAGAGGTGAACATCACGCCCGCTTTTTCCGAAAAGACCAACTGCTGTATCACGACAGCGATATTCACGCTCTGGTGATCGAATCCCTGTTTCGCGCGATAGTAGATTGCTCTTGCCCCATAGAGCGATGCCCAGCATTTCTGGATCGCAAACAGGAGGTTTTTCTCTCCCTTGACGTTCAGGTACGTCTCCTGCTGTCCGGCGAAACTCGCATCAGGAAGGTCTTCTGCGGTTGCGCTTGACCTGACCGCAACGACCATGCGGGAGTCTTCCATCTCCTCATAGGCACTCTTGATCTTCTTCTTGAGCAATGCCGGGATCCTGGCCTTCATCACCGCGTCCTTGGCTCTGGTTGCAGCCTTCTCGAGATCGACGCTGTTATCGACATCGACTTCCGCGAGATCTGCAAAGATGGTCTTATCCAGGCCCGCCTCCACGAGGAACTGCCTGAAGGCATAACTGGTGACCACAAAGGCCCGCGGTACGGGGAGCCCGATTGCGGACATCTCACCAAGGGATGCACCCTTTCCCCCCACTGCAGGAATATCCTCTTTTCGTATCTCTTCCAGCCAGAGAATATCGGGCATTTCTTTCATGCACGCACCACTATGATCTGCACCGTTGCCGGTTTAATACATTCTCATCTCGTTGCAGGGCATGCCAGAGAAGAATGTCGAACTGTCCAGCCTGAAGGATAACAACCCTCAATATCTGGGATGCTGATATGATGTGGGTTTTATCGTGAGTTTCAGAATACTGGTCAGCGACCCGCTCGCCGAGGAGGGACTGGAGATCCTCCGCCGGGAGTGCACCGTTGACGTGAAAACCGACCTCAAAGAAGATCAGCTGGTCTCCATCCTTGGCGACTACGATGCGCTTCTTGTCAGGAGCGGCACCGAGGTCACCGCAAGGGTGATTGACGCCGGCCGGAAACTGCGGTTCATCGGACGTGCCGGGGCAGGTGTTGATAATATCGACATGGACGCCGCGACCCGGAAGGGTGTCATCGTTGCGAATGCTCCGGAAGGAAATACCCTTGCTGCGACGGAGCACACGATGGCCATGATGCTCTCGCTTGCACGGAGCATTCCCCAGGCAAATGCCTCGCTCAAGAAGAAGGAGTGGAAACGCTCGAAGTTTATGGGAGTCGAGCTGAATGAAAAGACACTCGGGATCGTGGGCCTCGGTAGGATTGGCCGCGAGGTGGCAAAACGTGCCCAGGCTCTCGGCATGCATATCGTGGGATATGATCCGTTCATCAGCAAAGAACGTGCCTCCCAGATGGGAGTTGAGGCCGCCTCCCTGGAAGAGCTCTTCAGGGTCTCTGATTTCATCACCGTGCATACCCCGCTGATCAAGGAGACCAAGCACATCGTCAATTCCCGTACCATCGCGACCATGAAGGACGGAGTGCGGATCATCAACTGTGCCCGCGGCGGCATTATCGACGAGAAGGCGCTCTGCGATGCGATCAGATCAGGGAAGGTGGCAGGGGCAGCCCTTGACGTATTCGAAGAAGAGCCTCCGCTCAGTTCTCCGCTTCTCGAGTTCGACCAGGTGATCACTACGCCGCATCTTGGCGCAAGCACGGTCGAGGCGCAGCAGAATGTGGCAGTCTCGATAGCCAAGCAATGCCTCTCGGTCCTGAAGGGGGGTTCTGCCCGGAATATCGTGAACGCACCCATCGTCCCTGCGGAACACGCCGATGTCATCGAGCCGTTCGCGATCCTGGCCCACAAGATGGGGCGGTTCCTCACCCAGATGGTCGGAGGGAGGATGGAGAAGGTCGAACTCACCTACAGCGGGGAACTCGCAGCGCTCGGAAACAATACCAGGTTCATCACCCTGATGGCAATCAAGGGGCTCCTGGATCCCATTCTCCAGGTGCCTATCAACATCGTCAATGCAGAGTTCATTGCGAAGGAGAGGGGAATAAGCATCTCGGAGACCACGACTCCTGACGGGGGCGGGTTCAAGAGCCTCGTGTCTATCAGGGTGAAGACCGATATCATGGAGGAGACGATGAGCGGAACCGTCTTCTACAAGGGCAGGTCGAGGATCGTCGCTATCGGAGGGTACACGATGGACATGATCCCGGAGGGATATGTCATTGTCTCCCGCCACCTCGACAAACCGGGTGTCATCGGCAGGGCGTCGACCATCCTCGGAAAGGGTAATGTCAATATTGCCGGGATGCAGGTCGGGAGGATAAAACCGGGAGAAGAGGCGATCATGGTGCTCAACGTGGACAGCGATGTAACACCTGACATGATGGACGAGATACGGTCAATGCCCGGGATATTCACCGCGGTGTTTGCAAAGATCTCGGATACCCTCATCTGAATGTGAATAAGGATCTCCAGAAATACTCATCTATGGTGGGGGATAAGCATCCCTCCTTCTACTCACCACCTGATTTTTCCATTTCTTCGAATACGGCGACCTTGTCGGGAAACACGGCAGGGCGCCTTTCGGTCATCAGATAGAGATACGGCATCCGATGTACCATGTACTCGAGATATCCCTTCGCAAAGTCTGAAAGCCCCTGTGATCTCCTGCCCATGATGAGGATGTAGAACCACTGGACAATGAGACACAAGAGTGCAATGACTCCATATACCCAGCCTACAATCCCAATGGCGATCCAGTAGAGGATTCTGACAAGGAGTTCAATCCTCCGGGCCTCAGGTTCGAACACAAAGAGCTGGGTCATCGCAGAATCTGTCATGGAGTATCATTTTGGTTTTTCCTCTATCTACTTTTCACATCCTGGATATTTCCATGGAGGGGTAATGAAAAGAGAATTGTTTTATACTCTATTCACCCACATTTCTCCGCACATTCTACCGCGGGCTCGTGGTCTAGCTGGTTATGACGTCGCCTTGACATGGCGGAGGTCAGGAGTTCGAATCTCCTCGAGCCCATTTTCCTGTTCTCATCTGGTGCACGATGAATTTTTTCCCGTTCTCCTTGCATTCAATGCTGGAGAGGGCTCCTGATGGAAATCATTTAATTCATCGATCAATCCATGGCTAGTATGGATGTTTCCCCCCTGAAACAGCGTGTCTATAAGATTCTCGAACCCACGGATCGCGAGACCTGGGCAAGCGCGACATTCAATCTGTTCATCACCCTCGTCATTCTCATCTCCATCGCAGTCATGGTTCTCTCATCTGTTCAGTCACTCGATGAGAGGTATTCCCTGCTCTTTGACGTGGTGTTCTTTTTTACCACCATCGTCTTCTCGATCGAATATCCCCTGAGGCTCTGGTCGTGCACGGCCGATCCGCGCTATACAGATCCTATGTCAGGGAGACTGAAGTGGGCGCTCACACCGTTTGCTCTTATCGACCTTCTTGTAGTCTTACCTTTCTACCTGGTTCTCTTCACGGGAATCAACCTGACCGGGTTGGTGGTTCTTCGGGTCTTTCGGGTATTCAAGCTCGTCAGGTATTCCGATTCTATCAATATGATCATCAGAGTAGTCAGGGCGCAAAAGGATATGCTGATCACCGCGTATCTTGTCCTCTTCATCGCGCTCATCGTCGCCTCCACGCTCATGTTCCACATCGAGAATCCTGGCCAACCCGAAAAGTTCTCGAGTATTCCTGCCACCATGTGGTGGGGGATTGTCACCCTGACTACCGTGGGATACGGTGATATGGTCCCCCTCACGATCCCGGGAAAGATCCTCGGTGGATGCATCACCCTGCTCGGGATCGGTATCTTTGCATTGCCAGCAGGTATCCTTGCATCAGGGTTTACGCAGGAATTGCAAAGGAAGATGAGAGGGAAAGGGGATGAACGGAATGAACACGATGAAGAGGTCTATCTCTGCCCCCATTGCAACACGGAGATACGCAGGATCGAATTATGGAGGAAAAAGTGACTGGTGTCCAGATATAGGAGAGTGCAGGTGGTCAGGGTGTTCGCATCAAATTCCTGTGTTTCATTGCAGACAGCATGGATTGGGAGGGATAGGGAAGACAAAATAATCCATTTTTCATGCATTATCGAAGGGGAGATATGCTCCAGGTGCCCTTCATTGCCAATCTTACAACATGGCGGTGGGCATGATGGATGATGAACGTGTCCTCAGGAGATGGATAAGCCTCGAGATAGGAAAAATGAACGATGGCGTCGTGAGTGCGAGGGTGCCTCTCCAGGAACTTCTCGGTATGGAAAAACCTGTCGCAGTGACCCGGGGAGGCAAAGAGCACCGGTTTGACAGGAGCGTTCTCCAGAAGATCAGTGCGATAATCACGCCGGAACTCTGCCGGACTCTCAAATTGCCTGTGGTGTTCTATTATTCCATGGAAGTCTCTGACAGTTGCATGCTCAGCGACCCGCAGGCATTCACTGCCTTCCAGGAGATGGGGGAGCTCTCGAGGGAGAGGAAGATGGAAGGAGGAACTGTATGGGTCGGAAGGGCGATTGTCTTTGAATTGATACGAAAGTACCCGACCGCGGTCCAGATCATGATGCGATGAACCTATTCCCGGCCTGATCCAACAGTATTCAATACCAGAGGATAATGGTATGCGAGGGTCCTGTATCCTCCGTTATCATTACGGCATCAATGCAATTGGATCCCCGGAACATGAGACCCGCATCTGGGGATCTTTTTTAGTGGGTTCTCTCTTTTGGGCTCTTTTTGGGATAACACCGAAAAATCGAGCAGATTTCACTCGTTTCACTACATTTAAATCCTGGATTGGCAGAAGGTCATCTGCATATGAGAGTGAATGTGATGCAGGTAGCGGTGGTATGGATTGTCATTCTCGTATTCATAATGAACCCTGTTCACGCTTCTGATTGCGGGTGTGGGGGTGATGGCGGATCCCCATCTGTTGACTCATCCGATTCGGGGAGTTCATCAGGGTATGGATCTGAGGCGGATCCCGCGGCGTTATCGGCGCAGGCGAGACAACTTTTCACTGAGGGGAAGTATGGGGATGCGCTCGATGCCTACAATTCCTCCCTAACTCTCGATCCCTTCAATATCCAGGCACTGATGGGAAAGGGCGACGTGCTCTTCTCTCTCCAGAGGTACCCTGAGGCTGTCACTGTATTCAGGAAGGTGCTCTCGATCTCTCCCTCGAACGATGAAGCATACGTGCACCTTGGGAACACCTACCTCGTGATGAAGGAGTATCAGAATGCAGCGAATGCCTACGAGCGATCTCTGGGATTGCGCCCTTCCAACAAAATCGCGTCAGAGAACCTCCAGGTTGCACTCCGGAACCTTGAAGATGCAGTCCCGATCAGCTCTCCAAGCACCGTACCCTCACCTGAAAATACCATGAGCCCGGAATCCACTGTGACAACCATCGCGACAATGACTCCGGAAATGACAATCGTACGCACTTCTACACCTATGATCCACCCTTCAGCCTATCTCAACGGGTGGTTCGCGGTCGTGGCGCTCGTCGTCTCTCCAGTTATTCTGTTCCTGGGAAGACGTAAAGGCTGATTTTATCTTTTTTTCTTGCAGCCGCTTGGGAAGCAATAAGTGGGTAAAGGTCCAAAAAGAACAATAATCCCATGGAATCCATCAAATCTGTCATCCTTGCGGGCGGGATTGGCACCCGGCTCTGGCCTCTCTCCCGGACCTATAATCCCAAGCAGTTCCTGAAATTGAACGGCTCCTCACTCTTCCAGGACACTTACCGGCGGGCGCTTCGTATCTCGGGTCAGGACGACGTTCTGGTGGTCACCAACGAGGTCCACCAGTACCTTGTCAAGAACCAGCTGGAGGAGATCGGAATCTCTATCTCCGATGAACGAATCCTGAAAGAACCTGTCGGGAAGAACACGCTGCCTGCAATCACATGGGCCATGCAGTCTATTGAGAGGGAGTTCGGCGATTCGGTCGTGGCGGTCTTTCCCAGCGACCACCACCTTGGCGATGGAGCCATGAAGGAGATTGCAAGCGCAAGGGTAATATCGGAGGATTACCTGGTCACCTTTGGAATCCCGCCCACCAGTCCCAATACGGGATACGGGTATATTGATCCAGGCGAGCCCCTCCCGGTGGGGATGAAAGTAAGGAAGTTCCGTGAAAAACCCGACTGGGCCACTGCAAAGATCTACGTGGATTCCGGGTTCCTGTGGAATAGCGGGATGTTTCTCTTCAGTACTGCCCGGTATTTCGACGAACTTGCAGCGTACCAGCCGGAGCTGTCTTCTAAATTCAGGCAGGGGATTTTCGAATATTCAGGACTCCCCTCTCTCTCGATCGACTACGGACTCCTTGAGAAATCGAAGAGAGTTGCCGTGGTCCCGTTAAAGGCGGAATGGACAGACCTCGGAACCTTCAGGGCGTGGTACGATCACAAACCCCACGATGCGTCAGGAAATGCCGGCCACGCGGAACTGCTCGATTCAACAGGGAATTTTATCTTTGCCCCGGGAAAACGGGCAGCCCTGATAGGAGTCCGCGACCTCGTCCTCGTTGATACAGGCGATGCACTGCTTGCCTGCCACATGGATTCCACTGAGAGGGTTGGCGAACTTGTAAAGAGATTCAGGGACAGCGGCGATACCATCACTGACTATCACCTGCAGGTGCACCGGCCGTGGGGATCCTACACGGAGCTCGAGAAAACCCGGTTCTTCCGTATCAAGAGGGTGACCGTGAAACCCGGGAAGAAACTCTCCCTCCAGATGCATCACCACAGGAGCGAGCACTGGATCGTGGTGAGCGGCATGGCAGATGTGATCCTCGGCGATCGCACAATCCACCTGAGGCAGGGTGAGAGCACGTTCGTCCCGGCGGCTACCAAGCACCGTCTGGCGAATACCGGGAAGATCCCTCTTGAAGTGATCGAGGTCCAGATCGGCGAGTACCTCGAAGAGGATGACATTACCCGTTTCTCCGATGACTATAACCGTGTATAAAACGGGATACGGGCTGTTCCGGCCCCGGTTCGACACATTGGTGGATCATCAGGAATAGAAATGACACTACAATGACCAGAAAAAGAGCGAATATCGCGCTTTCGCAGATGATAATGGTACTCCATGGCCCAGAGATCTTTGATTCGGGAAATGCAGCCTGGCTCGCCGAAGTCCTTTCACCGGCGCGAATACTCGTTGCGGGGGTCATGGCTAGGACTGCGGCAGAGGAATCCGCGCTTTCCTGCGAGTATCCCGGCATCCCCCCGAGCGTCCTGATCAGGACACTTCGAGTGCCCTGCTACCTGGCCAACCAGGGAAAGACTCCCGAATCGGGAAGGATATTCGGGGAGATTGTCGCATCGAGGCTTGGTGATGATGGTCTCATCCACGTGGAATGTGCGTGCAGCGAGATCATATGCTGGAACAGGAGCGTGGATGATATCGCCATCGAAATATCCCAAAAGACAGGATACAGCCTCACGGAGAGACGGGTCAATCCCCAGAATTTCCAGGATGGATTGCGGACCATCCGCGGATGCATTCCCGGGGAACCTGTCTTTGTGAACGGGACTGTCATAGGCAGGGCGACTTCGAACGAAGTCCGCTTGAGGACAGAGGGATCGAAAGTGATCCCGGTCTCGGGACTTGATATCAAAGATCATGGCATCGAGAAACTCGAAAGGGCAGGGTGCCTGGATATCTCGAGGGCATGGTGCAAGAGCGGAGCGATCCGCTCCAGGTGCCCGTCCCCGTCATCGGCCCACAAGGCGTCCGGAAAGGTGCTCTTTGTGGATCATTGCGGCCATGAGCTGTTCAGGATGATCCGGAAGGATGACATCTGTGGAATTGTGAGTGTTGGAGATGATACCACCTCGGTGTGCGGGCATATCGGTTCCAGGAGAGGTATTCCCGTATTCGGAATCGTTGACGGGGATTGCGATGAGATCGTTCCCCCCAGGTATGCCCCGGGGTCAGTCATCGCAGTTGCCCAGGGTATTTCAGATGACGATCTGGGGAGGGATGTAGCTTCGATAATACCCCTGGGAATCGTATCCTGGGATGAGTTCGTGAAACGAATTATCGTGTTCATCGGGGATCGGGCAAGGATCAGCCGCCCAGCATAGATATTGTAAGGAAAATTCAGATTAAGAGAGAATAATACCCTGAATGCCGCGGATTACTTCTTCTGACGCAGGAAACGATCCCTGATACCCTCCAGTGATTCTATCTCCGAGATTGCCTTATCATCGCGGATTCGGATAAACCTGGGGAACCTGAGTGCATACCCGCTCTCGTAGTGGGGGCTCTCCTGAATCTCCGAGTACCCCACCTCAAAGACGAGGGAGGGTTCCAGGTGGACTTCTTTTCCAGATTCGGAGAGGACATGGTCCCGGAGGAGGTCATAGACTTCAGCCAGCTGGTCATCCGAGAACCCCGTGGCAACCTTGCTCAGCGCAGAAAATTCTCCCTGGTCCTGGCATGCAAGCAGGAATGAACCAAATACGTGCGCCCTCTTGCCCTCCCCCCACTCGGCACCGATCACCGCAAGATCCAGGGTGTCGACAGATGGCTTGATCTTCTGCCAGTTCTTTCCCCGGATACCCGGGGTGTAAGGGGATGTGAGGATCTTAACCATGAGCCCCTCATGTCCTGATGCAAGGCTTTCCCGGTACATCCTGTCGACCTCGGCAGGGTCATCGCTCACCAGCTGCGGCGTTACATGGGTATGGATCGCTGATTCAAGCAGGGATCTCCTCTCCTTAAGCGGGAGATCGATGAGCGTCTCGCCGTCAAGATAGAGGATATCAAAGACAAAGGGACGCATCATCACTTCCTTCTTCATCTCGTCCACACCGTATTTCCGCCGGAACCTTCTAAGCACGGTCTGGAAGGGGAGCGGTTTTCCATCCTTCTCAGCAATGACCTCGCCGTCAAGGATCACGTCATGCGTAGTGGAGGCTTTGAGTGTTTCCAGGATGTCGGGAAGGGCATCGGTGACATCCTCAAGCTTCCTTGAATAGATCCTGCATACTGTTCCGGCCTTGTGGAACTGGAACCGGCTGCCATCGTACTTGAACTCCGCTGCAACAGCACCATTCTCGGTGATTGCACCATCGATTGTCCCCTGCTGGGCAAGCATCATCTTGACCGGGTGGAATGGCATGATATGTACACCCCGGAGCGCATCGGAGCCACTTCGTGCAAGGCCTGCCACTTCACCAAGATCGTTCATCGCCTGATATGCATGCTCGACAAGGGAGGGATCAACTGAAAATGCCCGGGCAATCGCATCCCTCATTGTTCCCTCCCCTACCCCGATGCGAAGGTCCTCAAGCAGCAGTCTTGCGAGGTATCTTCCCTCAAGCGGGGATGCGTTCTGGAAGAGGTTCTGGATGAGGGAGAGCTTCTCCTGCTGGGACGATCTGCCTCCCATCTTTGCGATCCGTTCAAGGTCCCGGTACACATCCAGGAGTTCGAGGTCCTTAGAGAATAACGAGGTCTGGATGGTTGCACTCCGGGTGGTTCTCCGCAAGACCTTTTTTCTCTCGAGAATTGCCTGGACTGCAAGGCCGACGTCTCCACGCTTATTGATCTCCCCAATCACGTCACCTCTTGTCCCGTCAACGATGAGTGTGATGGCATCAAACAGGAGATTTGGCCCGATGCCAAGTTTCAGGGGGCTCCAGTCAGGAAAGATCTTGCCGGTGACGAACTGAACGAACACCGGAAGTTCATCAGAATCCAGGCCGGATAGGATGCGTGAGATCTCCTGGATCATCTCCAGCCTTCCCGGAATCCCCTCTATATGCTCACAGATGCGGGCAAATTCAGCAAATTGCATGGGATGTTCGCAGGGAGAGTGGTTATCGTTGGCGAGGATAAGGATTCGCTTACTTGGGTGGGATTTTTTCAGGAATTTCAAATAAGATGGCCGATGCATGAAGATTCATATATTCTTAAAGGGTATGTCTGTACATAATGGTGGAGGGATGGGTCCCGGAGGCCCTACTTGAGCAGAAGATTGGGCTGACCAAGCAGGAGCTGATGGAATATATCGAGAAGAATGCTGACAAGATCGACTCGAACCTCCCTGTATTTTTTGGCTATGTCGTCTCAATCCTTGAGAAGAATTACCCCGATATCTCGGACCAGGCCTATGACCGGTTTATCGATGACGTGACTGTCAAGGTCCTCGAGGAGAGCAAGCAATCCAAGGATATCGAGCATATCGAGAAACTCTTCAGGCATGCCACCAGGGTCAAGAAGAAGTATACCGGAAGAGCCATCTTCGACATCGTGCTTGGCCTCAAGCTTATCGATATGGGAAGGTATTCCGAAGCCGTCGAAACCCTTAAAAAGTACAGGACTGTTGACGCGATGGTCTGCACTGCGATTGCGTTCTGCTACTACGAACTCTCAGCGCTCGAACTGCCCCCCGACAAGAAGCCGGACAAGAGCACCACGAGCGGGATGGCGCTGAGTTCCCGGGAGCAGATGATCGAACTAGTCCGCCTCCGGCCCCCGGTAAACAGGATCAAGTTCCCCCACGTGGTCCAGGAGTTGCGGGTCAACAAGATCTTCTGGTTCATGATCAAGATGGCGACCGACTGGTTCCCGGATGAGCCCGAATATATCAAGATAGGGCTTGAAAAGGCCAAGAAGGATGGGAACCGGGAGATGCGGGGCGAGCTCCTGAAACTTGCCGCCGAGCGGTACTACAGCGACATGTTCTTCCTCCGCGACCTCTACCACTTCAAGCTGGAGGACAGGGATGCAGGAGGTGCAACCTCCGTAGTTCGGCAGATGATGCAGCAGCATCCAGAGGAGTTGGAGCCAATTTATTATGGACTGCAGCTCTCCATCATCACGTCCCAGGAATCGGCATACCAGAAATTCCGGAGCACCGCGATCACGAAGAAGATGCCGGCGCACATCATCCTTATGCTCGATCTGATGTTCATGATCGTTGCCGGACGGAGGGATGATGCTGAGGTGATGCTCGATGACACGAAGAAGAAACTCGCTGCGCTTGAGTATTACCTTGAAGTTCTCCAGTACCTGATGGCAGATATCTTTTCAGACGATGAGAAACGGTCCAGGACCGCAAAGAAGCTCTTCATGGATTCAATTGATATGTACTGCTTGAGGCTTCTCAAGATGAAGGAAGGCTGAAGATGCCGAGCGTGGGGAAAGGTCGCCGGTTTTCTGCTGTCCCCTCTTTCAGGAAATACCGGTGAAAGGCTCTGCCAGTATTTGCGCGGAACTGTTACCTTTGCCCGGGTTGAATGTTATAACCGGATACCGTGAGGCCAGCCCATGTCATTTCCCGGGTTGGTGGCGACCGTGATATCCAGGTCACACGAGAAGAGACCTGCACCCTCACGCGCAGAAGAGAGAGCCTTGTCGGGAGTATTGTTCATCTCGCTCAGATGGGCGAGCATGATCGTATGCATACTGGTGCAGAGCGAATTGATGCACTTTGCAGCATCGGGATTCGAGAGGTGTCCCCTGCGCGATCGGATCCTCCTCTTCAGCATCTCTGGGTAGGGGCCGTTCTTCAGCATCTCGGGGCAATGGTTGCTCTCGAGCACAAGTGCATCGCACCGTGAAAAATACTCCATCATGCGAGGGGTCACAGTCCCGGTATCGGTGCAGCATGCGAGGGTCAGGTCGCCCTCCTGTATCGAAAAACCGCATGGTTCACGAGCATCGTGCGAGACCTCGAATGCCTCGACACAGAAATCCCCGATTGTAAAATGCTCGCCATAATCTACCCTCACGGCCCTGATGGGGTTTCGCCTGACCGGCCTTGAGTCAAGGAGATCAAGGAGCGTCCCCCCGGTTGCATAGACCGGGATGGAGAGGTGGCGGGCAAGGGCTTCGACCGATGCAATATGATCGATATGTTCATGGGTGACAAGGATTGCAGAGATCTTTTCAGAGGAACCCCCGGCAGTGGAAAGCCTGGTGAGGATCTCGCGCTTTGAGAGTCCTGCATCAACAAGGAGTGCCGAGGATGCACCCTCAATATAAAAGCAGTTGCCCTTGCTTCCGCTTGCCAGCGCGATGCATCGCATTGCATCACTGGTATGACCGCATTCTAGAAAGAAATGCCGATGAAGGCTGCATGAGGGCTTCGTACGTGAAACGGAGTTAAACTACCCGGTTATCAAGCCATCCAAGGCCCTGCCGGGAAGTCGTCGCTTGGATGATTCCCTAGAGAGCAGGATCCGGTCAAAAATCCGGTCATTCATCACTTTTCACGACATGGATGGCGGTTGCCTTGAAGGATGCATACACCGAAATCCCTTTCGAGAGGCCGAGTTCATCGTAGGACCGCCTGGTGATAACCGCAACGAGGCTGATTCCTGCGTCCATCCTGACCTTCATATTGGGCCCCATCGGGGTGACGCGGGTGATTTTTCCAGGAAGCTCGTTGCGGGCGCTGCTCTTCCCGTCTTTTTCGACAAAGAAGATGATGTCTTCGGGGCGCATATAGACAGTCACCGGGGAACCGGCGGAATAAGGGCACGAAGCAACGATGGGTGTGCCCTTGACATCGATAATGGCAAGCCCCTCGTCGTTTGATACGACGGTTCCGTCAAAAATATTCTCCACTCCGACCATCCGGGCAACCTCGCGGTTCCTGGGCTGGTAGAAGATCTGGTGCGAGTCGCCAACCTGCCCGAGTGTCCGGTTCAGGATCACCGCGATCCGCGTTGCCAGGCGCTGCCCCTGGACCATATCATGGGTGGAGAGGATGATCGTGGTTCCAAACCTCTCCGAAAGTGAGAGGATAAGGCTCTCGATGCGCTCGGTGGAGGCCGGGTCCAGGTTCGCGGTTGGTTCGTCAAGGAGGAGGATCTCGGGCTTTGTCACCAGTGCTCTCGCGATGGCAACCCGCTGAAGTTCGCCGCCTGAGAGCGTGGTCGCCTTTCTCTCCTCATACCCCTCGAGGCCGACCAGGTTCAACGCTTCCGTGACCAGGTGTCTGATCTCATTGGATGGCGTATTACGGAATTTCAGGCCAAGAGCCACGTTCTGGAACACGCTCCCCCGCAGTGCTGCAGGTTTCTGGAATACCACGCTCATTCTCCTGCGGAGAGCAACCTTGTCCCGTTCGGACACACGGGTATCCTTTCTTTCGATAAGAATCGATCCTGATGTTGGTAGTTCGAGGACGTTAATCAGCCTCAGGATCGTGGTCTTCCCGGTCCCGCTAGGCCCGATGAAGGTGAAGATCTCCCCCTTCTCGATCCTGAAGGTGAGATCGTTCAGGACTTCTTTCTCGCCGAAACTCTTGCTCACATGGGAGAATTCGATCATTGCTACCGCTCCTGGACCAGAAAGAGAGCCGTGGTGACCAGCAATGCGATGGCGAGGAGGATGATACCTAGGGCGATCGAGAACGCTATGTTGCCCATGGATGTCTCGAGGGCAATCGCGGTGGTAAGCACCCGCGTGTATCCCCGGATGTTGCCACCGATGATCATTGCCGCACCAACTTCAGAGATTGCTCTTCCGAATCCGAGAATGACACCGCCAAGAATCGCGAAACGGGCTTCCTTCACGATCGTCCAGATTGTCTGGGAGGACGTGGCCCCGAGCGATATCACTTCATCCTGGATGGTCTTCTTCACTCCGGAAAGTGCTATCAGGGTCATCCCGACCAGAAGAGGTATGACGAGCACAGTCTGGCCGATGACCATCCCCCATGGGGTGAAGAGGAGACCAAGAAATCCCAGCGGCCCGACCCTTGAGAGGAGCAGGAAGACAAAGAGACCGGCAATAACGGTCGGGAGGGCATAGAGTGTCTGGATGATGGTGACGAGCCCGCGTTTTCCACCGAATTCCCTGAAGTGAATATAACCGCCGATGGGAATTGCAATGAGAGCGGCAATGCCGGTTGCAGCGAGTGAAATAAGTAGGGATCTCGCGGTGATCTCAAGGACCTCGGGATCCAGGCTGACAATGAGCTCTACTGCCTGGATAAACCCATCAACGATCTCGTTCATGCCTGCCACCCTGGCCATATCCCAGCAAAGAATGCAACAGGTCCGGGTATGACCGATCTCAAATGAAAAGAGAATGGGTGTTCATTTTATTTTAATTGTCATCAACAAGTCAATGCAAATCTATTGATATATCAATTATTATACCAGCAGATTTACCTAGTCCTTGATTCGAGGTCCGAGAGTACATTCTCACCAAGGAGTAAAAGCGCTGTATCCCGGTAACCGCCTGTAATTATTTCAACAAGTTTTTTCGTACCTGAGGGGGTAGTCAGGATACCGACTCGTTCTGCACGAGTGACAAGCTGCATCTCTTCCATCATGGCAAAGTATGGTAAGACATAGTAGTGAGGGACCTTGAGATATTCGGCGAGGCGCCTGGTGGTTGGAAACCGGATCATCAGGTTTCCCGGGGAGAAGACCAGGTTGATCACCTTCTCTTCTTCGAGGAGGATCTTCACCGCAGCCTCGAATATTCCATCAACGCTCAGTGCTGCCATGCTCAATTCACATAAAGTAAGAGGAGAAACCTGATAAAAGGCTCCCTTTCAGAAAAGAAATGGGGATTCTCAGTGTCTCTTCTTCTTCTCGTCATCGGGGATCTCTTCGAGGTAGACCACTTCGGCTTTGACATCCTTTGCAATCTGCTCGATCTCGAATTTTCTGAAGTGGATTGCCTGGATCTGGACCTCCCCGCCTGTGATGGCAACAACACGGAACATGGGCTGCTTGACGCCCTCTCCGACTTTCTGGCGTTCACGCACATAGATCTTCATACTGTGTCTCACTCCTTCTTCTGGCATTCTACTGCATGGGATAACAGCGTGAATTTACCATCTGTTATACCAGTTGGTTTACAAATACTGTATTAATCATGCCAGCTTATAAAACTATCGTGCACAGAAAGAAAGGTGAACGGTTCGAGGTCGCGAACAGGCTCCAGGGGGAGTCCCTTGTCAGAAAAAGCCTGCTTCGCTCGTTTGAGGGGAAAGAACAGATCAGGCTGGTTCCCGATCTGAATGTGGTGAAACTGGGTGGCCATGGGATTCTTGACTATGGCAAGGAGGTAGTGCTGCCTCTTGTAGAGGAGGTCGGGGAGCTCTCCCGGGAGCATAAGATCCTTGTGGTGACTGGTGGCGGGGTAAGAGTCAGGCATATTCTGGATCTCGGGCTGGACCTCGGGATGCCCACCGGGGTTCTGGCAGAACTTGCAGGAAAAATAAGCGAGCAGAATGCCATCATGATGTCCCTGCTTCTGTCCCGGTGGAACGGGATGCGTATCCACACCGCGGATCTCCTGGAACTTCCCATGCTCTTCCACATGGGCGTCCTTCCCGTGACACACGGGACCCCTCCCTATGGACTTTATGAACAACCGGCAGAGATCGGGGCCATTCCTCCCAACCGGACCGACACCGGCGCGTTCCTCGCTGCGGAAGTACTGGGGGCAAAGAACCTCGTGCTGGTAAAAAATGTTGACGGGCTCTTTACTGCAAATCCCTTCCTGCACAAGGATGCCGAGCGTATACCGGATATCACTGCATCGGAACTCCTTGATATGAATCTCGATGACATGGTCCTTGAAAAGAAGGTAGTGGAAATGCTCCGTTATGCAAAGAACGTGCACGAGGTCAAGATAGTAAACGGGCACGAACCCGGGAACGTCAGGAAAGTGCTTTCTGGTGGAGTGTCGGGAACCATCATCCGGGCGCGCTAGGCTATCTGTTCATCATATCCAGGTATCGGCCAATGGCATTCCGAAATCTGTCGTTTGGCATCCACGAACTTGCAGGGAGCGCCGGCGACTATGGGACAATTCTCCCCCTTGTGCTGGCAGTATCAGCAGTTGCGGGGCTATCCCTGGGTTATATCCTCCTGTTTTTCGGTCTCTGGTTCATTATTACGGGGTTCTATTACCAGATCCCTGTCCCAATCGAGCCGATGAAGGTCATTGCCGTGGTCGCGATTGCGGAGAATATGAACGCCGGCCAGATTGCGGCAGCCGGACTCATCCTCGGTCTCCTTTTCTTTGGCCTAGGATATGGAAAATGGCTGGACCTCCTTGAGAAGTATATTCCAAGGAGCGTGATCCGGGGCATCCAGGTCGGCCTTGCTCTTCTTCTCCTCAAGACTTCAGCGGGATTCATGGCAGGAGATCCTCTCATATTCGGCATTGCCCTTGCTCTCATGGCGGGATTGTATGCCATAGCCAGGGTGAGACAACTCCCGGATCTTTCGGCAGTGGTTCTGATCGCGGTTGCATTTGGAACAGGGGTACTATTGCATGGATTCCCGGGCCTTTCCCTCCTTCCTCCCCCTGCCTTTGTCCTCCCCTCACCTGGAGATATTCCCGGGGCCCTTGGGACTCTTGTCATTCCGCAGGCACTTCTCACCATCACGAACGCGATTCTTGCGACTTCGCTCCTCACGAAAGACCTCTTCGGACACGAAGTCAGGCCTGCACGTCTCTCGAGGACCATCGGACTCATGAATCTTACATCGGTTCCTTTCGGTGGATTCCCGATGTGCCACGGGGCCGGCGGGATGGCAGGGCAGTACCGGTTCGGGGCAAGGACAGGAGGTGCAAATATCTTTGCAGGGATCTTCTTTCTCCTGCTTGCGTTTCTCTTTGCGAGCCCGGATGTACTTGGGCTTATCTCCGGGGGATTTTATGGTGCCCTTCTCATATTCGTTGCGTTAGAACTCGGGCGCCATGGGATCAAGACTGACTCATACCTCGTG
>JADFDO010000018.1 GCA_018262855.1 Methanolinea sp. | reverse complement strand
ATGTACCTGGGTTCGCAATGAAAGTGTAGGCTGCCTGTATCAGAGCAGCATCCGGCCCATCTCCTTTCCCGCCCTCAGCCGCAGGACGCCTGCTCGGCAACTGCAATGGCATGCACCGCATCCGGCCTGAGGTCATCGAGATGATAATAATGCCCGCCTGCGATCTCCGCGATCGTTTTGCAGAAACCGAGTCGAATCCTGATGCCGTTGCCGGTATTGTTCTCGGTGTCAATGACTACTGTCCTGATGCCGGAATCCTTTATATACCCGGCAATTGCCTCCAGTTCTTCCCGGATGTTCCCTTTCACGCCCACGTTCGCCCTCCCATCAGAGATGAGGAAAAGGAACGGCACCATCTCCGGGCATTTCCGCTTTTCGTTGAGAAGTACCATGGCAGCTTTTGTAAGGCCGGCAGAGAGCGGCGTCCTTCCTCCGGTAGGGAGATCCGAAAGGCACCTTGCGGCACGTTCGGCACTCGGGGAGAGGGGAAGGACGAGGTCTGCCCCCTTTCCTGAAAAAAGCACCATCCCCACCCTGTCACGGTGCCGGTAGGCATCCTTAAGGAGCGAGAAGATCGCTCCCTTGGCTGACTCCATCCTCCTTTCTGCCCCCATCGATCCACTTCCGTCAACGACGAACAGTGACGCCGTAGACGTTGTGCCGGCCCGTACCTTTCTCCGGATGTCCTCTTCACGGATTGTCATCAGCCCATTCGAAGATACATGATTCTTCTGGAAAGGTGCGGCAGCACGCAGTGTTGCATCCAGCGCGATATCCGGGAACCTTTTATCGTAAGAGGAGGACCGGTAATAACCCTGCCGGGCCTGTCGCTCCACCTTCAGGCTCTTTCCTTGTGCGTATGCCCTTTTTACGGATTCCTGCTTAAGTGCCTTCCTGATCTGTGTAGTGTCGGCCGGATCCCCGGTGTTATATGTCATGCCGGCGGGATGGCTTGCCCGTGGTGCCCGCATAGTGCCGTTGCCGGGGTCTGTATGAGCGAAAGCAGATCCCTCTCTTTCCTCCTCGCCTTCCCGTGGAGGTTCTTCATCCCGGGATCTGTCGTTATCATCTGGAAAATGCCGCTTTAAATCATCGTCGTCGAGATGGGGCTCTTCGAACGGCCGGCGGCGCATCCGGTGGGGCAGGGCAAGTTTCATCGCTTCCTTGAGATCCTGTTCGATGACCTTTTTCCTTCCCTCAAATGCTGCAATTGTCTTTGCAGTCCGGATGACGGTCAGCTCTGCCCGGTGAGTCCGGATCGCGAGATCGGTGCACACATCGATCACCTTTCTCACCATCCGGTCGCTGATTGCCACTTCTGGAAGTAGTTCCATGGCCGAGACGATTCTCCTGCAGAGCAGGTCCTGCCGATCCTCGTAGAGTGTCGAGAACGCAACCGGGTCCTTCTCAAACTGTTCGCAGGTCCGGATCAGCTGCATCCGCTCGGTTGCATCTCCCAGGATGTCGACAGTGACCTGGAGGCCGAACCGGTCAAGAAGCTGGGGACGGAGGTCCCCCTCCTCGGGGTTCATGGTCCCGATCAGGATGAACTTCGCCGGGTGGCTCACCGAGATTCCCTCCCGCTCGACGATGTTCACCCCGCTCGCGGCTGCATCAAGGAGGAGATCAACCAGGTGATCATCCAGGAGGTTCACCTCGTCGATGTAGAGAACGCCACGGTTCACCTGGGCTAGCAATCCCGGTTCGAGCGCCAGGATCCCCTCTTTGAGTGCCCGTTCAAAATTGAGGGTCCCGACGACCCGGTCGCCTGTTGCACCGATGGGAAGTGTCATTACCCGGACATGCCGGATCTGGGAGGGAAGCTCCTCGTTTCTTTCGAACCGTGCATTGCAGGTATCGCACTGTTCGGCACGGTTGTCCGGGCTGCACTGGAACGGGCATCCCTTCACGACCCGGATCTCCGGGAGGATCTCGGCGAGAGCCCGGACCGCTGAGGATTTCGCAGTTCCCTTCTCCCCGCGGATAAGGACGCCGCCGATGTAGGGGTTGATCGCGTTCAGGACAAGGGCGAGTTTCATGGTGTCCTGTCCGACAATTGCAGAAAACGGCAGGACATGGCGATGGATGTGATGGGTCATCCGGGCTCACCCCGGTTACGGATGTGAACTGTCTTTTTCCACTCGTTTAAGTCTTCTGGTACATACACGTTAATTCCTCCTCCCTGCATCGGGCCTCTCACGGTTGATAAATCTTCTTCAAGGCATCCCTCGATCTCGAGGTAGACCGCCCGCAATCCGTCCAGGACCTCCGGGTCAGGGTTCCACATCCCCCGCTCATTGGCCTCCAGGAGGCGGCGGCCCATCTCCTCCATTGCCCAGATATTATGCTCCTGGAAGAACATCCGGTTTTCCTCATCGAGCAGAAACGTTTTTGCGATGTCGTCGAAGATCCAGTCATCCACTTCGCCGGTGGTGGCATCCCAGCCAAACACCCGGCCCGCCCTCCGGGCCATCTCCGCGGCCCCGGCATACCCGTGCTCTTTTAACCCTTCGATCCACTGGGGATTAAGAAGTTTGGTCCGGACAACCCGCCGCAGTTCCTCTGCAAGTGACCGGACCGCGACTTGTGACGTGTCCCGGGTGTCGCCGTAATAGGCCGCGACATCCTTTCCGGAGAGTGTCCGGGCCGCTGCCGTCATCCCGCCATGGGATCCGAAGTAACAACAGCACCCGAGCAGATCATATTCGTCAGTGACCGTCTTGTTGAAGGTAACCTCGACGGTCGACAACCGGGAAGCAAATGTCTCCCGGTCGTCCTCGCCGTAACAGTCCTTCCCGTAACTGAAGCCATTCCAGGCAAGAAAGACATCCGAGAGGTCCTGCACGCCGTTCCAGGCAGAAGAATAGACCGCGAGGTTCACCCCCATCCCGTAGGTTCCCTTCCTGCTCCCGAAGATCCGGTGTGCCGGTTTCCCGGGTGCCTGGTGTTTTCGCACATAGTTCTGATCCTCCGGTTCATCGAGTGCTGCAACAGCCGCAATCGCCTCATCGAGAACCTCGATGCACCGGAAGAAGCAGTCCCGGAGAATCCCGCTCGCACGGACCGTAAGGTCTATCCGGGGACGATCCAGGACCGCCAGCGGGATGACCCTGAACCTGGCGATCCTGCCCTTCTCCCTGACCGGCTCGACTCCGAGGAGTGCAAGCATCTGGGCGAACTGCTCCCCATCGGCCCACATGATGTCCGAGGCCATCCAGAGCATCCCAACGTTCTCGGGATACTTCCCGTGTTCGGACCTGAACTTTTCGAGGAGTGCACTGGCGAGTGCACGTCCAACCTCCCAGGCTGCCGGGGTGGGAGCGGCATCCGGGTCCAGCGAGTAGAAGTTCCTCCCGGTGGGGAGGATATCAGCTCTTCCCCGCGAGAGAAGGCCTGATGGTCCCGGCTGGATATAGCCCCCGGAGAGTCCCCAAACGAGCGATCCCAGTTCGTCTGACTGGTCGATCAGGGACGCGATCCGGAGGACTTCCTCGCGGACCTGAGCACATTCACGGGGCTCATGCCCGACGAGGCGATCGCCGAATATCCTGGCTACAGCATCCTCTGGATCCTCGCCATCAAGCCAGGCTTCGACAAGCCTCTCCGCATTCTCCGCCAGGATTCGCACAAGAGCGGTCTCAGATTCGGATATCCTCATGTCGAGCCCCATCATCGATGCGACCAGGTTCCTCAGCCGGCCGTTATGGTCGAGAATCGTCGTGATGATCGCTGCCCTTTTTTTACCTCCAGGGATCAGGCCGAAGACATGCATACCTTCGGGAATCCGGGTCCCTGTGATCCCCGAAAGGATACGGTGGACCTCTCCAAGGATTTCTTCGAATCCCTCGTCACTCCCTATCCGCTCTTCGAGCCGCACCTCGCCGGCAAGGTTTGCCTTCCGGACGAGATCTATGATCTTGTGCCGGGTGGCATGTGCCTTCGCCTGTTCAGGACCGGCATATTTTCTGTACTCCGCAATTCTCTCTTCGAGTTCCTTCAGCATTCCGTAAGGGCCGGTCGCAGCCATGGCCGTCTGCATATGGTCGACCAGAACTGCGGATCCTCTCCGCTTGGCGATGGTTCCCTCAGGGGGATTGTCCGAATTATAGATGTAAAGGAGAGGCAGGGATCCGAGTATGGCATCAGGGAGGCAGGAGGCTGAGAGCGCGGCGGATTTTCCGGGAAGGAACTCGAGAGTCCCGTGAGTCCCGACATGAATGATGACGTCTGCGCCGAATATCCGCTCGAGGTATCGGTATGTCGCAAGATAATGGTGCGGGGGAGGCGTTTCCGGATCGTGGAGGATGCGGCAGACCTGGCCGTCACATTTTGATCCGGCGCACCCACGCTTTGGCTGGGTGCAGATGACCGCGTTGCCGAACCGCAACCCCGTAATAACAAGATCTCCCTGATAAACCATGGCAGGCGGGACACCGTTTTGCTCCTGCCCAGGGGGTTCACCCCAGGCACTGATCATCTTATCGCGGAGATCGGACGTGAGGTCATCGAACCATTCCCGGTATGTCGTCAAATCCACGCGGTGCAGGCAGCCGCCCCTGGCCATGATATCTTCGACTGTTGTCCATCTGAACTCGCTGACAGCACGTTTCTCGAGGATGATCCGCGCCAGGTTCTCCCCACTCTCCGGGCATTCGATATCATACCCGGCATCTTTGAGGGACCTTAAAATTCGGACTACGCTCTCCGGGGCGTCCAGGTGAGCAGCGGATCCTACGTTCGCCTCGACCGATGCACAGGGTGAGGCATTCAGAATGATCGCGACTTTTTTTTGATAATTGGGAATGGTTCGCAGCCGGACCCAGGACCGGACGCGACGGCCGATCTTCTCCACCCTCTCGGCTATGGGATGATGCCATTCGTGGCCAGCACCTTCGGGTCCATCCTTGAGAGCGGTCGCGACCGGCAGCATCTCGACCATCCCGTACATCTCAGGCAGGATAAGCGACCACCCAAGCTCTGCGCTGCCCATACCATCAAGCGACTCCATCCACTCCTTCTCGGAGCGGTAATAGAGGATCACAGGATGGAAAACAGGAACACCGATCTCCCGGAAGGCCGCAACCGGTGCGGTGGCATCCGGAGAAAGCGATGATGACTGGAGGCTGACAAGAGCATCAACCCTCCCTGCAAAGAACGACCGGACGATATCCGCCCCGGCAGCTGCCCCGACTTCCTGGTCGCCGCTGCCGGTCGAGAAGACCGCGATCACGTTCATATCCTTCTCAAACTCCCGGATGAGCGCATCGATAACGGAAAGATCCCTGTTCACCCAATACAGCCGGTAGAACAGGATCCCGACCGTGTTCATGTGGGGCTTCCCGTACCATGCAAGATACTCATCCACTCCCGGGAAGACGGTAGGAGCATCCGGGTGATAGATCCCCTCCCATGGGCCTTGTGCAGGAAGCTCGTAGCGCCCATCCCCACCACCATATTCAGTGGCAAGGAACCGGAGCAGGTTCCCCATGTTGGCCTCTCCGCCATACGTGAAATATGCGTTGACAGTCGCAACCACCTTTAAGGGGACATTGGATGCAGCCCAGAGGGACTGGTCGTACCCGAACGATATGACAGGGATCGAAGGATCGAGGCCCGGAAGCAGGTCGTCCCAGTACGCATCCTGGGTCGGGTGGAGGAGGATAAGGTCCGCATTCTTCAGGTCTTCGAGGCAGGCGCTGCAGACCTCCGGATTCCGGAGCCGATAGGTTGCCCAGCACGTTACTTCAATCCCTGTTATCTCGGCAGCTTTCCAGATCATTGGGATCTCGCTCCCCCAGAGAACAGCCCTGATCTTCAAGCCAGAATCCCCCTCACCGGGCAGACCGGGATGACCTGGAGGAATCCCGATTGACGGGTGATCATCGCTTCAACGCCATAGACATCCCTGATCAGCGTCTCATTGAGCAATTCCGAGGGCTTGCCAAGCGCAACTACGCGGCCTTCCTTCATCACCATGAGGCGGTCACAGAACCGGGAAGCCAGGTTCAGGTCGTGGACTGCCATCAGGACACTGACCTGCTTTTCCCGGGATACTCTTTGCACGAGTTCCATGACCTCGAGCTGATGGCGAAGATCCAGCGCACTGGTAGGTTCATCCAGGAGGAGAAGAGAGGGATCCTGGACCATCGCCCGGGCAATCATCACCTTCTGGCGCTCACCCCCGCTGATCTGGGTCATGGAGCGGAATGCCAGGTGCTGGATCCCGAGGTCGTCGATGATCATGCTGACCCGTTCGATATCGGTGTCGCTGACCGACCACCGGATATAGGGCCGCCTCCCGAGGAGAATGGTCTCAAAGACACTCATGGCCATGCCCATGGTGAGTGCCTGGGGCACATACGCGATGAGCTGTGCGACTTCTGTTGTGGTCATATCCTCCAGGTATTTTCCGGCGAATTCGACCTCTCCCTGAGGCTCAAAGATCCTGTCGATGCACTTGATCAGGGTCGTCTTCCCGCACCCATTAGGACCTGCGATGCCAAGTACTTCTCCGGTGGCAGCCTCGAACGAGATACCGTGCAGGATCTTCCGGTCCCCGTACGAGAAGGAGAGATCCCGGACAGAGAGCGTCACCAGTATCCCTCCCTTTTCCTGAGGAACAGGTAGAGGAAGAAGGGTATCCCGATGAACGAAGTCATGATGCCGACCGGAATGATCGCAGGTGCAAGCACGGTCCTGGCGAGACTGTCGGCAGTAAGGAGAAGGGCTCCCCCCACCAGGCCCGATGCAGGGAGCAGGAACCTGTTATCTCCCCCGATCGCAAGGCGGGTGATGTGCGGGGCGACAAGCCCGATGAACCCGATGACCCCGGTAAAGCAGATGATGATCGCCGTGATGAGTGACGAGATGAGCATGAGACGCGTCCTTGTCTGGTTCACGTCAACACCCATGCTCTTTGCCACCTGATCTCCCTGGCCCATCGCATTGAGGTCCCATGACCTGAGCATGATATACGGGAGACAGGCACCGATGACGACAGTGACCAGCGCAAGCTTGCCCCATGTGGTCCGCTGCAGGCTCCCGAAGGTCCAGAAGACGACCTCCTGGAGCTGCGATGTGGTCCCGATGTACTGCAGGAACGAGGTCATGGCAGAGAACAGGTACATGAGGATGATCCCGGCGAGGATCATGCTCTCCGGAGAGATTCCCCTGAGTTTGGAGAGGGTGTAGATCCCGAATGTGGCAAGGAGCGTGAAGAGGAACGCGGCAACGATGATCGCAATGTCGTTCGAGAGGCCGCCTATCCCGAAGACAATCACAAGGGACGCACCAAAGGACGCAGCTGCCGAAATACCGAGCGTGAACGGGCTCGCGAGCGGGTTTCTCAATACTCCCTGCATCATTGCGCCCGCAATCCCAAGCCCGAATCCGGCTGCAATGGCAAAGAGAATACGGTGGAGGCGGTATTCCCAGACGATCGTGCTGGCGAGGGGAGTGGTCTCTGCAAGGGAAGGGAAGAAGTGGGCAAGGATCGCGGTGTAGACTTCTCCGACGGTCAGGTCCGCGGAACCAAGCGTCGTTGCGATCCCGATGAGCGCCAGGAGCAGGATGCAGCACCCTATAAGAAAGAGATACCGCCTTACGGTAAACCGGTGATATTCATCCCGGAGATGCCTTAATTGTCCTGATCCTGGTCTTTGATCCAATCTAATTCCTCTCCTTTACACGGGGTAGATAAAATTCTGCCTATCATTGAGTTTCTTGTTGAGTCCCTGGAACCGCGACAGGTATTCGGCATGGACCGTTTCAGGATCAAGATCCCCAAATTTTTCGGGGTAGAACCACTCAGCCATATATTGCACGCCAATGAAGAAATGGGGGCCTCCGAGGATGTCAGTATGGAGGATATATGTCCTCCCGTCCCTGACAGCTGGAAGGGATTCCCATCCTTTCCTGGAAATGATATCTCGATGAACCTGCTGGAACGATGCATTGGCCCCTCCTTCATAGCCTCCAAAAATATATTTACCGGCACCGACAAGCTTGACGACGACCTGCGGCGATCGCTTGAGTATAGCTTCAGGATCTATCTCTGGATACTCTGCGGTTTCATCGCCAAAGATATTGGATCCCCCCGCCATCATAATCTTCTGGTCATATCCGGATCCCGCCGCACAACTCTTGTAATCTGTCCAGGTCTCAAAGTATACCCTGATCCGGTCCTCTTTCGGGATTTCTGCTGATCGTGAAGTGACTGCATCAATATTGGTTGTATAGAAATCTAGGAACTCCCGTCCGGTCGCCTGGCAGTCCAGCAGATCAGATAGGACGCGAATCTCTTCAGAGTATGTTTTCGGGAGGTATCCGTCAAACCGGAAGACCGTAATTTCAGGGGATGTAGTAGCGAGCTTTTCTTCTATTGCATCACCCGATGATTTGCTCACGGTTGCGTAGAGGAACACAGCATCAGGCCTGAGAGAGACGATCTTTTCATAATCGGGTGCCCATATCGATCCAACCCCAGGTGTTCCGGCAAACTCCGGGAAAAATTCCTTCTTCTGGAGGATGAACTTATCGACACCTATGACCGGCGTCGTGTCGTATCCAATGGACCGCATGGTCTCCAGCGTCTCGGAATTCAGTACGACAATACGATGGAGCGGCCGCCGGATCACACGTTCTTTTCCTGATGAATCGGTAATTCTTTTCGGACTTCCGTTCCAGACAATATAGACGTAGGCAGCATCCCGGGCATCCTGCACAATCTGGTCGTCTTTGAGCGCAGCAAGCACCAGTCTGGAAAGTTCTGGTTTCTCGAGGTGGTCATTACCGCTTGTGTCACCAGGGAGTACCCCTGAAGCGGGCACTACGATACTGAATAATGTGGCGAGGAGAAGAGCAAGGTGAAAAAATTTCACTGCATTCCCCTCCTTAAAAGAGAGAACATGCCTCCCGCACCGAATGCAATGATAAGGAGACCTGGCTCAAGCGGGGTTGCAGTGGGCTGGACATCTTCGGCAGAGGGAATCCCGGCAGAATCACCAGAAGAGATCTCAATATCTCCAGATCCCGAAATCCTTGCGTCGGGGAGGGCGCCTTTCATCCCGGTAATCATATCCTGGTAAGTCCCGGTAATCTCTCCCGATTCACCTGGACTGCCTTGAAGAATGTACGAAACGTCCCTTTCGCCAATGACTGCAAGAGAGAGGATAGTGCCATCAACCTGGTATTGTCCGGCCGGGAGCGAGACATTCCGTATCTCCATCCCAGTGGAAACGATCTCAGTCACACCGGTCACGGACTCTTCAGGAAACTGAAGTGTAATACGATATGTTGAGTCTCCAGTCTTTTCGACAACCCGATCAATGGTACCGGCTACGGACACCTGGACAATCAGGATCAGAAGAATGGTGCAGGCAAGTCCCGCGATACAGTGCCCTCTCTCCATATACCGTACTATAGGGAGGTGTTACATTTAATGATAAGTATTCTACTTAATCAACAAAAAATTACAAAATTTTTTCACTTATCACAAATTACCTATAATCGTAGCAAAAGATAAATGAAAGAACTCATTCTCGTAAATATCCCGCCCAGGGATTGAACTGGCAGGGTGAAGAGGACCATGAGTATCGAAGCGGAATTATAACGGAGATAGAACCAAATAGTCATTCCGGAATAAGGAACCTTGATGATCCCGATTGAGACCGATGGCCTTACCAGGTATTACGGATCCCTCTGTGCCGTTGATACGCTCAGCCTGAAAGTCGGCAACGAGATCTTCGGCCTTCTTGGCCCGAACGGGTCCGGGAAAACAACCACGGTTCTCATGCTCACCACACTGCTCCGGCCTTCACGGGGATCTGCCAGGGTATGCGGTTATGATATCTCCAGCCAGGCGCAGGATGTTCGCAGGCAGATCAGCTATGTCCCCCAGGATATGGCTGTCGATATCAAGCTCACGGGCCGGGAAAACGTCGCCCTCTTTGCAAAACTCTATGGGATCTCTCACCGGGATGATACCATTGACCGTGTCCTCTCGATGATGGATCTCTCTGACCGGGCTGATGACCTGGTCCGGACGTATTCAGGCGGGATGAGACGGAGGCTCGAGCTGGCACAGGCGCTCGTGCATGAACCTAAAGTGCTCTTTCTGGACGAGCCCACCATCGGCCTCGATGTTGCGGCACGAAAGAAGATATGGGAGCATATCCGGACCCTGAAAGACCGGGGAATGACCATCTTTGTGACCACCCACTACATGGACGAAGCGGACCATTCGTGTGACCGCGTGGCGATTCTCGACCACGGAAGCGTTGTGGCAGTGGATTCCCCTTCCCGGTTGAAAAGCCTCATTGCAAAGGATATCATCAGTGCCAGGATATCGGGAAATGTGACCGGAACCGTCCCTGATGGCCTGCAAATTCTCGGGCAGAACGAAGAGAGTGAGATGCTCTTCTCCTCCGATTGCGGGTCTGAAAAAGTGCCAATTCTCTTTCGATGGCTCGAGGAGCAGGGTGCGACTGTCCATTCCATTTCATTCCGGGAACCGACACTCGACGATGTCTTCCTCGCCCTCGTCAGCACACGGGAGGAGGCGCGGGGATTCGACGACCATAAGTTCAGGACCATGCTCAGGAGGAGATGATGAACGATCTCTTCGCCTATTTTGAACGGGACATGATCCGGTGGGTCAGGGGGCGGATCTCGGTCGTCTCAGCACTCGTTTTACCCGCTGCCTGGCTGATCTTTGTGGGCCTCGCGCTCCCGACCACCTTCACTGAACATTATATCGATTTCATCACGCCGGGGATCCTCGTGCTGACCATGCTCGGCGCATCGCTCCAGGGAGGATCGCTTCTTATCTTCGACAAGATCCTGGGATTTCTCAACAAGTTCCTTGCACTTCCGTCATCGCGTGAAAGCATCCTCTTTGGAAAAATCCTCTTCATCACCACCCGTGGTCTGATACAGGCGACTGTGATCCTTGTCCTCGCGCTATTCCTGGGAGCATCATTCCTCTCCCTGCCAGGGGTCATCCTGACGTATTGCATCCTCGCCCTGTTCGGGGTGCTCCTCTCCGCCTTCTCGACAACGATTGCACTCCATCTCTCTGACCATGACGCGTATGCCGCATTCAATGCGATGGTCAGCATGCCGCTCTTCTTCACAAGCAGTGCGCTCATGCCATACAACGTGATGCCTTCCTGGCTCTCGGCCATTGCATACTGGAACCCGGTGAGTTATGCGATCGATGCGATCAGGGCGCTCCAGGAAGGAGTCCTTGCCTGGGGGAGGATCGGCGCTCTTCTCTTTCTCGCTGTCCTTGTCGTGGCCTTCAGCGTCTGGCAATTCCGTAAGGTAACCGTGTAGATACGCATGAGGGCCGTTCCCTGGTATGACCAGTAGAGAATTGCATGATCAGGCGAATCTGGGCATAGCCGGATCTCTTACTAGTACAATAATAAATAGTAATTATCATATTTAGTATTACAAAAAAGAAAATATTTATTACGCAGCATCCCCTATACTCCCCCGGCGGAATCAACCATGTGATTCCCAGCCGCAGGTATCACGGGCGCCTCATGGCCGTGATTGTCTGCACACATCGCCTCATGGATCTCTCAGAACACATGGAGGAAGAAGATTATGCAATTGACCGTGCAAGAAAAACAAAGTTCCACACTTGATACCGAGCGGGACATCTGCCTCTTTAAAGCCCAGAGAGACCCGTCACTGGCTGCCTTTACCAGGGGAAGGGATCTCTACGAGCACCCCCGTAAGGGTGGATCATCGCTCTATTATATCCACCGCTGGTCAATGCAGCCGGGAGACAGGGAGAATCTTACTCTCATATCCCCGGTGATGGCCAGCCGTTTTCTCGAAGAGAGGGGAATCCTCTGCAATGATCTTGCTGACCAGCGCGGAGCGGCAATCCTGCGATCATGGGGATACGGCATACTGGAAGAATTTTGACCATAATCACATCAGGGTACAAATTCCACAAACAGCCGCCAATGTCCCCTCACCACGGGGGACCAGACACTGGTTCCCCCTTGTGGTGGCTGATGCATGAGTTTCTATTTAAATCCCATTTCTCCATTTTTAATACTCATCCTTTGAAAACTTGAAAATTTTCAAAATGTTCTTTTTTTGTATCCAGCAAGGAGACTAGAAAATATTACATAAAAAATTTTTTATCATACTAAATCAACTAAATCATATAACGAATCTAACTTTTTGCTGAGTTGTATTCAGAGAAGTGTATGGCGCCGGTCGACAGAAGATACTCAAAGGCAATACTCTCACGCCGCGGAAGGACCATGCAGAGTGTATCGGACTGCAGCTGCCTCATGCAACGGTACCTCCCGTCTTCTGCCAATCGTTCTATTCTACTAACCACGATATTCCTGATCATCGTATCAAACGGATTGCTGTCAGCAGTTACTGCCGATGACTACGTTGGAGGGATCCCGCTTACCACTGTTCAGACCGGGACAGTCACCGGGGATCTCTGGTACGACCTCTCACCTGCGCCTGACTGGGGGAGCCAGAACGTAATCAAGACGTTCATGCTCCCGGATGAAGCAGTCGAGGAACCCGGGAGAATTCAATGGGCGAGACTGTATATTTCCGCGTATGCCGGGCACATGCAGAACGATTATGCGTTCTCCATCACCAACAAATGGGACGGAAATAATGACGGGACCTATGAACAGGTGTGGCCGGAGAGTGGACACGGTGCATTCAATTTTATTGTCAATGGAGGGAATGACAACACAGCCCGCGGTGGTGGCTCCGATGACCCCTACCTGCTTCTCAGTAACCACGAGAACCGTGTGACAAGTGACTACTTCATGTGGTATGATGTGACCAGCCTGATCCAGGGGAATATTGTCAAGGTCAATGTGGAAACAACAGGATCCTTCGACGGCCGAATTAAAGTTATCAGCCTGGTCGTTGCGTACGATGATCCATCTTCCACCGTTGAAACCATGTACTGGGTGAACGAGGGTCACGATTCCTGTTCATATTACACTGAAGAGAATTACGGCATCGTTGCAGTGGGGAGTACAACCTTTGATACTCCCGGACTTTCCGATATCGACTCAGCCATCCTCTCCATCAACTACTTGGCCAGCAATAATGGGTATTATGGATTCCCCACTTCAGAAAACAACTTCGTCTGGACCGGCGGAACCCCCCCCGTTGATGGGACCTTTACCAATGCAGAACTTGATCGCGACCCCGATGTTCAGGGTGCCTACTCCGGCGTCGACTCATGGGATGTGACCGATGATATCACCGGACACAGTGAAGTCACGCTCGCCTATGCCCGGTATTTCCCCGGTACAGGGACATCGGCATTTTACAAGCTCCCTCTTGCGTTCCTTGTTGTAAAACGCTCTTCTGGAATTGCTGCACCCGTTGCCGGATTTTCTGCTGATGTCACGAATGGTACAGCCCCTCTCACGGTCTCTTTTCTTGATGAGTCAGCGAATATGCCAACCTCATGGGCTTGGGACTTCGATTCAGACGGTACCATTGACAGCGCGGAGCAGGATCCCAGCTTCCAGTATGCAATTTCCGGCACTTATACTGTCACACTGACAGCCACGAATGACCAGGGAAGCGATGAAGAGATAAAAACGGGGTATATCACGGTTACACCAGCGGTGGCTGCCCCTGTTGCTGCGTTTTCCGCGGACAGGACTTCCGGCACCACGCCCTTGACGGTTCACTTTAAAGATGAGTCTAAAGGGAACATCACATCCCGGGCCTGGGACTTCGATTCGGATGGTACAATCGACAGCACGGAGCAGAATGAATCATTCACGTATATGGAACAGGGGAATTATACCGTCACTCTGACGGTTGGAGGCCCGGCAGGAAACGATACTGCAACAAGAGAGATTGAAGTAGTATACCCTTCAGGACCAGCCCCCATTCTTGCAGTATTTTCTGCAGATCCCACGTCGGGACCCATCCCCCTCTCAGTCCAGTTTATCAACAATTCCACAGGGAACATCACATCCTATGCATGGGATTTCGGTGATGGCACAACATCGACCGATCAGAACCCGGTCCACATCTACAATGACACAGGAACCTACACCATTTCACTTTTTGTTGAAGGCCCCGGGGGAACCGATAATGAGACACACGAAATCCTAGCGTTCGATCATGAGCAGTATGCCGCACCGGTTGCTGCATTCTCTGCACAACAGACGTCAGGGACCACGCCTCTGGTTGTCCAATTCACTGACAACTCGACAGGTTCTGTTACGTCATACTCCTGGGATTTTGACTCGGATGGGACTGTTGACAGCACGGATCCGAACCCAAAGTATACCTATTTCTCGAAAGGGATGTACAATGTCTCGCTCATGGTATCGGGCCCAGGAGGGAGCGACATCGAGGTGAAGAAAAACTACATCATCGCGTCGACCCCCTCCTCAATTACCGCTGCATTCAACGCAACCCCGCTCTCAGGCGCAGCTCCCCTCACAGTCAAGTTTACCGATGAATCAAAAGGTACCGTCACATCATGGAGCTGGGATTTTGACAATGACGGGATGGCGGATAGTACCGATAAAAATCCCAGTTTCACCTACTATGATACCGGCACCTATTCGGTAACGCTCACTGTTGGAGGACCGGGGGTGTCGAACACCCTGAAAAGAACCGATTTCATCGCGGTTGCAGAGACTGCATCCGACTGCGATCTCTATATCGGAGGGTTGCCGACACCCATCGGGGCGACTTCCTTTGCCCTGGAACCCAATACGGTAAAGATATTCAAGGTCGGTAATAACGGCCCCGAGTCTTCCCCCGAAACGGAGATAGAACTGAAGTCATCAGATGGATTTACCGGCAGGGTGAGCATCCCTTCCATTGAAGCAAACGACGAGATCACTGCCTTAATAGTCGATACTACCATTCGGAGTTCGGTCGGCGTAAAAGTGACCTATACCGCGACGATTGATCCCGACAACACGGTTCTCGAGAACAACGAGGGAAATAATGTCAAAACGAGGCAGGTGGAGGTCAAATATAACGGATACAAGGGAGCGCAGTTCTGGGGTGGGAAGGAGGATATCAGGACTGTCGCGGTCCTGGACATCCATGGCGATCTCATCCATTCGTTCGGTGATAGTGCCTACCGTTCCGGCAGCTTCGGGAACGGATGGAATAAATACACGGTGACCTGGACCAAGGATCAACTCGAAATACCCCAGGAGGCGAGCGTACGGGAAGTCCGTCTCTATGTGCCATATTGCTGGGACAACAGCGGCACGGTCCCGAACAAAGTATCCATCGAGTTCAATGGAAAATCTGTCCCGTACCAGTTCTGGTACCATGACGTCTCCAATTTCGGGGCCTACTGGGATCATGAGTATGGGTTACTCACCTACAATGTCACCAGCCAGTTCAAGAAGAACGACGTCAACAAGGTTGTCTTCAACCGGCAGGGTGACCCCCTCTTTACCAAATTATCGATGTACGGGTTCACCCTTGCGGTCATTTACGAAGACCCCGATGAGCCCCGCAGGATCATTTACTTCAATGAAGGATTCGACCTGCTCGGGGCAAGCGAGGATGATTACGGGACAACCGAGGAGGAGGCAACGGCAACGATCCGGTTTTCAGGCCCGTCTATTGACAAGTCTGACGTGAAATCGGCTGATCTTATCACGTTCGTTGCCTCCGGTGCAGCACAGGAGCCGGGTCGAGACGGTGAAGGGAACCTGATCATCAACGGAAGGACAATCGCACAGGACATCTGGGATTATGGTGGAGCTGCCGGAGACTTTCAGGGGGAGGACGGTACACCCCAGGTCGCCGTTGATACCCGCGAGATCAGCGAGTTCCTCATGTCGAATGACAACGAGATCGGAGTCCAGAGCACCGCGGGACTTACCCCAGCCATGGCCCCGGTCCAGGCATTCCTTGTCCTCACCATGTACGGTGATGGGGAATCGGACACTCCTGCTCCTTCAGGCGGCTCATCCGGCGGGGGTTCCTCATCAGGAGGATCGTATGGTACCTATACCCTATCCGGCGAATCACCTTCATCGCTGTCCGCAAACCAGAGCGCGAATGCCTCCGTCAGTATGAGCTCAAACAAGAGTTCCGGGATTACACAAACCACAGACGAAATGGACCGGAGGTGGGAACAATCGACCACCGAGGTATTCTCATCCCAGCCGCACGTTCAGGAAGAGACCCCGGCTGGGAACAACCAGACCTCCGGCCCAAGTGCTTCCGGGAAAACCGGTATCCCTCTCGTCATTGGGGGATTCCTCGTGAGCGTCAGCGGTGCGAGCGCGATAGGGCTCTTCTACAGCGTCCGGGGAATCGAGACACGGTACCGCTATCTTATCGCAGCCCTCCTTCTCATCGTGATCCTTGTGGCTGTGTCCGGCATTTTCTCTCTTAAAATCGGAGATAGTCCCTCTGCTGCTGCGGGTTTTGAGCCGTCCAAGGGAACGATCTCCTGGAATGCCATGCCGGTGGTCGAGGGTATCCAGGACACAAATCCCACCAACAGTGTCCCTGATTATCCGGAAGGGTTTACGGCAAGGAACGGTCTTTTGTTTGTGTTGGCTGGTGATGGGAAGATACGGCTCAGTGACCTGGAAGTCCGTCTCAGTACAGGACAGAATACTGTTGCCATGACATCCACGACGCCATTTTCCGCGGAAAGCACGGACCATTCCCTTTCATCATACCTGGAAGAGACCGGGAACGGTGACGGGGTCCTTGCTCCAGGGGAATGGCTCATGGTGTATGCGGATTCGTGCCTCGAAATGCGAGGGACTGGTTCGCCTGATGGCATGGCAGTCCGATGGCAACCAGGAGATACGCCTGATCCCGTAACCGTGTTCCTCGGGGATGACCTTTCCTATTCCCTCGTCGATCACACCCGCGGAGAGGTGCTGCAGGAAGGACGGATTGAATTTACTCCCTCATCATAACCCCACATTTTCATGGATTTGGTGAAAAAATGAATACAAAAAGGATTTTTCACAAGAAACACGGGACAGGCTCTTTCTTCATCGTAGGAATTTTCCTCATGCTTCTCGTGTCCCAGGCAATGGCGATGTATAACTTCGAAGGATTGCCGTTCAAGACTGCCGCTCAGGGTGAGGTGACAGGCAATGTCCTTGTCTTCGGTTCATATGGCCTTCAGGATCCTCCTGTCACTTCGGAATTTACTGTTCCCTATGAGATCCAATGGGCACGGACCTATGTGGGTGTCTGGGGAGGAACGCCCCGGTACACAGGGTGGGTGCAGACGACTGTCAACGGGCAGCCATTCGAGAAGCTGACGCTGTACGGGCAGGACGATAAAACCCCAAACGTGTACTGCACGGGATACGGGGTCTACTGGATCGCCTATGACACGACCTCGCTGTGCAGGCAGGGGCAGAACACCATCTCAGCCATCACGAGCAAGGGGGAGGCGGAAAACAAGCTTGACGGGAGAATCTATTCGGTGATTACTGTCGTCATTACCAAGGACCAGAACAGTGGGAATACCCAGTACTGGATCCTTGAGGGGAACCAGAACATCCACGGTGAAGGGTGGTCAGGACTCAACCCGTCCTCCCATGAGGAAACCATGGTCTCGATTTCTGTACCAGAAATTACTCATGTCCGGTCCGCGAACCTGACCGCGGTGTACCTGACCTCAACACGGGGTCAGCCGGACTACCTCACATTCAACGGCCAGGATCTCGGCCAGGTTGTCTCGGGGCCCAATTATCCCGAAGGTGCCAGGGATATCGCTGACGAGCGGTCATTCAACGCGGGGTATTCTGAAAATCCTGTTGATGGAAGATATTTCGATATCGAGACCTTTGACATCTCCAGCCTGGTAAAAGCCGGTACGAACGAGGTTACATTCTTCCGCGGGCGTGACCTTAATGGAGATGGCATTATCACCGAGACCGGGGAAAAACCCGAGGGTGAGGACTACCTCCACCCGGTACTTGTCCTCTTAACACTCCAGAAACCGAGACCTGAGGCAACCGAACCGGACCTGGCCATCCGCCAGATAGAAGTGAATAATGCGTTTGAAGGGGAGACTGCCACGATCCTGGTCAATATCGATAACTTGGGCACTCTCCCGCTCTCCCCCGCAGAATTGAAAGTCACTATCGATGGCACACCAATCGAGACCCGCCAGATCGCTATTGGGAAGAGCGGGGTGCAGCAGGTCTCGGTCCCATGGCAGACCATTCCCGGATCCCACATTATCAGGGCTGACATTACTGTCGGAGGGGACCCGGACAGCTCCAACAATGCAGCTGAAAAAGAAGTCAAGGTCGGATCGCTCCCGGACCTTTCCGTATCGTTAAAGCCCCCTTCCCGGCCGGGCTCTGAGGCATCCTCCGGGAAGGCCCCGCTCCCCCTCCCCCTGGTCATACTCTCGATTGGACTTGCGGCAGTTATCCTCACCATTGCCAGGCACAGACGCCCTCCCAACCGTACGATCGTACCAAGGATCCTCCCGGTCATTGCGGCCGCTCTGCTCGTGTCCGCGGGATGCGGGATGATTCCTGCACCGGCGACCGCAGATTCCCAGACCTCACTTTACCTCCTCCCAGTCATCGTGAAGAACAGCGGAGGGAGCGATGCCCCGGCGTTTATCCTCACCATCTATATCGATGGCGAGAAGGTCGCCACAAAGTCCTGCGATTCCGGTATCCCGGCAGGAAGTGAGATCAGTGCCGATATCCCGGTTCACACGTCACCTGGTTCCCATACCGTGAAAGTCATCGCGGATGAGGCGGGAACGGTGAAGGATTCGGACAGGTCGAACAATGTCGTGGAGACGACATATGTCTTCCCATGACATAGCTGTGCTGACGCTGATCTTTGTCCTGGCACTTGCAGGTGCTGCAGGGGCGACGTATGCCGCGGACCGTCCCCTTATCACCACATTTTCGGGCGAACTGAACGGAGAATACCTCTTTACCATGGGGAACAGCTACTACAGCAGCACCCTTGACCCGGGCGCTACCTACAATGTGACTTTTGATCTCCAGATCCCGGACGATTCCGCGGTTACGTTCCAGCGGCTCTATGTATACTGGGGCTGGAGCAGGATCAACCAGCAGGCTATCTACCCGGTGATCAGCCTGCGCGACTCGCGGATACCAATGGAGAACCTGACCCTCGTATCCCGGTATTCGGACAGCAAGGGATTTGCAAGCAAGTATGACTTTTATTCCGGCATGGACTCCTACCAGATGACCCCCCTTGCGCCCGGAAGGAACCAGGTAACCGTCACGATGCACCAGGACGGCCCTCCGGACAGCTCGATACTCTGCTTCGGCATGGCCATCCTCGCAGTCTACGAATCTCCTGCAGGCCCCCGCTCCATGATCTGGGTCAAGGAAGGAAGCGACCTCATGTACAGCAGTTACGGGGTATCTCCCGAGATGGCGTCCTCTGAACTGACGTTTGACGGCGCCCTTCCGAAAGGGAAGATCGAATCGGCCGAGCTCTTCCTGGTTGCACCGTCGGGGGGATATTCCCGCGACCTCGAGGTCGACATCAATTCGCTGATGGTCAACCGTCTCGAAGAGGAGAAGACACCCCCACTCATCCGCACGATCTTCTCGCTCCTCTTTCCCAACTACAGGGGGAAAGAATGGAGTGACATCTTCAACCTCGAGAATGCCACCCAGATAGGGTTTGAAACAAAGGAGATTAAGCCGTATCTCAAGACCGAGGACAACAGGGTGACGGTCCGTGACCAGGGCGACTACTTCCAGCTGACCAACGCGATACTCGCTCTCAAATATTCAGGAGATCACGCATGACAATGGGAATACAGACTGAATCGTTAACCAAACAATTTGCCAACGGCGTCACCGCCCTCGCAAACGTCTCACTCTCCATCGGACAGGGGGAGTTCGTGGCGCTTGTAGGGAGGAGCGGGAGCGGGAAGAGCACACTCATGAACATACTCGGCGGACTCGATCATCCCACGTCCGGATCGGTCCTCTTCGACGGCATCAGGGTTGATTATCACGACCGGAAAAGGTTGATCGATCTTCGGAGGACGCAGGTTGGGTTTATCTTCCAGCAATTCAACCTGCTCCCGGGACTTACAGCACTTGAGAACGTGGCATATCCTCTGCTCTTCAATTATGCACCAAGAGACGAGAGGAACAGGACGGCGATGCACCTCCTCACCCTGGTGGGACTCGCTGACAGGGGAGATCACCTCCCCCACCAGCTCTCGGGGGGAGAGCAGCAGCGTGTCGCCATTGCCCGGGCTCTCGTCGGAAATTCCCGCGTGGTTCTCGCCGATGAACCCACCGGGAACCTTGACTCGAAGACGAGTGCCGAGATTTACCAGGTGATGCGTGAGGTCAACCGGGAGAAGGGAGTCACGTTTCTCATCGTTACTCACGAACGGGACCTTGCATCCTACTGCGACCGGACAATCGAACTGCGCGACGGGAAGGTGGTTTCCTGATGGGAAAAGAGCTTGACATCCTGAGGCTCTCAGGCCGGCAACTGATGACCAAGCGTCTCCGTGTCGCCCTCACGGTGATCGGGATCGCAATTGGGGTGGCTGCAGTGATCGGGATCGTTGCACTCGGCGACGGGATCCGGTACCAGGCGATCGAAACGATCAAAGCCCAGTCGGACTTAACGCTCGTCGAACTGCACCCCAAGACTACGGACGGTGTAACCCAGCTCATCACGGAGGCCCGCCTTGAACAGCTGCGATCAACGCCCCATGTGGTAGCCGTCGCTCCGGTCTTCACCGACTCGTATGCAACAAAGAAACAGACCTTCCTCCAGGTCCTGGCAGTGCGGGCTGATGAGATCGACCGCGTGCTTCACCTCAAGTATACGCAGGGGGGATCGTTCTCTCCCGGTGCCCAGGAAGTCATTTTCGGTGCTGACCTCCGGGACAAGCTCCAGCGGAACGAGGGAATCCGCATTGGGGACAATTTCACGGCGATGGTCAGGGAATATGATGAGCAGGGGATGCCCAAGGATCGCGAAGTGCCGTTGAAGGTAGTCGGTGCGCTCGGGGACAGGGATGACCAGTTCGATCGTGTTGTGCTGATTGACATGGATACCGCGGCACGCATCCGGGGATCGTTCCAGGGATACGACACTGCGTTTATCCGTGTCGATGACCCGGATACGGTCTTTTTGGTCGTCGACAAGATCACCGCCCAGGGTCTGGACGCTTCAGGGGCATTCGAACAAATCCGGGCTGTGAACCAGTTCATGGACGCGATCCTCATTGTCTTCATGCTCTTTGCCGTGTTCGCGCTCGTGGTGGGAGGCCTGATGATCACGACGACGATGATCACGTCTGTGTACGAACGTACCCGTGAGATTGGCATCACGATGGCGGTCGGGGCATCCGAGCATGACGTGGTTCGGATGGTGCTCTACGAATGCCTCCTGATCGGGATCATCGGGGGCATCATTGGGAATATCTTCGGGTTTTTGTTCACCCTCATCATGAACGCGGTGGGCAAGCCGTTCATCATCTCCAGGCTCGGTTCCGAGTTCTCAAGCATCTTCGGGAACGAGATCGCACGGCTCTCTTTGGAGATGGTCGTCGCCGGCATGGCAATCGCAATACTCTTCTCACTTGCTGCAGGGATCTATCCTGCAATCAAGGCAACCCGCATGAACCCTGTGGACGCGATACGGGGATTCATGTAAATCATTTTTCCAAGCAGATCATGGAGTGTTTGTTCTTAAAAATTGTGACATGAGATGGGTGGAAAAAAGAAGAATCGGGTTATTTCTTTGCTGTCTTTGCAGCTTTTGCCGCTGGTTTCACTGTACTGGTTTTTGTTCCTGGTTTTTGTGAGGGTTGTGCTGTCGACTTCACCGGTTTTTTCGCTGCAGCGGCAGATGCCGGTTTCTCCTTGACAACAGATACCTGTGCAGGTCTGGCTGGTGGAATGCTGGGGGTTACAGTCGCCTTATTCTTCAGCTTGCTGGTCTTCGCACTCTTTTTTATTTCCTTTCCGGGGGTCTTCTTCTCCATCAAACAGCTCCTTTCTCCGATGAACTCCATCATCGCATACAAGTCCGGGGAATGGTTTTTCCGGACCTGCCTATGAGGTGATCCGGCCTTTTGGTAAAGATCAGCTCACCTTATTTTTAAAATTGTACTCAAAGATATTAAAATTTATGATGATAATTAATTTTTTTCATACCGGGCCCTGCCGGATGGGAATCATACAAAGCAGTAACACCCTGTGCAGATACGAGAATTTTTTGCATCCCGGGTAACAGCATGAGGTGGTGAGACAATATTTTTGCCTCTTTGTTCGGCATATCCTGATTTTTTCCATAATGCCACAGACACGTTGAGTGAACCCCACTCAGAGAATATGAATTATGAAACAATATCTCATATTATCTCGCAAATTCTTTTACGATCTGGATACTATAACCATTAGGGAACAAATCGCCCGGTGCGCCCAATGCAATCTTTTATTCAAGTATTGTCTGACAGGCTCCATGAATGTCCCTGTCGCCTGCACATCCGCACGGGACGGTCGTGGCTCTTTTTTCTTATCGTTGGATCTATCCTGCTCTGTATTATCGGGACCGGGGTTCCTGCATCTGCAGGATACGCGCCATCCCCTCTCCTTTCCCCGGTCCTCCTGGTTACCACTCCTTCCGTTGGATCCGGCGGATGGGAGATTTACGGAATTCACAGTGATGCACTGCATACCCTTCCCGGTCCTGTCGATGCCGTGATCAGGGGTATATTTTCTGTCCTTCTCTTTGTCAGTGGCGTTGATGGAGATTCCTTCCAGCTGAAGTGGATAAAACCTCACAGTGCACCAGTGGATGGCGGGGGCGAAGAGGTGACGATATCCGGCCCTGTCCAGCCTGAGCTTCCCGTTGAGGGTGCGGTGACGCCAATTCCCTTCAACACGCAGCCTGTCGGCGAGGATTCGGATGCAGCGTCCTCGCTGCCCGGGCCTGGTACGGACAGCGAATTGGGTTCCAAAGCCGATACCGAAACCATTCCTCCCTACGGCGGGATCTTCATCAACTCATACCCGAGCGGGATCCCCATCCTTCTCGATGGGAAATCCCTTGGAGTATTGACACCGAAAGTCATCTTCGGCATTACTGAGGGGTCCCATACCGTCAGGCTTGATAACGATAATGATATTTTCACGGTCTACGAGCAGAAAGTGTGGGTCTATAAGGGCATGATGAGCAGGGTTGATTTTGATATCGACCAGGAAGTCAAAAAGACGATCAAGGTCGATTCCAAAGAACCCTATTCCGGGGACCAGTTCACGGTGAACGGAAAGTATCCCGCCTACCGGATCCCCGCATCGATCACCCTCAAAGAACCTGAATCATACCTGACAATCCTCCACAACGGGTCCTATATCACGAGAGAAATTTCGGATTTCCTCAATACAGGGAGCACCATGGCAATCCTGCACACCGCAGATACATATGGTACAATCCGTGTCATTTCGGATCCTGAGGGTGCCGATGTGCTCGTGGACGGGTTCGTCTCGGGGTTAAAGACACCCTGCATTGTCACGAACCTCTCGGCGGGGAGGCATCTCCTCTCTGTCTCGAAGCTTGGGTACCTCCCCTCTGAGCTTCCCGTCAGGGTGATTGATGACCCTGCAAATGATGTCGACGGGGAGATCACTTCCAATCTTGAACCGTACATCTACGGAGAGCTCTCCATCAATTCCACCCCGGCGGGTGCTACGGTGACCATCGAGAAGTTCAATTTCCGAAGGACAACACCCTGCCTTTTCCCGTACATGGTCCCAGGCAGTTACAGCATGAAGATAACCCGGGGTGGCGGGACCCGGGCCATGGATGTCGAGGTCGCACCGATGAAAAGGAGGGACTATGACTACGATTTTACCCGGTATACGTTCTTGGTGAATGAGTCCGCGATCGACCGCCTTAAAAAATGAACCTTATATGAGACTTCCGGGTCACAGACCCCCCTGCTGAAAACCGGGGGTCCGGTTTTCAGAACCAAATTCCCGCGGGAAGACCTGGCACCATCTCACTTGAGATCCGGGTGCGCTTCATCAGCACTCCCATTTCTTATGTTTCTACGGACCGGAATGAACCGCGATGGATCCGCATCTCGAACCTGGCGCCCTTCCCTTCCACCCCTGTTTCAGTGATGGCAATACCGGTAATCCGGAGGATCTCCTGGACTAGGAATAGACCAAGACCAGTATTTCTTCCAAAGTTCTGTGAAAAGATCTGCTCCTTTTCAGAAGGTGAAATCCCAACACCGTCATCTTCATAGACGAGTATCAGATCGTCCTGGTCTTCCCGCGTGGATACTGTTATCTTGCTGACATGCTTCCCATGCCGCCGGGAATTAT
>JADFDO010000017.1 GCA_018262855.1 Methanolinea sp. | reverse complement strand
GTCCTGCGGATGTCGTCCCACATCTGCTGCATGGCAGCGTTGTTGACGAAGTGCAGGTCGTCGCCCTCCACGAATACCCCTGTCGTTGAGACCTCGTAGGTCATCAGCTGGCGCTGCCCGAGCGGGATACCGCCCAGGTGGCAGCGGACGGGGTCGTACATGGAAATGCCACGGGCCATCTCCATTTTCTTACCGGACTCCAGGAATTCCCTCTTCCTCGCGGACTGCTTGAGACCTTCGCGGGCGTAGACCACGTTCGTGGACTGGGGATCCTCGGCGAATTTCCCCTTCAGTGCCTTTAAGAAGAGTTTCTGGGTCCTCTCGATCTTTGCTTTTGCCATGTCAATCACTCCAGCGGCATGAAGCCGTATTTGGTCCTCAGCGAGTGGATACGCTGAACGTATTCGACGTACTCTGCGTCGTCACGGAAGGCTACTCCGCCGAGCGAGTGGTAGATGGTGGTGTGCGCCTTGAGCCACTTCTCGTCCATGGGCTTGCCGACCTTGACTTCCTTATCGAGGGGCTCACCGATCTGGTTCTTGACGTACTTGACCATGTTTCCTTTCTTGTCGAGGATGCACCTCTGGAGCATGTCGAACATCATCCCGTCTTCTGCAAGACGGAGGGAGTGCCCGTGCACGGTCGCACCACGGATACCGGTGCGGGCGGAGTCGAAGAGCTCGGTGCTGACGAGTTCCTTGGCGTATTTCTCAAGGTCACGCTCGCGGCACTCGACAATCTGACGGCCGGACAGGGTCCCCGGGTCAACACCGCGGTAGCGGTATGCTTCGAGGTAGGACCTCTCGTACGGGTGGGTGGGTGCAAAGAACATCGAGTCGGCGAACTGGATGTAGCGGATGCGGTCCCCGTGCTTTGCGCCGTCGGTGGGGGTGACCATCTTCCGGATGGGGCAGTCGGGCTCCTGCTGCTCGGCGAGCGGCGGGTGGGCAGTCGGGTAGGCTGCGCCGGGTGCCCTGTGGCCCATGAGCAGAACAATGTCCTCATCCGAGATGTCCCGGACCTTTTCCAGCTTGTGGGAGGGATCCATGTACTTGCGCCTGTTCTCGGCGACTACTGTGGATCCGGGCCCATACTGTGGTTTGTAAGCCATATTTTTACTCACTCCTAATTCTTGATCAATCTCATCACTGCGTGAATGACTTCCGCCATCTTTTCCCGGGTGGGTGTCTGGCCGCGGGTTACCCCGCTCACAATGGCCATTACGGTGCCCCTGGTTTTTATCCTGTCCGGGGGCGGCATCACCAGGGCGGTCTTTACACCTTCCCTGGCCAGGTCCTCAAAGTCTATCGGGGCCTGAGAGACTACGATTGCCTTCACGTCACAGGCCGCCAGGATGAAGCGGACCTTGTGGACCACGTGGGATCTGACGTTCCCGTGGTGGAGGATGGCAATCCGGTGTTTTTCTATCTGCTGGATCTCCTTGTCAGTCAGGCCGAAGTATGCCCCGAGCACTGCGCCACCGATGTTGGTAGCATCGGGGGGAACTCCGGATCCCGCATTCAGGACCAGGGTACTGACGCTGTATTCGATCCCCTGCTGACGAAGTGCAGAGGTGATGTCGCATACGGGTTTTGTCACATGGCGCCGCCCCGGGGACATGCCTACTACAATGACATCTGGGTAGCGGCATTCTGATATCGTGCCTCTCTGGGCGATACCGCCGCCTTTTCCCATTCCCATGGCTTCCCGGCAGTCAACAACCTGGGTGACTCTTCCCATCGGCATATTATTTCGTTCCCTGGATGATCACAGGCCCGGACTTGCCAGGCTCCGAAAGCCCGATGATATTTTTGTCCGCATCGGGTCCGTATTTGGCATAGTCCACCATTGAGGGTTCGGTCTTCATGTACCTGCCTTCCTGGAGGTACCACGGGAACTTCGTGATCCCTTTTTCACAGGCGTCCTTGATGGCAGGAATAAAGTCCCGGCTTTCCAGTTCGAGTACGATGGTTCCGACATGAACCTCGAGCTGCACGTCCTGTCCACCTATCTTGATAGCCCTGCGAAGGGAGGTTGGGTTTGGCAACCCCTTCGCGGGACCATAGGGGACGGTGGCCGGGAGGCGCGGACCATTCAGGATGATCCTGCGCACCCCGCCTGTTGCAACGATGAGGTTCATGACTTCCTCGACGGTGTCGGGGTTCATGAGCCGTTCCGATACGATCCTGACCTGAGGATATGTGGCGTCTGTCATTCTTGTATGAGGACTTTACACCGCCTTTGCAACGGTCTGCAACGGCTTCTTGAACTCGTCGATCTGCCCGAAGGTGTCCTGGTAGACCTTGGAGGTCTGCTCGGGTCCGAACATCTGGGTTCCGGCATCCAGGGCGCAGGCGACGCACACGCACGGGATACCCACACCGGCAGCGTGCCTGGTCACGACGTGGTTGCCGTTGAACACACCGGGGCCGCCGCCACCGTAGATCGAGTGGCTGAAGAAGGAGAACCCGACGGCCACTCCCATGACACGGCCAAAGTCGCATCCGGGCAGTCCGGTCTCGTGCTCAAGCAGGTCGTTGAAGTACAGCAGCGTGGAGGAAACCGCCTGGGCGAACCTTCCGGCACCGCAGTTGACCATGGTTGCGGCCATGGTTCCGGCGGCAGCGTAGGCGTTCCACATCATGGGATCCTTGGTCTCGTAGAAGACGTAGCCGCTCTTGCCCTTCTTTCCGGCCTTGATGACCTTGTCTTCGATTGCCCTCTCAACGAGGCTCTGGACGACAGTTCCCATGGTTCCGGTCTTGCCGTTCTTCTTCACGAGGTCATAGACCATGTTGTTGGCGTTGAGGCCCTGGAATGCGTAGAGCAGGAGCTGTGCACGCTCGAACGGCCCGATTGCCATTCCCATCTCGAACTCTCCCGCCTGTTCGAAGGTGGAAGAAAGTGCGGCGGTCTGCATGGCGTTCTTGTGGGTCATCATGGCCACGTGGTTGGCCGGGATGTTGCGGAGTGCATAGCCGAGACCCTCGTTGTTCTGGGGGATCGACAGCACAGATATCACATTGCCGCCCTGCATGTCCATGGTCTGGGGGTAAGCTCCCCATACCGCGGTCTTGACGTAGGATGCGTCGAACATGCCAATCTTGTACTGATCAAGGATGGCATAGGTGGTCGCCGCCGCGACTGCGGTCGATGCAGCGTCGTAGGTTGCAGCTGCTCTCAGCCTGGCGCTCGGGACCTCGATGAGGATCATCTTGCCGCCGCCGACCTTGGTGATCTTGGTGTCGTCCTTGTCGGCGACCGCAACCATCTTCGCGATCTTGTCGCTCAGAGCGTCGCAGTCTTTCACACAGTCGGCCTTGATCTTGTAACCAAGGATCTGGTTGTTCTTCCCGGCCATCATACCGGTCTTGATTGCATTGTCAATCCCGGCCAAGTTGACCGCTACGGTCCTCTTGGTGATGTCGATGAGTTTCAGGGTCCCTGCATTGGTCAGGGGGCTGATCTTGTCGAGTGCAACACCACTCTTCAGAAGTTTGCCCTGGTCGTCATACAAGTCGCAGGTGTCTTTGTATTTTGCCATAATTTATCCTCTTTTGGTAATCTTTCGTCGCAATGCATTACGATAACTGAACGATGGCATACGCTAACATGAACGCTGATGCTGGATGATGGTCACTACTGCACGTCCCCTCACGGGACATTCTACTATACCAGCTTACGTCATAAAAGGTTTCCGATTTAATTCTGGAATTTTTTTATATATTAATTATCAAATAATTAACTATTTTAGGGAAAAAGTTCAAATATTACAGGGAATGTCAAATTCTCTTTTTTAACCCATATTACCAAAATTAAAAAAAGTGTTACTTTTTACCTTTTTCACGGGAATTTTCGGCGAAAATCTGGTGCGCTCCCTGGCAGAAAATAAATTAGTTCCTGAGGTACAGTTTCCCGTACACAATCTGGCCTTTTCTTTTGGGGTGCCTCTCGCCGGTATCCCCATGGAAGAGAGAAAAGTTCCCCTTCTCTCCATCCACTTCGAGTTCCTCGTCCTGGGCATACTTGAATCCAGGCATCATCACATCGATGCCCCCGTAGACGTAGATCTCGCCTCCGACCATCTGGCCGCCGACCTTGCTCGGAGCATTGCCCTTGATGATGATCTTTCCGCCCTCCATATGGGTCCCCACATGGACATCGGTGTTCCCGTGTACGATGATGGTGCCGCCGTTCATGAAGTAGCCAATGTCGCTGCCTGCCTTGCCTTTGACGCGGATCACGCCTCCCTGCATGCCCCGCCAGTCGCCGCGATAGGCTGCACCCAGGTAGTTGCCGGCATTTCCTTCAATGACGAATTCACCACCTTTCATCCCAATACCGGCAAATGCGTCAACATTGCCCTTCACGGTGAGTTTTCCACCGTGCATCCAGGCACCGGTATACATGTCGGGGTTGTCTTCGATAAGAATCTCGCCGGCAGTCATCTTCATGCCGATATACTTCACCCTGCTCACATTGCCCTTGACCACAATGCGCGTATCCTCGGCAGTAGCCCCGCCTTCTCCGGAGACCTCGAAGTACTTCCCGAGCGTGACCTGGTCCCTGCCCTCGTAGGCATGGAGGGCAGCGATCTCGCTCGCTTTCTTCCCGGAAAAATTGTCAGGGGTTATGGTGTCCGCCTCAAGGTAGAGGGTGGGCTGGTTTTTTATGGTTAATGTTACCGTCTCCATTGCTTCACCTCGGTATCATGTGGCGTCCACTTCAATCACGTAAGGGTTCGGCACAAAGTGTTTCGAGACATCATAGTTTGCCTGGGTGACGCTGTAGTACCGAAGGAACTTGTCCTTGATATCCCTCATCACCTGCGGATTCTCGTTCACCTTGGCGTGAACCCAGATAGTCCGCTTGTTGCCGTTGTTGACGACTTCGCCATCAATGACCACCGGCACTCCGGTCTTCATCACGTAGGCTGCCCTTGAGAACGCCTTCTCGATATCATCCGGCTTGTGTGGTGTGTTGGGGTTGAAGTCATACACGACGACGTCTGCATCCATTCCCGGTGCAAGCCCGCCGTACAGGTTCGCCATTCCGAGTGACTTTGCCGGACCTGCCCGTGTCATCTGCGCTATCTCGTAGAGAGTAAGCTCACGATCGATTCCTGCGATATGGGTGGCCTCAATCATCTTGGCACCATGCTTGAATGTGTCAATCCGCTCCTTCCTGGCCTCAGCGCTCATCAGCCACTTGATGATGCGGGGGTAGCGAATGAACGGACCGGCGTTCGGGTGGTCGGTGGTGATGAAGGTGCGCATGTGGTCCTTGGTGAAGAGTGCAATCTCAAGCCCGATTGCCCACTGGATCTCGCAGACCTTGATGTCGGGACTGTAGACGTAGGGAACGATCCCTGCAGCTGTCTCAAGCTCGACATCGACGTTTGCCCACTTCAGGTGGTTGAGCTCGGTGAGGTGGTGCTCGAACGGCCCATCCGCAGTCATTGTGGTGGTCTCGTCGAGGGTTACGCATCCGGTGTCCACGGTGATGTTCTTCTGCGTGTTGACATAGTCCATCACCTCTTTTGACTTTGACTCGAAGTTGCCCCAGTTGTCACCACCATAGGAATGGAACTGAAGGTGGGTTGAGTGAAGAACCTGTTCCCTGCCGAACTTGTTCTTGGCCTTGAACTTCTCGGCAAGTTTCAGAGTGTCCAGGGTCACGGTATAGTTGCCGGGGTTCCCGAGACTGTTCTGGTGGATATGGACCGAGTGGGGTAAGCCCAGATATTCGTTCGCCTCGATAAGCCCTTTGACAATCTCAGCGGGGGTGATGTCAAAGTAAGGGACCGGGTCGTCAATGGTCAGGCAGTTCAGGCCCCATCCCCAGGCCTCGGTGCCCCCAGGGTTCACAACCTTGATTGCAACACCCTTGGTCACCTCGAGGAGCCATGAGATGTATGCCGCAGTGTTTTCTATCTCCTGATTCTTGAGATACTCCATCACGAACCAGTTGTTCCCAAAGACGGGATATGCACCCTCGTCAATAATGGGAGTGTCCTTGATCTCCTCGTGAACATGGCGTGCAAAGAGCGGGGGCATTGCCGCTTCCATTGCCGTGGTATACCCCATCCGTGCATACTCGTATCCCGTCTTGAAGGTGGTGGGTATCGAGAACCCCCCGGCCATCCGCTTCCCGGCTCCTTTGGGGGTGTACGTGAAGAGCTTGTCTTCAGGACGGTAGTTCCTCCCCTCGTTCACCTTGGGGCCGGCAATGTGGGCATGGATCTCGACTGCACCTGCCATGACGGTCTTCCCGCTGGCATCTATGGTCTTTGCCTTGGAGGAAATCTCGGTACTCTTGACAATCTTGCCATCCTTTACGGCAATGTCGGCCTTGTCACCCTTGATCCCCTGCGTGGGGTCGAAGACAAAACCGTTCTTGATCAGGTACTCTGACATCTACTTCTTCCCCCCCATGAGCTGGTCGAGGCGCTTGTTCACCCGATCCAGGAATTCAACATCGGTAAGCATGCCCTCCGGCGGATCAACGACCTTCCGTGCTTCGATCGGGACATTGTCCATACGATAGCAGTTCCCGCCCACTTCGACTCCCACGAATGCAACCGGTACGTGAAGCTTGGAGATTTCGCTCGTTGGAGTGATATGCGGGTCTACACAGACTGAGGGAAGTTTCGCGATCTTCCTTACCGAACTGATCGGGAAGTGGGCGCCGGGATCGCTGCCGAGTACAAATATGGCATCAACCTCGTCCCTCCGCAACAGATCGTTCGAGGTAGTCTCGCCGGGGTTATAGCGGGCAAACCCCCGTGAGAGATCGACAGCATAGGGGAACCCGAACTGCCATCCCAGCACCTGGCCGGAACCGGTCACATTGTAGTGTCCCCGCATGGCCATGATGCTGAACTTCGTGAACTCGTTCAGGTCCTTCGTGAGCATGATGGCGTTGTCGATGTTGTGGTTCTTCGAGAGCGTCTGGGTCACGCCCATCCCGAAGAAGATGATTCCAAACCGCCCGCTCTTCAACACTTCCGCTACTTCGATGATCTTCTCCCTGGGGATGCCGGCAACCGTCTCGGGCAGGGGCTCATTCCTGAGTGCAACCCTGAGTGCGGAGAGAAGTTCATAATCCCTTCCCTGCTCCAGCTTGAAGTGGTAGTCCGCCATCTTCGCAGTATCGCTGTCCCTGGGATCGACAACAATCATCTTGCGGTTCTTATGTCCCTTGTTGGTAAAGTATCCCCTCGGGAATATGGAGTACCTCGATTGGTGCCGCGGGTGTGCATGGCACGGGTTGCAGCCCCAGAAGATGATCCTGTCAGCCCGGTTCTTGATTTCCCCGAGTGTACAACTGGGTATACCCACATCCTGTACAGCAATGAGAGTAGTGCCGTGACATACGGTAGCAGTATTGTCAACGATTGCTCCGGCTTTCTCCGCAATTTCATGCCCTATACTCTGAGCCTCGCAGCTGGTGGAACTCCAGCCATACATGAGAGGTTTCCTGGCTTTGTGGAACATCTTGGCAGTGTAGTCCACTGCTTCATCGTAGGAGACTTCCTTGTATGTGCCATCAGGCTGCTGCATGCGGGGCTTTTTCACCCTGTCTGCAGCCTGGGCATGCATAAATTTCTCTGCGCCGATTGCGCAGGCGTTGTAAATATCTTCGATCTTCTTTCCGTCATCTGATACGATAACCTCAAGGTCATCGCACAGGGTCCCGCAGAAAGGACAGATAACATCAGTCACCGATTTTGACATCAGGCCTCACCCCTGCATTTCTTCTGAACAAGGTGAACTGAACTGAGCACAGGCTCGTTCATCGCAATTTCGACCTCAACAGGGGTTCCCTTAAAAGTAGGCATCCCGGTGGAGTAGGTATTCGGGTTGACCACCGAATTCGCCCATGGTCCCATGGGGATGTAGGCAAGACCGGGGTGGGGGCCCTGTGTTGCCTCCACTGCCTTGACCACTACTTCACCATACTTGCTGGTGACCCGGACGTTCGTTCCTCTCCAGGCGCCGAGTTTTTTGAGGTCTGACGGGTCCATCTCGATGATCCCGCAGGCCTTGGTATAGGCGTCCTTTTCCTTTCCGCCTTCCATGGCCACTCCCTGCTGGATGGAGCGGCCGGAAATCAGGTTAAGTGCAATTTTGGCCAATGACTATCCCTCACTTAATGCCCGGCTCTTATTCCGGGCTCTGGCCAGGGCAGGTGGGTCTCAATCACCGCTCTGGTCGATGTTGGTCTTTTGCTTGGTGCCCGTTTTTATTACGGGCGACGGTCAGGATTGGGGAGGTCTCAACCACCAATCCCGGCCAGTGACTAACCTTTGCTTATTGCCCGAACTCCTTCAACGGGCTGGGGCCAAGGCTGGTGACGGTGTCAACCACGTCTTTCACGACAACCGCCCACTTGGCCCCCTCAGATGCAGATACGAAGGTCATTCGCAACCGCTTGTCTTCAAGCCCTATGTTCTTAAGGAGGCTCTTTAATATAAACATCCGCTTCGCGGCTTTGTAGTTGCCTTCGAGGTAGTGGCAGTCCCCAAAGTGGCAGCCGGATACCAGTACCCCGTCCGCTCCATCAATGAACGCTTTCAGGATAAAGAGGGGGTCAACTCTTCCTGTGCACATGAGCCTGACAATCCTGATGTCAGGGGGATACTGGGTACGGGCGCTCCCTGCAAGGTCTGCACCGGCATACGAACACCAGTTGCAGACAATGCCGAGGATCTGGGGTTTCCAATCCTTTTCTGCCATTTACTGCTCACCTCCAAGGAGGAATGCATCGATTTGCGCAACCACCTGCGGTGTGGCAAAGTGCTGCATCCATATCGCGCCTCCCGGGCAGAACCCTCCGCAGGTTCCGCATCCCTTGCATTTGGCCTCGGTGACCTGCATGACCTTCCGGCCGTCCTTCTCAACCAGAGAGAGGGCCGAGTAGGGGCAGAGGTTCACGCACATCCCGCATCCTGCACATTTTTCCTCGATACACTGGGCAAAGTAGGGCTCAAGCTCCACCTCACCCATATGGATGGGGATGCTTGCAGCCGACGCGGCGCCCTCGGCAGATGCCACGGTGTCAGGGATATCCTTTGGTCCCTGGCATACCCCTGCGAGGAAAACACCCGCGGTGGTTGTCCCGCACGGGTTGAGCTTCGGGTGGGCTTCGAGGAGCCAGCCATCCATAGACTTTGAAACCCCGAAAAGCTTGCGCGTTTTTTCTGTGGATTCACATGGTTCGACCGCCGCAGCGAGCACCACCATGTCCACCTCGAGATTGATCGGCCGGTTGAGGAGGGTGTCCTCGGCATTAATGAGGAGGTTCTTGGTATTGGGATCCTCAAGCACGTTCGCAACCCGTCCACGCATGAACTTCGCACCTTCATCCTGGATGCGGTAGTAGAACTCCTCGTACATCTTCCCGAACGAACGGATATCCATGTAGAAGATGTATGGCTGGCAGCCTGGGATCTTCTCGATGATCTGGTGGGCGTGCTTTAAGGAGTACATGCAGCAGAACCGGGAACAGTAGGGTTTCCCGACGCCGGTGTTGTCACGCGAGCCAGCACAGAGCAGGAATGCGACCTTCATCGGGGTCTTCCCGTCGCTTGGGCGGACAAGGTGCCCGCCGGTGGGTCCGGAAGCACAGATGAGCCTCTCGAATTCGAGGCTCGTGACCACGTTCTCGTATTTGTTGTATCCCCATTCGTCCTTCTTTTCGATCGGGAATATATCATACCCAGTTGCAATGACTGCAGTACCTACCTTGACCTTGATAAGTTCGTCCTTCATCTCAAGGTCGATTGCCTTCTTGTCGCCACAGGCATCCACGCACAGCCCGCACTTGACACAGCTGTCAAAGTCCACGGTATAGATGAGCGGCACCACCTGGGGGTGGTAGATATAGATTGCCTTCCGGGGCTTCATCCCCATCTCGAAGGGGTTCGGCTTGATGACCGGGCATACCACATCACAGTCCCCGCAACCGTTGCAGCCGCCGCCCACGATGCCTTTAGCCTCAGCCTCTGCCGGGGTGAGAACTCCTCGTGCCTTCTTCCGGATGGTCACATCAAAGTTGCCGATATACCCCTCGACAGCCTCGACTTCGGCATACGTCATCAGCTCGATGTTCGGGGCTCTCCCCACATCCACCATCTTCGGAGTGAGGATACACTGCGAACAATCGAGTGTGGGGAAGGTCTTGTCGAGCTGGGACATGCGCCCGCCGATGGTCGGGTTCTTCTCAATGAGGTAAGTCTTGATCCCTGCATTGGCCAGGTCGAGAGCAGCCTGCATTCCTGCAATCCCTGCACCGACGACCATCGCGGCCTTCTCCACCGGCACCGCCTTCGGAATCAGGTCTTCGAGGAGCGAGGCTTTTGCCACTGCAATGCGGATTGCGTCCTTTGCCTTCGCAGTGCCACCCTCGCGGTCGTGCATGTGCACCCAGGAACCCTGCTCGCGGATGTTTGCCATCTCGAAGCGGAATGGGTTTAAACCGCCGGTCTTGGTGGCGGTCCTGAAGGTAGGCTCGTGCAGGCGTGGGGAGCAGGCAGCAACGACGATGCCGGTAAGCTTGTGCTCCTTGATGTCGTTCTCGATCTTCTTCTGTCCAGGGGTGGAGCACATGTACTGGTAGTTGTCCACATGTGCCACATTCTTCAGTGTTTTCGCGTATTCCTGTACTGCGGGAATATCTATTGATCCTGCGATGTTAGTACCGCAGTGGCAGATATAGACACCGATGCGGGCTTCTTTCGCGGTAGTTTTCCCAGGAGTGACTTTAGGGGCTGCGGCCGGTGCTGGTGCGGCTGCCTTTGCTGCCGCTTTCTTGGGCTCTTTCTTTGCAGCGGATTCTTTCTTGGTTTTCTTTTCAGCCATTCTTCACCCTCCCTCAAAGCACCTTCTGCAGGAACGGTTCGCAACTGACCGCATGGAGGTCAAGCGCAAGTTCCTGCGGAGACATACCCTGGGCAAGGCCCAACAGTTCACAATAGTGGAGCACTGGCAGGCCCCAATGTACACCGAACTTCTCCTCGATCTCGATCTGGCCGCGGTCAAACTGGAGCTGGCAGAACGGGCAGACCTCGGTCAGGGCATCTGCTTTTGCCTCCTTCAGGTTGATCATCTTCTCGTTCGTGATATCGATCGAGTGGACAAGGTCATATCCGCGGACACCGCCGCCCGCTCCACAGCAGAGCATCTTGTTCCGGTAATCCACCGGTTCTGCGCCGAGGGCTGCAACCATCTCCTCAATCCACCAGGGCTGCTCAGTGGAGCCGAAGTGCCGCTCCTTCTTGGGTTTCATCAGGTGACAGCCATAGTGGACTGCAATGCGGGTCCCTGTCAGAGGTACCTTGACGCTGTCACGGATCTTGTCCAGTCCCACAATGTTCGGGTCATAAAAGAGTTCCGCCAGGTGCCATACGTCGATGGTACCTTTGAATTCCATGTCAATTTCTTTCAGCACTTCGTTGACCCCTTCTCGGAGTTCCTTGTGCTTCTTTAATTTGTGGTTCACTTCCCAGATGGACTTGTAGCAACCGTTGCAGATGAGGGCGATATCTTTCTTCATCTGTTCGGCGAGCACAAGGTTCCTTGCGGCCATAGCGTACCATATGTTCAGGTCTATTGAACCAAATGCACCTGGTGCGGGACAACAGCTGGCACCTTCTAGGTCAAGGAGTTTTATGCCAAGCTTTTCTGCTGTTTTATATGATGCTGATTCGGCGCCTGGGTAACGGTTCGGGGCGATACAGCCCAGGAAAAATGCATATTCATGCATGGTTGATCAGCCCTCCCTTTCCTTGACTATCCGGTCGGCCCTTGCCTTGAGGCCAAAATGATCGATTATGCTCTGGATGCCTTTCACATATTTCGGGAATCCGTGCGTGGTCGGCGGATCGGCGGGCAATCCAAGTTTCTTCCTGGCAGCCCTGTTCACATCGTTGTTGGGAACTCCGTGGCCTGTTGAATAAATAGCCTGGACTGTCTTCAGGAAGTTGACCGGGACAATGTCTCGCTGTGCTGCAAGGTTCCTCATCGCCATGATAACATCGGTTGGGGCGATATCCCTCGGGCAGCGGTCGGTGCAGCTGTAGCAGGTGGTGCAGAGCCACAGGTCCGGATCGGTCAGGGCTTCCTCCTCAAGACCGAGAAGCGCCCTCCTCATAAACTTGCGGATGCGGTAGGAACTACGTGGTGCGGAAGGGCATGACGCAGTACAGGTCCCGCACTGGTAGCACATGTGCGGGATGCTCATCGATATTTTCTCAACGGTCCTGGTAAACTCTGGATGACGCTCGTCTTCGTAAAGGCGGGTATCGGCTAATTTCTTTTCGAGAGCTTCGGGGTATCCTTTTGTTCTTGCCATGGGTGTCCCTCACGCCTTCTCCATCATCTTCAGCTGTACGGACCCTGGGGTCTCCTCTTTCACCTTCGATGTTCTCGGGGTGCACAGCTTCTCCTTGATCTTGTTGAAGAGATCGGTCTCCTTACCCTTCACACGGATGCCAGTGCGGTGCAGCCGGATAATGTCCTCACCGGGACAGGCATTGACGCAGGCGCCGCAGAGGATGCAGTAGTCCTTGTTGACGGCAATGGTCGGCTCGATCTCCCCCTTCATCTCGCTCGCCTTCTTGGGAGTAGGCAGGTAAATGGCATTGGCCGGGCAGATCTCAGCGCAGGTCGAACACCCTCCCGGACACTTCTCGGCGGAGAATTCGATATCTCCTTCGAAGATCTTCTCGACGGTGATTGCCTCTGTCGGGCAGTTCCTGGAACACCAGGTGCAGGTACAGCACAACTTCTGGTCGATGTCAACTGCTCCGGGGAGTTTCTTGCCCTCGATGACTTCACGTTCTACGGTGATGCATTCTTCAGGGCAAAGCTCCACGCATACCTTGCAGGCATCGCACCGGCTCTCGTCCCAGACGACCTCGCCCTGGACGTTCCCGGATTCAGCGGAGAATGCCTTGTGCTTGACAGTAATTGCCGGGCAGACCGCTCCGCAGATACCACAGACCGAACACTTCTCGTCGTCGACCTTGAAGGTGATCTTGCTCTTCAGTGCTTCCTGGCGTTCTTTTCCGCCTTCCTTCTCTCCTTCGTACTCGGGGACGTCCCTTACGATGGCTTCACGGGGGCATACCTCTTCGCAGATCGTGCAGCGGGTGCACTTCTCGTCGTCAATGTCAGCCACCATATCATATTGCGGGAATCCTTCCTTTTCGATGATTGGAAGCCTCTCTTCTCCATCAATCTTCAGGGTCAGGGCATTGAACGGGCACATAATGACGCAGACGCCACAATATGAGCACTTGGTTTCGTCAATATCCACGGGTGCCGCGTAGCCGATTGCTCCCCGCCGGGCTGCACCGACAAGCCCGATTACAATGGCCTCTTCGGGGCAGGCTTCGACACAGATACCGCACCCGGTGCAGACCTCGGAGTTGAGGACCAGGTTATTTACCTGCTGGAGAAGTCTCTGTTCGCAGATGACATTCATGCCATCCCGAATTTTCTTGAATTTTGGAAACAATGTCATGGGGTAACCTCACGATTCTCCTGTAGTCACACGTTCATACCTTGGCCTCTTGGGGCACTGCTCCACGACCCGAAAGCCGAATCACATCATGCGGGCAGGCTTCGACGCAGACTCCACATCCGGCGCACAATTCTGACTTAAAATCGAGAATCATCGCTTTTCCGTGTTTTACCTTGTAGATCTTCTCGTTTGTCGCAGGATCTATGGTAAAGAGCTCGAGTGCATCGACAGGGCATGCCACCACGCAATTGTTGCAACCGGTACAACGGTCCATGTTCACGTGTAATGCAAATGCCATTTGTTTTCACGCACCAGTTTTCAATCGATTCAAAAATCGACTAAAAAACAATAGTTAACGTATATAGATAAACCTGTCTGATTTTTCCGGTGAAAAAGGCAAAATAGGGCTTTTCTTGTTAACTCCATGTGTTTTACAATTCTGTTTTTTAACGAAATTTTTAGAAAAAAGCCCGTAAATTACTGCGTTTGACTATTAAAAAACATCTAAAAAGTCAAATAAAAATGCTTATATCTACAATTACCATCGGTGATGGAAAATTTTATACATGATGGTTTAAAGTAGCGTCTGAGCACCCTACCGAAGTTGCAGTTTCCCCGCATGAACCAGATACCACGTGTTCATGTCCCACGCAGGCAAATTTAGAAAATTTCTTCTGCCATCATCATGGTACACACTTCTCAAAAGAGGATACGAACATGGAATTGAACGGGGTTACGATTGACAATACCTACGCGGAGGCGTTTCCAACCTGGATCGCCCGCATCATCATCACCGCAGTGACCTGGGAATGGGCATACAAGGCAGCAATGGAGGCCACTGGCTTTGCCACGTCGGCTATCGGCTGCCCCTGCGAGGCTGGAATCGAGAAGAGGCTCTCTATCAAGGAGACACCGGATGGACGGCCCGGGTACTCCATTCTTATCTGCGCACCCAAGAAAAAGCTCAAGGAACAGGTGGTCGAGCGTCTCGCGGAATGCGTGCTCACCGCACCTACCACGGCCGTGTTCAACGGACTGACCACTGCTGAGGAGAAGATCCCGGTCAAGCTTCACTTCTTCGGGGATGGTTATGAATACCAGAAAGAGGTGGGTGGCCGGAAGTGCTGGGTCATACCCATCATGGAGGGAGAATATGTCGGCGAGGAAGAGTTTGGAATCGTGAAAGGGGTTGCAGGAGGCAATTTCTTCGTCATGGGCGAGAACCAGATGGCAGCGCTTACGGGTGCCAAGGCAGCCTCGAATGCTATTGCCGACGTTGATGGCGTGATCACCAGTTTCCCCGGTGGCGTGGTTGCCAGCGGGTCAAAGGTAGGATCGAACAAATACAAGTTCATGGTTGCCAGCACGAACGAGAAATACTGCCCAACGCTCCGGGAGAAGGTCCCTGACAGCAAGGTTCCTGCGGGTATTACAGCAGTGTACGAGATCGTCATCGACGGGCTTGACGAGAAGGCTGTCGCAGAGGCCATGTCACAGGGAATCAAGGCGGCAGTTAAAGTCCCCGGGGTTAAATTCATCAGTGCGGGCAATTTCGGCGGCAATCTCGGGCCTTTTAAGATCGACCTCCACAAGATACTCTAAAATCTTTTTTTCCAGTCCGGGCCGCACCCGGATCGATTCGTATAAATATTTGTTACCGGATAATTTGTTCACGAAATTTTCGGCAACAAAATGATCTGGATAGACCCTGGTGTCCTGTTTGCAGAAGGCGTAGATCTCTTGTATCACCGGGGGGTCTGGACACCTCGGAACAACCGAAGCAACCCGCTCTATGGGATGGGCTGGGAGTCAGGGAACACGCGCTGTCCCTGCTGTCACGATAGATGGGTAATATTTCCCGGATGATGAAGGGATGCAATGAATTGTATTGATGAATTGGGCGAAGCAGGGCTCTTCGATCCCTATATTATTCGCTATCCGGAGATAATTGCTGTCAGCGACCGTGCTGGGCGGAATGTCGAACTTGTAGAGTTCTTCGACTGCGTCGGGGGCGCCATGTGGGCACGCCTCCACTACGCGAAGAGCCCTCTTGTCCGTTCAGTGAGGACGGTTGGATCGAGCACCCGCTATCTCCTCACTCCGGGGCGGATCAACCTTGACCTGGAAGGATCCCGTTTTCCTGCAGGCATCAGCGGGGTTGATGTGGAAGAGTCAGAGATCGCGATCTCCTATATAGGGCTTGGCGGAGGGGGAGTAGGAGCATCGGGATGCAGGTCTCTTGCAGGAGGAGTACTCAGGACCATAAGCGATCCTTGCGGGGGTGGGAAGAAAGCAGGTGCAACGATATGGCTTCCGCGCCGGGAACGCGTCCTGATCGGGGTGGATGATACGGATACTCCTGATGAAGGGGCTACCTGGACACTCTGTCACAACATTGCAAGGGCGGTTGAGACTCAGGAATCCCGCTATCTTTCCCATACGATTGTCCAGCTCTACCCCGTTCCATACCGGACCAAGAACTGTGTCGCAGCAGTATGTGAATTCGCAACTACGAATCCCTCAAGTCTGGTCACCTCTTTCCAGCACCTCCTGGAGCGGTACACCCTCTCAGAAAAGACAGGAATGGCCGTTTTTTGCGGATTCGATCCTTCACCCCTGGAAAGCTACGGATGGGCAGTAAAGAAAGGCGAGGTGAATTATGAGCAACTTTCATCAATGAAGGGTGGCGACCTGAAGTGCATTATCGAGGGGAGGGGAATCATCGGTGCAGTGGCCGCCATCCCATTCTTCACCCGATACGAGGAGGCGCTGCAGTTATGCGATGGAAGATCCTGAAAGCAGGGCTTCTTGCGGAGGGGAGTGCCTGCCTGAAAGGTGAGCCCGCGGAGGGGTATATCTCTGCCTCCACCGCGGGACCTGGTGCAGGAGGACGGGGTTCGGTCTTCTTCTCCCGGAAGGGAAGAAGGGTCCGCCTTGCTCTCGACCCGGAGAGCAGCATCCGGATCAACCACATGGGCAAGGGAAACGCAGTCCTGAACTACCAGGGAAGAGAAATCGCGGGAATTCTCGAACCGGTTGCCCACCACTGTCCCCGTCAGGCATACCTCACTGTCAGCAGCGGGTGTATTTTTTCATGCCAGTACTGCGATGTGCCAAACCAACCCCAGAGGAGAAAAACGATTGATGAGATTGTTGCCATGATAGAAGACGTAAAGGATCGTATCGATGCAATCTCACTCACAAGCGGTGTGATGGGCAACGTGGAAGAGGAAGAAGAATACGTGCTTGAGGTGGTCCGCCGCCTGTCAGGATCAGGGGTTCCAATCGGTGTATCGATCTATCCCACAGAAAGAACCGCAGATCGGCTCCACGAACTTGGCGTTGCTGAAGTGAAGTTCAACGTGGAGGCTGCAACCGAGGATCTCTTTGCCCGAATGTGCCCGGGACTCTCCTTGAAGGCCATCTGGCGCACGCTCGAACAGTCGGTCCCGCTATTCGGGAGAAATCACGTGTTCTCCAACCTGATCATAGGCCTCGGCGAGACCGATCAGGAAGCAGAATCCTGCATCCGCGATCTCACCAGGGCGGGAGTCATTCCCGTGGTTCGGCCACTCTTCCCGACGGCTGCATGCAGGTCCTTTATCCGGCCATCGAAGGAGAGGCTGCTCTCTCTCTATGAAATTCATTCAAAGGCCCTCGAAGAGGCAGGACTGGACCCTTCACAGGCAATGACCATGTGCAGCGCCTGCACGGGGTGCGACATGGTCCCCGGGAGGGATTGATACATGAACGGACACGAAGCGCTTGCAAAGGCAATCCTGAATGCGACTGACAGAGTCTATACGGTCCCCGGGTACCCAATCACGCAGGTTGGGGTGCTGACCGGTGCCGAGATGGTTGTGAACGAGAAAACCGGGCTTGAGTACGCCCTTGGAGATTCCCTGTCAGGGAGGCGTGCTGCCCTTGTCGTGAAGAATGTCGGGGTCAACGCATGCGTGGATCCTCTCCTCCAGGCGACTGCGCAGGGCCTTGTTGCAGGGGTCCTTCTCGTAGCAGGAGACGATCCGGAGGCTGTCGGCTCCCAGACCTCGCAGGATACACGAATTATCGGGGAACTTGCTGAGATCCCGGTGGTAGAACCAGATGCGGGGAGCTGCTTTAAAGCGGTCGAGGCAGCCCTCCGAGCCTCCGAAGATTTTTCCAGGGTGGCCATGCTCAGGGTTACACCGGGATTCCTGGAGGGGGAAGTCACAGATACTCCTGTGGCGCGGGTTGATGGGAAGGGACGTTTGTCAGACAGAAGTTACACGATGCACGGAAGGGTAACCGCGTCCCGGGTGCTCTTCCGGAAGATGAAAGAATGGTCAGATGCCTCGCTCCTCAATACGTGGGGCAGCGAGCCCGCCGGAGCAGGACCGGGAATGGGGCCGACCAGGGTGGTGACAGCGTTTCCACCTCCCGCAAGAGCAGGAGAATACCGCACGATCCACGAGGAAGGTCTCCCATTCATCTCCGACCACTGCAGGCACAAGTTTCTCCCGGAATTCGAATGGCGATCCCAACCTCAAACGCTGGAGGAACGGGGGTACTACCGTACATTCTGCAGGGACTGCACCTTCAAACACGTGATATCGCTCATGCAGGAAGCCGGACTCAGGCCTGTGTGCGATGCGGGGTGCGTGGTTCTCGCCATGAACCCGCCCTACGGGATTGGGGTGGCAAGCTACGGAATGGGCTCGAGTATCGGGGTGGCGGCCAGGAGCACAGGAGTTGCGCTCACCGGTGATTACGCGTTCATGCACAGCGGGATCAATGCATTCATGGACGTGTATGAGAAGGGCCTCCCACTCCTCTGTGTGATCCTGGATAACCGGTGTGCAGCCATGACCGGGAAACAACCCGCGCTTCCGCTCGAACGCTATATAGGATGGGCAAACCCGCGCACTGTATCTGTCAGTGAAAAGGAGGAGATAAAACGCCTTCTGGAGACCGCAGAACGGCCTGGATTGATTGTGATCAGGGGAACATGCCCGGAGGGGCAGGAACATGAGATCGTGGCATATCGAGATATGTGATGTGACCCTTCGCGATGGTGAACAGACACCCGGAGTCTCTTTTACCTGCGAAGAGAAGTCAAGAATTGCAGAGGTGCTGGACAGGATAGGGGTTGAAGTCATCGAAGCCGGATTTCCGGCTACTTCTCCCTACGAGAAACGCTGTGTGAGAGCCGTTGCATCGCTCGGGCTGGATGCCCGTGTATGCTGTCTTGCCAGGGCACGGCAGGGTGATGTGGATGCAGCCATCGATGCAGATGTCGATATGGTGAGTATCTTCATGCCAACATCGGATATCCACATCCGGCATAAGTTCCATGCACCGAGGGAAAAAGTGCTCAGTGACACACTTGAGATGGTAGATTATACCCACGATCACGGCCTCCAGGTCAGGTTCGCAGCAGAGGACGCCTCCAGGACCGATCTCCCCTTCCTGCTTGAGGTATACCGGCAGGGAGAAGAACATGGTGCTGACCTCCTCTCGTTCGCGGATACTGTGGGAGCTCTCACTCCTCTCCAGATGTTCCGGACCATGAAAAAGATCGTCAAAGCCGTCAAGAAACCCATCTGTGCGCACTGCCACAACGATATGGGGATGGCGACTGCCAACACCCTGGCTGCTGCGGAAGCAGGGGCCTTCCAGCTCCATACCACAGTCAACGGGATTGGGGAGCGTGCAGGAAACGCAGCCCTCGAAGAAGTACTTGTCGGCCTCCACATGAAAGGCAATGTCCGGCGATATGACCTCTCTCACCTCGCCTCGCTCTCTGCGATGGTTGTGCAATACTCAGGGATCGATATCGACAAGATCAAGCCGGTGGTGGGTGACCATGCGTTCAGGCATGAAAGTGGTATCCATATCGCCGCAATCCTCGAGGATCCCGAGACGTACGAATACTTCCCCCCGGAACTGGTCGGTGCCTACAGGAAGTTTACGCTCGGCAAACATTCCGGGAAGAAAGCCCTCGAGCACGAGGTCTACCGCCTTGGATACTGCCTGCCGGAGAAGAAAATCTGCGAGGTACTCGACAAAGTCAAGGATCTTGGCGAGAAAAAAGTGGATCTCACTGATGAGACCCTGATTGACCTTATCAAACAGGTGATGGGAGGGCCACCGCTGTGAATACCCTTTCTGAAAGCATCCTCGGTGCCAGGGCCGGGAGTTACGTAGATTGCCGGGTAGACCGGGCATACGTTCACGATGGGACCGGGGTCCTGACCCTCGAAGCGTGGAAGTCCATGAAGGCGGAGACCATCGCCCGCCCCGATCGGGTCTATGTCCTCTTTGATCACATTGTGCCGGCCAACAACTCCGTCACTGCAGGGTTGCAGCACGATCTACGTTCCTTTGCCCGCGAAAAAGGCCTGAATTTTACTGATGTGGGCACAGGCATCTGTCATCAGTTGATGGGCGAAGGCATTGCGCTCCCGGGAGAGATTATTGTTGGTGCTGACTCGCATACCTGCACCCTCGGGGCATTCGGGGCGTTTGCGACAGGTGTCGGTGCAACTGACATGGCAGCTATCTGGGCGGAGGGTGGCACATGGTTCCGCGTTCCGGAGACCATCGGGGTGAACCTTTCGGGTTCCCTGTCAGGCCAGGCTGAAGCAAAGGATCTTGCCCTCACATATGTAGGCAGGCTCACCATGGATGGTGCTACCTATATGGCGCTTGAATTCGTGGGAGACGGAGTAGCCGCACTCTCCATTGACTCCAGGATGACTCTCTCAAATCTGGCGGTGGAGACCGGGGCAAAGGCAGGGCTCTTTTATTCTGACGATGTGACCCGCAGGTATCTCCGGGAATACGGGCACAATATTGGTGTGCAGCGACCTGCAGAATGCAGTTACCACCGGGAACTGAACATAGATCTTGAGGATGTGGTACCGGTTGTCGCGATCCCCCCCCGCGTTGATACGATAAAACCTGTGGCCGACCTTGAGGGGATGCCTCTCGACCAGGTATTCGTCGGGACCTGCACGAACGGCCGGTTCGAGGACCTGGCAAGGTTTGCGGGGATAGTGAGAGGAAGGAAGGTAAAGGTCCGCACATTGATCGCTCCATCCTCGCAAAAAGTGCTCACCAGAGCAACCGAATCGGGAATCCTTCACGAACTGCTCAAGGCGGGCTGCACGATCCTTCCCCCGGGATGCGGACCCTGCCTCGGAGCCCATCAGGGTGTCCTTGGCGAGGGGGAGGTCTGCCTCTCCACCGCGAACAGGAATTTCCGGAACCGGATGGGGGTCGGGGGAGAGATCTATCTCGCATCTGTAGCGACCGCCGCAGCGAGTGCGCTTACCGGCGCACTCGAAAGCCCGGAGGAGGCAGTAAGATGAAAATAGAGGGAACGGCGCTCTGTATGGGCCCTGATATCGACACAGACATCATCATCGCAGGACGCTACCTCCGCACAAGGGACAGGCGCGAATGGGTAAAGCATGCATTTGAGGACATGGATCCATCCCTGGCACCAAGGCTGGAAGGCAAGATGATCATCGCGGGCAAGAATTTCGGGTGCGGATCGTCACGCGAGCAGGCGGCAATCGCACTCAAGGAGTCCGGGGTAAAGGGTGTGATTGCCCCCAGTTTTGCCCGTATCTTTTACCGGAATGCTATCAACATCGGTCTGCCGGTTGTCGAGTGCGACTGCACCTGCAGGTCGGGCGAACCGGTCACTGCTGACCTCGTTGAAGGGATTGTGACGATTGGAGAGCGATCCTACAGGATACGGCCGCTCTCCCCCCGCATGCTTGATATCCTCTCCGCTGGCGGACTCGTAGAACACTGGAGGAGCAGGCGTTGATATTCCCCCGGCATTGCAAGGAAGTAGGGTTTGCCTCGACCCGGCCTTGCGGTGACAAGGTGTATTTCCTCTCACGATATCTCATCCATGAGACGCCTTCCGGCCCGGAGATCAGGGAAGTGGTTCCTGACCAGAATGAACGCGGGCTGATGCGAACCATTCTTGGCGACAGGATCCTCGCGGCTGCCGGGGTGGTCACAGTCCACCCTCTCAAAGTCAATATCCATGATCGGGCAACCCTCGTCACGCTGGCGCTCGAATCAGGCACGAGATGTACCATCTTCACCGGCCATGACAAGCACACCACCTTCGTACTGGATCCTGATCTCAGTGAATTCCAGAAAATTCACGTGTATGATGTAATTCCTCCCATGCCGAGCCTTTCAACAGCCATCCGTGAGCTCGAGAAGTCCGGCCTCTTCGGTGATCTTGATGTGATGTTCGAACACCACCTGCATGACATATCGGTTGAGAACGCAGATGTGCACCCCTGCAGGGCCGCTGGGTTCTCCCGCACCCTTGATGCAGACCGGCCCATGATAGGTGAGAGGATCTCTGGATGCACGACCGGAGAGCAGCTTGTCCGGGAGTGCTATGGCGAGGGATTCGAGATGGTCGATACATGCCCGGTGAGCATGGTCAGGGAGGAACCGTTCATTGCAAGGTGCTGCCGCAAGGAACGCGAGGGAGTGAAAGTCTATGACGGGAAGCTCGGGGCAGTGGTGCACTGGGGGGCGAGCCCCGCCCAGATATACCAGTCGGTATGCGCCCTCATCAGGCAATGGAGGGGAGAACCGTGAGGATCGCGGTCGTGGAGGGTGACGGCATAGGGCACGAGGTGATCCCTGTTGCAAGGGATGCCCTTGCACTGCTCCACCCTGAAATAGAGTTCTTCCCGGTCGAGGTCGGATATGGGAGATGGGAGCGGACAGGAGACGCTGTCACAGATGACACCATCCGGGAGCTTGCCTCGGCTGATGCCATCCTCTTCGGGGCTGTCACCACTCCCCCTTCACCGGATTACAAGAGCGTGATTGTGAGGATACGGAAAGAACTCGATCTCTATGCAAACCTGCGGCCGGTATGGGGTAAGAATTTCAACATCCTTATAGTCCGGGAGAACACCGAGGGGCTGTATTCAGGTGTCGAGAAGATCGAGAAGGATTCGGCCTGCACAATACGGTGCATCACGAGGAAGGGAAGTGAACGGATCGCGAGATGTGCCTGTGCGTTTGCCAGGTCACGCAGGTCGCTTACGATCGGCCACAAGGCGAACGTTCTCAAGTCAGATGTCTTCTTCCGGGATATCTGCATCTCCGAAGCAAGGAAGGAAGAGGTCTCATGGAAGGACAGTTATATCGATGCCCTCTGCCTCGATATCCTCCAGCATCCTGAACGGTACGATGTTATTGTGACCACCAACTTGTTCGGGGACATCCTCTCTGATGTGGCGGCCTATCTTGCCGGGGGACTCGGAATGCTTCCAAGCGGCAACATCGGAGATACGCAGGCCCTCTTTGAACCGGTCCATGGGAGTGCTCCCGATATTGCAGGGAAGAACCTTGCGAATCCTATCGCTGCACTACGGAGTGCGGCGATGCTCCTGGAGCACAGGGCAGGGGATACAGAAGGGGCAAGGAAGATAGAAGAGGCTATCCAGAGACTCCTTTCCCGCGATGTGCGGACGAGGGATCTTGGCGGAAGGTATGGGACCCGGGAGTTCGGGACCGAGATGCTCAGAGAACTGGAATCAATCAACAGAGAGTGAACACTCATTCCGGGTATATTTTAATATCTTGGATTCCTTAATGAGGATTACAACACATGGGTAAGATTCTCATCGTGGATGACTCCGAGCTTACGCGGTTTCTCCTCTCCAAAATCCTTACATCAGGGGGACATGAAGTGGTGGGGGAGGCGGGCGACGGGCTTGAAGCCCTCCAGAAGGTCAAAGAAACGGAACCGGATGTAGTGATCCTCGACCTGCTGATGCCCCGGATGAGGGGAACCCAGGCACTGGTGGAGATCAGGAAGATCAATCCACGTATCCGCGTCGTGGTATGTTCAGGGGATCACCAGGAACATACAGTCCGCGATCTGGTGAAGAAGGGGGCATCTGGTTTCATCATCAAACCGTTCAAGAAGGATGCAGTCCTCCAGGAGATCGACAGTGTGATGGCCGGTCTCCAGGGATCATAGTCGCCCCAACATCATCCCTAGACCTGGGACCATCCGTTTTTTTCCTCCCAAGGACATTATCTGAAGGCAGGTCCAGATATGAACAAGACGGAGTGTAGTGATTGATGGTGAATGTTGGCGTACATGTCTCTATTGCCGGCTCTGTGGCCCTTGCAGTTGAACGTGCCAGGGATATTGGATGTGACACATTCCAGATATTCTCCCGAAACCCGAGAGGATGGGCCTCCAAGGAGCTCTCCGAAGAAGATGCCAGGCAGTTCCGGGTCGCACTCCAGTCATCCAGGATCTCACCGGTTTTCGACCATATGCCATACCTCCCGAATCTCGCCACACCGAGAGAAGAGATGTATGAGAAATCAATCGCTGCCCTGAATGCAGAACTGTTGCGCTGTGCCACACTCGGAATTCCCTACCTTGTGACACACCTGGGTCATCACCTCGGTGACGGCCTGGAAAACGGAAGATCGCGTGTGATACGTGCAGTGAACGGCGCTCTCGAGAATGGACCGAAGAATGTCATGCTGCTGCTCGAGAACACTGCAGGAGAGAAGAACGGGGTGGGAAGCACCTTTGAAGACATACGTGCAGTCTGGGAAGGAATCCAGTATCCTTCCCGCGTTGGTTTCTGTTTTGACACATGTCATGCATTCGGTGCAGGGTACGAACTCCGTACCCCGGAAGGGATCGAGGATACTCTTTCGAAGCTTGACGAAACAATGGGTTTTCAAAATATTCACCTGATTCACCTGAATGACTCCAAGGGAGCGCTGGGGAGCGGGCTTGACCGCCATGAGCATATCGGCCTCGGATCTATTGGAGAGGAGGGATTCATCTCGATGTTCGAGCACGAGTTCTTCAGGACGAGGCCGCTCATCTGTGAAACCCCTGTCGATGAAAGAAGGGATGACCGCGGTAATATTGCAAAGGTCAGGGAATTGGAAAGAGCAGCAGGCGGCGAATAGCCGGCTGCTGCGGGGATACGCGGGGAAGGGCCGGGAGGGGTTTTACCCCTTCCGTCGTAGTGTTGTTCAGGGCCTTCTTGGTTTCAATCACTGGAAAGAGCAGCAGGCGGCGAATAGCCGGCTGCTGCGGGGATACGCGGGGAGGGCCGGGAGGGGTTTTACCCCCTCCGTCGTAGTGTTGTTCAGGGCCTTCTTGGTTTCAATCACTGGAAAGGGCAGCAGGCGGCGAATAGCCAGCTGCTGCGGGGATACGCGGGGAAGGGCCGGGAGGGGTTTTACCCCTTCCGTCGTAGTGTTGTTCATGGCCTTCTTGGTTTCAATCACTGGAAAGGGCAGCAGGCGGCGAATAGCCGGCTGCTGCGGGGATACGCGGGGAGGGCCGGGAGGGGTTTCACCCCTCCCGTCAAGGTGATGAGGTACTACTCCCGTCAGTGTGATGACGTCCCATCACGCGGGTCACAAGAGTTTTCCGTGTATTTTGACAGGGGAATTTTCCGATACCAGATTGTTCTCCGCTGGCGAAAAAAACTCAGAAGTATGTGTTCTTTCCAGAAGGTCGCCAATCTCTGATTCGAGTTCGCGGGTAATTGCAGTGCATTCAGTGCCACGGGCTCCCTTTACAGAGATGGACACCTGGCCATCTTTGTCTATCACGATCTCAAGTTCCTGCATATCCATTGTCTGTCACCTCACACAAGGCGCACCACCGGCTGGTCTTTCATCACCAATTGCCCGGTCCTCATGTCACGGGCGGTAATGAGAAGTCGTTTGTTCGTGTCAAGGGAGAAAGAGATCTCAAACCCCGACTCATCTCTCATGGCAGGTGGACTGGCGGCTATGAAGAATGGTGCGTTCTCGTTCATCCAGAACATCTTCTTTCGTTCCCGTTCACCATCGGGAAGGTCAAGGAGTCTTATGCCGCCTCCCGGTTCACTGACAAGTTCACGGAGGTATGGCCCGGTGACGGCACCCGGTTTTGCCGTCTCAAAGATGGGGACTCCCATCTGGGCCTGGCCATCATAGGTAGCCCGGATGAGCATCCGGGCTACAGGCTGCCTGCTGGGGTATGGATCACCCTGCCGGACGAGAGTTCTGTATTCATGTGTTCCAGACCTGGAGTTCCAGAAGCGGAGTGCATACTCGTGCTGGACATGGTCGTCAAGGTCTATTCCGGCCGAAAATGCTGCGGCACCGCGTGCAACGGTGTCCATGGGATGATCGTGCCGGACCCTGTTCCTGCCAAAGCGGTACTCGAGTGCCCTTCGGATGGCTGGAATCTGACTGCATCCCCCGACCATGACAACTCCGGTCAGGTCACTTTCTTCGAATCCCCGCGAATAGGCTCCCTGCAGGGCCCGCTGGAGTGTGGAATTCAGACGGGCGAATATCTCATTTTCTTCGAGGAGACGCTCGAAATCCCCCCTTGTGAAGGGGATTGAGAATCCGGACTCTCCTGGTCCGATGGGAGGTGCAGTGATCTGGGTGGTTTCAACCAGCGAGAGGGCTTCCTTCGCCCGCTCGCAGGCTGTCAGGAGCGGGCGCGAGAGTCTCTTTATTGCAGCGGGACCAATCGCTGACTCACCTTGCCGCTGTGCATATTCAAAGATCAACTGGTCGATCCGCATTCCCCCTATCTCTTCACCAGCCTTCCCAAGCACCCTGCAGCGGCGACTGTTCCCCTTCTCACTGTCCTCAAGCTGCACCACCGAGACGTCGAGTGTTCCCCCTCCCATATCGAACAACATGAACACTTCGCCGGTCCGTAAGCCCAGCCCAGATGCCAGTGCAGCGGCGGATGCCTCATCGACCACCCTCACCCTGCTGATTCCGGCGGTGCCGGCGAGTTCGGTGACCCAGTCCTGGTAATGTTCGAAAGCCTCCACAGGGATAGTAAATACCGCCTCCGCATCAGATTGATCATGTTCCTGCATCAGCATGGAGAGAATAGCACCGAGGTAATCAGCCCCTGCTTCGCGGTAGCATATGGTTCTCCCGGGAAGGGGGACTCGCACAGGGCTCCGTGTCATAATATAGTGTTTCATCCACCGGATTGTTGACGGAGAATCCAGCAGTCCTTTCTCGTGAACCTGGTTGCCGATCCATGTTACGTCTCCCTGGTTGTAGTGAATCAGCGAGGGAATATGAGGGGTGCTTTCATCCCTTTCCGGGCAGGAGCGTGACCATTTCGGGACCTCCAGCACCCTGGCGGTCTCTTTCTCGTCATCCCAGGTGGCAAGCACCGTGTTCGAGGTTCCAAAGTCGACAGCAACTCTAAACGGCATCGGCGTGCTCCACTGTAGCAATCTGAGACAGATGTCCAGGAGACTCGACGATCTCCATATCGTACGGGCCAGCCGGCTGACCCGCACCACAGTATTCTATACTGTGACGGAACTTACCCGCAAGCAGGTGTCCGAGGAATTTCCACTGCAGGGCAGAGGAAGCCGGGAGTTCCGGGGTGATGCAGGATTGCACGTATGCAAGATCACCGGGATTGGTACGGGAGAGAGGGCGTGTCCAGGGAATCCCTGAAAGCATGAGGGTTCC
>JADFDO010000016.1 GCA_018262855.1 Methanolinea sp. | reverse complement strand
GGATTGACCGGACCGGTACATGGCTCGATATGCAGTGTCCTGGATGTAGTACTCGACCCATACTCGTTCGTGACGGTCAGAGTGACCTGATAATTACCATACGAAAAATAGGTATGGGAGGGGTTCTGGAGAGAGCTGAAGTCCTCATCACCAAAGGACCAGTACCATGAGGTGGGATTGCCGGTCGACGTATCGGTGAACTGGACGTTGAGCGGGTTCGGGCACTGGGAGAGGTAATTGAAGTTTGCGACCGGAGGATTGACCGGACCGGGACATTCAGGGACATGGACTGTCTTTGTGACAGAGTTGGATCCGGCAGAATTGGTGGCAGTCAAAGTAACCGAATAGTCCCCGGTTGAGGAGTAGGTGTGGGTCGGGTTCTGGAGGGTCGAGGTGGTTTCATCGCCGAAGGACCACGACCATGAGGTTGGGGTGTTGGTGGAGGTATCGGTGAACTGGACGTTGAGCGAGTTCGGGCACTGGGAGAGGTAATTGAAGTTTGCGACCGGAGGATTGACCGGACCCGGGCATTCAGTGATATGGATTGTCTTTGTGACGGAGTTGGATCCGGCAGAATTGGTAGCCGTCAAAGTAACCGAATAATCACTCGGTGCTGAGTAGGTGTGAGTCGGATTCCTGTCGGTTGAGGTTGTTCCATCTCCAAATGACCATGACCACGAAGTGGGATACCCGGTGGAAGTATCGGTGAACTGGACGTTGAGCGGGTTCGGGCACTGGGAAAGGTAGTTGAAGTTTGCAACCGGAGGATTGACCGGACCGGGACATTCAGTGATGCAGAAGATCCTTGTAGCCGAGCTCGATCCGCCGGCGTTGGAGACGGTCAGGGTGACATTATAGCCACCGTATGCAGTGTACGTGTGGGTCGGGTTCTGGAGGTTGGAGGTAGTCCCGTCTCCAAAGGACCAGTACCAGGATGTCGGATTCTTGAGTGAGGTATCAGTAAACTGTACGTAGAGCGGGTTCGGGCATTCGAAATGGTAGGTGAAGTTTGCAATCGGGGGGTCAACAGGGCCCGGGCATTCAGTGATGCAGAAGATCCTTGTAGCCGAGCTCGATCCGCCGGCGTTGGAGACGGTCAGGGTGACATTATAGCCACCGTATGCAGTGTACGTGTGGGTCGGGTTCTGGAGGTTGGAGGTAGTCCCATCCCCGAACTGCCAGAACCACGAGGTCGGGTTATTGAGCGAGGTATCGGTAAACTGTACGTAGAGCGGGTTCGGGCATTCGAAGTGGTAGGTGAAGTTTGCAATCGGGGGAGTGACGGGACCTGGGCAGTCAGACGGATCGCACAGGACAAAGACGAAACCTCCGCGTCCACCCGCAGGTTCAAACGCAACAGGATAAGGATCGGAGCTTGGGAAATTACTCGAATCAGTGTATCCTGTCACGTAGACACATGTCATCTCAACTGTACAGCCGACACAGGTACCCTGATGGATTGCAACAGCTGCACCCACGGATTTGCCATTCCCCCCTACAAACGTGCTGTAATCAGGAGTGGTGCTCCTGGGAACGAATTTCACGATGAAGGCATCATTGGTGCCGGCAAATTTGGACTGATAGGGATCGATCACCGGGAAATCGTAAGACTGGGTAAACCCGGTGATATACACATTGTCGCATGCGTCGATTGCTACGCCATTCCCTTCATCGTTATTGATACCTCCTAGATAGGTAGAATATTGCATGACACTCCCGTCGGGAGAGAGTCTGGTGTAGAACGCGTCATAACAACCGTTCTCCTCTGCCTGGAAGGGATCTTTGGTGGGGAAATCTTTTGACAGGGTGTTTCCTGTCACATGGGCACGACCCTGTGAGTCTACAGCAATTCCATGACCGGATTCCGAAAGGGAACCGCCAAGGTATGTGGAGTAGACAATGGTATCTCCTGTGGCACTGACTTTGGTCACAAACGCGTCGGTTAATTTCTTCCCGGCGAGGGTGGGCTGTATGGCATTCTTTACCGGGAAGTTCCTAGAGGATGTGACACCTGTGATATACGAATTTCCTGCAGAGTCGACGGCAACTCCGTTCCCTGCATCCACGAGTGAGCCGCCAAGGAATTCAGAGAAGAAGATCTGGGACCCGTTATTGCTCATTTTTAAAATGAATGCATCCTGGGTTCCCCCGAATGGTGTCCGATGGGTAAATCCTTTGGCAGGGAAATCGGAAGACCAGGTGCTGCCTGTCAGGTATATGTTCCCTGCACTGTCCAGTGCGATGGCATTCCCGGAATCATCACGAGGGACGCCAACATAGGTTGAGAATACAAGGGTTGAACCATCTGGGGATAATTTGGTGACGAACGCATCATCTCCACCTCCAAGGGTATCCTGGAAAGGATTTGCCAGCGGGAAATCAGGTGAATCGGTCTGGCCGGTGATATAGGCATATCCTGCGGCATCAACCGCTATTCCCTTTCCCATCTCGTCACGGGTGCCACCGATATACGTCACGTAGACCGGGGCAGTCCCTTCGGCGTTGATCTTCACGACCACGACATCGGTTCCTTTCCCGCTCTCCCCGAATGAGCCTTCCGCCCGGCTGTAGGGGGCCGGGAATGATTCCCCGGTCACATATGCATTACCCGCATGATCTGTCGCGATCGCCCGTCCATATGCAAGTCCGATACCCCTCAAGTAGACTCCGTATTTCATTACAGGGTCAATGATGAGAGGGAGGGCATTGTCGTATGGTCCGACAGAAAAGCCCACCTGGTTGTTGCCAAGAAGGGCATAAGAGGACCTGATTGCAACAATCCCGTCATCCGTTTCCTGATAACACACTGGTGGCGATTCGATGATCTCTCCTGCCGTTGTGGCGACATGGAGAGCACCATCGGCTCCAATAGTCATTTCCCCGGTCCCGGAATATTCAAGCACGATGCTGGAAGGGGATGCCCCAGGCGCGACGATATACGTGCTTTTTAAACCATCAGTTGTCCCTTCAAAGGTGAGATCGATTCCCGGATAGAGTCCTTTGTATTCGATTGAGTGATAGACAGGGATGCCTGTTATCCACTGTGACGGATCATCTCCCACAAGGAAGTTCACATTCCCATCGCCGGGATCGAGACCTTTGATCTCAGGGGCAGGATTTGCACCTGAGAACTGGTATCCGGCTCGGTGCGTAACCGCTGCATCTTTCCCGCCAGATGCGAGTTTGAACGTGAGACCATCTGGAGTGAAGAAAATTGAAGCTCCATCCGAGATGATCATGTATTTGACTGCATCTTCGGTCTGCCCTGCATTCTTAATAAACTGCAGTGGTATTGCTGTCAACTGTCCCTGTACCTGCGATCCGATCCCGTCACCATAATGATCACCAGCGGTGTCCTGGTTTGAGAAACCAAAGAAAGCCCCCCCATCCGGGAGGTCAAAAAATGGCGTCCCTGCCGAGACAGTAACACTGGCAACGATGAGAGACACAAGTACAATAAGCCGCATCAGCACCTTGATTGCCATAAGCCACCTATACTGTGATTTGGAGTAATTCACTCTATATAAATATAGTGGTCAAAACTGGAGATTATGAGGTATTTTTCCGATCGGTTCACGATAATCCTGCGGTAATGCATGCGCGAAATGCAGATGGCGCAGATATGTTGATTATGAACCTTGCACCGCCATGTTCGTGATGCATTCATTAATCCTGAAAAAAGAAGAAGATGGTTGTGATAAAGACCTCCCGGACTTTCTGACTATCACACATTCCCGCGATGAGAATGGATATTTGCACTGCTATCCCATATTTCTACCAAGATTGCATTCAATGATGTATTGTTCACCAATCCGGGAGAGGCATGAATGAGCTGGATGTATCAAAGGGTTTTTGCCAGGCACTATAACGAGTCGGTTGATCTCACGACTGGGCATCCTGCATCTGCTTCTCCCTCTTTCATCACGCCATGTGGTGCGACCGGCACCCACCTTTTTTGTGCGGGAGCCCTCCTGGAACGACATGGCAGGAAAGGGGAACCCATGCAGGCCCGCCTTGCCGACCCCACCGGTGCATTCGAGTTGCAGATCGATCGAACGAATTCTGTTGCTGCGGATGCCCTCGAATCGTTCAATATCCCATGTTTTGTCACAGTTACCGGAGATGCCATCAGCGTTGGGCCGAAAGGAAGCGGGAGACGTGCAGTCAGGGTTAGGTCAATCCGGGAGGTTGACCGTCATGTCCGGGATGCCTGGGTATTGAGAACTTCTGAACTCACCATCCGGCGCATTGAACGGATACGTGATGCCATCATCAGCCATGGAAACGATACCATGACAACTGCACTGCTCACCCATCACCAGGTTGATCTCCCCCGTCTGAATCAGATGGCACTGATGGTGAAGGAAGCACTTCGGGTGGTGGATACGAGCCAGGAATACACAGCACCCGAATGGAACCCCGCTGCAGTGATCCTTGATATCATAAGGGAGCACGCAGGAAAGGAGGGTATCACAATTGAAGAGGTTACCAGAAAGGCGGTACGGCAGGGGATGAGTGCCCCTGATGTTGAAAAAATTGTGGTATCCCTCCTGCAGGAAGATGAGTGCTACCAGCCATCCCGGGGCGTTTTAAAACCGTTATGAGGCTTGAGTTCCTGGACCAGGGCCCCGCGTTGCTTGTCGAGGAGACTATGCGGGTTCTTGTCGTGGGAGACCTGCACCTGGGCATCGAGGCAGATCTCTCCCGCCATGGCCTGCACATCAGGAGCCGTAGCAGGCAGAGAATGGAGCGGGTCCTTTCCTGTATCGAGTCGGAAGGGCCCGATCTCTTGGTCCTTCTTGGCGATGTCAAGCACAACGTTCCCCTGACAAGCAGGCAGGAATACCGTGAACTTCCCGGAATCCTGGATGCCTTCAGATCCAGGGTTCCTTTACACCTGGTCCCCGGTAATCATGATCCCGGGATCGAGAAGTTCTTCCATGAGGATGAGATCCTCTCAAAAAGCGGGGTTCTTATTGACGGGGTGGGCTACATGCACGGGCACACGTATCCCGATCGTTGCCTGCAGGGTCACCTTATCATATCCGGGCATCATCACCCTCTTGTCACCATCAGGGACCGGGTCGGCTGTGCGCTTCGTGCACCAGGGTATCTCCTGGCCCCTGTTGACGATACCTGTCTCCAGTTTCCGGGATCGAAGGAGAACAACCGGGGAACAACGCGGGTTCTCTTTATTCCAGCCCTGAACGAACTCGCCGGGTATGACATCCTGCAGACCGCAAAGGAGCCCTTCAGTCCCCTTTCCCGGTGCATGAACCCTGCCGAATCTGAGGTGTTCCTGGCGGATGGGACATTCATCGGTGGACTCGCGTCCCTGGAGGATCATGGAGATCAGGAAGATCTTTGATCCCAGGGTGCAGAAGTGCATCACCTCAAGGGGCTTTACCAGATTTTCGGAGATCCAGTCGGAGGCTATTCCCCTCGTGAGGAAAGGTGAAAACCTGCTCCTTATCGCCCCGACCGGAACCGGCAAGACCGAGAGTGCGATGATCCCGGTCTTTGATGCCATGCTTTCTGGGGAGGGTCCGGGATTCTGCACCCTGTACATCACACCGCTGCGTTCGCTGAACCGCGATATGCTGCAGCGTCTGGAATGGTGGTGCAGGGAGCTCGGGCTGCGGGTGGGCGTCCGGCACGGTGACACCCCGCAGTCGGAGCGGAGGAAGCAGGCACTGAACCCGCCCGATCTCCTCATCACAACCCCTGAGACACTCCAGGCTCTCTTCATGGGAAAGGTGCTGAGAAAGCACCTCTCCAACGTGAGATATGTCGTCGTCGACGAGATCCACGAGCTTGCCGGGAGCAAGCGTGGTTCTCAGATGGCTGTCGCACTCGAGCGGCTCGCTGAATACGCGGGAGAATTCCAGCGTATCGGGCTTTCGGCGACCGTGGGGAACCCCGACGAGGTGGCACGGTTTCTCTGCGGAACCCGGAAGTATTCCATCGTATCGGTGCCCGTCGCAAAGCACATCGATATTTCGGTCGACTTTTCAGGTGATTCGTTCGAGAAGCAGGGGGCATGGGTGTCGAAGGCAATCTCGAGGCATGCCTCTTCCCTCATTTTCGTCAATACCCGGGTGACTGCGGAAGCACTCGGGCACCTCCTCCAAGACAGGGGTGACGTCGAAGTTCACCACGGGTCACTCTCAAAGGAGGTGAGGATCGAAGCTGAGGAACGGTTCAGAACCGGCGCTGCCAGGGCCCTTATTGCCACATCGTCGATGGAGCTCGGGATCGATATCGGCCGGATCGAGCACGTGATCCAGTTCGGGTCGCCACGGGAAGTCGCCCGGCTCGTGCAGAGGGTCGGGAGAGCCGGTCACAGTATGGAAGCCGTCTCGAAGGGGACCGTCCTTGCGACGGGATTCGATGATCTCCTCGAGTCTCTGGTCATTGCAAGGAGGGCAAAGGCAGGGCAGGTAGAGGAGGTCTTCCTCCATAAGAATGCGGCCGATGTCCTTGCCAATCAGGTTGCGGCAATGGCAGTTGAATACAGGGAGATTCCCGTTCGCAGGATCAGGCAGATTGTTGAGAGATCGTATCCCTTTTTGGAGTCCGGGGACCTGGTTCGTGAGGTCTGTGACCAGATGGCGGAGCATGGCCTGATCAGGCTGGAAGGAGACCTCGTGAGAACGGGCGGGAGATCAAGGCGTTACCTCTCTTCCAATCTCTCAATGATCCATGATGAACGGAAGGTAATCGTCTTTGACATGGTCTCGAGGAAGACGGTCGGCACGCTCGACGAATCATTCGTGGTTGGTTTCCTGTATACTGGTGCGGTCTTCATCACGCGGGGGCAATTGTGGCGGGTTCTCGACATGGACGAGGGAAAGATCACCGTGGAACCTGCAAAGAAGGCAAAGGGAGAGCTTCCCTCATGGGAAGGAGAGCAGATACCGGTTCCGTTCTCGATTGCCCGAGAGGTGGGGTCCCTTCGGAGGTCGAGGGACTTTGATATGTATCACGCCGGGGCGAAGCCCGGGGAGTTTGCCCGGAAGTTCCTTGGCGAGATGGAAAAAAACCGCTCGCCCATCCCGGATGACACGCTGATCACCCTCGAAAACACCCCTGAAGGGGTCGTCTGCAACGTGTGCGCAGGACACAAAGCCAACGAGGCTCTCGGGCGGGTTCTCTCCATCCTGGCAGCGGCAAGGTTCGGGACTACCGTGGGGATCGAGATCGATGCGTACCGGATTTACCTCAGGCTGCCGTCATCGGTAAGGGCAGCCGATCTTAAGGAAATCCTGCTCACTCTCGATCCATCCCACCTTGAAGGTATCCTCCAGCTTGCCATGAAGAGAACCGCACTCTTCAAATGGAAGATGGTCCAGATCGCGAAAAAGTTCGGTGCAATCGACCAGGATGCAGAGTACGATAAGATCAGCATACACCGGCTTATCGATCTCTTTGATGGCACGGTTGTCCAGAAAGAGACGAACCGGGAACTTTTCTCCGTGTACATGGATGTCCCTGCAGCCTCGCAGATTGTCTCCCTGGTGAGGGAGGGAAAGATTCGTGTGGCTATCTCTCCCTTGAGCCTTCTGGGTGCGGAAGGCCTCTTCTCTTCCCGAGACCAGGTATCCCCTCCGATGCCAGACCAGGCGGTTATCGGAACGCTGAAACGGCGCCTGGAGCAGCAGGAGATTATCCTTGCATGCATGCACTGCAGGAAGTGGAAGAGCCGGACCGTGGTTGCCAGGGTTGCGGATCCGCCGCGTTGCCCGCTCTGCGGTGCCGGCCTTATCGCTGTCGTGAAACCATGGGAGGAATCGCTTATCGTGACGGCGAAGAAGAAACACCAGATGAGCGTGGAAGAACAAGCAACCGAGGCCCGCCTCATCAGGAATGCAAACATCGTCCTCTCAGGGGGAAAGAAGGCAGTGACCGCGCTCGCTGCCCGCGGGGTCGGCCCTGAAAATGCGTCCCGCATCCTCTCAACGCTCGCCGAGGGAGACAGGTTTTATCAAGAGATCATCAAGGCCGAGAGGAACTATATCAGGACGCGGCGTTTCTGGTGAATCAGAGTATTCCGCCGATCTTCTGCTCCAAAACATCCAGCCCCCGCTTGATCTCATTGAGAGTCCTTCCACCTGTCAGGATGATCTTTCCCGATGAAAAGAGCAGGGCAACGATCTTTGGATCCCTGACCCTGTACACAAGCCCGGGGAACTGTTCGGGCTCATACTCTATATTCTCAAGGTTCAGGGTCATTACCACCTTGTTCAGGTTGATACTTCTCCCGATATCGTAGGAGCAGACTATGTTGGTGATTCCGACACGGGGCTCTGCATAGGTGTTTACCCCCGCTTTCTTCATCTCCGAGATAATCAGGGAGAGGCCTTTTTTCAGGGTATCCTGGTCACGAATACCCGTCAGAACCACCTTGCCGGAAGAGAATATGAGCGAGGCAATCTTCGGTTTCTCAAGCCTGAAGACGGCGCCGGGAAACCGTTTCTGGTTGAGCTCGCAGTGCTCTATCTTTTTTGATATATCAGCGAGATCGATGGCATCAGCGATAGCCCCTGAAGCAACAATATTCTCGATCTTCAGAGAGTCATACCTCTTTCCGGGCATTGCTTATGTAATCCCATGTGAATCAGCATAATACTAATCGGATACCTTTATGTCACGCGGACTGTCTTCCTAAAAAAAATGAATGGACAGATTCAAATCCGGGAATTGAGTAATAATATAGGATTTTATGATGGGAGCAACCGAATCCCCGGGAAGCTACGAGCAGCTCTGTAAGACCTTCGAGATACATGTACCAAAATTTTTCAATTTCGGGTTCGATGTTATCGATTCCTGGGCAGAGAAAGACAGGAACAAGCTCGCGATGATCTGGGTCAACCAGGACGGCCAGGAGAGGAAATTTTCGTTCAGGGACCTCAAAAACCTCTCGAACCAGGCAGCAAACATCCTCATAAAATATGGAATCCAGAAAGGAGATCGCGTTCTCCTGATCCTTCCAAGAGTCCCGGAATGGTGGATCTTCGTGATCGCCCTGATCAAACTGGGAGCAGTGGTCTGCCCCTGCCCGACCATGCTCACCCCGAAGGATATCAAATACCGCCTGAATGTAGGCAAATTCAAAATGGCCATCACCAGCACAGAACATGCAGGAAAAGTGGATGAGGTTGCCGAGGAATGCCCCACACTCTCGTGCAGGTTCCTCGTCGATGGCGAGCTGCCCGGATGGATTAATTTCCCCCTGGAGCTCCATTACCCGGCCCCGGTCTCCCACCACTCCGTATCGATGCCGGTTGAGAAGAGGACGCTCTCCACGGATCCAATGCTCATCTACTTCACATCAGGGACCACCGGGGAGCCAAAGATGGTCCTGCACAACCACAGCTATCCACTTGGCCACATGGTCACGGCAGCATTGTGGCAGGATCTTACACCGAATGATGTCCACTTCACCTACTCCGATACTGGGTGGGCAAAGTGTGCGTGGGGAAAGATATTCGGGCAGTGGATCCAGGGAGCATGCCTCTTTATCTACGATGTCCGTGGCAAGTTCAAGGCGACCGAGCTCTTACCCCTTATGGAGAAATACGAGCTCTCCACCTTCTGCGTCCCCCCCACCATCTACCGGATGCTGATCCTCGCAGACCTTGAAAAATTCGACCTGCGGGAACTCCGTCGCTGCGTGAGTGCAGGTGAGCCGCTCAACCCTGAAGTTGTGCGTGTCTGGCAGGAAGGTACCGGCCTTTCCATTGCTGAAGGATACGGGCAGACCGAGACCGTCTGCTGCATCGGTACCTTCAGGGGGATGAAGATCAAGCCCGGATCAATGGGCCGCCCTGCCCCCGGATGGCACATCGAGCTCCATGATGACGAGGGAAAGCCGGTGCCACAGGGTGAGGTGGGGAGGATTGCCATATCCCTTGATCCCCGCCCCGTTGGACTCTTTGTCGAGTACCTGTACAATTCCGAGGCGAATGCCGAATCGTTCATGAACGGTTTCTATTATACCGGCGATAAAGCCTCAATGGACAATGAGGGATACTTCTGGTTCGTGGGACGGAACGATGATATCATCAAAAGTTCGGGGTACCGCATCGGACCGTTCGAAGTGGAGTCTGCGCTTCTCGAGCACCCGGCGGTCGCGGAGTCTGCGGTGGTCGGCTCTCCCGATCTTATCCGGGGGACCATCGTCAAGGCATTCGTGGTTTTAAAGCCGGGATTCGAACCGTCCGAGCGCCTGGTCAAGGATATCCAGACATTCGTCAGGAAAAATACCGCACCATATAAGTACCCGAGGTCGATTGAGTTTGTGAACGAGCTCCCGAAGACAATTTCGGGAAAGATCAAGCGGAACGAGCTTCGGATTCGCGAACTTGAAAAATTCAACACAGCGCAGTAGTAGATGCTGAAGTTACCTGTCCCATCCAAACCCTCTTTTTACAACACTCCTCGCTCCTGGTTTCAATCCTGAATACAGGTTGCAGTCTCATATCTCTAGGACAGAGACACCTTTTTGTCGATCCTGCACGAACATGTAAGTTCATATGTCTGATGCCCGGCACAATATGCATGATTACGACGAAATCTACGCCAAGTTTCAACAGTCAGTACCGGAATACTACAACTTCGGCTTTGACGTCATCGACAAACTTGCCGGGGAGGACAGGAATCGTCTGGCGATGATCTGGGTAAACCAGGAAGGATGCGAGGTCACGTTCACATTCAGACAGATGATGAACCTCTCGAACTCGGCAGCAAACATGCTCCTCAAATACGGTATCAAGAAAGGAGACCGGGTTATTATCATGCTGACGAGAGTCCCCGAATGGTGGATCTTTGCACTCGCATGTATCAAACTCGGGGCGGTCTTCTGCCCATGCCCGACGATGCTGACCGGGAAGGACCTGAAATACCGGATCAATGCCGCTAAAATCCGGATGGTGATCACCGATCGGGAAAATGCCCCGAAGGTTGATGAGATCTGCAACGAATGCCCGAGCCTTCGTTCCCGCCTCGTGATCGATGCAGAAATCCCAGGCTGGATCAGCTACCGTGAAGAGCAGGATTACCCCGCCCCGGTCTCCCGACGCCTTGTCACAATGACCGGAATGGAGCGAACCAAGTCAGGTGACCCGCTGGTAATCTACTTTACCTCAGGGACAACGGGTGAACCGAAGATGGTCGTGCACAACCATGCGCTGCCTCTCGGGCACATCACGACAGGAAGGTTCTGGCTCGACCTGCGGCAGAACGATCTCCACTTCACCCTGGCAGATACCGGGTGGGCCAAGTCGTCCTGGGGGAAGTTCTTCGGGCCATGGATGGAGGGCGCCTGCATCCTCGTGTATGATATCCGTGGACGGTTCAAGGCGACCGAGCTCCTCCCGATTCTTGAGAAATACGAGGTTACGGTCTTTTGTGCACCCCCGACTGTCTACAGGATGCTGATCCTTGCCGACCTGAAAAAGTATGACTTAAAAGAGCTTCGCCACTGCGTGAGTGCTGGCGAGCCCCTCAATCCCGAAGTGATCCGTGTCTGGAAAGAGGGAACAGGCCTTGTCATTTACGAGGGATACGGCCAGACAGAACTTGTGCTTGTCATTGGGACCTTTCCCTGCATGGAAGCCCGACCCGGGTCCATGGGAAAACCCTCCCCTGGCTGGCAGATCGAGCTCCACGATGATGACGGCAAGATCGTCCCTCCCGGAGAGGTGGGGAGGATCGCAATCCGGGTCAACCCTCGCCCTGTCGGCATGTTCGATGGCTATCTCAACGACAAAGAGGCGAACGAGAGCGCCTTCCTGGGGGATTTTTATTACACGGGTGACAAGGCCTACACCGACAGCGACGGCTACTTCTGGTTTGTCGGGCGCGATGACGATGTGATCAAGAGCTCGGGATACCGCATCGGGCCTTTCGAGGTCGAATCAGCCCTTCTCGAACATCCTGCGGTCAAGGAGGCTGCGGTAGTAGGGTCTCCCGATGTGATCCGCGGGATGATTGTAAAGGCGTTTATTGTCCTGAAGGAAGGGAACAGGCCATCAGAACAGCTGGTGAAAGATATCCAGAAGTTCGTGAAAAAGACGACTGCCCCCTATAAGTATCCGAGGGCGATTGAGTTCGTGGACGACCTGCCAAAGACCATATCCGGAAAGATACGGCGGAACGTCCTTCGTGAGAAAGAATTGAAGGAATCTTCATCTGCCGTGAACCAGTAAGCGACGGAAATTTCACGGGGGTTCATGGGTCTCCGGTGGAATCCACATCTTTATTTTCCTCCGCAACCTACCAGTAGGAGGAGCGAGGGTAGCCAAGCCAGGTCAACGGCGCAGGATTCAGGGTCCTGTCTCGCAGGAGTTCTTGGGTTCAAATCCCATCCCTCGCATATTTTTTTCCGTCGTATCATTTTCACGCATATCATAACATTTTTACACTCCTGTGCTTGATCTGGACATGTTGGAATTATGGAGACCGATTCTATCGTGTTTCATGGGAACCTGCAGCAGTTGCTGGAGAAGGTGGAGACCGGCGAGATGGTCCCGAAACTTCAGGCATCGCATGCTCCCATGTGCAAGTTTTTTACGGCATATTATGTCATCAGCGGAATACGTCATGTGGTCCCCCTCGTCCATGGCCCGACCGGATGTCCGCTCTACATGTCCGACTTTGTCCGGACCCGTGAATGCTGTGAAATCCGGGGTGTCCCTCTTGAACCTACAGCGTGCACTACCCTCGACGAAAGCAACGTCATCTATGGTGGGGAGGGGAAGCTCCTCGATGCGGTAAAGGAAGCATATGCAAAGTATCATCCTGATCTTATCGTCATCCTCTCCTGCTGCTGCTCCGGGATTATCGGCGACGACGTGGAGAGCATCGCCCGCGAGGCGGAGAAGCAGGTCGGTTGCCGGGTGCTGGCACTCAAGAGTGAGGGGTTCGGCGGAGATTTCCGGAGCGGGTACGAGGATGCATTCAAGCTTATCATGGAACTGATGGAGCCCCCGAAGACTACGATGAAGGGGACCATTAATATCCTCGGTGCACGCTGGGGACCTTCCCCCACTGAGTTCAACTGGGATCTCGATGAGATTGAACGCCTCCTTTCCGCGATCGGGATAAAGGTGAATGCGGTCATTGCGGGAGGGTGCACAGTTGAGCAGATCCGGCATGCCAGGGAGGTGGAACTGAACGCTTCATGGTGCTATGACTGGGGGCAGAAACTGGGAGATCTCATCCAGCAGCGGTTCGGTGTCCCCTACAGCAGGACGGGACAGCCCTACGGTCCCGAGGCAACGAGGGAGTGGCTGTTAGGAGTGGCCACGCCCCTTGGTATGGAAAAGGAAGCATCGGCGGTTATTGAACGGGAGACAAGGGAAGTGGAGCCGGATCTTGCCTACCTGCGGCAGGCGCTCTCGGGAAAAACGGCGATTATCGAGATCTCGGAGTTCCCCGGGCCTATAAGGGCCCTCTCGCTTGCACGGATGGCCGAGGAGTTCGGTGCTCATCCTGTGGTAATAAATGTCCACCCGTATACGATCAAGGAGCGGATGCCCAGCATCAAATATATTCTCGAAACAGGCATCAACCCGGAGATCATCCTCACCAAAGGACTCTTCAAGCTGGGGAGCTTCAGGTCGTCGAAGGAGACCGAGGATGAGCTGGAGGCTATTGTGAGGGGATACGACAACCCGATCTTCTTTGGCAACTCCGGCAGGTTCCCGCCATGCCCGGTTGTGAACCTGACTCTGATGAACCCGGCGTTCCAGCCCCAGTATGGGTATAAAGGAATACGAAACATCGCGGCTCTTGTCCGGCAGGCACTTGAATACAAAGACCTCCCGAGATCGAGGCTTTTTAAGGGGATGCTCTATGGTGCCGGCAAACGGTGATGAGCAGACCGGGCGAAAGACCCGCTCTCCGGAAGCATGCAGTAACCCATACCTCCGTTGCGCTTTCAACGGTGCGGCCCTGACAGCGCTTGGGGTTTCCCACTCGGCATTGCTTGCCCATTCTCCGCAGGGGTGCGAGTATCTGGTCAATGCTGCCTTTGCGGCGCAGGAATGCGACTATATGGAAACGATGACCCTCTGCACCAAACTCTGCGTTGATGAGATTGTGCATGGCGGGGAGGATATTCTTGCGAGGACTATCCGCGAGGTGAAGGAACTCCCGATTGCTGCCCTCTTTGTCATCTCTGCCTGCGGACCCGAGATTGTTGGCGATGATATTGCAGCGGTCTGCGAATCGCTTCAACCAGAAATGAAGTTCCGTCTTGTTCCTATTGCCAGCCCCGGATTCCGGGGATCGCAGTATGATGGTATCGACATTGCACTCGATACGATTTTAAAAACACTCGCTGATGGCGGCGTGAAGAAAGTGCCGGGGTCGATCTGCCTCATCGCTCCTCACGCAAACGCCAACCCGACGTGGCCTGCGGATCTTGCATGGGTCAAACAGGTTCTCATGCAGATGAATATCCCGGTCGTTTCCACGCTCACATACAGGACCCCGCTTTCCGATATCATCAATTCCGCATCAGCCGAGACATGCCTCGTACTGAGCCATGATGCCGGGCAGAAAGCAGCGGATTACTTCTCTGCCACGTATGGCCTCGATCAGGTCTGCAAAGGAATCCCGCTCCCTATCGGGATGACCAACACGCAGCGGTGGCTTTCCGCACTCGGCGAACGGTTTGATACCCTGAAGGCAGCAGATGAGATGGTTGCGGAGGGCGAGCGGATGGTAACGACAACATGCCGTCGCAAGTGGCCGATGGCACGGTTCCTGTACAGGACACCGGCAGCAATTGTTGCCGATGCGACAATAGGGATTCCCCTTGTCCGTTTTGTGACCGAAGAGATGGAAATGACACCCAGATTCATTGCTCTCTACAGCGGGAACCGTTCGGTGCGGGACCTGCTTGACGGGGAGCTGAAAAGCCTGGGCCTGGCAACAAAGATCGAGTACGGCACGGATGTCTACAAGACCCGGCAGGGTCTCCAGGAGATAGTGCCAAGGGTCGTATTCGGGAGCACAATCGAACGGCATGCGGCTGATGGCCTCGGGATCCCATATGTTGTCGAGGTGGTGAAGATGATGCGCCAATTCCGGATGATCAACCGGGAGTACTTCGGGTACACCGGCATCCTGAACCTTTTTGAGGCTGTCCAGAATGAGTGGACCATGGCATGGCGTTCCAAGGAGAAAAGGTACAGGGCGAAATGGTGATGGAGATGAGACAGATAGCAATTTACGGGAAAGGCGGGATTGGGAAGAGCACGATCGCCTCGAACCTGTCCGCTGCGCTCCATGAGACGGGGCATACGGTCATGCAGGTAGGCTGTGATCCCAAGAGGGATTCGACGAGAATCCTTGCCGGAGGGAAATTCATCCCCGCAGTGCTGGAAGAGCATCGGGAGCAGTTGCGTATGGGAAAGGATGAATATGCAATCCGGCTGGATAGCATCATCTTTAAATCGCCCGGTGGGATCTATCTTGTCGAAGCGGGAGGACCGGAACCGGGCGTTGGGTGCGCCGGCCGGGGTGTGCTGACTGCCCTGCAGATACTCAAAGACCTGAATGCGTTTGAGACTTACAACATCGACATTGCGATGTACGATGTACTCGGCGACGTTGTCTGCGGGGGTTTCTCGATGCCCATCCGCGAGGGGTTCGCGAAGGAGATCTACCTTGTGTGCTCCGGGGGGTTCATGAGCATCTATGCGGCAAACAACATTGCCCGTGCAGTCCAGCGGCTCGCAAAACGCGGGGACACCGGGCTTGCCGGCATCATCTGTAACAGCAACGGCGACGAAGCCTTCGAGCATGCCGTTATCCCGGCTTTTGCGGCGAAACTTGGGACACCGTTTGTCAGGTTTATCCCGCGGAGCCCAGTGATCCAGGCTTGCGAGATGGAAGGAAGGGCTGTGGTGGACCATGCACCCGGTTCCCCTGAAGCTGCGGCATTCCGGGACCTTGCGAAGGACATCCTTAAGAATAACTCACGGGTGATCCCGACACCGGTGAACGATCTTTCAGAACTCGAACAGATGTACCGTCAGTATATGGTAAAAAAATAAAAAAATTTTCAAGACAAATACAAGCACCTCATCTATTTAACGACAAAGCGATCATTCCCAGATGAACAGCACCATACAGCTGCACGTTGTATATTTCCGTGGAGAGGAGATACCAGGGGGATACAGAAGAGATACGGAGCATACGTCCTTTTTTAAAAAAACTGCGTTAAAGGTTCAAATTCGATCCCTGTCATCTGGATGTCAGATTTGATCTTTCCAGTCGTTTCATGTTTTTCAATAATGGCTTCTCCTCATATACCAAGATCTTAATTTATTTATCAGAGTTGGGGAATGATTAGGGAGCAAGAAAGATCTCGCCGTTCTTGACGAACACGCTATAGGTAGGTTGAGGTGATGGTGCAGGCCCGTCCAGTACCTCGCCCGTTTTTACATTGAAGACCGAGCCATGGCATAAACAGCGCAGGGTTTCTCCCACAAGTTTGCCATTGGAAATCCTGCAGCCGCCGTGTATGCAGAAATTATCCAATGCATACCTTCCGTCATCCAGGTGGATAAGCAGGATCTCCCGATCACCTGCTTTTGCTACGTTCATATCTCCCACAGGGATGTCTTTAACAGATCCGAGCATCGTGCTCTGTGAAGGTGCCATGGTCAAACATCAGTATGATATTGTAAAAATTTTGTTCACGAGGTTTTATCCCGGTCACTATCCCACTATGGTGAATTCAAGTACGAATCTGAGGATATTTCCGGATTTTTCAGGAAAGAACCAGTGTATCCCCCGATCTGGACCCTTTCACTCACCACAGAGTCTGATAAATTCCTCTTCAGGTACACCTGATTGCATGTCCGGGGAGAACATTAAACGTATCATCCTCTCACTCCAGCAAAGGAGGCAGGTGTCGATATTTTTCGATGGACTATAATCAACAGAGAGAGAAAAAACGGGGATGTGACTGGGGTAGCAGGTTTCAGATGACTTTGCCTTTCCAGAGCCCGAGAACGGCCACAAGTATCAGTGCAACTCCAAGAATTACAGAAACAACCTCCATCAATCCCGGGACTGCCATGATCTGCATGGAACCGGTAATCAAGAGAAAAAACCCGATTACCAGGAGCAGGATATTGACGATCTTCGGATCCATGGTATTCTCTTCATATGATGGTATAAAAGGATTTCAGTGCCGGGAAAGGCTTGGTTCCGTGCAGAAAAAAAAGGTGGCTGGGCTTTTTGTTATCTCCGCCTCATGAAGAATATCATCCCGAGGACTGCGAGGGCCCCTGCAACCGGCAGGAGGGAGACTGGCGACCGGGTCGGGACCGTCGTGGGAACCGGGGCAAGTACCCCGATTACCTGTGTTGATTGTCCCGCAGTGATATCAACCGTATACTGGGCATCCGAATACCCTGCCATTTTAAATATCACGACGTGAGAGCCCGCGGAAATGTCGCTCAATGAGACCGGCGAGAAGCCCTTGTATACATTGTCCAGGTAGATTTCAGCTCCTGATGGCGATGACTGGGCGGTAATAGTGCCCGTTGCGGGAGGCTTTGATCCCGGATTGAGCGCTGCAGACACTGTTGCAGTGCTGCCCGCCGTTACTGAGACGCTTGTGGCATAATCCTGGTATCCGCTCTTCAACAGGGATACGGTGTGAGTCCCTGGAGAAACACCGGAGATATCGAACGCATTGCCCTGGAGCGTGATTCCACGATACCCTCCATCAAGGTAGATTGCTGCCCCGTCTGGAACTGAACTGACAAGGATATCCCCTGTCGTAGGCTGATACACTGGCGTCATGGTGGCCTGGAGGACTGCCTCGCTCCCTGCATAAACCTCTGCAGTCCTTGTGAGATCCTGGTATCCCGAGAGATACAGACGGACTGTGTGTCTCCCCGCGCTCAAAGAACCGACCGTTACAGGGGTATATCCTCTGTATGTATCGTCAACATACACTTCAGCACCTGAAGGCGATGAAGTAATCCTGAGAGAACCTGTTGATTGTTGGGGTGAGAGCGCAGCATTCACACTTGAGGTCGCTCCCGCACCGACAGTGACTGTCGTGCTGTACGGGTAATATCCGTACAGGGCAATCTCAACAGTGTGCCGGCCAGTGGGAACGGCAGTGAATGTTCCCGGTGTCTGTATGCTCTGGCCCCCGTCGAGCCGTGCGATAGCACCCGAGGGTGATGAAGTAACCTGGATCGACCCGGTCTGGATGTACGGTTCGAGTCTTGCGGTCACATATGTTGTCTCGCCTGGTTCCGGATTCTTTTGGTAGGTCTGGGTCCAGGTATTATACCCATACTTGCTGATCGACAACGTATGGGAGGGGCTGCCGGTTGAGTACACCTCGTGAACGAGCGGGGTCTCGCCAAGGTATACGTTGTCAAACATGACATCGGCCCCTACCGGGACAGAATTGATCGAATAATACCCTACATCGCCTCCGATGGCAGAAGCGCATCCCGATATGAGGAAGAGGATGCACAGGGCACTGATGACACTGTATGCAATTTTCATAGGCTTTTCTCCTGGTATTTCGACGAAAAGATCCGGGAAGTAACTACATAATTCTTCTGGTTGGAGGATGGATATGCCCTCGTTGAAAGGATCTCAGTGACGGGGTCCATCGCAGGGCCAAGTATCATCTTTTCAAAAAAACAAAAACCTGATTGAGTATTCCTGATGCCTGGCCGATGCGATCTCGCTCTTACTGATGTCCTCCTCCCAGGAGGGAGGGTAACTGACCTCTCCCTTTCCGGGGGTCAGGTGGTCCATACCGGAGCCCGGCTCAGTGCGGATGAGGTCATCAACTGCCGGGGCAAGATCGTGCTGCCGGCAGCGGTCGACATGCATGTCCATATGAGGGGGAGGGAGCAGAGCCACAAGGAGGATTGGGAGAGCGGAAGCCAAAGCGCTCTTGCCGGGGGCGTCACCGTTGTCGTCGACCAGCCAAACACCATCCCTCCACTGGTCACTCCTGGCGCCTTCACCCGGAGGGTCAGTGAGGCAGAAGAAAAATCAGCCTGCCACTTTGCCATTAATGCTGGATATACCGCGGATTGCGACCTCCGGGCATTATGGGAGAGGGGGGCGATGGCCTTTGGGGAACTCTTCGCCGCACCTTCAAGCTACGGTGATGCCCTGAACCCTGGAGAACTTGCTGAGGTGCTTGGGAGCGTGGCATCTATCGGGGGACTCTGCACCATCCATGCCGAAGAAGTCATGGCAGGCCTGGACAGCGACCTTTCGGTCCACAATGCTCTTCGGTCGCCTGCCGGGGAATCCCGGGCGGTGCAGTGGATAAAAAAACAGAATTTGTCTTCATGCAGGCTCCATTTCTGCCATATGAGCACTCTTGATTCTGTGACGAATACCGGTGATTCGACCTTCGAGGTCACACCCCACCACCTCTTCCTCTCCCTCGAAGATTTTGATCCGCTTGATGCCCGCGGAAAAGTGAATCCCCCGTTGAGATCTGAAGTAGAGCGGAGAAAGATCCTCTCTGCATGGGAGAGAATCGATGTCCTGGCATCGGATCATGCCCCCCATACACTCAAAGAGAAGAGCGTTCCCTTTGAAACAGCTCCTTCAGGCATCCCGGGGGTGGAGACCATGGTTCCCCTCGCCCTCATGTTCTGCCGCGAAAGAAAGATCCCCGTCACCTCACTCGTTGAGAAGACCTCGTGGAAACCTTCGGACATCCTGGGGATCCCCCGCGCCGGGTTTTCAGCAGGGAACAGGGCAGATTTTGCACTCTACGGAAGAACAGCGAGCCCGGTCAGGGCCGATCAGCTCCATAGCAGGGCAGGCTGGACACCATTCGAGGGAATGAAGGCTATTTTTCCTGATACGGTCATCATGGGAGGAAAGGTAGTCTTCCACAAGGGGGTATTCACCCATGGAAATCCCTCCTGGATCCCGGGAAGAGGATATATAGGACCGGCGCCCATCAACAATGGTGCCGACACAGCACAGCCATAGGTCCCCGGGGGATCGTATGGCGATCGCCTTGAGATGAACCATGGGACAACCCGGCTGTGCGACAGGCACCGCCCGGTAATGGGTAAACACTGGAGAGGGACGGCATCATGCCACCCATGATCCAAAGTGGTTAATGCCGGGCGACACCTCCTCTATAGTACGTGGATGAGATAGCCAGCGCCCTGACAGTCAGCAGGGAAGGGACCATACTCTCGATTGAAGTCACACCGAATGCAAAGAAGACTCGTTTTCCTTCGGGATATAATCCATGGAGAAAGACCATCGGGTGCCAGATCCGGGAACCCCCCGTGGAAGGGAAGGCGAACCTCGCAATTGTGAGACTGCTCGCAAGTTTTTTTTCATTACCCCAGGAAAAGGTCGAGATACTCTCCGGTTCGGGCTCCTCCCAGAAGAAAATCCTCCTTCGTGGCATGGATGCGGACACCGTCCTTTCGATCCTCTCCCGTTCTCAGGTAAAAGACCGCTGACCAATGCAGTTGCTCCGGAAGTCCCTTGATCGTGTGCTGGAAAAAATATGTTAAAATATTATAAAATCTTACATATACATGTCACATGACAGATGCAGCATTCCAGCACGGCATTGGTTGGGTGACATATCATGATTCACGGAGTGGGGTCCATGTACTCCAGCGACACTACCAAGTATCTGATTCATATTCACCTCGAAGCAGAGGGGGTGGTCGAGAAACCTGATGTTGTCGGGGCCATTTTCGGCCAGACTGAAGGGTTGCTCGGCGAAGACCTTGATCTGCGCGACTTGCAGAGGACCGGGCGTCTTGGAAGGATAGATGTCCAGGTTACGAGTAAAAAGGGAGAGACCCAGGGAGAGATATTCATAGCCTCGTCCCTGGATCGTGCGGAGACCGCAGTCCTTGCGGCCTCCTTCGAGACTATCGACCGCGTGGGGCCCTGCGTTGCCAGGGTTCGCGTTGAGTCGATTGAGGATATCCGGGTGAGCAAGAGGAAGCTCGTCGTTTCCCGCGCCAAAGAACTCCTCATGGATGCATTTGAGGAGGGAACCATAGACAGCAATGTCCTGATCGACGAAGTCAGGGAGACGATGAGGATGGAGAAGATCTCCACCATCGGGGAGGACAGGATTCCCGCAGGCCCCGAAGTATCAGGATCTGATGCCATCATCATTGTCGAAGGCAGGGCAGACGTCCTCAACCTGCTCCGGTTCGGCATCAAGAATGCCGTGGCGGTGGAGGGAACGAAGATACCAAAATCCATCGTTGACCTGTGCGAGAAGAAGACCGCGACGGCCTTCTTCGACGGGGACCGGGGTGGAGATTTGATCCTTCGGGAACTCATGCAGGTTGCAGAGATCGATTATGTTGCCCATGCCCCGCGCGGAAAGAGCGTGGAGGATCTCGGGAGAAAAGAGATCGTCAAGGCACTGAGGAACAAAATTCCCATCGAATACATCAGGGAAGAAAGTCTTGAAGAGAACGAAGGGGAGAACCAGGAGTCCTCTTCGAATCCACCAGCGAACAAGAATGCAGCCAAACCACGAAAAGAGGGGGATGCATCGCCAAAGCGCAGGAGCCAGGGGAAACAACAGGGGCCAGATTCTGCAACCTCCACGCGAACCCTTGCAGAGCACATTGCTGAAGTGAGTGGTTCGGAGTCTGCACGGCTTCTTTCCAGGGATTACGAGATTCTCCGGGAGGTGGAGGTTTCGAATATTGACCAGGTGCTCGACGAAGTGAACGGCGATGTCACGGGAATTATTTTTGACGGAGAAGTCAACCAGAGGCTCCTTGATACCTTTCTGGGAAAGGGTCTTGAATACATAGCCGCCCGTGACTTTAAAGGCATTATAAAACGTCCGTTGGCTCTAAAGCTCCTGAAAATAGCGTAATTTTGGTACGAGGGTTACCTATTTATTCCCTCTCATACAATACCCTTCTGGAAGTGAGAGGATGCACAAAGAGGAATTGATCACACTTCATCAGATGCTCTACGAGATCAAAGACTATTTTGAGTCCACGAATTCAGACCTGAAATTCAACCAGTATTATTCCCTTAAAATAAATCCCTCGCAACTTCATAAAAGCAAGATGGAGCACAAGTATGCCATCTTTATCCTGGGGAACGAGCTTGCAAATGCCATGAAGGAGGTCGAGTTCTCAGCATCGGGAAGGATCTCTGCAAGGATGAAAGAGCTCGCGGTGAAAACCTTGAAAGAAATGGAATATCTCCAATAAGCATCCAAAACCCTGTTTTCTTATTGTTTCACCAGCCTTTCCTGTTCGAGGAGGTATTCCGCAAGGAGACGCGGGATGTTCACTGCCATACAGTGCCAGTTGGGAGTTCCGTTCACTTCCAGGACCGTGTAATCATCACCCACAGGGAGGAGATCGACCCCTGCATAGTCCACCCCGACGGCCTTTGCTGCCGAGGCTGCAAGTTCCCCCATCCTGGTGTCTACCTCAACAGGCAGACCGCACCCTCCCTGGTGGATGTTGTGGGTGAGGGAATCGGATATCCTCGAAATCGCCCCGACAGCCTCTCCATCGATAACAAAAACCCTGAAATCCCTGTCATTCCGGACGTATTCCTGAAGGTAATAGGGTGGACTGCCAAGTTGCTCCGGCGAGGTTACCAGAAAAATCCCGTTTCCGTCGAAACCATAGACCGGCTTACTCACCACCCTGCCCAGCCTTTTGACGATCGAGGATGCAGTCTCCCTTGATGAGGTGAAGAAAGTACGCGGAGTCGGGACACCGCTGTGCATAAGGAGGGTGCTCGTGAGGACCTTGCTTGCACAGGTGAAGATTGCGATCGGTGTGTTGATCAACCGGTTTCTGATGGAGAGTGCCTGGCAGACTTCGAACTGGTGTTCGTCCTGCTTAAGACCGCAAATCCAGACAATGGCGCCCGAAAGATCGGTTGAGAATGGATCGATTGTATCGAGATCGAGGAATCCGACCTCTCCCCCGAGATTTTGTATCTCCCGAACCACCATCGATGTGGAATCATCACCGGGGACATCGGTCGGTTTCCTGACGATATGAATCATGTTCGGTAGCCCCTCGTGTGCTGATAGACTTGGCGTTCCGAATCCTTAAGGCTGACCTGTCGATGTGCGGGAGCACGATTGAGTACCAGGAGGATTTAGGATTCCCTTCGTCACATTCTTCTTACAAGACAGAAAAATGAGTGCATTATGCGCTATTATCCGGATCCCTCACGCCAACTTGATCTCTCAAAGGTGAATGGTGTTATTGAAGAAGCATTCGCAGAGCATGCCCGTGGGAGGGTGCAGATGCCTCCGAAGGTGTATATCACCTTCAGGGAGGGTGATTTCCGGACCATGCCCGGCTATATACCCTCCCTTGATATCGCCGGCGTGAAGATTGTGAATGTTCACCCTGGAAATCCGGGAATTGGACTTCCCACGGTGATGGCCCTCCTGGTTATCCTGGATATCGGGACGGGAAGGCCGGTCTCTCTTCTGAATGCAACTGATCTTACCGATCTTCGGACCGGTGCCGGTGGTGCAGTGGCAGCAAAATACCTCTCTCCACATCGTTCCATCCGTCTTGGTGTGGTGGGCTCAGGGCGCCAGGCACGGGCCCAGGTTGAGGCAATAGGGCGAGAGCTTGATATCCTCGAGGTAAAGGTCTGGAGCAGAAATGAAAAGAACGCGATGCAGTTCTGCACGCAGGTTCCGGACCTGGAATGCAGTTCTGCACCCCTCCCGGAGGTGTGCGAGTGCGATCTCCTCGTCACCACCACGCCTTCAAGGGAACCTCTCATCATGGATGAATGGATCCACGAGGGGACGCATATCAATGCCATTGGCGCGGATGCCCCGGGAAAGGAGGAGCTCGACCCTGCAATCCTCCGCCGGGCGAGGGTATTTGTAGACGATCCGGCCCAGGCCGTTCATTCCGGGGAAATAAACGTCCCCATTCAACAAGGCCTCTTTTCCGAGGCTATGATTGCCGGAACACTGGGAGAGGTTGTCATTGGGAAGAAGAAGCGGAATTCATCGTCAGAGATCACTGTCTTTGATTCGACCGGGCTCGCCATCCAGGATCTTGCAATTGCATCCCTTACTCTGGGAAAACAGGAAGGAATCGATCTCAAATTTCCCTGATAGGATTCGTGAAAGGTCGGACCAGTGAGGGGATGCACTGAAAAAGTCGCTTATTTCTGGAGCGGGGTGCTCCACTTTTTCCAGACCTTCTCTCGGTAGACGGGGCCACTGTTATACGTGCAGAAAGGTATCAACGTGCCGTCGGGTGTTGCATAGTGGATACAGCAACGCTGCACCCTTGAGAGATCGTAATTATAACGATCCATGAAATGCATGGTCCCGATGAAAAGTGCATTCCAGTGGAAATCACGTAATGCTTCGAAATTCTGGAAAAGAAGAGTTTTTCCGACGAGTTTCCAAAGGTCAGTCGTGCTGCCCTGCTCGCTATTCTTAAAGGAGTCCTTGAGGTTCCCTATGGCCTCCATCAGGGCCATGTACTTGTTGATGGTCCCTCCCTTCTTCAACTTCTCTGCGGTTTCACTGAGTGCATGGAAAAGGCTTTCCACATCGACCATCCGGTTCACGGGCGTCATGCCATCATTGTTCACAAAGACATAGGTTGCAGCGCCGCAATGCTGGTGAGCGGTGAACCTGATTTGTGGTTTGCCGGTATATGCTTCGATGAAATCCGAGAACGGCACCACACAGGGAACAGGATAGAAGTCGTTCTTCTTTATCACGCCTTTTGTCTGGATCTCTATGTCACACAGGAGTTCCGGGATGGTGATACGTTCGCGCTGCACGTTCTCTTCACTCGCTGCGCCGGTGAACGCAATCGGCTGGAAATTCACTCCCCTGACAGCACCGATGTGATCGGCGGCAAACCTGATGATGCCTCCTACTTCGTGATCGTTGCGGCCCTTGATCACGGTGGGAACAAGCACCACGCCGACCTTCTGGTCTTCACAATTCCTGATCACTTTCTCATCGATTGCGAGTTTCGAGTTGGTTTCCTTGGTAATCCCATCAAAGTGGAGATAAAGGGTTGAAAGCCCGGCATCCCGGAGATCCTTGAGATATGATGCATCCCTGGCTATCTTGATCCCGTTCGTTGCCAGCTGAACCTGGGGGAACCCGAGTTCCTTTGCGGTGCGTATGATCTTGGGGAGGTCATCGCGCATCGTCGGCTCGCCTCCCGAGAACTGGACTGCAGGTGCAGGGACGGGTTTTTCTGCCCTGAGCATCTTCATCATCTCAACGATCTGCTCAAACGATGGTTCATAGATATATCCGCAGGCCTGCGCATTTGCAAAACAGAAGTCGCAGTTCAGGTTACAGCGATTGGTGAGGTCGATATTCGCAAGGAGTGTGGTGGATTTATGGTTTGAGCAGATCCCGCAATACTGCGGGCACCCGTCAGGAGGGGCTATGCGCTGGGGGTTGTCAACTCCCGTTCCGAACGATTCGAACCGTTCGAACCTCTTCCATAATTCTGCATCAGACCAGTATACATCCCGAAAATGACCATGTTCCGGACAGGAACGTTCCAGCCATACCTTTCCATCCTCCTCCACTATGCTTGCTTCCAGCACCGCGTTGCAGGTTGGGCAAAGACTCCTGGTCTTCTTCAAGATTACGGGCATATCCACCAATCCACCGTAGAATTGATATCTTCTGGGATATCTTAATGCTTATAATTACTCCTTATCACACAAACTGACTGGAGAGCATATTATTAGTCCAGATTCCATCATAATATCATTGGTTTCTGCGCTCTGGTGCATGCTGCCGGCCTATGTTCCAAATTCGGTGGCCGCGGCGCTTGGTGGCGGAAAGCCTATCGATCATGGCAGGAATTTTCACGACGGGAGAAGGATCTTTGGAGATGGAAAGACATATCGGGGGTTCTTTATCGGGGTTGCGGGGGGAATCCTTGCAGGATTATTCCAGATCTGGCTCCAGGCAGCCTTTCATGTCCCGTTTCTCCCAATCCAGACAATCCTCTCTGTCACGCTTCTGGCGTTCGGGGCCTTGCTGGGAGATCTTGCCAAGAGTTTCTTCAAACGGAGGCTCGGAAAGGCCAGCGGAGAAAAATGGCCCGTTGCCGACCAGTATGACCTTGTTGCCGGGGCGCTCCTTATGCTAGCACTTTTTGATCTTCCCTGGCTCATACAGACAGTTACCCTGCCGGTATTCCTGTGGATCCTCGTGCTGACCCCCCTGCTTCACAAGACCGCAAATGTGATCGGCTATTTTATCGGAGTGAAAGATGTACCATGGTGACTAAAATTGCAAACCTCCTGGAAAAATACGGGGCAATCGAATACGGCGAGTTTGTTCTGGCATCAGGGGCCAGGAGCACGTATTACCTGGACATCAAGAAGGTGGTCACCCAGCCTGACGCTCTCAGGGAGATCGGAGAGGCCATCGCCACCGGGTATACGTTCGAAATGGTGGCCGGTGTGGCCGTCGGGGGAGTACCACTTGCAGTGGCGGTATCCCTGGCGAGCGGGAAACCCTATGCCATCATAAGGAGCCAGGAGAAAGATCATGGTAAGTCAGGAAAGATCATCGGCGATGTGGTGGGCAGGCATATCCTGCTGGTCGAGGATGTCACAACTTCGGGAGGCTCGGCACTCTTCGGGGTCATGGCCCTTCGGGATGCAGGGGCTTGTATCGACACGGTGGTCACGGTGGTGGATAGGGAAGCGGGGGCCGAGACGTTGCTCAACCAGAGCGGAATAGCCCTCAAAGCATTGGTAAAAGCGAGCGACCTGATCAGGGGACAGCAGAAAAAAGGAACAAAAGGGAGGAACTGAAGAGACCCATGGCAACCAGGATTCTTGTTGTGGGGGGTGGTGGCAGGGAGCACGCCATCATAGCATCCCTCGCCCGCAACAGCGATGCAGAACTCTATGCGGTCATGTCCCGCAGAAATCCCGGCATGTCCGGGTACTGCCGGGATATGCTCCTCGAAAAGGAGACAAATATCCACGCTGTCTCGGAATTCGCCCGTAAAAAAATGATAGACTATGCCGTCATCGGTCCCGAAGCCCCTCTTGAGGCAGGAGTGGTGGACCTCCTCGAAAAAGAGGGAATCCCCTGCATGGGCCCCACGAGGGCAGCGGCCCGTCTCGAGACCGACAAGGCGTTCTGCCGGGAGATGATGGATCGGCACGGGATTGCCGGATGTCCCCGATACCGTGTCTTTCAGTCTGCGGATGAGGCAGTGCGGTTTCTCGAATCGCACGAGGGTGACCTTGCCATCAAGCCCGCAGGGCTCACAGGAGGAAAGGGAGTCCGAATCATGGGAGAGCACGTGGACAGGAAGGGTGCGAGGGAGTATATCCGGACATTGCGTTCGGGAATAGTGCTCGAGGACCGGCTCATTGGTGAAGAGTTTACTCTCCAGGCATTCACCGATGGGACGCACCTTGTCCCCATGCCGCTTGTGCAGGATCACAAAAGGGCTTTTGAGGGCGACGAGGGTCCAAACACGGGAGGGATGGGGTCATATTCGATGCCTGACCATGGACTCCCGTTCGTGAGCGTCGCGGAATGGAACGCTGCACTCGGGATCATGAAATCTGCAGTCGCAGCGATGGAGGAGGCAGGAACACCCTACCGGGGAATACTCTACGGGCAGTTCATGAACACCCGTGATGGCCCCATGGTGATAGAGTTCAATGCGAGGTTCGGGGATCCGGAAGCCATGAACGTGCTGTCGCTCCTCAAGACCGATCTTTTGGCCATCATCGAGAAGGCTATCGAAGGGAGCCTCTCGCAGAGAGATGTACGCTTTGTAAAAAAGGCCACGGTATGCAAGTATCTCGTTCCCGAAGGATACCCTGAGTCGCCGGTCACAGACCAGCCGGTAACCGCCGGTGCATACGACCCGGCCCTCCTGTATTATGCAAATGTTGAGGAGAAAGACGGTATCCTCTACACACAATCATCCCGGACGATGGCATTTGTCGGATTGGGTGATACCCTCGGTGAAGCGGAAGAGATCGCCGAGCGTGCGGCATCCGGGGTGAAAGGAAAGGTTCGCCACCGCAGGGATGTCGGGACTGAAGCCCTCCTGAAGAAACGGATTGATCACATGAGGGAACTCCGATGAAACGCGATCTCCTCTCGATCCTGGATATCACGCCAGCGGAACTCGACAAGCTGATCGATCAGGCGGCCCTTTTGAAGGATATGCGAATACGCGGGAAGCCCCATGCCCTTCTCCCCGGGCGGACGCTCGCGATGATCTTCGAGAAATCGTCCACGCGGACCCGGATATCTTTCGAGGTGGGAATGGCCGATCTTGGCGGGACAGCCCTCTTTCTCGATGCCCAGGATATGCAGATCGGAAGGGGGGAGGAGATCAGGGATACCGCAAGGGTCGCATCACGCTACGTGTCGGGTGTGATGATCCGTGCCTACCGGCATGCAACAATCGAAGAATACGCCCGCTATTCGACCATCCCGGTCATCAACGGCCTCTCGGATATCGAGCACCCCTGCCAGATCCTTGCCGATATCATGACCATCCGCGAGCATTTCGGGGACCGGAAAGACCTTCGTGTCGCATGGGTAGGTGACGGAAACAACGTCTGCAACTCGTTCATTCTCTCCACGGTACTGACAGGGATGGAGATATCGGTTGCGTCCCCCAGGGGTTTTGAGCCACCTGCAGCGATTCTGGATACTGCACGGAAGAAAGGAGGCCGGGTAACCCTTTGCCATGACCCCGAAAAAGCGCTCCGGGATGCCCACGTCGTTGCAACCGATACCTGGGTGTCGATGGGAACAGAGAATGAGCGGGATGCACGCATCAGGGCATTTTCAGGATTCTCAATCGACGGGCGGATGATGGACCTCGCCTCCCCTGAAGCGATATTCATGCACTGCCTGCCAGCACACAGGGGCCAGGAGGTCATGGAAGAGGTCATTGAAGGGCCGAGGAGCGTGGTCTTCGACGAGGCAGAGAATAGGCTCCACGCCCAGAAAGCGCTTCTCGTGTTCCTGATGGGCGATAAGGAAGGGAACAGGATGAGGAAATAAATCCTGTAATTTCCCGACTCCACTTTAAAATTCAAGGGTGTAGTGGCAATGCACCCTCCAACATTTGTTCGAATGTTACGAATAATCCCGTTCCTTTGAAATGAATATTATTGCGAGTTTGTGATTGTCAAATGGTAATTTCGTTCAAAAAGGACCCTCTGAAATGATTTTCGAACGCCGCCGTTTTATATTATCTATCACGGTTCCAGGCGAATCCAACAGGGGTTGATGAATCGTCGGTGACCGCAGGTCGCCCCGGGTCGAGGGCGGCAGCCCCGCGGTATTTTCGGGGGCGGCGAGGTTCATCGTATTTGGATATAAGACCAACTTTACTCACTTTTTTCGCCAGGATTTTAGTGAGTGGATTCTATTAATTACTCCTTCATTATTTGTTAACAAGATTAGAAGTAAAAACAATGACACTATATCCAAAATCAATTCTCTTCTCTATTTTCTGCATCGGTCGGAATCCGAAAGTTCAGTCCTTTACCACTTCGTGATAGCAGTCATTCATCTCTTCAACGAAGAGGACAGCCCGGCTACCGCGGAGACCTGGTTTGGGAAACTTTCTGAAGGTTACAATCCCGCTCTCTACAAGAATACCGTCGATGGTCCGAATCTCATCGATGCCTCCGGAGAGGAGGTCAGAGACGCTGGCCTCCTTAATATATTCCCGGAGTCTCCCCTTCAATACATATCTGCCATCGTTCCCTGACGCGGCGAGACCAAGGCCAGCAAGGGCCCCGATGACTCCGCCACATGTTCCCCCAAGGCCCAGGAGAGGGATTGCATTGCGCTTTGCACACGCGATGGCATCATCCTGTGTAAGGACACGCTGTTTCGCATCCTGCCCGAACGCTACAATTTCAGGCGTTATCGTATCGTTGGATCCCATGGCGAGCCCTGGATCGCTCCCAATGATAAAATCCTCACGCATGAGGGTGCTGACTGTATCGACAAGTTCGGGGATTCGGATGCCGTTTTCCGGTTCCAGGTGGATCACTGCACAGCTGTTATGGGATGTATAGGGGATATCCGGGTGGACAAGAAGCTGGTGACGTGTTACCCCGCTCACGCTCCCGAATGGACGAAGTTCTTTCGCAATGGCCCTCGCAAGCCGCCCGGTCCCGCGGCTCTCTTTTGTATCAGTATCGTCGATGGAGATGAGGATGGTCATGGATTGGCAGGAAAAAATTTCTGATATGATATGTGATACCGTTGGTAATAAGATTCAGGTATTCCCGGTCCTTTTTAGCTTTTTTCTGTGAGACTAGATGAAAATCGCTGTAAATACGTGTATATCTGAATTTAAATCGAATTTTTTTATTTTGGCGTTTTTGGGGCAATTAAATTCTTTATTTTCTATAATAAAAGTGCCATAAGATTTATGAGCTGAAAACAGTAGTATGATGTAACGCCAGATATACAGCGATCGATACTCTTTACCGGGGGGTTGGGGGTAGAGATACAATTGGTGTAACTCCGTCGAGTCTCAGCGAACGGCGTTTTCATAATCACCAGAAATTGGAGTTGAAAAAAATGGAATGTACATGCAAGCCTTATCCTAATGGAGTACCTTTTCTGTCCGACGAAGGAGCTATGTTCAACGATCCTATTCAGGGTACAACTGAAAATTGTTGTCTCATCGCCTCTTTATCCGCAGTTGCGTGGACAATGGCAACTATGAGAATGAGTATTTCATCAGGTTCAAAAGGAACATATAACGTAAAGCTTTACCAGACTAATGTCACGGTTACCGAGAACCTCGCACTCGATAGGGATAATAATTTTTGCTATGCACATTCTCGGCCGCCCTATATAAATGAAATCTGGCCAGGATTATACGAGAAAGCGGTTGCAAAGAATCTTCACCAATGGTCTGGAGACTGTGATGTTGGTGGTGTTAACTGGGATGGAAATCCATCCCGGTATTTAAATAAATTATCCGGTTGCAGAGTTTTAAATATTACCAACGACATGGCAACTGCGATTATCAACAGGTGCGACGGTGGAAAAATTAAATACCCTGCAGTCATATGGAATGAAGATCATTGCTATACCGTTCTTGGTTATGTTGGTGTGCCCAGTGATCAGAGAATTTTTCTCAGAGATCCTTTGGGTAAAAACCC
>JADFDO010000015.1 GCA_018262855.1 Methanolinea sp. | reverse complement strand
GAAGAGGGGTCATACCCCCTTGACTTATCCTGCCAGTATACCAATTCAGAAGGGGACACCATCACCTCGGATGTCCTTACCATCGGTGTCCCGGTCGGCGGCAAGGTCCGGTTCTCGGTCGTCTCCCTTCCTTCCCAGGTAAAAGCAGGTGAAAAGGTGGTCATCGAGGTCGAGTACCAGAATACCGGTTCCGCGGTTGCACGTCAGGTCCAGGCCCGTATCAGTGCGGTGGACCCTTTCACCAGCAGTGATGATTCGGCCTATCTTGGCGATCTTGCGCCGGGGGAGAAGGCACTTGCCAGGTACAGGGTAAATGTAGACTCTGGTGCGACTCCGAAGGAGTACGGCCTCGATTCGGAGATCCGGTACCGCGATGCACTGGACAATAGCGCAATCTCTGATACCATGAAAGTGCAGGTCAGGGTAGTGAATGGGGGCATCTCACCACTCCTCATTGCAGGAATTCTCATTCTCATCGCATGCATAGCCGGCGGTGGTTATTACTTCCTTAAAAAGCGAAAATAACATTATTCTGCACACAGAAGGGGTAAACCGGGGAGGATGGGCAGGGAAGGAACATGCAATCCTTCCCGCAATACGAAACCATTTCAAATATCCGGCTCCCAGGACCCGGCCTTTTTTTCACTGTATGGTGTGTTAAGTTCCCCTGGAAATACCATGGAGAGCAGGCTGATCCTTGAAAGATGGTAATTCTCTGCTTTTTTAGTCAAGCCCAATCAGGCTTGGAGGGTGGAGCCGTTTATGCTCGCTTTTTTTGACCATCCTAAGCACGATCTCCTCAACCTCATTCCGGCTCTTCCAGTCCGAGGCTGCAAGGGCTTTGAGCGCAGCATCGATCTCAGGGTACGTGAGTCCAATCTCCTCTTCGTCTCGCTGTCCTTCCCACAGCCCGGCTGAAGGTGCCTTTTCAAGCACACTTGCCGGCAGGTCCAGGGTCTTGGCAAGCTCGAATATCTCGGTCTTGTACAAGTGGAGGATTGGTTGGATATCAGCAGCATTATCCCCGAATTTGGTACAGTACCCGAGCAGGTACTCCGTCCGGTTGGAGGTTCCGCAAACGAGCCGGTTCTCCCGGTTTGCATGATAATAGATGAGTGCCATGCGAACCCTCGCCATGATGTTTCCAAGAAGGTATGGGGTCTCCGAAAAACCAGGAAGACCCCTGAATGCATCGAGAATGGGATCGATGCTGAAAATCCGAAAATTGATCCCTAGAAGACTGCAGATCTCCTCCGCATCGCTGATGTCTTCAGTATTCGTGATGCTGCTCGGGAGGACCAGGGCGAGCACCCTCTCCCTCCCTACGGCCCGGCAGCACATGGTCGCAGCCACGGCGGAATCAATTCCCCCTGAGAGGCCGATCACGATACCGCTGCTCCCGCTGCTCCAGTATGCATGCCTGATCAGCTGTTCGATCCTTCCCAGGGCACACCCGGAATCCATCTCCATACTCTCTTACGCTCCTTCCCCTTTGGTTTTTTGATCATTTTCCGAGGAGAATACCGAAACCCTCACATTCCGGAGCCCCCGCGTACCATATGCCTTACATGCCATGGATCACCTCGGAGAGAATCTGGCACGACCTGCAAACCTCCCCGCAGGGTTCCCCGCACCTCTCGCAGGAATGCAGGGTGTATCCGGGACCTGCACCGAGTCCTGCGAGTTCATCCCCCAAGTTCACGAGAGCATGGCGGGTGCCAGGATGTTCCCATGCATACGTATTCAGCATCTCCCGGACATCTGCCCTGAGCGCGGAATGCGAGTATGGGCATCTGCCAAGGTCGATAGTTCCTCTCGTGAGGTAGGAGTAGAGTGCAACCTCGCGTTCGGGAATTCGGGAGAACGGTTTTATCCGTGGGATCACTCCCTGGGACGGGACAGTACTTCGCAGGAGCCTGTCCCGATCCCCGCGGAGCACGTTCATCAGAACGCTCTGAGCCTCATCGTCAAGGTTGAACCCAAGAGCCAGCCGGTCCGCATGCTCCTCCCTCGCGACCGCATTCAGGACGTGTCTGCGCAGGACACCGCAGTAGGAGCAGGACAGGGAATCACCTTTTTTCACCACGATCTCATCTACAGTGATCCCGAACCAGTCCCTGAATGATACCGTAATGTGGGGGACACCGAGATCCTGCGCAAGCCGCCTTGCAGGTTCTGTATCACGGTAACCCGAAATTCCTTCATCCACGGTTATCGCAAGGAGATCCACATCCCTTCTCCTGGAAAGCAGGGAGTGGAGAAAATACAGGAGCGCTGATGAGTCTTTTCCCCCTGAAAGTGCTATCGCGAGAGTGTCGCCGGGCCGGATCCACCTATGGGTGCGTATATCCCGCTTGGCTTTGGATTCAAGGTCTGCAAGGAAATGATCATGGCAGAGATGAAGACCTGAATAACGCTGGAATAGGATCGCGGGGCGTCTGCACTTGCTACAGCGCATGGGGGAATCAGATCAACCTTTATCATCAGGATAGATAAATTGTGTAGCAGATGGCCATTTCTGCCGAACACATCCGGCAGCTCCATGCCTATGAGATCCGCATTCTGAATACCCTGGAGCGCCTGATGAGAACCCATGCCTGGGTTCCGCTCGAACTGATTCGCAAATCAACCGGATTCTCGGAATCAGAAGCCCTCTTTCGCCTGGGAAGGCTCATGGAATGGGGTATGGTCCGCTACGATGTGGTGCCCTATGAAGGATACAGCCTGATCTATTCGGGATACGACACCCTGGCCCTGCTCTCATTGACGAGAAAGGGGACTATCTCTGCACTCGGCCCGCAGATCGGGGAAGGGAAGGAATCAGTGGTCTACGAAGCCCTCGGTCTTGGTGCGGTTGCGCTGAAGTTTCATCATGTGGGATCCCGATCCTTCCAGTCGGTCCGCCTCTCTAGGGATTATCTTCCAGAGGAAGGACATTGTCCCTGGATCTTTGCCTCGCGCTTCTCTGCAGAGCGGGAGTACAGCGCACTCAGGATTCTCCACCCGACAGTCCGGGTACCTCTTCCGATTGCATGGAACCGGGGTGTGGTTGCGATGGAGCGGATCCAGGGTGTAAATATGCACCGCTGCTCCCTCGGTGACCCAAAAAAGGTTATGGACTCCATCATCTCGTCGGTAGAATCGGCATATAACCTTGGCGTGATCCATGCCGACCTCTCAGAATATAACGTGATGATGGATGGCGGCAAGGTGGTCCTGATCGACTGGCCGCAATGGATTGAACCTGAGCACCCCAACGCCCCCGATATTCTCAGGAGGGATATTGGCAACATACTCCGGTATTTCGAGCGAAAATACAGGATCAGGGCAGATATTGATACTGCACTCGCAAAGGTGACCGGATGAAGATCTTTGGCATCGATGTGATCAAGGGCTCGGTGCGGTCAAGGTCAAGGCGCCCCATGTATGCGCTCGTGATCCTGTCGGGCACCGACATTGTCAGCGAGTCGGAGGTCTCGGGATTCCGCCTCCTACGGATGCTCAACGCAGAAAAGCCCGAGATCCTTGCCGTCGACAGCCTCCAGGAAATCTCCATTGACCAGCATGATCTCTTCATATTCCTCCAGGCACTCCCCCCGTCTGTCAGGCTTGTGCAGGTCACCGGAGGTGAGAAGAAAGAGACGCTCGGGAAGGTAGCAAGCAGGTTCAATATCAGTTTTAACCGCTTCGATCCCTTTGAAGAAGCCAGGACTATCGCCCGGGTGGCAGCGCTCGGTGCAGGTGCGGAGGTGATCGCCTTTGAGAACTCAAGTGAGATCGTTGTCAGCAGGCACAGATCACCGGGCAAGGGTGGATGGAGCCAGAACCGCTACGTGAGGAAGATCCATGGGGCTGTCCAGCAGAAAGCAAGGGAGATTGCGATGGAACTCATGGCTGCGGGTATCGCCTATGAAAAGAAGGAGACCCGGGCATTCGGGGGATGCAGCAGGGTCTCCTTCACCGTCAAGGCTTCCCGTGATCAGGTCCCGGTCTCAACATACAGGGGAGCCGATGTCCAGGTCAGAATATCGGGAAAAAGGCTCGAGCGAATTCGGTTCAAGCCCCTTTCAGGGAAATCTCCCTACCTGATCGTGGGCATCGATCCAGGGACAACCACTGCAGTCGCAGCCCTTGACCTTGATGGAAACCTTCTCCTGCTGCAGAGCTCCCGGCAGACATCCATGTCCGGTGTCATCGAGGCTCTTTACAGGGTCGGAAAACCTCTGATCATCGCATCCGATGTGCACGAGATGCCGTTCTCGGTTGAGAAGATAAGGAGAGCCTTCAATGCAGTTGCCCATACCCCGCGGCAGGATATGAGTGTCGAGGCAAAACAGACTCTCACATCAGGATTCTCATGCCAGAACGATCATGAGAGGGATGCCCTCTCGGCAGCACTCGAGGCCTGCCGGTCCTACACGAATAAGTGGAGAAACCTCCGGAGGAGGGTTCCGCCGGGATACGAGGTTGAGGAGGTGATGGCAGGCATAGTAAGGGGCCAGTCCGTGGAACAGGTGATTGGAGACCTGAAAGAGAAGTCACCTCCGGCTGATGAACAGGCTCCCACTGTGGAGATAGACGCTGCAAGGGACGAGAGGATAAGGATCCTTGATGGGAACATGAAGCGACTGCGTATCATCGTTGCGGAACTCCAGGAGGATCTCCAGAAGAAGGACCAGCAGGTGATCCGGTTGCAGGAGAGATTAAAGAGGATACGGTCAAGGGAGGATATTGCGTTGCGATCAGACACCGAGATCACAAGGCGGGATGTCATCATCCAGAACCTGAAGAAGAATCTCAGGAGAGAGGAACGTTCCAACAGGACGCTTAAAAAGCGGATAGAGAGGATGAAGGAATTTGACGAGGCGCTGCTCTCCGGAGAGACAATACCCTTAAAGATCCTGCCTTTGCTTACCAGGGAGGAAGTGAAGACGCTTGCCGGACAGGTGGGTATCCGGGAGGGGGATGTGCTGTATATCCCGCGGGTCGAGGGTTTCGGAAAGAGCACGGTCAGGGATCTTGCACAGACCGGGATTGCCGCACTCCTTGTGGGAGAATGGGCAGGGAGTGCGGTTGCTCGGGAGATGGAAGCAGCATTTCGTGAACAAAGAATCCCGCTTCTTTCCGGGGACCAGGTCAGGGTTGTCCAGAAAGGGGGTCGGGGAGCGGCAGATCCGGTCCAGTTCAGGGCAGCCTTGAAAAGATGGAAGGAATCACAGATTCTATTCGAAAAGGAAGAGAAAGGACGGATGCTTGAGCAGATATACCGGGAATACCGGACCGAGCGTGGCAGGGAGATGAAGAAAGTTGGATGAAAGAACCCTGAGAAAGATCGTCATGGAAGTGGTAGGGAAAGACGCGGTCTCTGACGACTGTGCCATAATACCCATGGGGGAAGGGTATATGGTCGCATCCACGGATATGGTCCATGAGAGCACTGATTTTCCGGAAGGGATGACGGATTGGGAGAAAGGGTGGATGAGCGTTGCCGTCACCCTCTCGGATATTGCAGCAATGGGGGCAATGCCAGGGGGAATCCTTCTCTCTGTCGGGCTTGACAAGCCCTCCCGTCTCCGTTCCATCCTCGAAGGGGCGAAGGCGTGCTGCGATACCTATGATGCACGGTTTGCAGGCGGCGATCTTGATTTCCACAGGGAACTCACGATTGTCAGCTCGGGGTGGGGCTTCTGTGATGCCCCTGTCAGGAGATCAGGTGCAGCGGTGGGAGATGATATCGGTATTGTCGGCATCCCTGGGCGGGCCCAGGCGGCTCTCGATGGACACCAGGAGTTCCGTGATTTTCTCTTCGCGCCCAGGCCCCGGGTCATGGAGGGCAGGGCACTCGCGCTCGCCGGGGTAACGTCGATGATGGACGTGAGCGATGGACTGCTCATGTCCCTTTCTGATATGCTTGAGGTGAACCAATGCGGATACGAGATCTCCTCCTCCAGGATCCCTCTGCTTGACGGGATCTCGCCGGAATCTTCGCGGAAGTATTCACTGAATGGTGGGGGAGATTTCGGGCTCCTTTTTACTTATCCGTCCGGAATGATCCCCCTGACAATTCCTGACCTCTATATTATCGGCAATGTGATAGAGGAAAAAGTGGTAAAGATTGATGGACAGGTTGCATCAATCAATGGATACCAGCACCATTGGGACTGAATGAAAAGTCCTCGATTCATGTATATTATCTATAGTGTGGCCAGACAGCCCTTATTGCTATCAATCGACCAGACATAGCATTATAATTCCTGGGATTCAGCTCCAGAGCCTTGTCAAATGATTTGATGGCGTCCTGGATACGTCCGAGTTTCACAAGGCAATAGCCCCTGTTAGACCAGGCCAGTGAGCTCTTAGGGTCCTGGGCAATAAGCCGGTCGTTCAGTGCCAGCGAAGGCTCGTACTGGTCAAGCCTGTAATAGGCAAGAGCCTGGTATTGTAATGCTTCAGTGTTATTTCCATCGAATTGAAGGACCTGGTTATACGTCTTTATCGCACCGAGGTAGTCACCAAGGCTCATCTGGGTGGAGGCCTTATACAGCAGTGCATCGAAATTTGCCGGGGAAAGATCGAGGATCCTGTTATAAATGAGGAGCGCCTCGTCTAAACGGTTCAGGCTGTAGAGTGCATACGCTTTCCTCATCAATAGCGTGATGCTGGCGGGATCATATTTCAGTTCGCGATCCGTGATTCGGACCGCTTCTTCACCCCGTCCCAGGTTCCGGAGTGCCATTACCTTGTAAACCCAGGCCATCGTGTTATTAGGATCAAGTGACAGCACCTGTTCATAGGCGTCTAGGGCACCCTGGTTGTCCCTTGCGTTCTGGAGTGCCATGCCCTTGTTTAACCAAATCGAAGGGGATTTATTGTTGATTTCCAGAGCCTGTTCAAATGAGATCGAAGCCTCCTTATACTGTCCAAGGCCACTCTCCGCCATTCCCCTGGATGACCATGCAAATGCACTCATTGGATCGAGTTCAAGGGCATGCTTTGCATCCTCAAGGGCACCCTGGTTCTGACCCATGCGATATTTCGCCATGCTCCTGTACGTCCATGCAGAGGATAAAGACGGATCAAGGTCGATTGCCCCGGTCAGGTCATTGACGGCATCCTTGTATTTTCCAACCTGTATCAGGGCAAAACCGCGGTTGGTGAGTGCGGCAACATTCCCGTGGTTCAGATCCAGTGCAGATGTATATGCAATGATCGCTTCATCGAACTTTCCCAGATTGGTGAGTGCAAACCCCTTGTTGTTCAGGGCGACAGTATTCCCGGGATCAAGCGAGAGTGCATGGTCAGCCGCGATGATTGACTGGTTGAATTCTCCCATGTTATTATAGACATAACTCTTGTGTGCCCAGTAGGTCGCATTTTCCGGTGCAAGTGCAAGAGCCCGATTATACATTGCCATTGCATCGTCAAACCGTCCCATTGTATTGAGGAGGTTGGCGGTCTGTGTGATCAGGACTGTGTTATTGGGCATGAACTGGAGAGCATACTCGTACGCATTCAACGCTTCCTGTTCTCTTCCGAACTGGGTGAATAGGTCACCCTTTGCCATCAATGCCTCGCTATAGGTGGGATTGAGATCGAGTGCCCTGTTGTAGGCCTTGAGTGCATCGTCATACTGTGCCAGCGCTACGAGGACATCGCCGAGGTTCTTTGCGGCAGGTGCATAGGTAGTGTTGGTCCGAAGAGCCATTGAGAACGCAGCCGTTGCATCCTGATACTTCCCTATCTTGGCCATCACCTCGCCCCTTCCATTCCAGGCCATGGTTGCGTTGGGATTGAGTCCGATAGCTTTATCGTATGCAAGCACTGCTTCACGGTTCCTTTCCATTTCTGAAAGGAGATCCCCGAGGGCTATCCAGGTGGGCACAGAAGAAGGATCCAGAAGAAGAGAGTTATCGTAATTCCGGAGTGCCTCATCATTCTTGCCGAGCAGCCGGAGGACGTCCGCTTTCCCCGCCAGCGCTGCTGTGTTCTTCTCATCCTTCGCGAGGATCTGGTCATAAAAAGCAAGGGAATCGCTGTAATGGTTCCTCTCCTTTGCCAAATCAGCTTTTTTCAGGAGATCGTCAGGGTGCTCCGTGAGGCATCCTGTGAAGAGAATGACTAGGAGACATAGAGATATCAGGAGCACCAGTTTTTTCATCCTATAGAGTTTCATCCGGGATAGTATAAACGTGTGTATATCTTTAAAGTTCAAAGATTAATCCCGGAAGACATAAAAATGGCCAGAAAATCGTTCTCTCCAGACAAAAGATATTTAACGCGATAAAAGAAAAACTCAGTTGCATATAGATAGGTGGTGAACATGAAAAGAACGTTCTTGATTGCTATTATGGCAATAGCTATAATTACCTTTACTGTCCCGGCGATGGCAGACTATAGCAATATCATGGAAACGGGCAGCTCGTTTTCCGGAACTTCGTTCTCGGGATCGATGGGATACCTGTCAGGCGCCAGTGCACGAATCACAGGAGATGCTGGTGTGGGAAGTGAGTATAATTCTCAAATCACCTCTGCGGTGGGAAATGCAAATTCCTATGTCAGGGGATCATTGATGGAAGGCCGGGGATCCGGGAGTAATCCCTCTTCTCTCATAAACTTCTTCCAGAGCACCTCTGCACGAGGCCAGATATTCAAGTTTACTGCCAGTTACAAATATACCAGCGGTGCTGGTATGGCGATGTTTTGAGAGTAATATAACCTGAACCACATCGTTTTTTTCTGAATTTTTCAAAAAGTCTGGATACCATACCTGTAATCGTTCCTGGCTTTCGTCTCTCAATTTTGATTAATAATTTTCAATTAAATTGAATTTAGAGCATAATATGCCAATTTTTTTTAATCAGATAAGCGAGACTTTTGTAACTTGGGAACCTATAAATACTAACAGTTTATTAAAACTCTAACTGATCGCTCATTTGAAGCAATCAAGGTGGCATAATGAAGACACGAACAGGTATAATATTAGTACTGGCTATTCTCACGGTGGTAGCCTGTGGCGTAGTGTCCGCTGGCCGTACCCTCCCACCGTCAAATGACACAGCCCAGATTGAAGTCAGGACTTCTGTGTCAGCAATCGGGAGTGTAAGCCAGACCACTGACATTGTGTACACACAGAGTAATGGTAACCTCGTTGACAATCCCCCGCTTGCCCAGGGGGAAGGACAGAATGTGATCAGTTACCAGGAAGACACAATGGCTGTCTCCGGGTGCGTGACGTATGACAGTTATACGAATCTTGATACAGGTCCTGTGACTGCAAATGGTGACAATTTCCAGACCCAGAAGTACATGACCTACGATGACGATGGTGACGGCACCCCGAGCGGTGTCATGATGTCTGAAGAGAGCATCATGGTTGAAGCGATGGCTACTAATGGAACAGAGGGTGTCGGATCGTGCTGCCCGTGGGGAGCCGTTGACGGGACCACTCTGGCGGCGACCAATGATCGCGTCATTGCCGGGTCGGACATGGTTGTAGAGGAAGCTGCAGTCGCCTCATCGAGCAGTGCGACCATTACCGCGGATACTATTGACACTCCGGTTTCGCTGAGCTACACGGTTGAGATCGAAGGAATCAACCAGACAGAGGGAGATACGAGCACCGGTGCTGAGGGAAGAGCCACTGCGTTCGTCTCTGCAGTCCTGCAGGAAGGAAACGGTGATTCGACTTCAATGGGAACAGAAGTGGTCTATGAGGACGAGACTACCGCCAGCGGCCTCTTTACGCTCGCAAAGGATGTGAGTTTCGTTTCCAGCTGAACCGGCTGAAAACAATCCATCCCATCCAATAATTTTTCAGGGATTCCCCGCAATCCCTAAAAGCGTTCCAAATCCTGATTCGTTCATTACTCCATGCCAGGCTGAGAGTCAGTATATTTTTATTTCACTTTAATTATGGATCTGTTTTTTAAGAGCATAGGGTCATTTTTTTCTACCAATCCTGCTCACAAATCACTATGGAGAATTTGAGAGAATCCACTCACCAAAATCATGAAAAAAAGTGAGGAGGGTCGGTCTCATATCCAGGTGCGTTTAACCCCGACGCACCCGATAATACCGAGAGAGGTTTCAGCCATCGATCTGGGGCGACCTGGGGTCACCTTCATATTCACAGTCATTATTGAGTAATCTGGTATGAGTTATGTGAAGGAGTACGGCGGCGGTTCAAAAATATTTCTAAAAGGCCCTTTCTCACCGAAATTACCATTTGATAATCAGAAACTAGCAAGAAAATTCACTTGATAGAAACGGGATTATTCATAATATTCGAATATTTGTTCATGGCTGGATTGCCACGATACCCTTTGTGAATGACAAAGATCCTGTTCTCTCTCTTTACTCAGGGGATGTCATCCTTCACAATAAGGGGTCACTGCCATATTTCTGAGACCTGTAAGAAAGCAAATTTTAATTGTGTATATTCACTCTGTGTGCACATCTGAATGGTTTTACTCTACAAAAATTTTCCATTCTCCCTGGCAGCCGATTCAAGAACCGGCTTTCAATAAAAATTTGGGAATTCTCGTTGGATGTTCAGTACATGGGTAATACTCACTATTGCATTACACTCTCTCTTGTCAGGATTGAATTGAAGGGTTGTTTCCCCGGGATTTCTGCCAGTATCCCAAAATAGGACCGTAAAGTCCATCATTCCACTCACAGGTAACAGAATGGGTTATCTTAAGATACCGTGGATAGGACCCCGCTTTGTTGTGGAGTCAGGTGGAAGTTTTTTGAGAGGTATTTACAGAAGAATTCGTTTTGATTGTTACGTCCCGGATCCAGTGAGAAGTCCGGTTGATTGGCTTTTCCTTCATCCATTTGATAGTAGACCGGGGGACAAATCCAGTCTATGGGGGAAAAGTCCTTTCCGATATTCGAAGATATGCCTGAAACGTTTATCCGACACGATTCGATAGAGAGAGATTGCCGAAAGAGTATGTCCCATATTTTTAGCAAAGAAACATTGTAGGAAAAAACACCCTGGTATTCCAGAGAACGAAAAGAAAAAGAATTTTTTTTTAAAATTCAGGGAGTTTTTCCCTGAATTTCAGGTCCTCACCGCTGAACTTATGCCCTGCGGGTGCCGGATTCGTAGTTCATCCTCTTGTAGAAGACTGTCTGGAATCCGTCTGCAGTGGTAAGTTCGTTGTAGACAATGTCAACTGCCGGGAAGGTGTCGTTGCCACGAGCGTCCATCAGGTGGGCGTTGATCCAGGCCTGGGAGTTACCGTAGGCGTTCTGGAGCTCAACCTCGTAGTTCAGTGCAACAGGCACGTCAGCAGTGGCTGCAACATGGCGCTCTTCGACATCGGTGTTCAGGTTCTCGACCTGGAATCCGGTGAAGGAGCTGCCCATCTCAACGATGTTGCAGAAGTCGGGGATGGTGCTGAAGATTGCAGATCCGAACGGACAGATGTACCTGTCAGCGCCGGTGTGGTTCTGGCCAGCACCGTCGATAAGGATGCTCTCCTCAGTGGTCATCTCGCCAAGCCCAAGTGCCTCGTCCTGGGCGAAGTCAACGAGCTTGGTTGCCTCGAAGTTGAACTGGTTTGCTACCTTGTTCCTGGTGTCAAGGGCCATGGTCTTGGTGTACTCTCCGTACCCCTGGTCCATGATGGTGTCTTCAGTGTAAGAGACGACATACATCCTCTCGCCGGCTGCTTCGTTGAGCGGGGCTGGGTTGGGGCTGTTGATCATCTCAGTGGACTGTTGCCAGACAAATGCATCGTTTTCAGTGACAGTGCCAAGGCAATAGACTGCAGTTGCAGTGTTGATACCCTGGGTCTCCGGGGTCTGGTTGACCGCGTCGTCAGCCATTGCCATTCCTACAACGAGGACAGCAAGGGCAAGGACCGCGAATGCGAATTTCTTCATTATGTTCCTCCTACAGTTTATGCTGATACTCTCAGCATCAACCAGACATTTTAGCTACAGGAGCATATGAACCTTTCTCTCTTTTGCTTTGAAAGATGGGAGTTTCCTACCCTTTCTTTTCCGGAAGGGGTCAAAATTTGAGAGCTTCGGTACCATAATGCATCATCTTGAGCGAATGGAGGCAGATCAACGGAATATGGAGCCATTCAGAATAAGAGATATTTAAAAATTCTGTGCAAATCCAGAATATCTGCTCATTTTCGTGCAACCGTGAGAAAACCGCTGTGGCAGATCCTTGTGGATGGGCGCGATCCCCTTGCGGATCTCGTTATTTCCCGTTCAATGCACTCATGAGCGTGAACTTCGTTGAATAATGTACCTGCAGCATCCATGACCGTGAAAAGATGTTCGAGGAATGGAGTATAGCATACCAGGTACCCACCTTCCTTGAGAACCGAATGGGCATGATTGACATGGTCCTCCGTGATGGAGAGGTCAAGGTGAACTACATCATATATTCCTTCAGATTCGAGAAAATCACCGCAGAGAACCTTTACATTCGGAAGTCGTGCGTCCATGATATTCTTCTCTGCTGTCCGAACAAACTCGGGCCTAATCTCATAAGTCTTCACGTTCTTTGCGATTCCTCCGAAATAAATTGCGGCAATACCGCTTCCCGTCCCAGCATCAAGCACTTCGTCCCTGCTGTTCATGCCGGAATACGCGATAGCAAGGCCGATGTCCTTCGGAAGCATCGGAGCCCCGCTCCGGCTGGCACGCGAGAAGAAGTCAGGTGCCCTTGGTGAAAGGGCCCGGAAGTCCTGCCCGGTATGTGTCGTGATCGTTCCTCCGGGAGATGTAGTGAGAAGGGAATCGAGATCAAGGACACCCCGGTCCGTTGAGAACGAACCGGTCCCTGCCCGGACAAAAAAAGTCCTCCCCCCGCCGACAAGCAGGACTCGCTCCCCCGGTTCAAACATGGCTGGTAAGATGGATGATTGCTTCGGCGATATCCCCACCTGTCTTCCTTAAGGCTTCCCTTGCCGAATCAGGGCTTACCTGTGCCTGCTCTGCCACCATCTTCACGTCGTCTTCGGGGATTTCCGGGGCTGATGGCTCAAACCGCGGCTGCCCGGTGATCTGGTATGTGGTAATCCCCTGCATTGTCATAGCCGCCACTTCAGCGGCATCGAAGATGTAGGAGCCTTTTGGGGTGGAGATCACGATCTTCTGGACATCTTCAATCGGTTCGACCTGCATCCCCAGCTGCTTCATCATCTGTTTCATCTTCCTGGGGTTGATATTTCCCGGTATCATAGGCTGACCTTCCCTGCCGTACTTTTACCGCTCCACCGTAATTAAATACAAGCATCTCCTGACCTGAGAGAAGGGCCATGCCCGTGGCAATGAGTTCATCGCCTCTGGTAACCACCAGCACCTCATCGCCGCTCCGGATCGCGGGATCAGCCGCGATGACATGCTTGCAGAATGCATTTTTTCCCTGGAGGATGAATTCGGCCACATCCGGCATGATGCATACCCTGTATGCGGGGGGAGGGAGTGCCTGGTGGAGCCTTATCGCACCTGCCATCCCGAGAGTGAGGCGCCCGTCGGAAGCCCGCAGGGTTGCAAGGCGTGTCGCGTTCCATATCACCTGGCGGACACGCCCCGTTCTCGAAAATATGAATTCACAGTCATCGGGAAAAATGCCTGATCCTGAACCCTTCCCGAACTGGAAATCAGCAATGACCCTAACTCTCTGGAGCGTACTGCTCTCCGATAAGCTGGTTGACCCTGTTGACAAAATACTCCTCCGATTCTTTTGGTATATACGCTCCTGCCGCGATCCGGTGCCCCCCACCGGCACCACCAACCTCTGCGGATGCTGCGATCAATGCCCTCTGGAGGTCGATGCCACCTGCGACCACACGTTCAGTGGTGCGCATCGAGACCTTTGTAAGCGTGGGGTCTTCAGGTTGCTCCACCATTACCATGATGGGTTTATGAATATTCAGCCTTGAGAGTGCCATCCCTGCACCGATCCCGACAATAGTGTCAGGATAACGGTTCCCCACGTGGATGAACTGGATATGGGAAAGTTCGCGGACGCCGGTGTTCAGAATATACTCCAGGAGTTCACGTATTACCGTCCGGTGGTTGGTCAGCATGTGTTCCGCTTCCCGGTATGCGGCACCCCGATCTCCTCTGCATATTGCACCCCCGACCCTTGGGCGGGTCCATCTCCCGCAGGCATTCAAAAGCGTCGCGAATTCCTGTGCATTCCTGAGCGGGGTTCTCGCCGCTTCGTCGGGAAAGAGATAACTCTCCGCAAAAAGCCTGTCAGCACGCTCGCCTGATGAGATGATCTGCTGGACAAGTCCGCTGGTCACGAGCCGCTTGTCTTCCGGGGGGAGTTCTTCCCAGACGAGCCAGCGCTTGTCAGGTGTCTGAATCTCGATCCCGAGCCTCTGCAGGAACCTCAGCGCACCATTGACGTTGTTGGTGATACCCGGTATGAACGGATCATCGTTGTAGGCAAGGCATACGTAAAGCGGACGCGTGGATGTGCCATAGCAGTTCAAATCACGGGGAATTATCTCGATATGCCCTGCCCCTGCCCCCTGGAGTGCAATATCCCTGGCAGGTCCGACAAGGCGGCAGTCCTCCCTGGCCATCATATCCCCAACGTTGCCTATCACGGCGAGCCTGGAGAGATCAACATTTCCCGGGTCCATCTCCATGGCAACAAGGAAAACAACTCCTGCGGCACTCATCCTGGTAAACCCGTGGGGCAGGCAGTTGACCTGGAGGTATTCCCTCCCTACCGGCTGGCTGACATGGTGATCGAGGATGAGCACCTCTTCTTCAGAAAGACCGTGTTCATCGATCAGGTTCTGCTGCCCGGCCCCGAGGTCGCAGAAGATCTTGAAAGAGTCATCTTTCGGAACCTGGTGCATGGTCATGGGTTCGAGCTGCCTGACAAAGATGGTGGCGTGCTCAATCCCGGCTCTCGAGAGTGCCTGCGATATGATTGACTCGCTGGCGATACCATCGGCATCGATATGTGCGATGATCGTTACCTTCGGGTGTGCCGCAATTTCCTTTGCCGCAGCCCGCGTTTCATCGCAGAGACTCATTGGGATAATTATGGGCGATCCAGGTGAAAAAGGGTAAGGATGCTACAATTTTCAACTCTTGTCCCTTCTTCCCGGTCTTGACAGGGTATAGTTCATATCCCCGGCGGATGATATGCTGGTGTATCAGGAAATGAACGCAGGGAGCATGGCCAGGATAGGCAGGGAGTGCAGGGAATTCAGGGAGACAGGGATAATCTCACATGCCCGCATGAGGGCTGTGGATTTGAATTCAAGGGCACTTGGAGTCACATCACTCCAGCTGATGGAATCGGCAGGACGCGCCCTTGCAGACTTGGTGAGGTCCTTTGGACGGGATCCCATCCTGATCCTCTGCGGGAAGGGAAATAATGGCGGAGATGGTATGGTTGCCGCCCGCCATCTCCAGGATCTCGACGTATGCTGCGTGTATCTCGACGAGAGCGGGATGAGCCCGGAATGTATGCACCAGCGTGCGGCACTCTCGTCGTGCACAGTTGAACTCATCGGAGTCCGGTGCAGGGACGACATCAAACCCCTGAAAAAGCACTTTTCACGCGCCACGTGTATCGTTGATGCCCTGCTCGGGACAGGCAGTACGGGGGCCCCCCGTGAACCGATCCGGACGCTTATTGAGAAAACACAGCACTCCGATGCAATAAAAGTGTCAGCCGATCTTCCGACCCCGGGGCTTGTCCCCGATTACATACTGGCCTTCCATCGTCCGAAAGTCGACGGCTCCACGGTCGCTGATATTGGGATTCCCCTCGAAGCAGAGATCACGACCGGTCCGGGCGATCTTACGATCCTGGGGCAGAAAGATCCTGATGCACATAAAGGTGCAGGGGGAGAGGTGCTGGTGGTCGGTGGAGGGCCATACCAGGGCGCACCTTACCTTACAGGCCTCGGGGCTCTCAGGGCCGGAGCAGATATCGTGAAGATTGCCTCACCTGTCTTTGAACCCGTTCCGGATCTTATCTATGAAAGGCTCGACGGTGATAAGATAGGCGCTCACCACCTTGAGATCTTACAGGGTCTTGCAGAGAGAGCTGACGTGGTAGTCATGGGAAACGGGCTTGGCGACGGGAGCCATAAAGTGATGGTATCTCTCGCCTCATGCTGCGAGAAAGCGGTCATCGACGCAGACGCACTCAGGAAACCCCTCCCCCATGCCCGCGATACCATCTACACCCCCCATGCAGGGGAATTTGCCCGGATAACCGGGAAAAAACCTCCGGATGACCTTTTTTCAAGGGCACAACAGGTGAAATCCGCTGCCGGGAAAGGCACGGTTCTCCTGAAAGGAAGGATCGATATCATATCGGACGGGGATCGCGTCAGATTCAACCGGACGGGGTCGTCTATCATGACGGTTGGTGGTAGCGGCGATGTCCTTGCCGGGGTTGCAGGAGCATTGTTCTGCCGCCTTCCAGCGTTCGAATCGGCCTGCCTTGCCGCATACGTGAACGGAAGGGCCGGGATGGCGGTTGAAAAGTCGCTTGGAGGAGGGATGCTTCCCTCCGATCTTGCAGATTGCATTCCCCTTGAACTCTTCCGTGGAGGAGATGAGTGATGACAAAATTTACCCATATCAGCAATGATCGCGCCAGAATGGTCGATATCGGTGGAAAGGGAGAAGTATACAGGGAGGCTCGCGCGAGCGGAAAGATCCAGCTCCGGACAGAGACCCTGAAGGCCATCCACGAAGGAACTGTAGTGAAAGGGAATGTCCTTGCAACCGCGAGGGTTGCCGCAACACTTGCGGTGAAAGAAACCCCCCGGCTTATACCAATGTGCCATCCCATCCCCATCAGCAGCGTGGACGTCGAATTTCTCGAGTCGGAGAGTGCGGTGGAAGCTATGGTGAAGGTCCGATCGCACGGAAGGACAGGAGTCGAGATGGAAGCTCTCACCGGGGTCTCTGTTGCCCTTCTTACGATCTGGGATATGGTGAAGTCCGCAGAGAAGGATGAAAAAGGCCAGTACCCGGTCACGTGCATCAGCGACATCAGGGTGCTCGAGAAGAAGAAAGGCGAATCGGACATTCCGGAGAAGACATAACTGAAAGCTGGCTGCCGCACGACCGCGCATTTTAATATCCCGGTCGACGATTATTGTAGGTCTTGCGGGATACGTCCCGTGAAGGAATGTGGCTCATTCTTGAGCTGAACCTGAAGGTGCAAAAATCATGGCGAAATCGATGTACGCCTACGTACGAGAGGCGTGGAAGAGGCCGAGCGAGACCGAGGTAAAAGCACTGCTCTGGAACAGGATGCAGCAGTGGAGACGCGAGGGAAGCGTGATCCGGATAGAGCGACCCACCCGGATCGATCGCGCCAGGAACCTTGGATACAAGGCCAAGCAGGGGATCGTGATGGTCAGAGTGAAGGTCCGCCGCGGTGGCCGGCGCAAGTCCAGGTATGTCCGGGCTCGCCGTTCCATCAGGATGGGCGTGAACCGTATCACGGCAGGCAAGAGCCTCCAGCGGATTGCCGAGGAGCGTGCATCACGCCGCTACCCGAACATGGAGGCACTCAATTCGTACTGGGTAGGTCAGGACGGGCGGCAGAAATGGTACGAAGTCATCATGGTTGATGGCAACCATCCGGCAATACGGAGCGATTCACAGCTCGCATGGATGTCAGATCCCGTCCACAGGGGCCGTGCTGAACGCGGAAAGACGAGTGCAGGGATGAAAGGCCGCGGGATGGGGACCCGTGGCAAAGGGACCGAGAAGACCAGGCCGAGCATCCGCTCGAATGCCAACCTGGGCAAATAACTTAATCCCTTTTCTTCGATCTTTCCTGTATGGAGTATACTGACGCCTGCGTGTATCCCCTCCCAAACGGGGACTCCTCGCTTCGCCGGATGGCCATCGAAGCCCGGGACCTGGGTTTTGACAGTATCGTTGCAGCATGTGTGGAGGGCGGTTCATACCGGGGCGTTGAGATCGTGGGGGGCATTCTCGCCAGGGCGAAGGAGATCAGGGAAGTCCAGGCGATTGCCAGGAAGAGCACTTCTTCACCAGCGCTGCTGATGGCCAGTGCGGGCCCTTATTCCTTGAACAGGGCCCTCATCCAGACCGGGTGGGTCAGGGTGATCAGGGAGATTCAAACAACCCCTAAAAATTCCTTTGACCATATCTTGTCCAGGATAGCAGCCGAGCGGCAGGTTGCAGTCGACCTGGATCTCTCCCTGATAGTGAGGGAGCGGGGATACCTGCGGCAGAAGGTGCTGCAGAGGTATGCCGATATCGTTCTCCTCCACGAGAAGTTCGGCTTTCCTCTCACCATCTCATCGGGGGCACGATCGATCCTTGAGATGAAGTCAAGGAGGGACATGACCGCCCTCTGCAGCCTCTTCGGGCTGGACCGGGATGGCACCCTTGCAGCCCTCGGGAGCGTGAATCGGGTTCTCAACCGGCATAAACCGGTCGAGGTGGTCGGATGAAACCCCGCCCTCCGACCATGAGAGGCAAGCACCGGTATATCCTCGTGAGGACGGATCCGCCCGGGCTCGACCTCGATGGCCGGACCCTTTACTATGCAGTCGCAGAATCGCTGACCGATCTGTATGGCGATGCAGGTGTCGCCAGGATCCAGCCGTCCGTGGTCTCCTGCAGTGATGGATGTGCAATCATCCGCTGTTCAAGGGCTGCAGAAGACGAAGTTATTGCCGGCCTTGCAGCGCTCACGAACATTCACGACAAAAAAATTGCTGTCAGGAGCATCCTTACATCCGGGACCATGCGCTCTCTGCGACAACAGAAGGAACGCTGGAATGCCCCGGCGCCCTCACCCTGCGAGGACGTACCATTCCAGGGAAAATCCTGGATTCCGGTCCGGTACCGGGGAACAAAGGTTGATTTATTTGAAAAAGGATTTAAAAACCAGGAACGATTGTTCCTCACAGAGGAGGATCTGGAGGAGTAACCATGCAACCACAAGCATATCAGATGGGGTATGACCGGGCTATCACAGTCTTTTCCCCCGACGGCCGGCTTTATCAGGTCGAATACGCCCGGGAAGCAGTAAAGAGGGGAACTACCGCGGTTGGAATCAAGTGCCAGGAGGGGGTCGTCCTGATCGTGGACAAGCGGGTCAGCTCGCGGCTCTTGGAGGCCTCGTCCATCGAGAAGATCTTCAAGATCGACGAGCATATCGGCGTCGCATCGTCAGGGCTTGTCGGTGATGCACGATCTCTCGTGGACCGTGCCCGGATCGAGTGCCAGATCAACCGTGTCACGTATGATGAACAGATGGACGTCGAAGCCCTCGCGAAGAAACTCGGGGACCACATGCAGACGTATACCCAGTTTGGCGGGGCAAGGCCTTATGGGACCGCGCTTCTGATTGCAGGAATCAGCGATGGCGAGGGCAGGCTCTTTGAGACCGATCCAAGCGGAACGCTCCTCGAATACAAGGCAACAGGAATCGGTATCGGCCGGAACGCCGTCATGAAGGTGTTCGAAGAGGAATACAATTTCGAATCCTCGACGAACGACTGCATCATGCTCGGCATAAAGGCACTCCATGATGCCACCGAGGGAAAATTCGACGTCAACATGGTAGAGATCGGGATCATCGAGATGGACAACCCCGAATTCCGCAAGATGAGCAAGGAAGAAGTCGCGCAATTTGTGGATAAATTCGAGAAATAACGAGGGTTCTTATGATATCCCTGGAGAAGGCGATCACGGCACGTCTGGAAAGCCACGGAGAAAAGTTTGAGATCCTGGTGGATCCCGACCTTGCCGTAAGGTTCCGCCAGGGAGAGAAGATCGAACTGGAAGACATGGTGGCCGCACTCCAGGTCTTCTCGAATGCATCCAAGGGGACGAGAGTATCGGATGAGGCGCTCGCCAAGGTGTTCCATACGACGGAGTTTGCAGAAATTGCCCCGAAGATCATCCAGAAGGGCGAGATTCACCTCACGGCAGACCAGAGGAAGCAGATGCTCGCCGAGAAGCGGAGACAGGTGATCACCTTCATTGCACGAAACGCTATCAATCCCCAGACAGGTCTCCCCCATCCGCCGCAGCGGATCGAGATGGCAATGGAAGAGGCGAGGGTGAATATCGATCTCTACAAACATGTCGACGAACTCGTCAAGGAGACAGTCAAGGCGCTACGCCCGATCCTTCCCATAAAGTTTGAAGAATTGCGGATTGCGGTCAAGATCCCAGCTGATTACACCCCCCGGGCGTTCGGGGATATCCAGTCCGCAGCTACCATCGAGCGGGAGGAATGGCAGAAGGATGGTTCCTGGATATGTCTGGTCAAGATCCCTGCAGGGATCCAGGGAGATTTCTACAGCCTTGTGAACCGGCTCACCAAAGGGCAGGGCGAGGTGAAGATCCTCGATTAAGTATATCAGGGCAGACAGTGAATAATAAAAGACACATAATAAGAGGGATGAGAACATGGCCAGGGGACAACAGAAGGCAAAAGGACGGGTAACCGGAAGCGCCGGGCGCTTCGGCCCCCGGTATGGCAGGTTTATCCGTAAAAGGGTCATGGAGACCGAGGCGATCTCCCGTGCCGCACACACCTGTCCAAGGTGTGATACCGTGGCAGTGAAGAGGCAGGGGACCGGTATCTGGGCATGCCGGAAATGCGGATTCAAGTTTGCAGGCGGAGCGTACACCCCACAGACCCCTGCACTCCGCATCGCACTCCGCACGATCGACCGCACGATGGAAGGAAAGGAGTAGGATCACCATGGCGGGGGGAGCCTACAAGTGCGCCCGGTGCAAGCAGAAGGTCGAGATTGACGTCAACGTGCGCTGCCCCTATTGTGGCCACCGGATCCTCTTCAAGGAGAGGGGCGCAGCGATCAAAGAGCTGAAAGCCCGATAAATCACACTCAATATTTTTTCTATCTGCTTCTCTGCTATTATTTCCTGGAAAGTAATCCTGATGGATTTTCCAGCAGGATATACACGTCGATTTTACGCCGGACCAATCGGTTTATGATAGGGCATATCCAAATAACATGGTCAGATAGGGATCCAAGGGAGCCCCCAGTAATTCCTCGATGGGACTGCCAGGGATGCCAGGTGATGCGTCATGGAGCATGAAGCGGTCTTCCGGTTTCACTGCACCCATGCAGAGACCCTGTACCATTCCCTCTCCCCGGAGATGGCCTCCGAACTCCACCCGCGTTCGAGGGCAGAATGCTTCCTGGAAGACCGCAATGTCCTGGTGCTGAAAGTGCAGGCCATGGATATTTCAGCGCTCCGGGCGGCGCTCAATATGTGGCTCCGCCTTGTGAATGTCGCAGATGAGATGCAGGCACTGGCACAAAATACAGATGAGGAAAGATCATGAGCAGTATATCGCCCAAGGTGCAGAACCAGATCGCCCAGTTGCAGCAGATGCAACAGCAGATGCAGGCCGTAGGTACCCAGAAGAGCCAGTATGAGATGGCAGTGAGGGAAGCCCGCAGGGCTACCGAAGAACTGAACGATATCCCTGAGGATAACCCGGTCTTCATGAGCGTTGGTTCAGTGATGATGCAGAAGAAGAAAGCGGACGTGCTCGCGAAACTGAACGACAAGATCGAGACCCTTGAGATCCGGATCAAGTCGCTCGAGAAACAGGAGACGATGCTTCAGGGAAAGTTCGAACAGCTCCAGGCACAGATAAAACAGGCACTCGAGGGAAAGACTTCCCCCGGCGCTGCCTGAACTCCTTTTTTCACTCTTGCTTCTGGCCCGAAGGATCCAGCCGGTGCAGGATGTTCAGGGCATTGACCATCGCTTCGGCCGATGCAAGGACGATATCGTCACCGGATGCACTGGCGTCGTAGATCCTGCCGTGCTCATCCTCAACGGCAATTGTCACATTGCCGATGGCGTCAGAACCCCCTGAGATCGCTTCGATATTGAAGTCCTTGAGCTGGACCTTCATGGGGAGCATTCCGAGGACAGCTTTTAATGCAGCGTCCACCGGCCCAGTGCCCGTAGCACTGTATATCGCTTCCTTTCCCCCGATCCTGGCCTTGACGCTCGCGGTGGGGATGAGGTGGTTCCCGGTCATCACCGCGAGTTCCTCCATCTCGATAAGCCGTCCGCCGTTCCCGACCCCCATCTCGCTCTCGGCGATCTCGTAGAGGTCGGCATCGGTCACCCGCTTTCCTTTGACCGAGATGAACTTGATCTTCTCGACGATCCGATCGAGCTGGCTGTCGCTTGGATCCAGGTGCACCTCGTTGAGCATCTGCCGCACCGCGTGCCTCCCGACGTGCTTGCCGAGCGTCAGTTTTCTCCGGTGACCGACCATCTCGGGGGTCATGATGCCAGGCTCGAAGGTTGCAGCGCAGGCAATCACGCCGTGGGAGTGGATCCCGCTCTCGTGCGAGAATGCATTCTCCCCAACAATGGGATAGGTAGGCGGGATCGCGATCCCCGAGTAGCGCGAGATGAGGCGGGAAGTCTCGACCAGTTTCTCTTTCTTTATCCCGGTCTTGATCCCGAAGATCGACTCGAGGATCATCACTGTGGAGGAGAGGTCCGCGTTGCCTGCACGCTCCCCAAGACCGTTGATGGTCACCTGGACCTGGGAGGCACCGGCCTCGACCGCAGTGATGGTGTTTGCGACCGCAAGTCCGAAGTCATTGTGGCAGTGTACATCGAGCGGGCACTTGATCTCGGCAGCCAGCCGCTGGATCAGGCCTTTCATCGCAGTCGGGGTATAGACTCCCACGGTGTCGGGGACATTGAGGATTGTTGCCCCCGCGTCTGCCGCGGTGCGGAAGACCTGCACAAGGTAGTCGAGATCGGTCCTCGTGGCATCCATCGCCGAGAACATGCAGAGGTCGCAGTGATCCCGGACGTAGGAGACGATCTCCCCGGTGATCTCGAGCACTTCATCGCAGCTCTTCTTGATGGTATGGACACGCTGCACCTCGGAGGTCGGGATGAAGACATGCACCATATCAACCCCGCAGTTGAGGCATGCGTCCACGTCCTCTTTTCGGGACCGGGCCAGGCCGCAGACGACGGAATCGAGCCCAAGGTCTGCAATGGCTTTGACGGTCTCCATCTCACCAGCAGACGACGCAGGAAACCCTGCTTCGATTGCGTAGACTCCAATTGAGGAGAGCTGGCGGGCTATCTCAAGTTTCTGCTCGAATTTGAAGGAGATACCGGGTGTCTGTTCACCATCCCTTAAGGTGGTGTCGAAAACAGTGACTCTTCTGTTCGCGTGGCTAGCGACAAAGAAGACAATTCCCCACATCAGTGGTTCTGGAGGTCATACCTTTACATTTCGTTTACGGTAGTATTAAAATGTACCGAGCCGGGCATCCGTTTCCCCGGAGAATCGATACGTTTAATAGGTTTATTCTCCCTATTTAATGAGCGCAAATCCCGCCTTAACTCAGACTGGTAGAGTGCGCGGCTGTAGTATGATCTGCCGTTTCAGGCAATTGCGCGGCTACCGCGATGTCCCCGGTTCAAATCCGGGAGGCGGGATACTCCACTGGAACTTGCGCAAGCACAACTTTCCATGTGCCCAGGTAGTGTAGCGGCCTATCATGTCGGCCTGTCACGCCGACGACTCGGATTCGAATTCCGACCTGGGCGTTTCTCTGTTTATTCTGAATATATTGATACGGAAGAGACCTCTTTGGATTTTTGCTTGCCCTGATTATCTTCATTGGGGCAAAGAAGGAAAATGCTTCAATAAACCGCGATGATTATAAAAATAATTGAAAAATGATTGTTTTGATTCAGGGATCTGAGATTTCTATATGGGGATTTTTCTCATTCAACCAGACACTCATGTTCAGAGATAATCATTATGCCTGATGCGCTGGAGAGCGCACTCGATTGCGAGGCGGGCACACGGATCCTCATCATCGAGCATTCTCTCGAGGTATGGAATTGCTCGTACACTCCCAGTATTCCCAAGTGCCCATGCTGCCAAAAGCCGGGCTCCCGGATTGTCACTATAGAGATTCTTGATGAGAGCATCTACTGCCTTTTCACCACTCTCTGCCAGTGACCTTGCCGCTTTCCATCGGCGATCGACTATTGGATTATTCAAATCCCGAATCAGGCTCTGAATTTCTTCATGACCTCTGTCAACCTCTTCCATGCTATATGTCATATGCTAGCAATGCGCAATGTATCGGTTCACCTTATAAAATTATTGCTTATGCGGGAATTGGACGTATCCGTTTTTTAGTTCCAATGATGGAAATGGATAGTATCGGCGATCTCAAAGAGAAAGTTTCAGGAGCAGCGAATTTTCTAATCAACTGTAGGGGGGCAGGGTTATTCACAGTCAGATTATCCGTGACAAATAGTAATTGTTCAGAAAAAAATACTGGAATTATTATTCGCAGGTTGTCTAGGTAACATAATCAATTTTTATTAATAGTTTCTCACAATTACCGGTTACCAATCTTACAATACTTTTTATGCAGGGATAAACAAGAAGAATTCAAGTGTGTAGAATATAAGAGTAAGTACACATAGTTAGAAAAAGGAGTGACAGGAATGAATTATCGTTCAATTGGTTGTATTGTGCTTCTGTGTGCAGGTATCCTCATTGTGAGTGCTGCATCAGCTGACAATATCAGGAATGGACCGAGCGGGGACCGGGCACTTTCAGCTGACAAAATTACTGCAGGATACTATTCATCGCCAATATTTTCAACGCTCCAGAATTACTACCAGAGCAATGCTGGGCAACCTTCAGAGGTCAGTATTACATTTAATTTTGATTCTGAAGTCATGGAGAACTCCTGGTATGCCGAGTACCTGGCCAACAGTATTACATGCACTGACTGTGGTTCTACCGAATGGGCCCATCTGCAACAGTCAAAGACTTACCGATATTTCTACAGTTACCCTCACGGCACATCGACCTATTACCCGAGTGATGCAGATACAGGTATGCGGGGATATGGTTCACTCCTCGTGACAGGTCCGGATGATGCCAACACCTATTATCTCTGGATCAAGTCAAAATTCTTTGCGACCGATATCCAGCCTGATTACGATATGAGATGGCATTATGGGGGAATTGTCCCGGTATTTTACAATAATACCCTCCTGGAAGGCACCTATTCCCTGAAGCTCACAACGGGCTTTGATTCCTCATTACCTGGTATCTGGTGTGGCACTGCGGTCGTAAAGAAAGATATGACCACAACGGTCGCTGCGATTCCGACGATGTGCCCCTTCGGGTGCAGGTGCTGAAAAGGATCTATCCCGCCACACTCCTTTTTTATATGAAAATCGCATTCGCGATTTTCATTTTACATGCGTATATTTCGATGGGAATCATGGGATTTTTTTCAAAATCCTTTAAGGAAGGTGTATTCACACATCCCCGTTCCCAGGAACCTGAATAGTGGTACCTTGTTCTTGACAGATCATTTCGTGCCACTCTCTGGCATTTTTTTGTTTACAGATATTCCATGGACCCGGGATCGAAATACATTCTCTCTGAAATACAAATTCTGCCATGGGCAAGTTTCATTACAGGTAACTCGTGCGTAGGCAATCCCCAAGGCAACGCTTCCTGCTCTCACGATGAAATCAGTCCTGATATACCTGCCAGAGGTTCTATCCAGGCGTTTGATGGTGTGGAGAGTAAATCGTTGATTGTTGGATAGGATACACATTGGAAATGATGCCATTCCAAAAATCGTACCATCTCTTCCCGTGATGGAGAGATAATCCTATTTCCGGAAATCTGTATCGTGCTCATTTTCGCAGGAATTATCAGATGATTCTAGAATGCCACATTTTCTCTTTTTTTGGTGATGTAAACTCCCTGATGCTATACATTAAGTCGCCAAACATGTCATGGAGCGTGATAGCACGGGATGAATGATATGAATAAATCTGAACGTATCAGAGAGAAGAGACACACAGAATGACTTCATCAGGATCAGATCATGATAAGCAGAAAAATGGAACCGGGGCATGCCCCGTGTTTGGAGTTGAAAGCGGAGGGCCCATCATCGGGCTTGGTCTTCTCATCGTACTCTTTGGTATAGCACCAGTGTTTTTAGGGACCGTGCAGGTCTTCCAGTTCCCAACTATCATGATCTTCACAGGATTCGGAACATTCCTTGTCTGGCTGGGACTGAAGAAATAATTGGAAAGGCATTTCCTCTCTTCACAATTATATTTTCCACTGGACCCTCAATGCCGGATACTGGACGACCGGGACCTGACACCATCAAAGGACATTCATTGGATATTCTCAAAGAGGCAGCCCTCTTCTCCACCGATCCACATGTTCGGGCATTTTCACTCTACCTGTTGGCACTCGAAGGGAACCCGTCATTGATAAATATCTTCCTCTCGTCTCTACGGGACAGGGATAAAAGGGTTCGGTCCCGGGCAGCAATGGCACTCGCAGGACTGGGTGCGGATGCGCTTCCCGACCTTATTGATCTTCTCTGTGACGATGACTGGAGGATACGATACAGGGCAGCAGAAGCTCTCGGGGAGATACGATCTGCCGTAGGGACAGCTCACCTCATTAGGGTAGTTGATGACGACCGGGATCATGTCAGGTACATGGCGATCAAATCGCTGGGATCCCTTGAAGAAAAGGCTGCAGTACCCTCCATTATACCCCGTCTTTCGGATGAGAACGAGTATGTCAGGCGTATGGCAGCCGTTTCCCTGGGGAAGATTGGCGGGGAAGATGCACTCTCTGCATTGAGAAAAGCCCTGCACACCGAGGCCAGCGAATCAGTAAGGGGCGCTCTCCGGGTTGTTCTGAAAAAAGATGGTACCGGATGAGATGTTACCGTATCTTCGTACCGGGGGGGACCTCAATCTTTGGAACCAGCAGTGATGCACGGTCACCAGCGGCAAGGAGCATTCCCCTGCTCTCCACGCCGAAGATCTTTGCCGGCTGCAGGTTGACCACCACCACCGCCGTTGTCCCGATAAGATCTTCGGGGGTGTAGAATGGCGCAATGCCGGCGACGATCTGCCTGGTCTCTTCACCGATATTCACCTGGAGTTTCAAAAGTTTCGACGATTTCGGGACCGGCTCGGCGGTGACGATTGTTCCGGTCCGTATGTCCAGCCGGGAAAATTCTTCGATAGAGACTGTCTCCGTCTTCTTGTTCTTCTGTCCGGCCTCTTCCACTCTCTTCCGGAGAAGGGCATCCATCTCTCCGATAAATTCATCTTCAAGCTTGGGAAAGAGCGGTCGCGGGGCAGGGAGCGTTCCCGGCCGGAGATTCTGGAGAGCCTCATCAAGAGTGCACAGATCCAGGCTCCCCTGGCTCCCGATCATCTCCCAGATCTCCCTTGCCTTTCCAGGCAGGACCGGTTCGAGCAGGAGAGCGAGAGCCCTGACGAGGACAAGGCAGTCCTTGACCACCTGCCGTGCAGCCTCTCTGTCACTTTTTATGAGTTTCCAGGGTGCACTGGTCTGGATATAATTATTCCCGAACGCCGCAAGCGCCATCATCTCGTCGACCGCGATCTTGAAATCATAATCCTGAACTGCCGTGTCAACCGATGCAAAAGAACGCGCTATCTGTTCAAAGATCTCCTTTCTCGCTGGCAGATCGGGTATTCCCCCGAACTCTTTGTGGGCAAAATAAAGGCTCCTGTACACGAAGTTCCCGAGAGTATTGACAAGCTCATTGTTCACCCGTTCCTGGAAGACCTTCCATGAAAAATTGAGATCCTTGGTATGGTTCGTATAGGAGAGGAGATAGTACCTGAGATAATCGGGGGAGAGGCCTTTGTCCAAGTAATCGTCGTTGGTCCAGACAACATAACCCCTGGATTTCGAGAACTTATGGTCGTCGACCTTGACCATCCCGCTTGCAACAATCGAATGCGGTGTCCCATACCCTGCACCCTCGAGGAGGGCCGGCCAGAAGATACAGTGATGGTAGATGATATCCCCGCCGATGAAGTGGGTCACCCGGTTCTCCCCGCACCAAAGAGTTTTCCAGTCATTCCCTGTCTTTTTTGCCCATTCCTCGGTGAACGATATATACCCTATAGGAGCATCTACCCACACGTACACGACGAGGTCATCACGGCCGGGAAATTTCACCCCCCAGTCAAGGGTTCGGGTTATGCACCAGTCGTGAAGTTCCTCTTTCACCCATCCTATGGCATAATTTCTGGCGTTCAGAGTTCCGGAGAGCCCATCGAGGTATCCAAGTAAAAATTCCTTGAACTCGCTCAGCTTGAAGAAATAATGCTCCTGGTCCCGGAGTTCGGCCCTGGTCTTGCACACCATGCAGACCGGGTCCTTGATCTCGCCCGGCTCCAGGTGGCGGCCACATCCCTGGTCGCACTCATCGCCCCGTGCCTGGGTTCCGCAGTGAGGGCATGTCCCCTCCACGTAGCGGTCGGGAAGAAAACGGCGGCACTTGGTGCAGTAACTCTGTTTTATAATCTTTGAATACACGAACCCATGTTCGACTAGGGCTTCCACGATCTGCCTGGTCCGTGAATGGTTGGTGGGATCATCCGTCATTCCGAAGTGGTCGAAGTTGACCAGCATCCTTTGGAAGGTCGCGTCAAAATGAGCATGGTACCGCTCTGACATCTCCCTGGGGGAGATCTTCTCCGCTTCTGCACTGACGACGATAGGCGTCCCATGGTTATCCGAACCGCAGACGAACACTACCTCTTCTCCCTTCTTCCGGAGGTAACGAACGTAAAAATCGGCGGGAACATAGGTTCGCAGGTGCCCGATGTGACAGGGTCCGTTTGTGTACGGCAGCCCGCAGGTCACCAGAATGGGCTTCTCACTCATCACTATGCTTTTGATGGTGATGCTATAAATAATTGAAGAGCCATGGTGAAAAAGCTCGTTTTCGAGACGATATCACTCGGAACGGAACCAGAAATCCCGGATGCCGCGGAACTTGCACAGTGGGTCGGGATGCAGCGAGGGAAGAATGCGGACCTCCTCTCACACCTCCTGGAAGCAAGCCTCACCCCTCAAATCGATGCGGGTATCATTCATCCCTGCACAGGAGGAATTTTTTATGGAGACCGGTGGAAGGAATCCCTCCTGGGCCTTTCAGGAGATGAGATTACGGGAGAGCTCGGAGTCAATCCTTCCTATGTTGCCGATGATGCGATCCGTATCCGGAAGATCACTTCTGGATGCAGGATTGCCGTCCCTGCCCCGCATACGATCTCACTTGCTGACAGGTACTATCATGATGAGGATGAGGTGTGCCATGCTCTCTATACACAATACCGACATCTTTTCCGGACCATGAGGGATAATGGGATCTCGGGGCATGTGCTTTCCTGCGAAAAGCCTCTCCCCGAGGAACTGGAAGCTCTCGCAGGGAAGCGGGTATTCTTCTTCTCTGAATCCCGTGATGCAGAATCGATGGCCATGCTTCTCGAATACCAGAGGGCCATCGCCGTGAACGGCCGGGATCTCGCCATCTTGCGAGGATTGGGGGAAGAATACGAGATTGATCGGATCATCCTGATGGACCCTGATAACGACGATATAAAAGAGGTGCTAAGGAACTACGATCCGGATTGCATCCAGGTCGGGGGATACTGCTCCGCCGGAGATGAAAAATACTGGGAGAATCTCGTGAACTCTGCGGCCATCTCACTCGAGTGAATCTGCAATTTCAACGAAGCGGTCGATACTGGGGGATCTCCCGAAGAGCCGGAAGGTAAGGCTCTCCCAGAACGTGAAGGGAAAATTCCCGCCAGCAGCGTTGGGATGTCCGCCTCCCCCGAAGTTCCTCGCAAGGATATGGCTGATTGGGGGGACCGAACGGAGGGAGAATCTCCCTGAGGGCGAAACCAGGACTTCCATGTCGGTGCTGAGCGTTCCCCTCATCTCCGCAGCAGTTTCGCTCGGATATCCATAGAGCGGAGCAAAGGCGATTCTGTACTTTGTTCCCCTGATCTTTGCCCTGTGGATGCTTTTCTCCATTATCAGCTCCATCTCACTCTTGATCTCCCGGTACTGCTCCATGATGCGGGCATCTGAAAAAATTCCCTTCACCAAGCAATCCCGTACATACTCGCGATTTCTCGTTCTCTGCAGGACCTGCCCGAGGATTGCTGATCGCGGGTCAGCATGGATCCAGAGATCATAGTCGCAGACTACTTTCGCTATCTCGGAAGCAACCGGATCGGCGGGGGCAAGATCGTGGGCACATATTCCTGTAGCACAGGTATCCACCCGGACATGAAGGAAGTCGCAGGTCTTTTCCATCCGGGACAGTTCGTCATCCTTCCAGCGGTGATGGTCCCGCCATTCCACCCTCCACCCGATTCCTTTAAGCGAATCAACCATGCTCTCGGCTCCCTGGTAGTTCCCAAGGTCAGATATGCTCAGGGTGTCCCCCTCACCCTGCGTCCTGGAAAGAATACCCATGACATGCGGGAATCTTCCCACAGAACAGAATATCGTGGTAACGGTGCCATGCACTCTCCGGTGAATCGCGTCACAGCCCACAGCATCAAGGTCATTGTGGGTCAGGTGGACCACACCACGGGAACGGCTCTGGATCTGGGCGAGGAGCTCCTGATCCCGGTTGCTCCGGGTTCTATCCTTCCAGGGCAGTCTCACCGGTTCCACCGCCAGAGAACTGAATAAATCGGGCTTTGGCTCTCTTTCATGCCGGAAAACACATCATTTATTAGTCTGTGCAGACAATATTGTTTCCCTGCCTCAGTAGCTCAGTTCGGGAGAGCGCCAGACTGAAGATCTGGTTGTCCCCGGTTCAAATCCGGGCTGAGGCACTTTTTTAAACGCGATTAAAACAGTTATTTCTGTGTTTTAAGACATTTATGGAGTTATTTTTACGAATTTTGGATTATCAAACCCCCTTTAAGCCTTATCGAAAAGCAGCAGTCTGCGAACCCCATTTCGATACCTACATATCTGGTGTCTTATTCACTCTGATCTATGGAACAGCGCTGCTCCTCCCAGTGGGGTGTCCTCCTCATTGTCAGCCTGGCTGTATTCATCTTGGTCATCGACACCACAACGATGGAAGTCTCTATCAGCGCCCTTGTGGTTGACCTGAATGCAGATGTCTCAGGCATCCAATCCATCATCACCATCTATACCCTGGTAAAGGCTGCCTTCTTGTTGATTGGAGCAAGGCTCCAGGACATCATCGGGAGAAAGAGGACATTCCTGGTCGGTGCAGCGATTTATAGCATCGGTACTACTACAGCTGCAGTCAGCCAGGATGCGACCATGCTCCTTTTTGGCTGGTCGATACTCGAAGGGGTTGGTACAGTGCTGATGCTCCCGGCAACGGTAACGTTCATAACGGCAACCTATGAGGGAAAAGAACGAGCATTCGCATTTGGTGTCTGGGGCGGGGTTGCGGCGGCGGCCAGTATCTTCGGTCTAATTTTCGGCGGATACCTGACCACCTTCTATTCCTGGCGATGGGCTTTTGCCTTCGAACTAGTCATCCTTCTTCTCATCTTTGCTCTCCATCGGATGCTGAAGGAAACCCCCCCGACAGCATCCTGGAAGAGCTTTGATCTTTGGGGAGCGCTACTCTCGGTTCTCGGCCTCACGGCCCTGGTTTTTGGGATCCTTCTGATTAAAGAGCCGGCAGAATGGGTGATTGTTCTCATCCTTATCACCGGTGGTATCATCCTTCTCTCCGGGTTTTACTTCTGGGAGCGGAGGCAGAACAGGAAAGAAAAAGGCAACCTGGTAGATGTGACCATCCTTCAGAAACGTTCCTTTCTTGCCGGTAATATCGTAGCTATAGGCCAGAAATTTATCAGTGCTGGTTTTATCTTCATCTTCCCCTTATTCTACGAAATGGTCATGGGTGCAACTGCGTATGAAACCGGTGTTGCCCTTCTGCCCATGTCCCTTGCGATCGTCGTATT
>JADFDO010000014.1 GCA_018262855.1 Methanolinea sp. | reverse complement strand
ACAGAGGAAGTGGCCGAGCTGCTGAAGATCAGCGCAAAGACCGTGCGGGAGATGATCAAGGACAAGCGCCTGCAGGCGGTCCGGGTCGGCAAGGAGTACCGGATCACTGAGGACCAGATCCGGCAATACGTCGAAGAGAATAAGACGTGACCGGGGATCCCAGCGCCGAACCACCATGTGCAATAGCTGATCAAGCGCCGGCCGGCCCGGTCGATCACTGATAGGGTGGCCTGGGTCATCACACTTTTGAACGGGTGCGGTGGAACATCGCTCTTCTCATGCTGACCCGCCACCCGCCACCCGCCAGGGCCTCCACGACTCGCTCCCGCTCGTTCCGATGAGGCCCTCTCCCGCCCACTTCCTACTTCGGGTTCCTCTGACGCTCGTCAGCACCGCGACCTCGCTTTGCTCGGTAACCGGGTGCTTCCTCGCTGCTGTTGGGTACACTCCCTGCCCCGAAGGGGGGATATCATGATCACTGCCTCTCCCCCTGGGGAGAGGAGGAGCTCGTGCCGAAGGCCGTGGAAAGAGGGGGATACTCGCCTATCCCCCGGGGCGACACGAGGGCGGGGGAGTGGGTGGCCACAGCGGCCTGATCGAAGCAAGTCACTGCGCGTCAATAGAACACCCACGGTCTGGATTCGCAAATCATATCGCTGGAGTGAAGCGAAACCTTGTTCTAATGTGATTCGATACTTACAGCAAATGACAGAGCAAAAGCATCCTATAGTAAATACAGACTTTTCTGACACAAAGAAAGTCTTTCGGAAATGTGGGACCTGCTCCAGTACATTTTTCCATATCCTGGATCGGGAATTTTATAATCCGGAAGACAGGGAAGGGTGTGCGGCAGACCTTCTCGCCGGGGGACTCAGAAATACCGGGCACCAGTCGTAAAAGAAGAGTGATTATGAACGAAAATGAACCAAAGACCATAGAGCACAGTCATACCCCACAGCATCCGCTTTGGTTGTCTGTTGTCCTGAGTCTCTTCCCAGGCGTGGCGCTAGGCATGTTCATTGTCGGGATGGCACCAGTATTGGAGGGGTGGGGGCTGGATCCGATCTTCGCCCTCTTCGGCGGGATCGGACTCGTGATCGTCCCCCTCGAACTCGGGTGCCTAGCCATCGTTGCTCGCAGGACAACCGGCTCGTGGTCCCCGCTTGCCGTTACGGACTACAGATCCAAGATTCCTCCCGGACGGCTCCTGCCAATGGCCATTGGTCTCGCCATATGGTTCCTCTTCACACTGATCGCATGGATATCGTTGCTGGAAGGTTGGGTCATCGATCGGTTGCCCTCGTGGGTGCCCGATTCGATACTGCAGTTTGCACAGACGAATGCGGAGGGCGGTCTGCCTTCCGCGGGCATTTTCGCCGCATTCTTAATCATAGCATTCGTGTTCAATGGCCTGGTCGGTCCAATGACTGAGGAGCTGTACTTCCGCGGTTATCTTCTCCCGCGGATTGACCGCTACGGTATATGGGCACCGGTTCTCAATACCCTCCTGTTCAGCATCTACCACGTATGGACGCCGTGGCGGTGGCCTCAGATAGCCGTCGGGTTCCTACCCCTGGCTCTCGCCGCATGGCGAACACGGAGTATCTACGTATCAATGATTGCTCATGTGACTGTCAACATCATCTTCCTGGTCATGCTCACAGCCTCGTTTGCCGCTGGCTGATGCATGGAATACAGGAAAAGATTCGTGTAGTAGTTTTGTCAATGTGCCAGTGAGGTCTTTTGTCAGGCTCGAGGCCTAGCGTTGCGAGAGCCAGTTACCAGGCGACAGAGTTTCTCGCGCCAGCTATACAAAGAGGCGATTCCAATCCTTTTCCCCTCAACTTTTACAAAAAGAGAAGTTTCCCTCGTTATTTTCGGTATACAAGATCCCTTCGTGGATTTGATGGATAGAGGTGATCTGATCATAGATTTTTTCAAAAGATTGTGCCTGGTGGAGTTGCACCATACTCTTTTCAAAAAATATGTGCATTATCCCATCTTCGTGCTCTGCTTTTCAGGATACATCATACCTCGTGATTGGTTCCAGGTCAGCATCAATGGTGGTGAGCGGTTCCATGGCAGAGAACCTGGGATTAAAGTGAGCCGGAATGAAGGAACAATAATTATTATTCGATGAAGTTCTCAATTCTTCCCGTGGATTTGAAGGAATCATCCTCTTCTGTCAGGTTTTACCCGGTGCAGGAGTCGGAACTTGGAAGAATAAACGAATTATGCAATACGCCTGAAATTGCTGATAATTTTGAGACTATTCCGCCGATCTCTATGGAAACAACCCGGGCCATGTGGAACTATATGCAAAGCGGCATCGTGTCACTCTGGGGCATTCATATGAATACCCGGATTGTTGGAGGGGCCGGATTCTATGTTCAACCACCCGGCACCAAGATCTCCCACGTAGCGACCTTCTTTCTTTACCTGGAACCAGCATACTGGGGAATGGGAATTGGGAGAGAGGCTATTCTCTTTCTTGAAAGAGAGGCAAAGGATCGTGGGTATACAAAAATGGAATGCCTGGTAACCAGTATGAATTCCAGGGCAATCCGATTGTATGAGAGGTTGGGATATTTGCAGGAAGGGATAAAAAAGAAGGCATTTTTCAATAACGGGGAATATTCAGACCTGGTATTGATGGGAAAATTTTTTTGAATCGTAATTATAGCGAGGAGTGAAAAGGTTAGTAGTAATCCCCCATGGAAGCGACAAGGGCTGGGGAGTGTGGGAGCTCTTTTAGAATTGCCTCTGAAATTGAATTAAATATTTCACGCGCTCATTGTTATGAGAACAAAAATTTTGGTAGAATTTTGTTCAGTGTATTAGAGCAAGTCATTACCCACCCCCGTAGTGTAGCGGTCAATCATGCAGGACTTTGGATCCGGCGACGGCGGTTCGAATCCGCCCGGGGGTATCTAAACGTGAGGTTCTATACCGTTCTTTTCTTTCTCGCGCATTTCATCGCCCCTGCGACCGACCCCTATCCCCAACCCCGCCATAAACAATGACACTCCTTCACTTTTCAATAATTCACGGATTCATTTCCTCCACCGGTGGTAAAATAGCACGAAAATCCCTTATCAATCTCTGACTCTATCCAGACCTTTCCCCCATGCCGCCGGATAATATTATCGACGATGGCTAGGCCTATTCCTGTCCCTTCATATTTTTTATCGTCGTGCAACTGTTCGAACACGTGAAAAAGCCGGTCTGCATACTTCATGTCAACCCCGATACCGTTATCCCGGACGAAATACACCGTTCGACCACCATTGTCATATGAGCCGACCTCGATTTTGGATGTATCCCTGCATCGGGAGAACTTGAGAGCATTAGAGAGAAGGTTCTGCAGCACCTGATGCATCAATATGGGATCTGCCATACAGGGGGGGAGATCGCCGATTACGATATCAATCTGCTGTTCCGGCCGGGAAGCGGCCAGTTCATCAAGGACTTCACGAGCCATGGTCTGTACATCAATCCGCTCCCGCTGGAGTTCTTTCCGTCCCGCCCGTGAGAATTCAAGGATTGCGTCGATGAGATCCGCCATCCGGAGGGTGTTCTGCCGGATCTTTTCGATCATCTGTGTCCCGTCCGGTGACAGATCCTTCCCGTGTTCTTTCTGAAGAATGCTTGAAAATCCTTCGATCGACCGGAGCGGAGTACGGAGATCATGGGATACAGAGTAGGAAAATGATTCAAGATTCCTGTTCGCTGCCTGGAGTGCGGCAGTCCTCTCGGCAACAACCTGTTCAAGGCCTGCATGAACCTTTGTGATCTCTTCTTCGGCTGCCTTCCGGGCCTTCCACCGGAGAAGCGCAACCGATGCCTGGTTCACGAAGGCTTCAATGAGTTCGGGGTTCCTGACTGTATCGCCTTTTCGTAGTGCAAATGTAACATGACCAAAAAGTTCTCCCTTACTGGAACAGCCTATCAAATATATTTTCCCGAGAGAACAGCTTTCTTCGATGCGTTTACATGCCTCTTCCGGAAACATGAAGATAAAAAGATGATAAAGCGATGGTCCTTCGATAAATCCTTTTTTTGTAAGCCCAATTTTTGGGAAGGTATACTGGTCAGAGCGAAGCACAAGGCCTTCGAGGTCCCTGCCGAGCCAATACCTGATAGCCGAGAGGATATCATCATCCCCCACCAAGGTCCTTATGGTGAATGTTTTTGCAACCGAATCATGTGTCGTTACAACAACCGCGGAATGCGGGAGGAGGGAATAGACTTTCTCGGCAATAAACCGGAAAATATCGTCCGATTCCTCCATATCCACGAACTCCATTGCGGTTCGCGAGAGAAAAGCCAGATTTTCCAGCTGTCGTGCCTGCTCATCCACATGTTCCCTTTCCCTGGAAACATCCATTCCTGTTCCCTGGATGAGAGCAGGGGTGTGCCCTTCACTGAATGCAGCGGTGAATGTCCACGCGATCAGGTGATTTCTTTCAGGATTGCTGTAAGGTGAATGAATCTTCAGATCAAGCATCGCTGAATGACTGACAGGAGAAAGTGCCTTGATTGCGTCTGAAAAGGTATTGCGATCTTCAGGCTGGATATAATCCGTGATACACGTACCAATGAGGTTTTCTGGCGATGTTTCCATGAGTTGGGTGAATGCACGGTTCACAAAGGTCAGAATGAGGTCAGGCCCAAAACGGCAGATGAGACCCGGTTGCGATTCGAGGATAGTACGGCACCGGGACTCCCGTTCCCTGAGGTTCTCAACGAATTCCTTTTTTCTCATCTCTTCCCGGATTTTTCCATAGATCTCCGAGAAGAGTGATGTCAAATCCGCCTTTTTTATAAAATACGCACTTATCCCAAAACGTGATGCTTCGGCAGCAATTTCACCATCACTATTGCTGGTGAGCAGGATGAAAGGGATTTCACCATGGCGTGAACGAATATATCGCAGCAGGTCGATGCCGTTTTTCTCACCCAGCGAATATTCAGAAATAACCATATCGCAGGGAGTGTTCTTGAGAAATTCTTCTGCTTCTTTCATTGACGTAGCAGTGTCGATCTTCACGCCTGTCCAGCTGGCTGCTTTCTGACGAAATAGTGAAAGGAATTGATCATCATCATCGACAACCAGAACATTGAACATATACCAGATTCATTGAAGAGGCGATATAAAAGTATGGGCTCTCTTCAGAAGCCACCAACCCTCTTTCTATCTTCTTCCCTCTAAAAAAAATCCCATCGCAGTAGACAGGTGATCATTCACCATATGGCACACGATAACGGGGCAACATGCTCGCTTCGATCGTCGTTCCGCTCCTCCGTTCGTCCGGTGTTCTCTCCTCTACTCCGCTACTCTCGCATCATGCCCCTGGTTTTCTCTTCCGGGTCCTGGTCCCGATGACGCCCCCGGTTTCGTCTGTTCCCTACTTCCCGGCGACTGCATCCTCCCGCTCCTCGCATCATGCTTCGCATCATGCTCGTCGCTGCTCACCAGAACGGAGTGACGCTGAGTGACTCACTCCCTGCGGTTGCTCGGGCCGCTATGGCCCCTTTCACTTTCACTCTCCCTGTGGCTGAGCCTGTTGATTCTGAAAATGGAACGCCGAGGTATGAGTGCCGATCCACCTATGGTCAGATGTCCGAGCTGTGGTTCATTATTGACAGCTCCTATGAATGACATCAGGATGTGGGAGTGTCACTATCACCTTTGCCAAGCTGCCTTTCCTGTATCCTCGTCAAGAGAGCGACAGATGCCGCTGGTAGCAGACCCTCCGAGAACCTTTTATTCTCACCAAAGGTATGCTAGGATGAGAACGGAACTGAAATGATACTCATATGGATCGTCTATGCGATTGGTATTCTCATCGGATTGTTCGTAATCGAACTCCTTCTGGTTGCACTTCTCCCCGGTTTTGAGGTCCCTCCTCAGACTCTTGAGAAAGCGCCAGAATTTTTAAGCGAAGAGCCCATAACGTCGTCATCAGGCCGGAAAGATGAACAATTCTTTGTCAACGGGACAGCTCTCAGTGCCTGGCTGTATCTCCCGGAACAACGCCCCGGTCCATTCCCCTGCATCATCATGGGCCATGGACTGGGCGGTACAAAGGATGCCGGATTGGAGCCTTATGCTATCCGTTTCCAAAAAGCTGGTTTTGCAGTTTTCGTATTCGATTACCGGTATTTTGGGGAGAGCGAAGGAACACCGAGACATCTGATTTGGATTCCCTCGCAGTTGGAAGACTGGTCTGCTGCTCTTAATTATGTCCGTGGACTCATGGAGATAGATCCAGCACGGATCGCCCTCTGGGGAACTTCTCTCAGTGGAGGCCATGTGATTGTAACAGCAGCTCATGATCCGGATGTAAGATGTGTTTCCGCCCAGTGTCCTGGTATGGACGGTGAAGCATTTGCCCTGGAGTCGTTCAAACAAATGGGAATTGTTCATTCACTCCGCATGGTTATGCATGGCCAGCGGGATCTTATTCGCTCCTGGTTGGGTTTATCACCCCATAAGGTTCCCATTGTGGGAAAACCGGGAACGGTTGCCCTTATGAATACCCCAGATGCGTATGATGCCTTCAGAAGGCTCATGCCGGAAGGTTATGTGAACGAAGCCTGCGCCCGCATCATTATCCGGGGTGATAAATACCGGCCGATCAAATATGCACGCCATATCCAGTGCCCGGTCCTTCTCCAGATTTGTGATCATGATACTCTGGTCTCTCTTACATCGCTTGAAGAGACTGCAAAGATCCTTGGGACTCTTGCAGAAGTGAAACACTATCCTATCGGTCACTTCGATATCTATACTGGTAGCGGATTTGAAGGTAGTGTGCAGGACCAGATTGGATTTTTCCAGAAACATCTATTGTAGCGAGGTATCCACTCTCCCGGCCTCTCGTCGCTTCCAGGGGGGCACTGCTACCCCCTTCGCTCCTCGCCCCGATGGGACGGCCTCCTCCTCTCCCAAGGGAAAGGCAGTGATCATGAAGGATGCCCTTCGGGCCAGTGATGTGACTGGTTTATGCCGGGTAACTCCGGTCACGTTGTCTTATTCTCCTCGATGTATTGCCGGATCTGGTCATCGGTGATCCGGTATTCCTGGCAGACCTTGACCGCCTGCAGGCGCTTTGATTTGATCATCTCGAGGATCGTCTTTACGTGCAACTTGAGCAGGTCGGCGACCTCCTCTGTCGTGTAAAAAGTGGGGGTGGGGATGAAAAGGTCTCCCCTGTTTCGTTGAGAGACCTAAAAAAAGAGTGGGAATATATCGCCAGAAGATCAGGCGACGGTAATCCCTATCGTGTTACTCCAGTCTTCGCTATAGGTGGCTGAACCCTCGAATTTCCCTGAGAGATAGTAGGATCCGGCAGAGGGTATGGTCCCGGAGAGCTGCCATGCTCCGTTGGTATCCGTGATGGAAGTTCCGAAGAGGTTCCAGGTCGTGTTCCCCTGTGAGATCATGACCTTCACCGTCTGGCCGGGGATAGCCTCCCCGCTCAACTCATCCGTGAGCGTTCCCATGCAGGTGACGGCCCCTCCCGGTGCAATGATCTGGGGAGATGCAGTCATCTCAAGCAGGGAAAATCTCTTGACGGTAACCTGGAGGACCGTACTTGATGAGCCCTGGTAGGAGCGATCCCCGCCAAAAGCAGCCCTGTAGAAGAAGGTCCCTCCGGGCGAGGGTGCCCGGCTGACGGAGTATTCACCGCTGGTCTTGGTGGTCACAAGGCCAAGCGTGGTCCACGTACTCCCGTCCTCCGACTGTTCGACTTTTATCATCTTCCCGCTCACGCCCTTTCCGGTCGAGGAGTCGGCGAGTGTTCCCGAGACGGTATAACTCTCATTCCGGTTGGGGGATGCAGGCGTTGCCTTGATCGAAAGGGTAGTTGCGGGTGCCGGGGCAAGCGATGAGACAGTGACGCTGACCTCAGGGCTCTCGCAGGAAGCAAAGGTTGCATTCCCCGAGTAAAGTGCCCGGTAATGGTACGTGCCGGTCATGCTCGGCGTGTGGCTCGCGGAGTAGGTTCCGTTCACCCCGGTGACCTCGATCGCCAGCGGACTCCACTTACCGCTGTTGCGGGAATACTGGATGGTGACGGGGGCATCCTGAACTCCCTGGCCTCCGGCAATCACCCGAAGATGCCCTGTCAGGTTCAGGGTCTGCCTGATCTTGAGGGTCGTTGGGGAGGCACTAATGGTGATGTTGGTGGGAGATGCGGGAGGCAGGGGGGAGACGATGACGCTCACGATGGGGCTCTCGGAGGAGGTATATGCCGCATTCCCCGCAAAGACAGCCCTGTACTGGTAAGTCCCTGCGGAGATCGGGGTATGATCGAGAGAGTATGCGCCCGTTGTATTGGTCATCTTCTGCCCGAGCAGGCTCCATGCCCCGCTGTTGCGGGAATACTGAATGGAGACCAGGGTATCGGGAATCGCTTTGGTTCCCTGGGCCTCTTTCAGGATTCCGTTCAGGTTCAGGGTATTTCCAAGGGCCAGGGATGTATTCGAGGCACTCAGCGAAACTGTGGTCGCCTTCTGCTGCGGGGTCGTGACGTCAACCGTCACCACGGAACTGGTCGAACCCGAATATGAGCTGTTCCCGTCGTAGGCTGCCCTGAAGTACACCTTTCCGGGGCTGTTCATCAACAGGCTCGTGGAATAGGTGCCGTTCGGGGCGGTGAAGACTGTTCCAATCGGCGTGAAAGAGACGCCATCTGGTGACGAAGAGAGCACAATCCTCTGCCCGGGAATGGCTTTGCCTTCCTGCGCTTCCGCAAGTGAACCGGAGATGGTCGCGGTTTCTCCCTGGAGGAGTGCCTGGGGTTTCGCGAGGATGCTCAGGCTGGTTGCCTTGGGACCATCAGCGGGACTGACCGTCACCATCACCGAGGAACTCGTGGCGGCTGCATAGAACCTGTTGCCCGAGGAGTGGGTCCTGAAGTAGTAGACACCCGGATCCTTCATCACCCTCGAAAAGTTATAGGAACCGGTCTTTGTAAGCAGAGAACCTACGCTCTGCCAGGACTGGCCATCCTGCGACATCTGGACCGTGATCCTCTGGAGAGGTACCAGTTTTCCGGTCGAAGTCTCGGTGAGGTTCCCCCTGATATACACACTCTCTCCGGGCTTCAGGGTCGAGGGAGTCACATTGATGGAGAGGACGGTCGTCGGTGACGGGGGGAGGGGTGAGACGGTCACGCTCACGACCGGGCTCTGGGAGGATGCGTAGAGAGTATCTCCCGGGTACGATGCGCGGTACTGGTAGGCACCGGCCACCGAAGGAGTATGATCAAGAGTGTAGGTCCCACTGCTGGTGGTCATCTTCTGCCCGAGCAGGCTCCAGGCTCCTCCATCAAGGGAATACTGGATGGCGACGAGGGCATTTGAGATGACCGCGCTTCCCTGGGTCTCTCTCAGGGTTCCCGTCAGGTTCAGGGTCTTTCCAAGGGCCAGAGATGTATTTGAGGCACTCAGTGAAAGCGTGGTCGCTTTCTGTTGCGTTGCGGTCACATCGACCGCAACCACGGGGCTTGTCGAGCCCGAGTAGGTGCTGTTCCCGTCGTAAGCTGCCCGGAAGGAGATCTTTCCCGGGCTGTTCATCAACAGGCTCGTGGAATAGGTGCCATTCGGGGCAGTGAAGACTGTTCCAATCGTCGTAAAAGAGACCCCATCAGGGGAAGAAGAGAGCACGATCCTCTGCCCGGGTATACCTGCTCCGCCCTGGATGGCAGCGAGGGTGCCTGAAAGGGTCACGGTCCCGCCCACGCTACAGGACTGGGGTTGTGCCCTGATCGTCAGATTGGTCGCAAGCGGACCGGCGGGCGGAGTGACCGTCACCATCGCAGGCGGACTTATTGCCGAGGTATACAGCCGGTTTCCTGAAGAGACGGCCCTGAAGTAATACGTACCCGGGTCCCTCAAAATTTTCGAGAACATGTAGACCCCTGTTCTCGAGATGGTGGATCCGGTATCCTTCCATGAGAGGGTGTCCTGCGATACCTGGAGCGTGATCTTCTGGAGGAGCACCTTGTCGCCGGTGACGGCGTCGGTGAGGTTGCCTTTAATGACCACCTGGTCCCCCGCAGTCAACGTTGCCGGCGAGGTGTTGATGGAAAGAACAGCAGCCTTGGCTGCCATTGCAGAAGGAATCAGACAAAAGATGGCTGCAATGGCAAGTATTGCCAGCAGCCGGGGGGTATGTGTTCGAGAGATCATCTATATGCCACCTTGATTTATTGAACACAGGGACAGCGCTCTCTCAGGAACCCTGAAATATGGAGCAGTCTCTCCGTGTTCCCTGGTATTTCAGTGCACTGTTCCGGGAAAGAGCAATCCGGTATCCGGCAGCACCACCCCTTCCCGTCAACAATCAGATCAAAACCCCAAGAGTATTTATATATTACTCAAAAATTGGGGGAGCGTACTGGTTGAGCGCAAACGAGAGGGCAGCTGAAGGCGGGTATACTGAAGACCGTGGAGGGTTCACGGTGAACGCTCTTCTGCCTCGCGAAGTGTAAATCGCCACATGCAGAACATGTCCGGGGGATGGGGATCCGGGGGTGCGAAGACACATTCGATCAGGATTCTCTCGTCAATCTCACGGGCGAAGGCAGTGAACTCCGCCCGGTGCATCTCCCGGCATACATATTCCCCGAGTCCCCGGCGCAACCTGGCTTCCTGGGTGGGGCATGAGGGAACCCTGATGATCACCTCGTTCTCCCGCTCCTCTATCTGGTACCCAACCAGGATCGCCCATGGAAAGAGCCGGAGCGCCTGTACGAATCCTTTCAGCCCTTTCTCAGTGATTTTGAACCTCTCCTTCAGGTCTTTTGCCGCCATGGAAGCCACCCGGCCCCAGACCTGCTCGTTGATCTTCTCGGCAACGGCCTGCCCGTATTCCTCTCCCAGGTAAATGAACCAGAAGGCATCCACCACGCGGTAATGCCAGAGCAGGAATTCCAGGTAGGATAAGAGCCCATCCTTCTCCATCTCTTCAAGACGTGCCATGTTCATAATTCTCTCTCCCGGGAGAATGGGATTGAGGTGCACATCATGCTTCCCATAATGGTGAAATATGGAATACTCTCAGTCACGAGACATTGCACAGTGCCTTCTGTTAGCTGGTATAAAAAACGAAAAAAACATATCCTCGATGTTTTGTGAGGGAAGATTACATTGAGTTTGTCATCTGTATACCAATTCAGTCACTGAACCGCCGCCGTTTCCACGGTAGGAATCATAGTTCCCAACTCATTTTTACCTCCTCGAAGGCACCATTGGCGGGCGAAGTGCCGCCTCCAGTTTCGAAAGGTGGAACCTTCGCAGTAATTTCGGGGGTGGCGGGGTGCATCGTATTTGGGAGGTGTGGGGGCGGACAACCCCGATAGAATGCATTTGGTTCGTTAATACTGCTCACCTGATATAGCGAAGAACCAAAAAAAAATTGTGAGGGTAGTCTTGTTCAGGAAGTTGCTGTTACGGACCTGCCGGGGCAGTTCCCGCACGACCCGTCACGAAGCCGGGTCTGGTTGCGGGCCATGGTTCCAGCCTGGGTTCCCGCCGCGGTGCAGTCGCGTATTTGAAGCATTTTTCCATTCCCGTTCGCGCCGGAGATGCTGTCCCCATGCCTTGCGCAGAACTGGTACTGGCCTGTCACTGTTCCTGGTGTTCCTGTCTGTTCCTGGAGCACGGGTGCAGCACCCTGTGCATTGCCGTTTTCCTGCCCCCGGGGTCCTGCCGCCATCACTGTTGCAGGTACCAACACGAGGCCCAGGAGAAGGCATACTGCGAGTATCTTTCTCATTCTTGGTTCACCTCTGTTCAATGTTGCCGGGATAGTCCCCGGTCACCATACCCCGTGGGATTCCGGTAATAAAGGGATCTCTCGCACGGAAAGCTACGCATGGTGGAGCGAAAAGACTCATGCAGGTGAAGGATGGGCAATTGCCTGCATCGAACCGTGGATTTCACGCGATTTCTGCACCAGATGACCATACCACGGCAGGGTTGCAAGTGCGGAGGAGGAGAGTGTATAATGATGGTTCCTCCCATCGATCCGCACCTCGACAATCCCTTCGGATGCGAGGTTCTGCATGTGCCTGGTCACGGTCGGGCCCGAGAGCGCGAGTGCGTCTGCGAGCTGTGCCCTTGTCATACCCGGAGTGTGCCACAGAAGTCCGATGATCTCACCGGGGGTTTCGGTCCGCAGGTAGTGCAGGAGGCACTGGACGAACGGAGGGTACATGCCCCTGTTCTCAAAATACCTGGCCATCCCGGGGCGGGAGAAGACCGTGATCTTTCCGGCCCGGATGAGGGTGAAGAGGTGATAGCGGAGGGTGTTCCTGTTGATCCCCACCATCCTCTCCAGGCTGCCGATATCGATGCCGGGGTGTTCCACAATCGCCGAGTACACCCGGTTCCGTCCTTCGTGTTCAAGCACATTCTTTCCTCCGATCCTGCGATATCCCAGGAACGTGAGAAAGGAGAAGGGAATCCCCGGCCATGATGGTCCGGGATCGATGGCATCCTCACGCTCATCCTCGCCATCTTTCTTTCCCCTCTGGGGTTGGACAACTCCTGAAACGGGATCCTGGACCCCGGTGGCCCCTCCGAGGGGTTCTGCGGTCTGGGCCGGCCCGCACGGGAGTCGTCCCGCCTGCGATCCCGGTCCGAATGGCTGGGCTGCGGCAGGAGGTCCCCTGTGCTGGCCGGGCATGGCTTCCCCGCGTTCGCCGGAGGCGTATCTCGATCCGAATTCTGGTTCCTGCAGCGTGCCGGCCTGGAGACGTGGCCCTCTGGAAGCCTGGCTATCCCCGGAGGACATTGGACCTGCTGCCAATCCTGCCTGCAGGCCGTATCCAGCTTCGGGTGAGGAACCCCTGGCGTTCTCTCCTGGCCCGGACTGGACACCACGTCCGATGCTGCCCGGTGAAGAACTCATCCCGTTCCCGGCCGTCGTTTCCTTCCCCGTGGTCCCTGGTAAAAGAGAAGCCTCCGCCGCGGCGTACCCTGCATGAACCTCTGCGGCACCCCCGGCCCCGGTTCCGGAAGAGCCAGTCCCGCCACCCCCGCCGAAGGCCGCGCTTCCTGCCTGGCCGTATCCCCCCAAAGATGATGGGCCGCCCCCCGGACTTCCATGGGCAGCGCTCGACGGGATGACAAGGATTGCGACTATCACGACTGCCAGGAATACGAGAGATCGCCAATTGGCACGCATTTTTGGTGATCAGGTAGAATGTGTGACTTAAATACACTCTGATACCGGCAGCTACCCTTTCCTGTTACGAAACACAAGGGACTGTCTTTGAGAAAAATTTGGGATTCTTCTTATACGGTGGAATCATACCTGCCATTGTGGTGTGAATGGATATCATAGAGACTGCAAAGGGATTCCTCATGCAGCCGGTCCAGGCCTTCCAGAAGGCGAGGAGGATCGAGCTTGGGGACGCTATCAAGTATTTCATCATCCTTCTCATTATCAACGCAATCCTCACGGTGATCGTCGATCTGATAATGGGAAGTGCGATCCTCTCTGCGATCAACCAGACCATGGGCCAGTTCGGCATGGGGGAGATCTTCCTCGTGGAGACGATCGGGGTCGTGATCGGTGCAATTGTGCTCGTGATCGTATCGCTCATCATGGTCTTTATTATCGGTGGCTGGCTGCACCTGTTCGTGTACCTTCTCGGTGGAAGGAAAGGGTACCTTGAGACAGTAAAGGCCCTCATCTTCGGGTCAACCCCCTACATGCTGATCGGCTGGATACCGCTCATAGGCATTATCCTTGGCGGCATATGGTCACTGATCCTCTCGATCCTGGGGATACGCGAGCTCCACCAGATCTCGACCGGCCGTGCTGCCGGTGCAGTGATCCTCGCGGCGATTATCATCGTGATCATCATCGCCCTGATTGCCGCCTGGTTCATTATTTCACTGGTCAGCATAGAGCCCGTGATGATGACCTGATACACTCTTTTTGGATGAACATGGCTCGTCCATGTTCATTGTTGCATTCACATTTTCCCGACCAGGGAATCACGCGGTTTTTACCCTTCGGGACTCATCTCCCGGGATTCTCCGGCACACACCGAAACCGTCCTGCGCTCTTTTCCGATCCCGGCACTCTGAAAATGGAAAGCATCCGGGATTCCTGAAGCCTTGCTGATGTATGCCTGACAGCACCCTTAATTCCCGGAACCAGCAGATATCATACTACACATATGAGCTCCAGGAAACAGACTCTCCGGGCAAGGGCAAGAAGTACCCGTGATGCCATACCCCCCCGGAAAAGAGCGGAGCTCTCGAATGCGATCCGCGAATACCTGCTCTCGTTCCTTGATGGTGCCGACCCGGTGCTCGTATATGCGTCCAAGCCCCCGGAAGTGGACACAGGATCGCTCATTGAGGAGATGATCTCCCGGGGAACGAGGGTTGTGGTCCCGATCATCGAGAAGGAGCATAGGAACCTCCGGCTCTCCTACCTCAAAAATGTCTCGCTCCTGTCTGCGAGTACATTCTCGGTCCCGGAGCCCATCGGGCATGAGATCCCCGCGGACCCGGAGGAGATCAATGTCGTGATCGTCCCCATGATCGCATTCGATTCGGCAGGGCACCGGCTCGGATACGGGGCAGGCTACTATGACCGTTTCCTCTCCCGGAATCCCCACATGCAGAAGATCGGTGTCGCCTTCTCCTGCCAGGAGGTGGACTCCATCCCCGCCGACGAGAATGACATCTGCATGGACTTCGTGGTGACGGAGAAGGGGATCACCCGCATTAGCGGGTGAGGCCGGAGACGGGGCAGGAGGCCCCGGCGAGAGGGCGATCAGGCCCGCATTAGCGGGTGAGGCCGGAGACGGGGCAGGAGGCCCCGGCGAGAGGGCGATCAGGCCCGCATTGGCGGGTGAGACCGGAGACGGGGCGGGAGCCCCGGTGGTGGGCGATCAGGCCCGCATTGGCGGGTGAGACCGGAGACGGGGCGGGAGTCCCGGTGGTGGGCGATCAGGCCCGCATTAGCGGGTGAGACCGGAGACGGGGCAGGAGGCCCCGGTTCCGGGAAACTGGGTCCGTATCAGCCGCAGGCCGCTATTAAAGGTATTCAATCCCGTTCATGTAGGGGCGCAGCACTTCGGGAACTCTTACCTTTCCGCCTTCCTCCTGGTAATTCTCCAGGATTGCGCGGATGGTTCTTGATGTTGCCACCGCGGTCGAATTGAGGGTATGGGCATATCGCTTCGATTCGAAGTCATGCGCATCCCGGACCCGGATATTGGCCCGCACCGCCTGGTACGAGGTGCAGTTCGAGCAGGACACCACTTCCCGAAAGGCCGCTTCCCGGGGCATCCATGCCTCGATATCATACTTCTTGGCCGCGACGGTCCCGATGTCCCCGGTGCAGATGTTGACGACCCGGTAGGGGAGTCCGAGGAGCGTGTAGATCTCCTCGGCATTTGCCAGCAGTTCCTCGTGGATTGTCCAGGAATCCTCCGGCCGGCAGAAGACGAACTGCTCCACCTTGTGGAACTGGTGGACCCTGAAGAGGCCTTTCGTATCGAGGCCGTGCGAGCCGATCTCCCGCCGGAAGCAGGGGGATATCCCTGCGAGCCGGAGGGGAAGGTCACGTTCCTCGAAGATCTCGTCCTGGTACATCGCCCCGAGGGGATGCTCGCTGGTGGCAATCAGGTATGCGTCGTCATCCTCGATCTTATACATCACTTTCTCGAAGTCCGAAAGGTCGGTGACTCCCTCGTAGGATCGGCGGTTGATCATGTAGGGAGGAATGACCGGGGTATACCCCTTTCCGGCCAGCCGGTCTATGGCAAACCGCTGGAGTGCAAGATCGAGGAGGACGAGGTTCCCCTTCAGGAAGTAGAACCCCGCACCTGCAGCCCGGGCCGCCCTCTCAAAGTCAGCCCAGCCCCGGTCAACGGCAAGCTGGCCATGGCTGGCGAGCGGAAAAGACGGTGTCATTGGATCGCCAACCCGCCGGATCTCCACGTTCTCGGTGTCATCTTTCCCGACCGGAACACTCTCGTGGAGGATGTTCGGGAGGCGCATAAGGTAGTGGCGGATCGCTGCGGTGGTCTCCTCGAGCTCGGCTTCGATCTCCTTAATCCTCGCCGGCAGCATGGATGCCTCCTCTTTCAGGGCCGCAGCATCGCCTCCCGCCTTCCTTGCCTCGTTGATCTCGCGGGCGATGGTGTTCCTGCGCCTCCTGAGCTCATCCGCCTGCACTTTCAATGCACGGGACCGGCGGTCCTTGCCGAGGAGATCATCAACCCAGGCATACTTCTCCACGTCCCCGCGTTTCCGGAGATCCTCCCTCACCACGTCAGGGTTCTCGCGTATACATTTCAGGTCAAGCACTTTTTGTATCCCTCCCTCTCACCGCATCAGTCCAGTGCTCCTCTACAGTTTAGGTGTGCGCTGGATATGCATTGCCTTTGCGGGTCATCAGGATCTCCCGGGACTTGTGGAACCGGACGAACAGGGCTCCTGAACGCCCAAGTTCAATGGCAGAGGACTTATTCCTTCAATACTCCGCCATCCTTCATACAACACCAAACGGGAAATTTACCGTCATACGCGGGTCATCTGCCGCAAGTGTTTTCTTTATATATTATAAGGCACTTACTTTAAGTAAACTTAAGGAGAACCATTCCAATGACCACCACTGATTCCATCGAGGTTATCGTAAAAGAGGCGGCAAGGGACGATGCCGGACGGGGCATCGCCCGGCTGAGCATTGAGGCAATGCGGTCGCTCGGGGTCGTGAGCGGAGATGCCATCGAGATCCAGGGCAAGAAGAAGGCTACCGCCATCGTGTGGCCTGGCTTCTCCCAGGATACCGGCCAGGCAATCCTCAGGATCGACGGGACGGTCCGCAGCAACGCGGGGACCGGGGTTGACGAACGCGTCCGAGTCCGCAAGGTGGAGGTGGGATATGCGAAGAAGGTGGTGATCCACCCGACCCAGCCCATCCGCCTTGTCGGAGGCGAGCAGTATCTCGGGCGGATGCTCAGAGGCAGGGCGGTGATGGAAGGCCAGACAGTCCGGGTTGACGTGATCGGAAACCCGCTCACCCTCGTCATCTCAAAGGTCACCCCGAAGGGAGTTGCAATTGTCTCCGAGGACACTCAGATCGAACTCAAGGAGACCGCGTACGAACCCGAAGAGAAGAAGAAGGGTGAGACTGCAGACGTTCACTACGAGGACATCGGCGGGCTCTCCAGGGAACTCGAGATGGTGAGGGAGATGATCGAGCTCCCGCTCCGTCACCCCGAGCTCTTCGAGCGCCTGGGGATCGACCCCCCGAGGGGAGTGCTCCTGTACGGCCCTCCGGGGACGGGAAAGACTCTGATCGCAAAGGCTGTCGCAAACGAGGTGGACGCCCATTTCATCTCGCTCTCCGGCCCCGAGATCATGAGCAAATACTACGGTGAGAGCGAAGGGAAGCTCCGCGAGGTCTTCGAGGAGGCCCAGGAGAATGCCCCGGCAATCATCTTTATCGACGAGATCGACTCGATCGCCCCCAAGCGCGAGGACACCAAGGGTGAGGTGGAGAGGAGAGTCGTTGCCCAGCTCCTCGCATTAATGGACGGGCTGAAGGCAAGGGGCCAGGTGGTCGTCATCGCGGCAACAAACATTCCCGACGCCATCGACCCCGCGCTTCGCCGGGGAGGCCGCTTCGACCGGGAGATCGAGATAGGAATTCCTGACAAGAAGGGGAGGATGGAGATCTTCCAGGTCCATTCAAGAGGTGTCCCCCTTGGAGAGGACGTCAACCTGGAATCCTACGCGGACACCACCCACGGGTTCGTGGGGGCTGATATCGCACTCCTTGTGAAGGAGGCGGCCATGCATGCCCTCCGGAAGATCCTGCCAAAGCTCGATCTCGACAAGGAGATACCGGCGGAGCTCCTTGAGCAGCTGAAGGTCACGAACGCCGACTTCGACGAGGCACGAAAGCACGTCGAGCCAAGCGCCATGAGGGAGGTGCTCGTCGAGGTCCCTGACGTCACCTGGGACGATGTCGGTGGGCTCGAGGACGTCAAGCAGGAGCTCCGCGAAGCGGTAGAGTGGCCGCTCCGCTATCCCCAGGTCTTCGCAAAACTTGCGACCAAACCACCCAAGGGGATCCTCCTCTTCGGGCCGCCCGGGACAGGCAAGACCATGCTCGCAAAAGCGGTCGCAAACGAGAGCGAGTGCAACTTCATCTCGGTGAAAGGCCCCGAACTCCTTTCGAAATGGGTCGGGGAATCCGAGAAGGGTGTGCGGGAGATCTTCAGGAAAGCCCGGCAGGCATCCCCCGCCATCATCTTCTTCGATGAAGTGGACGCCCTCGTGCCGAAGAGGGGATCCTACATGGGGTCCTCTCACGTGACCGAGAGCGTGGTGAGCCAGATCCTCACCGAGCTTGACGGTCTCGAGGAGTTGAAGGACGTGACCGTGATCGGCGCCACCAACCGGCCCGACATGCTGGATCCAGCCCTCATGCGCCCCGGCCGGATGGAACGCCACATCTATGTTCCACCACCCGATGCGGAGAGCAGGAAGAAGATATTCGAGGTGTACCTGAAAGATGCGGGCGCCATACTCACGCCCGACGTGAAGATTGACGATCTCGTTGCAGCGACAGAGGGTTACGTGGGTGCGGATATCGAGGCACTTGTAAGGGAAGCAAAGCTCGGGGCCATGCGGGAGTTCATCACCGTCATGGCAGGGAAGAGCGAGCAGGAGATGGCCGATGCCGTGGTCAACGTGCGGATCACCAGGGCGCACTTTGATGAGGCAGCAAAGAAGGTCAAGGGATCCATGGACCGCGAGTCCCTCGAACATGCCGAGCGGCAGGCATGGGAGCTCCTGTATAACCAGGAACAGCGAACCATCCTCGAGAACGCGGTTGCTGCCATCAGGCAGGCCGAACTCCGGAAAGACCGGGAACACGATACCGGTACCTTGAGGGATCACACCTTCAGGAGGACCAAGGACTGGAACGAGATCAAGAGGCTGACCCACCAGCTGGAAGAGGAGCTCCGGTCCTGACCCGGATCCCCTGCTTTCCCACGGGTTTCACGTGATGGAGAATGACAGAGAGACCTGAAGATATCCCAAAGACCCTCGAAGAGATGCTCCGCCGCCTGATGGAATCGATCCAGCCAGGAGATACACACCCCATCTTTATCGGGATGAAGATTATCTTCCCGACCGGGGGAGACACTCCTGGATCAGGAGAAGGAAGCCGTGGAGATGCAACCGATCTGGCTATTGAGGTGCATCGCATGGGAGATCGCGTGGTACTCGTCACCGAGATGCCCGGGATGCCCAGGGAGAACATCCACCTGTTGTTCAGGGACGACCGGATCTTTGTCTGGGGAAGAGACCAGGAGAGGCACTACAAAGGCAGTGCCACGATCCCGCCCGCACAGAAGGGGTCAGAAGAGATCTCGTTCCGCCACGGGGTCCTCGAGATCTCGTACATCCCCGAACAGGGCAATGCCAGGGAAGATGCGTAAGGCGATGCTCCCCGTCCTGGATGAACGGGCGTAAAGCCACTTCATTTTTTTAAAAAAGCCATCTTTTTTTAGCTCCTGTATCTATTAGTATGTAAGAACTGACCTGAGGATACTGACATGCCCAAGACCACGATTTCCCTGATAAAAGCTGATATCGGGAGCTTTCCGGGACACTCCCGCACCCATCCCCTGCTCCTTGAAAAAGCCGCGAAGATGCTGAAGGAGCAGGAGGGGAAGCTCCTGATCGATTCGTTCGTGACCCACTGCGGCGATGACCTTGAGCTGATCATGACCCATACCCGGGGGGAAGATGACCCCGAGATCCATGCCCTCTCATGGAAAGTGTTCATGGAATGCGCAAAAATCGCCAAGGAGATGAAATTGTATGGTGCTGGCCAGGACCTCCTTTCGGATGCCTTCTCGGGGAATGTGAAGGGTATGGGGCCCGGGGTTGCGGAGATGGTGTTCGAGGAACGGGGTTCTGACCCGGTCCTCCTCTTCATGGCTGACAAGACCGAACCTGGAGCCTGGAACTTCTACCTCTACAAGATCTTCGCCGACCCATTCAACACCGCAGGCCTTGTCATAGACCCGCAGATGCACGAGGGGTTCATTTTTGAGGTCCATGACGTTATTGAGAAGCGGAAGATCGAGTTCAAGACCCCCGAAGAGAGCTACAGCCTGCTCGCATATATCGGAGCCCCTTCACGGTATGTGATAAAATACGTGAAGAGGAAAGATGGGGTCATCGCGGCATCCACGAGCACGCAAAGGCTTTCCCTGATCGCAGGAAAATACGTCGGGAAAGACGACCCTGTCATGATCATCCGCGGCCAGAGCGGCCTGCCCGCGGTTGGTGAGATCATCGACCCGTTCAGCATCCCGATCATCGTCGCGGGCTGGATGCGGGGTTCACATCACGGCCCCTTCATGCCGGTCGGGCTCCCCGATGCCAACTGCACCAGGTTCGACGGTCCGCCCCGCGTGATATGCCTCGGGTTCCAGGTCTGCAACGGAAAGCTGATCGGCCCGGCTGACATGTTCGATGACCCTGCGTACGACAGGGTCAGGTCCCGGTGCAACGAGCTTGCAGACATTCTGCGGGCTCACGGACCCTTTGAACCTCACAGGCTCTCGCTCTCCGAGATGGAGTATACCACACTTCCTGCAGTCGAGAAAGCACTCAAAGGGCGCTGGGTACCGATAAAAGAATAACCCCTTTTCCCTGATTGCCGCGGATGGCTGAAAACCAATAAATACCGGCACCCCCCAATAAAAGGCAGATGGTGAACGGTATCGTATTACCCATAAAGAAGGTCTTTTCTCTGGTGGATTCAAAAGTCACGGTGGAGATCAAGGACGACCAGCGCAAGCTCCAGGGGCGCCTCGTCGCGGTGGATGAATACCTGAACATCCACATGGAAGACACCACCGAGTACATCAACAACGAGCGTGGCCGCTCACTCGGGACTGTGGTGATCAGGGGGAACAACATCCTCTCGATACAGCCGAATATCTGATGAGCCCATGCCGATGACCCAGAACCCGGAAGACGCGCTCAAGGTGATCCAGTCCCATCCCGCAGGGGTCCTCCAGAGCGACCTGTGGAAGATACTCGAGGTTGACAGCCGGAAGTGTTCGAGGCTTGTCAAGAAACTCCTCGATGATGGCCTTATTGAGAGGGTGGAGTTCAGGAAGGATGGGATCAAGACATTTATCCTGAAGGCCACACGGAGGCCCGTTGAACCGATGCTCATCATGGCAGGCGAGGAGCTGATCCCCTGCATCGGGTGTGACCAGGAGTGTCACATCGCCGAGTGTGCACGGCTCCTGGACTGGATGTACCAGCTGGCCATCACCGAAGTTGACCAGTAACTGCATTTTTCTATGAAAATCGCATTTGCGATTTTCATTTTGTATGCGTCTGGCTTGAAGGGAATCCTGTGATTTTTTTTTTACGATCGCACTTTCCCACAACAGTCGGGAGCAGTAACGTATATCCTGCAACCCGGTTTTTTATGGGTATAGTATCATTTTTACCACCAATCTCGCGAATAAATCAGGACAAAAAATTCGAGTAAATCCATCCAATAAAATCCTGGTAGAAAAGGTGAGGGTTGTTGGTCTCATTTCCAAGTGTGATTAACTCCGCCGCCCCCGAAATTACCGCGAAGGTTCCACCTTTCGAAACTGGAGGCGGCACTTCGGCCGCCAATGGTGCCTTCGAGGATGTTAGAATGAGTTCGGACCTTGGATTCGTACCGTGGAGAAGGAGGCGGTTCAAATAATACTCATATTGGCCTCGAAAAACGAAATGATCAGATTTTATTCAGAAAAGCAAGGAAATCCACCTCAACGGTATGGGATTATTCATACAATTCGAAAAAATGTTGGTGGCTCGATTGCAACTACACGCTTTTTATTTCCAGGTTCACAAGGGGGACTATTCATGTACCTGATTGCGTCCTTTCAGACGTGTTCTCCTGGAGAATCCTGAGTGATCGAGCCAGTACACCGCTCTTTCCAATCACCGAAGCGATGATCAGGCAGTCCCTGATTTCATCCCTTGAAGCTCCCTCTTTGCCTGCTGCAGCGATATGCACCCTGAGACAGTCGGGTGCATTGGATGCCGCCGCGGCGGTCAGTGCGATCAGTTCTGCGGTCTTTGCATCGAGGCTATCGGGGCGGCAGGCATAGTAGTCCCCCAGTGCTGACAGGACAAAAAGGTCAGGACGTTCTTTGAGGGTGTCAAAGATAAAGGGAGTCACGCCGAGCATCTCTTCTGTATCCCGTTCGATCTCTGAAGTCAGCACCCTGGAGTGACTGAGGAACTCCTCGATGATCGCTGCAGTATCCGGATTCATATGAGTTGGTTCTGAAGGATCAGCGATGAACGTATTGAAACGACCGGGTATCGCGGATACATTTCAACCGGGACCGGTGAAGGAAGATGCCGGTCATCATCCGCTTACCACGATGACGCAATGAATCCGGGCATGAATTCAGTATGCCTGATACCAACCACATGATGTCGCTATTGAGACACATTCAAATCCGGTGAAAATGGCGACGCCATTTTCATTTTAAAAAGAGAGGGTATCAGAAGCTGAAGTGCCGGTTGACAATTTTCAGGGCACAGTAATCGCCGCACATGGTGCAGGCATCAGTATCGGCAGGCATCCTCTCGTCCCGTATGGCTTTTGCCCTCGCAGGGTTCATGGCGACCTGGAACTGCCGTTCCCAGTCGAGGTCCCGGCGTGCATGTCCCATCTCGAGGTCCGCATCCCTCTTCTTCAGCTTGATCATGTCCCCCACGTGGGCGGCGATGCGGGAGCTGATGACCCCTTCGAACACCTCTTCGGGTGTGGGGAGGGCAAGGTGTTCGGCGGGGGTCACGTAGCAGATGAAATCAGCACCGTATGACGAGGAGAGGGCAGCGCCGATGGCGGCCACCCTGTCATCATAGCCCGGCGCGATATCGGTGACAAGCGGCCCGAGCATGTAGAAGGGCTTCCGGTTGCTCACCCTCTTCTGCAGGATCACGTTTGCCTGGATCTCATCGATGGGAACATGCCCCGGCCCTTCGACGATCACCTGGACGCCCTCAGCGTGGGCCTTGTCAGCCAGTTCAGCATTGATGAGAAGCTCCTGGATCTGGGCCCTGTCCGTTGCGTCATGCACCGCACCGGCCCTCATCCCGTTGCCCATTGAGAGGGTGACCTCGTGCTCCTTCATGATCTCGAGGAGATAGTCGAATTCGGAGTAGAGTGGGTTCTCTTTCTCATTGTGGAGCATCCACGCGGTCATGAACGCACCGCCGCGGGAGACAAGTCCGCCGTGGCGGCCCTGGTGCTGGAGCCTTTTTACGGTCTCCCAGTTGATCCCGGTATGGATGGCCATGAAGTTGGTGCCGAGTTTCGCCTGCTCGGCGGTGATCCGGAAAAGGTCATCCTCCTTCATGTGCACCACTGCGCCATCCTTCCTGGCTGCCTCGATGAAGGCCTGGTAGAGCGGCACGCTCCCGACCGAGAGGGTGGTTGCGGCAACAACCCTCTTCCGGATCTCGACAAAATCGCCGCCTGTCGAGAGCTCCATGAGGGTATCGGCGCCGGCGAGCTCCGCCTGGCGGGTCTTCTCAACCTCCATATCGATATCGACGATATCCGATGAGGTGCCGATAGAGGCGTTCACCTTGGTTCGGAGTCCTTCCCCGATCCCGCATATCCTTACATCCCTGTAGGGGGAGACGGGGATCACGATATGCCCTCCGGCAACCCCCCTTCGGACGAACTCCTCGGTCACCTCTTCCTGCCGGGCCACCTGTTTCATCTCATCTGTGATGATCCCTGCCCGGGCGTCGTCAACAAGACTCATAAGTACTTGTGTGAGGAAAGACAAGATAAATGGTTGTTTCTCCAAATCGAGACTAAATTATGCTTGTTCTCTTCTCAAGTAAATTTGAGTTGCGTTGAAACAACTTGAATTGAAAATCAAACGCTGAACTGGATTGCGAAGCATCATGGGGGGTTTCGGGAGAGGGGATGATGGATTGAATCGTATCGAGAGACGCGCTGGGGATTAGCTCTCAATACCCTGATGATTGAATGATCTCCCCATTTTTTTAGGTATTGCTCAACCTCCACGCAGAAGATGGAGAATAACTAACAACGAACCAGGAATTCCTCTGACCGGAGGGGTATGCACCCCTCCGGACCACCCCTTGGTTCCCCGCAGGAGTGGTCCAGGACCACTCCTGCTCCCCATACCTTGAAGAAACTTCCCGGCGCAATAATGTAGCACGGTGATCCGGGTGAAGGTGAATTTCGGCGGTTTCGTGGACCTGAGCACGATCGACTGGCCGGGGAGGGCGGTATGCACGGTATTCCTCCGCGGCTGCCCGCTCCGGTGCTCGTACTGCCACAATGCCGCCATCCAGGTGGGCAGCGACATGAGAGAGATCGAGGAGGTGGTCGCGAAGATCGACGCTGCACGGCCGCTCATCTCGGGAGTGATCTTCTCCGGAGGGGAACCCACCCTCCAGCGCGAATCACTCCTCGCACTCGCCCGGGCCGCAAAAGAGCGGGGCCTCGATGTAGGGATCCAGACCAACGGGTACTTCCCTGATACCATCGATGCGCTCATCCGCGAAGGAGTCCTCGACCGCGTAGCCCTCGATTTCAAGAGCCGGTGGGAAGGCTTCGCGAAGCGGTGGGAGGGCTATGCCAACATCTGCACTGACGACTATCAGGCCCAGGTGAAACGATCCATGGCGCTCTGCCAGGACGCCCATCTTGCCGGGCGACTCAGGGAATACGAAGTCGTTCTCACCATTTTCTGGGGAAACGAGAAGGAGATTCTGGCGATAGAGAAGGAGCTTCCCCGGGGGACCATCGTGCTCCAGCAGGGAGTCTTCAAGCGGTTCTGGAAGGACTGGTCGCTTTCGCAGGAGGTCCATGGAAAGGCCTACCGCACTGAGGAGGAAGTGAAGGGGGATCGTGCTCCGCTTACCTTCGAGGAACTGGCGGCACTTGCCGCGAAGATGGTCCGGGTGGGAAGGACGATTAAGATACGGACCAGGGACCGCGGGGAGGTGATGTATGAAGGTGATCGGGGTCGTTGGGTTGCCAGCCAGTGGCAAAGGTGAATTCTCGCGAATAGCCGGGGAGATGGGGATACCCATTGTGGTGATGGGGGACGTCATCCGGGAGGCAGTGCGGGAATCCGGGCTCCCCGTGACCGATGCAAACCTTGGAGCGGTGGCAAACAGGCTCCGTCGCGAGGAGGGGATGGCGGCGATTGCTCGAAGGTCAGTTCCCAGGATCCGTGCCTGCAACGCTCCCCTGGTCCTTGTTGACGGTATCAGGGGGGATGCGGAGGTCAGCGTGTTCCGCGGGGAATTCAGCCATTTTTTCCTGGTCGGGATCGACGCTCCCTTCAGTGATCGGCTTGAGCGACTCTCCCGGAGGGGAAGAGAGGATGATTTCTCACATCCCGAACAGCTCCTCGAACGGGATAAGAGGGAGATCAGCTGGGGCCTCGGCAGGGCACTCTCTTCGGCGGATCATACTATCTACAACTCCGGGACGCTCGAGGAATTCACCTGCGCCTCGCGGCATCTCCTCCATACTCTCATGGAGGACCCATGACAATCATCCTCTCTTTCTCCTCATCTTCGAAAGTCTGGGACGACATATCCTGGATCCACGGGATCGAGGATGCAGGCTACCAGGGCTGGGAGATCGTGGCGGACGGCAACTATCGCCTTGACTCTCCCGAACGGGTAAGAATCATTGACGAGGCCATTGCCTCGACGAACCTCTCGATCACGGTGCATGCGCCCTATTCTGACCTGAACCTTGCAACCCTCAACTATCCCATCTGGCGCGAATCGATCAGGCAGATCTGCACATGCATTGTCCAGGCATCCCGATGGACCGACCGGGTGACCTTCCATCCCGGGTACTTAAGCCCCGTCGGAAAGATGATGCCAGAACGTACCTGGCAGCAGCAGAAAGATGCACTCCGCGAGATAGGAATGGTCGCGGAGGATCACGGGGTACTCGCATGCCTCGAGAATATGATCTCGATAAAGGAGTTCCTGTGCCGTGATCCCGGCGAGCTCTTCGGCATGACCGGAGGCATTGCGGGGATCGGGGTCACGATCGACATAGGGCATGCCAATACGACAGGCCTGGTAAAGGAATTCCTCCCATTTATCCCGAAGGCCTCCCACATGCATGTCCATGACAACTTCGGTGACCATGACGATCATCTGGCGATCGGCAAGGGAAATATCGACTGGGCGCTGGTAGGCCCCGCAATCGCACGTGAGTATTCGGGGACTCTTGTCGTTGAGGGGAGGAGCATCGATGAGGGGAGCGAAAGCCTCCGGGTCGTGAGGGAGTGGCTGGCATGAGCGGGGAGACCCTCCACGTCTATTTCCTCGGGACGGCGGCGGCGCTGCCCACGCCGATGCGGAACCCTCCCTGTATCATGATCAAACGGGGACACGATACCCTCCTCTTCGACTGCGGTGAGGGCGCCCAGCAGCAGATGATGAGGGCGAGGACAGGGTTTTTGGTCGACGCGATCTTCATCACCCACTGGCATGCCGATCACTTCCTTGGGCTGTTCGGACTCTGCCAGACCCTCTCGTTCATGGGCAGGACCGAGCCCCTCACCATTTATGGCCCGGAGTGGGTCCACGAGATTGCGGCATCGGTAAGGACCCTCGCACGGTATAACGTGAAGTTTCCCATCCGGTCAGTCGAGCTCCGGCATGGATCTATCGTGGAATATGCCGGGTATTGTATCAGGGCATTCGAGACTGCCCATGGCATGTCGGCGCTCGGGTACGTACTCGAGGAGGATGCAAGGCCCGGCAAGTTCAACCGGCAGCGTGCGATCGAACTCGGGGTCCCGCCCGGCCCCCTCTTCGGGAGGCTGCAGAGGGGTGAGACTGTCTGCATCGAAACGGATGGCAGGAGCGTTGAGGTGAGCCCCGACGAGGTCATGGGCAGGGCCCGGCCCGGCCGGAAGATCGTCTACACGGGCGACACCCGCCCGGTCCATACGAAGATACTGGAAATCGCACATCACCCTGATCTCCTGATCCACGATGCAACCTACGATGATGAGGCAATCGATCGTGCAAAGGAGGTGCTCCATTCCACGGCAGGAGAGGCAGGCTGCGCGGCGGAGTACCTCTCTGCCCGGATCCTCGCGCTTGTCCACATCAGCTCGAGATATACCACCGTTGCCGGCCACCAGAAGGACGCTTCTGCACGGTTCAGCGGCGAGATCGTGATCCCCTCCGACCTTGATATGATGGAGATCCATTTCCGCGAGTCAGAATGAAGAGTGGAGATCCATTTCCGCGAGTCAGAATGAAGAGTGGAGATCCATTTCCGCGAGTCAGAATGAAGAGTGGAGATCCATTTCCGCGAGTCAGGATGAAGAGTGGAGATCCATTTCCGCGAATCAGAATGAAGAGTGGAGATCCATTTCCGCGAATCAGAATGAAGAGTGGAGATCCATTTCCGCGAGTCAGAATGAAGAGTGGAGATCCATTTCCGCGAGTCAGAAGAGAGAGACCCGGATTCCGCCCCGGTGTGTTTCCATACTTACATAAGAACGCTGAACCTATTCTCCTTTCATACGAGATGATGTCCTTTCCGTGGTGAAAAAATGAGTGACACGAATATCATAGTATACCGCATGGGGCAGGGGTGCGACCTCGGCGATGTGGAGGTTGGAAAGACCTATATCGGGCGCGTCCAGGGTTTTGCAAATTTCGGCACATTCGTGCAGCTGAACGACCGGGTGAAGGGGCTTGTGCACAAGAGCAACGCCCGGACGACCCATCGTGAACGTGAGAGTATCCTTGTGAAAGTGCTGAATATCAGGAATAACGGGAATATCGACCTCGAAGAGGTCACGATCCCTGTCTACACGGTCGAGATGGTGGAGAAGAAATCCACTGCGGTACGGCTCTCGGAGCTCGGCGGGAAGGTCGGGCGGACGGTCAGGATCGAGGGGGAGATCGCCCAGGTCAAGCAGACCAGCGGACCCACGATCTTCACGATCGTCGACGAGTCAGGCACCGAGAACGCGGCTGCATTCGTCGAGGCCGGTGTGAGAGCATATCCCGAGGCAGAGCTCGGGGATATTGTCAGGATCGTCGGCGAGGTCATGATGAGGCAGAACCAGCTCCAGATCGAGGTCGAGAACCTGATCCTCCTTGCAGGCGAGGAAGCCGAGGCGGTCAGGGACAGGATCGACCGGGCTCTTGACCAGCGTGCCGAGCCACCCGAGATCCCCCTCCTGATAGAGAGCGAAGTGCTGGAGCGCTTAAAGCCGGAGATGCGAAAGGTTGCCAAGATCATCCGGAGGGCAGTCTTCTCATCGCAGCCCATCATACTCAGGCACCACGCAGACGCGGACGGCATCTGCTCGGGGGTTGCGATCGAGCAGGCTGTTATATCCCTGATCCGGGAGTCGGGCGGTGATTATGATGCAGACTACTTCCTCATCAAGCGGGCGCCTTCAAAGGCACCCTTTTATGAGATCGAGGATATCATCCGTGACCTTGACTACGCGACCAAGGATCACATCCGGTACGGGCAGAAGTTGCCGCTCGTGATCCTGACCGACAACGGTTCCACCGAAGAAGACCTGCCTTCGATGAAGATCGCGAAGGTGTACGATCTTCCCATCGCGGTGGTCGATCACCATCATCCCGATGCTATCGTGGACCAGTATCTCGTGGGGCATGTGAACCCGTACCATGTCGGGGGAGACTACGGGATCACCGCAGGGATGCTCGGGACGGAAGTCGCGAGGCTGATCAATCCCGCGGTTGAGCAACAGATCAGACACCTCCCTGCGGTTGCAGGGGTGGGGGACAGGAGCGAAGCCCCCGAGCGTGCCCGGTTCCTGGCGCTTGTGAAGGACACCTACAGCGAGCAGGACTGCAAGGATATTGCGCTTGCGCTGGATTACCTCCAGTTCTGGCTCCGGTTCAACGATGGCCGGGAGATCGTCAAGGATGTGCTCAACCTTGCCGGGGATCCGGAGCGGCACAGGAAGATGGTCAGCTACCAGGTTGAGGGAGCAAACCTGGCAATCAAGGACCAGATGAGCGCGTGCATGCCGCACGTCCGCCACCAGACCCTTTCCAACGGTGCAGAACTCTTCCTGATCGATGTGGAGATCCATGCCCACAAGTTCACGTTCCCGCCGCCCGGAAAGACCTCGGGGGAGGTGCACGACCGCCTCTGCCAGGAACATTCGGGATCGCCTGTCGTGACCATCGGGTTCGGCCCAGATTTTGCCGTGCTCCGCTCGCGCGGGGTGATGATGAACATCCCGAAGATGGTGCGGGAGCTGCGGGATGAGATACCTGGTGGCGGGATCTCTGGTGGAGGGCACCTGGTGGTGGGAAGCATCAAGTTTGTGGAAGGGATGCGGGAAGAAGTTCTCAAGGGGCTTATCGACAAAATATCGATTGTCCCGGCAGGAATCTCTCAATAATCCCCGGATCACTCTCCGTTTCTCTTCTCGATCCGTCTTTCCCTAAGGTAAGTGTCGAGAAATCCTTTGGAAAACGCCGAAATCACTGAAATTACGAATATAAACCCTTTCTGCTGCAATGGAAGGATAGGTATTTATTTATAGATGCATAGGTGTACCAATCTCTACCGCTGAGGTGATCGAACGTGAACACTTCACAAAATATACGTGATAAGTATAACGAGACCCAGACCCGGATTGTCCAGTACCTCAAGGGAGGTCTCGAGAAAGGAAAACACTACTTCAAATCAAAATATATCGCCAAGGAGCTTGGACTCTCCCCGAAAGAGGTGGGGACCAACATGGCGATCCTTTCCGAGATCTGCCACGACCTGGCAATCATCAAGTGGAGCTATTCAAACAGTACCACCTGGATGGTCACATCCAGGCCGGCATGAAGGGGTTTGACCCCTCGAACCTTTTTCCCATGACAAAGATTGCAGAGATTGAATCGGTGATCGAGTTCGTGGCCAGTATCAACGAACAGAAGGACTGCTTGTTGTCCCAGGACAAGACCCAGGACCAGCCCGGGATTCTGTGGTTCAACATCGATGTCCCGAAAGGGCACGGTATCAAGGCCGGCGACCGCGTGAGGGTCACCATCGAGAAGATTTAAGGTTCCAAGAAAGCGCGGGATGAAATTCTTTCCGCATAATCCTTCTTCAGGACTACTCAAAAACAACACGATTCTCCGGTCAAGAGACACGCATCCCGAATGAACATGGCGAAGCCATTTTCATTGTAAGACAACACCATCCTCCAGTTGGGATACGGATATCCCGAATGAACATGGTAAAAGCCATGTTCATAAAAAAAGCGAAAGGGTGAATGCAGGAATGCCGGTCAGACCTTCCCATCTGTCTCGAGGGTCTCCTCGATGTCCTCCACAAGTTCAGATCCCGTCTTCTTCCTGCCCTTGCTGATATCCTTAAGCTCATCGACGTCAACCTCGGTCCTGATGACCTTGTCCATCTCTTTGAGGATTTCTGTAACCTCTTCAGTGGTGGGGATTGTGCCGAGGATGGATGTATCAGGAACACCGGCCACTGCAGGCTCTTCAGGAACCTCGTCGCTTGCGCCTATGAACCGCGCTGCCTGCTTCATGAGGCTTGAGACCTCGAACGGGAAGATGATCTTGGTGGCCTGCCCGTTCGCCATCTCTTTCAGGGCGTCAAGGGAGAGAACTGTGATCGCCCGACGATCAAGCGGCTGGGCGCCGACAGAGAGGATGCGGAGCGCCTGGGCTTCTCCCTGGGACTGGAGGATACGCGATATCCTCTCCCCTTCAGACCGGAGCACCTTGCTCTGGCGCTCACCCTCCGCCTCCAGGATCATGCTCCGCTTGGTACCTTCAGCTTTAAGGATGGCGGATCGCTTGTCCCCGTCAGCCCTGAGGATGGCAGCTCGGCGTGCCCTCTCCGCCGCAGTCTGCTCGGTCATCGCCTGCTTAACCGCTCCCACCGGGTCCACCTCTTTGATCTCGACCCGCTCTACCTTGACACCCCACTGGTCGGTCTCGCGGTCGAGGATGTCCCGGAGCTTGGTATTGATGATATCACGGTTATAGAGGATCTCGTCAAGCTCCATGTCACCGATGATCCCTCTCAGGCTGGTCTGGGCAAGGGCTACGGTCGCCATCCGGTAGTTCACCACCTCGAAAAAGGCCTTCTCGGGGTCGATGACCCGGATATACACGATAGCATCCACGTTTGTGGGCGAGTTATCCTTCGTGATCACCTCCTGTGAGGGGACATCCATCACCTGGGTGCGGAGATCCATCTTGATCACGTTGGTCACGAGCGGAACAATCCAGCGGAACCCAGGATTCATCCTGCCAGTGTACCTGCCCAGGCGGATGGCCAGCCCCTGTTCGTAGGGCTGGACGATCACCACCCCCCTGGCGAAGATGATCACGATTGCGATTATCAGGAATATCGTTACCAGTGTCTCAATAACAGCCATATCCTCATTTCACCTCTTCTACAACAATATGAACTCCTTCCGACGAGGTCACCCTGACAGTGAGCCCTTCGGGGATCTCTGCCTTCAGACTTCTCGCGCTCCATTCCTGACCTGCGATGAGGACCTTGCCGGAGAGCGATCCGGGAATTACTTTTTTTACAACCCGGCCTTCCTTTCCCACCAGCGAGTCACGGCTGATGGTGGTGGGAGCCTCTTCACCTGGATTGATCCTGCGGTACAGCAGAATGGTGAGGATGGATACGGCGATCGCGGCTGCCACACCCACCACAAGACCGACGGGACCGCTGAAGATATCCACGCCCAGGAGAAGGAGTATCCCAAGGATGATCATCACTGTCCCGGGCACCGCGATGAAAAAACCGGGGCTCGCAGCCTCAATCACCAGGAGGATAGTCCCAAGTACCACAAGCATCCAGCCAAATGAGAGGCCAGCCAGTTCAGCCATATCAGGGTATAGACCGGCAGAGAGAAAAACCCTCCCGAGGTTCGGAAGAGGGATGCGGGATGGCCCCCGCTCCCCGACCATACATGGCTGATTCCTGTCCTCGTTGCGGTTTTTTGGGAAGTAGGCTGCTTCCTGTTCCGGAATATTAACAAGAAATCCCGCAAGAAGAGCTAGGTACCATGGGGATGCCTGTCCTTGAGAAGACCAAGGAGTTCATGTTCAATCCCACCCACGCGTTTCGCGGGGTAAAGGAAGAACCGGCAGCTGATACCTTCAAGTACCTGGTAATCCTCGTGTTCTTTTACGCAGGAATGGCCACCGTCATGACCATACTCCAGGTCTTCCCGCATCCATTTTCCAGCGAATTCTCAAGCCCCGGCATCCCGGTACTCGATCCGGTCAGGATCATCATCGATATATTCTCCATTGTTGTCAGCACAATTCTCACCCTGGTCATCTATGGGGTATGGCTGCATCTCTGGGTCTTCTTACTCGGCGGAAGGAAGGGTATCTGGCAGACCTTCAAGAGTGTCTTCTATTCGGCGACCCCTTCGCTCATTCTCGCATGGATCCCTGTCATAGGCACGCTGGTCGGAATCGTGTGGACTGTTATCATCAATGTTATCGGTATCAAGGAGCTGCACGGGCTTGATACCACCAAGTCGGCACTGGCAGTGGTCCTCGCTATCGTATTCTTCGTGGTCATTGTTGTCATTGCACTCGGAGCGCTGCTTGTCGCGGTGCTCTCGTCACTTCCAATGACCGAATAATCAGCAACTTCCCGCGATACGCACGGAAAAGTCAGCGGTTATTCCCGCAGCATGGCAATTTTGCTTCCCCGGGGAACCCCCACCTCCTCGGCGATAGGGTCGCACTTTGCAGCCATGAGGTAGGCGACCGGAGGCAGGTCGCGGTACTCGGAGAGGGACTCGTAGTTGGCCATCCCTTTTGCGAGTACAAGCGTGCAGGTCTCCATGGCCTCTGAGAGATCATCTGGCATGCAGTCAAGCCGCACACCAATTTCGCACCCGCACCCTGTGGTGGTAACAACATCAGCATACCGCTCCATGTGGAGGGCATGTGCCTCGGAGAGCGTGGCATCGTTCAGGATCGGCTCTTCGCGGACAGCGAGGGTTATCCGGGCACCGTGCCCGTGCAGGTATTCGAGGAAAAGGCGGTCGAAGACGATCTCACCGCAGTTGTCGGTGAAGTACACGAGCCTTGAGATCAGGGGAAGGATACGATCGCAATCGTCAATTGCAAGGCCGGTTTGGAATTCCTCGTGGAAATAGCGTGAAAAATCAGGTTGCACGATGTGGGATTTTACACCGTAATCGAAGGTGTTTCCAATCACGCTGGCAAGCACGAAGTCGCGGAACGAGCGAAGACGGGGTCGGACCTCCCTGCAGACCGCGAGCGCCTGCCTGGTGCTCTCTTCTTTCAGCGCGAGGAAAGGATCCTCAACCCCGAGCCTGCCATATGCATGCCTGTGGATGGCGCTCGCGATCTGCGGGTGGGAGAGCGGCTGCGTGCGAAGTTCATCCAGGAGTCGTGCGCACTCTTCCCGGATCTCTCCGGTAAGGGTGGGATCTGCACCACAGAGGCCGCATTCGAGTTTGACGCGGGAGAGGAGGCAGTCAAAACAGCGTTGATCGAGTTTCATAGATTCACCGGAGAGCAAGAATGAATGGGGCCACTGCGATTTGAACGCAGGTCAGAAGACCCCCAGTCTCCTAGGATGGCCAGGCTACCCTATGGCCCCGGAAAGGGAAAATGTTTCAACCCATTCACAGCCGGATCGCTGTTCTTTTGCATTTCTGGACCCAAATAATCTGGTTCTGGGTTATAGTATGTATTGAAGGGATGTGTAATAAAACATCCTGTTATCCTGAAAAAGCCGGCTCCGAAAGAGTGCAACATGGATCGAGTCAGGGATAAGAAGGGCAATGGAAGTGATAAAGGGACAGGAATCCTCACGTTTCCCTATTGATCAGGCATATGAATAGAAAGGATGAATACTGTTTGAAAACCTCTGGCATTAAGGGTGAGATCAGATGCTCAAAGAGAAGATCAAGGGATACATCGAAAAAATAAGGAAAATTGAAGGGATTCTTGGGTGTGCCCTCATCTCGCGTGATGGGATTATGCTTGGCTCTTCGATAGAAGGCGAGTTGAATGAACCCTGGCTGGCGGCGATGTGTGCTACCCTCTTTGCATCTGCCGAGTCGGCATCCGGAATCCTGAAGATGTCTCCTCCCGAGGCGGTGTCCGTCATGATTGCAGGGACATCGGTCGCAGTGATCGGGGCGGGGGAAAAGCTCCTCATTGTGGCTGTGATCAGGGACACAGGCGAACGGCCGGAAGCGTTCCGGGCACTGGCTGATCTTGCAGGGGAGATCGGGAGGTCGTTCTGATGTATACTGTGATGGTCATTGACGACAGCCCGTTTATTGTCGATATCTTTGTCACGATGCTCCAGCGGGGGGGATACCAGACGGTTGCGGCCTACGGAGGCCAGGAAGCTCTCGATACTCTCACGACAGTCAAACCGGACCTTATACTCCTCGATATCATGATGGAACCAATGGATGGCTGGGCGACTCTCATGCATCTCAAAAATACGCCCGAACTGAAGGAGATCCCGGTCATGATGCTCACCGCAAAACAGCTCACCCCCTCTGAAGCGCAGGAATACGGGATCTATATCGAGGATTACATCATGAAGCCGATCACCCACAAGGAGCTGTACGAAGCGATCGAGGGCCAGCTCAAAAGGAAGAGGATGATCGAGATCGATATCCAGAATGCGACCGCTGCAGGAATTGACCAGAAGACCATCGATGAATACCGCCGGCTGTGGAAGAGCATCGATATCAATAACCGCCTGCTCAAGCTGCTCGAGAATACCTACAAGATCAACGATGAGAAGGTCAAGATCGGGGACGAAATCGGGCTTGCAATCCGCAGCATGGGTATGAATATCCGTTTCCAGCAGGAACGCCTGGAGCAGTTGCGCGGCGAGTTCTCGACAGTCACTCCACCCGCGTAACCGTTTTTTTAGGGATTCTCGCTTTTTCCAGATCCCCATTTCACCGGTTCAGCCTTTTTTTGCACCAGTCTCTGATTACTCCAGTACATGTTCTTGTTCCCAAGAGATGCATCAGCTAATCATTGGGGGAGGGGGAGAATCCCCCTCCCCTGTCCCCTCCCCCGGAAACGCGATAGTCTGTGGGCAGGGTGAATTGTTGGAGATTTAACCTGAATTTTTTCTCAGCACGGGCTCTATCGCAATTCGGGATGCCACAGCGGCGGGGCATCAGCCCCAAGAGCGTCTGAGGGGGAGTGCGGTTTTACTGTGACAGGAAGGGTGTGAATTCCCTCCGGACCACGCCTGAGACGCGATAAACTGTGGGCAGGTGGGATTCGAATTCGGCCAGAAGAGGATATACTCAGCACGGAACCTATCGCAATTCGGGATGCCACAGCGGCGGGGCATCAGCCCCAAGAGCGTCTGAGGGGGAGTGCGGTTTTACTGTGACCAGAGGGGGGAGAATTTCCCTGCCCTTGTTCCCCCGCAGGAGGGTGTAGAACCCCCTCCTGCTCCACGGGCCCTATCGCAATATGGGATACCACAGCGGCGGGGCATCAGCCCCAAGAACGTCTGAGAGGGAGTGCGGTTTTATTGTGACCGGAGGGGGAGAATCCCCATCAGGACCACCCCCGAGACGCGATAGCCTGTGGGCAGGGGTAGCGAGAAAATGCACGTGAAGACGGAGATTTAATGAACTGAGGATGGGGGAATTACGCTCGCTCCAGCTCATCCGCGATCTCTTTCGTCCGCCGGAGCGCGGCGAGTGCGTCCTCCCTCTTTTGGTCCACTGCATGGTGACGGGTGAACTCAAGGAACGAATCCAGGATCGCTGGAGGGATGCTGTGCTGTGCGACCCTGCAGATCTGCGGGTAGGTCCGGTCGGGAAAATAGAGCGAACGGGCGATGGAGAGGAGTGCACCGGCATCATCATGCGTAAGGATCCCTTCATCCCTGGCTTTCCGGAGGGTGCAACGGATATTCACGAGGGGTTCTGAGAGGGGCAGGTAGGTCTCGGGATCGTACACCAGTGCAACCTCGTCGTCGGAGATCAGGGTGCCCTCGCGGTAGAGCCGGTAGACGACCCCGATACCTTCCATTCCGAGCGAATCGAGCTCCGCGGCGCGAAGCGCCCCCATGCTCGAGGCGCCAACCACCCGAATCCCTGATGCCAGGGCTGCCAGGACCTCCCGGTGCCCCACTGCACTCTCCTGGAAGAAGACACCGTCTATGAGGGTGATGATGCGTGCGCCGGCTGCGGCTGCCGCAGTCAGGTCACCGCGTGCGGCAGGGGGCATGTAGTGTGCACGGAGCACGGCTTCTGCCACATCCCGGCTACAGCTTGGACCCAGAAATACGACGATCTCGTGCGGCACGGCAACGCGCTCCCATGCGTTCCTGGTCCATCGCGAACGATTCCAGGCCCGGGACGATGACCCGGACCACCGGTACCCCGAGCTCGGGGCGGGTGAGGTCGACGACGATCACGCGATCCATGCCGGCCGATTTCAGCCGGGCAATCGTCATCGTGATGTCGGTGAGGAAGTCATCGGTGTCACATGAGGTGACTGATGAGAAGGGTATCTCGGATTCTGCATCGAACCAGTATTTATTCATCCGCCTGACCCGTTCATACCCGATCTTCTTCCTGATGTCAGCTGTGGGGGTGTCCTCCCTGGCACCGTGGATCTGGGTCAGCCGGCTCTGTGCCACCTCGGTGAGTGCCCGCAGCAGGGCAATTGCTGCATTGGTATGGGTACCCATGCCGATAGTCAGGAGGGCAGGGTCCCGGAGCCGGGTGTCATCAGAGACCGCAGCGAAGGTGGGGATTTTCAGATCGCTCGTGATGTCCTTGACGACGACCTCCACCTCGGCTGATGAAAAACGCGAGAGGAGGTCGAGCGAGAGGGGTTCACTGACTGCACCGACACGTGGCCCCGTGTTCCTGCGTGCCTCCACGAGGGACCAGGCGTCCCGCTCGATCACCTCCATGAGTGCGTGGAACACCGCCTCCTCGAGGGTATTGCCTGACGCAAGGCCGTTTGTCGAAGTCCGGAAGAGCTGGGGATATTCTTCCGGGAGCGGGTGAAACACCGCACTTGCGGGAACCATCAGCACTTCGTTCCCGACAAGATCGAAACCCCGGACCCATGGGATCGGCATCACCGGATCTGACCGGGCAGGAAGGATAAGAAGATCCGGGTCGAGGCAGGGGTATTCCCTGTTGATTTTGGAATAGCTCTCCGTGATGAGCGAGCTGCCGGGAGGAACCTCTGCCGAATACCGCTCGATCCCCTCCATGATGGCCGAAACCCGCGCTTCTGTCGGGGTTGCCCCTTTCCCGTTATACACTGATACCGCCCCCCTTCCGGCAGTCGGGCGTATGCTCGAGAAGACCGGGATTCCCACGCGGTCAAGGCTCGTGATATCTGCAACTCTCGTGATACCCGCTGCGGGGAGGGCTTTTTCAACCCTGGCTAGCGTGTCCTCCGGTGAGGTGGTGCGCTGGGTCTCGTTCTTGTATATCTTCTTGCAGGGTGCGAGGATCATGGATCAGGGCTCCATTGGCATGCCGGGGATTTTTGCTGCAGGTTCAGAGTTTTGGAAGAATGCCACATATAGGTTCTGACGGCGAAGGGGCGGGAGCCGGTTCCCTCCTGCCCGCTACAGTTTGAGAAGGTAGGGGATCGCGATGATTGAGAAGAGCATCACGAGCATGAGGGACGAGATGAACGTCGTGACAGGAAGGGCGTAGCTCCCGAGGCCTCTCCTGTCAAACAACCTCTCCAGGCCTTCTTTCAGAATATATCCTCCGTCGAGAGGAACCATGGGGATGGCGTTGAAGATCCCGACGTTGATATTGATCCAGGCGCACCAGAACAGGAGGTGCACGATCCCCCAGAACCCCGGGAACGGCTCCTGGTATAACTTCGTTTCGGGCGTCTCAAAGGCGAGGATCCGCAACGCCTGGCCCCCCGCCGACATATCAAAGGGGATCGTGATGAACCGGAAGAACCCCGCCGGGGAGATGCCCTGGTCTACCTGCTCCATGACCATGGCGCCGTCGTAATAGTGCACCCCCATGAACCCGGATTCCCGGGGGCCCAGCTCCTGCGGCCACGCCGAGAGCGTCAGAAGATATGTTGAAGGCTGGCCATCATGCTCCACGGTGAGGGCAATCTCATCTCCGGGACGTGTTGCATTCAAAAGCGCAGATACATCGTCCCTCGTCGCCACCGGGATCCCGTTGATGCCGGTGATGATCGATGGTGTGGGGACTCCTGCATCGTACGCGGAGAAGTTCTGGTAGACCCCCGCGAGGACCGGTCCCCCTGTGGGGACCGCCATCCCTGCGAGGAGGAACATCAATATGAAGCAGAGTGCCCCTATCACGATGTTGTTGGTGATCCCCGCCCCGAACATCCGGATCTTCGGGAGACCCTTCACCTTCTCGAGTTCCTCCTCGTCGGGTTCCACGAAAAAGCCGATGGGGATCACCGCAACCAGCACCCCCATCCCACGGACTTTGATCTTCTCAACCCTGCATAGGATCGCATGGCCGAACTCGTGGATTGCGATCGTCAGAACAAAGGCACACCAGACTGCGAGGGTTGAGGGGATATATTCATTCAGCCCGGGTATCAGGAATATATTCTGGGGGGCATAAATCCCGGTAGGCTCGGGCTGGTACAGCAGGGTGATGTGGACCGAGATGAAGAGCATGATGGCGATTCCCACCGAGATGATCCCCACCATGATCACCCCGAACGACGCATAGACCCGGAGAATGCCTGAGAAGCGGGTGAACTGGTCGAAAAATCCCACTTTTTCAGTTTTTATTGCGAGGATCGGGCCATAAAACACGAACAGATCCCAGATCGCTCCTGCCGGGCTGTCCCCTTCATGCTCCGGGAAGGCGATTCTGTCAGCCTTTTCACGTTCATACGCAGCCTTTTTGATGTAGATAGCTCCGGCTATGAGTGCATAGGCAGAGACCGCGATGAGCACGTAAAAGAGCCAGTGCATTCCTGTACTATTCGTGAGAAATCCAGATAAACCTGTGCAACAAGATAAAAACCGGCGGGTTAATCACGGCATTTTCCGGTATACTCGAGAAGGCTTGCCTGCTCGTAGTCCCTTACGAGTGCACGGATAGTCTCCCAGCTCCTTCGGGCAATGGGTGGCGGGGTGCAGTGTTTCCGCATGTATTGGTCAAGGAACCTGACAGTATCCGGATCGGAGGGATAACCGCTACCTATGGTACCGTACTCCTCTTTCAAAAGGGAAATGGCCCGGTCGCGCTCCACCTTGGCGATGATGCTTGCCGCTGACACGGCAGGGTGGTCCCTGTCTGCATGGTGACAGGAGATCACCCGGCAGGGGCACTCAAGATGGCCGGAGACCATCGCACCGTAGCGGGAGGCCACGACATCGCAGGCATCCACGATGGCGATCGAAGGGTGGAGGAGGTTGATCACCCGGGCATGGGATCGTGCCATGAGCGCGTTCATGGACATGCCCCTCCCGTCGATCTCCGCGGGTGACAGGTGAAGCACTTCGATAGGAAAGGATCCTCTGATCGCTTCAGCGAGTGCTTCCCTCCTTGTTGGACTCAGTGCTTTTGAATCCTTTACCCCGAGATCCGCGAGGTCATCCTTCTTCCTGCAGACCACCCCCGCCACCACAAGTGGACCGAGCACTGCTCCTTTTCCGGCCTCGTCGATCCCGCAGAGGTTCACGAAAGGAGTATCAGCCCGCAAAATATTTGAAGGCCCATGATTGAACCCATAACGCATGTATATCATCATCGTGGGACTCGGCGGTATCGGGAGAAACCTCACCCAGCTGGCGGTTGAGCATGGGAATAACGTGGTGATCATCGACCGAGACGAGCAGCGCTGCAGCGAGATCCTGGAGCACCACGATGTTCTGGCAATCACGGGAAATGCAACCGACAAGTCGATCCTGGAGGATGCGGGGATCGACCGGGCCGACGCGCTGGTGGCCACGACGAGCGATGATTCCGTCAACCTGATGACATGCTGGCTTGCGAAGCGCTTCAAGGTGACGAATGTGGTCTCCATTGTCAACCAGAAAGAGCACTCCGACCTCTTCTCGGAGGTGGGTGTGAAGATCTCCGAGAATCCCGACGAACTGGTGGCGCAGAGGCTCTATTACTGGGCCGAGAACCCGCAGATGCAGCAGCTGGCGTCAATTCCCGGCGGGACCATCTTTGAGGTGGTTGCGGAGAAGGGAGCCCCCATCGTGGACCACGAGATCAGGGAGATGAAGGTCAAGGATTTCGTTTTCATCGCGATAAGGAGGTCTGGAGGAGAACTGATTATCCCGAGCGGGAATGTGAAGATCCGGCCCGGCGATACGATCACGGTGTTTGCAAAAAAAGAGGCGGAAGACGAGACCCTCGCGATCCTGAACCGCCAGCTGCGGCGATCAGCCGAGTGATGCCTTCAGTGCCGCAAGCTCCATGACGAGCCTGGGGTTCCTCTTCATCAGTTCCTTGATGAGGGAGAGGGTGGAAAACTCCTTCATCTTCAGTGTGGCAGCGGAATGAATGATCGCGTTCAGTTTCTCATCAGGCAGCTTGATCAGGTACTCTTTGATCTGCCAGTTGCGGGCTATGGTCTTGCCCATGTGGGAGTTCCTCCATGCCGCATCATAGGGCATGAGCGCCCTCTTTCCGGTATTCCCATCGGAGATCGCCGACACTGCTCTCTCAGCGGCCAGCTTCCCGGTAAACATGGCATTGTAGATGCCGCCACCCGTGAGGGGATCGACCACCCTCGCCGCGTCACCGACGATCATCAGGCCGTCTCCGGCCGTGCAGGCGAGAGGCTGGCAGACAGAGACTCCTCCCACGATATGTTCTATTGTCTTCCCCTTTGGGAACCTTTTTGAGACGAACCGGTCAAGGTAGTCTCTGGCCCGGTGGCCCTGGCCGCTCTTCTTCCCGCTGATCCCTACTCCTACATTTGCCGTGCGGTCACCTTTCGGGAATATCCAGAGGTATCCTTCGGGGGCTACCTCGTTTCCGAGGAGGAAGACGGTCTTGTCAGGATCGATATCGATATCGGTCATCAGGTACTGGGCGGAGGTCATGATCTCGCGCACGGGGACCGTGGTATCGATGCCGCACCACCGTGAGAACTTGGATTCGACGCCATCCGCGGCGATGACGATCTCGGCGTTGACACGGCGGGCTTCCCCGCAGAATTCGAGGACCGCACCCTTCACCGCACCCCCTTCGATGAGAGGGGCGCTTGCACGAGTCTTGACCGCGACATCTGCGCCTGCCTCGGCGGCCTGCCACACGAGTTCACGGTCGAAGATCTTCCGATCAAGGATATAGCCGACCTTGCTTCCGGCCTGCTCGGATGCAAGGGTCATGGTCGTGCCGTCGGGGGCGACAATATCTGCCCCTTTCAGCTCTGCGGAGATCCACCGTGGATCCGGTTTCACAAACTCCGCAACGGCCTCCTTGCCGATTCCCTCCGCACAGCGTACTGGCGCCCCAATCGCCGGGCGCTTTTCCACGAGGAGGACTGAGAGACCCTTCTCCGCGGCTGTCCGGGCTGCGAGGGCGCCGCCGGGACCGCCTCCCACGACAAGCAGATCATACTTTGACTTCATCGAGGACCTCCAGCGCCCCGAGAGGGCAGACTTTGGCACAGATACCGCAGCCGGTGCATTTTTTGTCCACTTCGAGGTAGGCATCGATCAGCTCCAGGGCACCCTCAGGGCAGACCGAGACGCAACATCCGCAGTACCCGCATATATCGCGGTGAACCTCCAACATGCGGGTACTGTACCACCCGGTGCCCCCTTAAACTTTCGTCCCATACGATGGAGAATTCGCAGGTGATTCAACAAGCCGGGAGGTATGATCAAGAGAATGAGAAGGTACCGTAGCGCCCCCCTCCTCCAGGAGAGAGGCTGACCCTTCCGCACCGGAGCGAATCGATCGCTCGTGCGGTGCCTTCATGCACCTGTGCGAGGTCGGGGACCGGGATCGTCGTGAGCACGCTGATCTCGTCGCCGAATGATGAGAGGAACCTTTCATAGAGTGTTCGCACATCCCTGCAGGAAGATGATGACCTGGAGAGCACATGCCTGATAATCTCGGGCAGCGGGATGAGGTGCAGGTATGGCGGCCTCTGGTGTGGCGCTCCCCGGGAGAGCTCCCTGGCACGGTCGACGACACCTTTTTTTATCCTCCCGTTGTCCTGCGGGCATTTCCATCCCAGGCCTGTTGCCTCCTCGAGGGTATACTGCCGGAAGCAGCGCGAACACGCGGTCCTGTTGTACTTCCCCTCCTCCGGAAAGAGGCCTGCGTTCCTGACCACCTGTGCCCCCGCAATACTCTCCAGTATCCCCGCAGGGGTGAGTTCCCGGACTTCAAGCACGACAAATTCCCTCCCAAGCCTCCCCGGGTCGGGGCCATGGGCATCGGAACTCGAGAGAAACGGGATTCCGTAGAGTTCGGGGATGGAAGCCCCGTAGGAACTGTCCGCGGAGAGGCCGAGTTCCAGGAAATCGATCGGTTCTTCCCCGTAGCACTCCTTTACACTGTCGTGGCTGGCATAGAGCGATGTCCATGGTGTGAATGCGTGAGCCGGGCCGATGAGCCCGCCGAGGTCGTGAACCCGTTGTGCAATCTCCCCCGCGCCGAGGCGAATCCGCGGCCTGCCTGAACGGGAGAGATCCTTCCCAAAGGGCTCAAGGATCGCATGCAGTTCGGAGAAGGTTGCGAATTCTTCCATCAGGATGAGATGGTGGACCCGGTTTTTATCCTCCTCTTCGGCGGAAGGCACGACGATCATTTCGTGTTCTTCAGCGGATGAAGATGCCTCCGCCCACATACGCCTCCATCCAGGGTGGAGGGCATCGGCACTCCCCAGTGCAGAAAGCCCCTTTCGTTCCGCGGCACCGATCATGAACGATGGCAGCATCCTGGCAGAGGATGCGATGGAGAAACAGGAATGGAGGTGAAGGTCGCAGGCGGGTGCCGGGTGATCAGACAATGTACCGCAACTCGTCGCTCTCGGTTGCCCGCTGGGTGTCAACCAGTTTTTCGATCATGTGCTCCATCTCGATCCCCCGCTGCTGGAGGGTTGTCGCATCGACATTCAGGTCGAGAAGGTTACAGAGCACGTTGAGGACTGCTGCAGCGCTTTTTGGATCCACGAGGTATCCTGAGGTCTCCCCCATCAGGCAGATCCCGTCGATCCCCCGTGCACTTCCGAGACCGAGCATCAGTCCTGCAGCGCCTATGATCCCGCCACCGGGCTCATCAGGGCTGATCACTGCCCCTGCAGCCTCGAGTGGCTCGCGGAGTATCTCCTGGTTCACCGCCGCGAGCACTCTTGGGATTTCGACGAGGTGCCCGACGCCGTATCCCCCGAGGGTATAGATCGTCGAGACTCCAAGGTCTTCGGCAATCGACAGGAAGGTGTCAGCAAGGAGGTAGTGCCCCTCTGCAGATGTGCTCTGGTAGTCTCCCACCAGGAAGAGGAGGCTTCTCTCCTCTCCTTCGAAGTAGTGGATCTCGTTGTTTGCGAGCCTTACCGTGCCGTTCTCCTGGATTATCACCTGGGGCGGGAAGAAGATGGATTCGATCTCCGCGACCTTGCGTGCGCCGAGCTCGTGGATCATGTGCTCAGCGACGAGCTTTCCCACATGGCCGATCCCGGGAAGTCCCTCGATCAGGACCGGGGCGGAGATCTCGCCTGGTCCTGCTCCGAGATACCGGACCGTTATCTCGTCCATGTCCTCATCTCCAGGCGGTACTTCCCGTAACGGTCCTGCGGTGAAAAACGGGCAGGGTGGGCTGTCACCGTGGGTTTTCCGCACACAGGACAGACGGGCTTGAGGGTATAGGTCCGGTCACCTGGGCACCGTCTCAGGCGACCGCTCATACTGTCTTCCCGGACTTGGGCTTCTTGATGAACTTCCCTTCTCCACCGGCCCGCTCCACGACACCGATTGCGGCCGAGGCGGCCTTCTCAACGGCCTTCTCGGCAGTCTTGTAATCGCGGGCGGTGACCTTGATGCGATAGGTCGGCGCTCCAAGGTATGAGATCTCGATATCGACACCGGGGATCTTCGGCTCCGCACTCCGGAGAGCCCTCCTGATGATGTTCACACCGTCGGGTTTTGTGGAGGTGAGGATGATGTTCCCGCCGACCGCGACCCTGGGCACTTTCACGTTGTCCCTTGCGACCTGCTGCAGCGCTGAGACAACACCGGGTGAGAGATTGAGCGGATCGAGGGACCGCTCGCCGTTCACGATATCCTCGAACACCGAGTAGAGATCGCCGTAATGGGAATAGATGGCATCCTCTATGGCCTCGGGCTTTTCACCGGCAGCCTGGGCCGCAAACCCTATCCACTTGCGGGCTTTCGATTCGTTCTTCCATTCCCGGATCTTCTCCCTGTGCTGGTGCTCGTTCACGTCTTTGAGCGAGAGATCGATATGCCCCCTCTGCGTTTCAACGTGAAGGACCTTGCAGACCACCTTCTGGCCCTCCCGTATATGGTCGCGGATGTACTTGATCCACCCGGTCGCGACCTCAGAGATCGGGATAAGGCCGACCCTTCCCGGGTACTCGTCGAGGTTGACGAAGGCTGCAAAATCCTTGACGTCCTTGACCGTGCAGACGACGAGTTCCCCCGATTCAGGCCATTCTCTCTCGCTCATGAGACTCAATCACTCGAGCGTTGCCAGGATCTCTGCCTTTACGTCTGCCTTTCCACCGGAAGGCTCGGCAAGGACCTTGCCACAGACCACGCAGTCCACGACGGTGCTTGCCTTCTCGAAGACGACCTGCTCGTTGTCGCATTCGGGGCACTTGACCCTGAAAAATTTGCTTCGGTTCTCACGAAGTTGTCTGACCATGCTCTTCACTCCTTCAGCTCGAACTTGCCTGCCCGGAATCCTGCCCGGAGGTGTGCCTTCTTGCAGGTGACACACCGGTATCTCACGTTGATCTTCTTGGTGGGCTTGTCCCCTCCGGGCACCTTCGAGAACTTCCCCATGCTGCCCACGCTGCTCCTCCTCGCCTTCTGCCGGTCGATCCAGTGGAGACCTGTGGTCTTGCTCTTCTTGACCTTCTCCACCTCATGGACCTGATGGCTGCGGCAGAACGGGCAGTATGTCTTGAATTTTACTGGCATTTTCATAGAACTGACCTCGTATTCAGGATATCGAATATCAGTATTATTTGCCCGGGTTGATATTTAAGACTATGTTGCGCTCACAGAGAACCTCGGCATTCCTCTCCGGGAGGGTCACGAGGTCTTCCTGCCGGAGTGCATAGATCCGGCCGTCAACCCCCATGAAGGGCTCCATGTCCTGCAGTACCCGTGTGACCACGAACCGTGGGAGGTCCTGGGCGTCCTGTGCAAGCACTGCGGCGCAGGGCTCTCCCTCACGTTCCTTCCCCGGGCGGGGCGGAACCCTTGGCATGGCACCCTCCACGAGCCGGCACCGTGCCTGCTCCAGTGAGAGGACCACCTGGTCGAACATGTCCTTCTCTTCGGGCAGCATCTTTTTCAGTTCCTCCCGGTCGATATAACTCCCCTCTTCCTGGGTGCGGGCAAGGGAGAGTATCTTCTCTGCCCGGATCCGGTAGAGGTCCGAGAGGGTCTCCCTGATTGCGCTGATCCGTTCGATCAGGACCCTGGCTTCGTCTGAGAAGGGATCTTCGCAGGCATAAAGGCCGGTATACAGTTCCCCGAGGCTCTTTCCGGCAGATACGAAGAGGTCCTTCTGGATCTGTACGAGGCGCCCCGTCTCCCGCTCCGAGAGGAGAATGATCCGCAGTTCATCCAGGTGCACGGGCCCCTCCTCCTGCAATCTCCGCCGCGCCACGGCAGCAGAGGAAGACCGCGAGTGCCTCCGGGACGGCAACCGTGCCCTTCTCCAGGCGATAGCTCGACCCGAGAATGGGCATCGAGAGCGAAAATGATACGTCAACCTTCACGACTCGCTCTCCGAAGACGACCGCATCAACCAGGGGGTTGAACTCCGGAAGATCTCCAGTAGCGACGGGAGTAACCCGAAACCCGCTTCCCCCGTGGAGGGAGGATGGCAGGCGGATAAGCCTCTTGGTGTCGGTGGTTACAGGCTCGTCCGCAAGCGCAGCCTTCCTGCGGAGCGATGTGGCGAACTCGCCCTCTTTCTGCAATGTAAGCCCGCGGATCACCTTTGCAAGTACCGCGTCCCGGAGGTTGAGCGATCCGGGATTCTCTTCGATGAGGGATTTGACCTCGTCGAGGCGTCGGAGAAACTCCTCACCGGTCGCTTTTCCCACCCCCTCGAGGTCCGTGATCGCTGCCAGCCGCTCCTTCTCCGGGAGACCTGAAAGCCATAGGAAGTACTCGTGGAGTGCAGATATATATCGGTGGTGCCATCCGCGGGGCGAAGGTGTCCGGTGGGCGAGTATCCTGGCGGGATCAAGGCCGATCCCGCAGACGTAGTCGATCAGTTCCCTCCGCTCGCTGCTCCCCCAGTTCCTGACCGAAAGGTCATGGACGTGGACATGGTAGCCTCTCCCCCCGGAGAAGACGACTTCGATCTCACGGTCCGGAAACCCGAGTTCACCGGTGAGCATCCCGAGGAGTTTCTCAGTCTCCTCGCGGACCCTGAGAAGCATCAGGTCGTAGGGCCCTCTCATGATATGGTCGGCATCAAGGTCAAAGATCAGGTCTGCCCCGAGCCACTCCTTCTCCTGCATCGTGGGTGCACCGGGTCTCGCGTAATACGCAGTGGAATAATAACTGTGCGCGGGCACCATCCCCCTGATATAGGAGAACACCTCGTCCCTGTTCTCGAACCCGAGGTGCCTTCGCATCCGGATATCGGGATACTCGGGGTCGAAGAAGACGAAGGCCCATTCCCGCTGGGGGATTGACGAAGGGGAGAGGAGTTGTTCCTTCCCGTAGTACTCGGCGAACCGCTGGCGCAGGAATTCGAGGGTAGCCGCCTTCATGCAAGTCTCCTGTGCATGTATGGGCCCCGCCGCTCATATCCATGACGCCTGTAGTACGGCCTCACCCCGATCCCGCTCATGACCGCGATCTCGCGGTATCCTTCAGCACGTGCCGTCTCTTCCGCACGTGACAGCAGCATCCGGCCGAACCGCCTGTGCTGGCGCTGGTCCGGGGCGGGGGAGCTCCCGAGGGGGACGATACTCCCGTACACGTGGAGTTCCCTGAGAAGAGCCGCATCCAGGATCTCTTCACGCCACCGTGTTCCCCCGCACCGCAGGCGGGCGAATCCCACAAGGGAGTCCCCGGATACGGCGGAGAGGAAGTACTCGGTTCCCCCCGTGCACGAGTAGCGCTCGTTCCTGAACGTGATCTCCCCGCCACCAGGTGATCTCCCTGCCTCCCGGCAGCGGATGCACCGGCATCGCTTCCCGAGAGCATGAAGGCGCTCCCTGCAGAGCTGCCGGAAATTGCTGTGGCGCGAACCTGCGACGATCAGCTTTGCCGGGATGTCCCGCTGGATCCTCTGGAGGCGGACATACTCAGGGAGAAGCGATTTGCCGTATGCGACGAGATCGATGAGATCGTCCTCATCGTAGGGAGCGTATTCGCCCTTCTTCCAGAGCGATTCGATCTCGGATCCCGGCGTGACCAGGGTCGGGTATATCTTGAGGAAATCGGGCCTGAAGGAGGGGTTCTCCCACAGTTCGCGGAACATCCACCTGTCAGACTCAATACTGCTCCCCGGGAGGTTCGGCATCATATGGAATCCCACCTTGATCCCTGCGTCCCGGAGCATCCGGTTGGCCTCAATCGTGTCGGCCACGGTGCAGCCTCTCCGGTTGAACGCGAGGATACGGTCATCAAGGTGCTGGACACCGAGTTCGACCTTGGTGACGCCGAGCGCAAGCATCCGGTCGATATGCTCTCTTTGCGCCCAGTCGGGCCTCGTCTCGAAGGTTGTTGCCACGCACCGGACCGGGGAGTACTCGTTCTGCCTGAAGATCGAGATCTGGTCCGCGGCAGTCCCCGGGTGGTGCCCCCTGTATTCGTTCATAGCCCGGATACAGGATGAGACGAACCATTCCTGGTAGTCAGCGGGTCTCGCGGTCATGGTCCCTCCCATGACGATGAGCTCCACCTTATCGACGTGGTGGCCCAGCAATTCGAACTGCTCCAGCCGTGCCCTGACCTGTGCATAGGGATCATACCCGTGTTCCCGTGCACGGAGTGCGGCTGGCTCCTCGCCGGTATAGCTCTGCGGTGACTGGAAGGGGTGATCCGGGCCGCCTGGGCAGGGGAGGCACTTTCCGTGCGGGCACGGGAAGGGTGAGGTCATCACTGCCACGGGCGCAACGCCGGAAAGGGTCCTTGTTGGCTTGACACGCAGGAGTTCAATGAGCCGTTCGCGTTCTTCAGGCAGTGCCGCGGCAAGGAGTGCCGAGTTCTTCGGCACCCCTGGAGCGCCGTGTTTCCTGCAGATCTCTATCTTTATCCGTGTGACGTCTCCCGGGAGCACCACCCGGGAGCACAGGACCTCGAGTATCTCGCGGGAGATATCGGGGTCGTGCATAAAAGATTAGTGTTCGGCTGCTACCGTCTCAGATACCGCATCGGAGGAATATCCGACTGGAACCATCTGGTCGCCCCTTATGTGGTTGACGATCTCGTCGCCAAGGGCAAGGATGGCATCCTTGTGGCATTTTTTATTCTTGTGGATATGCACAGGAGAGATTTCAAGTGAATTGTAGCGGTTGGTGGGAATTTCCTGGTTGGTGATGGTTTCGTAGTATTTCTTGATGTGAATCATCAGCATGTGGAGATGGAGAAGTTCTTCCTTTTGCACACAATCACCTTCTTAGAATCAAGACTATTTTCCTGATACCATATAGTTTATTGGTGACCTTTATATCCGACATTCGGTATGTGGCCGGAGTCCTTGTGGGGCTGGCAATTGGGGACGCGATGGGTGCGCCCTTTGAAGGGACTCCGGAGCATCCCGGATTTACCGGGAATTTCCTGCCGGGGGGACGGATGGCCAGGAAATCCGGGAGTTACACTGACGATACTCTCCAGGCCCTTGCGCTTGCGGAGTCGCTTGCGTCGTGCGGAGGGTACTGCCCGGAGGACTTCATGGGGAGGCTCATCAGGGATTTTGACCTTACCCCTTTCTGGTATGGCCCGACGTCGGGGGCGGTCTTTCAGCGTGTGCGGGCGGGGGTGCCGCTCCATGCTGCGGCCCGGATCGTGCACGAAGAACGGGGCGGGAGCCGGAGCAACGGGAGCGTGATGCGGGGGGCACCAATAGGGGTGTTCTATTCGGGGCCCGAGGTGGAGGCCTGCTCGTTCGCCTGCTCGGCGCTCACTCACCGGGACCCCGTCGCGGGAGCGTGTTCGTCCTTTGTCAACCGCATGGTGAGCGACATGTGCCGAGGGGTCCCGAAACGGAGGGCATGGGCGAGGGCGCTGCAGAAGTGCCGGATCGAAGAAGTGGCATCGGTTCTCGGGCACTTCGGGGCGTATCCGCAGGTCGCGGGCCTCGATGCGCTCCTTGCGACCCATGCAGCCGTTTCCGTGTTCATGGAGACGGAATCATTCAGGGAGGCAGTCCCGGTGGCCGTGAGCCTGGGCGGGGACACTGACACCGTGGCAGCGATCACAGGGGCGCTGGCGGGATCCTCCTACGGGGTTCACACCATCCCCGAGCGCTGGCTCTCAGGCCTTTCGGGGAGCGAAAGAATCTGGCGTGCGGCGTACAGGCTCTGGTGTGCCATCCCCGGATGAGACCGTTATGCCCCTTTCAGTTCCACCCTCTGCAGGTTCCGCCCCTTCTCGCATCCTGGGGGAGCGCTCCCGAGAATTTCTGTGACCACGTATTTCTCGCCCGGGATGAGCCCCTCGGGATTACAGCATGCATAGTGTTCGCAGCTTTCCCGTGTGCAGGAGCGCTCGAAGACGATCCTGGTGTTCTTGATCGCCATATCCGCGCTGATAAAGACAGCGACGGGGGATTCGACCACCTCGACCGCGGTCGCCCCCCCAAGGTGCACGGTGCAGGGATGATGGGTCTTCCTGACCGCGACGATCCGGTACTTCCTGCCGTGTTTTAAATTGTGGCAGGCTTTCCTGACCTGGCAGCTTTTGCATCCCTCTGCCTCACCCTCGTAGATGAACTCGAGGTCTCGGACGGCCATACCGGTCCCGATCAGGGTCACTTTTGGTTTTACGTCGGCCATGTTCTTTCACTCCTGGTACAGCATCTTCACAAGTTCGGTTGCGGATCTCTGGTTCAGCCCCATGTCGAGGATGGTGAACCGTTCGGGCCTGATCGTCCTTGCCATCAGGAGGGCTTCTGCGGCAACGCTGTCATCGATCCCCAGGTCTCCCGGGGTGATCGGTGCCCCGATTGTCCTGAGCGCGTCACGGATCGCCCTCCAGTCACCCCCGTGGAGGTACATCGCGATGATGGTGCCGATCCCGCACGCCTCCCCGTGGAGTGCGGTCCCCGGGGCAAGCTTCTCGAGAGCGTGCCCGAACTTGTGTTCACCGCCAGACCCGGGCCGGGAAGACCCCGCGATGCTCATCGCAACCCCCGAAGAGACCAGGGCTTTTGTCACCATCCAGGCAGATTCCTCGCTGTGGGGCTTGATGCTCCGGGCGTTCTTCATCAGCAGGTCCGCTGTCATGCGGGAGAGGGCGATCGCGTACTCGCTCACCTCCTCGTGTTTCAGCCGGTGGGCGAGCTCCCAGTCGAGCACCGCGGTCGAATTGGAGATCACGTCGGCGCACCCGGCCGCGAGAAGCCTGTGGGGAGCGGCAGCAATCAGCCCGGTATCGGCCACGATCGCAAGGGGAGGGTGTGCCTCGAGGGAGACGCTCCCGTTCTCCATAGGGACCGATGCCCTCGCGGACGCTATCCCGTCGTGCGAAGCGGCGGTCGGGATGCTGATGAACTGGCGGTCCAGGTTGTAGGAGACGATCTTTGCGCAGTCGATCACCCGTCCGCCTCCCACCCCGACCAGGAACCCGGCTCCTTTACAGTGATCTTCCGCCTCCCTTATGGTCTCCATGCTGATCTCTTTTACGGTGAATGTCGAGACCTCGTAGTGCTCCCTGAGAAGTGTTGCCACTCTCTCCCCGGCAAAGTCCCTTGTATGGGTTCCCGAGAAGACCACCACGGGATCATCGAGGCAGAGATCGGCGCAGACCGCGGGTACCTGGGGGAGGACATCATGGCCTATGACCACGTCTCTCGGGAGCTGCATCCACCTGGACTTGTCAAAAACCTTGGTCTTGAGTACTTTTATTGGGTCCGCGCTCATATGAATCAGGAAATGATCTGGGATTTCATACAGAAATATTACATCGATCCAATACGATACGGTCAGCCCTATAACGTAGTGGACACTACCACGTACGCTCTGGTTCTGATCCTTGCCATATATATCATTTATCGATGGCTCTCCAGGTCCGAGATCATCCGGATTGACCGGGATTTCGTCCTCTGCACCCTTCCGTTTGTCGTGATGGGAGGGCTTCTCCGGGTTGTGCAGGATACCGGGATGATCCAATCCGACTGGCAGTTCCTGCTGATCACGCCTCTCATTTACTTCGTGATGTTCATCTATACCGCGGGATCGCTCCTCATCACCGCAACACTCCAGAAGGCGGGGATCATCCGTGATTACCACAGGGGATACCTCGCCCTTGGCATTGCAGGGGCTGTTATTGTCGCCAGTATCCTGCTCTGGTTCGGGATAGGAAATGGCATCATCGCCTGGGACGTGCTTGCAATCATCCTTGCGATGGCCCTCGCAACCACCGCAGCGGTCTATGCAGTCATGCGGTGGCTGCTCTCATGGGACTACGTGCGGGACCCTCTCTACCTTGCCCTCATCTTCGGCCAGCTCCTCGATGCGAGTGCCACGAGCTATGGAATCGACCTGCATCCTCTCCATTACGTGGAGGTCCACGTCGTGGGATCGCACCTCATAGCCCTGACGGGGACGGCATTTTCGATGTATGCCCTCAAGCTCCTG
>JADFDO010000013.1 GCA_018262855.1 Methanolinea sp. | reverse complement strand
TTTTATATGTGGATTATCTCAATTAGACTCTTTTAACCCAACTCCTTTTTTTCAGGGATTTTATGGCATTTAATTCCATGAAAAAAGATTGGCGGTCAGATCCGTCTCAACCCAACTACAATCCCAACTCCTGCAATAACCAGGATCCCAGGCAATGCAGCCTTTGTCGGTGCAGGTGTTGTTCCCGGACTCCCGCAGCGATCCATCACCCTTGCAAGATCGACGCTCGCGTTCGGAATCCCCGGCCATGGCATGTCATACTCGATCTTCAGGTCTAATGACTTCCGCAATGATTCGATTGCTCCGTTACAATCCCCCAGCCTGTCCAGCACATTGCCATGAACGTGCCAATAATGAGCAGCACCTGGATCCTGCGCAAGGGCGGCGTCGGCTTCCTGCAGTGCCCCGGTGAAATTTCCCATCGCCAGCAGCACTTCGGCCTTCAGCCCGTGGCCCTGCGAGTACGAGGTGTTCATGGTGATTGCCTTATCGGCATCAGCTAGTGCCTCTTCAGTCTTTCCCATCGCCAGGAGCCCGTAGCCTCTGTTCACAAATCGTGCAGGTCTCGGGTCTAGCGGGATAGCCACGTTCAGGAGGTCAACCGATTCCTGGAAATGCCCGGTCTTCCGGAGTGCATATGCTTTCAGGCACATGAGTTCGGCATCATCCGGGTAGAAGGAAAGGCCCTTGTCAGTGAGTGCGAGGAGCCCATCCATATCGTGTGCTGCCATGAGCGCCATTCCCTGCTGTTCGTACGAGGCAGCGGTCATGGGGGGAAGATTGGTTGAGGATTCGGTCGAGATGTATGCCGTGATCGGGGCGGCACATACAGGGAGTGAGAGGAGGGAGATTACTGCAAGTGTAATAACCGAAAACAGGAGTATGTCAGGCCGCCTGCATGGCGGGACCTTGAAGCTGCTCATACAAGAGGTCAGGAAGGATAGCGTAAAAGGATTATGAATTATTGTCAGGTGGTTGACATGAATCGCTGATGACCGCCATTTAGTCACGCATAAAATATGAAAATTACGAAGGGATTTTTATTTGAGGAAAGGGGAAAAATTAGTAGGAGAAGACCGGGAATTGCGATCCCCACTGGTTACCGGCGTAATTCCGGCTCCTCACATCCGGAACGGTAAAGGATGCAGTGTAATTCGTGGTGGATGGGGAGACCCAGCTCTTCCAGACCGGCACTTTCAGGAATGACGTGTAGTTCGTGGTGGTGGGAGAATTCCAGGTTGTTGGTACTTTGAGGGAATCCGCATAATTATTGGTTGAAGGGGACTGCCAGCTCTTCCAGGCCGGGACCTTCAATGAATCGGGATTGTTGAGGCCTGATGGTGAAACCATCTTCCCGCTGTCAGGGAGTTTGAATGCACTCTCCAGGTCCGGATAGTTCATGGGGGTAAAAGCCCCTACGCTCAGGGGCAGCACTATGAGTGCAATTCCCAGGAGCAACAGCAATTTCTTTCTCATTGGTGGCACCTCTTGAATGTATATTCATACGATACTGGAACGATAAAATATTGCATTGATACAGGAGGTTCAGGACCCAACCAGCTGGTTATCTTCAGGGATTTTTAGGAGCCCGGTATAGACCCGGTAGTTCCCAGCCTCTGCAACAGGGACATGCTGCGGGAAAATGAGGCCAACCTTATCCAAAAACGACATGATTTCCATCGACACAGAAGAATACAGGATGAACATCGGGGATACGATGTGCATAAAAAAATGGGGAGCGGGCCTGAAGGGATTTGAACCCTTGACCTACGGATTAAGAGTCCGTCGCTCTTCCGAACTAAGCTACAAGCCCATGCCTGATTGGCCTAAATAAATGGTGTCGAATGGAGTATAAATGTTCCGTTCTCGGGGATAGCACGCTCCGGTGGCGAATCGGCCTCGTTTTCTTTGTGGTTCTGTTGTAACCTTAATTATCTGTCAAACCCGACATTGTACCATGCCAGAGGCGGGAGGATCCGGGACATCTGACCGGGTAAAATACGCGGTCCTGGGTTGTGGGAGCACCGGGTACCACGTGGCTTCAGAACTCTCCCAGAAGGAGGGGAAAGTGCTTGTTCTTGACCGTGATGAGGCCCGCGTGAAGGAGTTGCGTGACCAGAACCTGGATGCCGTGACCCGGAATATCAGCGATCCCGGGTTCCTGCTGGGACTGCCTGTATTCGAGATTGCGTTTGTCCTTACCGGAAATCACCAGGCGAACGTAGCCGCCGTCAGGACCCTCCGTCAGAAAAATCCCCAGGTCCATATTGTTGCAAGGGCGCTCGATCCCATCGGGGCAGGGATGCTGGAATCCGAGGGTGCCGATCTGGTCCTCTATCCTCAGCAGGTCGTGGCCCGTGCCGCGATCAACCAGATCAACAAGCTCCACATAAGGAAACTCTCCCAGAAGCTCCATGATCTCTTCCGGGGATGGGAGGGGACGCTCGGCATCATCACCCACAAGAACCCTGACCCAGATGCTATCGGAAGTGCCATGGCGCTTGCGGCGATCGCCAGGAATGCGAACCCGGGAAAACTTACCTGCCGGATCTTTTATGAGGGTATCATAGGGCACCAGGAGAACCGCACCATGGTCAACCTCCTCGATATCAAGATGGAGAAACTTGACCCCCAGGCCATCCAGGATTGCACTTACCTTGCTCTTGTCGACTGCCCGGGCCCCGGCATGAACAATTCCCTCTCTCCGAGAACGCGGATCCACATCGTAATCGACCATCACCAGGATGGACATGGTCTTGAGGGAACCTCTTTTGTGGATGTGCGCCCCGGTCTTGGAGCGACCGCGAGCATTCTCTCCCAGTACCTGCAGGAGATGGACATTCCCGTTGACAAGAACGTGGCAACGGGTCTCCTCTACGGCATTCGCTCCGACACCAGGGATTTCCGTCGCAACGTCACTCCTCAGGACCTCTCAAACGCAGCCTTCCTCCTCCCGCTCACGGATTCTGATCTCCTTGACCAGATCATGTCCCCATCGCTCTCCCAGGAGACCCTTGACGTGCTCGGGAATGCCATCCGTAACCGCAGGACCCAGAGCGGGTATCTCTTCGCCAATGTAGGCTTTGTCCGGAACCGCGACTCGCTCCCCCAGGCAGCTGATCTCCTCATCTCGCTTGAAGGTGTGAATACCGCACTTGTGTATGGCATCTCGGATGATGCCATCATCATCTCATCAAGGAACCGTGACATCCGCCTGCATATAGGGAACGTGCTCCAGGAGGCGTTTGGTGACATAGGCGACGCAGGCGGGCACCCCAACATGGCCGCAGCCACAATCCCGCTCTCGTACTTCCGCCGGGTCAAGAACAAGGAAGAACTCCTCTCGCTCATTATGGACCCACTCTTAAAGAAGTTCACGGGCCTTGTCGGTCTGGACACTGAGGCCGGAAATGAACTTTGAGGAGTGGGAACCACTTTACGAGGAGATAGTTGAGTATTTCGGGTTCGCACGGGAAGACGACGAACGGGCAGCAGAGATCCTCTCCGGGCTTCTGCCGCGTGACGATCTCGCTATGCTCGACGAACTGTGCCGGGGCAATGATATCTGCGTCTGCGGGAATGCACCCTGTCTCGAGAAGGAGATCCCTCTCGTCGAAGGGACCGTGTTTGCCGCCGACGCCGCGGCGTCCGTCCTCTATTCGCACAGTATACGCCCCGATACAATTTTTACCGATCTCGATGGTGCAACCGAGGAATTCCTCGATATGAACCGCGAAGGGACCGTTGTCGTGGTGCACGCACACGGCGATAACATCCCCCAGCTAAACTACTGGGTTCCTCAATTCTCCGGTCCCCTTGTCGGTACCACGCAGAGCCGGCCTCTCTTAAACGTCCACAACTTCGGAGGGTTTTCCGATGGCGACAGGGCTGTATTTGCAGCTCACTCACTTGGTGCAGCCAGCATCACCATCCTTGGATTTGACCTCTCGGATCCCAACGTCGATCCCATGAAGAGGGGCAAGCTCAAATGGGCGAAAAGGCTTCTTGCCATGCTGGAACCATGACCGGGAAGACTGCCTGGATCCTTGATGGGTACGTGGATGAGCCGGCCTGCCTCGGGGTTCCACCTTATATCTCTCCCTATATCAGGACTGTTGCTGGCGTCCTCCTTGAACACGAATATAGTACCAGATATTGCACGGTTGACCAGGTCCGGGAAGATCCCGATCTCCTGGCCACCATGACTACCGCGGATCTCGTCATCATGATCGCGGGCATCACCGTGCCGGGGAAGTATCTTGGCGGGACCCCGGCCACCCTGACCGAGATCCACCAGATAGGGGCACAGATCAGGAACCCCGATACATTCCTCGCCGGTCCTATCAACTTCGGATTCTCTCCGGGAGGTGGAAGGAAAGCAGTGAAAGGGACCGGATTCCGGTTCGATCACCTTCTTTCCGGCTCCCCTGCATCGGCGCTCGACGGCTTCCTTGAGGAAGGGAAGACCCACGGGGCATTCGAGTACCGGAAGGAGGACCCCTGGGCAGTCGCAGGCAGTGCGATCATTCGCCAGCATCCCAGGTTCCCCTGGGTCATGTGTGAACTCGAGACCGCCCGGGGATGCTCCCGTTCGCATTCGGGAGGCTGCTCGTTCTGCACCGAGCCATTCTATGGTCCTCCGATCTTCCGCCCTGTCGAGAGCATCCGCGATGAGGTGCAAGCCCTCCATAATGCCGGCGGCCGGCATTTCAGGCTCGGGAGGCAGCCCGATATCCTTGTGTATGGCTCATCACGCTCCGAAGAGTATCCGACCCCAATCCCCGGAAAGGTGGGGGAGCTCTTCACTGCGGTGAGAGAGGCGGCACCCACCCTCTCGACCCTTCATATCGACAATGTGAACCCGGGGACTATTGCCAGGCACCCGGAAGAAAGCAGGTCTGCGCTCGATGTTATCGTAGAGAACCATACCGCAGGGGACGTAGCGGCATTCGGCATGGAGACCGCTGACCCTGAGGTGGTGGCCAGAAACAACTTAAAAGCCCTACCGGAGCAGGTCATGGACGCGATCCGAATCGTCAACGAAGCCGGGGGCAGGCGCGATGCGGGGATCCCTCACCTCCTCCCCGGCCTCAATTTCATCTCCGGTCTCTCAGGGGAGACTCCCGGGACGTATGACCTGGACATGGCGTTCCTGGAACGAGTGCTCGAATCAGGGTACCTTGTCCGGCGGGTGAATATCCGGCAGCTCATGCCGTTCGAGGGCACCCCTGCATTCACAGACAACACTGCCGGGATCCACCAGGCAAGGTTCCGGGCTTTCAAGGAGAAAGTCCGCCAGACGTTCGATCTCCCGATGATCAGGCGTGTATTTCCGGTCGGTACCGTCCTTAAGGATGTTGTCATGGAGATCGAAGGGAATACATCCTTCGGGCGCCAGATGGGGTCATATCCTATTCTCGCCGGGATCCCCATCCGCGTCCCTGCGGGCACAGTCATTGATGCAGTGGTAGTGGATCACGGTATGCGGTCGATCACGGCACTCCCGGTCCCCATCGACATCAACTCCCTTCCCGCTACGGCACTCTCCTGGCTCCCAGGCATTGGGAAGGCAAAAACGGGTCTTGTGACTGCCAGGAGGCCCTTCTCCACACTCGATGAATTCCGGTCTCTGGCCGGGCCAACCCCGCTTGATTCCCTGTTCTCGTTCGTCAGATATCCTTGATCTCGATGACCTTCATGATATCTGTCCGTGTCACGAGCCCAATCAGCCTGTCTCCATCCATCACGGGAATCCTGCCGATGTTGTACCTTGACATGAGCATCAGGCCATCGATGATAGGTGCCTGCGGAGAAAGGGTAATGACGTCCCTCGTCATGATGTCCCGGGCCTGCATGGCCTCCCTGTCCAGTGGCGGGATCTTGTGGATATCGGCAAGCGTGACCATCCCCGCCAGGTATCCCCTGTCGATCACGGGAAAACCGAGGTGCTTGGTGGTGTACATGAGGTCGAGCACCTCCCGGATGGGGGTGGTCGGAGAGATTGTCATCACGTTTCTCGCCATGACATCGCCCACGGAGACATCCTTTAACAGGAAATTATACTTGATGGCGGTCGATTCCTGACCTGCCCCGATGAAGATGAAAAACGCGATGAGGATCAGGAGCGGGGAGAAGAGAATGATCCCAACAATGCTGAAGATGACCGCAAAGACCTTCCCGACGTCAGCGGCAATCTTCGTCGCCCGGTGGAGGGGCATCCTTCCCGCAAGGTATGCCCGGAGTACCCTCCCTCCGTCCATGGGAAATGCGGGGAGGAGGTTGAATATGAAGAGGAATATGTTCAGGAGCCCCAGGTAGGAGAAGAGAAAGATGAGGAGCCCTGCGAGGGGAAGGTCATCCACCACTCCCGCCGTGAAATACAAGAGCGCGATAAACACCACTCCCACCGCCATGCTGCTGAGTGGTCCGATAAGGGCCATGGGGAGTTCGACACGGGGATCCGGAGCTTTCTCCTCCATGGAAGAGACCCCGCCGAAGATAAGGAGGGTGATGCTGTTGATTGGAACGCCCATCCTTTTCGCAACAATGCAGTGGGCGATCTCATGGAGGAGCACACCGGCAAAGAGACCGAGTGCGACAATTGCCCCTACGATATAGGGGGCCAACCCCTGCGCGAAATAGGTCGTATCGATCGGCACCCGGAAGAGCCCGGACAGGAGGTCAGCCGTCATCGATATCTGGCTCCCGATGATCCAGGCAAAGAGCGGAATGATCACAAGGAACGTCCAGTGAAGCTGGATAGGAATACCAAAGAGAGACCCAATCCTGAACGATCCGTTCATAAAAAAAGAGTATCTTTTTAACCATAATAGTATATACTCTCCATGATTGGGATGAGAACACAGATTACAGAGTTATTTGGGCTCAATATCTACACAGAAAAGAGCGTGTTCGTGGGAGAGGTCGAGGATGTCATCCTTGACATAGAGGGAAAGAAGATGGAGTCGCTCGTGGTCGGAAAACTCAACCAGGAACTGGTAGATATCAAGAATTACAAGGGGCTCAAGCTGCCCTTCCGGATTATCCGGAGCATTGGTGATATCGTGATCATCCGTCACCTCCCCGGTGCGTTCAAGTCAGGGGATTTCGGGGAACCCGAGAAATAACTGCCCGTACCGCATGTGCATAGCACGACTGACGGTACACATCCATCTTTTTTCATGAAACATCGGGAACTTTTCAGTAACCTGGTGGCTCTTCCCCCGCTTTTTGTGCGCCTGGATGGCCGGACGTTCCACAGGATGGCCGAATCGTGGAAGCTGGAAAGGCCCTTCGATCAGGGCTTTGCGGATGCGATGGCACGGGTGGGCGAGAGGCTTGTTGCCGAGAGCGGACTCTCGCCTGACCTCGCATACACCTTTTCTGACGAGATAAGCCTCTACTTCTCCCGCCTCCCGTTCAACGGGCGTGTGGAGAAACTCGACTCTGTTTGTGCCTCTTTTTCGGCCAGTGCACTTACTATCGAGATGAAAAGCGATCAGCCGGTCTCATTCGATGCGAGGATAATTCACGTCACACCTGAACTTGCCTCCGAATACCTCATAGGAAGGCAGGGAGAGGCCTGGAGGAACCATCTCAATGCATACTGCCAGCACGCCATGATGAAGGAGGGGATGAGCCGGAAGGACGCGGCGGCATTCCTGAAGGGAAAGTCTTCTCAGGAGATGCACGAACTGGCGTTCGCACGCGGCATCAATCTCGCACACACCCCGGTCTGGCAGCGGAGAGGGATTCTCATCCAGAAGAAGATCTATACCATAAAGGGATTCAACCCGAAGATCGGGAGGATCGTCGAGAGCCCGAGAAGCGAGGTGATAATCGACCGAAACCTCCCGGTCTTTGCCTCACCGGAAGGAAGGGCACTCCTCTCGTCACTCCTTGTGAGCCCTTGAGATGGAGAGGGTCATGGTCACGCCCTCGACATCCCATTCTTTCACGAGTGAGTAAGAAGTACCTGTGGTGCAATCCTCTCCGTGAATAGTGAGCGTCCGGGCGCGAATCTCCTCCTTGATCCCGTCCTTCCATGACTCTGCAACCATCCTGCAGATCCTCGCATCTTTTATGCAGGCATCTGCATCCACGAAATCTTCGACGAGGAGATCGAGCTGCCTCCGCATCTCCTGGAACCTCCTGATAACCTCCCTCGCGAACCCCTCTGCCTCAAGATCCGGGGTAAGTGTGGTGTCCACATACACTGTCCCTCCCTGCATTGGAGCCGAAAAGATACTTTCAGGGAGGTGCTCTGCAAAGTTGACATGATCCCCGGTTATCCTGAACGTCTCGTTCCCCTCACCGACAGAGTATGGTTCTCCGGTGTCAAGGCACGCTTTCATGGCATTTGCATCTGCATGCAGGATGAGATCACGGACAGCCGGCGCTTTCTTGCCGAAAGCCGGGCCGAGGGCCTTCATCACCGGTTCTGCTCTCCACCCTATCCTGTCCCAGTGGCCGCAGATCGCCCTGACGGCGCGTGCATTCGCCCGGTCCCGGCAGATGTAATTGAGGTTCGTGATCGCATCCGAAACGTCCCTGGTATCAGCAACAACCACACATTCCCCGACAGGCCAGCGGAGTTTCCGCTTTCCTGCCTGGCGGGCAAATGCCTGGGCCTCGTCAAATGACTTGACGGTATTCATGGCTTGCTCGAGCGATTCGTCACAGAGCCGGACATCTCCGGCGTGCCATTCAAGCATGTGGACGCTCTCTGGATCGCCGTCAAGGCGTAGGTTCCGGTACATCGCCTCGGTGATGTGGGGGATGAATGGGGATGCGACTGCGAGCAGGGTGCGAAGCGTATAGTACATGGTCTCATAGGCACGGGTCTTTTCTGGTGCCTCGCCCTCGAGCCACATCCTCTCCCGGATCAACTGGACGTACCAGCGCGAGAGATCTTCTAAAATGAACGATATGATGCTCCTTGAAGCTCTGTGGAGCTGGCATTCGGTCAGGTCCCCGCTTACCTGTCGTGCAAGGGTGTTCACCCGGGAGATGACCCATCGGTCCTCCGGTGAGAGCGTGGAGTATTCCCTGGCGACATAGGAGCCTCCCCATGATCCCATGCAGGCTTCAGGGGTGAATGTATCCATGATCATATAGGGGAGGGGGAACCGGTAGACGTTCCAGAGGATGTTTAACGCCCGCTGGACATTCTTCACGCCGTCCCAGTTGAACCTGAGATCATCCCACGGAGCATTCTGGGAGAGGACATAGAGGCGGAGGACATCCACGCCATGGGCATCGATCACTTCTTCAGGTGTGACCACGTTCCCCAGGCTCTTGCTCATCTTTCTGCCGTCAGCATCAAGCGCAAACCCGTGCATGAGCACACTCCGGTAGGGTGCCCTGCCGAATGCGATCGTACTGGCCCCGAGCTGGCTGTAGAACCAGCCCCTGGTCTGGTCCTGCCCCTCGGTGATAAAGTCGGCAGGCCATAACCTCTCCATTGCTTCTTTCTTCGACGGGAACCAGAGTGTTGCCCAGGAGGCCACCGCCGAATCGAACCACACATCAAAGATATCCTCGACCCTGTGCATCGACCCGCCACACGGGCAGGGGATGGTGACACCATCGACCCATGGCCTGTGTGGATCCTCAAGCGGCGCTCCGCTCGCCTCCTCGAGTTCCTGTATGGTTCCGATCACCCTGTGCTTTCCGCACACCGTGCACACCCAGATGGGAATGGGGATCCCCCAGTAACGCTGGCGCGATATGCACCAGTCACGGGCCTCCTTGATCCAGTCATAGAACCGTGCACTGCCGGCCCATTCAGGGTACCACGTTACCTTGGCAACCTCTTCGAGCATCCGGTCCTTCAGGTCAGAGGCTTTCAGGAACCACTGCGAGGTCGCCCTGAAGATGATGGGATTCTTGCAACGCCAGCAGTGCCCGTACCTGTGGACTACCTGGTCCCTGGCAAGCAGGTGGTCGCCGAGTTCTTCCATGACGAGGGGGTCGGCCTCCTTGACGTACATCGAAGAAAATCTTCCACCCTCCTCAGTGAATCGGCCCTCGATATCGACAGGGCAGAGGATCGGCAGCCCCTCCGCACATCCAAGTATATAGTCGTCCCACCCGTGTCCCGGGGCGATATGCACCATCCCTGTGTTCTCCATGGCGACGAAATCTGCAGTGACCACCCTGTGTGGGATCTCCTCCTGCAGGGGCACCTGGGTGCGAAGCGGGGAATGGTAGGTCAGGCCGCACAGTTCCCTGCCCTTTCGGGTCCCTGTAACGGTATAATCCTTGTACCGTCCTTTCTTCAGGACCGGTTCAACCAGGTCTTCTGCGATCCAGAGGATCTCCTTTTTTCCGTCCTTTATCACTTCCACACGGGCGTAAGAAAATTCAGGGTGAACGGCAACAGCAACGTTCGCGGGGAGTGTCCATGGAGTGGTGGTCCATATGACCAGGTAGCCCCCATCTTCCCCAGCGAGTGGAAATTTTACGAAGATTGAAGGGTCACGCTCATCCCAGTATTCGACCTCGGCATCCGCAATCGCGGTTGCGCAGCGCGGGCACCAGTTCACCACCCGGAATCCCTTCTCCAGCATCCCTTCTTCCTCGGCACGCTTGAGCGTCCACCAGGCAGCCTCGATGTAACCGGGGTGCATCGTCTGGTAAGGATCATCAAAGTCCATCCATACACCGAGGCGCTTGAACTGCTCGCTCATGATATCCTTGTTGGTTGCAGCAAATGTCCTGCAGTGATCAATAAACTGGCCGATGCCAAAGCGTTCAATATCCTTTTTTGAGGAGAATCCAAGGTTCTGCTCCACACGGACCTCGATAGGAAGGCCGTGCATATCATAGCCTGCCCGTGCGATCACATTCTTTCCCAGCATTCGCTGGTAGCGGAGTATGCAGTCCTTGATGATCTTGTTCCATGCAGTACCGAGGTGGATATGTCCCGTCGTGTAGGGGGGGCCATCGACAAAAAAGAAGTCCTCTCCCCCGTCCCGGAGAGTGCGGACTTTTTCAAAGATATTCCCTTCGTTCCAGTATTCCTGGACTGAATGTTCGATCTCCCTCGCCTGGTAACTGCTGCTGACGGCCTTCACATAAATCCCCTGTTCCATGCTCCCCGCTCCATGGAGAGCCATACAGTCCTGTAATATTGTGCGTGCGTTTCAAAGAAGTTTGGGGAACCATCCGGAGAATGTTGAAACTGGATGCCGGGTCCGTGAATGTAATTTCTCCCTTCGGGAACCGCCCCAAAAGCCCTGCAGAGCAGTATCCCCGCATCCGGTTCAGAGAATAAAACGATCTGTCATGGAATATTCCACCACGCTCTTAGGTGAGAGAGGATCCTATAAAAATCACATGGATTTCCGACCGGACTCCGCATGACTGGTCGTGTTCTCTTACCGGTTATGGAGTGCTTGTTTTTTCCGGCACACCCTGCACGAGGAAAAGATACGAGAACTATTTCTCTCACGGGGATTCACATTGGGGAGAGAGAACGATCATGCCTGAGAAGAACCGTAAGGAAGTGCCGGAATACGGATGCATCGTGGGGGGAGAAGAACGCTATGGCGGGGAGATCCTTGATGTCCGGTTCCCCTGGAACGGTGAACTGGTTGCCCGGGTTCATCTGGCAACTGATTCTGACTGGGAGGACGCCATACGATCCGCTGAACGGGGTTTCTCACTCACACGACACCTCTCATCGTTTGAACGGTACCGAATCCTCTCCCGCCTCGCAACGGATGTCGAAGCCCGGGCCGAGGAGCTTGCGGTCCAGATGGTCATGGAAGGGGGAAAGACCATCACTTTTGCCAGGCAGGAGGTGATCCGGGCGGCTGAGACTCTCCGGGTCTCTGCTGAGGAGGCAAAGAGAATCGGGGGCGAGGTCATCCCTCTCGACTGGACACCCGGAAACGAGGGGCGTTTTGCCATTACCAGGCGGATGCCAATCGGGGTAGTACTTGGGATCGTCCCGTTCAATTTTCCTCTCAACCTCGCCTGCCATAAACTTGGCCCGGCAGTAGCAGCGGGTAATTCCATTCTCCTGAAACCTGCATCTGCAACGCCGGTATCTGCACTCCTGCTGGGAAAGATGCTCCTGTCTGCAGGCTTTCCAAAGGAGGCGCTGGGGGTGCTTCCCTCTCCCGGGGAGACCGCGGGAAGGATTGCGGCAGATCCGCGCATCGCATTCGTCTCCTTCACAGGCAGCCCCGATGCCGGATGGAAGCTTCGGAACACCGCGGGACGAAAACCTGTTGCACTCGAACTTGGCGGGAGCGCACCGGTCATCGTCCATGACGATGCCAATCTCCCATATGCAATATCCAGAATACTCACCGGGGGTTTTATCAACGCCGGCCAGGTATGCATCTCTGTCCAGCGGGTCTGCCTCCACCAGGATATTTACGAAGAGGCATGCAGGGCACTGTGCACTGGAGCAAAAGCCCTGAAAGCCGGCGATCCCCGTGACGAGCAGACCTTTATCGGCCCGATGATCACGGCGGAGGCGGCACGACGGGCACTCACTGTTGTTCAAGAGGCTGTCGCCGGGGGTGCACAAGTGCTGGTGGGCGGAACCGCTGAAGGGAACCTTTTTGCACCCACGATCCTTGCCGGGACCACACAGGAGATGCGGGTCAACTGCGAGGAGATCTTCGCTCCTGTCATCACCCTCACACCATACGACAGGTTCGAGGATGCGCTCGGGATGGCCAACGGGGTTGCCTACGGATTACAGATTGGAATCTTCACCCAGGATATCGGCAGGATCATGAGAGCCCACAAACGTGCAGAGTTTGGAGGAGTCCAGATGAACGACATCCCGACGTTCCGGGTGGATCACATGCCATACGGGGGAGTCAAGGGCTCCGGTCTTGGAAGGGAAGGGCCGAGATATGCAATCGAGGAGATGACGGTCCCCCGCCTTCTCGCGTTCAACCCTGCAGGCGGTCCGGTATGACCGGTGCTGGTTCCTGTATCCAGATTGCAGTCATAGGCCCCTCATCCGCGACTGATGGCGAGATCAGGGCGGCAGAGGAGATCGGGGGTATCCTTGCGGAACATGGCGCGATTCTCATCTCCGGAGGACTCGGGGGAGTTATGGAGGCTTCGTGCAGGGGTGCGAAGAAAAAAGGCGGGATCACCGTTGGTATCCTTCCGCACACGGGGAGCGGAAATCCCCATCTCACTGTCCAGGTCAGGACAGGGCTTTCCCACGCCCGGAACATCGTAGTCGTGGAGAGTGCCGATTCCGTGGTGGCCGTCGGAGGAGCACATGGCACACTCTCCGAGATAGCCATCGCGCTGAAAACCGGGAAGCCTGTGTTCGGATACCGGTCCTGGGATATAGGGGGAGTCGAGCCCTGCACCACACCGGCAGATGCAGCGCTCAGGGCACTTGACGCAGCACGCCGGTGATCGAGTCGTCGTACCCGCCGAGTTCTCTCAGAATCTCCCTGAACCGGGGTGACCTGATAGCCCCAAGGAGTGCGGAGATCCGGGAATCTTCCATGTGCTCCCGCCGGATTGCGATCTCGTATCGCTCTTTTGCTACCGGTACGAAGGGGAGACCCAGTGCCCTTGCCGCAGAATACACGCATAAACCTGCCTCCGCCTCGCCCGTTTTGACTGCAAGCGCAACCCCTATGTGGGTGGTCGCCTCTCGTTCGTACCCCGGGATATCCTCTTTCGGGATGCCACGAAGATGCAGTTCATGATCGAGAAGCACCCTGGTGCCCGAGCCCTTCTGCCGGTTGATGAACGATCGTCCCGGAAGATCGTCAATCGAGAGCCCCTCGCGGGAGACGATACCCTGTTCTCTGCCGGCAACACAGACAAGGTCAATCTCCTGCCTGGGCAGGTATTTTTCAAGGAATGGGATGTTGTAGTCACCATTGGGCGCGAGGAGGTGAACCGGTGCCGCGTGGCAGTCGTTCCGCTTCAAGGCGATCAGACCGCCCATACTGCCGACGTGGCTTGAATGGAGATCCACGCGTTCGTGCCGGACCAGTTCCGAGAGGTGATCGAGGACCGGGTCATGGCTCCCCGTGACAAGAATGGCCTCCTCTGCCTCGTGATCGGTCACGGTGAGACTGATGAGCACGTTCTCTCCCGCCTCGTACCCTTCAAGGGGAGAGATGATTCGGAGATACGCGTTTGACCGAACAGCGCTCATCTGAATACCTGCACCCCGTGATAGGGGAGTTGCCACCCACGATGAACCGATGCGACCGGCAGAAAGGAGGACAAACTCGTCGGTTCCCGCATCCGAGTGGAGCGTTGAGGTGAGCCGGGCCGGGATGATGCCCGGTTCGGGAACAGGGATTCCAGAAAAACGGACCAGCGGCGTGACAAGCTCTCTTAAGACCGTGAGTGCGGAGAGGGGATACCCGGGCAATCCTATCACCGGGATCTTCCCCAATTTCCCGATGATTACCGGTTTACCCGGTTTGATCGCGACACCGTGAACAAGAACCTCCCCGAGTCCTGCGATCACATCCGCAGTATAATCCTTTGTTCCCGCGGAAGAGCCGGCAGAGATGATGACAAGGTCATTCTCGCCGGCTGCCTTTGCAAGCACGTCCCTAATCACGTCCGATCGATCAGGGGTGAGCGGATACCGGGTGCAGGTCCCGCCAAGAGCCGAGAGCCAGGATGCGGCCATTCTCGTGTTGCTCTCCACCACCTGGCCAGGTCCGGGCCTTATACCAGGTGCGACAAGTTCGCTCCCTGTGGGTATGAGTCCTGCACGGAAACCAAAAACGGGAATCTCTGTAATACCGTACGCTGCCAGCGCTCCGATATCCGATGGCCTGATACGGTGCAGCGAGGGAAGAATCATCTCCGATTCGGCGATATCCTCGCCAGCGGGCCGGACATGCTGCCAGGGGCTTGCGGGTTTGCGTATGGTAAAAGTCTCACCGTCAACCCAGACATCCTCGATCATGATGACGGCATCGTATTCTGGGGGGACCACGTTCCCGGTATTGACACGTCGTGCATCCTGGAGTCGTATGGGCGACTGTTCGCTTGCGCCAATCGTATCCTCGCTCCTGATCGCGATGCCGTCCATCGCAGCGAGATGGACCTCAGGGACTGAATACGTTGCAAACACGGGGCTGGCAGTGATCCTCCCGGAAGATTCCTCAATGGGAACCGTATCGACACAAAGGGGTATCGGGATGTGTTTCAAAAAAGTGAGAGCTTCCTCGAGTGGTATGACTGAGAGGTAGCGTTTCACCACAGTATCACTTCGACCTCGGCCCCTTTCTCGAGCCCCTCGCTCCCGGCCGGGATCCTGAGTATCCCGTCACTCTGCACGAGGGTATTCAGGAGGCCGGATTTGCCAAAGAGAGGGATGGCGGACTTTCCATCCAGCCTTACCCGGATATAATCCTCGCGTCCCCTGGTGGACGGGATATTTTGGGCAAGAACCGCGGTCCTCGTGCATTCATGCCGGCGGATCTCGCCGGACATCGCAGCAATGAGAGGACGGCCTATCCGGTCGAGCACGACGAGTGCGGATGCAGGGTGCCCGGGCAGTCCGAGCACAGGTTTTCCCTTCGCTCTTCCTATGATGGTCGGTTTCCCGGGAGCGATCGCCACTCCATGAACAAGGACTTCCCCGGATTCCGCGATCAGTTCAGCGCAGAGGTCCCGTTCGTCCTTTGAACTGCCCCCGGAAAGAATGACTGCATCATTCTCATCGAGTGCCCGGTGAAGGATCTCCCTAAGGGTGTCGCGTTCATCCTTTACAATACCGTAAAGACAAGCCTCGCACCCTGCGGCACGAAGGTATGCTCCAAGCATCACGCTGTTGCTGTCCCGTATCTGGCTTCCAGAAGGGGAATCCTTGACAGGGATAAGCTCGTTTCCTGTCGAGATCACCCCGATTCGTGGTATCGTGTAGACCGGTACGACGCTGCAGCCGACCGCTGCAAGGACCCCGATGTCGGGAGGGGAGAGCCTCCTGCCCTTCATGATGGCAGATTTTCCCTTCCCGAAGTCTTCTCCCCTGTGGATGAGGTTCTCACCGCTGGCGACAGGGCGTTTCACCAGCACCTGATCATCGATCGCTTCCGAGTGCTCGATCATGACGACAGCGTCGGCGCCACCCGGGAGTTCTCCGCCCGTGGGAATATACGCACATTCTCCATCGGAAAGCGAGATTTCGAGGGGATAGCCCATCTTCACCGTCCCTGCAAGCGTGAGGATGGCAGGGATCGCCTCACCTGCTCCAACCGTATCTGAAGCCCTGATTGCATACCCGTCGACGACAGACCGGTCGAAACCCGGGATATCGACATCGGCGATAATATCGCGTGCGAGCACCCTGCCCACGGCATCCGCAAGCGGACTGGTCTCCTCCCCGGGAGGAACCGCAATACTGCAGCCGACCCGGATCGCCTCTTCGACTGGAACCGTGCGGAGAAAAACCGTCATTTGAAGCAGCCTAACTGGCAGGCGCGAATTTTTACCCCGTGGGTATTGCAGTATCTGGCAATGTCGAGCTTGGCAACCTTGTATTTTTCAGCGATTGCAAACGCCTGGGGGCACTTGATCTCTTTCTCGATCCCTTCAGCTTCGAAAGCTTTCCTGATCTTCTCTTCGTCCATGGAGTAATTATTGGTAAATTGTTCACTTTAAACTCGCTGTAGGTAACATTTTCTATTGAACATTGTTACCAGTGACTTTAGGGTAAATTCTTCTGTCAAACTCGCAGATAGCACAGCGATGGGTCCGGGAAGGGTTTCGGGCGGAAGAAGGGTTACCCAGGGGCTCTCAATCCGGCAGGCTGGATGCCACCGTAGGACTCTGATAGTCACGAAGCGGGATACCTGTGAGCCCGGCTTGGGAGCCTTAAAAAACGAGGTTAAAGTTTCCTGGAGACCAGGAGAAGCCCCGCAAATGCAAGCCCAACAAGTACAATACCCGGTGAAATGGGTGATTTTGTTGGCACTGGCGTGGGTGCGGGGTTCAGGGTTGCGTAAAGATCGACGGTCTGCCCCTTGGCAGGGTAACTTGTCACAGGAGCCGTAAATGGCAGGTATCCGTCCTTGGTGACAGTGTAAGTTCGGTAAGGGGTCCCGGTAGTATAAACCTGCACGCTCAGAATGCCGTTGGTGATGACACCCTGGTAGGTGTTGTCAAACATCACGGCCGCACCGTCAACATTGGAGTGCACTGTGTACCACCCGATATCGCCGCCTATTATGGGTGACTGGGTCGGTTCGGTCGGGTTGAGCGTGGCATAGAGATCAAAGGTCTCTCCCTTGCCTGGCACTCCGTCAACCGAATCGCTGAACGTGGTATATCCACTCTTTGAGACGGTATACGTACTGTAGGGTGTCCCGGTGGTATACGCTTCCACGTAGAGGACGCCTCCCTGGATGTCACCTTTGTACTGGCCATCGAAGGATACGCTTGCACCGTCAACATTACAGTGAACTGCATACCAGGCACGGTCTCCTCCAATCGGGGGCTGGGCAGTTGCAGGGAGTATCCCGATACAGACCGCAACAACCAGGAAGACAAGAAGGACTGTTCGTGTTGTTGACATTCTCATAACTCCTTTTGAGTCAAGATGTTCTCCCATTATCGTTTATAATATCTTTGTCAGTCTGGATGTTATTGATCCAGGTTTTCTCGACAAAGGCTGATCACCACCTTGCATTGCATCATGCTTGATCAACAGCTGATCTCTCTGACCTGAAATCAAGGCATGATAGAATCAGAGGTGTTGATTTACACGAATACCTCACATGATTATCACGAAACATTGATTTGAGATGAAGATTGCACTCATCAGTTCCCAGCAGGATCCCGGCGGATCAACGATTCATGCAGCACTTGATGATCTCCTTGGCGTACCTCATGATCCCTACCCCCTCGAGCGTCATGAATTGGTCCACTTTTGCGAAAAAGACCGCCTGATATACCAGGATCATATCGACCTCAAAAAAGATGCCGACCTGATCCTCTTCCTCTCCCGGCACTCTTCTGTCAACCCGGTCCCGGTTCTCACCGTGCATGTGACGGGAAATATTACGACTGCGGATTTTGGAGGGTGTGAACGCTCCCTTCCACCCGCTGCACCCGGATGGATGCATGCGATCCTCAGGGGACTTCATGCAAATAAACCGCCAGGGTACCGGGCTGCATACGAGATCACACACCATGGCCCTTCAGAACTCTCCATTCCATCCCTCTTTGTCGAGATCGGAAGTACGGAGAAGGAATGGAGGGACGCTTCAGCCGGGAGGGCTGTGGCACGAAGTCTCCTCTCTGCTGACCCGGAAGATTGCATCCCTCTGATAGGGTTCGGAGGGACACACTATGCTGCCCGGCAGACCCAGATTGCCCTCAAAAGCCAGGGTGCATTCGGGCATATTGCCCACACAAGGCATATACCATCCCTGGATGATGCCATGATCCGGCAGATGCGGGAGAAGACCGGTGCGGTTGCTGCGTACGTTGACAGGAAAGCCATCCCTGGAAAAGACCTTACAAATCTCGATGCACTTCTCAGTGCGAATGGTATTCCTGTTCTTTCAGAAGGTGACCTGACACATTTTGGGGGACTCTCCTGGAACACGTACAGGAATATCCTGTCTCTTGCAGAGCAGATTCTCCCCGGATCCACGGTAACATTGCAGGGCCAGTGTCCCGACGGGAATCCTGTTCAGATCGACATGGATCCGGTGCTCCTTGAAGAAGCATTCAGATGCAACTCACGCGAATTTATGGAGGGGCTTGAAACGCTTCCGCTGGCCAGACTCTCAACACGGAAAAAGCCAATTTGGCCTTCTTTTATCACCATAGGTGAAATCCATCGATTTGTACTGCATGATTTAATAAGCTTATGCGTAAACATCATACGTAGAGGGGAAATTACGTTCGTTACGGGTGACTGCCTTACCATCAGCAGGCGCAGATTTGACCCCGAAAGGGCTCGCGATCTCGGCATTCCCCCGGGACCATTGTACGGTACGCTGATGAATGGTAGCACTGTACATATCGGGAATCTGGAGATCACCCCTGATATGGTCCAGACCAGCAGCGAAATTCGAATTCACATTCCGGGACTGGAGAAATTTGTATGAGGTCTATCGTCGAGGAAGCGCTGACCAGGGTGAGTACTGACTCACCGGAAAACCAGAAGAATAACGAGGATCTTGACCAGATTCTCAATGAACTAAAAACGGAGATCGCCGTGATTGGGTGCGGTGGAAGCGGCTCGAATACCATCACCCGCATGAAGGAAGAAGGGATCCACGGCGCACGCCTCGTGGCAATCAACACCGATGCCCAGCATCTCTCCCGGACTGTGGCAGATCATCGCATCCTCATCGGCAGGCAGAGGACACGAGGCCTCGGTGCAGGGTCGATCCCGCAGATAGGCGAGGAAGCCGCCCTGGAAAACGAGCAGGAGATCAAGCGGGCGGTCAGCGGCTGCGACATGGTCTTCATCACCGTCGGCCTTGGTGGAGGGACAGGAACCGGCGCTGCACCCATTGTCGCGAAGTCAGCACGCGAAGAAGGGGCTCTCACCATCGGTGTCGTAACCCTTCCCTTTACTGCCGAAGGGGTGATCCGGATGGAGAATGCCGAGGCCGGGCTCGAACGGCTCAGGGATGTGGCAGACACGGTCATCGTCGTCCCGAATGACCGTCTCCTCGAGGTCGTCCCCAAACTTCCCCTGTATGCCGCGTTCAAGGTCGCCGACGAAGTCCTGATGAGGGCGGTGAAGGGCATCACGGAACTGATCACCCTGCCAGGCCTTGTCAACCTCGACTTTGCAGATGTCCGGACTGTCATGGAGCGCGGAGGGGTAGCCATGATCGGCGTGGGTGAGAGCGAGAGCGAAGAGAAAGCCGCAGACTCTGTCAAGAAGGCCATACGATCTCCCCTTCTCGACGTGGATATCTCTGGTGCGAATGCAGCCCTCGTCAACGTGATCGGCGGGCCGGACATGACCATGGAGGAAGCCGAAGGGGTCCTCCAGGAAGTCTACAACCGGATAGCTCCTGATGCGCGGATCATCTGGGGAGCCCAGATAGACCCCAATATGCAGAATAAAATGCGCACAATGCTGGTGGTGACAGGGGTTCGGTCGCCACAAATATATGGTAGGAATGAAAAAATTACCCCAAAAGTCCAGAAGCAATTTGAGATCGACTTTTTGAAGTGAGTAGTATGGAAATTGCCAAGCCGGATCTGAAATTCAATATCAACGAGGAACTCTTCAGGAAATACTGGCGTATCCTCAAACTTGCAAGAACCCCGAAGCGTGAGGAGTTCCAGAAGATTGCACTGGTAGCCGCCGCGGGGGTTCTCATCGTAGGCCTCATCGGATTTGTGATATACGAGCTGATGCTCCTGCTCCCATGATGGATATGGAAGAGCAATCCAACCGTATTTTTGCCATCAAAACTACGTCCAAGCAGGAACGGACGGTTGCTGACAACATCAAGAAGGCCATCGAGACGGGTGCGACCGACATCCAGGTGGTAGCCATCATCGTCCCGGATGAACTCAAAGGATACGTTCTTGTCGAGACTCCCGAGAGCCTTCCCCGCATTGAGCAGCTGGTGGAGAAGGTTGCCCATGCGCGCACGGTGGTCCGGGGAGAGACATCGCTCTCTGAAGTCGGCCATTTCCTCGTACCAAAGCCTATTGTGAGTGGCATCTCGGAAGGTACGATCGTCGAGATGATTGCCGGGCCGTTCAAGGGAGAGAAAGCGGTCGTGAAGCGGATCGACACGGGAAAAGAAGAGATTACCGTGGAGCTGTACGAGAGCGTGCTTCCCATCCCCATCACGGTGAGGGGAGACAATGTCCGCGTTGTCGACAAGGGCGAAGGAAGTTAACCCATTTTTTTCTCCTCCCTGATCCACGTATACCTTTAAGTAAACCGGGGTCAACCTTATTTACCCACGCTGGGTCCCGTCAGGGACAGCATGGTGATACAGCTATGGCAGAAGTGGTCGAGGTATTAGTACCTGGAGGCAAGGCAACCGCGGGTCCACCCCTGGGTCCAGCCCTGGGACCTCTCGGCATCAACGTGAAGGCAGTCGTCGACGAGATCAACCAGAAGACCGGCAGCTTCAACGGCATGCAGGTCCCTGTGAAGGTCGAGGTCGATGACAAGAAGAACTTCACGGTGACAGTGGGTATTCCGCCCACATCCGCCCTCATCAAGAAGGAGGTCGGAGTCGAGAAGGGATCTTCGGAGCCCAACATCAAGGATGTTGGCAACCTGCCTATCGAGGCCGCTGTCAGGATTGCCCGTATGAAGGCAGGGGATATGCTCTCCTATGATCTCAAGCACGGGGTCAAGGAAGTAGTGGGAACCTGTGTGAGTATGGGTGTCACCGTCGATGGAAAGAAGCCCAAGGAGGCGCTTTCTGCTATCGACGCTGGAACCTACGACAAGCTCCTCGTGGAATAGACGAGAGAGAACCATAGAAGATCAGTATGGTCGCGAACTATGGAGGAAATAGATGGTTGAAAGGGCAAAGATAATTGATGCCGTGAAGACGGCCATCGAAAAAGCGCCTGAAAGAAAATTCTCTGAGAGCGTAGATATTACCGTCAATCTCAAGAATATCGACATGGCGCAGCCCAAAAATCGTATTGATGAGACGATACTCCTTCCCCATGGTACAGGTAAAAAGGTCGGCATCGCCGTCCTCGGCAAGGGCGATATCATCACCCAGGCCAGGGAAGCAGGCGTGGACCTTGTCATCGGACCGGAAGAGATCGAGAGGCTGGGAGGGGCTCCAAGGGAGGCCCGGACTGTGGCCAGCACATACCGATTCTTCCTCGCCGACACAAGCGTCATGCCGCAGGTGGGACGTTTTCTTGGTCCACGGTTAGGACCAAGGGGTAGGATGCCCACTCCTGTGCCATCAGGGACCGATATCAAGCCAATGGTTGAACGTCTCCGCAATTCGGTGAAGATACGCACGAAGGACAGGAAAACGTTCCATGTCAAGGTGGGATCCTCCGGGATGGCCCCGGAGCAGATCGCCGACAATATCGACGCTGTGCTCAAAAGGATCGAGTCCGTGCTGGAACAGGGCCCCATGAATATCAGGTCTGTCTACGTCAAGACGACCATGGGGCCGGCGCAGAGGCTGGTATAGATGGCACTGTATACCCATCATCTTCCCCCGTGGAAGAAGAGAGAGGTCGACGAGATCAAGGCCGATGCAGGGAAATATTCCCTCGTGGGCCTGGTTGACATGTATGGCATCCCCGCCAGCCAGCTCCAGCAGATCCGCCGGAACCTGAAGTCCACGGCGAAGATCAAGATGACCCGGAACACTCTCATCCGTCATGCGTTCGATGAGATGGGAGGTCCGCATTCAGAGCTTGCCGGGCATCTCTCAGGGCATTCCGCGCTTATCTTCACGAACGAAAATCCGTTCAGGCTCTACAAGACACTCGAGAAGACCAAGACCAAGATGGCTGCAAAGCCCGGCGAGACCGCCCCGGAGGACATTGTTGTCGAGAAAGGGCCTACAAGCTTCAAACCGGGCCCCATTGTCGGGGAACTGCAGCAGGCAGGAATCCCTGCCGCTATCGAGGCTGGAAAGGTCAAGATACGGGAGACCAGAACAGTCGTCAAGAAAGGAGCGACGATCAGCCCGAAACTTGCTGATGTCCTCGCCAAGCTTGGTATCAAGCCGATGGATGTCGGGCTGATACTGCAGGCTGCACTCTTCGAGGGCGACGTGTATGAACCTTCTGTACTTGCGATCGACGAGAACCTGATCTACAGCCAGATGACCCTGGCGGCATCGCAGGCCTTTAACCTCTCGGTCAATGCGGTGGTCTTCACGAAGGATACCGCGATCCCGCTGGTGGAGAAAGCGGCCAGGGAAGCCCGTGGACTGGCAATCGAAGCAGATGTCTATGCAAAAGACGTCATCGATGCGATTATTGGAAAAGCCTATCGAGAAAGTTACGCCCTCCAGAGCATGGTTGGGGGTAAATAAGGGAAACTGAAACGAGGTAATGAGAATGGAGTATATCTACGCTGCCCTTCTCCTGCACAAGGCAGGAAAAGGAGTCAAGGAAGAGAATGTAAAAGCAGTCCTGACTGCTGCTGGTATCGCCGTTGACGAAGCCCGTATAAAGGCTATGGTCGCTGCCCTCGAAGGAATCAACATCGAGGAGGCAATCAGCAAGGCTGCAGCAGCCCCTGTTGCGGTTGCCGCCGTCGCTGCACCCGCCGCCGGAGCAGCCGCCCCGGCTGCTGCCGCTGCTGCAGAGCCGAGCAAGGAAGAGAAGAAGGAAGAGGAAGAGAGCGGCATGGCAGGGCTCGGTGCCCTGTTCGGCTGATCCCCCCTCTTTTTCATCTCCGGAAACTCCGCACAACCAAATCCTGATTGTTTCTTTCGTGTCTCTTCTCTTTTCCTGCGTATCCGCCGGAATTAGTTGGATTTAAAAAGAATTATTCGCAGTGCTCCCCTTTTCCGCACCTGCTTCCACTGGTATGAATCCAGGAGGGGGAGTTCCCACGACTCAGTCAATATCGTTCTATTTCATTCAAAAGAGTTGAGATTCTCCTGGCATTTTGGGCAGAACCATCGTTTCTGGCGGCTGATATCCTCGAGGAGGAGGGGATTGTACATGATACATTCGGGATTCCGGCAATGTGCAAGACCGAGGAGATGACCCACCTCGTGGGCAGACTCTTTCACCAGTCGATCAATGAGATCTTCGTCGCATGCAGGTTGCCCGTAAAATTCGTTATCCAGCCGGGCTGTGGACACCACGGCATTCCCTGTGGAGGGGCGGGAGAGGCCAAAGAGGTACTCGTCGCCAGTCCTGCAGAGATCATCAGAGACAACGAGGAGGATGAGATCCTTCCTTCCGGAACGTTTCTTGGAGAGGTCCAGGGAGTCAATGAGTGCAGTGGCATTGGTTTGCCTGCGGGATGGAATAAACCCGTTCACAACGACGTGGCTGTCACAAACCCGGGGTGTGATGGGGAGGAGGGATTCAAGATCCCTGGAAAACACAGATTGTATCCCCGTCGGGGCCGCTTCATCCCAAAAAATAAGCAGGTCCATCTCTCACTATATCTGGGATGGCGGGGCTTAAACATATTGAGCGGTGTATTGCGGCATTTATATCGCGAAACTATGGAAATGTTGCGGAGGTGGGTGTGGGAGAGAATCCGGATGCAGCGGTCCTGATCCATGCATGCGGGATCCCCGTATTCTGCACCGATTCCCGGAAGGTGCCTCCTGTCCCGGGGATTCGAATCGTGCAGGACGATATCTTCTCTCCGGATACCGCCCGGTTCCGGGATGTTGATCTCATCTATTCGATACGCCCTCATGAAGAGATGATTCCTCCCCTTATCAACCTCGCGAGCCAGGTGGATTGTGACCTCCTCGTGTATCATCTTGGGTTTGAAGGATATCGAGATGGAGGAGAGCTGATCGACTGCGGAATTATATTGCACCGCTATCACAGGAGTCAGAAGCCTTCAAAGAGCGTCTTCTGATTCACCGGCGATGACTTTTCCCGGCCGGAATCTGGTGATGGCTGATCCTTTTTCTCCTGGATGATCTCCTGCTGCCCGCCTGTCCCGTCAGCCTTTCGTTTTGTTTTCGCGGCTGTTTCTTTCTCCCTGCGGGTCTCTCTCTCCTTCTCCTCCATGGCGAGAATTTTTGATACGGATACAGCCCGGCTGCGGTCATGGAGAAAGAGATCGAGCTCGTCGCTATCAAGAGAAAATTCCCTGGCATAACTGAGCGGATCACGGTCGATCACCATGGCGAGGGGAGACATGTAGGTCTCTTTGAGGGTCCGCTGGGGCATGTGCAGAGACGACGATACTTTCCTGACCATGGAAGCCCTCACCGATTTCTGCTTCTGGTAGGTTGAGATCCTTCTCCAGCGTTCGGGGGCCGAGATCCGGGAATGAATCCCCTTGCCGCCAGCGACTCCGGCCACCCCCAGCACCATAAGGGCAGTGGCATAACGCCACAGGACGTGATACTGCTGCCGATAGGTGAATCCAAGATACTCATCAGACCTGGACAGGGACTCATATGCCGATCGAAGTGCATCCGGGTCCTCGATCCCCCCAAGGTTTGCTTCTATCCATTGCAGCAGTGTCTCGGGTGGTTCATCGACCACATAGGCTATCGAGAGGAGGGTCTCGGCCGGCATCCTGCCATATATTGCCAGTATTAGGTCAAAAATGGATGATCGTTCGTCCTTCCGGGATGGCAGGATCTCGTCTCCAATCCTGTCTCTCCCGCTTGCGGATGCATACAGTATATTAACTGCCGCCCTCATATCGCCGCGTGCCATCTCTGCGATGTTGCGGATGGCTTCGTCGGCGCAGGCTATCTTCTCTGCAGCACAGATGTACCGGAGACGGGGTGCAATGGAACGGGCAGGGAGTGCTTTGAACTGAATGCCCTCACAGCGGGACCGGATCTCACCCGGGATAGCATAGAGATCGTTTGCGATCAGGATGATTGGCTGGAGGGTTCGTTTCAGGAGTTCGAGAATTGCCCTGGCCCCGCCCCGGTCAGCGGTCCCGTGCAGGTTATCGGCCTCGTCAATGATGATAAGCCTTCGTGAAGCCCCGGTCAGGCTCCCGGAGGTGCTGCTGCTGCCGGCAACCCTGTCGATGACTGCCTTTGTCCTCTGGTCGCTTGCATTCAGCTCGATGATCTCCCAGTGCATATCGTTGCCGAGAGCATGTGCACTTGAGGTTTTTCCTGTTCCGGGTTTTCCATAGAGGATGAGAGGTTTCTTGTCACGGCTCCAGGTCCTGGCCCATTCCAGCATCTGGCGTAATGCAGTGCTGTTGCCCACCACTTCATCGAGGTGAACTGGCCTGTATTTTTCCCCCCACTCCATGCCTCTTGTTTGGACCCTGTATCAAATAAATTATCACTGATGATGCTCCAATGTGATAGTACAAACCGGTTCTTCTGTATCTATGGAATTCACAAGTGTATCGACGGCAACCATTGCTGCGGTGGTCAGGGAATACGAAGGGGTTCGGAGAAAGCAGTCCATCGGAGAGATGGTAAACGCCGTCCGGATCGAGAGTCCGGGGATCCTGGCTTCGTTCGGGGAGGATGCCGCGGTGATCGAACACGGCGATGAAGTCCTCCTTCTTGCGGCTGACGGTATCTGGAGCAGGCTGATGGAGGCAGATCCATACTGGGCAGGATACTGTGCGGTCCTTGTGAATATCCATGATATCGCGGCAATGGGTGGGCGACCTGTTGCCATGGTGGATGTCTTCTCGATATCTGACCCCGCCATCCAGAAGAAGGTCATCTCGGGAATGCATGACGCATCCCTCCAGTTCGGAGTTCCAATCGTCGGCGGACACCTGCACCCGGACACGCCCTACAGTGTCATCGACGTCGCAATCCTTGGATGCGCCCCGCGGGATTCGGTGATCTATTCGCACACCGCACAGGTGGGCGATGCCGTAGTCATGGCTGTGGATCTCGAAGGAAGGGTACATCCGTCCTGCTCCCTGAACTGGGATTCGGTGACCATGAAGAGCCCTGATGAGGTCCGCAGCCAGATCCGTGTCCTCGAGAGTCTCGGCCGGGATCACCTTGTGAGTGCGGGGAAAGATATCAGCAATCCCGGTGTCATCGGTACGCTCGGAATGCTCCTTGAGGTGAGCGAAAAGGGGGCCAGCATCAATCTCGATAAAATCCCAACCCCCGATCTTCAGGCGAATGACATGACTTTCGAGCAATGGGTCAGAATTTACCCAGGGATGGGATTCATTCTCACAGCCAGCCCTGAAAACATCTCCGAGGTATCCAGGCGTTTCGGCCGGGTCGGCATGACCGCCTGCGTGGTAGGATCTGTGAACAGGAGCAGAACCCTCCAGCTTGCCCTCGGAGACCAGAAGTCCCAGGTGTTTGATTTCAATAAACGCGGTATTATGCGTCTCTTCTCCGATGATGGTTCATGACCCAGACGTGGATCGGGATTGGTATTGACGAAGAACATGAGAAAGTCCTTCGCAGTATCTCCCGCTCACGCTGTGCATCACGCATTATCTGTTACTGTCGTCCCGGGACCCTTTCCGGGATTGATCAGGTGAAATACCGGGAAGATCCCGCGCCGGGGAACGCACTGGTCGGTGATCTCTATCGTGGGAAACTGGCCGCCGCGGTCCGGGGCACGCTCCCATCCAACTCCACGCTCTCGACACTCAAGAAGACCGCCGGCGTCGATCACCTCGAGAGAGCTGCGCTCCTGGAGACGGCAACCGGTATAAGGTTCCTCCTGGCGCCGGTGGGGGTGGATGAAGGGTGGACTGTTGACGAGAAGGTGTTGCTGGTGAGCCATGCGAAGAGACTTGCCGGCCGAATGGGGCTTTTGGGTGAAGTTGCCATCCTTTCTGGCGGCCGACTCGGCGATGCAGGGAGGCACCCGCGTGTCGACGAGAGCCTGGCACAGGCAGAGAAAGTTGCCAGCCTGACCGGGGCACGCCATTTCCAGATCCTGATTGAGGATGCTATAAAGGTCTCATCTGTTCTCATCGCTCCGGACGGGATCTCCGGTAATTTGATCTTCAGGACATTGACATTTCTCGGATCGGGTCAAGGGCATGGCGCACCTGTCCTGAATATCGACAGAATCTTTATAGATACTTCGCGCGCCAACGCCGACTACGCAAATGCTCTCAATCTCGCAGATACACTTTTGGGAAAATCAGATTGATTTTCTCTTTTAATTTTAGAAATTAAAAGATTTTTAAGAAAAAAATGGAAAGAGGAGCCTTATTCTGGAGTAATGTATAATAGTGCCGGAGATTCACGGAAAACACTATTGGAGGATAAATTGCGGAGAATTCGCGATATCTTTAAATATTTGCTGATACATTTTCTGAATTGAGGTAAAATATATGGCAGATTTACCTATTGCTGCAGTTGTGAGAATTGCCAAGAAAAATGGTGCTGAAAGAGTAGGCAGCGATGCCGCTGCTGCCCTTGTTGCCAAAGCTGAGGATTACATCTCAAACCTCACGAAGGAAGCCAACAGGCTTGCCCTTCACGCAGGGAGAAAGACGATCAAGGAAGAGGACGTGGAACTGGCGGCGAAATCCGCATAATTCCACCCCTCCCAAAATTCACACACCAGACTGCAGCAGAAAAGACAATCAAGGTGGCTTTACACTTCTTTTGGCGGTATCCCCGGCTGATGCGAGGCTCTTCCTAGTTGGCTTTCCTGTTCGTTACCCGACCTTAAAGTATGCTGTGCATTAGTGATTGGCGAAGTCATTTTTAGTGATCCGATCCATTTTCTTCTGCCCTTGCAAGAGGGTTATCTCAGGGGGACACTGATGACAGGAACGCTGCAGTGTTTGGCACAAAGAACCAGACCGGACATCATCCAGTTAATTGCAGATCTGGAAAAGAAAGGACAACCTGCAGTCGAGTATCTTCTTCTTACCCTCAAAGATGAGGATAAAGGGATCAGAATCGCTGCAGCCCGGGCTCTCGGCAAGATGGGAGATCAACGCAGCGTTGGACCTCTTATTTCAATGCTTGAGGATAAGGACAGAGATATCCGTTTTATTTCAGCCCAGGTCCTCGGGAAGATCGGGGATTTCCGGGCAATAGAGCCACTCACCCGTGCATGTGCCGATGAGAATTGTTTCGTTCGCATTACCGCAAAGGAGGCCCTGGCAAGGCTTTCCTTCAATGGAAAAGCAGATAATCCGTTTTAGAACAGGAAGTGAGGAGAGGAGGATAAGCCCCTGAATTTGAGGGGCTCAATCATCACATCCTGGTATCGCAGCCAATTCAGAATGATCCTTTAATACTTGGAATATTGTCGCAATCGGGTCCAATCCGTGTCGCTGAACCGAGTGCAATACCGAAGGCTTTGAAGAGGGCTTCGCACATGTGGTGGTCGTTCTTCCCCTCCATGGAAAGGTGGGCGGTGATCCCCCCCCTGATGCATAGGCTGTAGAAGAAATGCTCGAAGATCTCCCGCTCGATCCCGCCGACCCGCTGATGGGAGAATGACCCTCTGAAGACAAGATACCCTCTCCCACCAAGATCGAGCGCCACGGTTGCGAGCGATTCATCCATGGGCACAATGGCGTGGGAAAACCTCGCAATCCCCTTTCCATCGCCAATGGCCTCTTTTATCGCCTGGCCAAGGACTATCCCCGTATCCTCGATGGTGTGGTGGGCATCGATCTCAAGATCACCCTGTGCGACGAGTGAGAGACCGATCCTGCCATGCTTTGCCATGGAGGTGAGCATGTGGTCAAAAAATGCGATTCCCGTCGAGATCTCCCCCCCTTCCGGGTTGTCAAGGTCAAGGACAATATCGATGGATGTTTCACGGGTCTTCCTTTGATTCTGAACGCGCCTCATTGTGCTGCCTCCATGGCTTCCTGCAGGTGAATCCTGCCACTGTATAACGCAGAACCAAGGACGACCCCAAAGGAACCAAGGTCCTTAAGAATCCGGATATCGCCAGCGGAAGAGACTCCCCCTGCAACGGTGACCGGCAGGTGAATGCGTTGCAATAACCGCGCAACTGGTTCCGGATCGATCCCTTCCTGGAGCCCTTCGACGTCAACGTTCGTGAAGAGGAGTGAACCTGCACCCATATCTTCAAATTGTTCTGCCCATACAAGATAGTCACCCTCACATTTCTGCCATCCTTCTGTGGTGATCTCGCCACCTTTCGCATCGACTCCTGCCATGATTCTCTCACTCCCAAACTCCCCGCTCAGGCGGGAAAGTACCCGGGGGTCCCTTGTTGCGAGAGTCCCGATGATGATCCTCTCGACCCCCGTCTCCAGCCATGATGAAGCATCGTGGAAGGACCGTATCCCTCCTCCTAACTGGATCTCTACCCCGGTATCCCTGATAAGGTCCCGGATCCTCTCTGCGTTGGCAGAAGAATCTCCAAACGCACCGTCGAGATTCACGACGTGGAGGCGTTCTGCACCGAGGTCAAGCCAGCGGTGCGCACACGAAAGGGGATCCCCGAAGTAGGTTGCCGAGTCCCTCTTCCCCTGCACAAGCTGAACGCACTTTCCATTGAGGATGTCAACAGCGGGAAAGACGTGCATATCAGGGTATCATACGGGCGATCGGCATGACCAGGATATCCCTTGCACCAGCCTGTTTCAGGAGGTGGATCAGCTGGTATACCCGCTCTTCTTCAACCACTGCATGAACCGCGACCATGTCATCACGAGATGCGACTTCCATAACCGTGGGGCCCGAAAGCCCCGGAAGGACAGACGTTACCTCATCGATGCAGGTGCGCATCACGTTCATCATCAGGTAACACTGTCCGCGTGCCCGGACCACGCTCTCAAGCGCAACCTGGATCTCCTCGATCTTCTTTCCTTTTGATGCGAGGGATTCCCTGTTTGCGATGAGCATGGTGCTTGTGGAGAGGACTTCCGTCATGATCCTCAGGCGGTTCGAGCGAAGCGTGTTCCCCGAACTCGAGAGATCAATGATGGCCTCTGCAATCCCAAGATATGGAGTAGCCTCGCATGCTCCTCCGACAGGAACAAGGGTGACCTGGATTCCAAGGTCCTGGAAATAATTCCGTGAGATGACAGGAAATTCAGTAGCGACCCGCTTCCCCTGAAGATCGCGTGGTGAGCGGAAGGGAGCATCTTCCCTTACTGCAAGAACAAGTGATGCGGACCCGATCTTAAGATCGAGGAGTTCGGCCACATCGGACTCTCGTTCAAGCACCATATCATGGCCTGTTATTCCGAGATCTGCAGCCCCGTTTGCGACGTACTCCGGTATATCCACGGGGCGGGCAAAGAGCACCTCGACGTGGGGATCAGGGGTTCTCGAGACCAGTCGTCTCTCGCCGCTGTCGAGCAGGTGGAGCCCGCTCTTGTCCATGAGGTCCATCACCGGCCCCGATATCCTCCCCTTGTTGGGAATGGCCAGGCGGAGGTTTACGACCTCGTGGGGTTTCCCGGGTTTCTTCAATGTCTCAGAACGTTTTGATCTCGCCACGGATGATCTTCTCGGTGATACAGGTTACTTCAGCAAGCCCATTGTCAATGATTGCCTCGACATCTGACTTGATGGCTTTCATATCCATTCCCTTGCCTGGAAGTACCTGGACACTTGCTACGAGAGGCTGGTCGATCGGTTTCCCTATCTGGGAGAGAAGCCTGATGTAGATCTCTTCGATACCATTGACTTTCCGGACACATTCCTGCGCAAGCTGGGTGGCGAGTATATTGTAGATCTTCCCGATGTGGTTGATGGGATTTTTTCCGCTCGTGGCCTCCATGCTCATCGGTCTGTTTGGAGTGATAAGCCCGTTGCAGCGGTTTCCGCGCCCGACAGACCCGTCATCGCCCATCTCTGCGGAAGTCCCGGTGACCGTCAGGAATACGCTTCCGGTCTCGTACACATCAGCGGTATTCACTGCCACATTCACTTTCCTGCCGGTGTGCTTTTTTGCAACCTTGAGGACATTCTCCTCCAGGAGTCGTTTCTGCTCGATATACTCGGCAAGTTCTCCGCAGTAGCGATCCACCATGGCACAGGCAAGGGTGAGCGTGATGGTGTTCCCATCACGCAGACCCATGATCTTGATGTCCTGGCCTATGATCGGGTGTTTATTCCTGTAGGTGGTGTCGATGAAGTCGGACACCGCAAGGACAATGGTCTCTGTTTCAGAGAAGGGGGCATGACCCACGCCGAAGGAGGTATCATTTGCCCTTGGGGGTGTGTTCTGGCAGGGTTTGAAGACGTCCCGGAGATCGGTGGATCCTGTCCCCAGCCGGCAGTCAACGATAATGTCCCGGTCCATGTTGAGGTTGGTCAGAGTCTGTTTCAGGTAGGTCCTGGCGGCATCAACCGCGATAGCGTCAGTGGGAATGCTGATCCCGTCGAACTGCCTGGTTGCCCTTCCGTCTATGAGCATGTAAATAGGCCTGATAACCTTTCCACCGCCGTATTTTGGCTGCGATTCTCCTGCGACAATCTCGCCCTGGTCAGTATTGTGGTGCAGGATTGCCCCGCACTCTTCAAGATATGCTTTGGAGAGCGCCCTGCTGATGGACTCGGCGATCCCGTCTGCCAGGCTGTCCGGGTGCCCTATGCACTTTCTTTCAACGAGTTCGATCTCCTGGCGTTCCAGCGGAATCTGCTGAAGTGCTTCTATCTTTATGTTCCGTCTCAACGAAATCCCTCGATCACCAGACGCGTAATCATTATTAAAAAGATGGGTGGAAAGATAATCATTCCTTTTGATCCCCACGCACGGATGATGCAGGAAGGTCCCGGGGGAATAGAGATATGATGGAAAGGATGGATACTGCAACCTCTTTGATCCAGGAACCAGCGATAAGCCCTGAACCGCTGTTCGAGCATATCGATCATGGTGTGCAGAGCTTTGCGAGGATTGCTGCCCTTATTGCAGCCAGCAGGTATTTGTTTTTCGATCACCTTGCCACTCCCAGGACTCCAGAAGAGCTAGCCAGTCTTACCAAAGGCCGGGCCGAAATCATATACCATGTGTTACCGGTACTTGAGGAGATGGGGCTCGTAACATCCTCGGAAGGAAAGTTCTCTTCAACTCCTCTCTCACTTGTTTTTCTTGCAACGTCCTCCCCGTATCGCCAGGGTGCATATCTCGACAAGACCTGGAGGCACATCAACGATCTCTGGCTCCACCTTCCAGGCATCATGGAGAAAGGGCCGGTCTCCTACAGTCAGGATCTGTTCTTTCGCGAACTCAGCCTTCCGGCAATGGCTGAGAATGCCCTTTCCGGAAGATTGCAGCGGATAGTCCGGGAGATCGCAAGCCTCCCACAATTTCATTCCTTCCGGAAGATGGTGGATCTCGGAGGAGGCCATGGCCTCTATGCTATCGCACTTGCTGCCATGCATCCTCTGCTTCACGCATGGGTCTTTGATATGCCGCACGTGATCCCGCTCGCGCACCGGTATATCCAGCAATACCATGCGAGCAGGGTCCACACCCTCGAAGGAAATTTCTTTGTCGATGATTTCGGCAAAGAGTATGATCTTGTGTTCTCCTCGTCAAATCCCAGCGGAAAACAGGTTGGGATGGTGCGCAGGATTGCTGATTCCCTGAATCCCGGGGGCGTCTTTGTGAATGTCCAGTCCATAGGTACGCAGAGTTTGGATATTTACCAGTCACTGGAGATGCAGTTGTGGGAGATTGAAGGCGAGAGGAAGGATAAAGAATCCTACACAAAAGAACAGCCTTTTTTAACTGATGAATACCGCGGAGCCCTGTCCGATGCGGGATTTTCGATACAAATGGAGAAGGATATCAGGGATGATTACCACAAAGGTGCGTTCGTCCGGATGATAGTTGCAGAAAAGAAGAGTTGAACCCGGTCATTTTCTCTTGAAAGGCCATCGCAACCGGCTTTTTTTCTCCTTTTCGATCGGGTTCTCCTGTTCCATCACATCTTTTCTTGACGATACAGGGGTCGATGTCACCGGTGCGTGATGGGTCTGAGCCATGCGGGTCCCACAGTACGGGCAGAAGTTGGCATTCGGAGGGAGCCTGTGCCCGCAATGGAAACAGAACTGTATCTGCGTGGTCACTGCATCATGGCCAGTTTTCGGGGTATTGCGGCTCTCAGGAAATGTTGCAGGGTACGTGACAGGGAAGGAACGGGAGGGTTCAGAGTCCGGTGTTGCCCGGGGTTCGGGAGGGGATGTGGTGGGGATGCTCTCCGTTCTGGTGGTTTCAGGGAACACCATGGTCTCCGAGAGCGCGCGGGCTTCTGGGGAGATGACAGGGGTATGGGGTTCAGGCCTGTCCAAACCAGGATCCCTGACGGGAGCGGTTGTATCCTGTCCGTGGCGTATAAGGTGTACCCACTCTTCAGCCTGCGAGAGGCGGTCGATCCCCGTATGCACGAACACCATTTTCATCGTCCGGATATCATCATCCGAGGTTCTGATACCAAGGACAAGGATTGGCTCCTGGGATGGAGAATGTTCGAGATGGGTGTCAGCGACAGAGCGTATGGGGATCTCCTTTGCCGTAACACCCGGGGTCTTCTCGTCCTGATCAGTGAGAAAGAGCCTGTCGCTGGTAAGATAGGCATCGAACTTGAACTTTTTTATCTGAACATCTGGCGTGTAGATCAGGAGTTCTTCACCAGGGCGAAGATACCGTTCGGGGCCTACTGGTTCCTCTTCCCCGCCAGGGGAATCGTACCCGTTGTTCTGGAAACCGCTCATCGTTCCTCCGTGAAAAAGTACTGATATTTTGGAACATTCATGATTAAATTGTTTCCAGGTTGAAAGACCGGATCCGGCCCTGTGCATGAATCCATTCAGAGAAGTTCCTTGATGAGTCGCGGAATCTCCGATGGCCGTGATGCGACGGGGACCCCTATCTTTTCGAGCCTGGCAATCTTGGAACGTGCATCGCCTTCACCGCCCTCGATGATGGCCCCGGCATGCCCCATCCTCTTCTCGGGAGGAGCTGAGATTCCTGCAATGTATGCCGCAACCGGGAGATCTGTTGCTTTCGCCCCCTCCTCCTCAAGGGATCCCCCTACCTCGCCGAGTATCACGACCGCTTTTGTCCTGTCGTCCTGCTCAAAACGATGGAGAACATCTGCAAATGTCTGGCCGATGACGGGATCTCCCCCGATTCCAACGATGGTGCTCTGGCCGAGTCCGGCCCTCGTGAGCTGGTCCACTATCTCATAGGTCAGTGTCCCGCTCCTTGAAATGACACCCACCTGCCCCGGCGAGGAGAGGTGAACCGGCATGATCCCCATCTTGATCTCGCCCGGTGAGAGAAGGCCGGGACAGTTGGGACCGATCACCGAACACCCGTGGATGCTCGCGTATGATATGGCCCGCATGGTATCGTGCACGGGGATGTGTTCGGTGATTGCGACAACAAGGGATAGCCCGGCACTCGCAGCCTCCATGATCGAGTCTCCGGCTGCAAATCCCGGGACAAAGAGGACACTGGCCTCCGCATCATGCTCTTTTAATGCATCCCTGATGCTGTTGTAGACCGGGACACCGGCGACTTCCTGCCCTGCCTTCCCGGGGGTCACGCCTGCCACGACACCCTTTCCTCCCACCTGCCGTGCGTACTCGTTCATCAGGGCGATGTGGAATGCACCCTGTTTCCCCGTGGCGCCCGTGACGATCACACCGGTTGTTTTGCCTCCGTAGATCATCGTACTGCCTCCACGGCGGCTTTGACTGCCTGCTCCATGCTCTCCATCATCCTGTATCCGCAGCCATCGAGGATCTTCCTTCCCTCTGCCTCGTTTGTCCCAGCAAGCCTTAGGATGACAGGCTGGCTGATACCGGCACTGATAATCCCCTTTGCCACTTCGTCGCAGCGGGTGATACCTCCGAGGAGATTGACCACAATCACCCTGACCGAAGGATCGGCCGCCACAAGCCTCACGGCATGCATCACCCGTTCCTGGTCCGCCCCTCCCCCGACATCGAGGAAGTTTGCCGCCCTGCCCTCGTAATATTCGATCAGGTCAAGGGTTGCCATGGTCAGGCCGGCACCGTTTCCGATCACGCCGATATCTCCCGTGAGCTCGACATAGGAGAAGCCATGTTTCTCTGCCTCTCTTTCCCTTTCGGTAAGATCACGGTTCACGGTGATCCCCTGGCGTGCGAGCGCATTGTCGTCGATGATCAGCTTGGCATCAGCGGCATAGACGCCTTCCGGGGTGACAACCAGGGGATTGATCTCGGCCAAAAGGGCATCCTTCTCGCAGAATACCCTGTAGAGCTGGTTTAAGATCTTCCCGATCTCTTTTGGAGCGGACTGGAGGAGGTCGCGAACCATGAACGGGGGAATATCGTGCATGAGGAGAGGGAGAGATGCCTTTCTCACTGCATCGGGCCGCTCCTTCGCGAGGGTTTCGATATCGACTCCACCCTGATCGGTGAAGAGGATTAAAGCCTGCTTTGTGGACCGGTCGATGGCAATGCTCGCGTAAAATTCCTGCCTGATCTCAAGGTACTCGACTGCGAGGATCTCCCGGACAGGAACACCTTTGATCTCTCTTTCGAAGAGTTCGGCGGCTTTCTTCTCAGCGGTCGCACGGTCCGCAACGAGGATTCCACCTGCCTTTCCCCGTCCCCCCACGTCAACCTGGGCCTTTAGCACACACCGTTCGCCCAGCTCTCCTATCCTCTCTTGAAGTTCACCCGGGGAGCGGATCAGAAAGCCCCGGGGATGCGGGATCCCGTATTTTTCGAAGAGAGCCCTGGCTTCGTGTTCCAGTAGTTTCATGTGATATCCTCCTTCTTTGCAAGTTCAAATCCGAGTTTCATGGCTTTCAGGTTGAGTGACTCGGTGCCTTTCGGCACGGAATCAAGGATAGCCTTCTCGATAGCCTCCTCGCCCACGACCCCGGTTGTCCTGACGAGAGCACCGAGCATGATGATGTTTGCAACGATGTCGCGGCCAAGCGTCTGTTTGGCCTCCCTGGTTGCAGGAATCTCGATATACCTGCACCGAGGTCTGGATTGCACCAGCGATGAGTCGAGGATCATCACCGCATCTTCACCGGCATGGACACCGTACTTTTCGAACCCCTCCTGTGACATGATCACAAAAATATCGGGGTTCGTGACCTTCGGGTAGAGGATCGGCTGGTCGTCGATGATCACCGCGCTCATGGATGCACCACCCCTGGCTTCGGGCCCGTAGACCTGGGTCTGGACCGCATAATTCCCGTCGTACATGACTGCAGCCCTCCCGAGGATCACGGCCGAGAGGATGATTCCCTGGCCGCCGAACCCGGAGAAGCGAACCTCGTGCCTCATCGCTTCACCCCCATCGCAGGCCTGTTCCGGTGGACAAATTCTCCGACCACGATTGAATTTTCAGGAAGAGGCTTACCCTCTTCCCTGAGCCGGTCCGCTTTCTGCTGAAGAACCGCGTGAGTTTTGAAATACTCGATCTGGTCCATGACCTGGCGGAACTTATTCCTCCTTCCATAATTTGTAGGGCATTGCACCGCCGCCTCGATGAACGAAAAACCCGAAGTCTTCAGACCGTTATGGATGGCCCTTGTTAATTCTTTGACGTGGTAGGAAGTCCAGCGTGATACGAAATTGGCACCTGCAGCGGATGCCAGCTCGCAGAGATCGAACGTAGGTTCCCGGGAACCGTAGGGCGTGGTAGTGGAGAGCGCACCCATGGGTGTCGTCGGGCTCCCCTGGCCCCCGGTCATCCCGTATATCTGGTTGTTCATGCAGACCACCGTAAGATCGATATTCCTCCGGCAGGCATGGATAAAGTGGTTCCCCCCTATGGCTGCGAGGTCCCCGTCACCGGTGAAGACCACGACATTGAGATCCGGGCTGGCCATCTTGATCCCTGTTGCGAATGCAAGAGCCCGCCCATGGGTGGTATGGAGGGAATCGGTCATGATGTACCCCGGAGCCCTCGACGAACAGCCGATTCCCGAGACAAAGACCGTCTCCTCTTTCTTCCAACCCATCTGGTCCACGGCATTGAGGGTACAGTTGATCACGGTCCCGTTGCCGCACCCTGCACAGTAGATATGGGGAAGCCTGTCCTCGCGGAGCCATTCGGTATAGGTCATCGCCAGATCTCCATCGCCTTTTCAAGTTCCCCGGGTGTGTGGAGGGCCCCCCCGAGTTTCGGGAGCGGAACCACCGGGACTGAGGTATGCCGTTCGATCTCCCTTGCCATCTGCCCGAGATTCTGTTCCGGGACCAGGAATACCCGTGCATCCGGGAATTCTCCGAGCGCCTTCTCGCAGAACGGCCAGACAAGCCTGAGACGGAGGTGGCCAATCTTTGCTTCCGGGTGATCGTGGATCAGCTGTTCCACCGTGCGTGCAGGCGATCCGTACGTGATAAATACGACCTCAGCAGCCGGGTTGGTGACCCGGTAATCGGCGATCTCGTCACGGGCGGATTCCACCTTTGCAACAAGCCTTTTTACGAGTTCTTCGTGGACACTCGGGCTGGTCGTGCAGGGATATCCACGCTCATCGTGGGTAAGGCCGGTCACGTGCACCCCGTATCCTTTTCCAAACTGCGGGAATCCGGGGACAAGGTCACTTCCGGCATGGAAGGGGAGGGTGCCCTTATCAAGCAGTCTCCGCTCTTCCCGGGGAACGCTGTCAGGGATCTCGATCCGCTCGCGCATGTGGCCGATGATCTCGTCAGCCATAAGGAAGACGGGAACGCGGAACCTGTCGGCAAGGTTGAATGCCCTGATAGTCAGCTCGTACATCTCCTGGACGCTTGCCGGCGAGAGTGCAATGATACTGTAGTCGCCATGGGAGCCGAACCTGCACTGGAGCATGTCGCCCTGCGCGGACATGGTCGGCTGCCCGGTCGATGGCCCTCCTCTCTGGATATTGACCACCACGCAGGGAGTCTCGGTCATGACGGCAAACCCGAGGTTCTCCATCATCAGGGAAAAGCCCGGGCCGCTCGTTGCGGTCATGGAACGGACACCAGTCCAGGAAGCCCCGATCACCGAGGCAATCCCTGCAATCTCGTCCTCCATCTGGATGAACACCCCGCCAAGCTTCGGGAGTTTTACCGCCATGTGCTCTGCAACCTCGGTCGAAGGTGTAATGGGATACCCGCCAAAGAAACGGCATCCAGCTGCAAGTGCTCCCTCCGCACATGCAGTGTTGCCTTGCATGAAATCAATCCGCGTCAAAACTCTATCGCCACCTTCCTTGGTTCATTCTTCTCCTCTTCCTGCCAGGAGATAGCCTGGTCGGGACAGATCATCTGGCACATCCCGCAGAGCGTACGGCCATAAAGTGCCTGCAGCCGGCAGTTTGCGCATCGTTCGGGTCTGTCCAGTTCGGGGACGACGATGCCCCGGGCATTCGGCTTGCTTCCCTGTTTGAATATCCTGTAAGGGCAGACCATGGTGCAGAGGTTGCATCCCTTGCACCTTCGTTCATCGATTACAAGTCTCACGAAGAAACCTCTCTCTTTGCCTGGAACTTCTTCCTGAACTGTGCCTGGGCATTCCTGTTCACCCCGTCAAAGAGATCGTTGCCGGCCGCATCGATACCGACCACGAGGGGAAGTCTGTTGAGCTCGATCGCCCAGATGGCCTCGGCCATCCCGAGATCCTCAAAAAACACTCCTTTGAGGGTCATCCTGGAGGCTGCAAGTGCCGCACACCCGCCCGTGAAGGCCAGGTAGACTCCACGTCCTTTCAGCTGGTCCACGACCTGCCTGCCCATTCCTCCCTTGCCCACGAGTGCCCTCACCCCCTTCTCGATGAGAAAACCCGAGAGCGTATTCATGCGGGCAGAGGTGGTCGGCCCGGCAGCGATAACCCTGCCATCCTGTATTACCGGGCCGCAGTGGTAGATTGCGGCACCGTGGGGATCGAAAGGGATCCCCTCTTCGATCATCCGGAGATGTGCCTCATCCCTTGCGGTGTATACCACGCCAGACAGGGTGACCCTGTCTCCGGCACGGAGCATCAGCACCTCATGAGAGAGCGGGGTGCAGAGGTCCATGACGCTCAATAGTCCACCTCCACCGTTGCCCGCCGGCATGCCCAGCACTGGACATTGACCGCAACAGGGAGCGACGCGGTGTGGCATCCCCCGGTCTTCACCTTCACGGCAAGAGCCGTAGTCTTGCCTCCGAGTCCCATGGGGCCGATGCCGAGCGAGTTGACAATATTGAGAATCTCTTCCTCGTACGGTGTCATGCAGTCGATTGGCTCAAGAAGGGCCTCCTTTGCGAGCGCTGCCACTCCATCAAATGTACTGCCGATGCCAACCCCGAGGATCACAGGCGGGCAGGGTCTCCCTCCCGCAAGAAGCATGGTCTCAACTACAAATTTCGGGATCTGGTCCCGTTCAGAGGGAAGCATCATCGCGATCCTCGACATATTCTCGGCTCCTGCACCCTTGGGAAGTACCGTGATGGTGAAACGATCTCCCGGTCTCACATGGATTGCGGGCATGCCGGCCCCGGTATTATTGCCGGAATTTTCCCTCGAAAGAGGATCGACCACGTTCGGGCGGAGTGGGATCTCCCTGGTGGCCTTCCTCACCCCCTCTGCAACCGCGTCATACATAGTGCAGGTAAGGGGAACATCCGGCGGGAGAGTGATATACACAACCGGAACGCCAGTGTCCTGGCAGATCGGGACCGAGAGCGATCCGGCCATCTCGAGGTTCGCAATGATATTCGCAAGTTCCCCCTTTGCTATCTCACTCGTCTCTCTCTCTCTCGCCATGGATAGAGCCCTGATTACATCAGGGGGAAGGGTTATCTGAGCCTGCCGGAGAGCCTCGCGGGTAGCGTGTATGATGGAGGCACCAAGGGCAGGATCAGGGGTCTCATTCATATTCTATAAAATAAGGAGATTGATGTGAATATACATTGTGATACGACGTAAATCATGCATGAGGGCCATGAATCTTTAAAAATCTCGTTGTTCGCTGACAGGTATACAGGATTGAGAGAAGCCGGGAGATTGTCAAATCGGGTGTGAAGCCCGCCCGCACTCGTACGCTACGGAAAAAAGATAGGGATATTATGCCTGCGGGGATGCAGGTGTTTCAGGGACAGATTTCTCCTCAACCGAGACAAATGTCGGGGAAGGGAGCTTATGGCCACCGGAACGGAGAGCCAACTTGACCTGGGGCAGGTACTGGGGCGTCGTGTAGACGGTGTAGATCGCCTGTCCTGGCGCCACGCGGGCGGCGGTTCCGACAGCCTTTCCGAAGGAGAGACGCATGCCCTCTGATACTCGGTCGGCTCCTGCCCCCGTGGCCTGCTTGTTCTCCCTGATTACATGGTGCGGGAAGACCCGGAGTTTTAAGCGGTAATTCATCCTCCCGACATCCTTCATGAGGTGGCGGTTGATGCTGATACGGGCTGCCTCGAGTGCAGTATGGCGGATCTGGCAAGCCTCTTCCACCGCAAGGTTGATGGATAACGGGAACTCCTGTTGAAGGTTGCCCATGTCAAACTGAACGACCTTGCTTCCCGGAACGCCGCCCATGTATTCCCTGCGGGTGTAGGCCTTCTTTGCAAGGTTCCTGTACATCTTTCCTGGTTTTCTGACCATTTCTGAGTAACTCCTGGTCCCTGTCTGTGCTTTATTAAATGGGAATCTGGCTTATTAAACCTTACTGGGGGAGAAAGACGCTGTTTCTACCAGATCAAGTACATAACGGCGAATTCTGGCAAATTCTGCACCCGTCCTGTCCCTCGGACGGGGGAGATCGATACTGACAGATTCCTTGATGGTCCCCGGTCGGGCAGTAAGAACAATAACCCTGTCGGAGAGGAACACCGCCTCATCGACACTGTGGGTGACAAAGACCACTGTTTTCCTAGTCTTTTCCCAGATCTCGAGAAGCTCCCTCTGGAGCATGTTCCTCGTCTGTGCATCCAGGGCGCCGAAAGGTTCGTCCATAAGGAGTATCTGTGGATCCACTGCAAGCGCCCGGGCTACAGCAACCCTCTGGCGCATTCCTCCAGAGAGTTCGTATGGATAATTATTGGCAAAGTCGCAGAGACCGACCAGTTCCAGCAACTCGCGGGCTTTTTTTCTTCTCCCCTCTTTTTCGACTCCCTTCACCTCGAGTCCAAACGCGATGTTATCGATGACCGTTTTCCATGGATAGAGGGAGTATTCCTGGAATATCATGGCCATCCTGGGACATGGGCCGACAATCGGATTCCCGTTCAGAAGGATTTTCCCGCCTGATGCACGGTCGAGCCCGGCAATGATCCTGAGAAGCGTGGTCTTTCCGCATCCTGAGGGTCCAAGGATCGAGACGAACTCCCCGTCATTTACCTGAAGGTTAAGGTGGGAGAGTGCCTCCACCTCAGTCTTTCCTTCGACGGCGAAGGACTTTGAGAGGTTCTCAAGGACCAGGGTCACCAAACATCACTCCCAAAGGTATGAGAAGGACTTGGGCTCATCGTTCCAGACCCCTCCATGAGAACCACTTTTTCTCGATTCCCTTGAAAACAAAGTCGATCGCAAGACCGATGATCCCTATGACCACCATGCCGGCAATGATAAGATTGGTCTGCCCAAAGTTGTAGGCGTAAAGGATCAGGTATCCAAGACCCTGGGAGATTCCGGGAAGCCATTCTGCGGCAACGACACACATCCATGCGATACCGAACCCGACCCGAAGGCCGGTCCAGATCGTCGGAGCCGCCCCTGGCAGGACCACTTTTGTCATGATCTGCCGCTCTTTTGCACCAAGCGTGGTTGCCACCTCGAGCCAGGTCTTTTTGACAGACTTGACCCCATCGACAGTGTTCAGGAGGATGGGGAAGAACGCACCGATGAAGATGATAAATATGATCGAAGTCAACCCGATTTTGAACCAAGCAAGCGCAAGAGGAACCCAGGCGAGTGGCGGGATGGGCCGGAGCAGCTCAATGGTCGAATCGAAAAAGTCGTTCAGAAGGGCAGATCTCCCCATAAGGATGCCAACCGGGATTGCGACGACCGCAGCAGCGAGGAATCCCAGACCTACACGCTGGATACTGATTATGGCATTCTCAACCATGCTCCCGGTTCCAAGTGTGTATTCGGGGCTGAACGGATGCATTAGGATGGGAATTACGGTAGTAAGAGAAGGAAGAATGAACGGATTGTGGATGATCCAGGATGCAACCTCCCAACCGACTACAAGAAGAACGGGGAGGAGGAATCGGAGATACCTCATCTTCCCCTAATGTTAGCCTTCCCGGATAGATAAACCGCTTGCTTCGAGGGAATACCTGAGCATGACATCCTGGATTGAGCCTTTGCCGGGGGCTGCAATCTTCAGGGGATTTCCTGCCGCAGAACGCTGTTTCGCCCATGCAACGAAGCTGTTCCAGTCAGATGCAGGAGAATCTTCGGTCACGACAACCCCGGATCCCTCGTTGTTCAGGGCCATGATAATCTTCACTGGTGTTCCCTTGTCTGCAGCAGAGATTGCGGGTGGATTTCCAACCAGGGCAAACTGGATGTTGTTCGTCGCCATCAGCTGCATAAGTTGCGGTCCTGCGTCGCCTGAAATCAGCTTGAGCTCGGCGATCGGCTTTCCATGTACCATGAGGTCTGCAGTATCCGGCCTCGACGCCGAGAGGTCCCTCGGTTTTATTGCAATTCCGTAGGTATCATTGAAATATTGCCATTTACTGATTGCTACAAAGAGAGAGGCATGATGGTCAGACATAAGGTATCCCACACCAACCGGGCTCTTTACCGGTGCGGGTGCTTTGATCTGACCGGAATCTATCATGGATTTTGCAGCATAGTAGGGGTTTTCATCAAAGAGTATACGGATAGTCTCATCGTCTGTGGAGTTTTTCAGAGATCCTGTGAGAACGTTCAGGTCCCTCAACGCTTCTACAAATTCGAGGTTGTTCCTCGTGAAGGTGTCAGTGGGCTCATTCGTGAAAGCCACTGTTGGGAAAGCCCGTTTCAACACTTCGACTGATGAGACTGAGATGTCTCCGTATGTGAAGTTTCCTTTCCCTGCGAGCCAGTCTGCGGTAATCTCCGCACTTTCTTCAGGGTGATCCTTCAGGTATCGTGTGGAGAGGATAATTGCAGCTGTCATTGCGTTGGTGAGATCGGGATTATTGGAGATCATCCCTTCTGTTGCGGTGAAGACGCAGCATGGATGATCTTTCCAGTGCCCTTCAGGGGGAAGTTCGCCAGAATATACAAGGACTTTTCCTATTCCGGCGAGCGGCGGGACCTCGACAAAAGGCTGCCAGGCGATATACCCGTCAATCTGGTCTGTTCCAAGAAGGGTTGGCATTGGTCCTGTACCCTTGGTGTAGGTGACGATGACCGTCCCTTCGGAAGGGGAGGTCGTGGGGGTGGGTGTTCCCGTTGAAGGACCTGGTGTGGTGCATCCTGCGAACAGGGCAATACACAGCAGTATACCAACGAGTACACTCAAGGTGGACAATTTCATGATGTTCATTGTGACCGGAAATCTGATAAATTCTCCCATCTAAGCTTAAATATTGTCCATAAGGATAACTTATTTGCATTATCAGTGACAATTGTATCAACTATACTGACAATAAGATATTTTTTTCCGGCATATTGGACAAAAGGATTATCCCGGCGCACGCCAAATCTGACGCCCTGTAAGCACCATGCAGACAGATCCGGTTGAGAGGCTGATCAGGGCCGCCCTCATTTCTGATGAAGAGTTTGTGCAGACCCTCCAGGAGGTCATGAGGCATGATCTCCGCCTGAGTGTAAAAGAGCTCTCCGAGCAGAGCGGAATCGCACCCAGCTCCCTTTACAAGATATTGCACGGGAAACGATCGCCGAACCTCTCGACGCTGCGTGCGGTAGTACACGCAATGCGGCGAATCGCCCATTCTTCTGAGGGGGAGTTTATCGGGCTGATCGCTGCCCGCCCTGTCCTGGACGTGATCGAAGAGCGGAATGCAGAGGTCGACGGGCGGAAGATCCGGGTGAGGGAGTATCCCGTCCACACACTCGAGGAGGCAATCATTGCTGCGACACGCGCTGAGAGGGAGGGCGCAGTTGCCATTGTATGTGCCCCCATCGTGAGCAGCGTGATCGAACAACTTGTGAAAGTGCCCGTCGCCACGATTATACCCAGGGACTCCGTCCAGAGGGCTATTGAACGCGCTGCAAGGAAAGCGTGGCCTTAATCTCATTCAATGTCCTCTTTCTATGAGAGGTAACGGTTAGGATGGAGCGTGACGTAATACGACGGGGCCGCCTCACAGGCGAACGAACCGGGGAGATGATGCATTTTCTCTCGTCCATGGGTGCAGACCGCTATATTGCAGATGCTGATATCCTCGTGGATATCGCCCATGTGCTGATGCTGTCCCGCCAGAAGATCATCGGGTATGAACCTGCAAGGCAGCTGCTCACAGGCCTCCTTGATTTTTATGACAATGGTATCCCGGCAGCGGCTTTTGATGACCGTTTCGAGGACATCCATGCAGGGATCGAGAGCCTGCTCATCTCCACTATCGGAGAAGAGGCCGGGGGAAGGTTGCATATCGGACGTTCAAGGAACGATGAAGTTGCAACCTGCCTCCGCCTGCGGGTCCGCGAGGATGTCATCCGGCAACTCTCCATCCTGATCTCCCTTCGTCAGGTTCTCCTCAATCTTGCCGAAGAGCACATTGAGACCATCATGCCCGGTTTCACCCACCTCCAGTATGCCCAGCCCACCACCCTTGCCCACCATCTCCTCTCACACGAAGCGGCATTTTCCCGTGACTTCCAGAGGCTCTGGGGTGCGCTGTCCCGGGTTGACCAGTGCCCGCTCGGGGCTGCAGCGTTCGCGTCGACAAGTTATCCTATCCAGCGGGAGCTCACAACAGAGATGCTTGGATTTGGTGGTGTTCTTGAGAATACCATGGATGCCGTAGGCTCCCGCGATTTTGCCCTTGAAGTCCTCTCTGATCTCTCCATCATGATGGCCCATGTCAGCCGGATCTGCGAGGAGCTGGTGATCTGGAGTTCCAATTTTGCCAGGTTCGTGGAACTCGATGATGCTTTCTGCTCAACGAGTTCGATAATGCCCCAGAAGAAAAACCCCGACATCGCGGAAGTGATGAGGGCAAAGGCCGCTTCGGTCATAGGTTCCATGACATCGGCGCTTGCGATCACCAAAGCGCTCCCCATGAGCTATAACCGGGACCTCCAGGAGCTCACCCCCGGGCTCTGGCGCGGGATCCAGGATGCAAAGCACAGCACCCGCCTTCTCATCGATATGCTCTCCACTGCGACATTCAATTCTAGTGCCATGGCAGCGGAAGCCGGGAAAGGGTACTCCACCGCCACCGATTTTGCAGACATGCTGGTCCAGAAACACAACTTCCCCTTCCGTACCGCACATACACTTGTGGGAAAAGCCATCCAGAATGGAACCCTCGATCTTCCCTCCCTTGACAGCGCAGCCCGGGAGATGGGAATACCTCCCCTCTCTACTACCGGTATTACTCCATCAGATGTAAGCGATGCACTGGATGTCCGCTCAAGTATCGATCGGCGCAGGGCACCGGGAAGTCCTTCGCCGTTTGCGGTTAAAATCTCCATTTCTTCGAGACAGAAGGTTCTTTCCGAGGACTCTGCAATGCTCGACAAGAGACAGACCTCTTACTCCGACGCCATCCAGAGGCTGATTCGTGATGCGAGAAAGGAGGCTGGCCTGTGAACGCGTTCTGTCCCGGTGATCTCATCCGCTGCACTCTCGGCGGGAGTGAAAGGAGGGGAGTGTACATCACGGACCGTGACGGGATGGCAGTCCTGAAGCTTGAGAACGGATACAATATCGGGGTCTTTCTGGAGGACTGTTCCCTCATCGAGCGCCCCTCCCCGCATCCGGCCGTGAAAGTTGACGTGAAGCAGGATGAGAACCTTCCCCTGCTCTCCATCGTGTCCACAGGTGGGACGATCGCAAGCAGGATCGATTACCGGACGGGAGCCGTGACCAGCCAGTTCGATGCGGCTGATATTTTAAGGGCGATCCCGGGGCTCCGAGACATCGCGCAATACCGGACGAAGAAACTCTATACGATCCTCTCCGAGAACATGACGCCTTCTATATGGCAGGAACTCGCCAGGGCGGTCTATGAAGAGATAAAGGACGGTGCGAGGGGTGTGATAGTTACCCATGGGACTGATACCATGGCCTATTCCTCGGCGGCTCTCAGTTTCATGCTAGAGACCCCTGTCCCAGTTCTCTTCGTCGGTTCGCAGCGATCTGCGGATCGGCCCAGTTCGGACAATATGATGAATGCACTCTGCAGCGCAAAGGCCGCGGTCGGCGATCTCGGTGAAGTGGCAGTTGTGATGCATGATGGAACGAGTGATGACCGCTGTGCCATTCATAGGGGGACTCGGGTCAGAAAGATGCATACATCGAGAAGGGATGCGTTCAGGAGTGTAGGAATCCCTCCCCTGGGGTATGTCGACTACCCATCCCTCTCGCTGACGCTTTCGCCCCGAGCGGTCAGGAGGAACTCATCAGAACCCGGGATCCGGGACCGGCTCGAACCGCACTGCGGCATCCTGATGTTCAGCCCGGGCAGCTCCCCCGATCTCATTGCGGCATATTCAGGATACCGGGGGCTTGTCATTGCAGGAAGCGGCCTTGGCCATGTGAGCACCACCCTTATTCCGGCTCTCAGGGAACTTATCGATGAAGGAACGCTTGTCGTCATGACCTCCCAGTGCCTCCATGGGAGGGTATGCGACCGCGTCTATGACACGGGGCGTGATCTTCTCAGAATTGGTGTGGTTGAGGGAGAGGACATGCTCCCTGAGACCGCCCTTGTCAAACTCATGTGGGTGCTCGGAAACGAACCAGACCCGGAAAAGGCTCGCATGATGATCCAGGATGACAGGAAAGGGGATTTTACCAGGAGGTCGCTCCATGGATTATGAGAGGGTTGGCCTCAAGGCCGGTATCGAGATCCACCAGCAGCTGAATACTGCTGAAAAGCTCTTCTGCCGTTGCCCGACAACTTTACGGCCGTTTGACGAGCATGACGGGGAGTTTCACCGTTACCTGCGTGCAACCGAGAGTGAGCTCGGTGAGATTGATCTTGCTGCCAGCGAGGAGATGAAGAACCTTCGCAGGTTCTGCTATTACACGTATGACACCACATGCCTTGTTGAGAACGATGAGGAGCCTCCGGCCCCACTCAACCCTGAGGCTCTTGCCATCTCGCTCCAGATTGCAAAAATGTTTGGCATGACCCCGGTTCCGCAGGTCCACACCATGAGGAAACTGGTCATTGATGGATCCAACACCTGCGGGTTCCAGAGGACTGCGCTTGTGGCACTCCACGGGACACTCCCGAACGGCGGTGAGATTGAGACCATCTGCCTCGAAGAAGAGGCGGCCCAGAGGGTAAAAGATGAGGTTTTTTCTCTTGATCGGCTTGGAATCCCCCTCGTCGAGATCACGACCTCCCCCTGCATGCATACCCCGGAGGAAGTCCAGCAGGTTGCCGAATACCTGGGCATGGTGCTCCGCTCGACCGGGAAGGTGAAGAGGGGCCTCGGGACGATAAGGCAGGATATCAACATCTCCATCAGGGGAGGCTCACGGGTCGAGATCAAGGGCGTCCAGGAACTCGACCTCATCGCTGAAGTCGTAAAGCGCGAAGTGCAGAGGCAGCAGCAACTCCTCTCCATCCGCGACCGGCTGGTCGAACGCGGGGCCCGTGTTGATGCCGATTCTCTCGATGTTACGGGATTATTTTCCCACACTGCATCAGGCATACTCAAAAAAGCTGCACGGATCAGCGCTGTCAGGCTGATTGGTTTTTCCGGCCTCGTCGGTGAAGAGATACAGCCCGGGCGAAGGCTCGGGAGCGAGCTCTCCGATTATGCCAAGAAATGCGGGGTTGGTGGGATTTTTCACACCGACGAACTCCCTGCCTATGGCGTAACCACCGAGGAGGTTGAAGCGCTCAGATCGGCAGTGTCAGCCGGTGAGCGTGACTGCGTGGTCCTCGTTGCGGGTACCGCATCGCAGGTTGTCTGTGCCTGCCAGCAGGTTGTCCGGAGGGCTGAAATGGCACTCAGGGGTGTCCCGGAAGAGACCAGGAAAATGCTCGAGGGAGGGAGCACCGCCTACATGCGCCCGCTTCCTGGTGCGGCCCGGATGTACCCGGAGACCGATGTGCTGCCGGTTTCCATCACGAAGGTGTACTGGGAGTCGATTGGAATCCCGGAACTCCTGGTTACAAAAGCGGCACGCTATACAGGGGAGCATGGGCTGGATCCCTCTGTCGCACGGCAGATGGCCTTCTCGGAGCACGTATGGATGTATGAAAAGGCGGTTGAACTTGGAATATCCCCGCCGCTCGCTGCGAGAACCCTCATTGCCACGCTGAAAGAGCTTTCACGTGGAGGCCTTGACATCCAGCTTCTCGTTGCCGATCAGACAGTCAGGGGAAAACCGGGGCTGCCGGCAATACTGGACGTTCTCATCGGTGTCCGCGATGAGAAGGTGGCAAAGGAGGCTGTCCCAGATCTCCTCGAGAGGATCTCGAAGGGAGAACCGGCCGAATCGGTGATGAAATCCCTGGATTCAAACGTATCTGACGAGGATCTCGAGGCCCTGGCACGGAAGATCGTCGAGGAGAGGATGCCTTTTGTGAAGGAGAAGGGAATGGGTGCCCTTGGGCCGCTCATGGGTGTGATGATGAAAGAGGTCAGGGGAGCGGTGGATGGCAAGAAGGTCTCACACGTGTTAAAAAATGTACTTGCCGGCATGCTCCGCCAGTAAACGATCCAGTATCCCGCATCAACAGGGAGCGAAGTATTAAAACAGAGCGTGGCATATAAAATAAGGAGTTTGCATATGGGAAAGACAGGAACGGTCCAGTGGACCCAGGTGAAGGGAGTCAAGGGACAGATACGACTCGTGCCGAAGGCTGAAGGCGACGTCAAGAAACCCGGTCCTAACCAGAGGTTCAAGGCTGGAGCATCACTCAGGAAACTGGAGGCACTGGCTGCCGAGTCACAGGGAGGCTACCGCGGGAGACAGGGAGGTCGCGGTGGCGGGAGAGGCGGGCGGGGCGGCCGGGGAGGCCGCTCTACTGAATCAGGCCCGCAGGCAAATCCCATGGTAAGAAAAGCCATGAGAAGGCCCAAAGTCTCGATACTCGGCGCAAAGCAGAAGTCAGGCAAATAAGAATACTTTTTTCACTCATTTTCTTGCTTTTTTTCCCTATCCAGAAGTATCTTGTATGCATATTGTACAGTGAGAATATGGATCTGAAGACCGCGGTGAAAGGCTACCAGTTTGCTGAACGGGCGAAGAGTGAATTGATCATATGCTCGCAGCTCACCATTGCGCTCGCAGGGTTCCCCGAAATGGAACGTCCCGGCGGTAAAAGGATGCTGGTCCTCATCCTTGAAGCAGTCCGTTCCGAACTCGAGTTCGCCTGGAAAGGAACGGAGATCGCTGATTTCCGGCGTTCCATCAACCTCCTTTCTGAAGCCATCAGTATGGTGGAGAGTGAGAATTACGGGGCTGCATCGATCAAGATGAGTGAATCCATCAGTGCGGTGACGACCGCTGCACAGGCATCCTGGCAGGTACTCAGTGAGCATGGACTCATCTGAATTCCTGGAGTTCCTGGTATCGCGCTGCTCGGTGAGAGAGTACGATCAGGGTCCAGTACCTGAAACTGATCTCACTTATATCCTGGATTCGGCCAGCACTGCACCGAGTGCGGGGAACCTGGAAGCATGGGATGTTGTGGTCGTTGATGCGCAGGAAGAGAGGGAATTGATTGCGGATGCAGCATATGGCCAGGAGCATGTCCGGGATGCGCCCCTTCTCCTCGTCGTGTGTGCAAATTATGTCCGGTCGATGTCCCGGTACGGTGATCGCGGGATTCTCTATGCAATCCAGGACGCAACCATTGCCTGTACCTACATGATGCTCTCAGCCCACGCACGGAGACTTCATTCGTGCTGGGTGGGCGCATTCCAGGAGGATGATGTCAAAGAGATCCTTGCGCTTCCTGGTCATGTACGACCCGTAGCGATCCTCTGCGTTGGGAGGGGTTTTCCTCCCGGGAATTATACAGAACGAATGCCTGTGGTGGATCACGTCCATCACCAGTCATGGTGAGTGGGAAGATGCCTGATTTCCGGGTAATCCTAGAAGGGGCCTTTATCATAAAAGATGTCTCTTCACTCGACGATGCAGTCAGTATTGCGATCAGTGAGGCTGGAAAAAGACTCAATCCTGTTGCTGCATATGTCGATATCGAAGCGGGGATGCTCGCATGCCCGTTCTGCGAGGGCGAACTGAACAGTGCACTTGTGGTCGCAAGGACTGCGCTTGTGGGGGTGCTCCTTGAGATGAAGGTGTTCAAAGCCGAGTCCCCTGAACATGCCAGGAGAATTGCACGATCCGTGATCGGAAAAGCCCTTCGGGACGTTCCTCTCGAGGTGAAGGAGGTATGTCCGCTGTGATCTATGTCGTGGGGCACACCGCAATCGATCACATCTGCACCGTATCAGGATTACCCCCTTCAAATGGTTCTGCCACGATCCTCGAGCGGAAAGTCCTGTTTGGCGGAGGGGCAGCGAATATCGCGGCAGGGATAGCCCGTCTCGGTGAACCCTGCACCCTCGTGAGTGCGATCGGCGGGGATTTTCCCGGGAGCGAGTATGACCGCTGGCAGAGGTCGCTCGGCATCACTCAGCAATTTTTTAAGGTTCCCTCCGATCATACGCCGACTGCGTTCATGTTCACTGATGGGAATGGGGACCAGGTCACCTTCTTCGAGTGGGGTGCATCCAGGATTTTTGCAGAATCAGAAGCTCCCTCGCTTCCCTTCGTGCACCTTGCCACCGCGGACCCGGACTTCAATTGCAGGGTTGCAGAAAAGGCAGCTTTTTGCACATTTGACCCCGGCCAGGACCTGCACAGGTATTCCAAAACCCAGCTGGAGGGGATCCTCTCCCACGTCGATATCCTCTTTGCCAATCAGTACGAGGTGAAGAGTATGGCAAAAACCCTGGGAACCTCCCGGGAAGAACTTGCCGGATCCGTTCCCATGGCTGTTTTCACGATGGGTGCAGAGGGAAGCGAATACACACGTGGGGATGAGAAGGGCACTATACCGGCGTTGGATGTCACCATGGTCGATCCCACGGGGGCCGGCGATGCATACCGTGCAGGTTTTCTTACCGCGATGAAGAAAGGGTGTTCTCCCCTGGAATGCTGCCGCGTCGGGACCGTGACCGCGTCATTTGCGGTCGAGGCGGTCGGCTGTCAGAACAACCTTCCCTCCTGGTATATGGTGGAGGGCCGTTACCAGCAAAGTTACGGAAACCTGCCCTCCCGCCGAACAGGAGAGGGCAGCGCTCACCAGGAATGGAGATGATCGGAAAATGTCCGTGATGGGAAGCGAGGCACGGATCGAGCGCCTCGGGCGGTACCTCTTCAATGCTCCATCATGGCCAATCTCCATCATCATCCTTCTCGCGATCGGGTTCATTCTCGATGCAGTCAGTTTGAAACTTGGGTCGGCACTCTGGCTGGGAACCCTTGCTTTTACTATTCCCGCACTCTTCGCCTGTCTTGTCACAAAACCTGCGGTCGAGCTCATGGGACGCCCCATGACCTGGAACAGGTCTGCTCTTCTTGCAGTCGCGTGTACGGTCTTTGGGGTAATCATCACCCTCCTCGCAATGATCATCTCCCCACTGCTTCTCCCTCTCTTCTATGCTATTTCCATGGGATGTATCCTCGGCCTTCGTCTCCTCGTCCTGATGGCTATTGCCGATTACAGGCTGGGACGGATGATCCTCCCTGCTGCAAGCCAGAGCCTTGCCGGGATCGCTCTCGGCACCCGGCTCTTCCCCGACAATTTTCTCCTTCTCGGTCTTCTTCTCCAGGTCTTCTTCGGTCTCGGGTTTGTAATCCTGATATGGGCGATTGACAGGCCTCTGTATCGCACATTCCATATCAGGGGACTGGATTTCCTCAACTCCTTCCTTGCCCATCTCACGGACGGTTCGCGGGCACTCGAGGATTATTTCCGTACGATCGGTGAAGAGGTTACCGTACCCCAGGTCTCGATATTCTTCCGCAGGCATGAGAAGAAAGGTCTCATCCTGACCGTCCCGAATGTCCATCCCGGGCCCATGGGAGAGATCGGGGGAGGAAACCTTCCGACAGGGATGCAGGCAGGATTTCCGCAGATGGTGATGGTTCCCCACGGAGCGGCCACTCACGACTTCAACCTGGTGTCAGAAAAAGAGATAGAGAAACTGGCTCATGCAGTCGCTTCCTCAGAGGCCGGTCTTTCCTACACCACGCATGCGACACCGTCTGTCCGGTACAGGGTTGGTTCGGTTTCCATCCTCTGCCAGGTCTTTGATACAACCCTCCTCATGGTGAGTACCCGGTCCCCCGAACGGACTGAGGATCTCGATTTTAATATTGGCATGACCATCATGGCTGAAGGGCACCGGGCATTCAAGAACGTGGCATTTATTGATGCCCATAACTGCCAGGCAGGGGATATCACCTATGTCCTCCCTGCAACCAAGCTTGCCATGGAGTATTACCATGCCGGGCTGAAAGCGATCGATGAAATGCCGCATCAGGCACGGGTACCCCTTGAAATGGGTATAGCCCACGTCCAGGTCCCATTTACACGGGAGCAGGGATTCGGTGACCGGGGCATCCAGCTTGCTCTTGTGAAGGCAGGAACCCAGACTACCGCCTACCTCCTTATCGATGGAAATAACATGGCACTCGGGGTTCGGGAGACAATCAGGGAGTACCTGCTCCGGTCTGTTGATGAGGCAGAAGTGATGACAACAGACTCGCACGTCGTGAACACGGTGACTGGGAAAAATCCTGTGGGAATGCACATCCCGGCTTCAGATATCATTCCTTTGGTGGAAAAGGCATACAGGGAAGCATCTGATGACCTTGCCCAGGCGGAGGCAGCGGGAAGCACGGTATGGGCAGAAGGGGTCGTAATCTTCGGGTCCCACCGGATCACCCAGATGGCAAGCACCGTCAATACCATACTCCTCTTCATGCCGGTGCTCAGTGCGGGAATGCTGCTCCTGGTGTTCCTCCTCTCAATCCTTGCGTATATCATTATCGCATGATTGTTGTCGATGTGCCAGCCGGGTCCATATCACATCATCGACAAGCAATCGCTCTTGAGAAGTTGCTACAAGGAAAAGGACCACCATGGTCCAGGCAGTGATATACCATTGATGCGTGAGAGTATCAAGCAACGATCAATTGGAGTATCAGCATTATCTGGAGCTGAACCATGTTGGTTTCACATTTTTTGTTGTATTGTTCTCCATATAAACCTTTTGGAAAAAACACGCAAATCGCTTGTGAATCTCAACTTTGAGTAAGAATGCAGGGACTTTGGAAGGAAAGCGCAGGAAATGTCAGACTAACGTCTGACACTATTGGGCGGGCAGAAAACGGCATGGATATGCCAACAGGCTCTCATGGTTACGTAAATCAGAGATTCAGGGGCATTGCATTGTTTTTAAATCTCTAATATTTCTGTTCAAATCTCAAATCGGAGCCTATTATGGCGTCAGACGCCAGGTTTACATGGGTTGAAACCAACATGAAATAGGTGACATCATGAGGCAGGCACCGGTATCCGTCTATATAAGAGCTGGCACAGCCCGTCGTTCAGGAAATGGCATTGCCCTCGTCCTTGGGGACCGAACGTTTTACGTACCTCCCGAAGATCTGGGGGTGCTCGACTCCGACCGGAACGCTGCAATACTCAATGACGAAGGAGACCAGGAAGGAATAGCGTGGTTCTCTCCCGTGCTTGCAAGGAAAAAGAAGGATCTGACAGCGCTTATTCAAGACCGTCTCTATATTGTATCGTGCAGGGATCTGCAGGCATTATGTTCCGGGAACAGGAATGCAATCATCATCCGTGAGTACCTTGCAGATACGCAACCCTCGGTGAAGCGCCATTGTCCTCTCAGCATCCTGAAAAATTGATACCTCTTTTCACCATTTTCCAGCGATCCAACAGAACAGAAAGATAAAAATCAACCAAGTTCCATGTCTATCAATCCATTCTTGACTGGTCCGCCAGTCAAGGTCAAGGCCCGGTCCTGGGGTATATCAGATGATGCATATCCTGCTGGTTGATGACGATCCGGCTCTTCTCGATCTCATCCGCCGCTTCCTCGAACGGGAAGAGGAGATGCAGATAGATACCTGCATGTCCTGCCAGGAAGCCATCGAGCTTCTCAGGAGATCCCGCTACGATGCAATCGTCCTCGATTATGATCTTCCTGGGATGAGCGGGATCGATTTCCTCAAGACCATCAAGAACCAGGGAAACGATACTCCCACGATCATATTCACCGGGAAAGGCAGGGAGGAGATCGTGATCAAGGCCCTCAACTACGGGGCAGATTATTATCTCCAGAAGAGAGGCGATCCGCGGCTCAACTTCCTCGAATTACTCTACATGATACGGGAAGCGGTCCGGAGGCACGAGACCCGGCTGGAACTCCGGGAGAGCGAGAGAAGATTTAGGGAATCCCTGGAAAATGCCCGTCTCATCGCGTTCCAGCTAGACAGATCCCTGATCACCACGTTCTGTAATACCTTTCTGCTTGCCTTTGCCGGGTACGAACATGACGAACTGATAGGTGCAAAATGGATAGAAAAATTTATTCCCGCTCAGGACAGGCACAAGGTGGAACAATTTTTCCTTTCTGCGATGGAGGGAGACCTAAACGCCCTCTATTTCACCTGCACCATCCAGACAAGGGACGGGAATAACCGGAGGATCGATCTCAATAACACCCTGCTCCGGGATTTTGAGGGCAATGTCACGGGGATCTCATGCATCGGACAGGATATCACAGACCGTGAGATGATAGAGGAGCAGAAGACCGCATCCGAAGAGCGGCTTAAGATTCTCTTCGAATATGCTCCCTATGCATATTACATTACTGATCTCAAGGGCACCTTTATTGACGGAAACCGGGCAGCGGAGCTCCTGGTAGGGTATTCCAGGAAAGATCTTTTAGGCAAGAATTTCCTGGAAACGGGACTTCTTTCACCGGATGGTGTGCCAAAAGCCATATCCCTTCTTGCGCGTCATGTTGAGGGGACCCCGACCGGACCCGAAGAATTTACCATCAACCGGAAGGATGGGAGCCAGGTCGTTGTCGAGATCAGGAACCACCCTGTCAGGATTGGAGGACAGTCACTGGTCCTTGGATCAGCGCACGATGTCACGGACCGGCAGTCAGCTGAAGAATCCCTCCGCAGGATGAACGCAAAGCTCACGCTGCTCAACATCATCACGCGCCATGATATTCTTAACACGGTCACGGCACTTCTCCTGTACATCGAGCTTCTCAAGGAAGATCCGAAGGACGATACCCAGAAAGAGACCCTCTCGAAGGTCGAGATCCTTGCACAGGCAATCAAGCGACAGATTGAGTTTACCAAGATCTACCAGGATATCGGCATTGAAGCTCCCGCATGGCAGGGTATGGAGCAGATCATCTCGAGGGAGTCTGAATCCGCAGCCCTCCATGATGTTGAGGTGAGCAGTGATATCGTGAACCTTGAGGTCTATGCCGATCCACTCTTCGAGAACGTGATCCACAACCTCGTCGACAACTCACTCAGGCACGGGGGTGGCATCACGTCAATCTGGATGACCTCGTTCCAGGACGAAGCAGGTATGAAGATCGTATACGAGGACAATGGGCAGGGGGTTCCCGCCAGGGAGAAGGATGATATCTTCAAGAGAGGGTATGGCAAGAACACCGGGTTCGGGCTCTTCCTTTCCCGGGAGATCCTGGCGATCACGGGCATGACCATCAAGGAGACCGGGACCTATGGGAAAGGAGCAAGGTTCGAGATCCGGGTTCCCCACGGGTGTTTCCGGAATATCCACAAAGAACCCCAGAAAGAGGAAGAATCCCGAAGTGCATCGTGATGGTGAAAAACAATTAAATACTGTCGATATCCAGGATGTAACCTTCGAGTGCAGGTCCTCTCATACCCTGGATGAAGTACCCGGTTTCACTGACTTTCTTCTTTGATCCTGATCGTGTAAGCACCCGGTAGCTGACCTGGTACGAGTCCCTGGATGCAAGTGCGGTATCGCGTGCCTCTCGAACACGCGGCAGGTCTTCCGGGAGGATCAGTGCATGAAAGTCGACTCTCCCCTCCACGAGATCGCCCGGCGAGTATCCTGTAATGATCTCAGCTCCCGGACTTGCGAACATGAAAGAATCCTTATCGCCGGGAACCATCCGGAAGAACATCCCGGGGAACTTTTTCATGATGGATGTGAGAATCCCCACCATCTCGGTCTTCCCCCTGATATCTGCCCGAAGCGAGACCATGCTCCTGATCTTCTGCATCATGTCGGTGAACTGGGCACGGGGATCGGGACCCTTCTCGAGGTAGAGATCCGCTCCGAAATTCAGGGCATCTATGACGACATCCTCCCTGCCTCTCCCGGTAAAAATGATAAAGGGGGTATCGTCGCCCAGGGACTTGACCTGCTTCATGAATTCAATACCATTCATGCCAGGCATCGCGTAATCGGAGATTATGGCGTCGAACTTCCTGGTCTTGAGAATCTCAAGTGCCTGGTCTCCGGATGTTGCCGTGGTCACCTGGATGCCCCTTCCCCTCTCCATGAACATGCGGGTCACTTCAAGGAACTGGACCTCATCATCAACAAGGAGGATAGATATCATGCAGCGCTCCGGGGATCGGATTATGTCTCTATGGAGAAAATAACCGGGTAACTATTTAAACAAGACGGTGGCGTCCTCTTGGCTCCTACCCTTTGGACAGGGATGAAAAACGCAGGAAGAAAGATATATGAGATTTTACATCAACACTCAGCCATTTCATGGTACCTGTCCCTGTGATTGAGGTAGGAGAAAGCGAATTTCAGCTGAACAACTTCCTCAGGTCACACTGGTACTTGTTCGTCCTTCTTTCACTCTTTGCATCGCTCTCCGTCATCCTGACCCTGACGTCCCTCGAACTCCGGCAGGAAGAGACCTTCTTTGAACTGCTCGGTATCCCCTTCAACCTCCAGGAGATTGGAATCGCATCCTGTCTGATCCTTGCGTTCCTGTGTTTATTCGCAGTCCTCTGGGCAGCATTCGCAGAACCTAGGGATAGGCCGATATTTTATTATTTTATCGGTGTGGAGTCATTCAAACGACTCCTCCTGGTTATTCCGCTTGTCATACTGATGCTCTCGCTGACCGCATGGGTGGCCATTACATTCACCCAGATCCTGACGATCATCTTCTCATTTGTGGGATTCTGCCTGGGCATTGTCTGTTTTTCTTCGGTGCTCATCGTATTAAGCAGGAACACCACCATCAAGAGGATAGTCCTCGTGACCATGGTGTATGCCCTGATCATCTTCTGCCTCTCTCTTGCATTCCTGCTGCTTGTCAATATCCGAAGTATCCCGGCGATCTACTACCCGCTCATTTATTTTGTGTATGCCATGGGGATTGCATCGGTGTTCTACATCATCGCAAACCTCATCTTTGAGATCATCATCCCCCTCTTTCAAAAGGCATGAGTAGATAACCACAGGTCCTGGATGGTATAAGGGAAACACGTTGCGAGTCACTGAGGTCCCGGTGATACTATTATATCACAGGAAAAAAAAGGAGATTTGGTGAAATTTCCAGCCATGAACCTGAAGAGAATATTCCTGATATCCTGTATCGTTGCACTCGTAGTATGTGCAGTCCCTGTTCTCGCATCAACCCTGACCTTTACCGAAAAAGACAGTGGAACCATGGCACAGGTCAACCCGGGAGACACGATCGTACTCTCCCTTGTCGAAAATCCAAGTACCGGGTTCCGCTGGTTCATGGATGCCAGTAGGGGGTTAATTCTCAAGAGCGACGAGTATGAACCTTCTGGATCGGGTCTTATTGGTGCAGCAGGGACACGCACCTGGACCTATACGGTGTCCGTGAGCGGCATGCTCTCCATATCCGGCATCTACAAGCAGGGGTGGATGCCGACCATGGGGAATGAGGATACCTTTACGCTCACCCTTATAAGCGGGGAGAGGAATTACCTGAACGCACGATCCACCATGTGGTGGGAGAGCGTTCCAAAATTTGAGCGCGTGTCAGTGGATGCAGACAGGTTGCAGGGAATTACCAGCAGATTCCCGGATCGGTTTTTCTGAGAGAATAATGCAGGGGACAGTATAAACTCCCCTGACCATCTCCTCTTTTCTTTTCCCTTCAGATACCGTATTGCCGATACTGTTGATCCCTGGAATACCTGATGCTCATCGGGCGGGATAAATGTGATGTCCTGGTCCGGGCTTGTCCCGGACCCTCTTGTGATATGCGCTATCCGTTCAGGATCCAGATATTATAGGTGAGGAATGTTGCAAAGGAGACCCATGCCAGGTAGGGGATGAGCAGGATTGCTGCAGTACGATTGACCCGGTAAAAGAGTATCACTGTTGCGACAATGCTGATCCAGAGGATCACTATCTCGACAAGTCCAAGGAACGGCGACTGGAGCCCGAAGAAGAGGAAAGACCAGAGCGTGTTCAGGCCAAGCTGGATCGCAAAGGCGATAAGCGCAAGCCTGACTTCCTTCCTTGCGGGACCTTCCATCCAGACGAGATAGAGCGAGATCCCCATCAGGATATACAGAAGCGTCCAGACCGGGCCGAAGAGAAATCCCGGGGGATTGAATGAGGGTTTCAGGATAGTCGAATACCATGATCCTTCCCCGGTGATTGTCACCAGGGAGCCGAGAATCCCCGCGAGGTTGCAGAGAATCACTGCGGCAACAAGTTTTCCAGGAGATCGGATCAATGGCGCTTTCACGGGTTGGGAACCCGGAGCCTGATGTTCCATAGTAGGTGTCTCTCCTTCAATTGTTTAAAGGGTATTTGACCGGGAACATGAGTATCCGTAATGGAAAGAGACCAGGTAACCCCAAAGACTCCATCATAAAAAAAACGTGCAGGAAATATGCCCCGGTTACCTCGCACGCGCCTGGATTCTCGGTTCGATGAGGGTCCAGATCCAATCTGCCAGCTCCCGGATATTCTTGGTCTGGACGTACACCTCTCCCGGCCCCTGGATATCCGTCACAAATCCTTCGCCGCCAAGGATCGTCTCTTTCAGCCCCCCGAACTTGGTCACCTTGTACTGGCACGTGTCACTGAACGCGACAAGGTGGAAATTATCGACGAGAAGCCGTTCCCCGGGTGCCAGGGTATGATGGTCAATCGCCCCAAACGTATTGATGAAGATTGTCCCCTCGCCGGACGCCTTGATCATGAAGAGGCCCTGGCCGAACAGCCCTTTGGTGAATCCCTCCCACTTCACGTCAAGGTGCACTGACCCCTGGGAGGCGATATACGCTGCCTTCTGGAGGATGAAACCCCGATCACCAGTCACCTTCAGGGTCTCGATATCGCCGAGCGGCGCTGCGGAAAATCCCGCCTCTCCGCTCCCCGTTGTTGCCACGAACTCGTTCACAAAGAAACTCTGGCCTCCGAGGATGGCCATCCCAAGGGTTCCCCAGAGGCTCTTCTCCCTCTTCTGGGTCTTTACTTCGATCGAAGGCTGCATGTAGGTCATCGAACCCGACTCTGCAACAATACTCTCTCCAGGGTCTAGGGTTACCACCAGCAGTGAATAGGCTGGTTTGTACCGAATCTCATACTTCATGGGTCTTCTCCTGATTACTCAGGAAGAGATTGTGCGAAAGGGGATAATATCACCTGTGCTTCGGAGACATGCCGGACTTTTCCTTCGTATGCGGGTCTTCCGGGAATATCCCGGGAACGTTTCTAGACAATGGTCCTCTTTTTGTATGCTCCCGAAGAGAAACCGGGATCGGTGATATCCTGCATTGTTCCTGATATTCGGTAGTCGTATGTGCTAAGGAATACCGCTTTGCAAACTTATTTATGTGATTTTTGATGCATAAGTCATTATAAAAAACAAAAACCATGACTTCGAACGCCCGGATCCTGATTGTCGAAGATGATGATGTTATTGCAAGCCTTCTTGAATGGCGCGTGAAGAAACTCGGGTACGAGGTGTGCGGGAAGGCCGCAAATGGACCCGATGCCCTCGATCTCGTCCAGAACGAAGAACCTTCACTCGTTCTCCTCGATATCGGGCTTCCCGGGACCCTTGACGGTATTGAAACTGCGAGAAGGATACGTAAGATCTCAAAGGCATCGGTTGTCTTTGTCACCGGCTATTCCCAGGGTGAGATTATCGATCGGGCAAAGACAACCTATCCTGACGGGTTCATCTTAAAACCATTTGGGGACGATGACCTGAGGGTCGGAATCGAGCTGGCACTCCATTAATTTTTTTCCATGTCCGTTTTTTGATTCTCAACAAAATAGATAGACCGGATGCCTCATTGTAAATACAGGGCGAAGAAGAATTGCCAGCATTTTTTATCATAGGTATAGTATCATTATTACCACCAACATAACTCAAAAATTAGGACGACGAGTGATGAAAAACCCTGATAAAAAATAAAGTAAAAAATCCTTGTCACGGATCTCACATCTTATATGTGATTGACCCCGCCGTCCCCGAAAATACCGCGGGGCTACCGCCCTCGACCCGGGGCGACCTGCGGTCACCTCCATTTCTTCAGTAATTGCTGAATGATTCTGGTAGGCGAGATGAGATGGAGCGCATCGGCGATTCAAATTCGATTTATATAGCCCTTTGGAACCAAAATATCATTTGAAATTCACAAAAGAATCAGGAAACCAACATCAAACACCACGATTATTCACGCCATCGAACAAATATTTGGTGGCTAGATTGTCCAAAATCCCTTATTAATACTGGAACATGACCGAGGTGACTGGCCCGATCACGTTCAATTTCTGTAATTGCTCCCGGGATTCTAATATGTTCTAAAAATGCCTGGGAAATAATCCGAGGAAAAAATAAAAAAAATTGTGCTTCAATCCTTCTTCAGCATATCAATCGCGACTTCGTATGGTTCGCGAGTATCGGCATACACGAGATCGATCTTATCCTGAGCGATAAGTGTGCCGTAGCTGTATCCCCCTCCCTTCTCGACGATCGTCAGTGTCATGCCGTCATGGCTGATCGCACCTGCAAAGCTCGTCGGCTCCCAGGACACATTCGTATACA
>JADFDO010000012.1 GCA_018262855.1 Methanolinea sp. | reverse complement strand
AAAAAAAGTATGGGAATCCCTATAAGAATGCTATAAAGTATATTTTCCTTAACCTGGGAAAATGACATTGATATACTAATGAAAAAGGGAATACCTTATAAGTGATTTTTAATAAGATAGTTCGAGAGTTACCGATGAATTTCATTCTTGGACTGTTCGTTCTTCTTACCCTTGGTATTGGATTGTTCCTGGTATTCCGAAAATATTTTTGTGCATCACCTTATGCGATTCTATCCAATCATACGGGAAAATCCTGCAAAATTGATCTCATTTTGGCAGATACGCCAAGAAAAAGGAATATTGGTCTTATGTATCAGAAACAACTTCCTGAAAATTCAGGAATGATCTTTATTTTTGATAAACCGGTTAGGACCGATTTCTGGATGAAAAACACCCTGATCCCCCTTGATATGATAGTCATCTCACCCGATCTCAAGGTTGTCGATATAAAAATGAATCTCGTTCCGATGAGCGATGACCCAATCATCTCAGATGCCTTATCTTCTTATGTGATCGAAGTGAACGCAGGATTCTGCGAGAGGAATGGTATTGCTATTGGTGACACCGTGAGCCTCCACCTGAACAAATTATTCTGAGATTGTACCCTGAACCTTCGATATTCATATCAGTGTTCCACAACCTTCAAATTCTGACTGAGAATAATCTACAGTAATCCTACTTGTAGAAAGATGGCAATCACCTGCTCCAATCTTGCCTCCGCTGCATGCATCATGGGAACCAAGGTTTTCATTTCAGCGAATAGTTCGATGGTGATTCTCCCTCTCTATCAATTTCCCGCCGACAAGTTGGAGGACCCGATTGCAGACTGGGAGGATGCTCTCGCGATGCGTGATAATGATCACGGTTTTTCCACGAGATTGTGCTGCAAGAGTTGATAGAAGCCGGAATTCAATCTCAGGGTCTAATGAAGAACTGGGTTCATCCATGATCATGACAGGAGCATTGCGGAGAAATGGCCTCGCAAGAGATACCCACTGCCGCTGCCCTGCCGAGAGTTGGAGCCGCATCTCCCCAGCGATTGTGTCATACCCGTCAGGGAAGGTTAGGATAATCTCATGCAGCTGAGCTGCCTGTGCAGCAGCAATGTTATCTTCATCCTGTGTTTACCATGCTGATCTGTGAAAAAAGAGCAGTGTCCCATATTGTTCTGTTGATATTTCCGATGTAACACGCACATTCCAGATATTGGTAATGAGAAACCCTCTGCAAGAACAAGGAAAAGGCAACCTTATCATGCACCAATTCGAAAATAATGACAAACCCTTCCTCATTCAGCTCCTTACCTGCGATACCGCAGATGCCACTGCCGAACTCTACACCCAGGTATTTCTCCAGGATGAACCGATGACCCGCCATCACGGGATTGATCCCGGACAGTTCCTGCCATGTGCACGGGAATACCTCCATTTCTGTGCCGGCCAGCGGTTGAGTTTCATCGCGATTGACAGAGAGAACGCACGTGTGGCAGCATTTGTCCTTGGATGTGACATTACGACAGACTTAAAAGCAGTGGGTCCGGGAATGGTCTCGCTCCTCTCGTTCTTCCGGGAGAGCATGGAGATCATCGACGCACTTGAATCACAATGCACGGATATCTCTGATGCAAAACCTGGAAAGATATTTCATATCTTCCAGATAGGGACACACCGGGACTACCGGAGACTTGGTCTTGTCACCCAACTGATCCGGATGAGCCTCGGCCTTGCCAAGCGGCGGGGATTTACAAAGACAGTTGCAGAATGCACGGGCCCAGTCTCGCGGCACACATGTGAACGATGCGGATTTCAGCGTGTCGCGTCCATCCGGTATGACGACTTCATGGTCGATGGAAAACACTTCTTTTCCGGTCTTCCGGAAGAAATTTCCCTGATGGTGCGGGACATCTGAAATGGTACTCTTAAAAGCGACCACTCCAGAATCTGCGGTGCCGCGCTGAAACAATCTATATATGGGAAAAAGTGGAGGAACTAAAGCATGGCAGAAAGACCATTAGGTGTAACGATTATTGGCATCCTCTGGATCATCGGAGGCCTGCTTTCACTGTTCGCAGGATTGGGGATTGTTGCTCTTGGAGCGGTAATTGCCGGACCTATCGGCGGGATTATCGGTCTTATTTTTGGCATCGTCTTCATCATCATCGGGATCATCTCAATAATTCTAGGAATCGGTTGCTTCAAGGGATGGGGCTGGGTGTGGATATTAGGAGTGATCGTCACGATTATCGGCCTGGTGCTTGGAATTTACAACCTCTTTACGAGCGGGTGGAGTGCACTCATCACGATCATTATCGATGCAATCATACTCTGGTACCTTTTCCAGCCGAATGTGAAATCGTATTTTGGGCGAGGCTGATCAATTCAGCAGGATTCCCATCCATTTTCCCGTTTTTGACATGATTTCAGGATTGTATTCTTTCAGATTCTCTGTTGTTATCAGTGAGCAGGATTGGTAATAAAAAAATTACTCTGCTCATCTTTTTTTCCTCTTAAGATGCGAATACCCATGCAAAAAATCAAAAACCGGTATACTGGAATCAAAAAATCATTCCATGGCCGAGAGGGACTTTTTTTTTATTGCAGAAAGATGAAGGGCTTCTCTCTTAACCCCGGGTCCTGTCCTGGCCGAACAGGTATTTCCATGTATACGCTGCGATGAGACAGCCTATGATGGGAGAGACGAGAAACATCCAGAGCTGTGAGAGCGCAGTTCCGCCGACCACGAGCGCTGGTCCAATGCTCCGGGCTGGGTTTACTGAAGTGCCGGTGATGGGAATCGTCACAATGTGAATCATGGCAAGCGATATCCCGATCGCAATGCCAGCAAATCCCGCAGGGGCTTCCTTACTGGTTGCACCGAGAATTACTATCAGGAAGAGGAACGTCATGACGACCTCAGCAATAAAACAAGCAATCATGCCGTAGCCTGCCGGCGATGCGATCCCGTACCCGTTCTGCCCGAGACCTGAAACGGACAGGTCAAACCCGGGAAGGCCTGCTGCGATTGAGAGAAGAACTAGCGATGCAAGAATTGCTCCGAAACACTGGACAACGATATACACCCCCGCACTCCTGAGTGATATCCTGCCGTTGACCAGCATGGCAATTGTCACTGCCGGGTTGATGTGACAGCCGGAAATATGCCCGATTGCATAGACCATCACAAGCAGAGAGAATCCAAAGGCCAGAGCGATACCGAGAAATCCGATATACGATCCCGCGATCACTGCACTCCCCGTACCGATCAGGACGAGCACAAAGGTTCCAAGCAGTTCCGCCAGATATTTTTTCATAGTCATCATACCAAGAATACACCATCCCGTTATTAATACCTTCAATGGATGAACATGTATCCCGTCCTGCTTGAACAGTGTGTTTTTCGTTTCCATGGATATCGTTGAAATGTAAAGAGATCGTGCGGTACTCCTATATTCCTAAAATCCTGTATTTCCCCGATCTCTCTCTTTCTCTGTCGCTCATCCAGGGTTCGGAACATGGATGCGAGCCTGAAGGCTTAAAGGGGATCCCGGATAGTATGAAGATATTTCCCGAGTTGTCTGAAGTCTTCCTCGAGGATCGAGCGGGCCGGGGGATTGTGGGTGATCACAGCAGGGTGGTAGACAGGAATGATGAGCATCTCATCTGCATTCTCCTGCCGTTGTACTGGAAATGCCCTGCCCCGGACCTCTTTGAACGACGGGAACTGAATCTCGAACATCTCGAATACCGCAGCAGAGGCAACCCTCCCCATGGTGACAATGGCTTCAGGCGAAAGGATCTCGATCTGCGTATGCAGAAAAGGGATGCAGGATGCGATCTCTTCCCTTCCCGGGGTGCGGTTTTTCGGGGGCCGGCATTTTACCACGCTCGTGATGAAGACCTCCTCGCGGGAGAGTCCGATATCTGACAGGAGAGTGGAGAGTATTGTTCCTGCACGACCCACAAACGGCCTCCCGGTCTCGTCCTCCTTCTTGCCGGGGCCTTCACCGATCAGCATGATCCGGCAGGGAACCGGTCCCTCCCCCGGGACAGTCCTAGTCCGTGAACCTGAAAGGTTGCATGCACTACAGGTCTCGATCTCCTTTGCAAGGCGTTCCATCGCGGTTTTCAGGGTGTCTCTCTCTCTTGTATCCAGGAACAATCACCAATGATGCCCCGCATGCGAAAGAGTCCGCCGGGGCCTGTGTATGGTTGAATAGTACATTGGTTGAGCATACCATAGATATAGTCACCCTGAAAGGCTCGGATCGCCGGAAAGGCAAAAAAAATTCTCAACCATCTCTACCCGGAAATGCAATCCTTCTCCCATTAAAAGGCGTTCCCACCGGGTCGTACCGGATAGGATATCACATTACCGATGAGCACCTAATTCACAATCAAAGAGGGATCCCGTGATCCAGACCTTCCTCCTTGGCCTCATGATAGGACTTACCGGTGCGCTCGTTCCCGGTCCCACGCTCGTGGCAACCATCAACGCATCAGTCCGCGGAGGGTGGGCAACAGGTCTCCGAATATCTGCGGGCCACGCCTTTGTGGAGGCGTGTATCTTTGTCCTTATCATTCTTGGTATCGGATCGATTGGAATATCCGGGCAATATTCAACTGTGATTGCCGTCATCGGGGGAACCGCCCTCCTCGTGTTCGGGATCCTGACCTTGCGAAGTGCAGGGAGTGCTATCCCTGAAGGAAAAGCAGAATCCGTAGTTGCAAATCCATACCTTGCCGGGTTCCTCACAAGTATTGCAAATCCCTATTTCTGGATGTGGTGGCTGACTGTCGGCAGTGCACTTCTCCTCACTGCGGCGCAGAATGCACTCTACTTTGCGGTTGCGTTCCTTGCAGGACACTGGCTGGCAGACTTCGGGTGGTATACCGTTGTTTCTGCAAGCATCCACCAGGGCAGGAAGATATTCGATGAACGTATGTATACCTGGGTCCTGCGGGTGTGCGGGCTCTTTCTGATGATCTTCGGGTCCTATTACCTTGCATCCGCGTTCTTGCTGGCACCGTGATGGTGCAATACTATGATCATCAGGTCCTTTGTATCATGTCAGAACCCGGAATCGATATCAAGCCGGGTGGAACGTGTCTTGAAATACTTAAAAAGATCCTCGCCCCACGCCACCGCGGTGGGATCTGCACTGAAGAGATCGGCGGAGCTGTCATAGAGGTTGCTGTCTTTCTTAAAAAACCCGAGGGAAAGATTCTTGTCAGTGACAGTGAGCCCAAGCATGAGGTACTCACTGGTAATGAATATCCTGAAATTCGAAAATCCCGAGAGGCTGCGGATATTGCCCGAATAAGGTTCCTGCTTCAAAATTGTGATAACTTCCTCGTTCACGATGAGATCTACAGGAACGCCCTCTTTTACCTTATCGGCTAGAAACTGTGCGAGACCGGGGCTCGCCACGGATGAGATCCCGTGGATATAGGCAGCCTCCTTGAGGATGGAAAGGTAATGCGTATAAACCGAGAACATATCCACAGTCGTATCATACTGGACTTCTGCGAGCTGGAGGTCACCTATCCTGGCGAGGAGTTTTGGCGGGATTCCCAGGAGATCATGAGTAGCCCAGAACTGCTGGTGCGACCCGATCCCTCCCATAAGGTATACATATGTCTCCACTTCAGCAGCGATTACCCGGCCAAGAGCACTGAGCCGGTAATCATATCCCTCGGGCTCCACCAGTGCCAGGGATTGCAATCCTCGTATCTTTGGAATGATAGCCTGTGAAGTGCTGCCGGTGACGTCTCTGAGCCGGGAAAGGGAAGCCTGTCCTTTGAGAAGAGTGAGCAGTATCTGTATCTTGAGACGGGAGTTGTAAATTGAATGGATCAGCTTGGCATGCTGTTCATAGATCTCAAGGGGATCCATATCAGGTACAGATAACACGCCCCTTAAAATATGCTATTCGATTTGATCCCTCCTTCCGGAAGTCATCAATCCTTCAGAAAATGAATGGGGGTATATGAGACACACATCCAGGATTAAAAGAATAACCCTGCCAGCCCAATCGCGAGAAATTGCCCATCAGATATTACATCGCAGAGGAGGTCGTCATTTCCCGTGGTGTGTATGATCAGGATACATCCCTCCGAATACAGCAGGGAGAGAATTATTAACCCGACGACTCTGGATGCAAGGATCCCTTTCGCGAGAAAAATGATGACGATCCCTGAGAATGCGTTGAAGATTGTGAGAATGGTGCGTGTCCTTGAGACTCCCATCAGGACGGGTATTGTGACTATCCCGGTTGCCGCGTCTCCATTTTTATCCCTGATATCAGGTAATGTTGAAGCGATAAATGTCCAGCAGAATATCAGGAAGAATGCAATAAACGTGCTGGAATTGGGTCCGAGCCCTGAGATTGATAACGGCACAAGCGCGAATGCACTTCCCCAGGCAAGAGACACTACCAGATTCTTTACTACCGGGATTTCCTTGAGACGAGAATACCCGAGAGACCTGGGAAGGATTGGTAAGCTGTAGAGGACACCGCAGATGAGTGGAATGGTGGTCACGGCGAGAGCAGTCGCATTATGCGCTGCGGAGATACAAAGGGCTGCCATATACGCTGCGATCGCAAGGTAAAGGAGCGGCCGTGAGTAGGAATTTGTGATCTTAAAACGGCTGGCATGATTGAGGGCATCTTCGGCCTCATCCGTCTTTCTGTTCAGGTTATACACCGAAAACACCACCATCGCAAGAATCGCAGCGATGGCGGGGGAAAATACAATATCCTGGATCATGCATGAGATATATGCCATGCCCAATGCTGCGACTGCAAGAAAGAGCGAACTATAAAGGAAAAAATCCCATACTCTTTTTGCATCGTGAAACAGGTAATTTAAGTACTTTTCAACTCCGAATTCACCGTGGCCTGGCCTCATATAATCCATGAGGATAAAAGGAATCGATGAAGTTCACATTCATTTTGATGATGAATATTCATCGCAGCGATGAATGTGAAACCCCGTGATAAATATGGTCTTCTCTCATCTATACAAGAACTGGAGTCAGGATACTTCGGGGAGAATCTGTTTCGTATGTCTATCAATGAGGACCAGAGAGCATCATCCCTTCAACGGAATATATTCTCATACCCCGAAACCCCTCCGATGAACACAGAACGATCCGGGAGGGAGGGGAGCCACCAATGAATGGACGGTGCGACTCCCGGATAGGGGAGATCCTGCTCCAGTCTCTCCTTGTGAATGGGATCTTTACCAAGGGAGAACACCCGTGCCACCTTGATTTCTTCAGGCAGTTCCTCTCTCCATTTGGGATCGTGGTCCATGAAGTGGATATGCACATCCTTGAAAAAACCACCCTCGCAGAAGATAAGGTGGTGATTGGATCCTTCTCGCTGAGGTTCGAGAGAACCGGATCCCAACCCGGCCAGAGGGTGGCAGCACAGGGGCTTTTCACCGCCCGTTCCAATGGATATGATACCCAGGTAAAATTCACATCTTCGACGTACCAGTTCAAAGTCCACATCATAGGCCAGGATCCGCCTGCAATGATCCTCTCCCATAACAACTTCACAGTAAAAATGGAACCCATTCCTTTCCCTTCTGGCCAGTAATGAAGGAAGCAGAACCATTTCTCCCGATCCTTCGAGTCGTTCCCTCTGCGATGCCGGATACTTTCATGTAGGAATATGAACAACCCGGTTCAATGCCTTGGCTCTCAAAGATGATCTCATCAGTGTCCTTCCTCAGGATGTTGTAAGGGACGTGCCTTCAGGGTTCCAGATCATAGGAGATATTGCAGTAGTATCCCTGCCTCCCCATCTCGGTGACTTCCGGGCTCATATCGTGTCAGCAATTCTCTCGCGCCACCACAATATCCGCTCTGTCCTTTTTAAGGATCCTATACCCAGAGGAGACTACCGAGTCCCAGCCATGGAACTTGTTTCAGGAACAACGACCACCACACTGCACAGGGAATATGGGTTCTCCTACAGGCTTGATGTTGCACGATCGTTCTTCTCAAGCAGGCTCGCATATGAGAGAAGGCGTGTCTGGACTCAGGTGAGCGAAGATGAAAGAGTCCTGGTTCCCTTTGCGGGAGTAGGGCCCTTCGCAATACCTCCGGCGAGGAGGGGTGGATGGGTGACTGCGATCGAGAAGAACCCTGATTCATGCATTTTTCTCAGGGAGAATGCCAGGTTTAACCGTGTTGAAACGCACATCATTCTTTTTGAAGGAGACCTGGAGGAGATCATCCCCACCCTTTGTCCCGGCTATGACCGTGCGATAATCCCTGCACCCTATGGGTTTGATCGTTCCCTCTTCCTTGTCATGCCCCTTGTCCGCCCGGGGGGAATAGTACACTTCTACACCTTCAAGAACCCAACGCAAATCCCTGCTCTTGCGAAGGAGTATTCCGGTGCGGGGCTGAAAATTCGTTGTATCCGGAGATGCGGAAACGTGGCACCAGGAATTGGCAGGTACGTATTCGATATGGAACGCTCTTGGGATACATCTGATGCTGCGTATCCCATCTGGTAACACCCGAATGTCCGGATCCCTGGCATCTCATGGAGGATACCTCCATCCATAGTCTTATGGGATGAGGATGGAGAGTGGACAGCTATGAAGCAGCCGAATCCGCTCCAGGCCGCTATCTTCGCGATCCTGTTCCTCATCGGTATCTGGATTGCCTATGCCCTCTATTCCATGACCGGACAGGGCCTCTTCCTTGGCATTGCACTTGCCATGCTTGTTGTTGCCCTCATTGTCGCTGCAGCTATCCAGCTCGCAAACCAGTGGGAAAAGGCAGTCGTGCTCCGGCTCGGGAAGTACAAGGGGCTCTACGGTCCGGGGGTCTTCGTGATCACCCCTCTTGCCGAGACAGTCGCCTACTGGATAGATACCCGTATCATCACGACCTCCTTCACCGCTGAAAAGACACTCACCAAGGATACGGTCCCTGTCGATGTCGAAGCCGTGTTGTTCTGGAAAGTGGTGGATCCGCAGCGGGCGGCACTTGAAGTTGAGGATTACAAGACCGCTGTAAGCTGGGCGGCCCAGACGGCTCTCCGGGAGGTCATCGGGAGATCCAACCTTGCAGAGATGCTCGAAGGAAGAGAGAAACTTGACCTCGAGCTCCAGAAAATCATCGAGGGCAGGGCGGAACACTGGGGCATCCATGTGTCATCCGTCGAGATCCGGGATGTGCTGATCCCGAACGAGTTGCAGGACGCCATGTCCATGCAGGCCCAGGCGGAACGCGAGCGCCAGGCCAGGGTGATCCTCGGCGACTCCGAACGTCAGGTCGCGGAGAAGTTCGAGGAGGCTGCGAGGACCTACCAGAATAACCCGACCGCGCTCCACCTTAGGGCGATGAACATGCTGTACGAGGGCCTGAAAGAGAAGGCCAGCCTTGTCATCGTTCCCGCATCGGTTCTTGATACGATGACACTCGGGGATACTTCCGGGATGATAGCCCTCTCGCGGCAGCTCCAGGACCAGGCGATGGTGAAGGGGCAAAACAGGAAAACAACTCAACTGGATGAGAAAGATAACAAAGAGAAGAAAGAACCGGTTGATTCAGCCTGATATGCTCATTTTTTATTTTAATACACAATTACAGTCCTGAGGGGGATAAAACCTCTTCCGGTAGAGTTAATCTTCCAGGGACGCGAGGATCGCTTTTCTGAAGAGGATCTCGGGAGCCTTCACGCACCGTTCTCCTCGTTCATTCCGTGTAATCTCGACAGAAGAGGTAAACGGCTGGCATTTCGAAGAATGGCACAAAAAGCCAGCCCGATCGGCTTCCCTCACCAGGTCTTCAAGGTTTTTACCGTTCAGCATGAAGGTTCCATCGCGGGATGTCTCGGAAGGTAGCTGAGTGTTCTCTTCACAGGTAACTTTGATGCCATCTCTCTCTAAAAGCGGGCGGATTGACGAGAGAAGCTCGGAGAAAGACACCCCGGTATCGCTACAGCGAACACAGGGTCTTTCTTCCCCCGGGAGACGTGTCCATGTCACGGAGAGCATCTTTTTCATCGGTTCCCTCATGGCACTCTCACACTCATACAAAGGGAATGATATCCGTTGCAATATAATTACAGATTGTCCGCACGGATTAGCCCTGGTGATTCAGAAGCGAATGTCTGAAGATTTTGAGTATACCTGAATTCCGGCAATGAGGAAACCCGGGGATCGTTACCACACCATCATCAGAAAGGACTCAGCGTTCCAGCATATCGATGTGGGTCCCGGCCTTGCTGCAGAGGTCGGGCATCTCCTGCAGGCGGGCGATGTCACGAATCGCCTCGAGGACGTGGACGGAATCCTCGAGGTATGAAAGTATATCGGCAGGGTAGATATCAATCCCGTACTCTTCCTGGAGGAACTGGGCGATCTGGCGGTGGTCAAGGTCGTTCTCACGCAGTTCCAGGATCTCCCTTGAGAATTTTTTCTCAGGGCACCCGCAGAGCGGAGTCTCCCGGCACCTGCAGCGCATGAAGGAGTGGATGAAGTTGAGCATCTGGTCATGGAGGGTATGGTCGAGGCGGTCGTAGTTGAGCCTCGATGAGACCGCTTCAAGGGTCGCGCCGTGGAACGCCTGGTCGGGGATCCGGTAGCCTGCCAGGCGTTCGAGTTTCCGGGCATGCCGGAAACGTGCCTTCTGGGCAATCACGTCTCGCCGGCCTCTTCATCGAAGTTCTTGAGGGACGCGACTGCTTCTGCCATGCTCTCGATCTCGATCAACCACTCGTCGAAGAGGGTAGGCTGTTCGATATCATCTTTTACATACTTCCCGCAACAGGAAGCCCCGCCAATCACGCTCGCCCCGATATCGGCTGCAATGTCGAGGGCTTTCTCCATATCCTTCTCAACAATCTTTCTCCCGTCCTTGACGAGCGTCTTTATATCGCTCTGGTATCCCCCGTCAAGGAATTTCCGGCAGCTGGCAAAGAGGGCCAGGAGCGAGAGCTGCAGGGACTCGATATACTCCTCGAGATCGTCCTCTGGGGCTTCGCACATGACGATTGCCTCGACTGCATTCAGTTTCTCGATCGCTTCTTCCTTCGTGTACCGTCCGTTCTGGAAGAGTTTGACTATCTTCAGAACCGAGAGGGTGATATCCATTGAGAAGTTGTAGAGTGTGGTATACCCTTCAGGCATCTCCTCGCTCTTGGGGTCTGCCTCGAAATTCGACTCCCGGAGTGTCTTTATCCAGTTGTCCCACCGCTCCTGGTTGTAGAAGATATAGAACAGTTTGAGCGGCTCCTCGGCGCTTGCTGCTTTCTCCTTCTTTTTTGCCATTGTCATACAGGTATTCTCCTTTATATTAAAGGTGTATCGGAATTTGACAGAAAAGGAGGTGACTTTCCGTTCAATGTTCGCTATCATTCCGATTTACATGATCAATTCAACCGGATACGAACCTCCAAAATCCTTGTTCCATCCCCCCTGATTAGAGCGATGTTTTACCCTGCTATTATCATTCTTCACATCACATACACATCACACCATGTTGCATGGGCCTGCTTTTCCGGAAGAAAAAGTTGTGATGCTTCGGTATGGGGAGCTCTTCCTCAAGAGTGAACCAGTCAAGCGGCACTTCGTCGGTCTCCTTTTGAGGAATTGCGGGCGTGCCCTCGAATCCGCCGGACTCTCCTTCCGTGCCGAGGTGCATCGCGGACGAATACTACTCCATGGGGAGAAGCCCGATGAAATAGCCCGAATACTCTCGCGAATTTTCGGGGTCGTCGATGTCTCGGTTTGCACTCGCACAACACCGGACCCTGAAGCAGTGAAAGACGCTGCAGTCGTATATGCCACAGTCAGACTGCACCGCGGTCAGAGTTTTGCCGTCAGGGCCCGCCGCCAGGGTGTGGAGGGATTATCCAGCCAGGAACTTGCAGCAGACGTGGGCTCTGCAATCATCAATGCCATACCAGGTGCCTGGGTTGACCTTGGTTCGCCTGAGTATGAAATATTCGTGGAATTGAGAGAGTTCGGGGGACTTGTATACGATACCCGGCTCCCGGCACCTGGCGGCCTTCCCTGGGGAACGCAGGGGAAGATACTTGCCTTACTCTCATCCGGAATCGACTCACCTGTCGCCATCTGGCAGATGATGAGACGGGGCTGCGAGGTCGATGCGCTACATATTCATTCAGGGCCCTATGCAGGCAGGGACGTCCTGCCGACCGCACTCCGGCACTTATCCATTCTCTCAACCTGGTGCTCCGGATTTCCCATGAGATTGTATCAGGCTGATGCCGGGCATTTTTATGAAACGCTCATCGAGAGAGCGACACCCCGCCTGCGCTGCGTCCTGTGTAAGCGATTCATGATGCATCTTGGGAGCGAACTTGCGATGCGTGAAGGCCATCTTGCCCTCTGCACCGGTGATAGCCTGGGCCAGGTGGCCTCCCAGACCATGGCCAACCTGGCTGTAGTCTCAGGTGCTGCAACTGTCCCGCTGCTTCGTCCCCTGCTCGCGTTTGATAAGCAGGAGACTGTACATCTGGCGAAGAAGATCGGCACGTTCGATTCTCATCCTGGCGATCTTGCATGTTCAGTGGTACCGAGGATTGCTGCCACCATCTCAAAACCTAATGAAATCAAGACACTGGAAGAGGTAGTTGAGATGCAATCTCATGTGTCTGCAGTCCTCGAGAATATCCGGATGTATACTGCACTCAACGGCCGGATCGAAACCATATGATTCCCCGGTCGGGACACATCCATGCACCATGAAAAGAGCGAATCTCTCGTCCTTGTTAAAAAAGTGATGAGGGGCCCGGGAGTGCTAACGCCGGTGAGGGATCTGTGGCATTCGTGAGATTACCGGTGAGATCCGTGACAGCGGGAGTATGTGGGACCGTTCGCACCCCTATATACGAACAATAGCCGTCAGCACATGCCATCCCTCCTGACGGGTGGTCAAACAGGAGTCTTTGGCGGTTGCCGGGGTCCGAGATCCAGGAGTCAATCGCCTGCCGCTCGATACCAGGCGTATACCCGGTCCACTGGCTATAGAGCGTCTCGAAGACGGTTTCATTCTCGGTAAAACCATGCAATCGTTTCAGCGCGAGAGCGGATGACCCCGTGTTGGGGTTGGTATAATTGAGGTACTTGAACTCAGCCATATCCCTTGCACGCGAAAGTGCGAGTGAATATGCCCGTTCATCAAAGGAGAGTGGGGCCTCCCCCTCTCCAAAACGGAGGCGGTTTAAGTATATGAGTGCCTGCTGGCTGTCTTCCTGTGACGAGTTTGTTTTGAAAGAATCTTTTGCGACGGTATGTACCCAGCCTCCGGTAAGAGTTATCACTCCATGCAGGGCGTTCGCCGCCGCGATCTTCGCTCCGGGGAACGCCAGGATGATAAAGAGAGCAAGGCAGAAGAGTGCAAGGATAATGAGGAGCAGGATGAGGGTTGTCCTCGAGACAAGCGGTTTTTTGGGCGTTTTTGAAACGGGAACAAGCGGGGCATCATCCTCAAATGAATACTCCTCGAGCCGCAGTGCTTTGACAATGGCGTCCATATCCTGGATGCGCAGGGTATATCCTGATTCCAGGAATCGCATCTTCTGGATAAGGTCATCTCCTGTTGCGATTCGGAACCATTTTACCTTTCGAAAATCGATCTGGCCGTCAGGATACGTGCTGCCCCGGCACAAATAGAGCCACGATCCGGTCTTTCGGAGGTTTGCCTCGCCTATATGGGGAAAATTACTCCTGCATGTGGGTATAATCCGGTCGATAAAGTCCTGGCGGTGAATCTTGGCCTGGAGGAAGAGGTTGGGGAGGGGCAGGGTCCCGTCTTTTGTCTTTACCTCCCAGTTGCCATTCTCAACCCCGGTAATCTCGCCTTTAAATGCCTTGAGATCGAGGATCAGGGGGCCATTTTTTGTGAGTATCACGCAGTCGATCTGCCCGTTGGCGACAAGGACACCTGTAAGAAGGTAGACAGGCTCCTTCGGGTACTCTTTCCTGAGTATCTCGACTATCTCCTGAAGCTGCCCGAATTCATGCTCGTATTTTATCTTCTGCCCGCGAAAAAACCGGATGCCCATTGCCCATCCCTTACATCCGTGATCCTGCCAGATGTATCCGATCAATCTCATTAGCCCTCATTTTTGATATAGCTTGCTCGAATAGTACCGTGTGAGTACCGTGTGGCTTTCCGTTGCCTGGCAGGGTTCTTGATGATGCCCCAAGAAGAGTAGTGAAGGAAGATTATGACTGGGAAGTTTAAAGGGTGGGACCACGTGCGGATCGTGGATGACGGAGGAATTCTTCGCGATGCACTTGCTCCCGTGATCATTTCGGCGAGCCGGTCCACCGACATCCCTGCGTTCTTCGGGGAATGGTTCATGCACCGCCTGGACAGTGAGTATGCTGCCTGGATCAATCCCTGGAACGGGCGTAAATTCTATGTCTCTTTTGCAAAGACACGGGCAATTGTGTTCTGGTCGAAGAATCCGGAACCGTTCATCAGATTCCTTCCCCTGCTTGACGAAAAGAAGATCCCGTACTATTTTCTCTACACGCTCAATGATTACGCTCCCGAAGGCCTTGAACCTGGCATCCCGTCACTTGCCGAACGTGTGGATACATTCATACAGGTATCTGAGATGGTCGGGAAGGGGAGGGTGGTATGGCGGTACGACCCCCTCCTTCTTTCAGACACTCTGTCGGTTGACGACCTTCTCTTGAGAATAGAGCGGATCGGTTCCCGGCTTTATCACCATACGAGGCGGATGGTCATGAGTTTCATCGATATCGCGAAGTACCCAAGAGTCCGAAAGAACCTCGAAAGAGCGGGTAGTCCGGGAGTCCGGGAATTCTCGCGGGACGAGATGATCGGGTTCTGCAGAGGACTGCAGGAGTTGAATGCGGGCTGGGGGCTTTCTATCTCCGCCTGTGGCGAGGACGAAGATCTCTCTGCATACGGCATTTCACGGGGACAGTGCATCTCTGGCAGCCTGATGAAAGAAGAGTTCCCAAATGATGAGGCCCTGATGGGCTTTCTCGGCCATCCCGGCCCGGTGCAGGGTTCAGGGAGGAGAAGCATTCCCTTCAGGAACCTGAAGGATCCGGGACAGAGGGGTGCATGCGGGTGCATCGCAAGTAAGGACATAGGCCAGTATTCGACCTGCATGCACCACTGCAGGTACTGCTATGCCAATGCGGGCACCCTCCCTGTCGTGGACAATTATACCAGGTATCTCGAAAGAGCACAGGCAGGGATCTTCCCTGACACGATCACGGGAAGGCGGGAAGAGATATAAGCCCGCCGGGCAACACCACCATATGCCTGTCAGGGATCCCATCCCCCCTGAACTGAAATGGCAGGTTGTATCGCGGCTCTTCACGAGCCTGCCGGTGATGTACGATATCACCTTCCGCGATACAGTCGGGGATCGCTATGATGCCCTCGAACACCAGGTATGGATCCATCTGGCTGGGGAGGCAAAGGCATTCGCAGAGAGCGCGAACCTTCCGGCAGGCAATGCCGGGGAAATCATGGATACGCTCAGGATCATCTTTCTCGTTTTTTTCGGGCCGGATCTCCGCACCGAAGAGATACCCATCAACTCCGAGAGATCTGTCCTCATGATCAAGCGGTGCCCTTTCATCGCGAGAGAACTTGCAATGAGAGGGGGGACCGAGTGCCTTCTCTCGCGGTGCCTTGCATTCTCTATCGCGACCGTTGAGGCATTGAACCCTGGCTTCACCCTGCGGTTCGTGAGGAGCATGTGCACGGGCGATCGCACGTGCGAGCTCAAGATTATAAGGCGTGAAGACGCGGAAAAAGACGAAAAAAAATAATCGCCTGCCCTGTAACCCTCAATTCGTCCTGTTGGCATGGCATGATACCACTTCTGGCAGGCACTGATAAGGATGGGATTCACATCCCTCACCTCTTATCCTTGCATCTTCTTAACCCGGACAAGGGAGAATGCCATCCCCAAAAGGCAGAGAACGAAGAAGATGAGAAACGCGACACGGATACTCTCAATAAAGGATGAGAGCGTGGCCTGTTCGAGCTGCTCTTTTCCAATGAATAGTGCAAAGATCGTCATTGCGAGCCCCATGGAGAGCATCTGGCCGAGCAGGCGCATGGTCCCCACCATCCCGGATGCAACACCGTAAAACTTCCGTTCGACCGAACTCAGTATGGCATTGGTATTGGGAGATGAGAAGATCCCGAATCCGGCCCCAAGAAGCACCAGGCACGCCAGGATGAACACAATGGTCGTATCTGCCTCGAGGAACGTCAGCAGGAAGAGCCCTGCCACCGTGACTGCCATTCCAGCCGAGGCGACCCGTCCGGGATCGACCCGGTCTGACAATTTTCCTGCAAGCGGAGAGAAGAGGGCCTGCATCACCGGTTGCGCCACAAGGGCCAGGCCGGCATATTCGGCTGAAAATCCTTTTGCAATCTGGAGGTAGAGCGAGAGCAGGAAGGTCACCGCATACGTTGCGCTGTAATTGATGAGTGCCGCGAGGTTTGAAAAGGTGAATACACGGTTTCCCAGGAAAAGGTACATATTCAGCACAGGATTCGGGATTCGCACTTCCAACAGAATAAAAACGAGGAGGGCGACAATCCCGCTTGCAATCAGGACAAGTCCCGAGAGACCCGGAAGGATCGAAAGGCCGTAGATGCTTGTGACCAGCGCCACTCCCCAGAGGACCGAACCCTTGAGATCGAATCGTTCCCCTGCCGCATCGCGCCATTCCATTGGCAGTTTCCAGATCGTGAAGAGTACGCAGAGAATACCGAGCGGGACGTTGACGAGGAAGATACTGCGCCACCCAAGGGTCTCGGTCAGGATTCCGCCAAGGAAGGGACCGAGAGAAAGACCGAGATACACTGCGGCTATGGTGATGCCTAGTGCCTTTCCCCTCTCTCCAGGTGGAAAGGCCGCTGCGAGTATGGCGAGGCTTGTCCCGAAGATCATCGCACATCCCGCTCCCTGGAGGAGGCGGAGTCCGATCAGCATACTCACATCTGCCGAGAATGTCACAAGGAACGAGGTCGCGGTAAAGAGAGAGATCCCGAGCAGGAACACGCGTTTTCTACCGAAAATGTCGGCAATTTTCCCAAACGGGACCAGGAGAATGGCGATCGAGAGGAGATAGGCAGTCGTGATCCAGGAGAGGGTCACCGCGTCGAGCGAGAACTCTTCCCCGATTGAGGGAAGAGCGATGTTGACCGAGGATCCATCGAACGGGGTGATGAAACTGCTGATGATGGCGATAAAGAGGATAACCCGTTTCATCGTGGGGGTGAAACCGGGAGAGGACCCGCTATCAAACGTTATTTATCTCACCCCGCATGTATGTCCTTCCCCGGCTTGGATACCGAGCGTCTTCTTCGTTGCATACCGTTGGTGAAGCAAACCTTAACAGGAGACACTACATCACCACCAGGCCTTTCTGGATCGCTGACTCTGAAACCTGGACGGTCCTGTTCTCGTGAATAATTTTATAGGGGCCAAGGGCGCTTACTGCACCATTCGGAGTGTCTGTTGCATATGGAACGACGAATTCTCCATCCCTGCTTTCCTGGATATACGAGAACCGGCGCCCGGTATTTGTCTCGAGGTCAATCTGGATGCGCCCCGAACCCTGTACTCGTGCCCCTTTCACATATTCAAATATCTTGACCTGCTTCAACTCCTCGCGTATATCGTATCCCTCTGGCAGAGATGCATTATCCGGAGATTCGTAGATGAGGCGGAAATGAGATAATGCGGGAATTTTTGAAGCGGGGATCATGTAGTCTTTTGTGACCACCATTGCCTGAAGAGAGGGGGCTATCTCCCCAGCCCTTGAATTGATATGATCATGCAACATATCCCATGAAATATTTTCGATGGATTGAATCTCTGGGATGGACCCTTCCTTTGATGGAGGTATATATTCGATATAGGTCACATATGCTGGAGTCTTTTCTGAACCGTCAAAGAGATGAAGCCTCGTGACGAGCGTGCTGTGATACGCTGGTGTCAGGAACTGGAGTGACTGGAAGGATCTCTTCGCAGGATCAACAGGGGTGTTGAACCGAATGATGTAGGGGGATGTTGTATTGGGGGTGTTATACCATGTTGCTATCGCCCAGAATTTTGAGGTGGCCATCGTTACATCGGTCACGATGTACCGTGATCCGAGGGCCTGGATGACCGTTTCTGCAGTGTTCTCATCCTGTTCCATGAAAAACGCAGCTGCCCCGTTCTTCCCCCGGACACCTGCTTGGAAGGGATTGCTGTTCGGGATACGCTTGCCAAAATATGTGATAAGGTGGCCGTAATCCCACCATGACATGATCCCGTATGCCTGCGGGGGATAAGAAAAATCCTGGTAGGTGTAGATGTTCGTATAAACGATGCCCGGGTCCGGTGTATTCTTCTCAATCCAGGCCATCGAATCTCTCCATCCGGCTGGAACTGTTACAGGTTCCCTGTGTAGATCAACCCATACTGCGTTGAGGATGAATGCTGCGCAGAGAAGGATGGTGCATCCAACAGCAATCTCTCTCCATTCGTCAGGCGCTTTTTCCTTCTGCACGCGAATCTTTTTCTTCTTATTCCGTGATCCTCCCGTTTCAGCCTGCTCTGCTTTTTTTAGGGACAGCCATGCAAGGAACGACCGGTATTCCCGATCCCCGTATCCGATTACGCTCAAGACGAAATACCCCGAGACCAGCGCGAAGGGGACTGCGAGGAGGTAATTATAGCGAAGGTGCTGGTAGGATGCAAGAAGTATGAGTACGGTCCATGTGACGATGAAGAGGAATTCAGGCCTCTTTTCCTTCCATATCCTGTAGCCCAGGAGAACTATCCCCGCAAAAAAAAGGATCAGTCCGAAGGAATAAAGTTCCCAAAGGCCTGCAGCGCCGATCACTTCCGTCTCCACAATGGTAATTGCCAGTTCTTTCTGTCCAAAGATTTCAAGGAGGCCGTTGAGGGCGGTCCCGAGAATATGGGGAACAAGAAGAGCGATACCTGTGATGCACCCGGCAATGAGTCCCGACAGGATAAGCATATACGTCCTGAATGAACGTCCATGGAGAACCTGTCCGAAGAGGAAGAGTGCTGCGGTTCCCGCGATGATCAAGAGATACATGACAGGGTGACCAAGAGAATACATTGTCAGGAGAAATGTCCTGGATTCCTGCATGAAAAGATATGAACCGGCTGCTGCAATTCCGAACACGCAGGCATTCAGGATGAGAAGGTTCACGTTCTGTGCGCCTGCCCTGAAATCCAGGAGATACTGCAGGAAGGTGAACACTGTGGCGACGAGCGCAAAGATGATCATCGTTGGCATATTGAGGAAGCCAAGAAGGTAGAGGAGACCGGAAAGAATCGAGACCAGGATGAATGCCTGTTTTTTGAAGGCTTCGCCGCTCCAGTCTTTCCGGTTTATCATCATGAGAGCGGTCATGTAGGAGAGGCAGAATGCAGTGCCGAAGAGAACTTCTACGACATGGTGGTCTATTACTCCGAAGTAGGAAATGAAAAAGAACGAGCCCGGTATCACCGCGAGGATTGCCGCCGCAACAATCCCGCACCAGGTCGAATGGATCTTTTTCCCTATCAAAAAGACGAGTGGAATGGTGAGAATAGCGAGGAGTGGCGGAACGAATACTGCCGTCCTCACAATCTCTACCCGGGTGGCAGCTCCGGCTAGAATACAGAATAACGTCAGGATATACCCGTAGACGGGACCCCAGTTGATGAGATAACCATATGGGAAGAAGGTCATCGGGTCAAAGAATGGGTAGGATGGGAAATTTGCTACCATCAACTCGACCTGGCGGAGCTGGTAGAGCGTGTCAACACTCTCGATACCATTGAGGGGATCGTCGTGGATGAAAAATACCGGGAGAATGCGGAGGAGGAATCCGACACATGCTATAAGGAGGATTAAGATAAGTGGGAGGTATCTTCCGAATGAGCCACGGGAGGACAGGTTCTTAAAAATATCTGAAAATCCTGGTTTTTTCATTCCGTAACACAAGATTGTACGGGAATCCCATTAAGGTAATTGCAATGATTCAATGTATGATCCTGCGTTTTCGGATCGAGCGGATGGAAAGAGAAGGATGTCACCACCCTTTTTGTTAATGATAAGTACAGGTATAGAAGAGAAGGGGGTATCTGTATGGGCAGGATATCAATGCAATCAATGGTCTGTGCGGCAAAGAACCAGGTCTCCTGCGATCTTGCCGGAGAAGCGGTAATCCTCTCCCTTGATCAGGGAATGTATTACACGATGAACCCTGTCGGTGCGAGGATTTGGAACATGCTGCAGACGTCCATACCGGTAAAAGAGATCAGGGATTCTCTCATGTCAGAATTTGAGATCGGGGAAGAGACATGTGAGGTTATTCCGATAAAAAATGACACGGTATGCATTGCTCAAGTATTCGTAAAGATAAAACAGTTGAGTGGATTTGATAAAATATATCGTTCCCTGCATCATCCTCATCATATATTTTTGTGAGTGGACGACCTGATGACAGAAGTACCACCTGCACCAGCAGGATTACGTGATCTCGGTCACAGGATCCAGACGCTCTTTGGTATCCGCCGGGCAGTGTCCCTTGTCTGGGCGTGTGCACCCGGCTGGACCCTTGCAGGAGGGATTCTCATCGTCCTCCAGGGGATCCTTCCGCTGGCGACGCTCTACGTCTTAAAACTCATCATCGATACCGTCACAACAGGAATAGCGGCAGGTCCTCTCGAGGGATCTTTCGGAGCCATACTCCCTCTGCTTATCATTTTTTGCGTCCTCCTCCTGGTTACAATCCTCTCACGATCCCTCTCAAATTATATAAGCGAGGCCCAGTCGGCGTTTACCACCGATCACGTCCAAGAGATTATCCATGCAAAATCTATCGAGGTAGACCTGGAATACTACGAGAACCCCACCTATTATGACGCATTCTACCGGGCCCAGGCCGAAGCCCCTGCGAGACCGACCAGGATAGTGAACGGCCTTGTACAGGTTGGCCAGAGTGCCATTACGCTCTGTGCCACATTAATCCTCCTCGTTTCTTTCAGCTGGACTCTTGCAGTCCTGTTACTTGCTGCGGTCGCGCCGGTTGCCTACGTCCGCTGGAAATACGCCGATATCGAATACCAGTGGAAAAAGAGCAGGACTTCGAAAGAGCGGGAATCGTATTATTTTCACTGGATGCTCACCGGGGACAGCCACGCCAAGGAGATCAGGCTCTTCAACCTGGGCCGACGGTTTATCGAACGTTACAGGGATCTCCGGACGTATATCCGGCAGGAACACCTGTCAATCTCCAGGAAGAAGGTCATTGCGGACATTCTTGCACAATCGTTTGCCGTACTGGCTCTTTTCATCTCATTTCTTTTCATTGCATACAATGCCGTCAACGGAAGTATCACACTTGGAGATCTCGTTCTTTACTTCGGACTTATCCAGCAGAGCCAGTCATTCATGAATACGTTGCTCTCAGGCCTTGCAGGCCTCTATGAAGATACGATCTTTCTCACGAACCTCTATGAATTCCTTGATCTCCGCCCGAAGGTGATGGAACCGGAACGCCCGCTCCCGGTTCCTATGCCAGTGACAACCGGGATCTCTTTTGACCATGTGCATTTCCGTTACCCTGAATCGGAATCCCTCACTCTTACAGATGTCAACCTGATGATACCCGCAGGGAAGACCGTTGCCCTTGTCGGGGAGAACGGGTCCGGGAAGACCACGCTGATCAAACTTCTCTGCAGGCTCTATGATCCGGAATCGGGCAGGATCACCCTTGATGGAAACGATATCCGCATGTTCAGGACCCTCGATTTGCGAAAGGAGATCAGCATCATTTTCCAGGACTATGCACGGTATAACCTGACCGCCTGGGAGAACATCGCATTCGGGAGTGGGGGGCAACCGGTGGATCACGATCAGGTGGTAAAAGCAGCAGAAGCATCCGGAGCAGACTCCGTGATCGATCAGCTCGACCAGCGTTATGAAACGACCCTTGGAAAACTCTTCGAGAAGGGAGCGGAACTCTCGATAGGGGAATGGCAAAAAATTGCACTGGCAAGGGCATTTATCAGGGATGCACAACTCATCGTCATGGATGAACCGACCAGTTCCCTCGACCCTCTTGCCGAAGCCGAGGTGCTCCGAAAGTTAAAGAAGATTTCTGAAGGCCGGACAACGGTCATCATCAGCCACAGGCTCTCCTCGGTCAGAGCTGCAGATCGCATCTTTTTCCTGGAAGCGGGAAGGATCGTTGAGGAAGGAACACACGATGAACTCATTGCCCGGAAGGGGCGATATGCTCGTCTCTACGAAACCCAGGCTCTACAGTACCGGTGAACGGGTATTCGATCTGGATTGAATTGGAACAGATGCATTTGGTTCTTTTGAATTCCCGGTCGCATTCCTCATGGGTTTCGAAAGTTACACCGAACCGAAAGAAATACCACCATATCCGCTCTAATGCCATGTTCAACTGAATATCCTCTTTACTTAAGGGGCTCTGACGAGATTTCCCGTGCTGGATGCAGGAACGGAAACACAATTATTATCACGATGGATGCATGATTTCCCTTTGATATTGTTGATCACGAGAAATCACAAGAGGAAAAACCAAAGATTCATCAGCAAGGATAAAGGAAGAATCGCACCTTGAGGTTGAACCCGGCACATGCACCCTGCATTTTTTCCACATGATTTGAAGAACCTGACTCCACGTATAAGCCCAAACAGGATCATCGGCATTAGCACACCAGGGGATATCGGTCTCCAGCACTTACTTTACAATATCCTCATACAACAGCCTGTGAATAATGGGCGATACTGGTATATCCGGCCAATATTCCGGCCGTTTGTTGATTCGCCATTGCTGCCGAAAAGTGATAAATATGTATTTCCTGAAACCGAGCTGGACGGAGGGGAAAACCCCTGAACGATTCGGTTACAGTATCACCTCCCCTCCCGGAAGCATTGCGAGCGTACTGCAAGGAATATTTTCCCTCTGAAAAGAACGGTTTCCAGATCCTGGATGCACCTGATTCGTGCCTTGAATGGCTGGTGGGAACACTCTATCGAATCCCTGTACCTTCACCATCACTTTCCAGTGAAGAATGGGATCGGTTCGTTGAGATGCTGGGACCTCATGGCATCATACCCTACCTCTCGTACCTGTTGAGCTCGATGCCACCATTTTGCCATCCTCCCGGTCACATCAGGAGGTTGTGTGCCATCCAATATCTCAGGAGCAGTTTTCATTCCGACCAGGCTATGAAACAGGCCGAAGAGGTCTGTATGGCGTGTGAGAACGAAGGGATTCGCGTGCTGGTCTTAAAGAGCCCTGCGATTGGCCATGCGTACTATCAAGAGCCGGGCCTTCGAACGGGAAGCGACGTCGATATGCTTGTTGCGCCAGAACAATACAGGAGTTGCCGGGAAGTATTGCGAGGTCTGGGCTACGATCTCAGGTATGATACCTTCCAGGTTATGCCCCGGTTCTATCATCATGCGTGTTTTTTTCCCAGGAAAAAAAACCAGCAGGTAATCGAACTGCACTGGAGGCCATTGTTCCTTCCTGGGCCTGGCGAGAATGTCAATCCTGCCGCACTCATTGCCAGGTCGGAGAGGATCCATACCCCCAATGGTCATATCAGGAGTCTCGATCCTGCAGATGCCCTCCTCTATTCTGCAATCCACATGAGCCTTTTTCATGAGCCCATGCTTCGTCTCTCCTGGGTGACTGATATCCAGCGTATCGGTGAGTATATCACATCCCATGCACTCTGGCCAAAGGTCATGGCGCGAAGCGTTGAATGGCAAGGAAAAAATGCAGTAGAGAGAGCGGTAGGTCTTGCCCGGCAGTGGACAGGATTTACTATACCTGATGAATACGATTTTTCCCATTGGCCGGAAACTGGAAAAGACGAAAAATTCGCCCTTTCGCACATGGAGAAGCGGCGTGAGGGTAAGGAACTCCTCCTTCACCAGATACTCGAAAGGATGCCGACTTACCCCATGAAAGTCCGGGCTGCGTATCACTGGGCATTCAGGCCCGACCTCATTCACGATGGAAAACCCGACTTGCACTGGTGGCAGTATCCCAGTGAGTATTCACGGATGCTTTACCATAATTTTCAGCAGATCCGGCGATGAATGGTAAAAACCCATGGTTCGCGATTAAATTTTTTCGGTCTTTGTACATTTTTCGGGAATCATTGGTGGAATGATGCAGTTTTGGCGTGACATTCTTCTCCTTTCACATCTGATCCTGAACGGTACTGCTGACTGCTCATGAAACTCGGTGTGCTCTGTTCTGGTGGAAAAGACTCGCTCTTTGCGTGTTTCCGGGCTATGCAAAAGGAAGAGGTCGCCTGCCTGATCACGCTTTTCCCGGAGAATCTGGAGAGCTACATGTTCCACACCCCGAACCTCCACATGGTTCCCCTTCAGGCCGACGCTGCAGGTCTCCCGCTTAAATCGTTCCAGACCGAGGGAATTGAGGATGCGGAACTTCGCGACCTCTCGGAAGTCTTAAAAATTGCTGTTACCGAATACGGGATCGAGGGAGTGGTGACCGGGGCCCTCATGTCAGTCTACCAGGCCACCCGCATCCAGCGTATCTGCAAGGACCTGGATCTCTGGTGCTTCAATCCCCTGTGGTATACCGATCCCGTGCGATACATGAATACCCTGATGGCATCCGGGTTCCGGGTGGTAGTGTCCGGAGTCTTCGCCGAACCGTTCGATGAATCATGGCTCGGGAGGGAGCTTGACGGGACAACACTTGAGATCCTTTCAGGATATGCTCGGGACTATGGCATCACCCTCACAGGAGAGGGGGGGGAGTACGAGACACTTGTCCTTGATGCACCGTTCTTCAACAGGAAGATCGTGATCCAGGAGTCGGAGCGGCACTATCGTAATTTCAGGGGTGTCCTCTCCGTGAAACGAGCATCCTTGGAGGAAAAATGATCCTTCTCGTCGATCCGGGTTTCCGTGAGGGCTCGCTTGGCTACGATGAATTCGTCTGCTCCATTGCCGGGATTGTCGAGCGAGCCGGGTTGCCCTGGGCATGCCAGCACTATACTGCACTCAATGAGGACGAATTGAGGGATGCAGCGGGAATCATCATCTGCGGTACGGCGCTGAAAGACAATGCCTTCCTGGAGAACCTGGAGCGTTTTTCCTGGCTCCGGAATGCGAGGGTGCCAGTGCTTGGGGTCTGCGCAGGGATGCAGGTCCTCTGCCTGGCATTCGGCGGATCGGTGCGACCGGGATGCGAGATCGGGATGACTTCGATACGGATCACGGTTCCACACCAGATCCTCCCCGATCCGCCATCGTTCATGGCCTACGAGCTTCACACCCATTCGTGCGTTCCTCCTCATGGTTGGGAGATCCTCGCTGAGTCAGAGATCTGCATCCAGGCAATTCGGGATCCTGAGCGTCCCTTCTTCGGGGTATTGTTTCACCCGGAAGTCAGAAACGACCGGGTCGTGAAGTCTTTCCTTGAGATCTGTGAGGGATGAAGCGGAGTTCCCGGCAAGAAAAGAAAAATCTGAGATCTTCTCCAGGGAAAGAATTTTCATAAAACCACATGATCCTCCGGTCGAGACACATGCCTGCTCAGTGAACATGGCAGAGCCATTTTTATGAGAACTGCGTATGGCTGCCGAGCGGTCGAGCATAAAGCAGCTAAATACCGGAAGCATTTCCTGAATAAAAGGAAGGTTATAGGACAGAAAGCCCGTTTTCTGCGGCAATCTCCTTAAACGACGAAGCCACGTGTTCTGCCTGTGCCCGCGTCATGCCATAGGTATTGAATTTCCAAACCTGGGTTGCTCCCGGTATGATGCCTGCGATACCCTTTGTCTTCAGGGCGCTTGAAAAGAAATATCCCCGCTTCTTGTGATTTTTTGCGACAATGTCAAAGGACTTTGTCGTATCGACGCGGGTGAGCGTGTGCTTCCTCGGGTATTCGCTTCGTATCTCAGTGCCCTGGATGCTCTTCAGCGCATCGACCACGAGGTTTCCGTTCGCAAGCTCCTGGTCCCAGCGTCTGACCCTCTCCTGCACGCGGGGGAAGGAGGCCATCATGCCGACAAGGGTTACTCCCATAAGAGTGCAGCCCATCATCTCCACCTCCTTGATCCCGAATGTCCGCGAAGTAACATCGGTCTTCACGGACGTGGTCCGGAACACCTCCGATCCCCGCTCGGCCGTTGCCGCGAGCACGCCTGATGGTGCAGGGGCGGCCATGCTCTTGTGCCCTGACCCGACGATGAAGTCAGCCTCGAGGTCTTTTCCATCCACTTCCATGATCCCGGCGGTATACGCACCATTGAGGAGGACTGGGATGTCATACTGGTGTACGGCTTTGATGATCTCCCTGACGGGGTGGAGGTTTCCGTACTGGTAATCCACATGATCGATGAAGATGAGAGAGGGGGTCTTTCCGGTCTCCCGCGTGACGTCCTCGATCTTCCCGGCTGTTGCGTCCGGGGTGATCAGGTTCTCCGTCGTCTTTGGGATCTCGCGGATGAGGCCACCCCTGCTCTCGATTGCCAGCACCTCGGTATAGTGCGAGAGGGCGGTGATCAGGACGGGATCGCCTCTCTCCACGTAGGTATCGGCGACTGCCTGGAATCCCCGGCGGGCCCCGGGAACCACCCGTGCCACATCCATGTGCAGGAATGCCGCAAGGTCCCGCATGAACACGTCGACAGGCGGTGTTTTTATGTAATCGAGCCTGAATGGCTTCCGACAGTTATCGCAGATCGAATAGCCATCGCCATACGCGATGATTGCCTTCATCGCCTCGGGAGTCAGCCGCCCGCCAACCTGGATGGGGTCGATGTTGATTGAGGACTCATCGACATCCCTCACATCGATTGGGCCTGCACACTTCATGGCACGAGCTCCCGCCGCAGGATCTCTACCTTCTTCTCGAGGGTGCCCAGAAGGGCGACCGTCTCCTCCCTCTGGGCAGGCGAGAGCACGTGGCCGGGGGCAGTCTCCCTGAGCATCACACGGATATCGGTGAGTATGAACATTGCCTCAAAAACTGCGTCGATTGCCGGTTTGGACACCATATCACCATATGAGTATGAGAAGACCTGATAATAAGATACCCCCGGTCAGGGGCGAATAATTTTTTGAAGATTATTGTTCATGTGTCCTGTTCTTCAAACAAGGAAAACAGAGAATCGGGTACTGGCGATTCTTTTTAAACTGGTGATGCCGGTTTAAAATCCCGATTCCAGCCCATCAGACAGGGATATCCTCTCAGACATGTTCAGCTCCGCGATATACTCTTCGAATTTGTGGATCCTGGTGCTGACAGGGAAGGGGATCCCGATGGTGCTGATGATCGCTTCACCCCGGTCGAGGGTCTGGATCTCGATCTCCATCCGCGAGAGGTCCTGCTTTGCACTCCCCATGATGATATCGCGGTCGCCCCGGTCTCCGAGGCCCATCACGACAAAGGTGTTGATCTGGGCGAGCACCTTTGGATCAATGTTCTTCGGCTGCTGGGTGATCACGCAGAGACCGACACCGAATTTCCGGCCTTCCATGGCACATTCGCGAAAGACCTGGGTTGCGGAACCCCCGCTTGCGAGCACCCTCTGGGCTTCTTCGATGGTGATCAGGACCTGGTGGGATACCTCCTGCCGTTCATCGATCCCATAGCTCCTCGTCTCTGACCGGTGCCGTTCCATGATCTTCCGGGTGATGATCGAGAGGACAAAGAGTTCGCTCCGTTCGCTCATGTCGGGGATGTCAACAAGGACGACCCTTTGGTCGTGCAGGTAATCAATGATCTCACGAAGCGATGAGCCCTGGGCTTTGAAGAACGCCCTGTTGCCGTTGACGATATTCTCGAGATGGCTCTTGATCACCCGGATGGGTCCGCCCATCGAGTTCCTTATCTTCCATGCGAGGCTGCCCTCGGCAATCCCTGCTGCTGCCGGGTCCCTGATTGGGAAGATCTCGGGATCAATGGATTTGAAGAACTCGATAACCTCCTTTCCCGGGACACTTGAGAAGGCCTCGACGATCTCTGACTGTGCGGCGGAGAGATCATACAGGATCGCAAGATCCCCGATCCTGAAGTCATCGTACTCAAGTGAGAGGCGGTTCATGCCGTACTTCTTCCGGTCGGATTCAGGCCGGATCGTGAAGATGGCGAGACCGTCCCTCCCTCCGGTGTAGTGGACGAGGCCTTTTGTCGGTTCGCCGATGGAAGATTTTCCCCCGCTGACATATTCCCCATGCGGGTCAACAACGAGGAGCCCGAACTGCTTCTCCTTCATGCAGGAAGCGCAGAAGGTCTTCATGAAGTTGCTCTTACCCATCCCGGTGGTTGCAAAGACACCCATGTGCTGGGGTAACACCCGGGAGGGGATCCTGACCGCAACATCCCTGATCACGTCCTGACCGCTCCGCATCTGGCCGACTTCTATTTCGCCCATCAGGTCAGTGAGGAACCGGAAGTCTTCGGCATCGGGCTCCCCGACCTTTGAAAATTTCGAAGGGATTGTCCTTGGCTTGTGGAATTTTCCATCAGAGCGATCCACGTACCCGAGCGGCACAGCATCCACGGTGAGAAAGACATCCTCGCCAAGCCCGTAAAACTGTTCGGCATATACCCGCGTATCCCACCTGGTGTCCGCGAAGTTGCTGTCATGGGAGAGGTCAGTGACCTTTGCAAAGAACGTGACTCCTTTGGTATTGTCCGTGATCTTCTTTATCTCCCCGATATAGAGCGTGGCATCATAGGGAGCGATAAACCGGTAAGAGAGGACTGATCTCCCGATCAATCGGAATTTCGAGTAATCCTCTGTATCAGTATCGTGCAAATTCATCATGGTAATCTCCAAACAGGATCTCATAGGTGTGTCGCCGGATTCCGGCCGAGGCGATCAGATTCAGCAGGTTCGACCTTGCATCCGCCACGATCTCTTTCGTAAGGACGACGGTCCGGTGTGCATCAAAGAGAGGATAGGGATATCCGGGGATTCTTCCATCCCCTGAACATGCCGCGAGGCGGTCCATGATCTGCTGTGCCTCCTGGTCCGGGAGATCATTCCGGAGTTCAATCTTCAGGGGAGACCTTGCTCCCCGGTGCAGGGAAGCGACATACATCTCTCCGTGCTGCCATTGCGAAAACTGCGTTCGATCGAGCATGGCCGGATCGATCCGGATCCACCAGGGAGCACGGATCTTAAAGGCATCTGCAAGGCCAGCAACAGAAGGGAGGAGCGGATGGCCGCCACCCCATGTGGCAGACGTCTGCTTGCTCACCCCGGCGAACATGATCTCCCGAGACACGCACATGTCCTCTATTCGAGAGAGAATAGGATCATGGCTTGCATGGGAGACCCGGAGCGGCCCGTCACGCAGGAGCAGGGCGCCGGAATTGAGAGTGGCGGCCATCTCTGCCATCACCCAGTATTCGACGGTATCGCGGAGGATCCCTGCAGTCCTGTTCCGGTCATCGTTCTGAAGTGGAATTCCAGGTCTCTGGCCGAAGCATTCGAGATATAGGCTAACAAAATCTTCGTTCTCGTCTTCATTCCCGATAAGGGCGAGATGGAGGGCGGTGAGGGAGCGCCTTACCCGTTCCATCCCGGAGAAGGTGCTCTGGGCAGCCCTTACGGCAACAACCGCCATGCTCCCGGACTCGAGAATGAAGGCGTTGCTCCCGTCCACTGCGCTGACTTCCCCGCAGTGCTGGCGTGTGCAGGACCGGAAATCTGCCGGAGTAAGACCGCTTGCCTTTTCGAATAGTTCAACAAGGTCCGCGGGAACGGTCCTTCGTATGCGTTCCGCCATCTCCTTTGCCGCGTTGGAAAATTCCCGGTCCGCTGCCATCAGGTCACTTCCCGTACGACGCTCGAGAGATCGGTTCCCATCTCGACCATCATCGTGGTGGAGAATTCCCCCTGGATCTCGGGGATGTGCGAGATCAGGATGATCTGGGGGAACCGCGATTCCTGGGTCCGGAGTGCGGAAAGAAGGTTGGAACGCCGCTCTTCATCCTGGCTCCCGAATATCTCGTCGAATATGAGGAGCGTGCTCTCGTGGACCTGGTGGAGCTCGGCAAGGTACCGGGAGAGGGCAATCCGGAGGGCTACTGCGATATCATCCTGCTCTCCCCCGCTGAACCTGGCGACGGGGTAATCATTGTCGATGTCCCTGATAAGGATGTTGAAGTCCTCGTCGATGAGAACCTGTTCGTACCGGCCTCCTGTAATCTCATTGAGAATACGGCTTACCTCGCCTTCGATCCTGCTCCTGACAACCTGCATGAGGTATATCACGTATTCGCCGATCAGTGACCGGGTCATCCGGAGGAGTCCGATTTCGTCCTCGAGCGCTGTTTTCTTCGTTTTCAACTCTTCAATCGCATGGTCTTCCCGGGTCAGCCTATCGATCTCCGATTGTGTGTGCCGGAGATGTTCCATTGTTCGTGCATTCTCTGCTTCCGCTGTCCGCAGGGCGGTCTCTGCTGCGTCAAGGTCGCGGTCGAGCTGTTGCCCGGTCGCGCTGTCGAACCCTGACTTTTCGATCTGGAGCCTGAGCTGGTTCAATTCATCCTGTTTCTCCAGAATCCGCTGGCCCAGGTCTTTCGCTTGAGTTTTCAGTGCAGCGCCATGCGCGAGTACCTTCCCGATCTCTATGAACCGTGCATGGTAATGTTCCAGATCTGCGACTTCCTTTTCCATCGAAGAACAGACAGCCGGGTCAAAGGCAATCGCATGGATCTTCGCGGCGAGGGTTTGCTTTGCGGCCTCCTTCTCCCTCAGCTGCCCTGACAGATCCATCATCTCGTGTTCAATCGCACCCCGGGTCTTCGTCCGCTCGGAGATGGACCGGATTTCTGCAAAAGCCGGTTTCTGGCGAGTTATCGCCTCCCGTTCTTCGGTGAGGCGATCATGCTCGCACTTCAGCCGGAGTGCGTCATCCTGGATCTGCTCGAGCCTGGATGAAAACTCTTCATCGATCTTCCCGAAGTGCGCACCGAGTGTCTGGTGGCAGAGAGGGCATCTGCCCCCTTCACCAGCTTCCCGTATGGTGTTCCAGTCCGCGGCCAGTTTTTTCCTCTCCGCGACAAGATGTGCGAGCCTTCCGGAGAGGTTCCCGATCGTATGCTGCAGGTCCGCTTCCCGTGACACCACTGTTCGTTCAAGATCCACATCAGGTACTTTTGGAGGAATATGGAGGAGATCCCGGATTTCCTTCAGAAGAAGGGCAAGTCTTCCGGCATCGGCAACGAGTGCATCAACCTTTGACTGTTCCTTTGCAAGCCTTGTGCGAAGCATTGCACATTCCTGTTCGACAAACCGCTTCTCCGCGGAGAGCGAATCATTCTCTGCTCTCTGTTTTTTCAGGTTCTCGAGAGATCTCTTCTTCTCTTCAAGCCCGGAGAGTTGCTGAGCAAGAACCGCATACTCTTTCTCCTGCCCTTCGAGGGATTCAACCTGTGATTCGATCCGATCCTTCTGCCTGGCCAGGTCGCCTGTTTCCGATTCGAGAAACCGTTGTCGCTCCAACAGGCGGGTGTGCTCGTTCTTCTTCTCCATGAATTCCGCAACCCGTGATGCAATCTCTTTTCTTCTCGCGGCATGATCACCGATAGCATGGGCAAGGTTCTTGAGAGCAGCCTGCTTTTTTAGAGCCAGATCTTGCAGGCTCTTCAAGGCCGCGGGGTCGTGGCGTGCGGTAAGTCCCCTGAGTTCACCGTCAAGAAGCTGAAGATCCCGGTCCTTCACATCGATGCGAGCTTTCAGGATCCTGTCGCTCTCGGTCTTCAGATAATCGATCCCGAGCGCCCGGAGAAACCACTCTTTCCTCTTCCCCGGGGTGTTCTCAAGGAGGGTGAGGAGGTCTTTCTGTCCGGCATAGATCGTGTTCCTGAAGTCGACAGGCCCCATGCCAAGCGTCCTCTCCACTTCGACTGCGACCTGGCTCACTCCGCTTGCCCGGAGTTTCCCGGCCCGGTAGAAGGATGCATCGTGCTGGATTGCTTTCCCCTTTTTAAATGTCCGCAGCACGGTATACTCCTCTCCCCCAACACGGAAGTCGAGCCTGACTTCGCACTTGTCCTTGGGGCCAGCATACGAGGAGACGATATAATCGGCCTGGATTCCTGTTGCCTGGACACCATACAGCGCAAAGAAGATGCCCTCGACAATGCTGCTCTTCCCGGTCCCATTGTTGCCGAGAATCCCCGTTATCCCGTCGCGGAACCGTATCTCCTGGTGCCTGAACCTCTTGAAATTCTTGAGGATAAGGCGGTCGATGATCATGGGATCTCTCCTGCGTGCATTCTGCAGGCAGCCCTGAGTTGTTCATCGTATCTCAGGGTTTTCGTCACTCGGCATTCTCCCTGTGGCGGTCCATGACGGCCCTGAGCACTCTCTGGCCGCATGAGGCGACGTACTCCTTCTCTCCCGGTCCGAGGGCCTGTACATTAAGGAACGAGGAGAACTCGCCGAGGTAGTCGATTGCCCGGATATCCTGCTGGAGAGGGGCGGCATTGCTCTCTTCAGTGGAGCGAAGCCGGATCTTCAGGTCAAGCAGCCACTCCCTGACCGCGCTCAGTTCTTTCATGTCAGGCCCTTTCGCATGTTCACGAGAGAGGCCGTCAAGCGTCACCTGGGCCATCGAGAGGTGGGGCACGTTGCGGGCTTTAACCCGGGACTCTATCTCGCCCGGGATATCATTTGCAGGGATCTCCCCGGACGTGATGGTGCCGAGATCAACCATGGGGGTCCGGGGAAGCAGAAGAGGTGCGACGCCGTGATGATCGTCTTGTGATGAGTGGTCGAGGTCAACAATGAGTCCGCCTTTCGTGTCGGAGATCTCACCGTACGAGAGGTACTCGATCGAACCCGCGTACCAGGCATTTTCCGTGATCCGGGACTGGCGGTGGTAATGCCCGAGTGCAATATAGTCGAATTCACCGGAGAGGATGGTGCTGTCAAGCTCGTGTTCGGCGACGGTTGCGAGGCGCTTGTCCCGGATTTGCGTGGCAAGCCCGTGCGTGATCAGGACATTATGATAGTCCCCAGAGAGTTCGATGGCGTCGTATGCGGTCCGGTAATCCTCGGGCCGGAGCATGTTCGGGATGAGGTGAAAAATGGTATCTCCAACCTCCATACGTTCATACCGGAACGAGTACGCCGCATAGATCTCGCCCGGGTGATACGAGAGCACTTCGAATGGCGAGGTCGTATACCGGGTCTTCACCATGCTGTGGTTTCCGGCAATCACGACAAGAGGAATGCCTGCGGTATGAAGCCGTTCGAGCGCTTCAAGCACGGTGGTATAGGCCCGGGTCTTCGGCTTCACCGTATCAAAGAGATCCCCGGCATGTACGAGCACATCGGGTCTCTTGGCAACAATCATCTCAACCGCTGACAGGAAGTTCTCATAGATCTGCTTCTCCCGGAGATTCATCCCGGATTCGGGATCGAGCCGGTTGAACTGGGAGAGGCCGAGATGGGTGTCAGCGATGTGAACGAGCTTCATTTCACATGGTACTCATGGGACAGGGTGGGTTATAAGTGGGAGGGGGATGGGGTGAAAGTAAGGAGCCTCCAAACACCTATCCGATCATTCTTTCTGCTTAAATATTCCCGCGAAAGGTAAGGCTCTACAAAATCCCGGTATTCTTCCGGCGTCAGCATTATACGAGCTTTGGTGACAACTGTCTCAACCGTTGCCAGGTGCCTCTCCATCAGGTCGCAGGGAAATATATCACATCTCCCGCAATGAACGATCCCCTTTTCAAGCACACAGTCCCGGATGGGACAGCGTTTCGTTCCCAGCCGCTGGGGACTATTTTGATCAGGTTCTATGCATCCGTCACAGTTCACATTACCGGGAGCGATGGTGTATCCATAGATTTTTTCGAACACGACATTCAGACGTTCCCGGTCGGCGTCGGAATGAATGTTCTCTTTATAAGCTCGGCAGTCGCTGCAGAGAAATCCGCAACGTGCACGGATGCCTGTGATTTCAGACCTCTCCATAGAACGCCTCCAGCAGGCGTTCTCTCTCAAGACAGGTAAAACTACCCATGCTTTTAGAGTCACGATATCCGGGGCAATAAAGAGCATTTTTTTCCTTGATGCTCAATGGATTTTTCACGAAAAGGATGGATTTAATTGCACTTTTTCATGCGGGTGGACATTATTTCCAGTGGAATATGGGGTGGTTGTGAAAATGAGAGTAAACGGAGGCCAAAAAGGGCATATTTTGGATAGGGAACAACAGAAATGAAGAGATAATGAGGCATCATCCTGCCGCATCCCGGGAAAAGGGGGTCCGGATTTTTTCATCCCCTTATCTTTTCCATAATATTCTCAAACCGCCCGTTGCTGATCGGGTGATGACTGATGACTTCCCCGTTATACACAATACAGAACGTCCCGAACGCACACGGGGAATCCTGGACGGATTCTGCATCCTCCATCTCGATCAGCCGGGGGGAAAGACCATACTTTTTCCTTGCGGTCTCCATGATGGCGTTTACATTCTTCTCGGAATAGGGGCACTGGGGTGAACGCAAGATTGTCAGGCCTTCTGCATACAGGTCGTGGTGTTTCTTCAGGGTTGGTTTGAACCGGGGATTCGCGGTAGCCGGATCGAATTTCAGGACTAGCAGTTCAAAATCAGGTTCCGCCGTATCTGCCAGAGTGAATCCACGTTTGAGGAAAATATCCCGTTTTGCCATAAAGGAGCCTTTCCGTGTCACCACGGCGACACCCTTCATATGAGCATCTCTTGCCTCCTGGATGCACGCATCGATCATGGATGATGCATATCCTTTTCCCTTGAATTCATTCCTGAACCCCACAAAAATGCACTGGATGAACATGTACCCGTCCGCATCAACGGGGCGATGGGCATACTCTCCGGGCATGTACTCGAGCATGCCCTGGTACCCTCCTGTTTCTGAAACGAGTGCCTTTATCCTCAGGCCTTTCGGGTAATATTTTTTGAACCACGCGATTTTTCTCTGCAGCTCCACGTGTTTTTCCACGTCTTTATAGCCGCAGACACCGTACTCCGCGATGCTGTCGGGGGTGAGATCGATGATTTTAGTATCGTCCATTGACTTATGTTCAGGCCTCTCCGGCAAATATCTTGTTGTCTTAAGGTTTCACCATATGCCCGGAAAAATTTCCCGAGAGCAAACCAGCCCGGAGTTCCCGTTCATCCGGCCGGAAAAAATGCAGAAATGATGCCCCTTGTTTCATTGAGCCAGTCGATACGCTGTTCATAGGTGCTCGTGACAATAACCCTGAACATTTTCCGCTGAAACCTGGGAATTCCGCACAGATCACACACGCAGTTCTTCCAGATTCGTTCAAGCGGGTCTCCAAAAACCTCCAGTTCCCTCGATTCTTCCGTGTTTGAGGTATTGAGTACAATGGCCACCCGGGCTCTCAGCAGTCCTTCAGGAACTCCCTCTCCTTTGTCTCCCTCAACAAAGCGGTAGGCGCGTCCCGGCCGGAACACCCTGTCGATCCAGCCTGCGAGGATTGCCGGGGGCATCCCCCACCAGTTCGGATGGACAATGACGATGCCGTCAGCATCGGACAGGATTTTGCAGTGTCGTTCGATCACGGGATCCAGGATAGCATCTCTTGAAAGTTCAGGCGCTGGAAGAACGGGATCGAATCCTTCCTTGTAGAGATCGAGAAAGACGACGTCGTGGTTATTCGCATCAAGAGTCTCGCATACGGTCCGTGCAATTGCATGGTTGAAACTCGCATCATCCGGGTGAGCCAGGACTACCAGAACCTGCATATGAAAAAGTGATTGATGGCAGGAATCAAGAATTATCTGCCGAACACCGGCATCGCAACACGAAAACCGATACACTCATGCGAGAGGCATCCCAATGGATCGGCAGGAGGATATCATTGGATCCCGATTCTTTTTTCAGGGAACACGAAGTGGATATTTTTTCCGAGGTCAGTGTGTCCGTTCTCTCCGGGAAAGACCGATCATCAGTCCATGAATTTCTCCCCGAGGCACGCTCTGTGATAGTCTTTGGAAGGGAAGTCCCTGCCTTCGTATTTACAATGGCCGCAAAGGAGAAGACGAAGGAGATGTACCGTATCGCAGGTTCGCTTGATGCAACTGCCAGGTCCCTTGCAGAATGCCTGAATGCAGAACAATTCCCCTCTGTGCCTGTTCCGTTCCTGTTCCCGGTCAGGATCATCGATGGCAGGGTGCAGGGGCTTGTCAGGTTGAAGCAGATCGCAGCAGCGGGGGGACTTGGATCGATCGGAAAGAGCACCCTCCTCCTCACTCCCCAGTTCGGCCCCCGTGTGGTACTGGGCGGAGTCGTCACCGCACGATCAGCCCAAAAATCGGGAGGATTCGAAAGACCAGAGTCAACGTTATGCACCGGGTGCGAGCGGTGCATCCGTGCATGCCCCGGACACGCGATTGGAAGGGATGGTGTCGATGCGTTCAGGTGTCAGTCGTTGAGCACATGGATTCCCCTGTGCCTTGTCCCTGCTGCGAAATGGATGCTCCGCCGGGCACTGCTTCTTCGTTTCGTCGGACCACTGGTGCCTTGGATTGCCAGGCATGCTGCCATGCCCTGCAGCCTCTGTGTCACGGAGTGCCCGGTGTGTCCGACAGATACGGAGAAAGGGAAATAGTCCGATCCCGGACACTATGTTTAAGGACGGAACAGAACCTGTGGATCACTGGTTCAACCCGGATCAACACCCAGGATGGCAGCGATCTACCGACCGAATGGTTCCATCACGAATACCACAGGAACTCCAAAAAACCTTCCGTACCGGGAGGCTTCTGCCTCCACCGCCTCCTGCTCATCATCATCCAGGATTCGGAAAGGATCCAGGCGGATCTCGACGGCCTGGTTCTTCATGCGTTTTTTCCATGTGCCCGCCACTTTCCCGTCGAGTATGAGGACTGCGGTCAGGGAGTTCCCCATGGCAATCATCCGCTCGATTTCCCGTGCTTCGCTGAGATCGCTTCTATCTTTGTACGCGATCGTATATTCATCGTACACTGAAAGCAGCAATGCAGTGGGAGAATCGGGGATCGCCCCTGGTTCCCGTGGAGCGAACCAGTATTCTTTTCTGTTCACGGTCTCCCGATTCAGATGGGATCCGATCAACTCAATGGCGTTTTTCGCATCCTTGTCTGCAAGCCCCGACCACCAGGAGAAATCCTTCTGCTGTGCGGGTCCGTGGCTGGTAAAGTATCTGAGTGCGATTTTTTTCAGGGCTTCTTCCCGGCTGATCCTTGCGGATTCCTTGACCCTCTCGTCGAGAAGAGCGTATGTGAATTGTGTACCGCGCTTTGGCCCGCTGCAGATCAATCCGTCCAACTCGGCGTGCATAATGGCATGAGCCAGTTGCTGGACATCGGTCTTGATCCCGATATCATTCAGGATCGTTTTCAGTTCCTGCCGTGTAAGATAGCGGTGACCTTCCAGGGCTTTCACGATGGCGGCATTACTCTTTGCAAGCAACGCCCCATCGAGACCTATCCTCCGGTTGGAAGCCGCGACAAGAGATTTCACCCGTGGAGCCGTAAGTTCGAGCATCCACCGGAGATCCTCCGGCATGACCAAATGCCAGGTAGGACGCATTACGTGGATACGCTGAATTCTGCCTTCGTTGAAAGCCCGTTCGATGTCAGCATTGGTGGATTTTTTTACGCGAAGTCCCAGGGACCATTTTGCGGCAGTGAAATCCTGGGCCTGGACGGCCGCAAGGTGGGTGACAGCATCCGTTGGGCTTTGGAACGGAGAATGGCTTAATCCGGAATTGGAAAGACGGAGACTGAGGATCTCTGAAGAGTTCATCTATCGTCCATCGGGGATCCGGTGAATCTGCGAAAGTGTATCTGCTGAATTCACCGCATGGAATTCTGGCCCGGTCCCCCCGGTGTCCTGTTCAAAAAATAGAACGGAGCCGTATCCACCGGGACTGTCCAGCGATGGACATGGATAGCCCGGCACGCTATCCTGCATCCGGGTCTTCCTGCATCATGCCGAACTGGTTTCCTTCGGGGTCCAGGCAGGACACCCACCAGCCCACTCCCCGGATTGCCATTCTGGTGACGACGATTTTTCCTCCGGCATCGGTCACTTTCCTGACGAACTTGTCAAGGTCGGCAACACCGATCGTGCAGAAGAACGCGTTCGCTGACAATCCGCCGGGAGGCCTGGGGCCATGGCGGAATACGAGGCCCCCGTTGATGCCGGGTTCGCCTTCAGCACCGGTTATCACCATCCAGTACCGGTCCTCGTCCTTCATCTCAAATCCGGGAAGGACCCATTCGTTGATCTCCCACCCGAATACGGATCGGTAGAACTTTGCAACCTGTTCAGGATCGTCAGCCTGTATCTCAAAATGGATAATCCGGTTCATGGATACATCCTCTCCATCATCTTCATAGGCCGGATATTCCTTATGTTATTTCCCTTATTATTCCCTCGTCATCAAAGATGGTACGTGCTTTTTTCAGGGATACGGCTGGGATTTCATGTTTCTGGAATTCTTGCTAAAAAAGAGATTCGCCTTGCCATCACCCAAGCGTTACCTTATTGAGATATTTCACCCCATTGCCGAGATCGCTTATATAGATCGCCCAAGACGAAATTGTATAAAGGGTATCTTCAATATAAAGTGCTCTCTTTACCTGAGCCTGATCCGAAGATAATTCATCGTAGTGTTGTACCATCCCCTTGAGTGAGAAGCCCCGGGCAGGATCGATTGAGAATACATACGCACCACCCCAGATCATATGGGTATTAGTCACTCCGCGAACGTCTGTTGTCTCATAGGATCCTCTCAGATGCAGGGGCAGGACGAGGAGATCCTTCTCCTTGTCGAAGAGGAACGCTTTCGGATCGTTGAGCACCTCTGAGTTGCTCCCGCTCTCGCCAAGCACCACGCTGTCGATAAGTGAAGGGTTCGTGATATCGCCGACATCAAAGAGGGAGAGCTTGACTGGACCCCATGTCGAAGCCTTTCCTACGCCGATAATGTGGGAGCTGTCGTATGGGTGGAGATAGTTCGAGAACCCCGGGAGCTTGAGCTTACCTGCCAGGGACGGATTGTGCGGGTCAGCGAGATCGACGACGAAAAAGGGATCTATCTCGAGGAACGTGACCATGTAGAGTCTGTCTCCCATGAACCTGGTGGCATAGATGCGTTCTCCGGGCGCGATATCACTCACACGTCCAATGGGAGCAAGGTTACTGTCGAGCACTGTCACTTCGCTGGAGGTTGTGGAAGGCAGCGAACCGAATTCGGTGACGGTTGTCGCGAGGCGGAGGTTGCCCTTGTACTCGTCCATTGCGTACTGGTTGAGAAGCTTTCCATCGACCGTACCATGGGCACCGAACCTGATTGCACCGTCTTCAAGGGAAAATGAATAGATCTCAGTGCGATCGGCTCCTCCCCCAACCTCTCGCCCCTCAGCGTCGACATGCCTTAGAGGCGATGGGATGCCGGTTGAATGAATGCCTATGTAAAGGTTATCCGGGGATACATACACAGTCCCGGCCGTTCCAATGAGGAATGACTTCGCTTGTACTGCCGCATCGGAATCAAGGCTCACCGATCCTATGGTGGTGAAGGCAAACGCTTTGTCCTTCCCTTCAATGGAATACGCGGCTGGAGTGAAGGTCACATTTCTGCCATCACGGATCTCCGGGAATGTGAAATCGGGATCATAGCGATCCACTTGCTTCGTGGTCAGGAAATAGAGCCAGTCACCAATCAATCGTGAGTTCGTGTATTCCCCGTCTATTCCCACCTCCCGCTCGAGCGTGGGGGATACGGGATCCTTCACCGAGAATATGTAGAGGACAGTCTTTTCGCCGACAGTGGGAGATTGCCTGCATTGCCCTGGCCCGCAAGTCCAGTATGCAGGTGTGCGGTCATCCCTGCATATCAGCGCGATCTTGTCCCCGTGCAGGTAGAGGGAGAGCGGCTTCCCTGTAAAGCGTGTGGTCGACAGGACCATTGCGGTTTCCGCCGGATACGCATCGATAATGTAAAGCGCATTTCCTGAAACAACATAAATATTGGTCCCGTCTGTCTTGACGATATCAGCCTCGTCGACATCCTTCACCTGGATATTTGTCCTGGAGTATTCCCTGTATGGAGGGGCGATAGTGGGAGCGAGTGTGGGAACAGGGGAGGTACTTAAATAACTGCCAGCAGCGCCACCACCACCACCGCGACCACCTCCTCCAGAGGCACGAATCGTACCGGTCGTGCCTGAGAACTCTCCTCTCTGGGTCTTTGCGGTTGGGGCAAAGGAGGAGGAGACCACTTCGACGAGCATCTCGTCATTGCCTGTGGGGAGGTTGGTGGTTCCCGTGATGGTGAACGTTTCGCCAACTCCATGGTCCCTGACCGGGTCGATGGTGATAAAAAATCCGTCAGTGTCGCGTTCCTGCGAAATGGGGAAATAATTGAATTTTGGGATAGTACTTGAATCGGAAGACTCGGCATAGAGATTGAAGACCGCAGATGCGGTAATGGAGCGGGTGATTGACGACACCCTGACAATATATTCGCCCGGGTTGAATGCCGTCGTATCGACATTATAGCGCCACGCCCGCACCCCCTCCCCGGTTTGTGAAACGGGGGTGGTCGGCACGGTAACTGGGATCAATCCGGCCCCGGTCTCTTCGTTTCCATCAGTGTGGCTTGTTATGAATCTGCTCACGTCTTCCGTAGAGACCAACCGTTCTATCCCCTCGGAAACAGGCATGATATCGTCGCTCCCGGAAAGATAGTGAAGTGGCAGTGCCCCGGTCCCCGGAGAGAGAACCTGGAGCACTCCGACAAGGCCGACTGCGATCAGGATACCTGATGCAACCCCTGCAGTGACAAGGATCCAATCCCGCTTGCCTGTCATGGGAGATCACCCCTGAAAGGCTGAATTTTCCAGGAAAAGTGGGAAACCCTGGTATTCCATGATGAAATCCCGTAATAATGACAGAAACGGAGTACGGGGTTCCCGGTTTTTTCCTGCAATGGAACAACCGGGTGAAAAGGCAATCCACCTGTCATTCGTCTTCCTCCGTTCCCGGCCCGTCCTTCTCGCGTTCGTACGTGAATACGTTGTCGATTCCCACCCCGAACACATCCGCGATCCGGTATGCGAGTTTCAGGGAGGGGTAATATTTGCCCTTCTCGAGGGACATGATGGTATTTCTCGTCACTCCAACCAGCTCCGCAAGCTCTTCCTGAGTCATCTCCCGTTCGGCCCGAAGGACCCGTATCCTGTTCTTCATGGCGATGCTGCCGTCAAAATTTCCTCGTATAGTAAAGGTAGAAGATCCCGAACGTGACAAGGCACGCTCCCAGGCAGCAGAGGAGAGTCCGTGCGATTATTCCGCTCTCTTCGTATTGCCGCAGTCCTTCTTCCCAGAAGAGGCCGTAGGCCCTTGCTTCCGTCTCGTTCATGGAATCGATATCATGGATCGTGAGCGACCGCACCACCTCCTCCGGCAACCCCGGGAATCCTCCCCTCGTGAGGGTAAGGGTCATCGACCGCGTTCCGTCATTATTGATCGCAATTTTCCCGTTCACCGAGGGTGCGAGGGGTGCAGAATAGGCGTACGAGGCGAAGACGGCTGTCCCGATCACGCCGAGGATAAGGAGGACTTCGATTGTCTTTATCGCGGCCTTCGACCGTATCCTTGAGGTCCTCTCGTCCGATATTACCGTGGTGACCTGCTGGCGGCAGGCGAGGATCACGATGACGCCAAGCGGGACAGCAATCATAGGGACGAGGAGGGCACCGGCAGCGAACGACCAGCCCACCATCGCCGCGACAAGTGCAGAGGTAAGGAGGATGCAGATAAGGTAGGTGATCCTTTTCATGCGGGCTCTCCCCCGATTATAAAGCCTGTTGCAGCCGACACATCACCCTGTTCGAGCATGAAGGTGGTCTGGTTCGTCTTTGAGTTGCTCACTTCCACCGTATACTTGCCGGGATCGAGGCGATAGGTATCGAAGTCCATCGACCAGAGGTTGATCCCACCTGACCCGGGCTGTGCGGTGATCGACCCGATAACGCCGGAAAAGCTCGCACCCTGGGACCTGTCCTGCGGGTTCACCAGAAAGTCATACTCGCTCTTCATGTCGGGAATTATTACTACTGTGAGTTCCTCTCCGGCGGGGAGATTTGTCGTGCCGGTGAGCACGACCATCGTGTTTCGCGGAGGGTCCGGGAATGTATCGATCGTGATGAACCTGGGTGGCTGGTATCTACCCTGGGAGGGATCGCTGGTAATGGTAAACTCTGCAGCCCCTTCAGATGTTTCTCCAAGCACGACAATCCGGTAACACCCCGGCATCGCGCCGACCGGGTCAAGAAAACACGACCACCTGTGGATGCCGGAGATCCCCTCTGTTACGGTCGTTGAACCTTCTGCCATGGCGGCACCCCTTGTGATGTCCGGAGACCCTGGGGTGCCGTTCCCGGAACAGGGAACCGGATCAACCTTCCATACCGCGACAGTTCCTGGCGGGAGGCTCGTGGTGCCGGAGATCTCGGAGATCTTTCCCGTGGCAACCTGGCCAATGGTATTGATCCGGATGTAAGGCTCCTTTTCGGGGACAACAAACGCCGGTTGACTGGGAAGAGAGATCTCTGAAATGGCTGTTACGACACCCGGCATGATGGGACTGCCGCCTTCTGTCAGCGCGATGTCAGAGACCCGGGCCACATACCTCCCCGGAGGTAATGCGGAAGCATTTACCACCGCTCTCCACGAGTTCCGTCCCCCTGTCCCGAACGCCACTGATGCCAGTCCGGTCCTGTATGCTCCGTCAGTCCCGTATGCCGGTGAGACATTGATGAAGAGATGAGAATTGAGCGGCAGGTTGGTGGTCCCGGTCAGGACCAGCATGCCGAATTCATCAAGCGGCTCGTCTCCAATGGGATCGATCGTGATCGTGGGTACGAGATAGAACGTACCGGTAACCAGGATCCAGAGAGCCATGAGAACGAGGATTGTCGCAGACGCGATTCCGATCGGGAGAAGCGCTGTCCTTTTCATAGGCTCCCAACGGATCTGTTCAGTGGTGTTCCCGAAATTAGTTTCCTTTTCTTCTTCTTCATGGAATACTCCGGAGGAAGGGGATCGCGGTTTCCCCCTGCGGATCCATGGATACGCACGATGTCCTTCTGGCATCGGCCAACCACAGCGGATTTGGCCTGGAGCATACCGGGGATTCTCAATGACAAGATGGTCCCCCGGACCCCCTGGTACAGGTTCATGTCAGGACAAGCTCCGCAGACGCTGAAATGTCACCCATACGGAAGTCGGAAGAATATATGTCACCGATGACGTTTGATACCTTGATGGTGTACTCTCCGGGCTCCAGGAGAGTGGTGTCTACTGCGAGTGATACGCAGTTTTCATCTCCATCCCCTCTTGTCACCTCTGAATTCGCCATCATCCCTGAAAACGTCCCGCTATCCGGGAAATCAGGTGCGACGGCCGGGTCGACCTCCCAGATCACATCAGAACCGACGGCAAGGTTCGTAACGCCTGTGACAAGGAACTGGTCGCCTGTGTGTTTTTTCCCTACCGCATCAATCCGGAAGAAAGGATCTTCAGTCGCACGCTCCGGCAGGGAGGGATCATTTCCGAGGTATTCGCCAGTCAGAGTGAAGTATGCGGTTGCTGAAGTATCCCCAAGGATAATCTTCCAGTTTACATGATCATATGTCATCTGGGTGACCTCCACGCGATACGTATCCGGTCTCAGGGTCGAGGTATCTATCGCGGCGGTCCATTGGCTTGGGCCTTCAGCATTTCTGAGTACCCTCGCCGATGTGCCGGTATTTGTCTTCTCGAATTCATTCCCCGATTCGCCCGGTTCTTCGGCGATCTTCACCAGGAGTTCTGATCCTTCCGGAAGGTTGGTTGTTCCGGATAGTATGAGCAGGTCTCCCGCGTCCGGATCTGTAATCGGATCGAGTGTGATGTACGGCGGGAATATGCCATATGCTGCGGTAATCCCGAATGTTGTGATGAGGATCCCCGCAATGAGGAGGCCTCCCAGAAGTATCTTTTTGGACTTCATTGTTTTCACAATGCAATGTTATCTTGGCATTATGCATAAACTTTTTGGCATATTGCCTAAAAAGTTGTGCATACAAAAAAAAGGGTTCAGCGATTTTCCAGGATGGCAATCCTCAACATCGTTTAACAGACTTTAGAAACCAACAGGTCCCATCTTTGGTTTCAATCACGATTGCGTCAGGAATCTTGTGAATTCTTCATTTCTTTGCGGGATAGTTCACAGACCCGCCGGATAAATTCGGTCTTTGCAGCAGTGTATGCATCCCGGTTGTGCTCATGAAGGTCTTTCAGATTCTTTTTCAACTTCCCGTATTCCCGCGCTGTATCCGGGTGGGTTATAAGATAATCCCTGAACCGGATCTCATCCCAGTCGCCCTGATATCTCACATGGACATGATAGGCCTGACCGGCAAATCCTTCCGGTGCATACCCTTTGATGAACATCATGTGGGGAGGCGGATTCTCCGGTTGTTTCAGGTATCTGTACCCGCATTCCTGCATAGCTGAGATGAGGGAACTGGTATCGGTTGCATCCTCTATCTCAACCAGGATATCGATCGTTGGTTTTGCCAGCAGGCCGGGAACGGCAGTGCTGCCTATGTGGTGGATTCTGACAATTTTGTGAGTACCGATTGCCTGTATGATGACCTTCTTTTCCGCAAGGTAGCATTCTTTCCAAATTGGCTGATACTCACTCAGCACAATCGGAAACAACTGCCAGAGTTCCTCATCGGTCATCTCATCCAGGCTTCGGGTCATTATCTTTTAGAAGATATTCGTACAAGGCATGTTAACCTGACTGATTTTTTACAAAAACGTTAGACGTGATTTAACGTGTATTGCTAAAGAGGATCCGGTCTTTTTGTGGTTACAATGCAGCAAAATCGCTGCAGTGCCTGGTGCCTTTATGAGGAAAAAATGAACAAAAAGAATGAAATATTACCATATCCTGATATCCTTGGAGGAAAATCCGGAGATTCGCAATATCCGGGGGTCTTGCCTTCGACAGGATCAAGTGGGCTGTGCTTTAGTATTCCTTTTCAGTGAATGTCGGCACTGATGTCCGAATGAGAACGTACACTTTCGCTGTTTGTTTTCAGGGTGCCTGGTGATCCGGGATATCCGGTGCATTTGTGTAGGCAATACGACAAATGATGATGAGTACATTCAATCCAGCCTGGCGACATTCACAACAGGGATATCCTGACATTGGTTAACACTTATCCTGAACATTAGCGAAAAAGTAAATGAGAATAGTAAAGTAGCAGCATGAGAAAATTAAAAAAAAATCATGGGATTCATGAAGTTCTCTTACCCCTGCGGTATCGCACCAACAAGGAGAGTTATTCTCATTTCCATAATCGTTGGTATTATCGCTGGTATAGGGTCACTCCTTTTTTTTGAAGGGATCAAGTGGGGAACGGCATTTTTCATGGGGTATCTCCTGCACTGGACATATCCCAAGGAGGGCCAGACCGTTGCAGAGATCAGCCAATGGACAGCACCTTCATCGCTAATGCTTCTCATACCCATTCTTATTTTCGGGAGCCTTGTTACCGGTATCCTGGTCACCAGGCTTGCGCCTGAGGCTGAAGGTCACGGTACCGACGCTGCGATCAGGGCATTCCATGGCGATGGCAGGATCCGGAAAAGAATCCCCATCCTCAAAGCAGTCACAGCAATTCTCACCATTTCAACCGGGGGAAGTGCAGGAAGGGAAGGCCCGTCTGCCCAGATTTCCGCGGGGTTCGGATCCATGGTTGCCGATATGCTCGGTCTTTCACCGAGGGAACGAAGGATCGCCATGACAACCGGAATCGGTGCCGGGATTGGCACGATATTCAAGGCACCTCTGGGTGGAGCGGTTCTTGCGGCTGAAATTCTCTATACCAGGGACTTCGAATCTGATGCAATTGTCCCGGCATTTCTTGCTTCGGTGATTGGTTACGCTATCTTTGGATTTTTTGAAGGGTATACCCCCATCTTTGCACTCGGCACAATTGTCTGGAATATCTGGCAGATCCCTATGTTTCTCCTGTTAGGTGTCCTCTGCGCGGTGTTCGGTCTTCTCTATATTTTTACCTTTTATTTCTGCCGTGATCGGTTCTCTGAAGCCTTCAAACGTTATAATCTCCCGGCATACCTCAAACCGGTTTCGGGCGCGATTCTTCTTGGAATTCTCTTACTCGCGCTCTCTTTCATATCCCCTGATGGAGAGGTACTCGGTCTCGCTTGTCTGGGATCAAGCTATGGATTTGATCAGCTCATGATCTACTCGATGGTCCCAATTGTCGTCCTCATCTTTCTGCCATTTTTCAAGATCCTTGCAACCTCTCTGACACTTGGTTCTGGCGGGAGCGGAGGTGTTTTTGCACCCGGACTTACCATCGGTGCAGGAATCGGCGGAGCGCTTGGCATGGGCCTGCACCTGCTCAACCCGTCGTATGTCCCGATAGAGACCGTCCCGGTCTTTGTGATTGTCGGGATGATATCACTGTTTGGTGCGGTTGCAAATGCACCAATTGCGGTGCTGATCATGGTTGTCGAGATGGTCGGAAGTATCACGATCCTGGTCCCGGCGATGGCAGCGGTCGGCGTCTCCAATCTGCTGACTGGAGAGGAGACCATCTTCCGTTCACAAATCCCGACAAAAGCACAGTCCGGTGCCCATCGTGGAGAATATAACAAGAAAGTACTCGAACATCTCCTGGTCCGGGATTCGATGATCCCCCGACAGAATGTTGTCACACTCTCCCCATCGGATCCATCTATGAAGGTATCCGACCTCATTGCAACAACAGCGCACAATGGCTTTCCCGTCCTTGACGGTGATCGCCTTGTTGGGATTATTACGAACAGGGACACCCGCAATAATTCTGCTTCAGGAGAGGCTATCCCTTCAGTCAGGGGAGCAATGACCCGCAATCTCATAGTGGTTTACCCCGAGAGCTCCCTCGAGGAAGCCCTTGAAATCATGGTCAACCAGGAAATCAACCATCTCCCTGTTGTGGAAAGGGAATCACCTGATCGACTGGTTGGTTTTCTGTCGAGGACCGATATCATGCAGGTTTATATCCGGTCAACCCACCCTGTCTAGAATCCAGTGTTTTTACCTGTGCGAACAGTAATCCCCGGCTTCTTACCGGATCTTTCGTGTTTGCCCGTTTCATAGCTGAAGAGATCGACACCAGGATTCACAGGATGAATCCTCTCCGCGATAAGACAGGAATAAAAGGTTTTTTATGACTCATGGTCTGCGTAAACAGAAAAGCGATGAATTCTCAGGATCAGTCCGATTCGATCAGCCTATGAGCGAACGACAGGACAGGTTGTAAATATACACGATCCTTCCCGGGTCCATTCCATGCAGCGCTGAATAAGAGCAGGAGGGCATTGTCGAGTGTTATATCGAAATTGTTGTCGTCTGCCGCGTCAGGAGGGGGGGAAATAGCCAGGAAATCAGAATCGCCGGGAAGAAAAGTTCCGTAAGTGCTGGGCCGGGGAAGAGATTGATCCAAGAGAGTCGCCTGCTCCGCCACTATGGAAAATGCACGAGTTAAGGCAGCATTGTTCGTGGTAACGGCCTTTGCAGATAAGGCAGCTTCCCTGTATTCCCCTTCTGCAAATTTGATAAAAACATCTGTTGCCAGATCTGCAGTATCAGGGAGTGTGCCGGTCAGCATATCCCTGGTTCTTTCAACATATGTTTTAAGGGATCCTGCGAGGGTGTCATCCCTGGCAACGTGTGATTCCCGCGTGCTGTATCGATGCTTGAACCGTACCAGCAGAATCGTAAGACTGACCGCATATAACAATTCAAGGATGATTGCAGGCAGTATGTCTGGCGGAGACGCCAAAAAAACCAAGGAATAAATGGGTGTTGAGAGTGCGACAATATCTTTCCGTGGCTGGTTCCATGCAAGGTAGGCGAGTATACAGGATGCAATTACACATCCGAGAAGGCTGATCCGTATATCAAGCAGGATATTGAATTTCCAGAAAATGATGGCAAGCGCCGCTCCACCGAACGAGAAGAGGGGCACTGCCAATTCCATCCATGGGGTGATGTTGTCTCCGTGTTTTTCAAGTGATTTTGTTTCGTTCATAAGGTATCTCAAACGATTGTGGCCTTTCGGAAATGGATTCTGTCCCAAGGGAAAATTCTTGGAAAGTGTTCATTTTTAAAAATTCGAATGTTCATGGTTAATTGGCGGTACCTACGAAAACCGCATTCACGCCTCATAGTATAAATGCAGGTGGTGTTTAAGGGAATCATGTGGCTTTCAAACAATACAGAGCGAAACAGGGTATGTGTTTTCAGGATTTTTCAGATGACTTCTCTTTCTTTATTTTCTTAATTGAGACACAGTTGATAATCGGGTCTCCTGTGAATACATACCTTTGAATAACCTGCCCGAGTACCTCAACGATATCGTCCACATTCACATCCTCTCCGGGATTGGTGAACATCTTGACTGAAATTGAACCTGACCGATCTGCCACCTGGTATTGCGGGCGATTCAGAATCTTGTAACGGACCTTTTCAACAACGCCTTCAATTCGCACCGGTTTTCCTATCATGCCCTTATTGATAAGTTTAATCCGGACGGCCTTTGCTTCTGCCTCATATCGGGGGGCCATATCTGAATATTCTCTCTGGCTCAGGTAATTCAGTCCAAGCGGGAATAGAAAGAGGAGAACAAGAGTAAACGATCCCCATAGAAGGAGTGTTGTGTCCCTGCTGATAAAATACGCAAATCCCAAAAAGACAGCGAAGATTGCAACCACCCCAATTGAGACGATTGAAACCTTCACATCAACATTTCCGATTTTCATCGGAAAAAATATAGGCGGTTAATCTACTTGAGCGCTGCGATCTCTTTCCGGAACGCAACCCAGTAAATAACACCCACGAAGACCATTCCACCCACGATGTTGCCTATAGTGACAACAATCAGGTTGTTTGTGAAAAAGGAAACCCAATTCAGCCCTGCATTAATCTTCGTGGGATCGGTAATGAAACCTTGAGTGAGGATCCCTGCCGGGATGAAGTACATGTTGGCAACGCAGTGCTCGAATCCGCTGGAAACGAAGGCCATGATCGGGAACCAGATCCCGAAGAACTTCCCAATAAGATCATCGGCACAGATACCGAGGAGCACAGCCAGGTTGACAAGCCAGTTACAACCGATTGCTTTCAGGAATGCTGACCAGTGCCCAGCCATGGTCACATAGCTCACTTTTGCAGATGCGATCGCGATTGCGCGTGTTCCGAATGCATTTGCAGTAATCAGTCCGGCGGCATCTACACTGCACAGTGGTCCGTATGCCATCATATAGGCATACCAGATCGAACCGATCAGGTTTCCGATGTAGACCCATACCCAGAGGTTGAGCACTTGTGCCCAGCTGATTTTGTGGATAAACGCGGCCATCGGGGCAAGCATCGCGTCGCCAGTGAAGAGTTCTGCACCGGTAAGGACGATGATAATAAGCCCAACAGGGAACACAGCTCCCGTAATCAACTGGCTAAAACCGGCACTGGCAGTGCCAAACCGCAATGCTGCATCAGATGCCTGGATTCCAGTGCTGCACATGGTTGCAAGAGCGCCACCCATGGCGATGTATGCGCCGGCCATGAATCCACGAAGGGTCATGTTCCAGGCGGGCAGCCCTACTTTGTACTTCCCAGCGTCGGCGGCTTTCGCGACGATTGCTACTGGGGGATGAAACACCATTTTTTTCACACCTCTCGAATGTCCTACCTATACTGTACCATTCCAGTAATTCACTTCGCGTATAGGTTCAAAATTAAAATCCTTTCTGGTGTTATTAATACCTTTCTAAATGATTTTTGCACTGCATTGGCGTTTTGCAATAGTTTAAATTAAAATAGTGGGAAAATCGGGCAGAATTCATTACTCGAAACCACCGTTCAACAGAGGCCATTATATAGAGCGCCGCCTTCCGCTTGCATCACGGGAATAATGCCCGAACTCGCTCCTTGTGAGGAGATCTCCCCTGAAGACAGGTCCGTCCCTGCACACCCTCAACCCTTCGGGATCAAGGGAGCATGAGCCGCATACTCCAAGACCGCATTTCATGTACCTGTGGAGGCTGAAGTACCCCATCTCCACATGCCCTGACTGAAGGAGTATCTTGTGAACAGCGGCCATCATACGCTCCGGGCCGCAGCAGAAGAGGGCGTCATACCTTTCGGGATCTTCGTCAATGAGGAGATCCGCGACAAAACCATGGTGACCTTCAGATCCATCATCGGTCGAGATCGCAAGATCGGCATACCTTCGAATATTCTCCGCGAAGAGGAGATCCGAAGCCGAACGCGCACCAAGAAGGCATTTTCTGACCGCTCCTGCGCGAATTGCCGGCATCAATGGTGCTGCTCCCACGCCCCCGGCGACTGCGAGGACATTCTGAACATTGGGGAATCCGTTACCAAACGGGCCGCGGATCCCAAGTGTATCTCCGTCGGTTAAGGAAAAGAGTGCGCTGGTCGCATCTCCTACGCGCTGGACCGTGATTGAGGATGCGGAAGAGAGCGCCATCGGGATCTCGTCCACTCCGGGGATCCAGACCATGACGAACTGCCCGGGGTTGAAGGAGAATTCGTGATCGAATGAGAATGACCTGACCTGGGCTGTCTCTTCTGTTATTGCGGTAATGGTCACTGTGAGAGGGAGTCCGTCAGTCATGTGCACACCCCACGATAGCCGATGCCGGTACACCGTTCTTATCATAGAGATCGGACGAGATAGTTGAGAAGACCGAGATATTCTCCATAACCGCAGTTCCGAGCTCAACGGCTGATGCCCCGGCCATCATCATCTCGAGGACGTCTTCTGCACTGGAAATGCCGCCACACCCTATTATTGGAATAGAACAGGCATCATACAGTTCGTAGACACACCGGACGGCAACGGGAAACACAGCCCTGCCGGACAGGCCACCCACGCGGTTTCCAAGGACCGGCCTTTTCAGGCCGACAGAGATGCGCATCGCTTTTATGGTGTTAATGGCAACAAGTGCGGAGGCTCCTCCCTTTTCCGCGGCCCTTCCGATCTCCGCGATATCCGTGACATTTGGCGTGAGTTTCACCCAGGTGGGAATCCCGAGCCCTGCAACTGCCCGGGTGCATTCCTCTACAAGGACCGGGTCTGTTCCAAGCGCTGCTCCATAGCCCCGGGCATGAGGGCAGGAGAGGTTCAGCTCGACGGCGCTCACCTTTCCCCTGAACCATCCTGCAACGGCAGCGAACTCTGCAGGACTGCCCCCGAAAATGCTGGCAACCACTGGTTTTCCGGAAAGGGGGGCCAGCTCATCAAGGAACTCCATCGAGGGGTTGGGAAGTCCCATGGCGTTCAGAAGACCCCCTTCGACTGGAACCAGGCACGGGCCCGGGTGGCCATCAAGAGGGACCGGACCTATCGATTTTGTGACAACTCCACCGGCGCCCGAAGAAAGAATCCGGGAGAGCGATGATCCGGTGGTGCCAAGGATGCCTGCCGCCAGCAGAAGGTGGTTCCCGAGCACGACACCCCCAACCTCGACCTGCCCGGGACGGATTTTTTCCATGTAGAGTAAAGATCATCGTGATTGTAATTATTTATTCTCCGGATGGGAATGATACAAGGGTATGACATCAATATCGGTGCTGGGAGTCGGCAGGGTTGGGGGCCAGGTTGCCTATCTCTCGGCGATGCTCGGACTTGCGGATGAATTTGTGATGTATGATGCAGTCCCGGCATTTTTGAATTCCCAGGTGCTTGACCTCAAGCACACGGGGCTCGATATCCCGGTAAGCACCGATTGGAGGTCGGTGAAAAAGAGCGATATCTGTATTTTTTCTGCAGGGCTCCCCCGGAATCCCGATGTGAAAACAAGGGCCGACCTCCTCCAGGCAAACCTCCCGGTTGCATTCGAATGCAGCCAGGTCCTCAAAAATTATGAGGGGATACTGATCACCGTCACCAACCCGATGGATGCAAACAACTACTATCTCTGCCGGAAGAACGGCATCGACTCCTCACGATGCATCGGGTTCGGAGGGCAGCTCGACTCTGCAAGGTTTGGCCTGGAACTGAAAAAGAGACGTATCCCGGGGAAGGCCTATGTTCTCGGGGATCATGGGGAGTTCCAGGTGCCGCTCTTCAGTCGCCTGAAAAAATCAGTCCCGGTTCCCCTCCGCGAAGAGATTCTCACCCAACTCCGGGGAGCGAGCATGGAGATCATCAAGGGGAAGGGGGGCACAGTCTTTGGGCCTGCCTATCATATCGTGGATCTCGTAAGGGCGATCGTGGAAGATAAGAAAGCGACGAAGATATGCTCCTGCATCCTTGATGGCGAATACGGGCTCTCCGGATGCTCACTTGGCGTTCCCGTGAAAGTCGGGAGGGATGGCATCTCGGAGATCCTTGAATGGAAACTGGATGCATGGGAGCGCACCCACTTTGAGAACGCAGGGGAGTTTGTCACGGGCCTCTGTGCACAGCTTGGAGTTTGAGGAGACATGGACCGGTCGCAGGATAACGGGACCCACGCACCTCCATCAGGTCTTCCTTCAGGTAATCCCCACAGGGAGTGCACGGTGTCGATCACCCAGGTGGAATACTCCAACACTCCCGGAGGCCCCCTTATCCACATATTCGGGCGAGAAGCGGATGGAACTGCCCGGCATATCCAGGTGACAGGGTTCCGCCCATATTTTTATGCGCCTGCCGAGCAGGTGGAACGAAGCACACTCCCCGCCCAGGTGACTCCCGAAATGGGTGCCCGCGCTACTTCGATCAAGGGGGATCAGGTTGTCCGCCTTTATACGGGGAAGCCCACCGATGTGAGGGATGTCAGGGACCGGTACCATCATTTTGAGGCAGATATTCCCTTTGCGACAAGGTTCATGATCGATACCGGGCTCACGGGTGGCGTCGTCCTGCCAGGAATCGTCGCTGATTACCGTGAAATACGTCCCGCCGAAGTATATGCCCCGGCTCGGGTTTGCATGCTCGATATCGAGTGCGAGGACCAGCGTGGGTTTCCCGACCCCGGCCGCGATGCCATCATCTGTATCACCTGCTGGGACTCATACCTTGACCGCTACGCAACCTTCCTTTACCTCCCGCAGGGACAGGAACCCGACGAGGTAAGGCTTCGCGAAGCAGCTCCCCTGAAATCGGGCTGTTTTGACCCCGGCAGGCATACCCTCCGGGTCTGTTTCTCCGAGACCGAGATGCTGAAAGCCTTTGCGGTGTATCTCAAGGAGACCGATCCCGACATCCTGTCGGGGTGGAACTTCCTCGAATTCGACCTCCCCTACATCAAACGGAGGATGGAGGCGCTCTCCCTCTCCCCCTCGATGCTCGCACGGCTTGAAGGCGACGTGGAGAGGCTTGCGCTCCGCGGCCGCGCGATGTTCGATCTCCTCCCTGCATACCGGAAGATGCATGCGACGCTTCGGGAATCCTACCGGCTCGACGCGGTCGCGGAGGCGGAAGTGGGTGAAACAAAGGTCAGGTACAAGGGAACGATCAGCGACCTCTGGAAGAGCGACCCCTGCCTACTTGTCGAATACAACCACATGGACGTGAAGCTCTGCGTTGCCATCGATGAAAAGAACCGGATCATCGAGTTCTACCGGGAGATCGCGAGATATGTGGGCTGCCCGCTTGAAAGGACCCTGAACTCGTCAAATGTCATCGATATCTTCGTTCTGCGGAAGGCTCATGGCCGCTATGTGCTCCCTTCCAAGGGTTACGCTCCTGCCGAGGAGTTCGAAGGTGCGACCGTGTTTGACCCGAGCAGGGGTGTGAAGGAGAACGTGGTCGTCCTCGATCTCAAGTCCCTCTATCCCATGGCCATGATGACTATCAACGCATCCCCTGAGACCAAGGACCCATCAGGGGATCTGCGGGCTCCAAACGGCATACGGTTCCGGAAGCATCCTGACGGCCTCACACGGAGCATCATCAGCGATCTCCTGAAAGAGAGGGACGAGAAGAAGGCGCTCCGGAATCGCTACCCCTTCGGATCGCCTGAGTACATTCTCTATGACATGCAACAGAACGTGCTCAAGGTGATCATGAACACCTATTACGGGGTCAGCGGATATACACGGTTCCGTCTCTACGACAGGGAGATAGGATCAGCCATCACGTCAGTAGGAAGGGCAATCATCGAACACACGAGATCCGTGATAGAGTCGCTCGGCTCGCACGTGATCTACGGCGATACCGATTCCTGCATGGTTGCACTACCTGGTCTCGATCTCAAGTCCACCATTGACAAGGCGAGAGAGATAGAAAAAGCCCTGAACGCGAGTTATGCAGACTTTGCCCGGCGGGAACTGAATGCCGATACCCATTATTTCTCGATAAAATTCGAGAAAGTGTACCGGCGTTTCTTCCAGGCCGGTAAAAAGAAGCGCTATGCAGGACACCTCGTCTGGAAGGAGGGGGCCGATGTTGACGAGATCGATATCGTGGGCTTCGAGATCCGGAGGAGCGATTACCCCCAGATCACCAAGGTTGTCCAGCGGAAGGTGATGGAACTCATCCTCATGGGCCAGGGATACGACCCGGTCAAGCGCTACCTGGGCGATGTGATCCGCGACTTCCGGGCCGGGAGATACTCACTCGACGAGATCGGTATACCCGGGGGTATAGGGAAGGATCTCGGCGATTACCAGACCGATGACGCTCATGTCAGGGGTGCGAAATACTCGAACAAGAACCTGGGAATGGAGTTTGCGAAGGGGAGCAAGCCCAAGAGAGTGTATATAAAGAACGTGATCGCGAAATACCAGAAGACCGATGTGCTCTGCTTCGAGTACGGGGACCAGGTGCCGTCTGAGTTCCAGGTGGACTGGGAGATGATGATGGAGAAGACGGTGAAACAGCCCATCTCCCGGATCATCGAGGCGCTCGGGTGGAACTGGGCGGATATCGATCCCTCGCGGACCACGCTTGCCCAGTGGGGAATCGGGTGATTCAGGCGCTCACGTGGGCGCAAGAATTGGTCCGATCGTGAGTGTGCCTTTCTCCAGCCCCCGTTCATCGGGAGAGACGATCATCATCCTGATGGTATATTCCGAGCCGGCTTTCCGCGGTATTCCGAGGATGAAGTGATCCTCTGCCGTGATACCGGATATCTTCTTATTATTCCGTTCGATGATGGTTGTGCCATCCTCGGCTACGCGCTCAATTCTTTTACACCTGTTTATTGATAGTCCGGGAAGGGCATTTTTCAATACCAGCCGCGATGATGTATCTGGTACAGGGTGATACGGATGCTTTCCATTCCACGGATCATGATTGCCGGGACGCACAGCGGATGCGGGAAGACCACGGTAGCCCGAGGGATCATGGAAGCGCTCGTTGCGAGGGGACTCGTGGTCCAGCCTTTCAAGGTGGGTCCTGATTTTATCGACCCGACTCACCATACCGCGATCTGCGGTCGTGTCTCCAGGAATCTTGATCCCTTCATGATGGGAGAGGAAGGACTTGCGGCAACATTTGCTCGCAACTGTTCAGGCGCGGATATAGCGGTTATCGAAGGTGTTATGGGGATGTACGATGGCATCGAAGGGGGCGACCGGGCGAGCACGGCCCATGTCATGCGGATCCTCGCATCTCCCGCACTACTCGTTGCTGACGTCATGGGGATGTCGCGGAGCGTTCATGCGCTGGTGAAGGGGTTCATGGACTACGAGCCTGGTATCAGGATCTCGGGGGTGGTCTACAACAGGGTGGGGAGCCCGCGGCACAGGGAGATGATCGAGGAGGAGCAAACAGTCCCTGCCATCGGGTACATCCCCCGTGAGCCGGGTCTTGAGATACGGAGCCGGCATCTTGGGCTCGAGATGGCGCACGAGACCGGGCGGGCCGAGCACCTTGCGGAGCTGATCGAGAAGCATTGCGATATCGACCGCGTTCTTGGGATAGCAAGGACCGCACCAGACCTCCCGTTCTCTCCTGCAGAGGAAGGGAGACGCGAGAGCTGCGTGAGGATCGGTGTCGCCCGTGACGCGGCATTCTGTTTTTACTACCAGGACAACCTGGACCTTCTCGTTCGTTCAGGCGCACAACTCGTGCCATTCTCCCCCCTGTTCGGGAATCTCCCCGATGTCGATGCAGTGTACCTTGGCGGGGGATACCCCGAACTCCATGCTGCCGGGCTCGAAATCTCGCCATGCAGGGAGCAGCTGGCACACGCTGCTGACGACGGGATGCCCGTCTATGCCGAGTGCGGAGGTCTTCTCTACCTCTGCGGGAAGTTTACAGGCGATCGTACCTTCAGGATGGCAGGCATCCTCCCGGCCGACGCGTTCATGACCGGCAAGATCCAGGCGCTCGGGTATTCCGATGGCACCTGGACCGGGGGGCCGGGATATGCCCCGTCCGGCGCACGGATCCTCGGCCACGAGTTTCATTACTCGACGGTTGAATGCCATCACGATGCAGAGTTCGCCATCCGGCTCTGCAGGGGAAAGGGAATCGTGGATGGCAACGATGGATTATATGCAGGCGAAAGCCTCGGGACGTACACCCATGCATACTTCTCCCCTGATTTTGTGGTCTCCTTCGTTCGTTCGGCGCTCGCATACCGAAGGAGTTAAGTACACCTGGGAACGTGGCGGCAGGCCCCCATCTTTTCGTCCTCATCGTAGAGGCGTATTTTTAGCAGCCGGTTTGATTATGCTTCAGTAAAAAGAGAAGTGCAGAGAAGAATGTGGGGATTGTACGCATGATGCGAAGTGACGAGGTTAAGAAAGGATACCAGCGGGCGCCGAACAGGGCTCTTTTACGGTCCCTGGGAATTACCGACAGTGAGATCGAAAAGCCCTATATCGGCATCGCGAATGCCTGGAACGATATCGTGCCTGGCCACACCCATCTTCGCACCCTCGCCGGGAAGATCAGAGAAGGGGTTGCGGCCGCGGGCGGTGTCCCGTTCGAGTTCGGGGTAATCGGGATCTGCGACGGCGTTGCCATGGGTCATGAAGGGATGCGCTACTCCCTTCCCTCCCGCGAGAATATCGCTGACTCGGTCGAACTTATGGCAGAGGCTCACAGGTTCGACGGGATGGTGCTCCTCGGCACCTGTGACAAGATCGTCCCCGGTATGCTGATGGCTGCGGTTCGGTGCAACATCCCATCCATCGTCGTCACGGGGGGTGCGATGCTCCCGGGATACATGGAAGGCCGCGATCTCTCGCTCATTGATATCTTTGAAGGGGTCGGAAAGGTTGCTGCGGGATCCATGAGCGAGGCGGATCTCTGCACCCTCGAATGTGCTGCGATGCCGGGCTGCGGCAGCTGCCAGGGACTCTACACTGCGAATACGATGGCCTGCATGACCGAGGCGATGGGGATGTCGCTCCCCGGATGTGCGGCAATCCCCGCGGTCGATGCAGCAAAACTAAGGATCACAAGAGAGTCCGGCGAGCGGATCATGGCGCTCGTGAAGGATGGTGTCCTCCCACGCCAAATCGTCACAAAAGAGAGCCTCGAGAACGCTATCCGCGTGGACATGGCGCTTGGCGGCTCTACGAATACTGTCCTCCATCTGATGGCTATCGCTACCGAGGCCGGAGTTGACCTCTCCCTTGACTCTTTCATCCGTATCGGCGAACAGGTCCCCCACATCTGTCACATGCAGCCATCCGGGCCCCATTCGATGCTTGCCCTCCACAGGTCGGGAGGCATCCCGGCGGTGCTGAATGCACTCTCTGCGTTCCTCGCCGATACCCCGACTGTTTCGGGGAAGCGGATCAGGGAGATTGGACGAGACGCGAAGGTCCCTGAAAAGGGCATTATACGGAGCACTGCAGATCCCGTGAATGCCGCGGGAGGACTCTGCATCCTCTTCGGAAGCCTTGCCCCGATGGGTGCGGTGATAAAGTCCGCCGCAGTCCCGGTCGAGGCATGGAGACTTGCCGGGCCTGCCCGCGTGTTTGACGGCGAGCAGGAGGCGATGTCTGCAATACTCAATCGGAAGATCAACGAGGGCGACGTCGTGATCATCAGGTACGAGGGGCCAAGAGGATCACCGGGCATGCCCGAGATGCTTTCCCCAACGTCAGCCATCGTGGGGCTTGGGTACTCGAGGGTCGCACTTGTGACAGATGGAAGGTTCTCCGGGGGTACCCGCGGCCCCTGCATTGGTCACGTGACCCCGGAAGCCGCGGTTGGAGGGCCTATCGGCCTTGTCAGGGAGGGGGACAGGGTCACCATCGATCTCCATGCCCGGACGCTTGACGTCCAGGTGGCCCCGGAGGAACTCGAACAGCGCAGGAAGGGATGGAAACCGCGGGTGCGCCCGTTGAAAGGGGTGCTCGCAAGGTATGCATCCATGGTGGGCCAGGCTGACAGGGGGGCAGTCCTGGAGCGCAGGTGACACCCATGGTCAGGGACGAGGAACCCCCCCTTCTGGTCCTCTCTGACCATGACCCGGCGCATCATCTTGACGATAAAGAATACCATTCGATTCATGAATCCCAGCGGAGAACACTTGGCGCCCTTCAGAGGAGAGCACGCGACTCCGGCCTGCCTGTAATCTTCCTCTTTGAGGGAGGGTACGGAGCAGGGATTGCAACCCTTGTAAAAGAATTAAACCGCTCCCTCGATCCCCGGGGATTCTCCTATTATCCGATCTTCGCACCCGGTCCCCTGGCACGGGAACACCATTTTTTCTGGCGGTTCTGGATAAGGACTCCCGAAAAAGGGAGGATAGCAATTTTTGACAGGGGATGGTACTCCCGTACCATCCTTGACAGGATGGATCTCCGGAGCGGGGAGAGGGTCCCCGAACCACTCCTTTCAGAGATCCATGCGTTCGAGCGGACGCTGACTGACAGCGGGGTGCTTCTTGTGAAATTGTATCTTCATCTCAGTAAAAAGGAGCAGAAGCAGAGGCTCCGGAAGATCAGGAAGGACCCGCTCACCATGGATCATATCGACCCCGATCTTGACCGGTACATACGATACAGGGATTATCTCACATTCATCGACGACACGCTTGCCCGGACAAGCCCTGCCTTCTCGCCATGGCACATTATCGATGCCGACGACCGGCAATATGCCGTCGTGAATGCGTTCGAGATCCTGATCCGGGAACTTGGAAATTCAATCGAACGGGCGGACCGCGGTATTCCTGATACTGCCCACCAGGCCCCGGGCAGGAAATCCAAAAAATCCTTCTCCGGTGAACCTGGCGACCACGAAAAAGTTGATCTCTCCCTCGCGCTCGGGAGGCAGGAGTACGATGAACGGATGGCGGATCTTGGGAAAGAGCTCGCAGAGTGCCAGGTGCAGCTGTATCGGGAGAAGATCCCCCTCATCCTCCTCTTTGAAGGGTGGGATGCAGCAGGAAAGGGGGGCAATATCATGAGAGTGACACGGTATCTCAACCCCCGCGGGTATACTGTATACCCTGTCGGACCTCCTGGAGAAAGAGAGGCTGCCCACCACTATCTCTGGAGGTTCATGCCAGCACTCCCGGAAAGGGGGCACATCACCATCTTCGACAGGAGCTGGTACGGGCGGGTTCTCGTTGAACGAGTGGAATCCCTCATTACCAGGGAGGAATGGCAGAGGGCTTACCGCGAGATCAACGACTTTGAGCGATCACTCTCAAATGACGGGGCTCTTCTCCTCAAGTTCTGGCTGCATATCGATGCCGACGAACAGTTACGGAGGTTCAGGGAGCGGGAACAGGACCCGGAGAAGCAGTGGAAGATAACTGCTGAAGACTGGAGGAACAGGGCAAGGTGGAACGAATACGAGCAAGTTGTATCCCAAATGATTTCCTGCACCAGTACGGAGGATGCCCCCTGGATTGTGATTCCGGCAAATGACAAGTATTATTCGCGGGTGCAGACACTCCAGTCCATCGTCGATGCGATTCACAAACGGACCGGAGACCGGTAGTTATCGACTATGGGGAGAAACTTTTGGGGAGTCCTTGCAGGAATCTGCAGGAATTATCCCGTGTTTGCTGCCAGACTGGACAACAGACACTGCCATCCCTGTGCCCAGGTCTGATTGAGAACCATTAAACTCATGCATGCTGACAACGTATACTGAACCAGAATGTCTGATAATGAACGACCTGTGTATGAGAAGGTCCGATGTTCACATTGTGAAGGGGCGGGCTGCATTTACTGCGACAAGACTGGCTATGTGCTGGTGAGGTCACCTGCCAAAATCTGCAGGCATTGCGAAGGTGAGTGCTGCATTTATTGTGGTTTCACGGGTTGGGCAGGGTTGAAGGGAAAATACGACGAGTAATCGCCTTTTTCCGGAAAAAAGGAATATTCTCCGGGAAAAGTGAGACATAATTCTTTTCAACGTGTTCACGCGTGTCCCTTGGATGTTCGCCTGATGACCACGACGGTGATATCATCGGATTGCGTGGCCTCTCCTATAAATTCATTTACCCGTGAAAAAATGATCTCGAGTATATCTGCAGCATTCCGATCGTGTGATGCAACCACCACATCCATCAGCCTTCCTTCTCCGAATCCCTCACCGCCCTGGTTGAAGGCCTCGGTCACGCCATCAGTATACATCACGAGGAGATCACCTGGGGCGAGCGATACGTCCCCGACAGAATACGTGTTCCCCTGCATGACACCCATCGCCATACCCGTCGGGAGAAGGGTGTGGAGGGTTCCGGTTTCACAGCGGTAATGCAGGGGAGGATTGTGCCCGGCATTGACGTACACCAGATGCCCGGTGTCCCTGTCAAGCACGCAGTAAAAGAGGGTTACAAACATTCCCGCAGAGGCGTCGGCGGTGATGAGATCGTTTGATTCCCGGACAACCTCATCCGTGGCTTTATCCGGCGAGGCGACAGCTCTCATGATCGAGCGGGAGAGCGCCATGAAGAGTGCCGCGGGGATGCCCTTCCCGGCCACATCAGCGATCACGATGCCGAGGTTCCTCTCGTCAAGGGGGATGAAGTCGTAATAGTCGCCACCGACCTCCTGGGCAGGGATATTCCTCGCGGCGATCTCGTACTCCTCCAGATCCGGGCCCTGGCGTGGTAAAAACGTCTTCTGGATCTCGGCAGCAATCCGTATCTCTGCCCTGCTACGTTCAAGTTCTGTCGAATAGGTCTGGATCTTCCCGATCATGAGGTTGATACTCTCTTCGAGTTTCTGGAACTCGGGGTTCGGCATGCTCCGGATGGTATGCCCGAGATCCCCCTGTGCGATCTGCTCCACGTCAGCAATGATGTCGCCGATAGGTGCGGAGAGGAAACGTGCAATGGTGAATGCCAGGACAATTCCCATGGTGACCGCGATGATCCCGATCAGGATGTAGTAGAGAAGTATCTGGGAGAGAGCCCCATTGAGCGGTGCGAGCGTGTACGTGACTTCTGCGACCAGACTCATATCGGACGCAGTGGAGGACTCCCGCAGGTCGACATAGAGATAGCGGATCACCTGATCGCTGCCCGGGTTGCTGATGGTCCGGTCAGTCCCGGAGGTAAATATCTCCGCGATCAATGTCCCGTTTACACCGGTCTGTGGGATAACACCCTGTTCCAGGATAAGGTTCTGGTTGATGTCGAAGATTCGGATCCTTTCGATGGAGGGATTCATCTCCCGAATGCGGTCTGCCACATCGACGTAGGAGAGCTCGGATCGCTGGCTCTCAAAGCCTTCCATGATCAGCCCCATCTCCAGCAGGTACTGGTGATCTGGGACCGGCATGAATGCAAATTTTCTGAGCTGGCCCGAGACGGTGCCCTCGGTGGTATTCGTCACAGATCGCACAACCCGGTCGGCAACGAACATGTCGCCTTCCCTGATGCGGGTAATTGATTCGTAGAACTCAGGGTAGTTCCGGAAATCAAGGTGCATCACGGAGGGAACGGTTGAGGCGGCGATGACGCCGCTCTCGTTGATGATGTAGAGATCAAGGATTCCGGAAAAGCCGGGGCTTAAGGAGTCTTTGAGTGAGTCGAGATCGATGAGCTGGATATCTCCACCGGATTCATTATACGCATCGAGATACCCTGAGAATGCATCCTCCATCTGCGAATCGAGGGAACTGTCGTAGAGTTTCAGCCCCTCGTCGACGATGACCAGGGACTCTTTTAAGTACATCTCGCTGAACCGTGCCTGTTCTTCGCTCTGCCTCAACAGTTCGGTCGATGCCTGACTATATGCTGCAGCCAGCAGAAACAGGATCACGATCAGGATAATCGAGGTGATAAAAAGTATGAGGGTGGAGCGAAGCGAGAACCGGGAGAACGAGATCTTCTTCACCATAGTGGATTTCTGCATATCAGGTATGGACTTTTTGGTACGATGACGGGGCCTTCCCGCACCGGGTGAAAAAGTTCCCGGGAAACATGGCCGCAGGTGAGGGAATCATAGCTCTTTCCTGCCGGCATCTGAAAAAAGGAAAACACTGAAAAAACGGATGGTTCAAATTTCCTGTCGGAACATCAGGGTTCCTGCCACCATATCATGGAGGCCCTGCCTGTACTTGGTGAATGCCGGGATGATGAACCCCACGAAGAGGGTGAGGAACGAGAGCGACATCGTAAAGAACCGGAGGGTTGCCCTCGCAAAAGTGATCCTGTTGCCCTGCATGTCGGTGACTGCGATCCGGGTCACTATCTTCCCAAGGGTGGCCTGATTTCTGGAACTCTCGAGGTAGGCAAAGTAGAGCCATGGCACCAGAAGGAGGAGCAACCCTGATGAGAGGAGTATCTGGGAGGGAACGGCCGCATTGACCGCGTTCCCGTATGCATCGGTGCGGGGGACATGCCGGTAATACTGGTAGAGCTGGAGGATTGCTTCTGAAACCGGGCTTGGACGCTGGATAAGCCAGGTCAGGACTGCGAGGAAGCCTGCAACAATGATATCGAAGATGATGAGAAAGAGAATATCGATGATGCCGGACGCGATCCTTCTCCCGAGGCCGGCGAACTTTTCTGTCGTGATATCTCCCACTCGCTTGCGCAACACGGCTTTCGGGGGTGCAACGCGGGTATCTGCACCGCACCACTGGCAGAACCTCCCGCTACTCTCCGTCTCCCTTCCGCATTTGGGACAGTACATCCTTCCTGCTCCTTCCTTGTAGGTACTAATCAACGGGAGTGACTTGAATGTATCGAAATATTCTGCTGCAGGGACAGATAGCCGGATAAGACCAGATTTCGGCAAAATCACTCGTGGGTTCGGGATTTTTTTACCACACCTTCACTATTCCCCCGGTGCTCTTGTAGATACCTTGGCTGAATAGGCATGGGTGATGAATCCCAGGATCCCACACATGAAAAGAGCCCCTGCCAGAATCCCCCACTGTTCCATCCCGGCCGAGTCCGTGGCGAGCAGTGCGATGAGGTTCAGGGGATTCCTCGGGAATGCAAGGACGAGAAGCATCAGGACGACGACGGCGGTCGAGAAGATAAACTGCGCCGCAGTCCGCTCCCTGTAATAGAGCGCAGTCAGCGCACCAATCAGGATCAGCACCAGGGATGAGGTGACCACGAGCAGGAGGATCTCGACCATGTTCGCGATGGCAATGCGGTTGATGGCAAGGAGGAGGAGCCAGGTTCCTGCCTGGACCGGGACCAGCACAAGGCAGGCGGCAATCTTGCCCCATACCACTTCCGCCATCGTCATCGGCGTTGAGAGAAGTGTCTCAAGTGTGTGATGCTGGTACTCTTCCGTGACGAGATCGATGATGAGAGCAGCAGAGATGATCGCCGGCATGAAGAGGAGGAGCGGGATCAAGAGGCCGTAGATGAACTCGTAGAAGCCGGGACTGGAGCGGCTCGCAGGGAACTCGACGGTGACCGGAATCAGGTTGAGCCTCCCGGAACGTGCCTGCCGGAGCTCTTCTTCGTAATCGAGGAAGACTTCCTTTAACTGGACATTGACGATGGTAGACTGGATATCGTTCTGGAGGCTGTAGAGCGTGATCTTGACCGGATCATCGGCATCAATTCCTGTATCCGGGACATAGACGACAGCCGAAAGTTTCCGCTCGGTGAGGGCGGCGACTGCGGTCGAGAGATCCATCTGGTAGACCTGGAACTGGTTGCTCCTCTGGAGGAGATCCCGAAGATCAGGGGATTCACCGACATAGCCGACCTGGTACTTCACGCCGGAGTACCGTGCCAGGGAGGAGGGATCGTACATCGAGGTCAGCCCTACCATCAGGAATGATGAGAAGAGTGCGACGAAGAGCTGCAGGAGGATTGCGAGCACGATCGTCCGCTCTTTTCCAAGACCTGAAAGGTCCTTCTTCATGACGAGGAATATATTTCTGAAATTCACAGCATCCACCCCAGGATGAAATACCCGTTATAGAGACAGTGGACAAGGGTTGCGAGGATTATGCCAGGGACATACCCCTTCGAGCCCCTGAACTTGACGAGAGATGCGACGATTAATGCGCCAGTGAAGTGGAGGAGGAATGGGAGGATGAGGGTGAGGGCTCCGGACGACAGGAAGAGGATGCTCCCGAACACGCTCTCGGTGATCTGGGTGAGTGTCACGAAGAGGAGGAGCTTCTCTGCGAAGAGGAATGCTGCGGCGGTGACTGCGGCCCCGAGCACCACCTTTGCCCACGGGAATTTATGAGGGCGCTCAAGCAGGAACGTGCAGATCCCGATCGACTTTGCAATCTCCTCCACAAGTGCGGCAGAGACGATGAGAAGGACGAGTGAGAGCGGCATGGGCAGGTTGAAGAAGAGGACTAATAGCAGCATCTGGACCATGAAGACGAACGGTACCACGAATGCGTTCATCGCGAAGAGCGATGCCCAGGGATGTCTTTCCGAGAGCGAGGTCGACACGAACTCCCGGATACGCCTGACTATCCCAGCCTGGGAAAAGAGCCGTTCCTCCTTGAAATTCACGATCCCGACGTAAAAGAGAGTGGCGCTTGTCAGGAAGAAAAGGGCCGTTGAGAAGAGGTACTGGCTCAAGGTGTATGCCTCCCCTTGGAGCGTGAGGACGACAAGCGTTAGCGGGGAGACGAGACTGATCACGTGGACATTGGCGAAGATGCTCGGGAAGAAGAGGTAACTGGTTGCAACCGTCGAGAAGAAGATTGAGATGAAGGAGAGCTCCTTGAAACTCCGGGACGCCATCCCGATGAGAAGGGCATTGGCGAGGAAGAAGAGGATCACGGGGAAGAGCGGGAGGAGAATTTCGAGCGGGACCTGGAGATACAGTGCGATTCCAGCGGAGATGGCAATCATACCGATGAAGTAGGGGAGCGCTTTTCCGAAGATGATCGCAGGTGCTCCGGCCGGTGTGGAGAGGAGCACTTCACCTTTCCGCTCGAGCCGCTCCTGCATGATGCTCATCATGTAGAACTGGGAGGTGAAGTAGAGCGGGAAGATGAAGAGGAAGACGAGGATGATGGAGTCGAAGGGGAGCGGGGGCGAGAGCTGCGACGGCGTCTTGAACGACCCGAACGGGCTCTCCGGGCCTACGAGGTCGGAGTACCGTGCGAGCTGGTCCTGTTGCTGCCCGAGCGACTCCTGGAGCCCCTGCCTGAGCTCTTCGGCAGAGAACGCAACACCCGGATCGGGCTCGGGGATTTCCTCAACCGGACCTTCGGGGACCGGCGGGGAAGTAGATGCCGGCGAGACGGATATCGTCTGCCCAGCTTCTGTTGCCGAGAAGTCAATCTCGCTCTTCACTTCCAGGAGATCGATCCAGAGGGGATAGGCCGCAAAGAGGTCCTGCTGCTGGCTGTAGACCGAGTCGAGGTACTGCTGGTAATCCCTCTGAAGGGTCTTTAAGGCCGATCTTCCACGGTCATTCCTCTGGACGTATGCCTGGCTCCCGACAATGACAATATCATAGTCGGCCCGGTGCTCGACAAGTGAGACGCTGTCCCTGACCGTAATCGAAAAACGCTCGTCTCCGCCAAAGATCGTTGCCAGCTTCGGATCGTCTACCCCCATCCGGTATAACCCGTCCTGGAGGTGGAGACCGCGTTCCGCAGTAAATCCGGTGACAGCAATAAGGAGTACGAAGAGGATGATTGCCGCAGGCAGCATGCTCTTCCCCATGATCCCGAAGGTCCGCCTGACCTCCCAACGGGCGAGCGTTGCAATCTGTCCGAGGAACTGCAGGGAGTTCACGTCTTGTATCGCCTGTATGGTACGTTCAGTACCTATAATACATTACAGGTAGAGGAATTGAGCGCGAAAACACGAGGCATCCATGATATCTGCCCGGGATCTCACCAAGCTCTATGGTACTGTTCCTGCCCTCGATCACGTCAGTTTCGATCTCGACAGGGCACAGATATTCGGGGTCATCGGTCACAACGGGGCAGGAAAGACCACACTCCTCAAGATCCTCGCAGGACTCATCGAGCCTACGTCAGGCGAACTGGTGGTCGACGGGACGGATATCCTTAAAGAGCCGGACGGGATGAAGCAGATGATCGGCTACCTCCCCGAAGAGTCCCGCCTCTACGAGACCATGAAGGTCGACGAGTACCTCACCTTCTTCGGCGAGATCTACGGGATGGACAGGTCCTCGATAAGAGCCCGGAGCAAAGAACTCCTCGACTGGCTCTCACTCCAGCCGAACGGCAAGAAGATGGGGGAGTTTTCGAAGGGAATGAAGCGGAAGGCTGCGATCGCCCGCTCCCTCATGCACAACCCCTCGGTCCTCATCTACGATGAGGCAACGTCAGGCCTTGACCCCATGACCTCGCGGCACATCGTCGATCTCATGAGAGAACTCCGCGACCAGGGAAAGACGATCATCCTCTCGGCTCACAACCTCTACCAGGTCGAGGCGATCTGCGACAAGATCCTCATCCTCCGCCGTGGCGAACGGGTCGCGTTCGGCAGCATGCACGAGCTCCGGGAGATGTTCGGCTCGATTTACTACAGCATCTATTTTACCGTCAGCGACATCGCGAAGGTGGAGGGGCTCACCTCGTATGTCCTTGACGGTGGATATTACCGGGCGAAGGCCACAAGCGTTGATGAGATGGGACGGGTCTCGAACGCGATCGTCACTGCAGGGGGATCGGTCGAGCGGATCGAGTCCCACTACCCGAGCCTCGAAGAGATGCTGGTCAAGATCGGGGCGTGAGGAAGGTTTTTCATAATGAATCCCCGGTGAGTTGAGCTTTTTCCTTCAACTTTCCGGTTGCATAAAACTTTATAGATGAAAGGGGATGTCTCTGTGAAAAGCGATCCCCATGAATCAAAAATGGAGAATTCTACTCGGCATCTGCCTGGTTGTGATGGTCTGTGTGCCGGTAGTATTTGCTTCAATACCTTCATCTGGATTATTCAATTCATATAGCAAGCCTTCGATCATACTACTTGATACGGGTCGAACAACTCAAAAAACAGACGAGAAGATAAAAACAATACCCTGGCTTTTTGATGAGCAGGTGTCCCATATACCCCGGTTTTCTCTGCAGCGCAACAGTGCGTGGTTCTCTTCAGGTTCGCAATTGCCTGCAACCATGCCCTCGTCAAGGTTTTCCAACCGGACAATCCGAGCAGAGACATCAACAGAGACCG
>JADFDO010000011.1 GCA_018262855.1 Methanolinea sp. | reverse complement strand
GTACTGGTACCTGGACATCCGCGGGTTTTCACTCGTGGAAAAATAGAGAGGGTTTATTTCCTCTTCGAGAAACCCGGAGGAGCATTCGAGTTCTTCGACTGTTCTCCGGACTTTTCTCTCTCCATGAGTCGATCAAGGGCTCCTTCGCTGCAGAAGGATGAATGCGAAGGAGAGTATCAGGATGCAACCCCCTGCACAGAATCCCGGTGTAGTAACCGGGATGGCAGGTGTATCCTCATGAGGAACGGCAGCATCCGAAAAACACTCAGGATGGAGAAGCCGGGCAACCTGCTCGGTTGCATCGACAATCCGCGGGGCTGGCCGGCTGATGATGTCGGCATCTACCGCGTACACCCGGTGGTTTTTCACCGCGGAGAGGGAAGCATACTGCGGGCTTGTCATGAATACTTCGAGGATCACGTCCTTTTCGGAGGAGTCCATTCCTCCTCCCCCACTCACGATGATGATATCAGGGTTCTTGAGAAGGAATTCTTCCAGCGGGACCGTGCTCCACCCGTTCCGGTCTGAAAAGACGTTCTCGCCACCGGCATGAAAAATCACATCGTTCTGCAGGGTATCGTTGCCGCTCACGTAGAGCGGGTCATGCCAGACAACATGCGCAACAGTCGGGCGGTTCTTACCCTGTGAACACCGTCCGATATCAGCAATTCGGTGAGAAAGCAGTAGTACCAGTTCCTCTGCGTTACCTTCCGTGCCGGTCATGGCACCGACCATGCGGATATCCCGCATCATATCGTCAATGTCCCGCGGAGAGACCACCATGACAGTCAGACCAAGATTCCTGAGCCGGTCCACGGTCGCTTGCGGGGTGATATCCGAGGCTACAACGAGGTCCGGCCGGGCAGCGCTTACCTTCTCGATGCTGATCGCAGAGTAACCCCCTATCCGGTTAATGTTGTTCACTTCCGGCGGATAGTTGCAGACGTCGGTCACCCCCACCACCCTGTCGAGGAGACCGAGCGTCGCCAGAATTTCGGTATTGGAGGGGGCAAGCGAGACGATGCGGGAAGGCGGCGCATCAAGGGAAATGGTCATCCCGGAATCATCAAGAGCGGAGATCGCAGACGCCGGCAGGATAAAAAGGACCAGCACCATGACAAGGATAATCGGGGTAGTGTTCTTCCGTAGACGTAGTGAATTCATTTACTTTTCTCCTTGGTTCAGGGTTGAGAGATACCGAAGACTCTGGTCGGCACTGGCAAGTTCCCGAGTCTCTATGACGAGGGTTGTAGTCTGCGGGATCTTGTTCCAGATACCGGGGAAATCGATCGTTCCTTCGCTGCATGCACCATGGTCGTCGCCTTTTCCATCGTTGTTGTGAAGATGGACATGGCAAAAATTTCCCAGTTCAAGGAACTCATCGAGGTTCCCATTCAATTTGGCATGGCCGCAGTCGAGCGTACAGTGAAGGCCGCGGGAGGTAAGTTCGGGCAGGAACGAAGGCGTGCGGAAATGGCAGCATTCCCAGGCTCCCATGTTCTCCACACAGACCATGACTCCATATTCTTCCTGCAGGCAGGCCAGGTCATCGAGTGAATGCAGGAGGGACAGATAGGATCTCTCCCATAACTGATTGTAGGGTGAATATCCCGGATGAACGACGAGGTGTTCAGCCCCAATGCGGTTGCAGATTGCCATCACGTCGCCCAGTTCTTGCAGGGATGCAGTCCTTATCCGCTCGCTCACCGCTGCGATATTCACTTCGCTTGAGGGTGCATGGACACTATAGGACAATGGGTACTCGCTGCATGGTCCGTTCTCATGACGGAGATCATGCAGCCCGTCAGAGAGGATCTCCACGTGCGATGTCCTGGTTGCAAGAGTCTCGAGGGCTTTTTCAAGCGGTTGATCGATGCAGCAATACGTCGAGATGAAAAGAGGTTTCTTCATTGTTGCATACTCCGTGTTGAACCGGGTGCTCCGGGTGGTGTGGACAGGAGTTCGAGGATCCCGTTGAAGGTGCCGGTACAGTGTGCGCCGGCATCATGCAGGTCCTGGATCACCGCAGATGCAGCACCCCGGGTAAAGTCATAGGACGATACTTCACGGCCGTCCGGCAGATGGATGATGATCCGGGATGGATCTGCCTCACGGAGCATCGTGAGTACGGGTAAGTTACCAGGGCCTACCGGGTGCATTGAGAGGATGATCCGTTCCACCCGGTCCAGGGCTTCCCGGAATGCGGCAAGCGACTGTTCCGGGATTCTGGAAAATGGCGGGACTTCTTCACATGGAATCTGCAGCGCCCGCGCCGTGAGATAATCGGTGTCTGTCGTTGCAAGGATACCGGCAGCAACAGGATATCCCCGGCGGGAGAGGAGATGCAGGAGGTCTGAACCGCTCCCCCCACCCGAGATCACCAGGATTATCCGTGATGGATCCGGGACATTGGTCCCTCCGGGATTGGACACCGGCATGAGGAAGGTTTTGCCGGTCACCGGATGCACAGACGAGACCACGTCTGCTCCATAGACTTCCCGGATTCTTTCTGGTGTCAGGACATGAGCCGGCGTTCCATCAGCCACAAGATGCCCCTGCCGGACCATGATGAGACGGTCACAGTAGAGTGCGGCAAGGTTGAGATCATGGAACACCCCGATGATAGTGGAGCCCGACCCTGCAAGGCTGGACATGAGGGACAAGATCTCGGACTGGTGGGAGAGATCGAGGTGCGACGTCGGCTCGTCGAGCAAGAGCACCTTTGTATCCTGGGCAAGGGCACGGGCAATAAGCACCCGTTGCCATTCTCCGCCGCTCAGTGTCCTGATCGAACGGTCGGCAAGATGGGCAATCCCGGTGTCATCGAGGGCGTTGTGGCAGCGGGCGAAGTCTTCCGGTCCAAGTGCGGCAAACCGGCTGGTCCGGGCGTACCTGGCCATCAGGACGACCTGCATTACCGTATAGGAGAACGGGCGGCCTTCGTCCTGCGGGACAAACCCGAGCGCCATGCCCAGTTCCGGGAGCGAATATTCGGTGACCGCCTTCCCGTTCAGCTCGAGGATGCCGCTCGACGGGATGACGCGGCTGAACGCCCGGAGCAACGTTGTTTTGCCCGAACCGTTCGGCCCGATGATACCGGTGAACGTGCCCTCCGGAAACGTGCAGCTGACGGCCTTGACGATATCCTCTGTGCCGTACCCTGCCCGGAGGTTCTCTGCGTTGATGCCGGACCGGTCGTTCATCTGGTCTCCCCCCGCTGGTAGATCAGCCAGATAAAGAATGGTGCCCCGATAAACGCGGTGATGATCCCGACCGGGAGATCGGAGAAGAAAGTCCGGGCAAGGGTATCGGAGAGCACAAGAAGGATCCCACCGGTGAGGATGGCGGCTGGGATCACGACCCGGTTGTCCGGGCCCAGAAGCATACGGACAATGTGCGGGGTGACAAGACCGATAAAGCCAATCGATCCGGCAATCGAGACCGCACCGGCGACAAGAAGGGTACTCCCACCAAGTACAATCCACCGTGCCCTGGCGGCGTCGATGCCGAGGTGGGCAGCGGTCTCCTCACCAAGGGAGAGGGCGTTTAAGTCCCGGCCCATAAAGAAGAGGAGAGCCCCGGCAGGGACGAGGATTGCGGCAGAAAGAATCGCATCATAGGGCGATGCATTCCAAAACCCGCCCATGAGCCAGAAGATGATGGAGTGGACGTTCTGGCCGGCGACTGCGATAAGGAACGAGACGAGGGCGGAGAAGAAGAACGAGACGGCGATGCCGGTGAGGAGCAACGTCTCGATCGAGATCACCCCTTTGCGGCTGGCAATTGCCCAGACAATCATGATGGCGACAACGGCACCAATCCATGCGAAGATTGGGACAAAGAATCCGCCAAGGAACACAATGGCGAGGGATGCACCGAGCGCCCCACCTGACGAGGTTCCGAGGATATACGGATCGGCCATCGGGTTCCTGAAAAGCGACTGCATCGCCGCACCGGCAACAGCGAGGCTTCCCCCGATAAAGAATGCCGAGAGTACCCGGGGGAGTCGGATGCCGCCGACAATATCGGCCGCCCCGGGCGCCGTAGAGACGAACCCGAACCCCGCTGGTCCAGTGAAGGTGCAGAGTATGATGGTCAGGAAAGCGGCGATGGCAAGGCCGATGATGAGGGGAATGGTCCGGGTCATAGGAATTCTGTTCCACCTGTCCTATTGGACACACGGGACCAGATGCCGGGAGGTCCCGGGAAATACATCTCACTCCTAGCCGGGAAATGCGAACAGAAGAAAAAAGGAAGTCCCAAGGTAGGGAATTCCTGTTTTCTATTTCCGGCACCGTGGGGAATTGTCCCGGTTATCATGATCCGGACCATGTCCTTCATGTTGCAGGATTGACGGTACTACGCTCGCATTTCAGAGCATACTGGGTAAAAGAGTCCGGATCTCCGAACGGACCAGCATCAAGTGTCCTGATTGTGTCCTGATCGGAGCGAAACACGTTTACTACTTTCTGCTCTCCGGGGGCATACGAGTATCTCACTTCGAGAGAGTTTTCATGCCCTTTCAATCCGGCCTGGCGGGACAGGTTATATGCGACCGCGACCGCCCAGGAGTGGTCCTGCATGTCAAGGTAGACCTTGCTGACCAGGACCTGGTTCCTGTGGCGGATCGTCACCTCGTTCTCGAACTTCTCAACGGCCTGCCGGGTAGGAACGGCAGGTTGACATCCGTAGTATGTTGCCATTTCTGACCTCGTGTGTGGGATTTTTTTGGATATTTAAAAAATGAATGAGGTTCCGTTCTGTTCAGGACCTGCTTCATAATATACAAGATACAATAGACATTCCTTGTTAATGCAGGACAAACTCCCCGCTCTGGATTGCCTTGCCGCTATTCTTGTCGATCACCTTGTACTCACACTTGGTGTCGAGGAAAACTGCAAAGCCACCGGCTGCTCCGGCAGGATCCCATGAGAGGGCTTTGCCCTGGGGGGGTCCATAAACTCCTTCAGAACTGTCATAGCAGTTATCTGCATAGAGCATGAACTTGTCACCCGGGTTGATGAATGTATCAGAATCCCCGACTTTCATCAGGTAGTAGGTAACCGCGCTGGTGGTAACCCGCGAGGTAGCAAGATTTCTTTCATTCCCTACAGTGATCTTGGCGTCCAGAGACTGGAGCTGGATATCAATAGAGTTGAGCGAGAAGGAGTCACCGCCCTTATGCTCGAAGAGCAGGCCATTGTTAGCCGTGAACCCTGCTGAATAATCCGGTTCATAGTTTGTCGTATCAGTGTCGTTGATGGCCTGAACGACTGGGGTAACATCGAGCGTTGCCTGCGGGGCTTTCGACTGGTCAGATGCGAGCCCACCTGCAAATGCCGAGACAACGGCCGCGATGATGATGGTCACCACGAGCATGAGCATGACGCCGACAACTGGCGAGACTGCTGTTTCATTCATCTGCTTCATACGACAACGACCTCCTTGTCATAAATGTACTTGCCACTGAGAATGTGCAGCATCTTCACATCGACAACCGCTCCTGGCTTGAAGTCTGCATCATCGATGGTATCAGGTGCGGGATATACGCCCGCTGTCCAAGGAAGACCGAGGAAATCGGCTGTCGAGCGTGTATTTCCTGTCGTCATGATATCGCCCGTGGTCCAGGTGAAATTCCCGAAGTGAGCAGCTCCATATCCTGAGCCACCCGTCTTTGACATATCATTCAGGAACGGGAGGCGGGTTACTGTGGCAGTGCCATAGGGTGCAAATAACGGGCTCGATGCAGTATGGCTTGTCTTGTAGACATACCCGGTAGAATTGGTGAAGTAGGTCACGATCTGGAGATCCTTGGTCGGAATGGAGTCACCTGACAACATCTCGAAGGTCATCCTGGTGGTTGTTCCACCCATTCCATCATCTTGACCGATAGCGATCTTCGTTTCGATCGATGCTGAGGGCGCTGCTTTCGTTCCGCTCGCGAGCCCTCCGGCAAATCCGCTCACCACGGCGGCAATAATAATCGTCACGACAAGCATGAGCATGACGCCGACAACCGGTGATACGGCGTCTTCTTTTGTCATTTCCATTCATATTCCTCCATTTTTCTGGAGTTGTGCAGGGAGGGCCCGTCCCTTCACAACGCAACTGAGTTTTAGTTACAACTATTTAAATTGATCAATTTAATTTGCTTTAAGTAATACCAACTTGTTTTATATATCTCGAACGCGAGAATGTGTAGCAAAAGATTTGATGCCAATTCATTTCATCCGAAAAGCCCGGTCTTTGCCGATCGTGCAGGTGCGTTCACATGGATTTCCATTATTCCGACACCACGCTGGTGATTGAGGGAACATTTCTTGCGGTATCTACAGGAGTCGGTGGAGACCTTAAGAAGGTGGCTGCTCTCTTCAACCATACCGTTCCTCGTGACTGGCATGATGATTCCCCGGCCCTTCTCCTCTCAGATATTTCCCGAAAGGAAGGGATTTGCAGTGATTATTTCGGACTCCTTACCGCAGTTCCCATGACATCGCTCCTGGTATGTCGTTCCGGCTTCCTCACAGTATTCATTACGGCGGGGATCTCGAATCACACCATCAATATCATTGCGATAAGTTCGGAAGGGATGTCCAGAAATGCCCTCCTCGAATCCGTGGCAACGATAAGCAGTGCAAAGACGCAGGCTCTCCTTGAGACCGGGAGGGGAATTCTTGCGACCCCCACCGATGCAGTCATTGTGGCCTGCGAGGGAGAAGAAATACACCGCTATGCCGGAATTGTCACTCCGGTTGGAAGTCGTCTTGCGGAATGTGTGAGACGCGGAGTTCCCATAGCGCTCTCCCGGTATGAGAACGGAGAACGTGCTCCTGCAACAATCAGTCTGGAAGTATCCTAAAAAAGAGGAGTGTGGATGAATCCTGGTAGAATCCAATCGGTGATTCCGGGCGGCACAGGATTATATGCAGGATTATCATTTTTTTCCCCCCCGAGTTGGCACCATTGTTCGGATGCCGCGAAAAATAAAGGCAGGTGTAATTCCTTTCACCACACTCAGAAAAGGTTTGCCAAGAACAAGCCGGAAGAAAATAGGGGCTTATCAGGTTTTACTTCTTTTTCGGTCGCCACAGTTCTCATTCTCATCCTTCTCTCGATGTTTTGCGGGTGTATTGAGATGAGAGAGGTGAGCGGATCCCAGAACGCCCTGCAACAGGATTCTGCGCCTCAATCTCATGACACTATGAGTAATCAACCGGCGACCCGGGTTTCCTCACCTGGATCTGAGCAAATCGCCGGTTCACACACAGTGAACGTTCCCGATCAATCTATATCGGGGGTATCCAAAGGATTCGCCGCCTATACCGATCCAATCCCTCCTTCAATCGCCAGTACTGTAACTAGAAGGGATCTTGACCAGCCCGAGGATCTTTTCCCCCGCCCTCTGGCATATCCGGTGGTTCCTTTCTTCCATGAGACTTACAGTCTCTCATGGAACAACATTGCCCTCCTTGCCCGACCTTCATCTCCACCTTTTATCATCGATTTCACTGTCGAGGCCGATTCGGAAAATCCGTATGATGCGAGGGTTCTCCTCACGGTCAGGGACAATGCAACGCATGAGGTGATTGCAGAAGATGGATACAACGGGGAGTATAGTTCTGAACCTGAAAAGAGGATCGTCATCAGAAGAGAGGGAGATTACCATATCAACCTGTATGGATACAAGGCTGCCGTTGACCTGTCCCTGAAAGAAGGAATTCCGGAAGAACAGGTCATTCCCGATGATACGATAGTACCCGTGAGTGTTCGTCCGGTTCCCACTTTTGTAATGGAAGATCCTGACCCCAGCCCTGTGTTGCCCGGAGCAGTAATATTGAACGAAAAAGGGGAAGCGCTCCTGATTAAAGGAGACTATCCCGGATCTCTGGGTTTTTTCAATCAGGCAATCGCTGTTGACACGGGATACATGCCGGCACGGGTTAACAGGGGGATTGTTCTTCTCTCCCTGGGAAAGGCATCTGAAGCACTCCTCTCATTTGAGATTGGTATCGACCGGGAGCCCGGCAACGCACAGGCATGGATATACCGTGGCGATGCGCTCACTTCCCTGGGAAGGCGGGATGAAGCACGGGAATCCTACCAGCAGGCAGGAAAAATTGAGCCCGGCAATCCCCTGGTCCAGGAAAGGCTGGACAGAGTGCAGGAGAAAAACTCCGTGGATGGACTTGCAGGAATCTCTCCAATTTCCTTTGGTGTTGTGTTGGGCCTCGTCACTCTGTCCGTGATTGCACTTTTCATGCTGCTCAAAAAGAAGGGAAAGAAGGAATCCTCCCTTCGTCCAGTTCATACCGGACAGGATCCGGGGCATTCCTGGAACACGCGGTCCGTGAAGGGAAAACTTCTCACCGGACTCGTATCCCTGTTCCACAGGAAAGCACCGGGGGAGAATCATCACAATCCGGCCCCGGATCGAAACGCTCCACCACCTATGGGCAACCCTATGTCGCTGGACACTCGTGGGAGTGGGAGCGTGTCCACCAATGGAAACACAATACGTTCCGGTACGGAGAACAGGAACCAGATTATTCAAGGTTTTGACCGGGTTCTTGCAGGTTCGGGCATCGATTCATCGGGGTTCAGGGGCCTCTCCCATTATGCAATGGGCGACTACGAGGATGCATTCGAGGCATTTACTGAATATAACCAAATCGACAGGGACAACCCGGAAATTCTTGCCCTTCAGGCTTCATCGCTTCTCAAACTGGAGAGAATGGAGGATGCCCTGCAGGTATGTGAAACAGCCCTCCGCGACGGCAAAGGCACATTCGAGATCCGGAAGATCCAGTGCAACATCCTTGAGCGAATGGGGAGATGGGAAGATATCCTTCGCGCATGCGATGAAGCCCTCACTCTCAATCCCCACTCAGTCGAGATATGTTCTCTGAAATCACGGGCACTGTATTGCCTGAACAGGAATCAGGAGGCTCTTCAGTCCTGTGAATTCGCTCTAAGGATAGATCCCACGTCAGCGGAACTTCATCAGCAGAAGACTCTCCTCCTTGCTGATATTGGAGAAGTATCTGATAAAGGAGTATTCTATGAGCCAGCCCCAAATGAAGGGAAAGACGGGTCTGGAATAGGGAAGGGAGGGTGGCTCTCCTGATGGTGTCTTCAGATACAATGAAAGGAAAGGCTCTATGGGAGAGTAAGGAGGGAGTTGACAGGTCAATTCAGGAATATCTGTCCGGATCAGGGAAAAGCCCGGAGTCCGGAAAGGAGCCGCCTGTAACTCCTATTCCCATTCTTCCCCCGACAGGAACAATGTCAGGAGAAGGAAAGATCCGTGACCGGTACTGGCTGCGTCCGGGGTTTTGCTCTGCATCCATCATCGAGAACGAGCTCTTCGATCTCCTCTACACTGTCACCGAGCCCCAGGTCAGCATGCGGGAGCGTATTCTTCTCGAGGAAGTTCACGATTACCTCCGGGATGTCCTTATCTACGACACCATAACCAGGAAGGATGATACCCGCCTCTCGTTCGACGATGTCAGGAGAGGGATCTCCCGGTTCATGCCGGGACTGCCAGATGACCGCGCCTCGGTGATCTACTACTACCTTGAGCGGAACCTGCAGGGCTATGGCCCCATCGATCCCCTTATGCACGACCGCTTCATCGAGGATATCAGCTGCAACGGCTACACCTCACCGGTCTTCATCTACCATGCAGAGTATGGTTCTATCCCCACCTCAATCAGGTTCACTGCACATGAACTGAACCGGTATGTCCTCAAGCTCTCGCAGAAGGCGGACAGGCAGGTCTCAATCTCCTCTCCTCTCCTTGATGCTCCGCTTCCTGACGGTTCAAGGGCACAGATCACCTACACGGACGTGATTTCCTCGAAGGGGAGTACATTTACCATCCGCCGGTTCAAGAGCGACCCGATGACCCCTGTGGATCTCATCCGCTACGGGACTTACGACCCCGAGATCCTTGCCTATATCTGGCTCGCCGTGGAGAACCGCAAAAGCATGATTATCGTCGGAGGGACGGCGAGCGGAAAGACCTCGACGATGAATGCCATCTCCTACTTTATCCCCCTCACTGCAAAAATCGTGTCACTTGAGGACACAAGGGAGATCCAGCTCCCCCACAAGAACTGGCTCCCGACAAAGACCCGGGAGACCAGCGCACCGTCGGGAAAGGGGGATATCGACCTCTTCTCCCTCCTCCGGGCGTCGCTCCGGCAGCGTCCCGAGTATATCATTGTCGGGGAGGTGAGGGGGCCCGAGGCCCAGACGCTCTTCCAGGCCATGAACACGGGGCACACAACCTACTCTACTCTCCATGCCGGGAGCGTTGACGAGTCGATCAACCGGCTTGTCAACCCACCCATCAACGTCCCTAAAGCGATGTTCGGGGCGCTCGACCTCATGGTGGTCCAGCTCCTGCAGTACCAGGAAGGCAGGGCCGTTCGCCGTTGCCTTTCCCTGAACGAGATCTCGGTTGACAATGCCGCGAATATCCAGTCCCACGACCTCTATCGGTGGAATCCCCGCTCCGATGCTTTCGAGAGGAATTATCACCGTTCACGTGTCCTCGACAGCATCGCGTATTCGCAGGGATGGTCACGGGCTGAAGTTGAAGAGCAGCTGTCTCTGCGGGCCCACACCCTCTCACTCATGGCAAGGAAAAAGATCGTCTTATCCGACCAGGTGAGCGGGATCTTCCACCTGATGAAGAAGTCTACCCGTTTTCCGGGGAACGAGGAGGCTGACGATGCCGCTTCCTGAAGGACTCGGCACCATCAGGGATCGGCTCTTCGATCGCGAAGTGTTCTCCCGGAACCTGAGGGGGGCGCGGATCAGGAAATCCTACAGTGAGTATACTCGCGAGATCCTCGTCCAGACATGCCTTGCCGTCGCCGGAGCAATCACTGCACTGGTGGTGTTCCACCTCTTTTCCATCCGTTTTACCGTCCTGAAACCCTACCCCCCTTGGGTGCAGGATGCGCTCATCCTTGCAGTACCGGGAATCATGGTCTTCCTGGTATTGTATTTCCAGCCGATGCTTGCCATGAAGGGGCGAAAGGCCCGAATCGAGATGGACCTCCCCTATGCCATCACCTACATGCAGGCGCTCTCCACAACCCTCACCCTCTACAACGCGATAAGGGGAGTCTCTGAGCAGGGCGACCTCTATGGGGAGGTCTCGAAGGAGTTCGGGATGATCGTCCGTGATGTGGAGGTCTTTGGCGATGACCTGGTGACTGCTATCAGGAACCTTGCCCGGACCACACCTTCAGAGAACCTGAAAAAACTCCTGGACGACCTTATCCTGATGTTCGAGAGCGGGGGCGACCTTCCAGGGTTCCTCGCATCGCGGTCCTCCCACTACCGCGAGGTTGCCGAAAAAGAGCTCGAGATGTCCCTGAAGACGATGGAGATCATGGCAGAGGTCTACGTCACCGCGTTTGTGGCCGCCCCCATCGCGGTGATCATCATGGTGGTGGCCGAGAACATGACCGGCCAGTCTGCGCTCTCATCCCTGATGCCCTACTTCTTTATCTTCCTCCCTCTCGGGGCAGCAGCCATGGTGTGGATACTCACCCTTGTGGTCCCCGGTGAGAACGTGGAGATTACCCATAAGGAGAGCAGGGAGACAGAATACGGATCAGGGATCGCGGTCATTGAAGGCGAGAAGCCTGATCAGGCATTTTCCCGGCAGATCGCGGCAAGAAGAAAGGTCCTCCGCGTTGCCGCGATGATAAGAAACCCCATCCGTACCTATATGTCCGATTACCGGTTCGGCATCGTGATCGGCACCCTGCTCGGCTCTGTGATCGCGCTGATGGGAATGGCCGGCATGTTCCAGGACATCTTCCCCCGTTATCCGGGAGAGATCATGATCTGCCTGATGACGGTTGCGATGCTCGCCCCCCTGATGGTGGCGTACGAGATCCGCAGATTCTACGTCCACCAGGTCGAAGCACAGGTCCCGGACTTTTTACGGGAGCTTCTGGACCTGAAGGATATCGGGATGACGCTGCAGGGGGCGGTGAGGCTCATCTCCGAATCAAAAATCGGGCTTTTAAGTTCCGAGCTGAAACTCGTCTCAAAAGACGTCCAATGGGGGACCAGCATCACGTCGGCACTTGTGCGACTCGAAGAACGCATCGGGGTGCTGGTGATAAAGCGGGTCATCTCCCTGATCATCCGTGCGAGCGAGGTCACGGACTACATCCGGGATATCCTGATCATCGCCATCAGCGACATGGAACACTACCTGAAGATGAAGCGCGAGAGGTATACGGTCTCGTTCGCCTACATCATGATCATCTACCTTTCGTTCGGGATTTTCCTCTATACGGCATACCAGCTGAATGTCTCCTTCATCTCCTCGTTCGAGAAGCTCAACACGAATATCGATATCTCGGGAAACGTGCTCGACATGTTCCGGATGTCCATCATCCTCGGGTTTTTCTCCGGGATCATGGCCGGGCAGCTGTCGGCAGGGAGCATCCTTTCGGGATTCAAGCACGTGATCGTGTTTCTTGTCGCGGCGGTGGTGCTGTTTGCGTATGTGCTGTAGGGGTGAAGAAGCGTGAATACGGATTCCTGCGAGTTTGCAGTGTCAGAGATAGTCGGGGAGATGATGATGATCACCATCGTCCTCATACTCGTGGCGGTTTTTGCTGCGAATGTCGGAAATCTCCTGCCTCCCCCAAGGGATCCCACGGTGAATATTGTTGTTGAGGGGGAAGGGGGGTCAATTCCCAATCAAATGAATGTAATCCTCTACCACAAAGGAGGAGACTGGATCAAGGAGAGTGATCTCACTGTCATTATTTCATGGGGAGACAAGATGAGAAGGTTCCGTTCAGGCGACAGTTCATTCAAGATGCTACCGGAAAAGTCTGTTTTCGATCTTGGCAGTCGCATCACAATCAGTGGTATCCCCACAGATAATGCAACAGTCTCCCTGGTCACACCCAGGAAGGTCATTTTTTCCGGTCCGGTGAAAAAAAATGAATGACGATGCTCTCTCTCCTGTCCTTGCAGTCATGCTCATCCTTGCCGTTGCGGTCACTCTTTTCTCTGTCTATAACGCTGAATATCTCCCCGGACTGAAACAGCAGGCTGAGGTGGAGCACCTGCAGAATGTCGAAGAGAGCATGGTGCGTTTCGGGTCGGCGCTTGAGAATGCCATATCCCTGAAAAGAGAACTGTCGATGTCAGAACCGGTGGTCCTGGGGGGAGGGGAAATACTCCTGCATTCAGGGAAATCTTCGGGGACGATTTCTGTGCAACAGGAGAGTGAACCGGTAATTACCGTATGGATTGATAGTACCTCTATACCTCTCCATTTTGTGAATTTCAGTTATTGCCCAGTGAATAATTTCTGGGTGGATCAGGGATACACCTGGCAATATGGCTATGTGAACATTAGCAGAGTTTCAGGAGGTAAAATGAGTGATCCTGTTCCACTCCAGTATTCAACAATGAAGAAGGTTGAGGAAATACTCCAGACTTCTTCACTCGGCAGGAGTCTTATCCATTACGATTGCACTTCGGATAGCTGCAACAACCTCACCCTTTATGCGGTGGATGTGGTGCCGGGGGGGAAAAATTTTACAAGCGGGAATGGTATTGCGAGTCTTACCCTTGAAGCGAATGAATCCGAAAAGGGGTATCCTAATGTGAACTACCTGAATTTTACTTTTGGTGTTACACCGTTCAAGGATCTAGAGAAGTGGCAATATCTTCAGAACAGGCCGCTCGGGGGCGGCAATATCACTCTTAAAATGATCACCATCACAGTATCAACTTCATGATAAGAATCCTTTAATTACTACCCGCAGTTTCAGTTGAAGAGAAACGGAACCCCGCTTCAAAGAGATTTGAATCCAGGAAAACTGCCCTTCACCCGCCCCCTGTCTTTGAGCATAAGGCAATCAGCACCGTCACGTTGTTGGCGATGACGAACCCGTACCAGCAGATTACAACAAGAAGTGCGGCCATGCCGGAATACCTGACCTTTTCTTCCGACCAGACTGCAACAGAGGCGATGAAGAGGAGCACGAGCCCTTTCAGCACCAGGTGAAGGAGAGGGAACTGAACCACGTACGCCATGAGGGTGTTGATCTCATACCCTCCCAAGGAAAGGATCTGGTCGGTCGTTGCGACATCCAGCGCAAAGAGGATATAGATCATGACCACGTTGAAGAACAGCAGGGCGGGAATATCGCTCTTTACCAGCATTTCCTTTATGGAAATCAGGCAATGATCGTAAATGCGCGTTGGAAATTCGGTCACTCGAATAATCGTGTGCGCCAGTGATAATGAAAGATTCCCCCATGCCAAAAATTGCGCGGATCATATTCGTGGGAAGAAATTGAGACTGGTTTTCTCTCGCTCTTGCACTCAAATAGAATGATAAAGAATGGGGAATATGTTTTTTGCGAGCGCTCTCATCAGTGTGCCACAATAGCCAATGGCGTAGTCCCTTCTCATGATCCAGAAATCTGTATTTCGTACCGGTACTACCGGAGTACCGGATGGACCTTTCATCGCAAGAAATGATCCCGGCATCCTGTATCCCAGGACATTCCGCGCAGGAAATTTCGGCTCCAGCAGGCCCAAAGAAAAGTAATATATAAATACTTTCTCGTTCGTTATTGTTTTGAGGCAATTAAGGTGGCAGAATTACCAGTTGCAGCAATGATTAGGATTGCCAAGAAGAGTGGAGCGGAGCGTGTCGGCAGAGATGCCGCCGTAGCTCTTGTAGGAAAAGCAGAAGACTACATTGCCTGTCTTGTGAAGGAAGCAAACAAGCTTGCAATTCACGCAGGAAGAAAGACGATCAAGGAAGAGGATGTGGAACTCGCGATTAAGTCCCTCTAAATCCTCTCCTTTTTCCTTATCCGCAGTTCTTTCACGGTTTCTCTGTTCTCTGAACCGGGTGCAATGTTCAGGCCGTTGTGCAGTATTCCCGAATCGCGCATGGTAATATCGCCATACTTTTCAGATCCCGGGAGCGTCGCTATCCCATAGAGGGGGAAAGATCTCTCATGAAGGGGATCATTGAGGCTGCGGACCCGGTCGTGCCCGCACCATCTTGTACACCTCAAACCATGCGACCGTCAGGATCCCTGCGGTAAAACAGAGCAGCAGGAAGCCCGGTGAGACGGGGGCAAACTGGAACAGGGTTCTCAACCCGGGGATCGCGAGGACCGCGGCGAGGAAGAACAGGGTCCCCCCCAGCACCCACCCTAAAGCCCTGTTGGGTCTTCTGAACCGTGCTGCAATGCTCTCGGTCCAGGAACGGTTGGTACAGATCAGGGCGAGGTTGGCAACCACAATGGTGACGAAGGAGACGGTGCGCAGCTCGTCTCCGGAGAGCCCCTGCATCATGCCATGCAGGTACACCGCGAGCACGAACCCGAGGGTGACAAAGCCCTGGAGGAGGGCTATTGTGATCGTGGAACGATCAAGGATGTGATCGCCTGGTTTCCTGGGAGGTCGCTCCATGATATCGGGCTCCTCCTGTTCAGCCTCGAACACCACCGAGCATGCAGGGTCGATGATGAGCTCCAGGAAGACGATCTGGATCGGGAGGAGGATCAGCGGCCAGCCGAGGAGCACCGGGATCAGTGAGAGGCCGGCGATGGGGACGTGGATTGAGATAATGTACGCCATCGCCTTTCTCAGGTTCGCATAGATCCTCCGTCCCATCCGGATCCCTGCGACAATTGATGCGAAGTTGTCATCGAGAAGCACGAGCGAGGAGGCTTCCCTGGCAACATCGGTACCCCTGGCTCCCATCGCGATCCCAATATGGGCTGCCTTGAGCGCAGGGGCATCGTTGACACCGTCACCGGTCATGGCCACGATGTCGCCTCCTGATTTCAGGGACTCAACGATTTGGAGTTTCTGTTCGGGGACTACGCGGGCGAAGACGGAACTTGCGCGGATCTCCCGGTCTCTCTGTTCTGGCTGAATCCCGGCAAGATCGGGGCCGGTTAGAACCGAGGTGGTGTCAGGAAGCCCTATCTGTCTTGCGATATTCCGTGCGGTCGCAGGGTAATCACCGGTGATCATGGCAACCCGTATGCCGGCCATCCTGCACTCGCTGACCGCTGCCGCGGCATCAGGCCGCACTGGGTCGGCAAACCCGATAAGCCCGAGATAGGTGAAGGGAAACGCATGCTGGCCATCCGGGAGCTGGCCGGACCTGAAGCGGGATTTTGCCACGCCAAGCACCCGAAGGCCATCAGAAGCAAGGCTTTCCACATCAACGGTGAGTCTCGCGATCTCCTGCGGTTCCATATGGCAGAGATCGAAGATTGCCTCCGGCGCTCCCTTTGCGGCGATGATATACTCGTCAGCCTTCCTCGACCGCCAGACATTGGACATCGCCAGAAGTTCACGGGAGAGCGGGTACTCGACGAGGAGCTCCCAGTCCCCGTGCAGGTGCTCGGTCCCGGAGAGATCGGTATTCCCCGTCATCAGAAGCGCCTGCTCCATGGGATCAAAGGGATCTTTCTTGCAGGAGAGGACTGCGTATTCGATGAGTTCGTGGAATGGTTCGGGGAGCGATCGTTCGTCTCCGCCCAGGAAATCGAACGAGGATCCTGCAACCACGCACTTCGCGACAGTCATACGGTTGAAGGTGAGGGTGCCGGTCTTGTCCGTGCAGAGCACGGTGGTCGCGCCAAGGGTCTCGATCGCAGGGACATGACGCGCAAGGACGCTGATCTTCGAAAGGCGCCAGGCGCCGAGCGCCAGGAACACCGTGAGTACAACCGGGAATTCCTCAGGGAGGATGGCCATTGCGAGCGTGATGCCGGCGAGGAGGCCATGGAGCCAGTCTCCCCGTGTCAGGCCATACGCAACTACGACGATGACCACCAGGAAGAACCCGATGAGTGCTATGCTCCTGACGATATGCGCAGTCTCGACATGCAGGCGGGTCTCTTCCGTTTCGACGGCCTGCAGCGCTTTTCCAATCTCCCCCATCCTGGTATTGATGCCGGTCGAGACCACTTCTGCGACACCCTGCCCCTGGACAACAAGGGTCCCCGAATAGAGCCATGGCTGGTCGTCACCGCCAGGGTGCCGTTCGCCGGGATTCCCCACAGGCGGGAGTTTCCTGACCGGAACCGATTCTCCGGTGAGGAGCGATTCATCAACGGAGAGATTGGTGGATGCGGCAAGGAGGGCGTCTGCCGCGATACGGTCACCCTCGCTCACGACAAGGATGTCACCTTTCACCACATCCCTTCCTGCGATCCGCACCAGCTGGCCGTCCCTGATCACGAGCGCCCGGGGACTCGAAAGGTTCCTGAGTGCCTCGAGCGCCCGCTCGGTTTTTCGTTCCTGGTAGACCGTGATCCCGATGATCACCAGGACAAAGGACAGGAGGAGTGCCCCTTCTTCGACATCGCCGAGGACAAAGTAGATGGCCCCGGCACCGACGAGAAGGAGAAACATGGGCTCCCGGATAACTTCCAGGATGATACCGAGTATCCCCCGGGTATCCGGTGAAGGAAGTTCATTGAAGCCGTCTCTCGTGAGACGCCGCTGGGCTTCCTCTGTCGAGAGCCCGGTAAACCGGGAGAGATCAAGGGGGGGCATATGAGTATCCGGTAAACCAAGTGGTACGTCTGAAGATCTGATAGGTGTTCCTGTTGGAAAAAGAAGGAAGCAGGGAACTCACAAATGAGTCAGAAAAAGAGGATCTTTCATATTGTCCTCCGGGGCCCTCCTACCCGGGGTATCAGGAAAGGAAAGGGGGAGAATGGCGAGTGTCGCGGATAGCTGAGAGAGAGTTCACTCCCTACTTCCTATCGAAGTAGATATTCTTCCCTGATGCCCTGAGCGGGATCCCATACGCTACCGTACACCCTTCGAGCCACCCGAGAGAGAGCGCCGCGGCGCCTGCAGAATACATCACCCGGTTGTCAACGTTGTGGATCGATGCGGTCTTCACTGCCGACCCGACCGCGATCCCGAGATCGGTGATCTTGACGATGCAGTTCGGTCCCCGGAAGGGGCCGGCAGGCGTTCCGGGATCCACTGCACCAACCATTTCGTCGCATCCCTCGTATCCGCATCCCTGGCAGTTGATTCCGATCGGTTCCTGGCCTTTCACACCGATGGCCACGCAGGCATCAGAGGCTGCAACATTCCCCGCATCGCGCAGGAAGAACGCGAGACCGAGCTTCTCAGAGAGCCGTTTCATCTCGTTCGAGAGGGCGGGGAGGTCTTCCGGTCCCGCGATGGTGCACACGATTGAATCCATTCCCTTTCCTTTCGGGGCGGTCCGTGCGGAGAGCGCCATCAGCTTGGCCACCATCATGACCCCTTCAGAGATATCCTGATCTGGCATAGGTATGCATATCGATGTTCCATGATATGAGGAACGCGCTTCTTTCCAGGGGATGAAAGGGGATACATTTCCCTGAAATTTCGTGGGTGAATGGAGAAGCACCCAAAAGATTGCAGTGGAGTTCAAAGGATGGCTTCCGACATGGAAATCATTATGGGAATATCTTCGCTAGGATACACTGGACAAAAGGATCACCTGATCCTTTCCACAAGGAGAGAAGTACTACATGGATTCATATCAATGCACGATATGCGGGCATATCTATGACCCCGCCAAAGGTGAGCCTTCCATGAATATCCAATCCGGCATCGATTTTTCCAAACTGCCCGGGGACTGGCATTGCCCGATATGCATGGCAAGCCCTGATAAGTTTGTGAAAGTGTGAGCGATACGCATGGTTGTCCAGGAGATAGCACCCGGAATATTCTCGGTAGGAGCGCTTGACCACGACAGGCGCCTCTTTGATTCACTGATCCCGCTCCCACAGGGTACCAGCTACAATGCCTACCTTGTCCGGGGGAAGACAAAGACCGCGCTCATCGATACGGTGGACCCGGCCAAGGAACTCGAGCTCGTGACCAACCTTGTAAAGGCGAAGGTCGATACGGTCGACTACATCATCATCAACCACGCAGAACAGGACCATTCCGGAACCCTTCCCATGATTGCGGAGATCTTCCCCGGAGCAAAGATCGTGGTCAACGACAAGTGCCTTGACCAGGTGAAGCATCTCCTGGATATCGAGGAGGAACGGTGCATGGTGATCAAGGACCGCGACACGATCGACCTTGGTGGAAAGACGCTCGAGTTCATCCTCACGCCCTGGGTCCACTGGCCTGAAACGATGGTCACCTTCGCCCGGGAAGACCGGGTCCTCTTCTCCTGCGATTTCTTCGGGTCCCACTACTCGGAGAGCACGCTTCGTGTCGTCGAATGGGGCGAGATCTACCGCGCCTCGAAACGCTACTATGCCGAGATCATGATGCCGTTCCGATCATCGGTCCGGGAGAACCTCGAGAAGGTGGGCACCCTTGATATCCGCATGATCGCCCCAAGCCACGGCCCGATCCACACAGAACCCCGCCTGATCATGGATGCATACCGGGACTGGACCTCAGATACGGTCAAGAACGAAGTCGTAATCCCGTACGTCAGCATGCACGGGAGCACCGAGAAGATGGTGAACCACCTCACAGACGCGCTCCGGGAACGTGGCATCAGGGTCCTTCCCTTCAACCTGGTTGTGACCGATATTGGCGACCTTGCGATGGCGCTTGTCGATGCCGCCACCATCGTGGTCGGGACCCCGACGGTCATCTTCGGGCCCCATCCCCAGGCTGTCTACGCCGCGTACCTCGCAAACCTGCTGCGCCCGAAGACCAGGTTCATCACTGTCATCGGCTCCTACGGGTGGGGCGGAAAGACGGTCGAGACGCTGAAAGGGATGCTCCCAAGGATGCAGGCCGAACTGCTCGAGCCGGTCTACATCAAGGGTGCCCCTGGAGCCCAGGATATGAGAAGCATCGAGGTCCTCGCGGACCGAATTGCCGCAAAGCACAGGGAGATCGGGATCCTCGGTAAGGGTTGATGAAGGGACACCCTCCTCCTCTTTCCGGTATACCAATCCTGCTGGATTCCGGGCTTGATTGCAGGATATCAGGAGGTTCTGTATGAGCAACGATAGGGATTTTCGGAAGTTCCTCTCAGAATCGAAGCGTGTCTATATCATCGGTGTTGCAGGGGATTCCGGATCCGGGAAGAGCACGTTTACCGCAGGCCTTCGGAACATGCTGGGCGAGGACCTCGTCTCGACGATCTCGCTTGATGATTACCACCGCTATGATCGGGAGCAGCGGAACTCGCTTCAGATCACCCCGCTCAATCCCGCTGCAAACGATATTGCCCGGCTCGAGCGGGATGTCCGGATGCTGAAACAGGGTGGGAGCATCGAGAAGATGCGGTACAACCATGGGACCGGAACCATCGAGGGACCGGTCTCTTTTTCACCGGCAAAAGTCATCATCCTCGAGGGTCTGCACCCACTCAGCACGCCGGGACTCCGGGATCTTTTGGATTTCTCGTTCTTCGTCGACCCATCCCCGGATGTAAAGCGTGAATGGAAGTTGAAGCGGGACATGGGAAGCCGCGGGTATACCGAGCAGGAGGTCAGGAGGGAGATGGCGATCCGCGAGCCGGATTACCTCGCCTTTGTCGCCCCGCAGAGGGAGCACGCCCAGGCAATCATCGGGATCTCCTTCTCACGATTTGGGAGGAAGCTCGGGTGGAACGAGAATATCTACCGGGTCTCCCTCACCATTGCGCCTCTCCCGGAGATGCACGAGAAGGTGTGGATGAACTTTGACATCGGATCGGTCATATCCGGGCACAGGAGGCCTTATTCTGTTGAGTACATGCCTGTCGGGAATGCGGGGCACCACATGGGAAGGATTGAGCTCGACGGGGGATTCCCGTGCGATGCCGCGAAGGAACTCTTCTCGCGCCTCCGCGAGCAGACGGGGATCGATCCTTCATCGCTCATCCCCACGTGCCCGCTCCTCACCCCGACCGATATCATGCAGATGATCGTCTGCTGGCGGATCATCTCCCACCGGCTCATGCTCGATTGACCCCGCGTCCCCGCACTCACCCGACGGGGCAAACATACATCAGGCTGGAGATTCCACACCTTTTTATCAAAATGGGCCGGATCCGGTACTTTTCCATGGTCCTCGGGGAGCTCGGGGAGATGCTCATCTTTATAAGCCCGCTCACGCTTCTCCCCGTGCCCATCGCGGCAATCTTCAGAGAGTGGAACATGATCCTGCCGCTCGCGCTCGTCCCAGCAATCTTCTTTGCAAGCGGGTTTCTGCTCAACTACCTCCCGAGGAAGAAGACGGATGTCAGGTTCTCCGCGGCACTCTGTTCCGTCGCGCTGGTCTGGCTTGCGTTTGCCGTGATATCGTGCATTCCGTTCATGCTCATCCTGGATCTGTCGTTCACCGATGCCATGTTCGAGTCCATGGCTGGATGGACCGGGACGGGGTTCTCGCTCCTCCAGAACATACACGCCATTCCTGAGAGCCTCCTCTTCTGGCGGACCTACATGCAGTGGGTCGGGGGCCTTGCGGTGATCTCGCTTGCGCTCACGACAGCATTTCGCTCAGATCTTGACACTTCCCCCCTCTTCCGCGCCGAGAGAAAGGCCGAACGAATCCTGCCGAGCGTGATCGCGAACGGGAAGGAGATCTGGGCCGTGTACATCCTGCTCACCGTGATCGCTGCAGGCCTGATCATGATGGCCCGGGTCCCCCTCTGGGATGCCTTAAACCTCGCCATCTCCGCGATCTCGACCGGGGGATTCATCCCAAAGGAGGGAGGGGTGCTCGCGTACCATAACCCTCTCCTCGAGATCTTCCTGATCCCTGTCATGATCCTCGGGTCAACGCCCTTTACCCTCTACTACATGACCTACCGGAGGAAGAAGGTCTCATTTCTGTCGAACGAAGAGGTGAGGCTGCTCATCATCTTCCTTGTCTTCGGTTCTCTCATCGTGATCGCTGACCTCATGTTCCTCGCCCATTTCTCCCTCACTGAATCGCTCCGGCAGGGAGTCTTCATGACCACTGCAGCGATCAGCACCACGGGGTTCCAGAACGGAAATCCCCATCTCTACCCAAGCGTGACGGTCGTCTTTTTAACAATGCTTGTCTTCATCGGGGGTGCGAGCGGGAGCACCGCCGGGGGTATAAGGCTGTCGCGGATTGCGCTCGGGTACCGGGGAATCATCTGGTGGTTCAAGAGGACTTTTGTAAGCAGCAGGGTGCTTGTGCCTTTCAAGTACCAGAAGAAGACGATCCCCATTGAGATCGCGGAGCCGGAACTCTCGAAGAGCATGCTCGTGATCATCCTCTCGGTCGTGACCGTCTTTCTCGCAACCGTCATCGTACTCCAGGAGCACATCATGTCGATGGGACTGACAGACCTCCTCTTTGACATCGTCTCAGCGATAAGTTCCTGCGGGATCTCGAGCGGGTACGTGAACTCCACCATGCCTCTCCTCTCCAAGTGGGTGTTCATTGTCGTGATGTGGGTCGGAAGGCTCGAAGTGATCCCGGTCTTTGTCCTTATCGCCGGGCTCATCCGGGGTCAGGAGTAGCCGCAGGCCTGTTGAAATCAACTTTACTTTTGTTAACTCCATACTATCTAATTACAGAAGCCGTCCAATACTGTGTGATGAAACAGATCGCCCTGTACGGGAAAGGCGGGATCGGGAAGTCAACCACGTCCGCAAACCTCTCTGCCGCACTCTCCCAGCAAGGCCTTGATGTCCTTCAGATCGGGTGCGACCCGAAGAGGGACAGCACCAGGATGCTGATGCAGGGGACCCTCATCCCGACGGTCATGGACCTTGTCCGGGAGAGGGGCGATCGGGCTCTGAGCCTTGACGAGGTGGTATTCCGGGGATTTAATGGCGTCCGGTGCGTGGAAGCAGGAGGTCCTGAGCCGGGGGTAGGGTGTGCCGGCCGGGGGATTATCGCGACATTCCAGATCCTGGAGCGGCTCGGGGCGCTTTCCGCGGACGTCGTGGTCTACGATGTCCTCGGCGATGTGGTCTGCGGGGGTTTTGCAATGCCCATGCGCGAGGGGTACGCGGAAGAGGTCTACCTCGTCACCTCGGGGGAGCTGATGTCGCTCTATGCCGCAAACAACATCTGCAAAGCGATATCAAGGCTCTCGTCACGGGCACGAAGCCGGTGCCGCCTCGGTGGCGTGATCTGCAATGCGAAGAACCTCCCCCGGGAAGAAGAGCTTGTTGCGGAGTTCTCTGAAAAGATAGGGAGTTCCATGATCCAGTTCATCCCGAGAGACCAGGTGGTCCAGCAGTCGGAGCTGAACAGGAAGACCGTGATCCAGTTTACTCCTGATTCCCGCCAGGCCGGGGTCTACCGCGAACTCGCAGAAAAGATCATGGAGAACCGAAGGCTGGATATTCCCACGCCGCTTGAGATGGAAGACCTGGAAGACCTTGCATATGCCTACTCCACGTGATGATGGGTGCACGCTGACAGGGGCGCTCTCTGTCACGACCGAGATCAGGGACTGCGCAACGATCATCCACGGACCTGCAGGGTGCGCCCACCATAACTTCTCACTTCTCCATGCACTCCACGCTGCCAGGGACCGTGTGGCTCCCCCCGCCCTCATCTCGACAGACATGTCCGAGAAGGAGGTCATCTTCGGCGGCGAACCGCTGCTCGAGGAGACCCTTCTCCAGGCGCTCTCGCACCATCCCGAGATCGTCTGCGTCCTCTCGACGTGTGTTGCCGCAACGATCGGTGACGATGTGGAGGCGATCTGCCATGTGCCCCGGACGACTCCGGTCCTCCATATTCCCACGGGTGGATTCCTTGGCGGCGGGTTTCTTTCGGGCCACATGGAAGCTCTCCGGGCACTCTCCCGCCTCGCAGCGAACGGGGAGAAGGCCCTGTCCGTCAACCTCATCGGAGAGAAGACCCTGGAATACGAGGTTTCCGAGCATTTCCGCGAAGTATCACGGATCCTGCAGTCCATGGGAGTTCCTGTCAATGCCCGGTTCGTGTGTGCAACCTCTGTCCCGGAGATACGGCGCCTCGGGAATGCTTCCCTGAATATCCTCCGGGACCCCTCTATGGTTCCGCTGGGGAGATCGCTTGAGGATGACCTTGGAATTCCCTTCATCGAATCGTTCCCGCTCGGGATCGAAGGGACGCTTCGGTTCATGGAAGAGGTGGGGGAGGCACTCTCCATTGAGACTTCTCATGCCATCGCAAACGAAGAAGCCCTCCAGCACGAGATGGTTCGGACCTTCTCGTCGCTGAAAGGAAAGCGGGTCAGGTTCAGCACCCAGTACCCGGCCGACGGGTCATCGCGCCTCGGGTACGAGCTTGCCGATCTCTTCGACCTCGAAGTGCACGAAGAGGGGAATCCTGTCCCGGTACCGGACCCGTTCCCGGTCGGCACGAACGGGATCCGGAGGCTGCTTCACCGGTGGAAGAGAGGCTGCCATGCCTGAGTGTGCCGGGCCGCTCTGGCCATGCGGGCTTACCGGGGCAGCAGCCTGTCTCTCGGGATTTCAGGAGATAGGTGTGGTGATCCACGGATCCGAAGGGTGCTATTTCTACCCGGTGACCACCCTCCACGCCCCCCTCTTCTGTACCTCTCTTTCGGATGAGGATATCATACTCGGGACTGACGAGGCATTGTTCCGGACGATCGACGACATCTCGAAGAATTACCGGGATATCTTCGTGATCCTCTCATGCGTCCCATCAATCATAGGCGAGGATGTCCGGGCATCGCTCGAGGCACGCTACGGGGATGATCTGATGGTCCAAGTAATCGATTCGCCGGGATTTTCCGGCGAGTACGAGAAGGGATACCTATCAGCCCTCTCGGCCCTCACCCTCCCTGAGTCAGAAGCGATGCAGGACCATGTCAACATTGACGGGCTCTCACTCTTGGACCCTTTCTGGAGAGGAAACCTGCAGGAGATAGCACGGATGCTCCGGCTGGCAGGAGCATGCTGCGGGGTTCCGCTTTGCTCAGGTGATGCGGGGAACGACACTGATATTGCACCATGGACGGTCCATACGAATCCCGATCTCATCTCTGGGCGGGGATCGTCATTCGGATCGATGCTCGGGATGGAAGCGATGCGGGAGACTGTCAGGGCACTCGAAGACAGGTTCCCGGACAGCGGAGGCGTTCTCTCCGGACGGCATCTCCCTCTTGCGGAGGAGCGGATCAATGCTGCCTGCGACAAATACTTACGAAGGTTTGAACCACCAACGGTTGTCCTTTCCGGGCAGGATGCTTCAATGCAGGCGGTTGCCGGCATGCTTATAGAATACCTTGATGCCGAGATCCTGGATATCGCGTCGAGAAACGTCCCGGTCGAAGGGAAGTATCCTTCAAGATGGGTCAGGGATTATGAAGGGATCAGGGAGATGCTCGAACAGCAGGCACCAGACCTCGTGCTCGGATCTTCGTTTGAGCAGACTGCATTCCCATCCGCAGCGTTCGTCGGGGTCACTCCGCCGTTACGGGGCCAGGTGAGGCTGCATGCAAGGCCGCTCGCCGGGATCGAGGGAGCCCTCGCCCTCATGGAATCGGTCTTAAACGCATGCATCGATCATCAGAAAGTATCCTGAACGCGAGGCCGCGTCCCCCTTTTTCACTATGAAAATGGCTTTGCCATGTTCATTCGAAAAGTTCGACCACTTGTCAGTCACAGGCAGTGAGTATCAAAATGGCTTTGCCATGTTCATTCGAAAAGTTCGACCACTTGTCTGTCACAGGCAGTGAATATCAAAATGGCTTTGCCATGTTCATTTTGTATGTGTGCATGAAGGAGTGAAGTCTCTCGTTTTTTACTTTCACCCCGCGCATATCGAGCCCTTATATACCCGGATCGTGAGAGGATAAGAGTGAGGTGAGTGAGATGCAAAGAGCAGGATACCTTACCAGGGATGGAAAGAAAGTCCTCGACAGTGACGGGACCCCACGCGAAGTCCTCGAGCTCACAATATTCGGGGCGAGGCTCTGCATACTCATCGACGAGGTGAAGGGAGCCATCCAGCGTGGAACTCCGGCGGCTGTCGTCCGGATCAAACAGAACTGGATGGAGTATCTCGGTGGAAAGGCGGGGAATGCCCAGGTCTCGCGCTCGGGAAAGGCGCTCAATATCGATCTCGTGAATGGCGACCGGTTCACGCTCTCCCTTGACTCCCTTGTCGAAGTGCTCAACTACCGGGAGCGGTTCGCCCGCATCATGGAGCTTCCCGCAGCACCATACCAAGAGGCTGCCAGGGATCACACGATCACGGACTTCTCGATGCCGCTCTCATCGTATTGTTCCTCTGAGGCTGCGGACCGGATGACGGCGTAATAGTCGGTTGAGGGGTTCCTTTTTTTTTAAGTGAGTCAGGATTATCGTTGCCCTTATTTTTTTGAATAAATCGGGCCAAAATTTAAAGAAAAAATGAAATATTGGTATCAAAATGAATATCCAAATTATTACTATTATATCTCATACACGATAGATGCCGCCGCCCCCGAAAATACCGCGGGGCTACCGCCCTCGACCCGGGGCGACCTGCGGTCACCTCAAGATTCACAGTCATTATTGAACAACCTGATATAAGTTGTTCGAGTGAGAACGGCTGCGGTTCAAATACTTGTTTGGCGTTTATTGAGTTACTTTTCCCTATGGCACATGGAAAATTGAAAGAATGAGTAAAAGAGTCTTCTTTTTATTCTATTCCCCTGAAAAAGCAAAATCCACAGATGAAAATCCCGACTCGTATCGGAAAAAAGAGTGTCAACCAGGGATTACTGCTTCCTGACCAGAGCAGCGACGTAGTCGCCTACATCTGAGGTCCGGGAAGATCCTCCCATGTCTTTCGTGACAACACCATCGAGGATCGATTGCCCGAGTGCTTTGAGCACGCCTTCGGCAGCCTCATGTTCGCCAAGGTGGTCGAGGAGCATGGATCCTGCCCAGATGGTCGCCATGGGGTTCGCAATTCCCTGACCCTTGTACTTGGGTGCCGACCCGTGGATGGGCTCAAACATGGAGGTTCCCGAGGGATTGATGTTTCCTCCCGGAGCAAGCCCCATGCCTCCCTGGATCATGGCACCGAGATCGGTGATGATATCGCCGAACATGTTAGGGGTAACGACGACATCGAACCACTCGGGGTTCTTGACAAACCACATCGTGACTGCATCAACGAAGTTGAACTCCGTGGTAAGACCCGGGTATCCTGCGGTCACCTCAGTGAAGACTTCCCTCCAGAGCCCGTAGATATCGGAGAGGACGTTTGCCTTGTCGACCGAAGTGAGCTTTCCTCTCCTCCGCTTTGCGAGGTCGCAGGCGAATGAGATGACCCTCCGGGAGCCTTCACGGGTGATAACCCCGATCTGGTACCCGATCTCCTCTGCATCGCTGTCGATGTCGAGCCCGAACTTTACATTGTAGAGCTCGCGTTTGATCTCAAGCGTCGCCTTCTGGGAACCTTTGAACCGCCCGCCAATCCCGACGTAGAAGTCCTCAGTGTTCTCCCGAACGACGACGAAGTCTATATCGGAGGGCTTCTTCCCGGCCAGAGGAGTGGATACCCCGGGAAGGAGCCTGATCGGGCGGAGGTTGACATACTGGTCGAAATGGAACCGGAGTGCGAGGAGGATTCCCTTCTCCAGGATGCCGGGTTTGACCCGCTCGTCCCCGATCGCCCCGAAGTAGATTGCCCTGTATTTTCCTAGTTCCTTCAGGGTGTCCTCGGGGAGGAGTTCTCCGGTTGCAAGATACCTGTCTGCGCCAAGATCGAATTCGTCAAACCCGAGCGAGAACCCGTACCTGTCGCCTGAAACCTCGAGGACTTTTCTTCCTTCCCGGATAATCTCGGGACCGATCCCGTCGCCGCCTATGATCGCGACCCTGTGCATGTCTTTACCTCCTCGAGCCTTCGTGCATACTCCACGAGCCCGCCGGCATTCACGATCTCCTGTAAGAATCCTGGCACCGGCTCGATTGCGTATCTCTTTCCTCCGGATACCACGTATCCCTCGTTCATCTGCACGACCAGCTCGGAGCCGTCAGGAATCTTGTCGGCATCGGGACAGACCAGGGGAAGGAGCCCGACGCTGATCGCGTTCCGGTAGAAGATCCGGGCAAATGACCTCGCGATGATGAACCGGACTCCCGCACCCGAGAGGGCGAGGGGTGCGTGCTCCCTCGATGAACCGCACCCGAAGTTCCGGCCGGCGACGATGATATCGCCCTCCTTTACCTGTTTTGCATACTCGTCCCTCGTGCCTTCGAACGCATGGGAAGCGAGGGTTGCCGGATCGTAGATGGTCAGGTATCTCCCGGGGACGATTGCATCGGTATCGATATTGTCACCGAATTTCCATGTCCTCATCGTCACACCTCCCTCGGGTCGGTGATCTCGCCACGGAGTGCGCTTGCCGCCGCGGTTGCCGGTGAGCAGAGGTATACGAACGATTCGGAGCTCCCCTGTCGGCCCTTGAAGTTCCTGTTCGAGGTCGAGAGCGAGACCTCGCCCGGCGCCAGCAGTCCAAATGCTCCTCCCATGCAGGGGCCACAACAGGGAGACTCGACAAGTGCCCCGGCTGCGACGAACTGCTCGATGATCCCGGCCCGGAGTGCTTTTAAGTACTCCGCACGGGATGCGGGGATGACGAGCACTCTCACATCATCATGGAACTTGCGGTTCCCGAGCACCTCGGCTGCCTCGGCCAGGTCCTCGTACCGGCCGTTCGTGCAGGACCCGATGAAGACCTGGTCGATATGGGTTCCGGCAACTTTCCCGACATCCACCACCTGGTCGACATTGTGCGGGGTTGCCACTTTCGGCGAAAGTGTGCTCACATCGATCTGGTGGCGTGCGGAGAAGGTTGCGTCTCTGTCGCTCTCCAGCGGGAATGGCGTAACTCCCTTTCTCCTTGCCTTCAGGTACTCCCAGGTCACGGTATCGGGCGGAACGATCCCGACCTTTGCACCCATCTCGACGGCCATGTTGCAGCAGGTCATGCGGCCAGGCATGTCCATCTTCTGCATGGTCTCGCCGGCAAACTCGAGTGCCTGGTAGGTGGCCCCATCTGCCCCGATCTTCCCTGCAATGGCAAGGATCAGGTCTTTTGCACCGACCCTTGTCGGGAAATTGCCGGTGATGTCGAGCCTGATGGTCTCCGGGACCCGGAAGTAGAGAGCCCCGAACTTGAGTACGAATCCCATGTCTGTCGACCCGATCCCGGTCGAGAACGCTCCTGCTGCTCCGTACATGCAGGTGTGGGAGTCGGCACCGACGATGATCTCGCCTGGTGCAGTCCGTCCCCTCTCCATCACCACCTGGTGGCAGATCCCCTCCTTGATATCGAGGTTCTCGATCTGCTGCTCGATGGCGAATTTCCTTAAGAACACATGGTTCTCTGCTGCCGGAAGAGAATCTGCAGGGATCTGGTGATCGAAGAGGAGCACTATTTTGCCCGGATCGAATACTTTCTTACCACCCATCTCGCGGAACTTCTGGACTGCCAGCGGTCCGGTGATATCATGGATCATCGCCGCATCCACGGGAGCCATGATGACTTCGCCAGCCCTGACAGGGTGTCCGCATCTCCTGGAGAATATCTTCTCGACAAGCGTTGCTGCCATGATAGGTTTCACCAATGTATGCGTCTTCCCTGTTCTTGTATTTTGGGGAGAAATAGCAGCGTTTCGGGAAAATTTCATTGTGCATTCTGCGCGGACCGGGAAGATCTCCGAGATCTTCCCCAATCTCTTTACGGTCAGGTCTTTCGCGATGGTCCGGGATTTCCCCACATGCGGATAAGAGAATATTTTAAGAGGAAAATCAGGGAATCAAAACCGAGGTTGAACTGCTTGCGATTCTTATAAAAAAAAACATGGGCAAAGGTAAAATTTAGCCTCCTCGGGGAATTACATAGGGAGACTGAATCGACGTTGTTATCTGCATGCCGATTCAGTCACTGAACCGCCGCCGGGGCGCCCATCGGGGGCGGCGGGGTTAATCGCACTTAAATAATAGATCGACTCTCCTCGCTTTTTTCCATGATTTTCGTCAATGGATAAGTCCAAATTCTCCTTAATTATTTGTTAGCAGAATCGATGGAAAAAATGACTCTATACCCTTTTACACATCAGACGGGTCCACCGCCCACACAAACAGGGTAATATCCTCAGTACCGGATGGTTCATGGCATGCAAATGCATAGACTGGCAGCATGTATTCCTCTGTGCTGACCGTATCCTCAATACAGTAACCGAGCGAGATGTTCCTGACTGCAAAATAACTGGTGCAGCATAATGGCCGCATGATGAGGTCGTCTGCACGGAGCTGCTCGTACGCCTGCGCTGGTGTACGAATTTTCATATACCGGACAGGAACAGGGTCATAGTGACGTACAGTATTCGTGACTCCCACCACCTCCCCACCCTCCCCGATGGTGACTGTGATGCCAGTATTGTATACCGGAATGCCAGCGATCTCCCTCGTGAAACCAATATGCTTGGTGAGAACAAAGACAATCTGAGATTCCGCGGAATATTCCCCGGACGATGATCCGATGCTGACACCACTGAAGTGCAGATCGGCAGGGAAAAGATCCCTTTCCTGGAGGTACTCTGTCGCAATGATCCGTGCCTCTTCATCGGATGGAAGGTCCGGTTGGATACCGGTTGAGGCTGGAAATACCATGTCAGGAATCAGGTACCTGTATGCCCCTGAATTGCGATTAAATTCAAAAATTGCATAAGGATCTCTCGAATAATCAGTAATCCTGGAGATTCCCGATGAAGGAATGAAATCTTCGACTTCTCCGGACACCCCGAAAAGAGCACCGAGTTGTTGTATCTCCTGATTGGTGAGGTTGGGAATGATAGTCCTGTAGACAGGATAGGACTCATCTACGATCGGAAAATCTGTTTCCAGGGGATAGATGGAGAAGGACAACGCCCCTCCCTCACTCATGAACACCCAGTATCCCTTTCCTGGAATCACGAAATTCAAAATGCTGTGGGCTCCCGAACCACCGTTGACAATCGAGGTCTCGTACATCTGGGATTCGCTGTCATACCCGATCAACTGGGTCCAGGCGTCCTTCACGGAATACAACCCTTCCCGTGCAGAGTATTCGAAGGCAAATCCGATTGCGTTCCATCCCGGCTGCAGCACGACTGTCTGTTCCATCGGTGGATTTACGTAAAAGGTGAGCGGGATCTGTGCTGATGAAACAGAATAAATCCAGTATCCCTTGAAGGGGTCAAGAGAATCGAGGGGATTCACCTGATTCCAGGTCTGATATGATGCATCATACCAGTAAATCGCGTGTCCCCCTGTGTCCACACCACTGAACACTTCACCAGCGGTCCGGTGTCCTTCTACAAGTTTTTGTGGGAAAGAGATAAAGTTCCAGCCCGGATGCATAGGTATAAGGATAATCTGTGGAAAAGGAATTTCCCCTAATGCCTGGATATAGTCAGCTCGGATAACGCTGTCGAGCTCTCCATCCCTTGTCACTGAGAGTGAAACCGTGTAAGTGCCGGGTTCAGTGAACGTATGTTCACAGGTGCTCCCATCGTAATCCTTGAACCCGTCACCGTTAATATCCCAGTTCCAACCGGTCGGATTCCCCTGCGAGGTATCCTGGAATAACACAGTGAAGGGGGCAACACCTGATGTGCTTGAAGCGGTGAAATCAGCCTGGAGAGAGCCACCTGCAGACGTTGGAGTTGGCTCAACCGTCGATCCTACCGGCGGAGAACCGATTGTCGGCGTGGGGTGGGGCTGTTCCCGGTAGGTATACGATTGTTTCCTTGTCACCGAGCCATACGGGGTCGTAACCACTACATCTACCTGGGAGGCTTCATGTGCTGGTGCAACCGCGGTGATCTGCGTGTCACTGTCAACGGTGATTGAGGTGGCCGGAATACCCCCGAAAGTGACTGAACTTGCCCTTGAGAATCCTGTCCCGGTGATAACAACGGTAGTTCCGCCAAGGGTTGTGCCGTACATCGGGGTGATGAATTTGATCTTGGGGAGCGGCAGGTTCCCAATGAAATTCCCGTATACTGAGGGAAAGTTCCCAACACCAATCGAGTCAATAACAGAATTTGTCACAATATCAATCACAGAGACGCTGTTGCTTCCTGCGTTTGCCACAAACACCTTTGTTCCATCCGGAGTAACTGCGACGCCAAAAGGCCATGATCCCACAGGTATCGTCGCTATCACAGCATTCGTGGCGGTATCAATTACAGAAACCGAGGGGGTGGGATTTGAATTTACTGCGTTTCCGTTTGCCACGAACACCCTCGATCCATCGGGGCTGACTGCAACACCATAGGGATAGTTGCCCACAGGCACCGTGGCTACCACAGTATCTGTACCAGTGTCAATCACAGACACAGTGTTGGCCCACATGGTTGCCACATAGACCCTTGTACCATCCGGGCTGATTGTAACTCCATAAGGAGCACCTCCTGAATACACGGTAGTGATCACACTGTGTGTAACCGCATCAATCACCGTGACATAGCTGCTGGCCTGGTTTGCCACATAGACCTTTTTACCATCTGGAGTGACTGCGACTCCACGGGGATTTCCTCCAACTTCCACCGTAGCGATAACAGAATTTGTACTGGTATCAATAACGGAGATATCGTTGCCACCATAGTTCGCTACGTACACCCTTGTCCCATCAGGGCTTGCAGCAACTCCGGAAGGATCCAATCCCACCGGTATCGTGGCAGCCACAGCATTTGTGGCGGTGTCAATGACGGAGACCGTGTTGCTCAGGCTGTTTGCCACATACACCCACGTTCCATCTGGGTTCACAGCAACACCATCCGGATAGTCTCCCACCCCGACCGAGGCGACCGGTGCGTTTGAGTCGACATCAATGACTGACACGTAATCGTCCCACGAATTCGAGATGTAGGCATATGACGGCCCCATCGGTGTAATATACGTGAACGCGTATGTGCGGGTTCCCGAGCCGGCCGGTGTCGTGACCACCACATCTACAGGACCGGGTGCATGCGCCGGTATGACAGCAGTGATCTGCGATGCACTGTCAACCACAAACGAGGTGGCTGGCTGACCACCAAAGGTGACCGAACTCGCCCAGTTCAGGTTACTTCCGGTGATGAACACTGACGTGCCGCCATCTATGGTGCCGGATGTTGGGGAGATGCTTTTGATGACCGGTAATCCGGAGTTGACATAGGTATACCCGTTGGCCCTGGTTGCCGAACCACCTGGCGTGGTGACCACCACATCTACAGGACCGGGAACATGCACGGGAGTCGTCGCGGTGATCTTCGACGCATTGTCAACCACAAACGAGGTAGCTGGCTGACCACCAAAGGTCACTGAGCTGGTTCCGTCAAAGTTGGTTCCGGTAATTGTCACTGATGTGCCGCCATAGAATGTGCCGGATGAAGGAGAGAGAGTAACAATTTTTGCGAGTGGTGCATAGGAATATCCCTGGGTCCTGGTCACTGATCCTTCCGGTGTCGTGACCACCACATCTACAGGGCCGGCTTCGTGTACAGGTGCAATCGCGGTAATATGTGTCGCATTGTCAACCGTGAACGACGTAGCTGGCTGGCCACCAAAGGTCACTGAGGTGACTCCGTAAAAGTTGGCCCCGGTGATGAACACTGACGTGCCGCCATGTAATGCGCCGGATGCCGGGAAGATGCATGTTATCTTGGGAGGGAGGCTCCCGATACAATTCCCAAATGCGATTGGGGTGGTTCCTGTGTTCATCCTGTAGATCACGGTGTGTGTGGCGGTATCGATCACGTAGACATTATTGCTCCCGGAGTTTGCCACATACACCATCGTCCCATCCCGGGTAACCGAAACTCCATACGGTGCATCACCCACACTTATCGCATCGATCACGGAATATGTGGCGGTATCAATCACGTAGACGGCGTCGGAAAAATAATTAGCCACGTAGACTCTTGTTCCATCCGGGCTGACTGCAACTCCCCGGGGCCCTTCACCAATATACGCTGTTGCAATCACGGTATGTGTGGCGGTATCAATCACAGAGACTGTGTCGTTGCCGTTCCACTCAGTGCCCTCGTTTCCCACGTATAGCCTTGTTCCATCCGGGCTGACTGCAATTCCTTTCGGATTGTCTCCTACGCTTATGTCATAGAGAACAGTGAGGGCAGCGGTATCAATCACAGAGACTTTGTCAACCCCTGATCGTGTCACATACACCCTTGTTCCATCCGGGCTGACTGCAACTCCATAAGGATCTTCCCCTACACCTACTGTTCTGGTCACGCCGTGTGTCGCAGTATCGATCACAGAAACGGTGTTGTCCCACTGGTTTGCCACGTACACCCGTGTTCCATCGGGGCTTACCGCAATTCCATGAGGCCAGCATCCTACAGTCACTGTCGCAATTACAGTGTTGATTGCGGTATCAATGACAGAGACCGTGCCGGGATTGGTAATTACCAATGGATAGTTTGTCACATACACCGTTTTTCCATCCGGACTGCCGGCAACCCCATACGGTTTCTGTCCTACACCCACCGTTGCGATGGCCATATCTGCAGAGGGATCAATCACAGAGACCGTGTTGTCTCCAGAATTCGTGATATATGCAAAGGGGATCGCACTTGCGCTGGTAGCAAGCAGTGCACAGGCAAGAAGAAGAATCCCGTTCAATATTTGCAATGATTTCATTTCTCTCAAATTCCCCCCCCCTCATTGTATAAGAATGGAAGGAAAACACAGAACACAACCGGCATACATCTGCAATTCGGATGAATGTCGTATGATGCCCTGATTGATGTTCATGATCTATATCTGACTTGGGTTATAACGAAGAAATGATATATTCATTGTGATATATGTCGGAAAGGATTCTTGACACGAATTGCAGGATTTTTCCCGGATTGGATGCTTTTCAATAACAGGAATCCGGTCATTTGGGTTGAAACTGACGTCCTTTCTTCCTTATTCGAATAAAAAATCCCGTCACTGCGACTTTTTTCGTAATCAAGAAAAGGTATTTGAATTTTCGGGCGGAAAGAGGTGGTGATGGATATGTCGTACACAAAAAAGCCTTTCCTTGTTATCCTCATGCTGATCGCTATGGTGCTCCTGGTGACAGGAGTCCATGCCGCAGAGAACAGCGACCGGGTCATCATCACATCGGGATCCTCAGAAGTGAAAGTCACTCCTGACCGTGCCCAGGTCACGGTCTCTGTGCAGACAGAGAACGCCGATGTCAAGGTTGCCCAGTCCGAGAATGCGGACAGGATGGATGCCGTCATAAAGGCAATCAAAGCTGTCGGGATCGCCGATGCGGATATCAGGACATCCGGGTATTCAATCTACCCGGTGTACGATGACACCTCCTCAATCTTCGGCAGGAAAGTGAAGACCTACCGCGTCACAAACAGCGTCCAGGTGACGATCCGCGATGTGACGAAGACCGGTGAGGTCATCGATGCCGCGGTCGCTGCAGGTGCCAACCAGGTCGACAGCATCATGTTCATGGTGAGCGAAGAACTCGAGCAGAGCCTCCGCAACGAGGTGCTCGGAAAGGCTGTCAGGAAAGCTCGTGCAGATGCAGATATCGTTGCTGCCGCAGCAGGGGTAACGATCACCGGGGTCAAGGAGATCAATGTCGGGAGCTACTATCCCCCGGTGTATTACGAGAATGCACGTTCGGCTGGTATGGATGCGAAAGTCGCCTCGGCCCCGACTCCCGTTGAACCAGGCCAGGTGACCATCAGCGCCCAGATCTCTGCCACCTATCTTATCAGTTAATCCAACTATTCCACTTTTTTTTAAATTTTACTTTACGTTCTGTTGTCAAAGGGGTGGTGCGAATCCCGCATGCGAGATCAACCTCCCTAAAGGGTAATTATCTGAATTTTTTAGGGTATAGTAGCAATCTGGCCCCTAAAATTTTTGTAAATCGTGCAAGTAATGCCAGTGATTTAGGTTTGTTAATTTTTTTTAGAATTTAAGATGATTTTCTCGCTCTAATTGGAAAAATTAAAAAGAATTTGAACCGTCGCCGGGGCGTCCGTCGGGGGCGGCGGGGTCAATCGCACATCAAATGTGAAATCCGGAACCTGTACTTTTTTTTACCTTGATTTTCATGAAGCATTTTTCTTCAGATTCTCGTCCTGACTCTCCTGCGAGATTGGGGGTAATAATGATATTATACTCATTTTTAAAACCAATCGTACCAGATACGGGCATATGTGAGAACGAAATGCATTTTCATTCCCTTCATGTTGAGGATTGCAAATATGGATGAGGGATAGGAACCATTCCGAACGTTTTTAATTCCTGACCAATCACTCATATACGAAGGATCGGGGAATGGATCGTACTATAGGTTTTAAAGAACGTCGATATATCGAAGAATTACGCATCCTGACGAGAGCTACCGCGCTTGACTGCATGATTGACGAGCGGTTCGAGCGGGTTATTTATGTCATCAAGCAGGGCGACATGGGGCTCGCTATCGGGAAGAAGGGAGACAATATCAGGAGACTCCAGTCAGTGCTCGGTAAAAAAGTGGAGATGGTTGAATTCTCGGAGGATCTTGTGCAGTTCATCTCTAACATGTTCAAGCCTGCCGAGGTGACAGGGATCGAGGGCCCGGATCCTGAAAGATCGGTGAAGATCGTGGTCAGGCAGAAGAACGATCTTGGTATTGCGATCGGGAAGGGAGGGACCACCATCGAGAAGGCACGGCTCCTGCTGCGACGGTATCACAATCTTGAGATCGGCGATGTCATTGTCGGGGGAGGCCAGAATGCCGGCACGTGATGTGCTTTCGGAACTCTGGGAGGTCATCGGCGATCGCGTGGCGAATCCAAGGGAGGGATCGTATATCTCCTCGCTCCTCCGCGACCGCAAGGGAATTGACAGGGTGCTCGAGAAGGTTGGCGAAGAATCGACCGAGTATATCATCGCCGTCAAGAACGGGAGGAAGGAGGATATCGTCATGGAAGCGGCCGATCTCCAGTTCCACCTGCTTGTGAGCCTGAAAGCAGCAGGAATAGAATTCTCCGAGGTCCTCGGGGAACTCGAGTCAAGAAGGAGATAATCATCCTGTCAGGTAGGCATCGAGATCCTGCAATCCCTCGATGTCCTTGAACTCGACGGCAGAACTGGCAGCCACGTCGGGATCGATCAGAAGATCCGCTCCGTACCGGAGGGAGAGTGCGATGCCGTCGCTCGGCCGGCAGTCCATGCTCACCTGGCGCTGGTCCTTTTCGAGGATAAGGCGGGCGTAATATACCCCGTCGTCAAGGGAATCGATGACCAGCCCCTTGAGCTCGATGTCAAATGACCTCATCAGATCAACGAAGAGATCGTGGGTCAGCGGGCGGGGCGGGATCTCCTGCTTGAGGGCGTTCCGGATCGAGATAGCCTCCCAGAGCCCGATATAGATAGGAAGGCAGTTCTCCGTATTATCGAGAGAGAGGATAACAGCCGGGGATGCACCGAGAGGTCCGACCGCCATAAACACACCCTTGACCGAGCACTGCAGAGGATCCATGGGTCGCAAGAATGGATTGCCCGGGGTGGACTTAAGTGTTTGTTCCTTTCAGGTCAAGCAGGATATCCCGGGAATTCCTGGTATTATGGAAAAAATGGCGAGATACTCAATGCTTGGTATCATGCAGGAGCGATTCATCCATGTCAGTCTGGCACCGGAGAGACAAGGTCCCGCTCCGGGATATACTGCCGGTTCTCACACGAAGGAGAGAGAACATTTCGGGGTGTATCATTGCCAATGATCTTTTCAATCCTGGCAAGTCCGGAAAATGAAAAATTCGGGGGATAGCTGAAACACTATCCATCATATCGGGCCTGACCAGGGAACGAACAGTTCACCTGAGCCTTCACACGATCCGGAATGGTTCACCCGATCAGGTACGTCACCGTCACCGTTGCGGTCACCGTGATATCGCCAGCCTCGATCGGTGTCGAGACCCCGCCCCCCACCGATTCTGCCATGGCGTAGTTCTGGTACCGGACCGGGGAGTAGCCCCCGCTGATCTGGGCCGACTTCACCGACTTTAAACTGACACCGAGTGCCCCCGCAACGGTCCGGGCATCCGCGGAAGCCCGTTCACTCGCTTCCTTCAGCGCTTCCGTCCGGAGCACCTGTGACTGTTCGTCAGAGAGGAAGAACTGGATGGAACTCGCCTGGTTGATTCCCTCGGCGACACCGATATCGATCACCTCGCCAGTGCGGGAGACATCGTGGAGCGTGACTGTAAGGGTGTTCGTCACACGATAGGTCTTCACTTTCTGCAGGCCGTAGATCTTGGTATCCTCGTAGACAGGATAGATGTTGTACCCGGTTGTCTTGAGCGCCTCCTTCGGAATACCTGCGGCGATCAGGGCATCCATCACCTTCGTCATCCGGGCCGCATTCTCGGCCTGCGCTGCCTTCACGTTCTGGTTCTCGGTCTCGACTGCGAGCGAGATCTGCGCACGATCGGGTGTCCCAATGACCGATCCGGTCCCGGATGCCACGATCGTGTTGTCAGTATCTGTTTCAGCTGCCGATACAGTTCCTAATACCAAAAGGGCAATCAGGAGCAGGACAGCAGTTATGAGACGGTATCTCTGGTTCATGATCTTTCAGGTGACTGGTTTTGCGGCAATATGTTTTAACATTCCCTTGACTGCGAACGATATGGCAGTCATCGTGTGGCATCGGAATAATTCCATATAACCTTTGGAATCACCATGGGGGGCTTGTCCTGACCTTGCATGCGTTCCTATTCATTTTGCATTTTTTTGCCGCAAAACTATGTTTTTTCATATGACGAGCTGAGATAAAGTAACTGAAACCGTTATACGAATCAATGACGTGAGGCGACACCTGCGTGGTTGGTGAAGGGTTGGAATGTCTATGAATGACCAGTACCGCGATCTTCCGGACTTCGCGCAATTTGTCGAGAATGCGGATGAGATCATCTTTGTACTCAACCCTGAAGGGCTCTTCTCCTACATCTCCCCGAACTGCACGAGAATGCTCGGGTACGATCCCGGAGAAGTCATAGGTGTATCAGCGGGTGAGTTCATCCATCCCGATGATTTCCAAAAAAACCGCGAGTCTTTTTTCCAGACCCTCTCGACGGGAAAAAATACACGGGGGATCCAGTTCCGGATACGGCATAAGGACGGTTCCTGGCGGTGGAATACCCAGAGTATGTCACCGATCCGCAATTCCCTGGGAACAATCGTGGGGACCCAGGGTATCATCCATGACATCACCGAGCAGACGACCTCAAAATCGGCACATCAGGCGATTGTCAGGAGCATGGTGGGAATCACCGGCCTCTCTTCTCTCCGGAAAATTGCAGAGAGCATCAGTCAATGGCTCTCGGCAGATTGTGTCATGGTAGGGGAGATCCAGGATGATTGCGAGACGGTCAATGTCCTCTCCATGCAGCTTGACGGAAAAGAGGTCACCGGGTTTACCTACTCCCTCATAGGCACACCGTGTGAGAATGTCACGGAGAAGGGATACTGCAACTACCCTGATGATGCGGTCAACCTCTTCCCGGAGAGCAAGGATCTTGTCGAACTGAATATCAGAGGCTACATAGGGACGCCTTTAAAAAATTCCGAAGGGAAGGTTATCGGGATCCTCTGTGCGCTTTTCAGAAACCCATTCGCCTCATCGCCGTCAGTCGAAGAGATCATGGCGATCATCGCGGTGAAAGCTGGCGCAGAGATCGAGCGTTCCCAGATAGAACGCGAACTCCAGCAGAACCGGTACATGCTTGCCAAGGCGATGGGTCTTGCGAATCTGGTGAACTGGGAGTTTGATACGAGCACCGGTCTTTTCCGGTTCAATGACCGTTTCTACGAATTATATCGCACTTCTGCCGGCCGGGAAGGGGGCTACCTGATGGCACCTGATCGGTACAACCAGGAATTTGTTCACCCTGATGACCGTGATGCGGTTACCAGGGTATTCTCTACAAAACCAGCATCGAATAACCCGGATTATGAGTTCCAGATGGAACACCGGATTATCCGGCGGGATGGAGAGATCCGGAACCTGATTGTTCGTGTAGGTGTCGTCGTTGATAATGAGGGGAAGACCGTCAAGCTCCATGGAGCCAACCAGGACATCACCGAGCAGAAGAGGCTCGAAGAAGCGCTTCGCCATGCAAACGAGAAGCTCAACCTTCTCTCCGGCATCACCCGGCATGATATTAATAACCAGCTCCAGGTCATGAAGGGATATCTCTCCTTCCTTGACGATCTGGCGAAAGGCCCCAAATACCAGGAGTATTACCAGAACGTCGTGGAGTCTGCCCAGAGAATCTCCACCATGATCGAGTTTACGAAGGAATACGAAAATATCGGGGTCTCGGCACCATCATGGCAGAACTGCCGGAACCTTGTCGAGACTGCGAAAAAAGAGGCCGAGCTCGGGAACATTGTCGTGAAGAATGAGCTCCCCTCCAGTGGGGAAGTGTATGCCGACCCGCTCATCTACAAAGTCATTTTTAACCTGATCGATAACGCAGTACGGTATGGGAAGACCATCACGACCATCCGTTTTTCTGTTGAAGAACGCGACAGGGATCATATCCTCGTCTGCGAAGACGATGGAGTAGGGATCCCCGCGGATGAAAAAGAGAAGATCTTCCAACGAGGGTTCGGGAAGAATACGGGACTTGGGCTCGCCATCTCCCGCCAGATCCTCGACATCACCGGCATCACGCTCCGCGAGACAGGTGAGCCCGGAAAGGGAGCACGGTTCGAGATAGTGGTCCCAAGGGGGAAATGCCGGTTCGAGCAGAATACCTGAATGCTTCTTTCCGGTTGACGATCCCGGGGGGTTGCGGCAACCGTCCCGGGACTTTCTTAAGACTCCGGTATCTCCTGTACTTCGCCCTTTGCTTCCCTGCGGACGATAACGAGGCTTCCCAGGAGTCCCAGGAAGATATTTGAGTAAAAGAGGATGCTTCTCCACAGCACGACCACGATCCCAATCAGGGAGGTCGGGATGAAAATGCTGTACATTGAGGTGAACAGGATCTCGGCAATCCCTGAGCCCCCCGGGGTTAGGGGGATCATCATGATGACCGCGATGATCAGCTGGATGACCAGGGATTCAACATAGATCGGGGGCTGTCCAAGTCCTATGAGAATGAGGGATACGATCACGCTCTCCAGGAACCAGAATGCAGCGGTGCAGACAAGACCCAGAAAAAGGCCTTTCTTCCCCTGGATGATAAACATGGCAAGCGTATTGTGGAAATTATCGACCTCCCTGTCAACCGCCTGTTCGTACTTCTCCATCCTCGTCTTTCCCATGAATTTTGCCACATACCTCACAATCCGCAGAAGGAATTTCTTCAGGATATCGGGATTTTTGACCGAATACAGGAAGATTACGACAATCCCGGTGATCATGATCCAGGATGCGTACATGAAGTAGCTGTAAATGGATCCCAACTGCTGCCAGATACTTCCGAGCACCAGCATGAAGAATGCCCCCCCGAGGCCGAGCACAAATCCATCAAGAATTCGCTCGGTGATCACGATCGCAGTAGCGTCGCCGACCTTGACTCCTGCCTTGTAGAGCTCATGGATCCTGACGGGCTCTCCTCCTGCCTGGGAAGGCGTAATCGCAGCAACGAGGAGGTTTGCCAGGACAAGGTTGAAACAATGCAGGAAAGGGACGCGGTATCCGAGTCCCCAGCTCATGAACTTGATCCGGAGTCCCCAGAATGCGAGAGCAAGGATATGGAGAAGGAGGGCCAGGATGAAGAAGGTGGGATCGGTGTTTTTGAGCAGCGTGAACGTGGATGCATCGATCGTGAAGAAGAGGATTGCAACCAGGACGATGAGAGAGAAGCCGAGTGATATCCACAACCATCGCTTCTCACTCTTCTTCATGATACCTGCCTATCGAAAAATGGTACTAACTGAGTACTATCTGTGCCTTTACAAATATACGTTGTGAGGAGATGAAAGGTATCAACCGGGTTTTTTCAGAGGGTGAAGATCTCTCTTTTCCCTGCCACCCGGAAGAGGCCGGCCCGGACTCCGCTGTCAAGCCATGCATGTCCGTAGCTGAAGGATCCAAGGGCGTTGTCCAGTCTTCCCAGCGTGCAGAAATATCTCCCGTACTCCCTTGAGACCACGGATGCCGCGAGAAATCGTGCTGCTGCGTCATGCATCACGGTATCAGGTTCGGGTGACGGGACCACGGACTGGATAGCCGAGTGGAGGAGGGCATGGTATCTCGCAGTTTTCTCCCGGAGAAAAGACTCGAACCCTGGAAACGGGTGAATGTGCGAAAAGATCCATCCCGGATCACGCACCCTGGTCGTGAACACGCCAAGAGAGGCCCCGGCATCGATCCAGCCAAGTGCGTAGGCCCAGGAGGCGAGGGCGTTCACGGGATCTCCTGACGAGAGGAAATGGTCCCCGTCAGAGAGGTATGAGCGTGCCATTCCGCCAAGGTCATCTGCGAGATGATCGAGGATCGATGAGGGCGGGACTGAAATGACAAGATCCTGGAGCCGGGACTCCAGCTCGCACTTCCAGTGCTGCACGGTCACAATCCCCCGAAGATCGTAAGATATTCCCGTTCCATGACATGCAGTGGACCCGGCACGACGAGGATATGCAGAGGGGGTCCGAACTCGGTGGCGCGGACCTTCTCTGCAGTTCCGGCAGACACCACGGGATTCATGGATCCTGCTCGTGCCACACCAATATAACAGGGTATGGAGATCCCGGCAGTTTGTGCCATCCGTTCGAGCAGGTCCACGGCGATGGGGACCGTCATGCACCGGTCTTCCTGGATGTCAAGGTATACCAGGGTATGGAGTCCCGCTTCAAGGTTCTTTTGAATCACCTCTATGGGAGTGATGGGAAACCAGTTCTTTGCAGGGAACGGCAGCGAACAGGATTTTCCAAATCGGTAGTTCTGGAGGCCGGTCAGGCCGCAGACGGCACTGGATATCGAGGCCCCGTGGATGATTGCGGTCTCGATCCCCCGTTCCTTTGCCCTGATCCGGAGGTCTGCATGGGTAGTCGAGACCATCGGGTCTCCCCCGGTGAGAAATGCCACGTTGCCCCGTGATGCAGCATCGAGAATCTCGCCGGGGTTCTGTTCCACATCCTCCCTTGTAAGGAGCGTGATGGCATTTCCAAAGAAGGTCTGCATCTCTTCAAGGGTAGTTCCCTTCATGTGAGAGGTATATCCTTCAAGGAATACCCGGGATGCCTGCCTGATGTATTCAAGGCCTTTCACCGAGACATCCCTGTGGTCGTAGAGACCAAGGCCGATAAACGTGAGCATTCAGACTCCTTCTTGTTCCGGGATCCTCATATCCTCAATGATTCATTGCCTGATCAGTAGGGGTGGCGTGTTATCCTGTCCACCATCGTCTCGATCACGAAATGGACATCGGACCGCTTGAGCGAGCTGATAAAGAAGACAGGAACATCGTCCCGGAGCCTGAGCGACTCCCGTACCATCACCTCGTCCATCAGGTGGGGGAGATCCGTTTTATTGACTGCGACTACGAGGGGAAGCTTGGATGCAGATGGAAGCATCAGGAGCTCCCGCGCCCTCGCGAGGGTATCGGGTTTTGTTGCGTCGATTACGAGGATGATCCCCATGGCGTTCCTGACCAGCTGGGGGAGGATCGGGTCAAACCTCGGCTGGCCGGGAGTGCCGAAGATGGTAATGTCAAACCCGCGGAAATGGAGCCACCCGAGGTCCATTGCGACCGTGGTGCGGAAGCCGTCAGAATCCCCACGGTCAACAGAGAGCCCGCGTTCCGAGGCATTGGAGACAAAGGTCGATTTCCCTGACGATGCAGGGCCCATGATGATGATCTTCGGGATATAGAGGCTGATACTCTTCGTCCCGGTTGAATAGGGAACAGATCTCCTGGGTATCTGTGACCATGATATGTACTCGAGGGTAAAGAAATTGAAGAACGGGACAAGGGTAAACGCGGAATGCACCGAGATGATAAGGTCAAACCGCCTCTCGGATACAAACCGTGCAATGAGGCTGTCTCCCTCAAGGTTCAGGTGTTCAATAATAGTGGTGATCTTCCCTTTTTCGCCAGCGGCCGGCAGGACATTCAGCGCCCCATCGAGGCCGAGGTCTTCGTAGAGGAGATCGAAGTACACAAACACCACGTCGATCGAGTTCGAGTTGATGGTCTCCTGAATAAGGGTTTTCCAGGCCCTTTTTCGTGACTGGAGCTTTTTCTCGCTGAGATTAATGGTTTCACGGGTCCTGCTGTCGAGGATGACCACGCTCCCGTCATTGACGTGGTTGACAAGCTTGTCATGGCTCGAGCATTCCGAACAGAATGCCATCCCCGTGGAATGTGGTGAGATGATGAGGACCTTCTTCTGCTCAGTGAGGGCTGTCTCGATGGTCCTGAACATGAAGAGCCTGCCTTCGACACCAGGGTCCAGCGAGAAGACCACGCGGGAACCCCGGGGTATTCCGGAACCCAGCATCTCGTCAAGGCCAGTAATCCCTGTCCGGATCATGAGATCAACTCCAGCTGGCCCTGGTGAATACGGAAAGGCATCCATTCCTGAGATACCCCGATCACTCCCCTGACCCTGAGGAACTCGCCATGTTGTTCCGCTTTCACCTCGATCACCACGTTCATCAGCTGTTTCATCAGCGCCAGCGTTCTCTCGTCAAAGGACTCGTTGTTCAAGATATAAATACCCACAGCCTCCATCTTTTTCAATTTGGCCGTGATTACATGGAGGAACTGGTACAGGACCTCCAGTTTCCTGTACATGAGAAGGGTGGTAAGGGAATCGATGTAAAAACGGATCGGCGGAGGGAAGAGTGCGTCCTCGGCATCTGAGAATTCCCCGTTGAAGACACTCTCGACGACCGATGAAAATTTTATCCCTATCCCCGTCAGATCGCTCGGGCTTGATACGAATTTTATCTGGGTATTGTCTGCGATATCCGGGGTCGAGAGCTTGGTCACCGAGTCAATAATGCCGATCCGATTCCTATCAAACTCTTCGTGGGAAAAATAGTCCAGCAGTTCGACGGAACGCTTGACGGTTGTGAGAATTAAGGCATATTCACCGGGACGCGGTCGGCTGAGTGCATACCCGAGTTGTTCACCGCTGCTCATGGACGGGGCAAGAATGAGTACATTGCTCCCCGGGGGAATCCCTTCCTTCACCTCGTCGATGAGGCTGATCCCCGTCACATACGAGTACATCTGTTGATTATCATACAATAACTAGGTTTATAATCGCTCCGATGAGAAGACCGAGAATCAGGGTATACAGGGAGACGAGGAGCGTGATTCGCGCCCCTACAACCTTCGCAAGTACCCCGATTGTGGAGATGCAGGGGATAAAGAGCACGCTCACCACGGCAAAGATATAGATCTGGGCGAGCGACATGACCGAAGGGAGATCGGCAGTCCCGGCCAGGATCACGAGGGTTTCGAGCGCCATCTCCTTTCTGAGTATCCCGAACAGAAGTGCCGTGGTGGCATATCCCGGAAGCCCGAGGACAGCCTCGGACCACGGGGTTATCCACTGCTGAAAGAGGGAGAAGAACCCGGCATACTGGAGAAGTCCGAGGACGAGACTTGCAAGGATCAGGAGTGGCATTGCAATGAAGAGGAACTCCCGTATCCGGTACCACGATTTCGAGAGGATATTCCCGATCCGGGGGACCCTGAGTGGGGCGAGTTCAAGGATCATGCCGTACTGTTCGCCAGGCGTGATCCGGGAGAGCACAAGCCCCGTCAGGATGACGAGCCCGAGGGTGATTGCGTAGATACTGAGTGCGGCCGGCAACCCGATGAATACGGCGACGATCCCTGCAACAATCACCGTCCTCGCCGAGCAGGGGACCATGCTCACCAGGAACGATGCAATAACCCGTTCCCTCCGGGTCCGGAGCAGGCGAATTCCCATGATGGCCGGCACATTGCACCCGAATCCGAGGATAAGAGGTACCAGCCCCTGCCCGTGCATCCCGAGGCGGTGCATCGCCCGGTCCGCGAGAAACGCTGCCCGGGTGAGGTACCCTGAATCCTCGAGGATCGAGATGAAAAAGTAAAACGTGAATATGAACGGGAGTGCGATCCCAAGCCCTGCCTGGAGAGCCAGAAGGAGAGAGAGCCCGAGTTGCCGGAAGAGCGGATCAAGGGGGAGCGCAGAAAACGGGGAGATGACCAGCATCTCAAAGACTCCCACCAGGAACTCCTCGATGAATGATCCGATCAGGAAGACGGAGACAAGGATGGAGAGGAGGATGGCCACGAGAATGATAGGCCCTGACCTGCGGGATGTGAGGAGCGAGTCGAGCGAGTCGGGGTGTGCATCCCCCCGGTCGGAACTGACTAAATCGGCGATTGCCTCTGCCCGGTGATGCCGGTTTCCTGCGATGATCTGGACTATTGTCATCCGGTGCATCTCCTCGATCTCCGGTCCGAGGGCTTCCACGAGCGAATTTGTCTCTGGATCTGTCCCGATACCCTGGAGCGCCTGGAGTGCCTGGAGCCGTGTTGCGGGATGGACTGACTGGATGCTTCTGATCGCCGCCTCGATGTGATGGTCGTACGGGACCTGGACCGCGGGAATCCTGGCCCGGAAGAGTGCTGCAGGGATGATCTCCGCCACATTCATGCCAGTGACAGCTGCGACAGGGATCACCTCAACACCAAGGATCGATGAGAGCTTCGCGGTATCGATCTCGATACCCTGTTTCGCCGCCTCGTCCATGATATTCAGGACTGCGATCAACGGTTTTCCAAATTCAGCGAGTTGCAGGAAGAGGTAGAGGTTCCGTTCCAGGTGCGTGGCATCCAGGACGGCAATCAGGACTTCAGCCTCCTTCTCCTGGATAAAGGTCCGGACCATCACCTCCTCAGGAGAGTTGCCTTCCAGGGAATAGATGCCGGGGAGATCCACGAGTTCAAGCTTTTCGTGCTTGAAGCAGAGGTTTCCCTTCATCAGGTCAACGGTGGTCCCCGGGTAGTTGCTTACCTCAACCCCGATGCCGGTCAGCTGGTGGAAAATAAGTGACTTTCCCACGTTGGGATTTCCCACAAGGCCAAGCCTCATTCCGCCCTCTCCACGAAGATGCACGATGCGATCTCGGGCGAGATGGCAATATCAAATCCCTTGACGTGGATGACCATGGCCTTGTTATCAAGGGTAGTGACAAGGCGTACCTGCTCCCCTGGAACGATTCCCATGTCGAAAAGCCGCTGGCACCCCCCAGGGCATTTCACGGAACTCACTTTAAGGTCGCTGCCAGCGGGGTAGTCCAGGAGTGTGGGGAGAGATGACTTTTCATGCTTCCCCCGGCGCCATCTCTTCCCGGGCCGGGACATGTACCTGTCGAGCCGGTCAAGCGCTTCATCCGAGATATCATGCTCGAGGATGCATGCCTCCTCAGATGCAGTCCCCCGGTCCATCCCGAGGATATCCGAGAGAAAGCATTCGAGCACCTGGTGCTTCTTTGCGACCTGGTTGCCGATACGTGATCCCTCCGGAGTAAGCTCGACCCGGTCGCCAGACAGGAGGCGAAGATCACCCTGGTCCTGCATGGTGCTCAAGTGCCCCCGGATCTCTTCAGGAGTCCTGGAGAGATGGTCCGAGAGGTCCGAGATGGTGGGGGGCTCTGGTTTTGTACGGGACAGTATGCAGAGCGCTTCAAGCAGGTCTTCCCGGGCCGAGGTTTTCATCAGTATACTGTTACTCCGGGCATTATTTGAGAATTTGTATGAGATACCGGTCAGGAAATGATTCCCATATGGTTCCGGCCGACCGGGATATGGATCGATTCTTTCCCTTGGATGGTCTCGGGCACCTTACTGATTAGTTATGTTACTCAAATCTGGTTATTAGTAGCAATCATTTAATATAGAACCTGGGAGACAGTATCTTTACCAGAGGTGGCATGGTGAAAAAAGGTACTCTCGCGGACGTTCAGGAAGCAATCAAGAAGGGAACGTCCTTTCAGGTAGCTCTTGATCTCGAGAAGGTGGACTCCGGATGCCGTGAGTATGCAGAGGCTCTCAACTCGCTGTTAAAGACAACAGAAAGCCTCCGCATCCGGAACCAGATCGTATTCACGGAAAATCCTCTCCCGATCCTTATCTTTGACAAGAACTGGAATATTCTCACCGCAAACCAGGCGTATGCCGATCTCTCGGGGATAGACAGGGCATCGCTCCGGAAGATGAACGCCAAGAGCTTCAAGATCCTCGAGCAAAAAGGCCAGGGGCTCAAAGTTGCATTCACCGAAAAGAAGCGCAGCTATGGCGAGGTCAAGGTCGATATGCCGTCAGGTGTCAAGATCCTCGAGCAGTATGGAATACCCATCTTCGATGAGCAGGGCGATGTCAAGACCCTCTTTGTGATCTACAACAACATCACCGAGCGGAGGACCCTCGAGGACCGTCTCCAGCGAAGTGTCTCGGAGATCGGCGAGATACTTGCGAATATCTCACGTGGGGATCTGACAAGAAAAGCCACGGTGTTCGAGCAGGATCCCCTCGGGAAAGTAAAACAGGACCTGAACCAGAGCATTGACAAGCTCACTGAACTGATCTCCGAGACGCTTAAGGTAGTGGCAGACCTCGATATGGCGATGGGGGATATCCTGACAGGCACCGATGAAGTCGCGAGAGCCTCCCAGACGGTTGCCACCACAGCCCAGAAGACGTCAGATGATGCCAAGAACCAGCTCCAGCAGCTGGACCAGGTAAGCAGGGAAGTTTCGGAACTGGCCAGGGCTGTCGAGAAGATCGCACATGCATCCCAGGACATGGCCCAGACCTCAAAGAAAGTCCTTACTGCCGAAGAGGAAGCCCGGAAGCTCGGGAAAGATGCCACAGAAAAGATGAATGTGGTGCAGGACCTTTCACGGAGAGCCATGGACGAGATGGTCACGCTCGATAAGAAGAGCCAGGAGATCAGCAATATCGTCAAGGTCATCACCGATCTCGCCAACCAGACAAACCTCCTTGCACTCAACGCTGCAATCGAGGCTGCCAGGGCGGGGGAGGCCGGGAGAGGCTTTGCAGTGGTCGCCGGAGAGGTTCGGAACCTTGCAGGGGGATCCAAGAATGCCACCAAGAATATCGATAATGTGATCCGTGATATCTCCAACTCCAGCGGGAACACCGTCAATTCGATGAAAAAGGCCTACGATGAGATCGTCACCGGTATCAAGAGCGTGGAGATCACCATTGAAGCACTGAACCAGATGGCTGCCGGCATCCGGACAACCGCCGAGAGTGTCTCCTCTATCTCGAAGGAGACCGAGAACCAGGCGGCTGCGACCGGCAACGTGATGAATAACGTTGAATTCATCCACGACACCATCGTCAAGAATGAGCGAAACACCGAGCACCTCGCTGCACTCGCGGAAGAGAGCAGTGCTTCAATCCAACAGATCGCGAGTGCCACGAACGAGATACGGCAGAAGATGGGGCATTGCCGTGAGATCATGGGCGCTTTCAAACTGAAATCATGAGATTTCGGGGTTGCAGAGCATGACAAAAGTCCTGGAGTTCAAGCTGGGTGGAAATTATTATGCCATGGATATCCATTTCACCCGGGAGATCGTAGAATCACTCCCCATCACGCCGATTCCAAGAACCCCGGGATATATTGCTGGGATGACGAATATCAGGGGCGAGATCACCACCATCATCGCGATCGACGAACTGATTGGAATCACCGGACTGGGTGAGAAGTCTGCATCCGAAAATTTCATTATTTTTGTACCTCAGGCTGCACGGGGAGATAATATAGGCATGATGGTGGACGAGGTCTACAGCGTGCTCGATGTCGATGAAGAGGATATCGAATATTCTCTCAATGACGGCAACACTGCGAAGAAAACGTTCATCAAGGGCGTCATCCGGATCCAGGACAGCCATGAGGGAAAGGATGGCACCACAGTATCCCAAAGGCTCGTTTTATATCTTGATATTGACAAGCTCATAGCAGATCTCTTCGAAAAAGCCTCTCGCTGAGATCATGGGGATTTATGGACGAATTTCAGGCCCTCCTCCAGACCATCCAGCGACTGTTGAATGTCCAGTGCACCAGTTACAAGGAAGATTATATCAAGCGCCGCCTTGCATCGAGGATGAATGCCCGGCATATCAAGACTTACAAGGAATACCAGGATTTTCTTCTCCAGAACAAGGACGAGCATGAATTGCTGAAGAATGCACTCACCATCAACGTGACCAAGTTCTTCAGGGATCTCCCGGTGTTTGAAACGGTCCGGGCCGAGATATTCCAGCCGATTCTCCGGCAGAAGAAGAGACTCCGTCTCTGGAGTGCCGGGTGTTCCTCGGGCGAGGAGCCCTATTCCTATGCCATCATACTCCATGACATGACGACCATCATGAAGGATGTGGACTGGAGTATCATTGCAACGGACATCGATGAGGTGATCCTCAAAAGGGCAAAGGAAGGGATTTACGAGAAATCTGCCCTCGAGTTTGTGACCGAGAGCCAGTTGCGACGCCATTTCAAATTACTGGACGACGGTCGATATGAAGTGAAACCTCATATCAAGGAGAAGGTCAAGTTCCAGCACCACGATCTCATGTCCGGAGTCCCGATCGCCCGGTACCTTGACATCATCTCGTGCCGGAACGTGACTATCTACTTCTCTGACAAGCAGAAGAATGACCTTGCAAAGATGTTCTACCAGGGCCTGAGTCCGGGAGGATATTACGTCATGGGAATGTCAGAGTTCCTTGGCCGTGAACTCGAGGGTTATTTTGCTTCGTTCAAACCGCTCCAGAAGATCTTCATCCGGAAGGATGAAAAGGAACAGTAATCACTCAATTTTTTGCTATGAAAATCGCATCCGCGATGTTCATTTTGTATGCATGAACTTCGAAGTGAATTATGTAGTTTTTTCATGAAAATGGCCTCGCCATGTTCATTGTGCATATATCGAGCGAGACTGAGGAATCATGCTGGTTTATTTTCTGTGGCTCTCCACCTGCCCTGGGGGACGAGGATCTCAAACCTTACCCCTCTCCCGTAAGTGCCGTTCTCCTTGATCGAGATATCGGTGATCGCGAGCATCTGGCGCGAGAGGAAGAGGGAGTGGGCCCTGTGGATGCCATGGCCCCATTCGAAGAGTGTGGGTTTCGCCTGTTCGGGTATCCCTATCCCATCGTCGGTATAGACTATCAGGAGATCTCCCCCGGTCTCCCTTGCGGTGACCCTGATAGAGGTGACTTTTTTACCATGCACGATGGAGTTCTCGAGAAGCGTGGGAAAGATCCGGCCGCAATCCCTGTCAGTGAAGATCTCGATCCCCCTGATATCTGAAAAGAACCTGATATGGGCCAGGCTCCGGTTCTTGGTCGCCCGGCTGAGGAGACCATCAAGCAGATACCAGTCGGGGGCTTTCACTTCCTCGCCGAGGTATTCTTCAAGAAGGTTCAAGTGGAACCGCAGGTTCTCGATTATAAGCATCTCCTCCTGCAGGAATTCCCGGGTTTCATGCTCACCAGGGAAATCCCTTGCCTTTCTCAACGTCTCAGCAGCACGGGAGAGCTGGTTCTGGGAGAACCTCCGGAACAGTGTATTAATCTGGAACACCTGGTTGCAGGTTTTTACATATGAGGGATCAGGAGAGAGAACCGGGGCGGTTTTAACACCCTGGGATGACAGCCTGAAGATGATGCACGACCCGGGGCTTCCCGACTGGAAAATGATTGGGATGATCTTCCTCTGTATATGCCAGGTCTCATGATCTCTTGTGAGATCCCCTTCCATGATGGTCTCCCCGGTATCGGCAAGGTCGTTGAGCACCTGCATGGTATCATTATCGAACACTGGCCGGAGGGGGGTCTCCATGACAGGTTGTCCCTTCACCTGTTCAGAATCAACATCGAAAAATTCCAGGGTATTTACGTTGACCTCCTGGACGACAAGGTCAGCATCGAGCACAATGACCCCGTCAAAAGTACAGTCAAGGAGTTGCTGGAGGGGAACGCATTCCCGCAGGTAGAAGAGTTTTGCGGGGCCGAGTTTCCTGATGGTTGCCGACCCTGACATGACCAGGGAGTTTAAGTATTTCGAGGCAGTGCTCCGGTTGATCGAGAGGTTTGAGGCCACCTCCTCGATGGTGAGCCCTTTCTGATGCTGTCGCAAGAGCTCCCGTATCCGGTCGATATCCCCCCTTTCAGCCATGGTGATTACCGTTAAGTATTGAAGTGCCTCAATACTCAAAGTTATTAGTTACACACATTAATGCGCAACTATTTTAATTATTGGTTTTGATGATGAAAGAGGCCAACATATATATAATTAAAAAGAAAACTTCGATTATCTCTCCAGGATCCTCATTGAGTCTCTACTATGGGGATTGACACTGTTGAAAAGTGTCAAATTGAGAGTGATGCATCACAGATTTAAAAGACTTGAAGAATACCAGGTGGAGGTATCAAAATCATGCCAACATTTTCCGGTGGATTCTCCAGGATGAAGATCGGGACCAAGATCCTGATCATCTGCCTGTTGCTGGTCATCGTACCGGCACTCATCATCGGTATATTTGCCTATACCAATGCCAGTAGCGCGATTAATGAACAAGTCGATACACTCCTTATGACGCAGGTCGACGATGTTGCAACGATGATTGGCATCACCCACGACGCTGCTCAAAACAAACTGACCGGTGATTTGAGTGTCCTCCGGCAAAAATTCTATGAGTATGGCACTCCCTCGATATCCGATGGGCGTCTTGTACTCACGGGGGGGAAGGCGGGGACCTATGTTATTAATGATAATAATGAAATTGTTGACAGCATAGAGAAAACAACTGGTTCCAAGGCAACCATTTTCCAGAAGATTGGGAACCAGGCGATTCGCGTGTCGACCAATGTCGTCAACACCGATGGTTCGAGGGCAGTAGGAACTGCAGTTTCCGACGAAGTCTATAATGCAGTTATCTTGAGAGGTGAATCCTTTTATGGGACCGCCACTGTTGTAGGGAAACCGTACATTACCGCCTATGAGCCAATCAAGAGTTCATCCGGTGAGATCATCGGCATCCTCTTTGTCGGAGTCCCCGAAGCGACTACATATGGGACGATGAGGGAGGAGATCAAGGGCATCAAGATCGGCTCGACAGGGTATATGTATATCATGGATAGTACGGGGAATGTGATTCTGCATCCCTCACTCGAAGGACAGAGCCTTGCGAGCTATGACTTTGCCCAGGCGATGATTGCAAATAAAAACAAAGCAACCGAATCACCAATCAAGATGCCCTATATCTGGGAAGGAGCGGATGCCGTTGCTTACTACCGTTATATCCCTACTTTAGATTGGATTGTAGCCTCCAGGGTGAATCCTGCCGAATTCCAGGGCCCTGTTGAAGCACTCAGGAATATCATCATCATCATTATTATCGCGAGTATCGCGGTTGGAGCCCTCGTCGCAATCCTGTTCGGCAGGTCCATCGCAAGGAGGATGGGTAACCTCGTCAATCTGGGTAACCAGGTCATGGACGGGGAGATCAATAGTGCCGCCCGGGCACTTGAGACCGGATCGGAGGCCGGAGGAGGCGGAGACGAGATCAGCGAGGTGACCAAAGCATTCGGCGGGGTGGTCAATACCATCCAGCATTTCACGGACGAGATGGCTGGAGTGAGTGTTGCCGCGTCCGAAGGTCGCCTTGCCGAGCGTGGAGATCCCACCAAGTTCAAAGGGGATTATGCGAACCTGATTAAAGGATTCAACGAGACCCTGGATGCAGTCATCAACCCGCTCAACATGGCAGCTGCATATGTTGAACGCATCAGCAAGGGAGACATGCCTGCAAAGATTACTGATGCCTACCGTGGCGATTTCAATGTGATCAAGAGCAACCTGAATCTCTGTATTGACAACATCAATGCACTGATCGCTGATTCAGCAATGCTCTCGAAGGCAGCAACCGAAGGGAAACTGGCTACAAGAGCTGATGCCTCCAGGCACCTGGGTGATTACCGAAAGATCATCGAGGGTGTCAACCTTACTCTGGATTACGTGATTGCCCCGCTGAACGAAGCAATGAGGATTTGCAATAGGTATGCGGGCGGTGATTTCACATCCAGGTGGAGTTCCAAATTAACCACACCAGGAGACTTCCAGAAGTTCAAGGAAGCTCTTGATAATATCGGCATCCAGGTCTCCAAGGCACTCACGGTCGTCAGCGAGCAGGTCAACGATCTTGCCGCGAGTGCTGAAGAAGCAAATGCCAGCATTGAAGAGGTCTCTGCAGGGTCCGGGCAGGTCGCCAAGAACTCTGCCGCGGTGAGCGGGAACGCCGAGCAGAGCAGCCAGGGCATCAATGAAGTCTTGAAGGCCATGGAGGACCTCTCAAAGACCATCCAGCAGGTCGCCACGAAAGCCGAGCAGGTTTCAGTACTCGTCCAGGAGTCCAACGACTATTCCAGGAAAGGGATCGATCTTGCCCGGAAGACCGAGAACGGGATGAATGGTATCACCAAGTCCTCGAACGAAGTGAACACCATCATCCTCGAGATCAAGGCCCAGATGGACAAGATCGGGGAGATCGTGAACCTGATCACGGATCTTGCGAACCAGACGAACCTCCTTGCCCTGAATGCCGCAATCGAGGCCGCCAGGGCAGGGGAGGCCGGAAGAGGCTTTGCAGTGGTTGCAACCGAGGTCAAGTCACTTGCTGAGGAGTCAAGGACATCGGCTGAGAGTATCGCGGAGATGATCGGGAACCTCCAGAAGCAGACCCAGACTGCGGCTGAGACCGTAGGCAAGTCCAATACCGAGGTCAAGGAGGGCAGCATTGCGCTGAAGGAGACCCTCGAGAACTTCAACAAGATCGTGGAGTCGATCGACCAGATCAGCAGGAACGTCACCGAAGTTGCAGCAGCTTCCGAAGAGCAGGCGGCTTCCGTCGAGGAAGTCACCGCGAGCATCAACGAGGTCTCCGATCTCGTCAGGAACACCTCCAAGGAGGCTACTGACGCAGCTGCGGTCAGCGAGGAGACTGCGGCCGCCATCGACCAGATAACCAAGGTTATCGCAAACGTCAACAATATCGTGGTCAAGGTCTCGACTGAAGTCTCGAAATTCAAGACCTGATCCCTGGAGGTCATGATCATGACTGAACACGTATCAGGGGCGAAAGGGAGCGAGGTGGCCGAGGCGATCTCCCGCCGAACGGCTGGCAGTACCGGAAGGGAGAGTGGTGGACTGCTCCAGGTGGTGGAGTTCCTCCTCGGCAAGGAGAACTTTGCCATCGATCTCTTCGATGTCAAGGAAGTGGTGGAGTATACGACTATCACCAAACTTCCAAACACCCCCCCATTCATCAAGGGGATCATCGATCTCAGAGGAGAGATCACCACCATTGTCGATCTCAAGCAGAGAATGAATATCAACGAGGCGTCCGGACAACCTGAGGAGAACTGCCGGATTATTGTGCTTGATGAGAAGAACACCAAGTCCAAGATCGGGATTATGGTGGACGATGTCCTCTCTGTCTCCACGTTCGATATGAAGGATGTCGATACCAAGTCTGCTTCAGAGATTGGGGATGAGGTCTTCATCCTTGGGATCATCAAGAAGAGCGTGAAGGACAAGGAGAGCGAGAAAACAACAAACGAATTGATAATCTGGGTTGATATCAAGCAGCTCTTAAAGGATATCGAGCAGCACCTGTGATCAGATCATCCTCTCATTTTTTTTCTATGAAATTGCCGTAAGGCATTTTCATTCTGTATACATCTGTCCCCTTGGAGATCCTGTTTTTTCCCAGACACCATTTCAGAGGTTCGATTCTCTCAACATTATTCTCAAAGTGCCTAGGCTGAAGCATTGTGATCAGGGCACTCCAGGTATTTGTTACGCTCTTCTTTCGTCGATCCCTGGTTCAAGCATGTTCATCTTCTCCACCAAAAAGCGAATACATTTGTGGGACGAGGTCTAGATGGTACTTTCAGGTATCCGCGAGGTGATCTGGAAAGGGATGGAGGCATCAAACCGGACGATCTCGGAGCGTCTGCTCCTCATGGCCCAGGTGCTCGAGATTCTGGATGAGAATCCCTTTAAGGTCCGTGCGTACCGGCGGGCTTCTGAGATAATCGGGAGGCTTGCGACACCTGTTGCAGGTCTTTCTATTACCGATCTCGACGCGATGGAGGGTATAGGAGAAGGGGTTGCCTTAAAAGTCCAGGAGATCGCTTCCTCCGGAACGTTCAGGGAACTCGAAGAAGCGCTCTCAAGGATACCCCCGGGCCTTATCGATCTCCTGAACATCGAGGGAGTCGGGCCGAAGACTGCCAAAACGCTCTGGCAGAAGATGAATATCACGAGCGTTGCAGACCTGGAACGGGCTGCACGGGCCCGCCGTATCCGGGCATTGAAAGGATTCGGCGAGAAGAAAGAAGCGCTCTTCCTGAGATCTATTGCCCGCCAGAAAACGCCCGCGACCAGGATGAACCGGGAGCAGGCGGATGAAATTATTGCGGTGATCCGGACTGTCATGAAGGAGGGTACATGGACTGTTGCGGGAAGCTACCGGAGAGGTAAGAGCACTGTCGGAGATATCGACATCGTGACAACGGACGATCCGAGACGCGTAAATTCCCTGTTACACGGGATCTCTGACGAGATGATCGATGTCGGGGATAAAAAGACCTCGTTCCGCTGCAGGGGTTCCCGTGTTGATGTGAGGTTCACCAGCCCCTCAATGTTCGGCTCCATGCTCCTTCACCTCACAGGCTCCGCTGCCTTCAACATCAGGATGCGGGAACTTGCCATTTCAAAAGGTGCATCCCTCAACGAGTACGGCATCGTATACACCTCACAGGGTATCTCGAAGGAATTTTCCCGTGAAGAGGAGGTGTTCTTCTACCTGGGACTGGACTTCATCGTCCCGGAACTCCGGGAAGACTGGGGTGAGGTGGAAGCCGCACACTCCCATACCCTTCCAACCCTTGTGGAGCAGGGGCAGATCAGGGGGGATCTCCATGTCCACAGTTCATGGAGCGACGGGAGCATGGATATCAGGAGCATTGCACGTGCCGGAGAGGAGCTCGGGTATTCCTACCTTGCATGCACAGACCATTCGTCCTCTCTTGGTGTCGCCAGGGGGCTGGATGAAGCTGCCCTGAAATGCCAGGCACACGAGATCGAGATGGTGAACCGGGACACATCGTGCCATATCCTCCACGGCATTGAGGTCGACATCCTTGCAGACGGATCCCCCGGACTGCCCGCGAGCGCACTTCGCGACCTTGACATCGTCATCGGTTCGATCCACTCCGCGTTCTCTCAAGAGAGCGACGTGATGACACGGAGGATCATTTCAGCCGTTTCCCATGAAGATATTGATATCATCGGTCACCCGACAGGTCGACTGCTCGGGCAGAGAGAAGCGTATGCGGTCGACATGCAGAGGGTCATTGCGGCAGCAGCCGCTACGGGAACGGCACTTGAATGCAACGCGTCTTCGTTCCGTATGGACCTTGACGATCTCCATATCAGGGAAGCCATACAATCCGGGGTAAAGATCTCAATCGGTACCGATGCCCACGGTCCCCGGGAACTCCATTACCTCCCATATGGTCTCGGTCTCTGCCGGAGGGGATGGGCGACTCCTTCCGATCTGCTCAATACCCTTACCTGTCAAGAAGTACTGGAGTATGTATCATGATCCGCTGGCTGTATGAGAAGAGGCTTCTTGCAGGGCTCTCCACACTGCCGTCACATATCTGCTTCATGATCACATCCCATGACATGGAGGATGACCCGGATAAGATCGTGTCAGTCAGCCGCTGGTGTGTCGAGATCACTGACGTTGTCCGGGCATCCACCGGTCAGGGGGAACCTGATCGGGGTATCGAAGGGGTTACCTTCCATATCAGCACACTGGATGCCGGGGAGAATCCCCCGTATATCGGGAATGTGCGGAAGATCGGGGAATTCGCACGGCTCACCCTGCATCTTGGAGAATCTGAGGAGACGATCGGCCAGGGTATGAACGTTCACGTCGCGGTGGGAAAGAGCGGGAGAGAGGAGATCACGGAATGCATCCGGCAGATGGCAAGGGATGGTCTCTCCCCGGATGATGTGACCGAACATGCCATTGAAGAGAGGCTCAAATTCCGGTATACCCCGGAACTCGTGATCAAGACGGGGGACAGCCACCTCACTGATTTCCTCATCTGGCAGTCCGTATACTCCGAACTCTTCTTCTCCGATGTGAACTGGGCTCTTTTCAGGAAGATCGACTTTCTCCGGGCGTTACGGGACTACCAGTCGCGAATCCGCAGGTTCGGAAGGTGAGCATCACGTGCCCGCGGCATCCCGGGATATCCGGGAATCGATCCTCTGCGAGTATACCCTGATCGCCCTTAAGAGATCGATCTTCCGGAAGAGCGGCCAGTAGGGGGCACAGAAGTACACGGCGCTCTCGTGGCCGCTTGCAAGCCACGGTAAAAAGTTGGAAGTCCTCCACTCGTTTCCCGTCCTTATGATGAGATCTACGGGGGGAAGATGCATGCCGGAATGAAGGTGCTCTTCGACGATCTCCGGTGTGATATCGTCCGGCTTGATAGTTCCGGACCTCACCCCTTCAAGGATGCGGGCTGCAGCCTGGACAATCTCATTCCGGCCCCCATAAGCGAGCGCGATATTGAGATGATAGCCGGAGTACTTCTCTGTCGATTCTTCGGCCTTCTCAATAACCCTCCTCAGATCGTCAGGGAGAAGTTTCCGGTCGCCGACGATCCGGACCCTGATGCCGTCCTTGTGGACCCTCGGATCATCAGTCACTTTCTTGAATTTTTCCTTGAAGAGTTCAAAGAGATCGCCTACCTCATCGGGATCCCTCTGGAAGTTCTCGGTCGAGAAGGAGTAGAGCGTGATATAGCGTATCCCGAGTTCCCGCGCCCAGTCCAGCATCTCCTCGGTCCGGGCAGCTCCTGCACGATGCCCCATGGAGCGGGGGAGATTCTGGAGCCTGGCAAACCGGCGGTTCCCATCCTGGATGATCGCGATGTGCGCCGGGATGTGGTGGCACTGGAGCCTGACAAACCGCTCGTAGAGCGGGGATGCGATCTCCCTGATCATGCGACCGGAGTCACCTCCACCACAAGCCCCCTGTCGGGATACCGTTCGATGATCATCTTCTCGCCCGGAAGCCGGTCAGAGAACTCGGTGATCACCCACCATGCGGTCTCCACATCTCCCTCCCTTATTTCATACATTCCCGGGTCAAGCTGATGAAAGATGGGGGGTAGTGGTTCCCCGCTTTTAAGAACGCCGTAGAGGATCGTACCGTCCCTGGTGACCTGGTCGAATGGCCGGGCAGTATTCCGGGCTACCCTGAGCAGCCGTTTCCTGAGCTGGACCGAGTCTTTGAACCTCGATGAGCACCAGTGCACCTTCGGGTGGTTCACAAGGTCTGCTGCCCACGCCCGTCCCCCCCTGACTGCATTGTGAACACCGTCCTCGAGCACCATGTTCCGCTGTCTCATGGCTGCGGCGTTCGTCTCACCCCATTCCAGCTCATTGATATTGAGGAAATCAAGAGAAGTGAGGATCGGTGAGAGGTCGCCAATACCCGGGAGCGATGGAACCTCGATCCCTACAGAAAATCCCATCTCCCCTGCAAGGATGGCAGAATCCCTATATGGGGACTCCTCGATCCTGCTCCACATCTCATGAGGCGGGTGCATGCGGATCTCGTCGACAAGGCCCCGCAGATCACGAAGTGTCTCTTCGCCAGGTGCAAGCCCTGTATAAAGGTGAATGTGGTGCCCTTCACCGAATACCCTTTTGAAATGCCGGCAAAAGTCAGCGACCCTATCAGGGACATGAAGCGGCTCGCCGCCCGTAATCCCAGTCCCAAGCGCACTCATCAGGCGTGCCACCTCCTCTGCATCTTCAGGGGTGACGATGAGCCGCTCATTGGCGTAGATGACATCTCTCCCCTTTCTTTCTTTCGAGAGAGGACAATACCAGCAGGTACGAGGACAGAGCCCAGTTACGAACAGCACCATCTTTCCTCCCCGGTGACAGAACACGCACCCGCGGGAGAGTTCCCTCTTTCTCACCATTGCAACCCCTTATCTCCACAATATTCGGGTGTGTGAAAAATTGAATCTATTGTTCGTGCACGGCTGAGGAACGGCCCTTCAGGAAATCCTCTGCCGTACATTGATTGTATCAATGGTTCTTCCTGCGGCACTGAATCTCGTGAACCCCTCGACTGCGGTCTTCACCGATTCAGGAATGATAGTTTCGGGTTGACCTTCGCCGATCGTGCTTCCCACGGTCGTCAGCGGTGCTGTGGTCACCGGCCTTCCTGACGATGAGGCCTTTATGGTGATTGTCCTGCTGGCAGATCCGACATTCCCCGCGGCATCCCGTGCGTTCACCCTGATCATGACGCTCCCTGTCAAACCTTCGGGAATCGTCCAGGTGTAGGTGCCCGAGGCAGGAACGGACTGCGAGATATCGATCCAGTTCTTTCCCCGGTCAACAGAATACACGAGGGATACGGAGACGACCCCGACATTGTCTGTCGAAGACCACGTGATTCCTACAGCCGACCCGGGAGTGTACCGGGCCATGGTGGAGGGTTGCGTGATGCTGACCACCGGTGCTTTCTTATCAACGCCCGCGGAAGGGTTCGTGGGTATCACGACAGGTGTCCTTGTCGGGACAGGGATGACTGAAGTTCCGGAGGAGCGGGTGAATGCCTTGAGGCAGACGTTGGTATTCGCATAGGAGGTCGTGATATCTGTCCACGTCGCTCCGTCCTTGCTTACCCAGCTCTCCCCCGCCCTTGCCCTTGCCTTCGTGGAATATCCGTTGTAGGGATACTCGATCGCCACAGGGTAGACGTAGCCTGGAGTTCTGAGAGTGACAACGACCGAGAACTTTTCCCCTCTCTCAAGCGGGACTGCCGATGCAAGATCCACGGTGTGGTACCCTGCGAAGGGGAACGATCCTGTCTGTACAATGCTTGCAGTCCTCCCGCGTGGACTCGACGAGATTCCCCTGTACACCTCAATCTGGTAGGTTGAGTCGGGGACCGCGGTGAAGAACCCTACCGCTGCGAGTTCTTCATCCTGGGACGATGTGAAGACATTGGCGAAATACCCGGTATCACTCCCTGTCCCGAAACTGATCACCCAGCCCAGGGGGTCGTACTGGTAGATAGAATCGTAATTGCTGGTGCTCTCGGAAAAATACTGGACGGATGGCTTCCCTATCCACGAATCATAGTACGACACGTAACAGTAGCCAAGGTCACCCCAGTCGTCACCCCAGTTGTTGCGGACGAGGAATGCCCCGTCGCCGGGAGGACGGGTTGCAAAATTGTTCCTGCTGTAACTATCATCCCAACCGACGATCACAATCGCATGGTTCGGGGAAGTTGACCCGGGGTAATAATACGTCGCAGGATTTTTCGAGTAATAACTGCTCTCCCACCTTACCTGTGAATAAAGGGCACCATACTGCTGGAGCATCTGCTTGATGAGATCGTTGTCGAGCGGCCCTGTCCTTTTGGGGAGATAGGTGATATCCTGGACGTGCACGACGACATCCTCATTCATTGACGAGACGCTGTCGGACGTGCTGTACGGATCCGCGGATTCACTGACTGCTCCTCCCCACCGTGCCAGATAGGCGGTCGACATCTGGTAATTCCCGCCCTGGCAGGGGGAGAGGTCAAACCCGTGGGTATTCTTGAGGTGGTTCTCAGAGAAGTCCCAGCTGGTGTCCGGGAGGTTGGTCGATTCAAGGGACCCGTAGGTTGAGAAGGCCCAGCATGCTCCGCATTCCGCCTGGTCCCGAACCGGGGACAGTTTCCCGGTAGTGCGGAGATCGAACTTTGTTGGCGAGATCCCGGTTTTCCCGGCGAGAGAATCGGTGGAGAGAGAACCGCCTGTTGCCGTGCTGTTCAGAGGGTCATTCCCACCAGGGTTTGAAGATGCGAGGGCCGAAATATCGAGAAGGGAAGGGATGAGGCCGAGGGAGTTGCCGTCCTGGTCAACGTCCCTTGCTGATTCTGTCATCCTGCCCCTGATATATTTTTCAAATTCAGGATTGAGAGGCGCGAGCCTGTAGGACGCTGCATCCGCAAGGCCGGTCTTCGCTTCCTCTGCCGGGGATACGGTTGAAGCGCTCTCCCCCTTTGTTCCGGAAGTAACATTATCCGAGGAGGTTTCCCTTAACACAAACGGGAGCGGGATCAATCCCAGGCTGTGGCCTTCCGAATTGCTGCGGTACCTATCGATGATCGAGTGATACCTGATATATTCAATGAAGTCCGGGTTGAAGGGGTTGAGCCTCTCATCGTGCGAGAGGCTTTTTGTCCTCACCATGTTCGAGATATCGACTGCTGATACCGGGATGAGCAGTAGCCCGGCCAGGAAAAAAATCACAACCAGTTTTCGCATCATGGGGGGTCTGTCCGTTTCATGCAGTGGTATGAGTGGAAATTGTGGAATCTGTACCAGCGCGTTCTCGTCTTATGCCTGTCAGGTTAAGTCATTCCCCGGTCTTCTACATAAAATAGTCGGATGGGATAAGCTCATCCGAAACGGGTTATTCGCCGGGTTTCTCTTCGTCTTTTTGTTCAGCAGGCTGGTCGGGAGAGGTCTTTTTCTTCTCTGCCCTTTTTCCAAGGTAATACGCAACAACGCCGAGGATTACGAGGATGATAATGAGCCCGATCATCATATCAGTCGAGGGATTCACAACCTGGGAAGTGATTACAGGAACCGGCGTTGCGGCGAGCGTGATCTCGGTCGGCTCCACGTATCCTGGAACTGGTGTCACGGCGGTTGCAACACGGAGGTTGAGTGCAGTCACATCTCCCGGTGAAAACGGGAAACTGCTGGTCCAGGCCCCTCCCGAACCTCCTGCCTGGACCTCTGCCTCAATACCGCCCACGTAAAAGGTGATCGCAGTGCCGCGGGCAAGGGTTCCCTGGACTTCAAGGCGTGGGGTCAGCGGATCCGCCGATCCATACTTCCCTTCCCTTGAATAAAGGGGATTTCCAGGCAGACCCGTCACCACACCCTCTGCGCGGGCTTCGACCGGGACACCTGCAGGTACAGGATTTCCGGCTGCTTCAATGGTTCCATAGAAAGAGTGGGGAAGCTGCGGCTGACCGGGCAGAGCGGGAGGTGCATCGGAGTCAGGTGCTGCAGAGACTATTCCTGTCCCGGCAACTGCAGACACCAGGATCAGTACAAGAAGAACACTCAATTTCATGGTTCAATTTCCTTATCCAGGCAGATATTTCCCATTGATAGCAATTGAACATTTCCCTGGCCCTCTCTTGCTCTTTGCGGGGTTCTTCCGCACAATCAGGGTGATATAAAATCACATGATTCCCATCAACACAAATGCATACAAAAATAAAATCGCGGATGCGATTTTCAGAATAAAAGAAGAGTGGTGTGAGGATTATTCTGGGCTGCGGCTCTTTGACCGCTTCAGGTTCCCGAGCTTCTCGATGGCAGGGATGTCGACCTGCCCCTCCTCGACAAGGTTATTCCTGGTGAGTGCTTCTTCAAGGAATACCCTGCCCGTGTCGTTTCTCACGATAAGCGTGGTGTATCCCTTTCCGCTGCCGATCGAACCGGCCGAGATATCGGAATACAGCGCACTGAAATCACTACAATAGTGGCAACCCGGGCGGATTGCACTGTCAAGTGCATCCAGGCGAAGCCGGGACGTGGTGCCGTCTCGCATGGTGATCTCCAGTTTCCCGCTGATATCAAGGTGATCGATATTCCAGGTCTCTATCCGGTGCTCCTTCTTCAGCACCTCATCCATCAGCTGGTGGTAATCGAATGTCTCGGTGCAGAAGAGCCCGATCACGAGGCGTATCCTCTTTCCGAACGGCTTGAGAAGATCATTCTCGCTGCGGCGAATGCGGTGGATCGCCTGGACCACGCAGGGGACTCCTATCACCGCGATCCTCTGGTATTTCTTTTCGATCACTGCGGTCTTGAGCGCCGCAACAAGAGGGACCCACCAGTTGTACCGGCTTCCCGCATGGACGACAAGTTCCTCCGAGTTCGTGATGACGACGGACGCAGGTTTCATGGTCCACCTGTCCTCTGTCACGGTGACGATGGCGTCGATCAGACCCTGGCGCATCGCGGTGAGGAGAATGGCAGTGACTGCACCCCCCGTCTGTTTCCTGGGAATATCGAGGGTTGCCCTTGCAGAGAGGATCTTCTGGTATGTCCCGAGCACGTCGTCCCCAATTTTTTCGACCCGGGGACACGCATCATAACACGCCCCGCAGTTGACTTCATCCTGCACCTGCTTGCAGTACCCGATGTTCCGGGGGTGGAGAGCCCCTCCCGGTTCATCGAAACAGAGCGCGTCTGCAGGACAGACCGCAACGCATGCTCCGCATCCCGCACAGAGATTCCGGTCCCAGACCGCTTCCTTGAGATCGAGATAACTCCTGGTCGCCATGATACTTCTCACTCCCACGTATACTTGTTGGCAAAAGGCCTGCTGCTCGACGGGACGACCTGGACATAGGAATCTCCAATGAGGGGATCAGGGTCAAGCCCGAAGTATCCTGCAAATTCCCTGACGAAGGGGATTATCTCTTCCATTCCGTCCTCCTGGAGAGGGAGTTTTCGTGCTCCCACACCCAGGTAATATTCGTCGATGTCACCGCGGATCACAATCTTTCCTCCATGAATCCCCGATCCAATCCCGCGCTCGGTGGCAGGACAGGTGCGGGGATCGCCCAGCGCAAGGATCAGCCCCCCGGCCATGTATTCCCCGAGGAACGCACGGAAACCTCCGCCGACCACGAGGACGGGGCGCTTGTCCATGTACTGTTTCATGTGGATCCCTGCCCGGTACCCGACACTGTCCCTGACAAAGACCTTCCCGCCCCGCATCGAGTGGGCAACCGCATCCCCTGCACTTCCATGGATGATGATAGTACCTTTATCCATGGTGTTCCCGGGTGCATGGTCACAGTTCCCGTGGACGATACAGGTCGGGCCGCTCATGAACATCCCGAGGTCTCCCCCGGGAACCCCGTGAATCGTCAGAAGGACATCTCCCTTGAGGCCATCCGCGATGAACCGCTGTCCCATCACGTTGTCAAGGATGATCTCTCTAGCCCCGGCAGAGACTGCCTCCCTGATTGCCATATTGAGGGGAGTGTAGTGCATCCCGCCTGCATCGATCCGGACCGTCTTCATGATTGCATCAGGCTCCTACCGGTTTCACATCGAGGACTTTCATCATGGACTCATCGAGCAGGTACCCGCGGAGCCGGTCCCTGTTTCCACGCAGGCTCTCGATGCTGTTGATTCCTGCCGCACCCATCAGCTCGGAGAGCTCGAGTGTCCATGCATGGATGAGATTCGCCACATTCCTGGATGCCTCATCGGGATCCAAGCGTGCGACGAGATCGGGTCTCTGGGTCGCGATACCCCACGGGCACAGCCCGCGGTAGCAGGTCCCGCATACCCTGCATCCCATGGCAACGAGCGCGGCAGTGCCGATATACACGGCATCAGCACCAAGCGCGATCACCTTTGCCACGTCGGCACTCTCCCGGATTCCACCGCTTGCGATGAGGGAGACCTCGTTCCTTATTCCCTGGGAGCGGAGCTTGGCATCGACGCTGGCGATTGCTGCTTCGATCGGGATTCCCACGTGGTCACGGAACACCTTCGGGGCGGCTCCTGTTCCCCCGCGGAATCCGTCGATCACCACCGCATCTGCAGAGGACCGTGCAATTCCCGCGGCAATCGCTGCAGCGTTGTGGACCGCGGCAATCTTGACAAAAACCGGTTTTTTCCACTCGGTCGCCTCTTTTAAGCTCCTCACAAGTTGCTTCAGATCCTCTATGCTGTAAATGTCGTGGTGCGGTGCAGGGCTTATCGCGTCGCTTCCTACCGGGATCATCCTCGTACAGGAGACATCCTCGCAGACCTTCTCTCCCGGGAGGTGGCCCCCGATTCCCGGTTTTGCACCCTGGCCGATCTTGATCTCAATCGCCGCACCCCGTTCCAGGTAATCGATGTCGACCCCGAACCGGCCGGATGCCACCTGGACGATCATGTGGCTCTGGTACGGATACAGGGACTGGTGGAGTCCTCCTTCGCCAGTACCCATGTAGGTCCCCGTCTCCGAGACCGCCCGTGCGATACTCTGCTGCGCATTCAGGCTGATGGCCCCGTAACTCATGTGCCCGACCATGATGGGAGTCTCGAGCTGGAGGTTCGGTGCAATCCTCGTGAGCACTTCGACCCCGTCCCGGGCTTCCCTGATCTCAAGCCGGGAAGGTTTCTTGCCGAGATACGTCCTCAACTCCATCGGTTCGCGCAGGGGATCAATACTCGGGTTGGTGACCTGGCATGCATCAAGTACGAGGCTGTCGAAGATGACAGGATAGGGCCTCGCATTTCCCATCCCTGCGAGGATGATCTTCCCGGTCCGGGCCTGGTTGTAAATGTCCTCCCTGATCTCGGTGGTCCATACCGGGTGACTCCTGTAATCTACAGGCCGCTCCCTGATGTTGATCGCATCCCTGGGGCACATCGCGATGCACCGGTGGCACGCCACGCATTTCCTGGAGTTCACGTGCATCCGGTTGTTCTCGATCCGGAAGACGTCGTAGGGGCAGTTCTCCACGCACCGCCCGCAGAGCATGCACTGGTCAGGGTCGACCGTGATCCTGAACTTTACGGGAACGCTTCCAATCGTCACGCAACGACCCTCCCGAGGATCGGTTCACCGGCCCGGGGCATCGTGATATCCCCGACATCGGGCTCCATCACGCGGATCGCCGCCTCTTCGCTCGAGATGTAGAGCCGCGAACCTGACGTCCCGGTCACAAGGGGTCTTAACTTGATCCGGTCAGTAAACCCGACAATCGCATCGGGCCGTGCGACCACGATCGCGAACGGTCCATTCATCAGGGCAGGACCGTACGTGAGACGGATTGCCGTGTTCAGCCGGGCCATATCCTCCGGCATCCGGTCGATATCGTCCCAGAAGGGTGGTGCAAGGGCTTTTACTGCGATCTCCGGGCTGAGATGATGGCGCCTGACCAGGAGATCGAAGAGGTAGGCCACGACTTCGGTATCAGTAAACATCGAGCACCGGTAACCATAGCTCTCGATATACCTGCGGTTCGTCCCATACGAGGTGATCTCACCGTTATGGACAACACTCCAGTGCAGGAGGTTGAAGGGATGTGCCCCGCCCCACCACCCTGGGGTATTGGTGGGATACCGGTTGTGGCCGAGCCACAGGTATCCCTTGTAATCCTGGATCCGGTAAAAATCGGCGACCTCTTCAGGCCACCCGGATGCCTTGAAGATCGCGATATTTTTCCCGGATGAGTAGATGAGTGCACCGGGTATGCTCGAATTGATCTTCATCACGAGGTGCAAGACGATATCATCCTCCGGCGTGGTGCTTCGCGGCATGAGGTTCGGGTCCGGGAGGAAGAAGTATCTCCAGGGAGTGTGGATCTTTCTCAAGTTCCGCTGTTCATAGGTGGGGATCTCTTCGTCATGGACGATGGTGCCCCATTTTGCAAGTTCCTGGTCAACGGCAGGCTTTGTCTCGTGAACGGTGTCGAAGAAGACATGGATGGCATAACACTCGGCATATTCGGGGAACGCACCATACGCCACATACCCGGCGCCCTCCCCGCTCCCACGTTCGTCCATCATCGAGAGTGCCGACCGGATACTGGCACCGCTCATGCATTCCCTGGACCTGTCGATTACTCCAATTATTCCACACATCTCAATCACAAACCCGGTTTCCGGGATAGAATTTCACTGTATATAATACCCTTGCAGGTGAAATCCCTGAAGATATTGTTAGGGTTCATTGATTAAATATAAATCTGATCAGGTAGAAGTTTATTTCCATATGAGCAAAGATATCGCGTCTGAGATGCTGGAGCGAATCGAAGCCGATCAGATCAAATTCCTGCGTCTGCAGTTTACAGATATCCAGGGGATCCCGAAGAACGTGGCAATACCTGCAAAGCAGGCGGAAAAGGCCCTGACCGAAGGGATATGGTTTGACGGATCCTCCATTGAGGGATTTGCACGGATTGAAGAATCTGATATGCTCCTCAAGCCTGATCTCAACACGTATGCGATACTCCCATGGCGACCCTCTGATGCACGAGTTGCACGGTTTATCTGTGACGTGTACACCTATGGCAATAAACCGTTCGAAGGTGATCCACGATATGTACTGAAGAGACAGATTGAGGAAGCCAAATCAATGGGATTTACTTTCAATACCGGTCCGGAACTCGAATTTTTCCTCTTCAAGATGGTTGACGGCCGCCCGTCCACCACCTATCAGGATTTCGGAGGGTATTTTGACCTTGCACCCACAGACTGGGCTGAGGATGTCAGGAAAGACATTGTCCTTGCACTCACCGACATGGGATTCGAGATTGAAGCATCCCACCACGAAGTTGCCGAGAGCCAGCACGAGATCGATTTCAAATACAGCACTGCCCTCGACACCGCCGACAGGGTGATCACGTTCAAGTTCGCCACAAAGACCCTCGCACTGAAACGAAACCTTCACGCCACCTTCATGGCAAAGCCGATTGCGGGGATCAACGGAAGCGGGATGCACACCCATGGTTCCCTCTCGAAGAACGGCAAGAATGCCTTTTACGATCCGAAGGGTGAAAACCAGCTTTCAAGTACTGCGTACTATTATATCGGTGGAATCCTCGCCCACGCCAAGGCAATCACGAGGGTTGCCAACCCGACCATCAACTCGTACAAGCGCCTCGTTCCGGGCTACGAGGCCCCGGTCTATATCACCTGGAGTGCATCGAACAGGTCTGCACTGGTCAGGGTCCCGGCAGCCCGCGGAAGCAGCACCAGAGCAGAGTTCAGGAGTCCTGATCCGATGTGCAACCCCTACCTCTGCTTTGCGGCAATGCTCGCAGCCGGCCTTGACGGTATCAAGAAGAAGATCGAACCACCGGAGAGCACTGACGTGAATATCTACCACCTCAGTGAGAAGGAGCGAAAAGCCCGTGGCATCGAGATGCTCCCCGGGAGCCTGATGGAAGCAAATGCAGAGCTCAACAAGGATGGCGTCATCAGGAAAGCGATGGGTTCCCATATCATGGAAGGATTGAATTCCAGCACCCAAATGGAGACGGATGCATTCAGGCTCGCGGTTCATCCCTGGGAGATTGAACGGTACCTGTCAACCTACTAATTTTTATGAAAATCGCATCAGTGACTGTCATTTGATAATTTCGACTACTTATCAATCGTAAGTGGTGAATGTGAAAATCGCATCAGCCATTTTCATTCTTTATGCTCGACTAGCTGGCGGTCGTCGGCGTTTTTTATGAAAATTGCATCCGCGGTTTTCCTAAAAAAATGTCTCCGGTATTTACATGCGTAGGGCCTTTTGCGAGACGCACTATGCATGTTTTCAATTTGTAAATAGAAGTCTCGATGGGGACCAGGGGATTTTTTCATAATTTACAATTAGTAAATTATTTATATTATAGATGGTAATTTCCTTCCATCTACATGAGAACAAAAGAGGAATTTTTTTTCTGCGTGGGAATATACACACACTCTCACTGCACACACATGTGGAGGCCTGGTATGTAAATCATCATCCAGGTTCTCCCAACAAAAAATCCTTTACCGGGTCTACCCGGTACTTGTGCTCTGGTATGCCGGGAATGAAACCCGGCTACCCCCGCTGCAATCATTTTTCTTTGAAAATATCTTTGCCAGGCTCCTGTTCTATCCATGCATCCCGAAAAATCAACCCTGTAATTTTTCCATATGATGGCTCCTTCACATGACGACCAGAATTAGACACCCTGTATGGAAATTCATGTGTGGGATTACACAAATTATAAATACGGTAGAACATAATTTCTACTGTCGCATGACTGAGTACCCACAGTTCTCCTTCATGTGCACAGGGAGAATCGCCTGCTGAACAACGGGAATTGAATCGGATAGGATTCTGAAGATATCATGGTATTAGACACTGGGACCACAGCCTGGTTGCTTATCTCTACTGCACTGGTGATGCTCATGACCCCGGGTGTGGGGTTCTTCTACGGCGGGCTTGTACGGAGAAAAAATTTCATCTCCATGGTTGCCCTCTCGTTCATTGTCTTTGCACTGGTCAGCATCCAGTGGGTTGTGCTTGGTTACTCGCTCTCATTCGGTACGGATATTGGCGGGTTTATCGGAAACCTCCAGTATGCGGGTCTTGAGGGAATTGGTCTTGATGCAGGAGACGCAGGGTATCCGCCTCTCCTCTTCGTCGCATTCCAGCTGGTGTTTGCCGCAATCGCAATGGCAATCGTGACCTCTGGCATCGCCGAGCGGGTGAAGCTCTCTGCGTTCGTCATCTTCGCGCTCCTCTGGACCACTCTTGTCTATGACCCCCTCGCACACTGGGCCTGGGGGGGTGGATGGGCGATGTCACTCGGTGCACTCGACTTTGCAGGAGGGACTGTCGTACACATCAGCTCGGGGTTTGCCGCCCTTGCGGTTGCTCTCGTCATCGGGAAACGGGCGGGGTTTGGCAAATACACCATGGAACCCCATAACATCCCGATGACGCTCCTTGGGGCTGCCCTCCTCTGGTTCGGGTGGTTCGGGTTCAACGGGGGAAGTGCGCTTGCTGCAAACGGCCTCGCCGCCAGTGCATTCTTTGTCACGAACATCTCTGCTGCTGCAGGGGGACTGGCCTGGCTTGCCGCAAGCTGGATCCGGGGCAAACCGAGCTCGCTCGGCATGGTGAGCGGCGCAATTGCAGGGCTTGTTGCAATAACCCCTGCAGCGGGATATGTCACGGTGACTGGGGCGATCGCTATTGGGCTTGTGGCTGGCCTGCTCTGCTACGGGTGTATGCTCTGGCGTATCAGGAAGGATCTTGACGAGAGCCTTGATGCCTGGTCGATTCATGGGATGGGCGGCCTCTGGGGTGCCCTTGCAACGGGTATCTTCGCAGTCGCTGCAATCAACGGCTACCCAGGCCTTCTCGAGGGCAGTGTATCGCAGTTCCTCGCCAACGCCGCTGCAGCAATTGCTGCCATGGTCTACGCCTTCGTGGTCACCTTTGCGCTCGCGTGGGGTGTGGATAAGGTCATTGGCCTCCGGGTCAGCGAAGAGGAAGAGTATGTCGGCCTCGATATCTCTCAGCATGGCGAACGGGTATAGGTGGATCTCGATATGAAACTTATCAAGGCAATCATTCGTCCGGAGCGACTGGAATTTGTCAAAAAAGCGCTTGAAGATGAAGGATCCTACGGGATGACCATCCTTGAAGTCAACGGGCGGGGAGACCAGAAAGGGATCAAGCTCCAGTACCGGGGAGGAGTCATGGTCGTTGATTTCATCCCGAAGGTCATGATCGAAGTGGTGGTCAAAGACCGCGATGAGGAGCGGATCATCAGGGTCATTGCTGATTCGGCGAGGACAGGGAAGATGGGTGACGGGAGGATCTTTGTCATCCCGGTGGAACGATCGATCCGGGTTCGCACCGGCGAGGAGGATACGTAACCGTCATCATCCTTTTTTCCAGGAAGTATTGCTGAAAATCTGATTCCACTGTTTCAAAACACCCGGATGGTTCATCCCAGGTCAGCCATTTTTAATGTTTCGCCAGCGATGATCACGCCCGAACGCCGGAAGGTTAAATATGGGTCCATGAACAGAAACATTCCGTGGAATAACTGGCGTGGGACACATGAGGAACACTCAAAGAATTCAAAAGCAGGGGATAATCCTCTCTCTTATAGGGGGCATCCTGTTTCTCTCTCTTATTATAGTTCCGGTGAATTCCGACGATGTCCAGGGCACGGATTTCACCGCGAACATCACCTCAGGCGCACCTCCTCTGACCGTGCTCTTTACCGATATCAGCTCACTCCCAGTCATTGAGGGATACCGGAAATGGACATTTGGGGATGGAACTGAAACCATAGACCCAATCGGGAATATCGCGCACACCTATACTATTGAAGGCATCTATGATGTCCAGCTGGACAGGATCGACAGCGAAGGATTCCATTCCCTCATAAAATATGCCTATATCACGGTTGTTGTGCCGACCCCAACCCCCACCATAACCCCTGAAACCACAGTCACAACCCCAATCACCACCATCATCACCACCACACCAACTACTACCATTCCCACCACGGCTCCCACTACCTCTCCAACGACGGCTCCCACTACTGCCCCCACCCCAAAGCCCACGGTCCAGATCCCCTCGGAATTCTACGGGCAGGCATTGTATTCATCAAATCCGGTCCCTGTCGATTCGTCCGTTGTTGCCCGGATAGGCGAGCGGAACGCTGGCGAGGTTATTGTGGCTACCCCGGGTATCTATGGAGGTCCGGGACCGTTTGACGAGAGGCTGAAGGTCTACGCAACTCTCGATGAGATGGGTGCAGGCCCGGTCTTCATCACGTTCTGGCTGAATGGAACGATCCCGGCAGGGCAGACGGCGCTTTACCAGTCTGGATCTGCACAGAACCTGACTCTCTTGTTCGGGACCGTGACACCTACCCCCACGCAGACACAGACCACCGTTCCGACAACCACGCCAGTCACAACTGCAACCACCCAGACCCCGACACCAACACAAACGATATGGCCTCCAACCACGCCGATCACGACGGTGACTACGCCTATCCCCACGACCACCACTATTACCCCGACAATCTCCCCGACAGGGACGCAGGGGCTCACTCTCACCTTTGAACCGGGATGGAACTTCATCTCGATTCCCCGGGTTCTGGCAACGGGAGCAGACACCGGGGCAATCTTCTCATCGATAGACATGGCCGGTCACTCAATGTGGCGATACAATTCAACTGCCCAGCTCTTCGATCGCATCTACCCGGCGACCCGTCTCAATCCCACAGACGGCATCTGGCTCTACAGTGCACAAAGGACTCCACTCCAGCTCCATTTCGCCGGTTCCCAGGGGATCGTGGAACGAGCCCTCTTTTCCGGGTGGAACGGGTTTGGAATCATCTCGATTCCCGGCACCCCTGCAAGGGACGCCCTCGTCCCGGTCGAGAATTCCTGGGAGTATCTCTATGGGTTCGATCCCCTGAACCAGACCTATGAGATCTCCATTGTCAGGAACGGTGCAGGGAGCCACAGCGACCTGCGGCACATGTATCCGGGGAACGGGTACTGGCTGTACATGACCAAAAATACTACGTTCGAAGGGATTATGCCCGACGTGTAAAAGTCCATCCTCCTTTTCCCTCTTTTTCAAATCCCAGTTCCCTTCGCGGTGTACAATAGTAGATACGCGATCCGAGAATTGCTCCTCCACGAATTGTGAAGTCTGTCGTGCCGGCGGGTTGTGAGGTGGATCATCAATTTCGGAATATTAATGCGCAGTGCAGAACTACCACCAATAGTTTGACAACACTCCGAAACGACTCCGCGGTCTCCCCCCAGATAGGCGGCATCCTTCTCATCGCGATCACACTTATGATTGCAGCGCTCGTCCTCCTTCTAGCCCCAAACCTCCCGGAGTGGAACCTGTCGATATTTACTCCCGAACCATCATTCCTCGAGATAAAAAGTGTCAGGCACCTGAGTGACTCAGGCCAGATGATCTACGATTCGAAGGTCACGCTCTATCACAACGGGACTCTCAACTATCTCAATAATGATCTGTATGCGGTTTTTTACCGGAACCAGCAGAAGATTCCCTGCACACTGGAAACGATGAACGGCCACCTTTTCATCCCCACCCATCACTTCGGTGTCCAGACCATTGCCGGTGCAGGATGCCAGGGGGACTACTGGGCTCCTCATGAGAAGATCGCTATCGATTTTTCGGATGGGACATTCCACCCGGGAGACCTGATCACGGTCGAGGTCTACATGCGGCCAAAATCCCAGCTCATCTCACGTCACAGCAGGACTGCCTGAGCTTCTCATGCAATCATCCCCAATCGCCAGGCGGGTGCCCGCAACCATGTGCGAAAATGTTTAATGATTCAGGGTTTCATACCTCGTATGAATCCAACAGGATATCTGCTCGCAGCCTGTATCGTATGCGCCATACTGGCAGCCGGATGTACCTCCACCGTGCCAGGTATGGGAACTCCCGTCCCTACCACTGTGATCACCCCGGTTCCGACGTCTGGCGCGATCTCTGATCCTGAATTGCTGGGAACATGGTATCTTTCGGCGATGACCAAACCAGGGGGGCAATCACCGATCCAGACGATGAGTATCCAGATGGACGCAGTATTCTCGGAGGATGGAGGCCTTTCCGGATTCTCCGGGTGCAACCACTTCAGCGGGCAGTATACGCTCACGGGACAGACACTGCCTGACGGAAAAGGGATCCAGGTGGGTCCGCTCGTCTCGACGTTGATGTACTGCAAAGAGACGTCCGACCTGGAATCACAGTATCTTGAGATTATCCAGGATTCCTCGAGCTATCAGATCACCGGCAGCCAGCTTGTCATCACATCAGAACTCGGGAGCACGCTTCTCTTTCACAGGACCCCCTATGGACCCACCGCGGTCCCGAAGGGGATTTAACCTCCTTTTAGAGTGAAATCAATTTTGCCAATTCAATTTCATTCAAAAAGAGTGGACATGGAATCATATGACTATGAATAGGTGATCCCCAGAATCCTGTCCGGTTCCAGTTCTGTTCAGGAGAAATGCATGGCAGCCCGTGCCATGAGCCTTGCAATCCTGAGCGGTTCCGGGATCTTCCCGTCAAGGGTAAGGTCGCGGCACAGCCGGCCTGCATCATGCAGATCGAGTCCGAATGAGCGAAGGTATATGGTATGGCCCGTGGGGAGTGAGAGGGGAGATCTCTCCCCCAGCGATTCGTATGCTGTAATGCGGGCACTATCTCCCGGGAAATGGTGAGCGATCTCGTCTTTCAGCCCATCAGAATCCTCGTAGGTTACGACAACAACCGGCAGTCCGGTCTCGCGACTGACCCTGGAGGGGTCGAGGATATTGTACCATGCAATCACACACCCGCTGACCAGAATTACGTTGATGTCCTTTCGCTCCATCTGGCGGAAGAGTTCCAGCACACCTTCAGTTGCATCCATCCCTCCAACGGTAATCCTCGAAAAAGAGATTCCGTCAATCCTGAGATCCTTTCGCATCACCACTCCGGCAAGCACCGAGAAGTCCCGGGATGAGAAGCTCTCCGCGATACCCATCACACGGAGCCCTTTCTTGGCGATGTGCATGGAAGCACTTATGTCCGTGGATTTTTAAAATAATAGCTCGATGCCAATCGACAGGGATCAGGTCTGCATCCTTATTCCCACCCTCAATGAAGCCCCTACGATCGGACCCCTGGTACGGGAGTTCAGGGAACTCGGATACCGGCAGATCCTTGTGATCGATGGGAACAGCACCGATGAGACCAGGGCTCTTGCGAGCCGTGAGGGAGCAAGGGTCGAGGTTCAGTCAAAGAGGGGGAAGGGTAATGCCCTCATCGAGGCGTTCTCGTATATTGAAGCGCCCTATGTCCTGATGATTGACGGTGACGGCACCTACTCTCCCCAGGACGCCGAAAAGATGCTCGCACCCCTTTCCCAGGGATATGACCAGGTGATCGGGGACAGGCTGACCGAACAGAACCGGGATGCCTTCTCGAGGCTGAACCTTTTCGGGAATCATGTCCTGAACCGGCTCTTCAAGCTCGCACATTCCGCATACCTCTCCGATATCCTCTCGGGGTACCGGGCTTTTACAAGTGAGGGCATCCGCCAGATGCACTTAAAGGAGGTTGGCTTTGGGATCGAGACAGAGATCTCGGCGGAAGCGGTGCGGGGCGGGCAGAAGATCTCAGTGGTTCCTATAAATTACAAAAAGAGACCGGGGACACCCACAAAGTTGAATCCGTTCCATGATGGTTTCAAGATCACCGCGACCATCTACCGGCTCGCGAAGATGACCAATCCCCTCTTTTACTTCGGCCTGATCGGCCTTATCGTGATGGCTGCGGGACTCATCGTTGGAATTTACGTCATCTTTGAATGGCTTCAGAATATCGAGCACCTTCCGCTCACGATATTAACGGTCCTTCTCATTGTCGTCGGGTTCCAGATATTCATGTTTGGAATCCTCTCTGACATGATGCTCTCGCTCCATCGGGAGGTAATCCGCGAACTCCAGGAAGCCAGGGCGTACAGGAACGAACACAACAAACCCTGATCTCTTTCTTTGCTTCCTGACGGAAAAAAGCCTGGAACTGGATTCCCGCATCGTCATTCAGTGAAAAAGAACCTTTATGTCGGAGAGATACGAACGTGTACTACCATATTTCTCTCTCGCGATAGTAGTCTAGCGGTAGGACAGGGGCTTCCCAAGCCTCTAACCCGGGTTCGATCCCCGGCTATCGCATCCTGCCATGGATGACCAGGTCTCAGATCTCTGTGCTCTTCGAATCATCGCGGAGAACCGGAGGGGTGTTCTTCGTGACATCTCTACGGTCGTCGCCGGGCACAATGCAAATATCCTGATGATCCACCAGGAGATCTTTGATTCAGGGCCCTGGAACAATATGGCCGAACTGTACATGGAATATGACCACTGCTCGGATACCGCTGCCATGTTCGCCCAGCTTCGTGAGATCGAGTCTGTCAAGGAGGTCATGGAGGTCGAGCCGTTCAGCCATGTCTATGGGACGAGGGTCATCATCATCGGGGGCGGGGCACAGGTCGCCCAGGTCGCCATGGGTGCAGTGAACGAGGCGGACAGGCATAATATCCGGGGAGAACGGATCTCGGTGGATACGATTCCCCTTGTCGGGGAGAAGACTGTTGCACAGGCGGTTGATGCAGTGGCCAGGCTCCCGAGGGCGGCTATTCTCGTCCTCGCCGGATCTTTAATGGGCGGGGAGATCTCGACCGCCGTCGACCGTGTCAGGGATGCAGGAATCCCTGTGATTGCCCTGAAGATGGCAGGCAGCGTTCCACAGCATGTCGATATGGTGGTCACCGACCCGATCCAGGCAGGGGTCTTCGCTGTTATGCACGTTAGTGAAAAGGCAGTGTTTGATATCAACCGGGTCAGGGGAAAGGAATTCTAGGATGGACAGGATCGAGGAGGCCGTCCGGATCCTCAAACACGACGGTCTCGTGGTGTACCCGACAGATACGATTTACGGCCTTGGGGCGGATGCATTCTCGGATGAAGCCATCCTGAAAGTATACGAGGCAAAGCGGCGCCCCATATCGGAACCCATCTCTGTCGCAGTCTGCGATATCGAGATGGTGCATGGGATCGCACGGATCGATACGAGGGCTTCGTCATTCATGGAGCGGTTCTTTCCTGGCCCTGTTACGATGGTTGTCCCGGCAAGGAACTGCCTGCCGGAGATCCTGACCGGAGGAACGGGATTGATCGGAATCAGGTTCCCTGCTCACCCACTTGCACTCAGGCTCATCGAATCCCTTGATTCCCCCATCACTGCCACGAGTGCCAATATCCATGGTGCGAGGGATCCTGCCTCCCCTGATGAATGCCACGTGAAGCACGATCTCCTGCTTGACGGGGGCCGTCTACCCGGGACCGCCAGCACGGTCGTGGATCTTGTCAATGGACGCATCGTACGCCCCGGCGCCCTTGTCGAAGAGGTGGCGGAGTTCATCAGTGCAGACACGGGGGCAGTTCGTTGAACGCAAAAAAGATCCGGTTGCGTGATTTCATCGAGGACAGGGACGGCTGGCTTTACGCCGTCTCCACCTACGACAACGACCCCCGGGTCGGATGCATCCTCAGGTATGTACCTGATCGTGCGGGCGACCGGGTGAGAATCACAGGGGAACGCTACCGCAAAATGGATTTTGACGAATCGTATGCCCTGATCCGGAAGGAAAAACCCGAGTACCTTGACCTCCTCCACCGGGTCCCCCTCTCCGATGTCAGGAGAGTGTTCAAGCCGGAGGAGGAGATAAAAAAGATCTCCCTCAGGGATGCCAGGATTTCTTCGGTCCTCTCCCATTTTCCCCTTCTCCCGGGGAGCATCGGATGTACCGGTTCATTCCTCTGCGGTCTCGAGAATGCCGGGTCAGATATTGATCTCGTGGTCTACGGAAAGCAGTGGTTCCGAGCCCAGGCCATGCTTAAACGAGCGGTATCTTTAGGGAAGATCCCGCCAATCCGGGATGAGACCTGGGAGAAGATCTACGAAAAGCGGAAGCCCGAACTCAGCTTCGATGAGTTCCTCCTGCATGAAAAGAGGAAGTGGAACCGCGGGCAGATCAACCAGACCTACTTCGACCTCCTCTACACGCGGTCCTACCGGAACCTGAATCCACAACCTTCAGGGAAGGGAAAGGTGTTGGGAACCCGGAAGATCGAGGCGAAGGTGACCGATGCGAGTCTTGCCAACGACAATCCTGCCACCTATCTCATCGATCATGAAGAGATCTCAAGGGTACTCTCCTTCACTCACACCTACAGCGGGCAGGCACTCGATGGCGAACGTATCCAGGCGAAGGGAGTCTGCGAGGTTCACGGCGACGAGCAGTGGCTGATCGTCGGGACGAGCCGGGAAGCCCGGGGAGAGTTTATCCGCTCCCTCACACTCCTCGGGCAGGATTAACCGCCGGGTCAGGTAACAATTTCCGGTATCATCTTATCTGATGGAAATCACTCTTCCTGTATACCCATCAATTCTGACCACTCTGGTGACCCAGTCTGCCGGATATGACTTTTTAAACCGGCCTTTCATGGTAATTACCCATACTGGAATCTCCGGGTGATCAAGCCAATATATCCACTCCAATTTCGCAGTGGTTGAATAGAGAATATAAAACTCCACGTTGGCTTTTGCGATAGAAATCGCTTCAGACTTGGAGATTACATCGTCAGGATATACATAGTGAGAAACACTGGGATGTACGTAGGCATCCCCGGGCATCCGGAATGACGAACTCTGGAACCGGCCATGTTCTGCCAAGGGATTCTGGATATATGACGCCCCACTACTACAGATAAGAAGAGAGAGAAGAACGTAAACAATTACGGTTCCTTTTCCCATTGTGCATCCTGTCACATGCTCATCGGCATCTCTCATGAATGTTTCGAATCGCCCAGTTATCCCAGTCAGGGTATCTAGCTGGATTCCTTTCAGGTTTCATCATCCCTACTTGGATTGAATACAATTAGGAGCCTTAAATTGTGATCTGCGAAAAATCCGAAGTTAATCAACACGTAAAAAAGTGAGGTATAGTGATAATCTAGCCATCGACCTTTTTGTCAAACAGTGAATATACTCGCGTTACATTGAGGTGGGTTTCCATGTTGTTGTGTGTGTATCAGACGATAATTTCATTTTCAAGGCTAGTGTGAATAGTTTTTGAATCGCCGCCGGGGCGCCCTTCGGGGGCGGCGGGGTCAATCGCATATGCAAAGTGAGACCGACAACCCACACTTCTTTTCTCCTGATTTACGTAACTGGTTTTCCATAATTCCTCGTTATAATTAGTGAGCGAAATTGATGGTAACAATGACACTATACCCAAAAATGAAACCCCTTCCTGAATGGGGCTCATGATCGTCCTCACAGCAGATCCGAGAGCCTTCTCCCGGAAGGTCTGCATGCGTCAAGGGATTCGCACGCCTGGCACTTCACCCCGTGAGGCCTTGGAGGCATGTTCCCGGAGAGGATGTCGCGGGCGTCTCTCAAAGCTTTGAGAAACCGCCGCTTGTCGATCGCTCCCGGCGTGCAGGATCTTACCGTTCCTGACGGGATATATTCGACCGATCCTTCCCAAACATCCATTCCAAGCGCC
>JADFDO010000010.1 GCA_018262855.1 Methanolinea sp. | reverse complement strand
CGTCATCCCAGGTGGCAAGCACCGTGTTCGAGGTTCCAAAGTCGACAGCAACTCTAAACGGCATCGGCGTGCTCCACTGTAGCAATCTGAGACAGATGTCCAGGAGACTCGACGATCTCCATATCGTACGGGCCAGCCGGCTGACCCGCACCACCGTATTCTATACTGTGACGGAACTTACCCGCAAGCAGGTGTCCGAGGAATTTCCACTGCAGGGCAGAGGAAGCCGGGAGTTCCGGGGTGATGCAGGATTGCACGTATGCAAGATCACCGGGATTGGTACGGGAGAGAGGGCGTGTCCAGGGAATCCCTGAAAGCATGAGGGTTCCGTCGCGACCGGCAGATGCCAGCAGGTTTTCTGAAGCAATCAGGCAGATGCCGTTGCGGGCATCCGCACAGGTTTTTCCTGACCGTACCGGGATGCATCCTGGCAGCGTGAAAAGTGCGACATTCCCACTCTCGGTGGCAGTGGCAATCAGGGTTCCATCAGGGTGCACTGAAACGGCATGTACTCTATCCCGATGTCCTTTGAGCACGCCAAGCATCTCTCCTGAAGGAATGCTCCAGAGGCGAACTGTGCGGTCCCAGCTTCCCGTTGCCAGGATTCCTCCGTCCCCGGAGGTTCCGAGACATGAGACAACATGCGAATGGCCGGTGAGCCGCATGTGAACCTCATGTGATCGAGTGTTCCAAATGATTGCAGTCCGGTCCTGCGATCCACTCGCCAGGAAGGGTGTTCCTGGCAGGAAGGTAAGGGAAGTGATCTGGCTGGAATGCCCTGAAAGTTCAGCCACCGGTTCTCCTTCGGGAAGAGACCAGATCCGCACCACCCCGTCCCACCCCCCGCTTGCGAGGAGCGATCCCGACCCATCAATCGCGAGGGCCCGGACCCCACCGTGGTTTCCGTCAAGAGTTGCCCGGAGTGATCCTGATCCCATCTCCCAGAGGGAGATCCTGCCGTATCCATCCCCGCATGCGGCCATCGTTCCTGAAGGATGGAGGGCGATGCATTCGATCCGGCCGGTGAAGAGATTGTGGCAGTAGCGCTGTTCCCCTGTTTTTGAATCCCATACTCTGAGAATACCCCCGTCTGTCCCGCATCCCACTAGTTCTCCACCGGGTGTTGACGAGAGACTGTGGATACCTGTCCCTGGCCCCTGGATGGTGCAGAGGAGATCGGCGCCTGGGAGTTTCCTGAATCTGAGCATTCCCTCCCTGCCTGCACTTACCACCCCCGTTCCCTCTCTGTTCACAGCAAGCAGCCTGATCCAGTCCGGATGCCCCTTGATCATGGAGGTTTTCCTGCCCTCGGGAAGGGACCATGTATGGAGGTATCCGTCACGGCAGCCTGCAAGGAGATGCGTACCCGATGGGGTAAGCGCGAGGCATGAGATACCCTTTCCGGGGATCTCTAGCCTTTCGAATTCACTCCCTCCTGGAAAAGAGAAAATACAGGCGTTGTGATCATCCGATGCGAGCACACCGATGTTTCCTGATGGGATATTGTCCCACGCAATGAGGCGTCCGCCTGCTGAAGGGATGGCCCGGAAGAGCGCCCCATCGTCACAGTTCCAGACCCGGACAGTGCCCCGGATGTCGACACCTGCTAAATATTCTCCCCTGCCGCAGAAGAAGAGCCGATGCATGACGTTTCCCGGGTTGGAAAGTGTCCTGTCATTATCTCCCCCCTCTTTCCAGATATGGATCGCACCGTCACGGCCGCTGCTTGCGAATATATTCTTCCATGCAGCGATGGCAGTTACCGCCCCGTTATGGGCATGGGTTGCAGAACATTCGTCGCAGCCTGGCCATTTCCATGAGCACAGGGTCCCGTCGCCACCACCTGTTATGAGGAGGTTCGCATCATCGGAAAAGACCATGCTGGTCACCGGCCCGGAGTGTCCTTTCAGTGTGGTGATCGGAACACTGTCTCCTGCCCGAATCAGCCATATCACTCCTTCATCGGTTCCGAACACGAGTGCAGTGCTGTCAGCGCTGAAAGAGAGGCAGGTGATTGTTCCAAATGCAGCATTCCCGGTACTGGTGAGCGTTCCTTCTGGGAGCGACCATTGGCACAAAGAACCTCCATAACCCACGGTTGCGACGAATTGTCCATCGGGTGAGATGGCCGCACTCTTTATCATTTCTGCGTGACCTGCAAGGATCTTTCCCCTCGATGGTGGAGGATCCGGAAAATCCCAGGTCCCGGGAACGGTTGAAGTGAGGGCTTTCCAGAGAGTTTGATCAGGTTTCCCTGGTTTCCATCCGGATCCAGCAAGAGTGTGGACAATATCAACCGCAGTCGGGAGGGGTGCAAGAAAGAGGAGCCGGAACATATCGTCATACCTGCGCTCGTCTGCGAGGAGACGGATCTTGGTTTTCCAGTCACGTGGCAGCCATTCGACGTCATTCACACAGGTTCCCAGTGACAGGATGACACTGACCATCCCCTCCTTCCTGGCCAGGTCGAGCACACGTGATCGTACTTGGGGGGTTGCAGAGCGAAGTCCCGTGACGAGAAGGGGATGACCTTCGAGAGGATCAAGGTCCCGATACAAATCCATCTGACCTGAAAGAAAGAGAAACAGCGCTTTTTTTTCCTCGCGAAGAGGGAGATAACCCTGTTCTGATGCGATATCCAGGAGCAATGGATCGCCAGATTCCAGGGCGTATTCACAAAAGATTTCGACTGCCGCAGGGTTTGAGAGGGAAGAAAGGGTCGCCGCTGCCGAGGTCTTTACATCACTGAATTCGGATTCTGCAAGGGCATGCGTGAGCATGCGAACAGCATCCCGCTCCCCTTCGGAAGCGGCCTTCTCGATGCTTCTCAAGGCGGATAACCGGAAAAGACTTCCCACAATGGGTGCCCGGAATGAGACCCATGAAATGGGAATATCCATGAATGCCATGGGGGTGTTCACCGTTCACCCGGGGAGAACACCGGTTCGAGGTGAATGCAGGCAGAAGGGGATTCGGCAGTGCCTTGTATTTCAGAGGCCGAGAGTGCCCTCCCTTCTATCAACCATGTCCTCAAACCACCAACGACTTCTTTCTGCGAGACAGAGAGTGGGACCTGGGTTCTGAGCGCAGCAATGATATCTCCGGTTGTGATGCGGCGCATGTCCTGGTTGAATGCCTGGTACATGGCATCGATGACGGTCTGCTCTATCTCCGATCCTACATAACCTTCAGATGCCCTTGCCAGTGTTTCAAGGTCAAATTCTCCAGGGATAAGTCCACGCCGGCGAAGGTGGACCGAGAAGATCTCTCTCCTCTCTCCGGATGAAGGCAGATCGAGGAAGAAGACCTCGTCAAACCGCCCTTTTCGCAGGAGTTCCGGGGGGAGGGCCGAGACATCGTTGGCGGTTGCCACCACAAAACACGGAGCAGTCTTGTCCTGCATCCAGGTGAGGATATGGGCAAATACGCGTTGGCTTGTCCCAGAATCACCGTTTCCGAAGGAAAACGCCTTTTCCATCTCGTCAATCCAGAGGATGCACGGGGAGATAGTCTCCGCAAGAGCGAGGGCTTTTCGTGTCCGCTCCTCAGATTCTCCGACCAGGCTTCCGAAAAGGGCACCCACATCAAGCCTGAGAAGCGGAAGCCTCCACATGCCTGCAATCATCTTGGCGGTGAGACTCTTCCCCGTCCCCGGGATACCGATAAGGGCAATCCCTTTGGGAGAGGGCAGCCCGTAGTCACGAGCCTCCCGGGAGAAAGCTCGCTCTCTCAGATGAAGCCATTCCTTGAGTACTGAAAGTCCCCCCACATTGTCGGCAGTCTCGGTGATGCTGAAAAATTCCAGTGCTTCGCTCTGTGAGAGGATATCCTTCTTCTCTGCCACAATTGCGTCAATATCGCGATCATCCAGCCGCCCGTGACGCACGATAGCCTTGGAAAAAGACCTGCAGGCCTGGTTGAGGGACATGCCAAGAGCAGCCTGGATCAATTTTTCCCTCCCGAGCGGTGTCAGGGAGTCGGGAACGCCGCTTCCCTGTAAAAGACGGTCGAGTTCCTGTTCAAGTTCCTTCGCGGAAGGGGGCGGGACATGGAGCACAACTCCGTTATCCCGGATCTCCTCAGGGACTTTCAGGGCAGGAGTGACCACGATCATGGTCCTCCTGGAAAAACGGAACTTTTGAGCCAGGTTCCGCAGTTTCCGCTTTACGGCCGGATTGGTCCAGAACTCGTGGAAGTCCTTGAGGACGATGACTGCCGCTTCGTCCGTCTTTTCCATCTCGTCAAGGGCGATGAGGGGATCCCGTACGGCAGACGTTCTTGAGGGCACACCGTTGGTCCCCTGGAAGCCTTCAACAAGGTCCCACGAGACGAGGGGTCGTGGGGGATGGAATTGTCCACAGACCTCCTTCAGAATTCGTATCGCCCGCTCTTCTTCAGCTGTATGAAGTATAAGGAGTGTGATACGTGCTCTCAGGCAGAGATCGATCTGTGCAGGGATCTCACCATCCCACGACTGATCTCTCATGTCCACCTCCTTACAACAATACGAACCGATCCGTCTTCCTGCTCCACTTCCTCGACAATACTGTATCCTTCCCGTTCAGTCTGCTCACGCACCAGCATTCTCGCGTATCTCTGCTGGATCCTGGGGTAATCCCTCTCAAGGGCATCCTGTATCTTCCGGTCTCTTCCTTTGACTCCCCATGAATCCGCGAGCAGATCATAACACCCATCGGTATTCTGCACGAACCCTACTCCATACCCGTTCTTTCCCATCACTGCCAGATCCACCTTCTGTATTCCGTGATACCCTCGGATCGTCCCGCCCTCCTGGACATGGTAACCCATATCCTTAAGGCATGTGGAGAGGACTGACCTGTTGCGAAATGTAGTCTTGATCCTGCTGAAATGCGACATAATTCAGATGCACCCCGTTTCATGATGGAAGAGGTACGATTCAGGGAATCCTGTTGTGGTTATCTCTCCCTGGGAACTGATGGTGTATTCCACTGTTCTCCCAATACAGTCGGGGAAGGTTTTCATCGGGATCCTCTCTGAAAGGAAAATCTGCTCCTGGTTTGTCGAGCCGCATAGCGAAATCCCGCTGGTGCATTCCCTGATATAAGGACCAGCAACAAGGAGATCTGTCACTTTGAGCAGTTCTTTCCAGGATCTTTTCTTCGTTGAGATGAGTGTGTCGGATGGAAAACCGCTGAATGTGACCACGGTGAGACCCTCTTTCTGGACCAGTTCCCCAACATCGGCGAGGGGAAGTGCCTGGCAGAATGGTTCTCCTCCCGAAAAGGTGATCCCGTCAATTCCAGGGAGAGAGAGGACGGTGTCGGCAATATCCGAAGCACGGACAAGGTGGTTCTTTTTGAATGACCATAATGACCGGTTGAAGCACCCGGGGCAGTGTAAGAAACATCCCTGTACCCAGAGCACAGCCCTCTCTCCCGGTCCGTTGACCCGGGAACGTTCGAGAAATCCCGCACAATTGATCATCATTCCGGTCTTTCCTCAAAGATCCTGTATCAAAGGCTCCCCGTATGGATCTCTGAAAAGAGAGGTTTCCTGACCTTATGGTATAAGTTCTTCCTTTTATGGACGCCTTTTTCCAAAAAAGTACTACAAAGGTAATACTTATGTATTGCATCACGTTCCGGGGCCTTGCCCCCTCGCGCTTTAATTGTAAGTCTCAAATTTTAAAAATAATAGTTAAAAATCTTTAAATGAAGATTCCGGGTTCAATAAAAGGTAATCCTTAAGGGTGATATATTCCTGTAATTCTTGGTTTTTCCAATCCATAAGGCATACCGCGGCGCCACATGTTATTATCAACGCCCCCTACGAATAATTACCAGATGAAAGGCTCGTTTGACGGCACCTGGGTCCGGCTCGGTCCCGAAGGCCGGTCCCTCTACGACCAGAGCGGGTACGGGAGGCCAGAAAAGGATGGCCTTCGCCTCGCCCCTGAAGAGGCCCTTTACCTTCTGCACCGCGGCCGCCTCGAGATCTCAGGGTATTCTTTCGATCGCCTGCTTGCCGTATACGCACAGAATTCAGGATTCATTCGGAGCTTCCTGGTGTACCGTGACCTGAGGGAACGCGGGTACGTTGTCCAGACCGGCCCTCACGATTTCAGGGTGTTCCGCAGGGGCCAGAGACCTGGAACAGGCCAGTCCCAGTACCTCGTAAGGGTAATCTCCGAGCGCGACATGATCGAGTTTTCAGGCCTTGTCAAGGAAGTATCGGCATCAATCAACCTGCGGAAACAACATGTACTTGCCGTTGTTGACGACGAAAACGAGCTTACCTACTATGAGATAAAGGTGCAGCACCTCCAGGAAACGGGCGATGAGGATTTCGCAAGGCCGCTTAAAGGGGAACTGGTGGGGAGGTATGCAATCGTCCATCAGAATGAGAAGGGGACCTACGGGATGCAACTCGATCCCGGGCGTCTGGTCCTCGCTCCCCTGGAGATTATCAGCCTGATGCGTTCCGGGAGACTTTCCCTCTCCGGGGAGGGAGAGCGTATCGATCCCGGGACCTATTATGGCATGGCCCGTGAATCGGACACCGAATTTCCTGAGAAGGTCCGTGTATACGAAGATCTTCGGCACAGGGGATACGTGCCCCGTACCGGGTACAAATTCGGTCACCATTTCCGTGTATATTCTGGCAAGAAGGTCCATTCAGAGATGCTGGTACAGGCACTCCCAGATAGCGCATCCCTTCCCATGAGTGCCATCTCGAGATCTGTCCGCCTTGCACACAGTGTGAAAAAGAAGATGTTGTTCGGATGCGAAAATAGTAAAGATATCCAGTATGTGGAATTCGCCCGTATTAAACTGTGAGTAGGTAAAGCATGCAAACACCCATGAATCCCTGGTCCAGCCAGCCTTCCGAAGATATTGAAAAGCTCTTCTCAATGTTTGGAATCGAGCCTATAGGGAGTATCGATGGCATTCTCCCTACCAACCCTTCCTTCATCGGAAGGGGCGTAGTGGTGGGTCACCGCGATTACCGGGTTATTGCGGAAGCCATCAGGGATAAAAAGCCGTTCCACATCCTGACCGGGTTCATGCCATCCGGTCACCCACATCTTGGTCACCTGATGGTGATGAAAGAGGTGGTATGGCATGTTCAGCAAGGGGGAACCGGATATATCACTGTCGCAGACAGGGAAGCTCACGCGGTTCGGGATATCCCATGGCGGAAATGCGATGAATATGGGAAGGAATACCTGCAGTGCCTCTATGCCCTTGGATACCATGGCAAAACCTACTTCCAGAGCAGAAACAAGCGACTCCTCGATCTTGCGTTCGAGGCAGCGACAAGGGTGAATTTCTCTGAACTACAGGCAATATATGGTTTTTCTGATGAGACTGCGCTTGCCCATGCAGAGAGTGTGATCACCCAGGTTGCCGATATCCTCTACCCCCAGATTGAGAGCATGCCCGCACCCACAGTTGTCCCGGTGGGTATTGACCAGGACCCGCACATCCGTCTGACGAGGGGCGTCGCCCACAAACTGCGGATGTTCACGGTGGAAGAGAGGGAAGGATACATCAGTGTCCGTTCAAAGGATGCCCCTCCGGAAGCCCTTGAAGAAGTCTACAGGAGATACCCGGGATCGAAGAAATATGAAGCTCACGTTGACATTCCTGGCGGGAGGTGTGTTGACGTGAGTGCGGAGGTACGGAGGATTGAGATCTCCCATGGGGGGTTCGGATTTTTCACGCCTTCTTCGACATATCACCGGTTTATACCGGGTCTTCAGGGAGGAAAGATGTCGAGCAGCGTGCCCGAGAGCACCATCACCTTTACAGAGCCTGATGAAGTGGTGAGGAAAAAGGTAATGGCAGCCCTCACAGGTGGACGCGCCACCCTTGCGGAACAGAAAGAGCAGGGCGGGGAACCAGACAGGTGTCCCCTCTTCCTTCTGAATCTGTTCCATATGGTAGAAGACGATAGTGAACTTGCTGAGATACGGAGACGATGCCTTGGTGGGGAGCTTCTTTGCGGGCAGTGCAAAAAAGAGACTGCAGAGCGGGTTCTGGCCTTTGTCCGGGATTTTCGGGAGAAAATGGAGGCATCAGCACATATGGTGAAGGTTGAGTAAGATGGATCTATCCCTCAATGAAAAACGACTCATCAAAGTCCTGGAACCGCTGAAGAAATCCGATCCTGCTACACTGGCCAGGGCGATGGAGACATCTGCGGAGTCAGTCATCCAGTTCGCCATGCTCCTTGCAGGGCGTGGTCTCGTTCTCCTTGAGAAAGAAGTCACCACCCGCTATGCCCACACCGATGAAGGAAGCCGTTATGCAAGGGAAGGGCTCCCTGAAAGGCAGCTTCTTCAGAGTTTCAAGGATCGCATTCCTATGTCCGATCTGACAAAGCACCCTCTTTCCCGTGTGGGAATAGGACAGATGCGCAAGAAAGGGTGGGCTGTAGTGCGGGATGGAGTGGTTGAGAAGACAGGGAAGGATATGCCTGGCGAGGATGAGATTGCCCTCAAAGATCCTTCACGCGGTGGTCCCGGGATCGCTGTCCTGGTAAAACGGGGGCTTCTCACCGAGCATCAGGGGACGAAGTATCTCATCACCCTGACACCTGAAGGCTATGCCCTGGCAAAGTCGGGGCTCAAGATCCAGCCTGAAGTGGGCACCCTTACAAGGGAGCAGATCATAGGGGGATCGTGGAAGGATCTGCACCTGAGACATTATGGCCTTGGAACACTTCCAAGAAAGATCTATCCCGGCAAGGTTCACCCCTATCAGAGATTACTGGATGAAATGCGACAAATTCTTCTCGAGATGGGATTTGCCGAGATCTACGGTGGTCTTGCACAGAGTTCGTTCTGGAACTTCGATGCACTCTTCCAGCCTCAGGATCACCCTGCCAGGGAGATGCAGGACACATTCTTTCTCAAGGAAACGGTCCCCCTCCCACCCGGGTATGAGAAGGTGAAGGATATGCACCTTCACGGAGGCACCACTTCGTCCACAGGCTGGGGTGGTAACTGGACGAAAGACAAGGCTCAGCAATGCGTTCTTCGCACCCATACCACCAGCCTTTCTATCCAGCACCTTGTCTCGCATCCGGAACCGCCTGTCAAGGTCTTCTGTATCGGGAGGGTTTACAGGAGAGAATCCATCGATTCGACCCACCTGGCGGAGTTTGAGCAGCTTGAAGGGATAGTCATGGATAAAGATGTGACATTCCGCCACCTGCTTGGTTTCCTGAAAGAGTTCTACGGGCGCATGGGCTTCGAAGGGGTCCGGTTCAGGCCAGGTTACTTCCCCTATACCGAGCCCTCCGTGGAACCCGAGGTCTTTGTTGACGGCCTTGGATGGGTTGAGATGGGGGGTGCGGGAATATTCCGGGAAGAAGTGAGGGCGCCATGGGGGATCAGGTACCCTGTACTTGCATGGGGTCTTGGTGTGAGCCGGGTTGCAATGCTCAGACTGGGTCTGAAAGACCTCCGTCAGCTGTACAGGACCGATATCGACCTTGTCAGGGAGACACCGTTGTGGAGTCCTCTCCAGAAGAGCCCTGGAGGGAAATGAGATGGCAGTCATAAGCCTCTATTACCGTTACCTGGAGAGGCTCACAGGAGCCGACAAAGAGACGATCCTTAAACGGCTTCCCATGCTGGGATCTGACATCGAGCGTATTGAGGAAAACCACGTGGATGTGGAGTTCTTCCCCTCTCGCCCCGACCTCTTTTCTGTCGAAGGAGTTGCGAGGGCAATGAAGGGCTTTCTCGGTATTGAGACGGGGCTTCCCGGCTACAATGTGACTCCTTCCGGGATCAGTTTCTCGGTTGATCCCGGGCTGGCCTCGATACGACCTTACCTCGGAACTGCGGTTATAAGGGATATATCCCTTGATGAAGAGGCGATTCTCTCACTCATGGGCCTTCAGGAGGCTCTCCACTGGGCGCTCGGCCGTGGCCGGAGCAAAGTAGCAATCGGGATTCATGACCTTGACCGGGTCACTCCCCCGTTCAGGTACATAGCCGAGGAGAGGACCCGGGCATTCGTTCCGCTTGACTATGATAGGGAGATGACCATGGAGGAGATCCTCGAGGAACACCCCAAGGGGCGAGCCTATGCCGGTATCGTGAGAGATTTCCAAAGGTTTCCGCTTATCGTTGATGCCTGCAACCAGGTTCTCTCGTTTCCCCCTATCATCAATGGAGAACTCACGCGTGTCACAGGTGAATCGAGGAACCTTCTCCTCGATACGACGGGAACCGATGAACGGGCGGTGATGACCGCGGTGAATATCCTCTGCACAGCCCTGGCGGATGCGGGCGGGAGGATCGAGAGCGTGGAAGTGAATGGCACGTTCATGCCCACGCTCGCCCCCACCACCCGGCTGGTGAGTGCCAGGGAATGCAGTGCACTGCTGGGAATTGAAGTGACACCTGCAGAACTTTCCCTCCTGTTGCACAGGATGCGCTATTCAGCCGAGCCTGCCGGCGATGACAAGGTAAGAGTGACAGTCCCCTGTTACAGGGCAGATATCATGCATGACTGGGATATCTTTGAGGATGCTGCCATTGCCTTTGGGTATGAGAATGTCAGGGCCGAGCTTCCCCCTACCTTCACAATCGGCAAGGCACACCCGGTTATCACTATCGCTTCATGTGTCAGGGCACTCGGTTCAGGCCTCGGATACCAGGAGGTTATTCCGTTCACCCTCACCAGCGAAAGGGTGATGTATACCAGGATGCAGCACCCCGTAGTTCCCGGGACTCTCTGTGTCCTTCACCCTATCACTGAGGAGAACACAATGGTCAGGACCGGGATCCTCCCACTCCTCCTGGAGACGCTCCAGTTCAACCGGCATCGTGAACTCCCCCAGAGGCTCTTTGCGGTAGGAGATGTGGTCGAGGAACTTGAAACATACCAGAGAGCTGCCTTCGTCTCACTCCACCCGGGAGCGGATTTCTCCGAGGCCTATGCAGTTGCGGATGCACTGTCCCGGGAACTGTCAATACCCTATACCCCGGGGGAGTCAGGAGACCCGGCATTTCTGGAAGGGAGGAGGGGAAACCTCATTCTGGAGGGCAGGGTTGCCGGAACCTTTGGTGAGATTCACCCGGCGGTGCTGAACGCTTTCGAACTCGAGCACTCCGTTGCAGCGGTTGAGATCGATCTCAGAGCCGTACCGGGATACCCTTCAGGGCTAGGTACTCCTTGACCTGCCTGACGGTCATCTCCCCGTAGTGGAAGACACTTGCCGCCAGGCATGCATCTGCCTTTCCGTACACAAAACCGTCGTAGAAGTGCTCGAGTGTCCCCACGCCGCCGCTCGCGATCACTGGGATTCCTACCGCTTCGGAGATGGCTGAAGTAATGGGGATATCAAACCCGTTCTTTGTACCATCAGTCTCCATGCTGGTGAGGAGGATCTCACCAGCCCCCCGTTCTTCTGCATCCTTCGCCCACTTCACGGCATCAATGCCGGTGGGTTTGCTCCCCCCATAGATGACGACCTCATACCAGCAGGTCTGCCCGTCAGGGAGGATAATCGGTGTGGCCTCGGGGTTCGGTGAAAAGTTTCTCCGAACGTCTTCGGCGAGGACAACACACTGGGTCCCGAACTTCTCTGCTCCCCTGCTCAAAAGGGTGGGGTCGTGAACTGCGCTCGTATTGATGCTCACCTTGTCTGCCCCGGCCCGGAGGATCTGCTGGATATCATCAACCGACCGGATACCCCCGCCGACTGTGAGAGGAAGAAAGAGCTGGTCGGCGGCACGCTTTATTACCTCGATAATGGTCCCGCGCTGCTCTTTCGAGGCTGTGATATCGAGGAACACCACCTCGTCTGCTCCCTGATCATTGTACCGCTGTGCAAGTTCCACGGGATCCCCGGCATCCCGTAATGACAGGAAATGAGTTCCCTTTACCACTCTCCCATCCTTCAAGTCAAGGCAGGGTATTATTCGACGGGTAAGCGTCATAGTGGAAGGGTAGGGAGTGCAGAGATAAGAGGATTATGCCAGATGACATGACGGGTTTTATCTTTGTTGCGGGATGATTGCATAAGAGAAAAAGCCGGGTGAAGAGATTACGTCCCGGTAGGATACAACTTCATGGATTCAGGCGAGAAGAAGATGACATGGGCCCGGCAGTATATGCCGGTGCTCTCCTCAATCCGCGAGGATTTTGTACGGGAACAACCGTTCCGGGGGATACGCATAGGAATGGCTCTTCACGTGGAGGCAAAGACCGCCTGCCTCGTGGAAACTCTGGCTGCCGGAGGTGCAGAAGTGTACATTACCGGCTGCAATCCTTTAAGTACCCAGGATGATGTTGCTGCCGCACTCGGGAGAGTTCCCGGGGTGCACTGTTTTGCAAAACGCGGAGCCAGTACAGAAGAATATTACGCAGCCATCGATCGCGTCCTGGATGCACGCCCGAGGGTGACTATCGATGATGGCATGGATCTTATCCACAGGCTGCATACCGCCAGGACAGATCTTCTCCCCGATGTGATCGGGGGATGTGAGGAAACAACGACGGGTGTGCACCGGTTACGGGCGATGGCCAGTGAGGGGAAGCTCAATTTCCCGGTCATCGCGGTGAATGATACCCCCATGAAACGGTTCTTTGACAACGTCCACGGCACCGGGGAGAGTGCGCTCTCTGCCATCATGCTGACCACCAACATGCTGATTGCAGGCAAAGCCGTGGTCGTTGCCGGATACGGGTTCTGCGGCAGAGGCCTTGCAAGAAAACTGCACGGGCTGGGCGCCAGGGTCATCGTTACCGAAGTGGATCCCCGCCGTGCACTCGAAGCGTACATGGACGGATTCATGGTCATGCCGATGGACAGCGCTGCGGAGGTTGGGGAGATCTTCATCACAACCACGGGGAACACGTCGGTGATTACCGAAGCGCACTTTCCAAAGATGCGAAACGGGGTTGTGCTTGCCAATGCTGGACATTTCAATGTGGAGATCGACATACTGTGGCTGGAGAAGCACGCACGGACCGTCACAAGGCGTGACGGCATTGATACGTACAGGCTAGGTAAAAAAGATGTCCATGTCCTTGCAGAAGGCCGCCTTGTGAATCTGGCTATACCAAAGGGAATGGGTCATCCTATCGAGGTCATGGACTTAAGTTTTGCCCTGCAGGCTCTCTGTGCCCGCCATATCATAACCCACGGACGGTCTCTCCAGCCGGGAGTGTACGATGTGCCAGCCGAGATAGATGATATGGTTGCCAGGAAAAAACTGGCCTCCCTCGGAATTGCAATTGATGTGCTCACCCCTGCCCAGACGGATTATCTGTCCGGCTGGGAGACCGGGACCTGATTCCCAATCATCTCATTTTTTGTGATGGCAGCCCTGTCACAGAACAGGTATTCCTGGGCATACCCTGCATATTCTCCAAAATGATCCCTTCCAAAACGACTGCACCTGTCGTAGGCGGACGGGGGTTTTGTTCCAAGATACCGGGTCTCCAGAATACGCTGGATCCAGACATCAACAGGGAAGGACTCTTTTTTTCCGAATGCGAAAAGAAGCACGCAGTCAGCAACCTTTTTTCCCACCCCCTTCAGATGTAAAAGCTCTTTTCTGGCATCTTCGTAGGGCAACTCAAGGATCCTCTCCTCCCAGTCCGGGTCACCTGCGATCATAGTTGCGGTTTCGAGGAGGTATGGTGCCCTGTAGCCGAGGCGGCATTCGGATATCCTGCAGGGATCCTGATAGGCGATCGAGTGTGCACGGGGAAAGGAAAAGATCTCAATACCGGGACCGGGTAAGGGTTCCCCATAGCACTGGCATAATTTCGATATCCTTCTCTTGATCCCGGGGATGTTGGCATATGTTGCTATGACATAGGAGGCCAGGCATTCCCAGGCAGGCTGGCGGATAATGCGGAGCCCCATGCACCGCGATATGGCAGCGTGGATGACCGGATCCCTGTCAATTGAGTCAAGAATTCCCGGGAGGTCTTCATCGAGCTGGAAGTACCTGCTGATAAATTCCGGTTTGGCACCCCGAAAGGAGAGGACGCGTCCTCTCTGTTGTATTGAGATGCAGGAATCGCCCACAACCCCTCTCCATATTCTCCCGTCCTTTTCCCAGCGGAAGACCTGTCCGCAGCTGAGGGTTAGATCCAGGTTAAAAGGCTGATTCTTGCGCAGGGTGATCGAGACCATGAGATCAACAGGATGCACTTTCTATCAGCCTGCAAGGGTTTTAAAGACTGGCGATGAGGAACATCAATCCTAAACCACAGAAGTGGAACGGTTCGTAAAAAAAGATCTAAAAAGGGCAGGCGCTCTTTCACACCGCAAACCACAGGGTTTTTTATACTCAGTTTCCGATCTCTTCCCCATGGAACTGAACGATACTCTGCGTGCATTTCTCGAGACAGGGGATGACTGGGAGAGGAAAAACACCTCTGTGAAAGGCGTCTCGATCATCAAGCTTCCCGGTACCAAGAGCAGGGCGCCATCCCTCGCTATTGAGATCAATCCAGTAGGAGAGAAGGGAATTCCCATGAAGAAAAAGGGAGTCATGGTGATGAGCGGCGGGGAGCTCAGGGCATTCCAGGAAATCTTCTCAAATCCCAAAGTGGATGGACTTATCCGGACCATAGAGGATATAAGCCCTGGAAAGAAAGGCCAGAAAGGCGGATCTGGGGACATTCTGGAGATATAGGGAAATTTAACCCGCGCTCTCCTTTTTCATCTTCATTGCAGCAGCCCCTGGCAGACCAGAATGAACAACCCACCCAGAAGAGGGACCAGGAAAAGCCTAAACCTTTATTTTTCCCGGAGATAACTCTCTTTGAGGCTGTTTTCTGCATGAAAAAGATATCTCTGCCCAGCATACCACCGGCACAAGGGGGGCTGAATCTTGGTGGGACAGGGATTTATACCATCCTTATCCTGATTCTCCTCCTCTTCTTTGCAGGGTGCAGCAACGAGACCCCACAAAACCCCGAGGTTCCCCAACCTCCCGGGGTTCTGGTGGATTACCAGAGAACAGGAGGGATTGCAGGGGTATCGGACCATATTGTGGTGTTCAGCGATGGCCAGGTGGTCTACTCAACCAGGGCGGGTTCTGGTGCATTTATTCTCTCTCCCGGAGACCTCGAAATCCTGCGCGGATTGATCCGTGACGCGGACATCCCATCCCTGAAAGACGCATACCCTGCACCTCAACAGGGGGCTGACTATTTCACCTATACCCTGGTGGTAGGAAACCGTGTGATCACCACCGAGACAACAGGTATACCGGAACCTCTCTCACCGGTCATCACCACCCTTGACGGACTTATCAGCAACAAGTAAGAAATACCCCCCCTTTTAATGAAAATAATGTCAATCCAGGAATGGCCCCGCCATTCTCATTTTAGACTCGTATGGCTCGAATGGGAAATCATGTGGTTATTTTTTTAAAAAAAAAGTTGCAGGTATTTTCGGGTGACATTGGAGAGGCATCCCGGACACACAACCCTGGGAGACAGAAATGGAATGATTATCTTTCTTTCTCATACACGAGGGCGACTGAAAAAAGCCCTTAAAGTTCCGTCACCCAGCGGGCATCATACCTGGTTCCGCATTCGGGGCAGATCAAGAGCACACGGAAATGCTGGCGGCCGGCGGCAATCCGGACAAGCGTGGTGTGAAATCCGCGGTCATATCCGCATTTCTGGCATTCCCTGAATTCATCGCTTATAGCGACATGGACGATATCTCCCGGGACGGTCATGATGCACTTTCTTGCGGGAAACAAGAAAAAGGAGTACCATCCCGCGTCCGGGTTATTGTGAAATCCACAACATCAGGCTCTGGATAATACCTGGAAAAGCTCTGGATGAAAAAAGAGGATCCGGGTTTTTATGTGCTATAGAGACAGCCCTGAACGTCCTGACCCAGCTTTCCTATGGCATCGGCACGGCAGCGCTGGCAGTGCCTCATCTGGCGGACGTATGGTGCACACGCATCCTGCATCTTTCTCTTCATTTCGGGGGTTGGCGGAGTGATATGGGAGAAACGGTACTGTGCAATGAGCGGGATAACATTGAAGTTGTAGACACCCATTTCACCTACCTTTTTCGCAATTTCCGGGATGTGATCCTCGTTGATACCGGGGATATACACCGTATTGATCTTCACGATCATCTTCCGTTCGACGGCCATCCTGATCCCATCAAGCTGATTTTTAAGGAGGATCTTTGCTCCTTCAAGCCCTTCATACCGCTTTCCCTTGTAATCGATGAACTGGTAAATTTTTGCTCCAATCTCGGGATCGATGGCATTGAGAGTGACCGTGACATTACCGACATCGTATTTCTGCAGCAAATCAATCTTTTCGGGGAGGAGAAGACCATTGGTACTTAAACATTTGATCACATTTGGAAATTCCTCTTTCAAGATTCGCAGGGTCTCAAAGGTCTCCTCATTTGCAAGCGGCTCACCTGGTCCCGCGATACCGATGACCTTGATATATGGGAATTTCTGTATCGCTTCGCGAACAAGTGCCACCGCCTCTTTCGCATTGAGAACCTTAGATGTTACCCCGGGACGACTCTCGTTCACGCAGTCAAAGTCCCTGATACAGTAATTACACTGAATGTTGCACTTCGGGGCAACCGGGACGTGGCATCGCCCGAACGCGTGGCAGGCTTTCTCCGAGAAGCAGGGATGCTCCTGGATCTTACGGAGCTGCTCGGGGTCCCACTGCACCTTCTTCCCCGCGACATCGGCCGTCTTGTATTCGTGCTCTGTCATGACAGTTCTCCATCAGCGCGCATTTATTCGCGTCTCTCATGTAAATAAGGGCTATCATGTTAAATACAATTCGATTTGGGTATCTTTAGGGTAAAATCCTTGTATAAAAGGCGATTTTGACGACATTTCATTGCTGTTCAGTCCCGCAGGAATTATGACTGAGCAATTCGAAATGGATTGGTATGAGAGATATCAAGGGGAAAGACCAGATTTCACACTGGATCGGTATTGGAATGGCAATCGCTGCAATTCTGGGTGTCATGGTGCTTGCTTCAGGATGTACTTCAACCGGATCGCAGGGAGCATCACGGGGGGATATGGTAAAAGTCACTTACAGGATGGCCTTTCCCGGTGGTCCCGTATTTGAAAGCAATGAGAATTCGACCCCGCTGGTTTTTGTTGTTGGCTCTGGCCAGATGATCACAGGATTTGAAAATGCAGTGCTGGGTATGAATCCGGGTCAGACCAAGACGGTCATTATACCGCCTGAGCAGGCATATGGCGTCAGGAACGAGAGTCTTGTGGGTGAGATTAATTCGGAATACCTCGGGGCCATCCTCGGTGAACTTGAGAAGAGGGGACAGTTTACCCGGCTGAAATACCCGGGAATCGAGGGCGTGATTTTCCACTACCAGCTGCCGGATAATACCGTGGTGTATTATAGGTTCACGAATATCACCGATGAAAACACTACTGTCGATCAAAATCATCCCCTTGCGGGACGTCAGCTTGAGGCAACCATCACACTCCTTGAAATTATGAAATAACAGGAAAACGTCTGGAATATCTCCCATCCCTTTCTCTCTCTTGCGGGCAACTCGAATCAGAAATAATGCGTTGCCATACCAGGGTGAAGGGAACTTTCCTCTATAAATGACAGTCTCGCAACTACCTTTTTTGGCACACTATGGGATAGATCCTGCGTGACTGAGGTGTTTTTTATGGACCACACCACTACCTTTGATTCTATGTTGGGAAATTGAAAGAATCTTTGAGCTGCTGTCATACTCCAAATCGTAGACTGCCCCATCAAAATTCAACAATCACTGGAAATCTGGCATCGGCATGATGATTCCACGGGGCAATCGTGAACGCTATGGGTAGTTGAATATCCATACTCTTCATACCGATTGATCTGGGCGCGTTTGTTCTCATCATCATCCATGATTTATTTGCTGGATTGTGGGCAAAAATAAGATTGAACGCTTAATTAATAAGATATTTGAAAGAAGAAGGCAATTCTGAATTTTTTATGGAGAGCACCGGGGCGGGCGGCCCGATGCGATCCGATACATTTTTTATCACAATGTGATATCTCATTCTGGTGTACCGAGAAGCGCCCCGTCAATGAAAGCCTGGAGTACTGCCTATATTGATGCCACCTTGATTGTATAGTGCTTTTTCAGGCAGGCGTCGCCCGCTGAACGGTGCACCAAAAATTTCATTTCATCTTCATCTATATAAATGCAGCAGTCCAAAGTGGATTTTTCAGGTCTCTTTTTGCATGCGTCAGACATTTTAAGACGGAATTGCCAAACGGGAGCCTTATGGTTTCGCAAGTAAAAAAAACTAAGAAAAACGAACAAAATAAAAAAACAACAAATATTCAACAATTTTTTATTTTCGTCAAAAAATCATTCTCTCATCATTTCAAGCAGGATGATGGGACAGATTTACCAGAGAACGCATAATATCCGATTAATTTTTTTATCATTTTCGTATGGTGCCGCATGCTCTTCTTTATATAATTTTTGGTTTTCTGATTTTTTTAAATCCTGGAGTATCCTGAAATACCTTTACCAGCCACCAGACCGGTCTGTGCAGGAGGTATCAAAGGGGGTATTGTAAGGTTCATCAACAATGGAAGAAATGATAACCCAAGCCTGAAATTTCAAAATATTTCAGGATAACCCGGAGATTGGCTTAGTATGTCCCTAAAGAATACAAAAACGCAATACAAACCAATCCCCTGATCACCAAAAGAAGAGAATATGGGCCCGGCCGGATTCGAACCGGCGACCTCCGCCGTGTAAGGGCGACGTCATAACCGACTAGACCACGGGCCCGGAACAGCCTGAAAGTTTCACCCGTGAGGGTATTAAATTCATCCATCGGATTTCACACATCTCGTCTCTCTCAATGGGACCGTCGCTGTAGATGATCATGAATTATCTTTCCTAAGAATTGCATGGAACTCTTCCCGGGGGTAGGTTGTCCCACGGATTTTAAGGTTCCAGGAGCAGGTCTCAATGGATAGCACGGAAAGCAACGGGTTGAAAGAAGAGATCTCATCTTTGTGAAAATAATGGGTGAAGGTGCCGTCGCCGCGGAGATAGGTCCTCTCTTCGATCTCCTCCCCTTTTCCCGCACGGAAGTCGTTCGCCGAAAAGACACGGATGATGATCAAACCTTTCGTCCGGACCACCCTTTCCGCCTCCTGGCAAATCAATACCCTTGAAGGATATAGGGCATGGCCAAGAACATGGATGAGAAGCACGGTATCAAAGGAAGAATCAGCGAACGGGAGGCTAGAACCATCGGCGCACACAAGAGTGATATTTGCATACCCCCCTGCAGCATGGGAACACAGGCGGAGGGCCGCCATGGAGAAATCAAGGCCCACTATTTCAGGACCCTCCCCATCATTGCCAGGGGGTGATCGTCCAGTTCCCGCCAGCGCAACGAGCGTCTTCCCGTCGCCGCAGCCGATTTCGAGCACCCGGTCGGATCCAGAGACAGGGGGGAGTCTTTCAGATAATCCTGCCCAGCGCCGACCCCTCACTGAATAATCCCTGTTCCAGGCATCCCGGAGTGTGTCCATATCGGCTGCTCGTTCCTTGATGCTGAGATTGTTGTCCCTGATGGTAAGGATCACGGTATATCCCGGGGATAATCTGGGTATATCCGGAGAACAACCTTTCAAAGGGCAGCGGTGTGAAAAGAAAAACGAAGCCCGCAAGGAGCCTGCGGGCATATCTACACGAAACGACCGGATCAGGTGAGCCCGAACGACTTGAGCGTCACGGTCGGGTTGACTGCACCGCAGTGATACACGACACCTTCAGAGGTCTCGTTGATTACCACTTCCGCGGGAGAGAAGAGGGAGGTATCGATCTTGTAAAAGTCATAGCCCGCCTCCTTGAAGATATCGTTGAACGGCTTTCCATATCCCTTTGATTTGTTACTCGGGATCTTTTCGAGGTAGTCCTTTATCTCAGGAGCTTTCATGGTGAGCATGATCCGCCCATGGTATATGGTCGCATCATTCGTGACACCCATAGCCAGTTTCGACCCTCTGACCGGGGGAAGCGGTGCACAGCCGAATGCTGCGCTTATCTTCCTGGTATCGAAGTGGAGCTCGTTCAGTTTGTATATGGCAGTTTCCACGCACCTGCCTGCAACCTGGATGGAACCTACGATTGATGCCGTGGGTGCCACAACAGCACAGACATTTCCGACGTCAACGTGGCAGTCCTCCGCTATCTTCTCCATAACCTCGCCATTCGGAAGGTGGTCGCTCTCGAGTGCTATCACCGCTGAATCAAAATCATCCTCGTATCCTATGACTTCGAAGGTGTGCTTGGGTTTGAGGGATAAGGCTCTTGCAGGGCCGCTCCCCATTGCAAAATAATTATTATGCTTGATCGTCCATCCTGCTTTCTGGGCGCCAAGGCATGAGACTGACGGGAAATCGGTGAAGACATCGATGAAGGGAAGGGGGAACTCCAAAATATTGGCCATTCTGAAGTTGACTTCTCCCAGCCCACCCATGCAGATCTCGGTGAAGGCACGACCTGCGGCATAGCCGCCCCGGGTGCTAACCCCGCAATCGATGATACGGGCCCCGTTATCAAGTTCATGGTATGCGGCGTTGAATTCTTCGGCGTATTCCGCCAGGTTTTCAAAAATCTCAAGGGCAAGTTCGTTTACACTGAGCACGTGGAGTACCCCCTTTACCATAGAACATAACTCTGGAAGTGATAAGAGTTATCAAATGTTCGTTTTATAAAAAATCACATGATTTCCATCGAGACATACGCATGCAAAATGAAAATTGCACATGCGATTTTAATATAAAAAAGATCAGGAGAGATATTCGAGAATTTTTACCGGATCGTACCTGAGGCTTATCACCCTTGTCCGGCCTTTCCCCTCCCTGTATTCGAGGTTCACCAGCCGCATGGCATCGAATTTTTTTACGATTTCATAAAAACGGGTATATCCAAGCGTTGATCCCTCTTTTACAGATTTATAGACCTCTCCTGCATTCATCTCCCCGCCGCTTCCGGCATGGGCAGCAAGCGCCGCAAGCAGTGCCTTCTCCTCGGTCCTCAATGTCTTGACGGAATAAGAGAGGTGAAGGTAGCGTGAAATAGTATATGCACTGCAGATGTCCTCCCGCTCGATAACCCTGCTCGCCCTCTTCTCGGCGTTGAGGGTAGCCCTTTTCAGCAGGTCAACCCCTACCCTGAGATCCCCACTCTTCTGTGTCTGTTCGACGACGAGGTCAAACATGGCCTGGGAAAGGCATCCGGGATAGAGCCCCTGCATCACGCGTTCTCCGATAATTGTTCTCGACTCGTCGATGGTATAGGGGGGGAAGTAGATCTCAGTGGGGCGGAAGACCGATGATACACGTGCATCCACCTCCTTTCCCATATCAACGTCCATATCGCTGACGATTACAATCACACCCACCCGAGTGCCGGGATATGCCTCGTGTGAGCGGAGCAGGGTATACAGGACCTTGTTTATCTCGTTCTCATACAGGAGATAATTTGCATCGTCGAGTGCGACAAGGAGAACCTGTTCCTCTTTTGCAAGGATTCTTGCGATTGCATCGAAGACCTGTTTGAACGATGTCCCGGATGCCGGGGGGAGATGTCCCGAGAGCTTTCGATATATCTGGGAGAAGATTGCGAACTTGGTATTGTCAATCTGGCAATTGATATGGATGGGAATAAGTTTTTTCGTGGTCTCCTCGATCTCCGTGAAAAGTTTCTTTACACTCGTGGTCTTGCCAGTCCCGGGAAGACCCCTGCATATGGTATTGAGGGGCCTTCCCCCTCTCAATCCAGGCTTTATCTGGAATGCAAGTTCCCTCATCTGGGTCTCACGGAAGTTGAACTGCTCGGGAACGTAGTCGATCTCGAAGACATCAGGGTCACGAAAGAGGGTCTCGTCCCACATAAGGAGGTTCTTCTTCACTTTTACTCGCCTCCTGGTACCATCTCTGCCATACTGCTCACGGGATTTTACACCTTCTTCAAGCATTTCCGGCACAGGGTCCTGCTTGTGAAGAGCATGCTCATCTTCTGTTCTGAAGGGTTCACGACAGCGCCACATTCTTCGCAGGTGATCACGGCTTCTCCCTCATTCACGATGGGTGCGGATGAAGTGTGAACTGGTGGAGAGGTCGTCATGAACGGTCCAGCGGTTGCTGCGGTGGCCTCTGGGATGTCCGGACTGGCACTGGCGGCAGGCTCTGGTTCTTCACTTTCTGGAATAGGACAGATACCCGCACTGCATTCGACTACCTTGGGCACTCCTGGGGGTGATGATATGGGGGGGAAAACCCTTTTCTGGAAGTTCCCTATCCGGTCCCGGGTTCCCGGATCACCAGCTCCGTAGGTTCCGAGAACTTCATGCAAGAAGCGGGCCAGATCAAGAGCATCCTCATACGACTTCACTTCCCCGCTCACCTCCAGGCGGAGATTCTCGTAGTGCTCCAGATTGACTGTGATTCCGATGGTGAGGGTTTTTGGCCCGCTCATACTATCATATTCGGTAGGTGTCTCTAATGAAAGTGTTTCCGGAATGCGGGTAAGCATACCGAAGCCTGTGCCGGATCTATACCTGGAGCTTTTTTCAATGCTATGTGTTGAATCTGTATGTTGTCCGGAGACTATATCCAATACACCTTGATCAGGAGCCAGCGTAAGAACAGTCGAGGACTCTCGAAAAGGAAGGTGATACAACGGAGGGTCAGAAACCCCCCCATGCCAGATTGAAATTTCGGGAATGCTTCCCCGCATTCAGGGATTATCCCGGAAAAGGCGAGGCAGGAACTCAAAACCCTCCAGAATGCCGTATTTTCCCCTGACTGCTTCCCTCTCAGAGTATGAGGTGCATGAATCCCGGTGACGGCCGAGGATGGCGAAAGGAACAGGATCGCGTGTGTGGGTCCGGACTGCGATCGGGGTCGGGTGATCCGGAAGGACGCAGATCACACCGGAGAAATCATCCATGATCGTCCCTATCATCTCATCAAGCCGCTCGATGGAATTCACCTTCTCTCTCACGCTGCCAAGATGCCCGGCCTCGTCGGGCGCTTCCACATGGATGTATACAAAGTCAAGGTGCTTCAATGCCAGAAGCGCATACCGGGCTTTTGCCTGATAGTCTGTATCGAGGTAACCAGTAGCACCTGGAACGTCGATTATCTCCATTCCCGCACACCTCCCTATCCCCTTCAGGAGGTCAACGGCTGAAATGATGCCCCCCTTTTTCCCGTATTTATCCCCAAAAAGGGGCAGGGCAGGTGATTTTCCTCCACTCCACGGCCATATCTGGGAAGCCGGTGCGAGACCCCGCGAGATCCGGTCCCGGTTTACCGGGTGGTCTGCAAAAACTTCCCGTGAGATCTCCATGCACCGGATAAGGAGGGGGGCATCAGCCCCTGTTGGGAGATGGGGAGTAATATCCTGTCCAACGATATCATGCGGTGGAACAGTGACAGCACCCCCTGCATCGTGGAGCACGAGGAGGTTCCTGTAACTCACCCCGGGAAATGCACTGGCCGGGGAGATCTCCCTGTCCAGGGCAATCATTAGTGCTTCCCCCTCTCCACTCGAGATGTGGCCGGCAGAAAAGTCATTCATGACTCCTTCAGTGACTGTGGAAAGATTGCACCGGTATGCCATGTCCGATTTTTCGAGATGGATTCCCATGCTGGCTGCTTCCAGGGGGCCTCTCCCTGTATAATACCGCCTGGGGTCGTATCCAAGGATAGAGAGGTTCGCAATATCGGACCCCGCTTCGCACCCTTCGGGGATTGTCTTTAACATCCCGCAGCACCCGTCTCTCGCGATCTGGTCCATGTTCGGAGTATATGCTGCTTCCAGGGGAGTCCTGCCTCCGAGCGCAGCAACAGGCTCGTCTGCCATCCCGTCTCCAAGTATCAGTACGTATTTCATGAATCAGGTACCCTCATCCGCGTCTCTCATTTCAGCATGGCTTTAACGGCTTTTCTCACGCTCTCTCTCGAATTGACACCCGGACTCCAGCCGAGCGAACGCAGTTTCTCGACAGAGAGCTGCATTCGCGGCACGTCCCCGACCCATCCCCGCTCTCCCCCTGTAAAACGGTAAGTAACCCCGGAAAGGCCCATTCCCTCCACAACAAGGTCAGCGATCGTGCGGACGTCAATCCAGTCTTCTGAGCCTATATTGAAGGTATTCACTGTATTTTTTGAGTGATCTGCGGCATACAGCATCGCGTGGACACATGCGCTTACTTCGAGATAAGACTTGCTTTGCCTGCCATCACCCAGAATCTCGAGAATGCTGGGATCGTCCCTGAGTTTGTGAATAAAATCCCATATCACTCCATGGTTGCTGCGCTCCCCGATGATGTTCGCGAACCGGAAGATCCAGGATCTCCAACCGTAAGAATGGGCAAAGCTGGAGATCATCGCCTCGCAGGCCAGTTTTGTCCCGCCATAAATGGAGATGGGCTCCATCCTGTGGTAGTTCTCCGGAGTCGGTATGATCTCGGCCTCGCCGTATATGGTCGAAGTGGATGTAAATACGATCTCATCACACCCGGCATCCCTCATGGCCCCAAGGACGCGAAGCGTCGCGCCTACATTCTGTTCAAATACCCCTGCAGGTCTTCCGGAACTTGCCCGGACATCAGGATCTGCAGCGAGGTGATAGACGCGATCCTTTCCCATGAATGTGTCCTGCCAGCCAACTCCCAGGAGATCCGCACGGATAAACTCGACAGACCCGGACTGGATATGATCGCTGATGTGCTTTAGATCCCCGGTGGAGAGGTTGTCAATGACAGTGACAGCATCTCCCCTGGCAACCAGGGCATCAACAAGGTGTGAACCAATAAATCCAGCCCCACCGGTGACGACCGATTTCAAGAAATTTTCCCCTCCATTTTCAGTAGTTAAGCTCTCTCCTCTTCATACTAAAAGTGTGGTTTCTCGCAGCGATCTGGTGCTTCATGATCTTATCCCCTGAAAGAGGACTAATGCGGGGGTTTTGGGACAAATATTCCTCGTATTCCGGTTCATCTGAATCGGGATCCATTGGTGGGCTGTCATCATCTGTTGATTTCGAGAGCGTGTGCTCATTTCCCAGTTCCAGAAGTGCGGATACAGGGCGTTGAAGAGGGGGGTTGACATCCACCGCGATTCCGACCCTGGCTATCCGGGGATTATCCCTGTCGCGATCAGTGTCCGATCACAACGATAAATTCGACCGGGTGCAAACGGAGTATTGGTATGTTCATAGGGATCGACCACGGGACTTCTGCCCTCCGGTTCTCTTCAGGGAATGGCCGCCGTTTCAAGATCATGAGGGAGAAGGCTGTCTCCTTCTCTCCTTCTGATATGTCCTGCCTCGGGCCACTGGAATCCATCGAGGGGATTGCGCTCACCTATTCGATGGGTGACAATTTCTCTGCGATCACCCCTATACATGCCCTTGTGAACCGTGGGCTGATCAGCAGGGAGGGTGCGGGCAAACACACTGGAGGGGGTACCCGCGTATTTGACGAGATTGCCGGGAGTGGTATTCCTGCGGTGGTAATCCCAGGTATTCACAGGGGCTCTCCCACGGATCCCCGTTTAAAAGCGTATTCCCACCAGACAAGCCCTGAAAAGGTAGGGATCGCGTACCGGGTGACAGAGGATCTTGGTGGTGATGTTGTGATCTCAGATGTGAGTTCAAATACGGTGAGCCTTCTTGTCAAGGATGGTCTCCTTGTAGGAGCCCTGGATGCATGCATCTTCGCACCTGGGACAGAACATGGGGCGCTTGATGTCGATGCCATTCGGAATATTGATAGGAAGGTACTGTCAGCAAATGATGCCTTCCTCCATGCCGGGGTCAACCACACACTTCCCCCGGATGTCAGGATTCCTGCACTGGCACTCTTCTCGGCAATGGAATGTGCGGCACTCCTTCTCCTCAATCCAGTGGCGAAGGTCGCGCTTGCAGGTACCATGGCACCGGTTATTGCCAGTGAGGTCGAAAATCTTCTCGGGAGAAAAGTTGGGGTCTATGATGAATGGTGTGCGTCTGATGGACTATCCCTGATTGCCAGCCGCGTCTTCTCTGGGACCAGGAATATCCTCGGGCTGGATGTGCGCTGGTAAGTATCCGAAATACCAGAGTGTGCGTTCGAACGCATCTTTTCGACTGTCCTGATCTGGTACAGCTCTCCTGGCCAGCCTTAAATCTCAACATTTTAGTATGATTAATCATGTAAAATTATAGAGTGATTTCATTGCGCGAGCTGCGTATTCATGGCCGCGGTGGACAGGGTTCGGTGACTGCCGCAGAATTGATTGCCGTGGCGGCCTTCGCGGGCGGGGTCTTTGCCCAGGCGTTCCCGGCATTTGGAGTGGAACGCCGGGGGGCCCCTGTCCAGGCGTTCGTCCGCTTTGACAACCAGAAAGTGAGGCTTCGGAGTCAGGTGTATGAGCCAGATTACATCATTGTGCAGGACAGCAGCCTTATCCGTGATGTGAATGTGTTCCAGGGTCTGAAGCAGGGGGGTATCGTGATCGTCAACACCGAAAAGGCGATTTCGTACCCAATTCCCCCGGGAGTCAAGGTGATTACTATTGATGCCACTTCAATAGCCCTGAAACACCTCGGCCTACCCATTACCAATACCACTCTCATGGGAGCTTTTGCCGCAGCCAGCAGAGAAATTGGACTGCAAGCTCTCGAGGGGGCTATCAGGCAGCGGTTTTCCGGGGAGCTTGCTGACAAGAACGTGGCAGCAGCCCGTGAGGCGTATGAGCATGTCAAGGGGGTGTCCTGAACCATGGCGCTGGGTCTTGGATGCTCGGCAAAGCCGGGAAAGGCAAAAGAAAACCGTACGGGCTCCTGGAGAACCTTCCGCCCGGAATTCATGCATGAAAAATGCACGAAGTGTGGAATGTGTACCCAGGTATGTCCCGAAGGCTGCATTGGTGAAGATGATCTGGGTTTCCCTGTCCCCGATTATGATTACTGCAAGGGTTGCGGTCTCTGTGTTGAGGAATGCCCGAGCCAGGCTATAGAGATGAAAAAGGAGGAAAAATAAGATGATGGAATTCATGGAAGGGTCTCACGCGGTTGCCCATGCGGTCAAGTACTGCCGCCCCCAGGTTATCGCTGCATATCCCATCACCCCCCAGACGCATATCGTGGAGGCCCTGGCAGACATGGTGGCAAACTGTCACCTTGATGCAGAGTATATCACCGTGGAGAGTGAGTTTTCTGCCCTTTCTGCATGCCTCGGTGCAAGTGCAGCAGGATCAAGGGTGTATTCTGCCACAACTTCACAGGGTCTTGCCCTGATGTTCGAGGTCTGCTTCAACTGTGCTGGAATGCGTATTCCAGTTGTGATGTCTATCGTCAACAGGGCACTCGGAGCACCGCTCTCGATCTGGAACGACCAGCAGGACTCGATTTCACTTCGGGATTCAGGATGGCTGCAATTCTACGCCGAGGACAACCAGGAAGCCACTGATCTCCACTACCTGGCATACAAGGTGGCTGAAGACAGGAACATACTACTCCCAGCGTTCGTCTGCTTCGATGGCTTCATCCTCTCCCATACGTACGAACCAGTCGACATGCTCAACCAGGATCAGGTCGATAGCTTCCTTCCCCCATACTCCCCGGTTCAGCGCCTTGACAGTGAGGATCCCATGTCCTTCGGTCTTTTTGCTTCACCTGATTACTACACGGAATTCCGTTACCAGATCGACAAGGCGCTGAAGGATGCCACGAAGAAAATCTCATTGGCAGGCAAGGAGTTCGGAGAGATGTTCGGGAGGGATTACAGCGAAATGGTGGAGGCTTACCGCATGGACGATGCCGACTGTGCACTTGTTGCGATGGGATCGATCTGCGGGACCGTGAAGGATGCTATTGATGAGATGCGAAAGGACGGAAAGAAGGTGGGTTTGCTGAAACTCCGGACCTTCCGCCCCTTCCCGGAAAAGGAGGTCAGAAAAGCCCTTTTGGGTGTGAGCAGGGTGGCAGTCCTCGATAAGAATATATCACTAGGCGCAAAGGGGGCGGTGGCCCTGGAGGTCAAGGATGCACTCTATGGTTCTATGATTCCCGTCTTCGATTACATCATTGCCCTGGGTGGCAGGGACGTTCGTAAAAAGGACATCCGTAGTGTCGTGGACTTGGCCGAGAAAGGGAAAGGAGACCTGTTCTATGGCCTTCGCCAGGAGGTGCTGGAATGACGGGGGAAACCTGCCACCTCTTCGAGGTTGGTCACCGTGCCTGCGGAGGGTGCGCCGCAGCTCTTGTCGCAAGGACTATCCTTGATGCAGCAGGAAAGAATACCATCGTCGTCTCTTCAACGGGATGCATGGAGGTCTTCTCAACGCCATATCCGGAGACAGCATGGAATGTACCGTGGATCCACTCACTCTTTGAAAACAACTCTGCCGTGGCATCGGGAATCGTGGCATCTTTAAAAAAGCAAGGGAGGAAAGAAAAGGTCATCGCAATTGGAGGAGACGGGGCAACCTTTGACATCGGAATGCTCTGCATTTCCGGGGCGTTCGAGAGGGGCCATGACTTCCTGTATATCTGTTACGATAATGAGGCATATATGAATACGGGCATCCAGAGGTCCGGCGCTACCCCCTACGACGCAAGTACTACCACGAGCCCGGCTGGCAAATGCTCGATGGGAAACAGGCGACCGAAGAAAGATCTTCCGATGATACTTGCAGCCCACGGGGCGCCCTATGTCGCGACCGCCTCTGTTGCCTACCTTCCTGACCTGAAAAAGAAGGTCGAGAAAGGCCTTCAGACTGAGGGACCATGTTACATCCAGGTGCATGCTCCATGCTGTACCGGGTGGGGGTTTGAGGGAGAGAAGACCATGAACATAGGGAAACTTGCCATCGAGACGGGATTATGGGTCAATTACGAGATGGAGGATGGCAAGGTGACCCGGGCGAAAAAAGTCGTAAGAAAGCCTGTTGAAGCCTACCTCAAGGAGCAGCGCAGGTTCCGCCACCTCTTCAAGCCATCCCGGAACGAGGCAGAAATCGCCAAGATCCAGGCGATCGCAGACTGGAATGCGGAAAAATTCGGGATTGATATCAAACTGAAAAAATAATTTCTTTTCTTTCAATACTGAAGTGACCCTGACCTGTTATCCTTCATGAATTATCTGAAGAAGGATTGTGAGCCCGCATAAAAAGCGGAAAAGTGGTCCCTACCCTTTCTTTCGCCATGTCAGGAGGAATGGAAGGAGCAGAACCACTGCGATTATGATCCAGAAATTGGCGAAGATATACAGGAGGCTTTCCCTTCCTTCGTCGTAAAACCTTATCTCGGCGGTCTTTGTGTGATTCCAGGTTATCGCGGTTCCATTCTCCCTCCCTGGGAGCACCAGGCCACCGGGGGTTATCATTCCAAGCGCAGGATTTCGCACATCGAGCCCGTGTGGGAGCGATATGGTCACATTCCGGGGCTCATCAAAGACTACCATGAAATGATTTTCATGCAGGGGCGCATTGAAAGAGAGAGTATAGTTTCCCCGCGCAAAGGTGATCGCGGAGTTGCCGCTCCAAGCAAACTCGCAGGGATTGCAGTCACCGGAGAGGGTGACATCGTTGACTTTGAGTGGAACCCTGTCACCGAGGAAGCCGGGCTCGTAGAAGTCATATCGTTCCTGCTCCTGAAGATCTATGGCCGCATGGTACACGGTGCCATTTTGTGCGATCGCATATTCTGCCTCCAGGGCGGTTGCAGGCACCACCATCAGGAGAGCTGCAAGGCAGAGAGCAAGGAAGGCAAATCCGCATCTATCTCCACGGGGGGCTCGCATTGCCGTATCACCGTCTCCGGGTCCTTAAGCAGGTGCCCGGTCACCACGCATACAATTCTCTCATCGCGGTCGACCACACCCATTTCAACGAGTTTCTTGACACCTGCCACGGAGGCTGCTGAGGCGGGTTCGACACCAATCCCCTCCATCCGTGCGAGGGCCTTCTGCATGGCGAGAATCTCCGCGTCGCTTACCGATTCGGCGGTCCCACCGGTTTTTCGGATCGCAGCCAGGGCTTTCTCGGCATTCACGGGAGCTCCTATGCGTATAGCGGTTGCTACTGTCTCGGGGTGGTCTTCGGGAATGACCTCAGGGAGGTTCTGGTGAACTGCCCTGACCACGGGGCTGGATCCCGCAGCCTGTATCCCTGTCATCATGGGCATTCTATCCATGAGTCCCAGGGATATCAGCTCGGTGAAACCCTTGTACACGGCAGAGATGTTTCCGGCATTTCCGACAGGAAGGATCATGCGGTCGGGGACGGTTCCAAGCTGATCCACCGCTTCGAAACCGATGGTCTTCTGTCCTTCCAGTCTGAAGGGATTGACCGAATTGAGAAGGTACAGCCCATGGGAAAGACAGAGCTCGTGCACCATCTCAAGAGCCCTGTCAAAATTACCCCGGATCGAGATGACCTTCGCACCATGCATGAGTGCCTGGGCAACCTTCCCGAGGGCAACTTTGCCGGCAGGAAGAAGGACGACTGCAGGGATACCTGCTTTCGCTGCGTACGCCGCAAGGCTTGCTGAGGTATTCCCTGTGCTCGCGCAGGCAACAGAGGACTTTTTCAGCTGGAGTGCCATACTCACTCCGACTGTCATCCCCCTGTCCTTGAATGACCCAGTGGGATTCATCCCCTCGTGCTTTGCATAAAGGTAAGGAAGGCCGATCTCTTTGCCGATACGCGAGAGGTGGTAAAGCGGGGTCCCCCCTTCCTTGAGCGAGACCGGGGGAATAGTGACCGGGAGGATCTCCCGGTAACGCCAGACCGAGAGTGGTCTCCGGTTCCATTCACCCCTGTCAACATTGAGAGTATCGAGATCATACTGGACCGCAAGAAGGTGGCCGCAGCTCGTACAGTTGTATACAATCTCGTCGGGCGGGAAGGTTTTCCCGCATTCTACGCACACGAGACGGAACATGGATACTAGGTGTGTCCTTCGAGGCGAAAAAGGAAATGTCCCAAACGGATATGCTATCCTGGATCGGCTCAGCGAGAGTATCGGGAGAGATGAGGGTGCGGGCACCGGCAAAAGGACAGGATTTTCGGAAGATCTACTCCTTAAGGATCTCTTCAGAGGGTGAGGAGAGGTCGTCCCGCCTGTCCCTTATCACGGGAAATGCCGCCCTCACCCGCGCCACATACTCGCGGTCGAGATCGCAGGAGAGGAGTTCCTCGCTCCTTCCAGCGTGGAACAGGAGGCCACCGGTGGGATCTGCAACCATGGATCCCCCTGCATATGAGTCGACAGGAGTCATCCCAGTGGGATTGATTCCAGCGATGTAGATCTGATACTCGACTGCCCTGGCCCTGATGAAGAGCTCCCAGTGCTGGAGCCGGGATTCCGGCCACGCGGATGGAATTAACACTGCCTGTACCCCTGCATCTGCATAAAGCCGGAAAATGGAGGTAAAACGCAGATCATAGCATATTGCAAGACCAAATTCGATTCCCCCGAGAGAGAACGTTGAGATAGTATCTCCCCTGAGATACGTCCTGTCTTCAGATGCAGGTGAGAAAAGGTGGCACTTGGAATAGGTTGAGGAGACAGATCCATGTGCATCTATCACAACGCATGAATTCCGGGGGAGAGTAGCAGTGAGCTCCCTGAATGATCCAAGGATCGCGATTGAGTATTCTTCTGCGAGTGACTGGAGCCTCTGGACGATCGGGCCGTTGATCCCCTGGACATGCAGGGTTGATCGAGGATCCCAGCCGGTGGCAAACTGTTCAGGAAAGCAGATGAGGTCTCCGCCTTCACGTGATGCCTTTGCGATGCAGGGCTCCACTTTTTCCAGGGTTGCTTCCGGGTCTTCCCAGACACTCGCCACCTGAGCGCAGAAGAGCTTCATACTAGTGGATGGGGTCGATGGGATATTTTGATATTTCCGGATCATCACCTGGGCTTGGACCTTTCAGGAGAGATCATCAAGGATTTTCAGAATCAATGAAAAAAGTGGATTTATTCGTAGAGGACCGGTTCATCCACCCGCTTGTAAGAGGCAAGTTCGTGGGAGGAGAAGTGGATTCCTATCTCACGTGCAGCACTCGCAGAGGAATCCGAGGCATGAATGACATTTCTGCCGATGTCCATCGCAAGGTCGCCGCGGATCGTGCCGGGCAGAGCCTCAGCCGGATTCGTCGCCCCGACGATTTTTCTTACCACTGCGGCAGCATCCCTGCCTTCCCAGACCATCAGGAAGCACGGGCCGCTCTCGATGTAGTGTCGCAGCGATGGGAAGAAAGGCTTCTCCAGGTGCTCCCTGTACTGTTCCATCACCCGTTTTTCGGGCAGTTTCTCGAGCCTTGCAGCAACAAGCTTGAAGCCTTTCCGTTCCAGTCTCGAGACAACCTCGCCGATAAGACCCCTGGCCACTCCGTCAGGCTTGACCATGACAAAGGTGCGGTCCATCGTTCAATTACTCCTTTCCCATGGCCTTACGTCCGGCCTGGGTCCAGGCGACCCTGCGTGGTGCCCTGCCGAGGCGGGAATTGTTCTGGCATTTTGTGCTGCAGAAATAATAGACCGTTCCGTCTTTTTTCACGAACATCTTGCCCGTTCCGGGCTCGATGGCATTCCCGCAGAAACTGCAGTTTCTCTGTTCGACCATGATTCACTCATCTCCGGGAGAGTTTCTTGGCCTCGCGTTCGGTCTCAAGCAGCATCAATACGTCCCCCTCCCGGATCGGTCCGACGGTATTGCGGGTGATGATACGGCCTTTGTTGTTCCCATCAAGGATCCTGCATTTCACCTGCATGGCCTCTCCGTGCATCCCGGTGGAACCGATCACCTCGATAACCTCTGCGGGAGTTCCCTCATCTGCCATGGCCAGTTCACGCTCTCAGATCGCTTACCTGCTTCACGATCTCATCGATCATATCCTTGGCTTTTCCCGGCTTGACAATGGCGGCAGCAGCAGATCCCACGTCTAGGCCGCTGGCGGTGCCGATATCGTTCTGCTTATTGATGAAGACGAATGGTATCTTCTTCTCCTCGCAGAGCGGGGGAAGGTGCATCACGATCTCTTCCGGCTCCACATCGGCCCCGATCAGCACAAGCGAGGCGATACTGCGCTCAATTGCCTTGGTCGCCTCGTTTGAACCCTTCTTGATTTTGCCCGTGTCCCTGGCTACCTCCAGGGCTTCAAGGGCCTTGTTCTGAATCTCTTCAGAAACCTGGAATTTCACATATGTCTTTGCCATAACTCACCTCATTCAGGAGTAGCGTGCTCCCTCATCACTCATCAGTCAGTAACGATGATGTAGCCATATCATTTCGACAGGTGCGGACATAAAGGTTTGGAAGGGCGGGATTTCCCGAAGACTATCGTGGCTGAAATCAGGCTGGAAGGGAATAGATCTGGACTCCCCCGCGGTCGTAGATGAGTGGAAGGCCTGCTTCATGAACCCGTATTGTGTATCGTTCCCGTTCGAGATCTCCGACATACAAGTGGGTAGCATTATATGCCCGCATCAGGACTTCTGTCCTTTCAGGCTGCTCGTATATCGTTTTTATATCTGCCATACGCCTTCCATACCAGCCATCAGCGTCATCACGCCACATGTATTCGTGGAACGTCCAGCCAATGACAGACGGTATGCCTGTAAAGGATGAAACCCGCGAATAGTAGGTGTAGTCACCCCCTTCTGCCTCAACGAGGCCTATATTCCCGGGAATCGATCGCAGGAATGCCACGGCGTCAGCATCACCAGGATGAGCACTCCTGACGTAGTCAAGACCGTCCAGGGTGACACCTTTATAGGGTGAATCAAGCGGGAGAACGAGCGGGACGACAAGGAGTGCGACCGATACCACGACCAGTGCAACCCTGGGTATCCAGGATGGGCAGGATACCATGCCAGCCCGCTTCTCAAACAGATTGGCGAGCATAGCACATGAAGAGGCACCCATCATCAGCCAGGCTGCAATATAGAACTTGAAGATGGTATTCATCCTGTAGTAGGTATCGCCCATATTGTCCACGAGATAGAACACCTCGCACATGATGATCACAAAAAGGCCCATGATAGCGATGATATCAGCGGAAGATCGTGATTTCCTTGCGATGAGATACACAAGAGGGAGGGTTGCCAGTGCAGCGGCAGTATATCCGGTGAGAGCGATGCCGAACGGGAATACAAGCAACCAGGGGCGGCTCCTGATATCGGGAAAAAGGTAGATGATCATCAGGAGAAGGAAAAAACCATGTACCAGGAGAAAATCAACCGGGCTCGTGGGTGTATGGACAAAACCCACACCCTGAATGCCCCGGGTATTCATCTGGATGTAGAACGGCAGGAACGCAAGAACCGCGACAACAGGCACGGATAGCAGGTATGCAGAAGGGAATGCTGCAAGGTTACCAAGGGTTTTTCGTATCCCTTCATCAGGCAGCTTTGCTGCACTCTCAACAACAGAAAAAGCGCTCTTTTTTAATCTTATTACAATTCCTTCAGCAGTTTTGCGGATTTTATTATGATCGCGAGGATCCGGGCAGGTACTGCGGTACCAGATAATGAGGCCGGTAACAAGCGTCGCAGGAGCATACACGATCACATCCCAGGTATTGATGAGCGGCATCGATCCGAGACTCATTGCGGAGAGGAGTATAAGGACGAACCTGTCCCGCGAACCAAGTGAATTCCACCGGGTCCACGCATACACCATCAGGAAAATGAAGAACACCTGATTGAATATCCCTATCACGTGGGGATGCACATCCCCCCAGATGAACGAGAAGAGCGGGTATTCATTGATAGTGTTGGGAATGGTCCGTGTGCTGTCCCAGAACACGGTCCCGAGTGATTTGCCCTGGAGAATCTGCCAGATGAAGGAGGGATTTACCACAAGAAACGTAGCAAGGGTGAGATATGCATATTTCCTGGTGAGGAGTTGTCCGACTGCATACATCATGACTGCCGAGAGGCCGAGGACAGTTGGAAGCGCCAGGTTGAACGTGATGAATGATGGGACTCCCGATACGATCCCCATGATTCCGAAAATCCAGTAGCCCAGGTAATAGTAGACATCAAGGTAACCTCCGAGGAACCACGGGTCAAGTGGGGGAACCACGGGCACCCGCATGATCGATGCCAGGAAAGCGTGATCCATGAATTTCTCTGCATACGAGATACTGGGATTCACGAACCGTACACAGAGCATCGAGAAGAAGAAGAGTAAGAAGAGAAATACCCACGTTCCTTTCCCGGTGAATGCCTCCCTTGTATACTCACCTCTCCATGCTGCGTAAAGGAAGAGGATGACGAAGGGGATAAGGGCCAGGATGATGGGAATTTTCAAAAGCCCGCAGTACCAGGAGATGATCGTGAGGAGGAGTATGGACGAAGGGAACGAGACAGGATATGCGAATTCTCTGAAGGAGCCCTTCAGGTAAGGCCAGAGTGAGATCTGAAGAAAAAAAATGAGGAAAAGCCATGAAGCGACGGAAAGGACCTGGACCTCATACCCTGTCAGACTGAATACCCCCGAATCGCTTTTGAAGGGCATTCCTGATGCTGTCGAGCACCCACCCACCGAAATAGTAGATAGAGACGATCCCCCCAAGAGCCGTGATGAGGTTCTTGATCAGGTGGTCGATTACGGCTATCATGGTCGCCTCTGCAACAGGGACCCCGGCAAGTGTAAAGGTAAGGGCCATGGCAATCTCGTAGGTCCCGACTCCTCCCGGGGTGATAGGGACCGCTTTTACAAGGTTTCCGACAACGATGGCCAGGACAACCACTGCGAAAGGTATCTGGTCCTGGAACATGAGCACGACGAAGACACAGACCATGACGTCCATGAGCCAGATGACAATGGAACTTGCAGAGAGAAGCACCACTGCCCGGAGTGAGAGGGAAGCCTCTTTTATCTGTCCGAGGAGCGTGAACACATACTGGACAATCCGGTTTTTTGAAGACAATTTCCCTGCAAAGAGAAGGATTCCAAAAAAAACCACCCCGGCAGCGATCGGGATGAGTATGATGGAATAGAACCAGTCGGGAACATTGAGGACAAAAAATAGAGCGGCTGCACCGAGGAGGGCTACGGTCAGAATATCAAAGACCCTCTCGACAACGAGTGAGGAGATTCCCTTTGAGACCGGAGCGTGATGTTCATGTCCGAGTATGAATATCCTTACGAGATCCCCGAGCCGGGCAGGGACGATCAGGTTTGCGGTCTGGGAGACGAAGATACATGCAGTGGAAAAGTGTATCCCGACCGGAATCCCGAGTGAAGAGAGGATGCTCCTGTATCGAAGGCCCCTGAGCCACCAGGCAGCCAGGCAGACGATGGCAGCAAGTACAAGGTAATACCATATTGCATGCTCAATGGCGAGGAGGAGGTCATCCCACACGGAAAAGAGCATGTAGAAGATGATACCCATCGCGATGAGGGTTGAGAGAGCGATAGTGCTAGCCTTTTTCCACATGCAACTGCCACCATAACCGCAGGATTGATCTCCCCATTGTCAGTACATCATTCCGCCGGACCGTGGTTCCGCGTCCTTCTGTCCATCGGACCGGAAATTCCCTGATACGGTATCCGGCACGCTGCGCCCTGACCAGGATCTCGGTGTCCCAGAACCAGTGTGTGTCCCGGACGGTGAGGAGGAGTGTCAGTATCCGATCCTTCCGGAATGCCTTGAATCCACACTGGTGATCGAACAGTGAACTGTGAAGGAATGCCCGGACAAGGAAATTATACCCTCTGCTCGCCACTTCCCGGCCTCCGCTCCTGATAATTGAGCTTCCCGGGAGGAGCCTTGATCCGGTTGCAACATCAAACCCATCTCTGATAGAACCGATCAGTTCGGGGAGATGGGAGATGTCTGTCGCCATATCCACGTCATAGTAGCACACGATACTGCCTCTGGCCTCGCAAAAAGCCCGCGTGAGAGCTTTTCCACGGCCCAGTCGTATGTCACTGTGCAGGAGACGCACTCTCGGATCGCGGGCCTCCCACCCCCTTACCAGTTCCGTCGATCCATCTCTACTCCCATCTTCAGCGATTATCAGTTCAAATCCGGGATCAAGGCCCGCAAGGACCTCCATCGATCGGGGTATTGCTGTCTCAAGGCTCCCCCTGTCATTATATACAGGGATTACCGCGGAAATATCAGGGGCACCCATTATCAGTCTGATGCCCTCCTGGAAACAAGATCAGCAACCTCTTCTCCTGCAATAACAGCCCCGTTCATGCTCCTTTCAGGGTAGTTCGGTGATGAGAACATTCCCGCGAGGAAAAGGCCATTCTGCTGATAGGGAAGGATGTATTTCCGGAAGCCAACAGTATAAAGCGGCCCGGCATAGGGGTCGACAGCCATCCTGTGCCAGCGGATTGCACCTGGATCGACATGGAAACGGTGGCAAAAGTCATCGATCATTACCCGGTCGAGGTTCTGGGCGACGGATCCCTGGAAGTAGGAGGCAAGGTAGACAAGATGTTCCCCGTACCTCTCAACAGGCACAAAGTTAGTATGGGCGATTACTGCACCGTAGGGTGCCCTTTCCTTCATGTTCAGCCAGTAGATTCCCGAAGTCACTTCCTTCTCCATTGAGAGGAGCATGCAGGCAGCTCCCTGGTAGGGGATGGAGAATCCTTCTGCCAGCCCGGTGCCTGGAAGAAGCGAAGGGGGTATCGTGGAGATGACGACATCATACTGCTGGCCGTTCACACTCCAGGAGCCGTGTTCCCGTGAAACGGAAGTGACTGGGTCAAGGAGGCGGACGACACACTGTCTGCCCACCTGTGCAGAGAGCGCTTCTATCAGCGTATGGAAACCTCCCTTCAGGTATCCAAGTTGTTCACCTGAAAGGCCCCGGTTTGAACGGACACCGATCCGACTGATCAGCCATGCTGCCGAGACATCATCCCTCTGTTCTCCGAATTTACTGGTGAGCAGCGGCTCAAAGAATGAATTGTATGCACGCTCTCCGATAGTGCTGACAACATAATCCCTGGCAGTGATATCATCGAGTGGGCCGACATCCATGTTCCTTGATCGAAGCGTAAGGAGGCCAAGCCGCACTTTGTCAGTGAGGGAGAGAAGGGGGTATTTCACTATCTCCACGGGGGTGTTGAGGGGGTAGACGGTCCCTCCTGAAAAATACCCGCTGGTTCCTCTCAGCCATTCGAGTTTGTCTGCGATATGAAGCGATCTCATCAGGGAGAAGAGACGGGTGTCCCAGGCGAAACAGTGATGGTAGAATTCCTCAATATGGTAGTCTCCGATCTCATAGGATGAAAGGCAGCCCCCAAGAAAACGGCGTTTCTCATACATATCGACCTCGTGATCATTTCCAAGGTGATACGCTGCGGTAAGCCCGGTCAGGCCCCCCCCTATGATGCAGATCCTCATATGGAATACTCAGAGTATATTGGAAAAACGGGATGAAAAAGGCTCCGGATTCAAAATTTCGCGGTTTAATCAAGTTTGAAAGAAATTTAAAAGAAGGAAAGTATTTGAACTCATGCAAGAAACCATAATACTCGAGGATAATAAAGTATCGTGCGTAATTTGTGGGCTGGTGGGACAATAATATGAGGATTTTCTTCATCGGATTTGGTCAGGCTGGCGGAAAAATTGTTGATATGTTCCTTGAACAGGACAAGAAGCTCGGAAGGCGCAGTTTCAGGGGCATCGCAGTCAACACCGCCCGCACTGATCTCATGGGCCTGAAACATATAGAATTGAAAGACCGCCTTCTCATTGGCCAGACCGTGGTGAAAGGTCATGGAGTAGGTACTGACAATGCCTCCGGTGCAAAGATCACATTTGACGAGATTGACAGCATCATCAGTGCAGTTGATACCAGGGGAACCCATGATGTGGACGCCTTCATGATTGTTGCAGGTCTTGGAGGGGGAACCGGCTCTGGTGGAACGCCGGTGCTGGCCCGTTCCCTGAAGAAGATCTACCGTGAACCAGTCTATGTGCTGGGAATACTCCCCGCACCTGAAGAAGGACGCCTCTACTCGTATAACGCCGCCAGAAGCCTTGCAACCCTTGTGAAGGAGGCAGACAATACGTTCATTTTCGATAACAGTGCGTGGAAGAACGAGGGAGAAAGTATCAAGTCTGCATTCTCACGCCTGAATGACGAGATAGTCCGCCGGTTCGGTGTGCTGTTCCGGGCAGGAGAAGTGGGGTCTGCCGGCATTGGCGAGATGGTAGTAGATTCAAGCGAGATTATCAACACGCTCAGGGGAGGGGGGATAACCTCTGTCGGATATGCCATTACCGAGGTGATTTCAAAGAACAAGAGGAAGACCGTGACGGGGATCTTCAATGATATCAAGGGCACAATCCGGAAGAAAGAAGCAACGGAGGAGGTGTTGTTGGGCGAAGACAGGACTGCAAAGGTGATCTCGCTCGTACGGAGAGCAATGCTGGGAAGGCTCACTCTCCCATGTGATTACAGCACCACGGAACGAGCCCTGGTCCTGGTCGCCGGTCCTCCTGATGAACTGGACAGGAAGGGTATTGAAAAGGCAAAGAGCTGGGTCGAAGAGAATATTGCCGGGGTTGAAGTCCGGGGAGGAGACTATCCGGTCAACAGCAATTTCGTAGCTGCGGTAGTCGTACTGGCCACGGTAGGAAACGCACCCCGGATCAAAGAGTTGATGGAGATTGCACGTTCCACCAGGGACGATGCATCCAAGATTGATGAAAAGAAACCGCTCTCGTTCGAAGAGGAAATTGAACCATTGTTTGAGTGATCCACCATGAACACGTCTCTCAAGTATTGTGTTGTTCTTGCCCTGGCGTGCCTTTTTATCCAGGGGGTTGCAGCATTCTCTGTTGGAAACATCGCAATTTTACCATCGTCTGATCTCATCTCGGGGCAGACACAGGTCAGGACCACCTTCGTCATCAATTTTCCCTCCAGCGGAGGGACAACTTTTAATCAAGAAAATACCCTCCAGTTGTCGAGCGATATGAACAATCCCACCTGGACCTATGCGATTGTCCAGAATGGTATTGAGAACCCTTCTTCAACTGCCGTTGGCCAAAATGTGAATATCAATGGGTTCGTCCTCTCTTATTCCTCGTCAAAGAATGAGATCTCGATGAAGGTGACCATGGAGGCGGTCGCACCAACGGTGACCACATCTGAAGAAAAAAATGTCCTCGTGGTGAGGGAACTGAATAGTGCCGGGGCAGTCATCAAGAACACTGAAGTGACGAAGAAGAAGTTGGTAATCAACCCGGCTCAGATTACAAGTTCAATTAGCGACGCGAAGAGCCGGTTGTCCGCTCTTCAGGGTGAGATTGACCAGCTGGCAGTATCGGGTATAGATGTTTCATCCATCCAGAAACTTTACAGTGACGCCAACAGCGCCATACAGAACGCTGAGAAATCCTCCGACGTAACAAAATCCTCGCAGTCGATCAACAGTGCAAATACTGCCCTTGCTTCAGCCGAATCTCTGGTCAGCGAACTTGGCATACAGAAGACTATCAACGATGTCGACGTATCGATGGGTGAAGTGAATGCCCTGATCACCGATTTCAAGGTGAACAGGAGCATGACTTCTGATCCCAGGGTGACCACCCTCATGCTTCAGCATGATTATGCAGCTGACCTTGTGAGTGAAGCAAAAGGCTTGCTTTCACAGAAGAAGTTTGATGAAGCGAGAGCAAAAGCAGATGAAGCAAGGGTAAAAGCAGAGGAAGCCCTGACCCAGGCTCGTAACCTGAAGGCCTCACTCGATGCAAGCCCGTTCGCTTCGATAGGAAATCCTTTTGCAGGGCTATTCTCAGGAGGAATCCTGATTGCAATCGTCGTGGCAATCCTCATTGTGGTTGCAGTAATAGGGGTTTATTTCTTCCGAAAGCGCCGGAAATGGGATGAACTGGGTTAGAACATCTCTATTGAATTCATTTTTATGAAAATCGCATTCGCGATTTTTTATTTTGTTTGCTAGTGTGTCGATGGGAATCATGTGTCTTTTCAATTTGCGGCCTTCTTCATCCTGAGCGTTCTCCTAAAGGCAGCATTGACAGGACGATAGGGAATAGAAATTCAATTCCCTGTTGGAAGAGTATCTTGAGAATGCAAGAGCCCCTCATGATGTATCCCCTATCCTGAAAGAGATGGACTGTCTGCGGTACCGTAAATCAGGTGAGATCCCAGCCAGAAAATATTTTACTTCAGACGACAGGAACCGGGGAGTTTAACCCTGCTTTTTCATAGAGCCCTGGTTTTGTAAAAATGTCAATATTGATGCTTCCCATCTTTCCGTCCCGTTTGACATAATATTCTGGGATCCGGTTCTCGTTATCATAGATTGAGAACCAGTAGGAGAGCTTGTAGGTCTTTTTGTCATAACCCTGGAGGGATATGAAACTGGACTGATCATGGGTGATGACCATGTCAGGATTGACCTGGAATATCGTTCCTTCATCAACCCGTTTTCCATAGAAATGCATCTTCTTGTTCCAGACATCCCCGTAATAATACCAGGGGAGCGGCCAGTAATTCTCCGATGCGATGACAACAGAATCGGAGGCATCGATGAGTCCCATCACCTTCCGCAAATCCTCAGAGTTCTGGACCTGCACAATCGGTTCGTTCACATCCGCGGGGATGAATGCCACATGCCAGGTCATCAGGATCAGAAAAACGCATCCCGCCAGGGCAAAGACCATCTTTTTCCTGCTCATCATGTAGACAGAGATGAATATTGCCGGGATCAGCTGGTGGATTATTAGCCACGGCACTTTCTCGCCGATATAGGCATATGCTGCGAGACCAGCAAGGAACCACAGTGCAGAGAAGAGGAAGAAGAGCTCCTTTCTGTTCCAGGGCACTATTGGCAGTTTCTCTCCCTTATCCGAACCTTCGCCTTCTGGAATAAGTCCATGGCTTTTTCGAATGTGGATCCATGTTTTTATCCTTCCAATCCACACGGGGAAGGGATTGTGGTGGTCAGCAAACTGGAGCATTCCGAAGAGTGCAAGGAAGAAAACCGGGATCTCATACAGGAGAAAGAGAAGGAGGTAGAAGAACCAGGGTCCGCAGATACGGCACATCCCATGCATGGAAGCCCAGTGAGTGTACGCTTTAAGGACCCCGGTCTCCAGTATCTCCGGATGGACTCCGAAGGATGAATAAAAAAGTGCCATGATGCCCACCGCGACAATGGTCCCCAGGAGGATGTCACGCTTCCATGTCCGTGGGAATGGAACATGCTTCCTCCAGAGGAGGAAGACGCCAAACGCCACGATCAGCACCAGAAATAAGGGCATGTCCTCCTTGAGACACATCCCTCCCCCTGCCGCCAGCCCTGCAACAAGTGCATAGATGAGCTTCCCCCGTTCCAGGTATGCGAGCAATGCAACGAGTATCAGAACTGTGAAAAAGAGCTGGAAGATATCATGGCGGAGGAAACGCGAGAAGTATACAAGGTCTGGAGATATTGCGATGAAGAGGCCTGCAATCAGCGCCTGTTTCCGGTCCAGGTAGCCAAGCCGGTATATTGCATAGACAAGAGGGATTATCGCAGCGCCAAACAATGCAGGCAGGATGCGGGCTACGAGATCCGATGCTCCCAAGATTGCAAACATCCCTGCCGTGAGATAATAGAGGAGCGGCCCGTGATACATCGGGTCATATGCATAGGATCCTTTTGTTAAAAGTTCGTACGCAAACCAGGCATGGATAGCCTCATCATGGTGGAGGAGCTTGAGGTCCAGGGAATAGAATCGCAGGAAAATCCCGCAAATGAGAACAAGCAGAAAGAGTGCTTCGAAAGAAAAGATTGGCCGGATTCTCTGAATAATGCCGGCTGCGGTCAAACCGCTCCCTCAGCTTTCCAGTACGATCTCTATGCCTATGTCTTTTGGGACCTGAGTACGCATCAGCTGGCGGAGTGCCCGCTCGTCTGCATCGATATCAATGAGTCTCTTATGAACACGCATCTGCCACCGGTCCCAGGTAGCAGTGCCTTCTCCATCAGGGCTCTTTCTTATTGGGACGACAAGTCGCTTGGTTGGCAGCGGAATCGGTCCAGCCAGATTCACGCCCGTGCGCTCCGCAATCTCGCGGATTCTATCACAGACCATCTCTACTTTCTTGAAATCTGTCCCTGTCAGGCGAATTCTGGCTTTTTGCATGGTTATTCACCAAAAAATGGATGAGAGTTGGTTTCACCGCATCTGTTTCGGGTTGATGGCAATGCACATACCCGCTGCGATGGTCGATCCCATGTCCCGGATTGCAAACCTCCCAAGCTGGGGAAGTTCCTTCACATTCTCAATGACCATCGGTTTGGATGGCTTGACCACGATAATCGCAGCGTCACCGGTCTTGATAAAGGTCGGGTTTTCCTCCTTGGTCTGTCCTGTCCTCGGGTCGAGTTTCTTCTTGAGCTCGGTGAATGTGCAGGCGGTCTGGGTTGTATGGCAGTGGAATACAGGGGTGTACCCCACGGTGATGGCGCTCGGGTGCTGGAGAACGACGATCTGGGCAGTGAAGTCTTCTGCAACAGTCGGTGGAGCATCGGACGGGCCGCAGACATCACCACGGCGCAGGTCGCCCTTGGCGATACCACGGACGTTGAAGCCGACGTTGTCCCCGGGGAGAGCCTGGGGGATCTCTTCGTGGTGCATCTCGATCGATTTGATCTCACCCTCTTTGTTAGCCGGCATGAAGGAGACTTTCATTCCCTTCTTCATTACACCAGTCTCGACACGGCCTACAGGCACAGTCCCGATACCGCTGATGCTGTAGACATCCTGGATAGGAAGGCGCAGGGGCTTATCGACTGGTTTTTCGGGTTCCTTCAGAGTGTCCAGGGCTTCGAGAAGGGTAGGACCGGTATACCAGGGAGTGTCCGGGCTCTTCTTAGAGATGTTTGCACCTGCAAGGGAGCTGATTGGGATAAAGAGGGTTTCTGATGGCTTGTAACCAACCATCTGCATGAGTGCTGAGAGGTCCTTTTTCACTTCTTCGAACCTCTTCTGGTCGTATTTTGCAGCGTCCATCTTGTTGATTGCAATGATAAGCTGCCCGATACCGAGAGTCCTTGCGAGGAAGACGTGCTCCTTGGTCTGCTCCATGACACCATCAGGTGCTGCGACGACCAGAATTGCTGCATCTGCCTGGGAAGCACCGGTGATCATGTTCTTCACGAAATCCCTGTGTCCGGGACAATCTACGACGGTGAAATAGAACTTGGGAGTATCGAAACGCTTGTGAGCGATGTCGATGGTGATACCCCTCTCACGCTCTTCTTTCAGATTGTCCATTACCCAGGCGAACTCGAATGTGGCCTTGCCCTTGGCTTCGGCCTCCTTGCGGTATCCCTCGATGATGTGCGCGGGAACAGTCCCGGTCTCGAACATAAGCCTTCCGACCGTGGTAGATTTTCCGTGGTCGATGTGTCCGATGACCGCCAGGTTCATGTGAGGCTTTTCAGCTGCCATATAATTCCTCCGATAAAAATGAGCCTGTCAGAGTTCAGCCCATTTATACGAGTATAAAATATTGGAAAGGGATCCATATTAATCGTTTCGATTGACCGTATTCTGGGCTGTTTTGACAAAAATTAGGGGAATTACCGACAGAATCATATCTGTGGGAGTATAATGCAACGTTCGCAATCATGAAAACTCTGCCACTTTCCAAGGATGCTGGCGGAAACCGCGCCACGGTCGACTGTGCAGACGGGGAGGTTTCTGCATATCGCTACTGTGCATTCTGTGAACACTGCAAGGGCATTCGGGTTGGCCCCCGTGTGTATCCCGCTCCCCAGGAACAAGTGCTGAAAGACGTCAAGAGGGGAGCTTCAGCCGATGATGCCCTCATGAATGCTGCGCTCCAGTTCAACCAGCTGATCCGCGACGGTACATCCATTGAATGTGCGGATCAGGAGAACAAGGGATTCAAACCCCGCTACAGGCTCTGATCTTACTGTACGATATCGACAATTGAGGAAGCCTGGATCTGTTCTCTGATATCTTCTTTAAATTTCCCAAACTGGATGTCATCAAGCTGCTCTGAGAGGAGCCTGCCGCTCCATGCCCTTCGATACACCCACTGGACCACCTTTTCCACAACATCCACGACAGCCTCCTCAGAATTTACGATGATCAGCTCTTTTCCAATTCTGGGATGCCTGCCCCTCCTGCCGCCTACAGAAATGAGGTAATGCTCCCCAGAGGATTTAAGAAGATTGAATGGGCATGACCTGACACATGTTCCGCACTGGATGCACTTTGAGGTATCCAGCACGGAGATACCCTTTTTTATGGAAATTGCCCCCTCCCTGCAGTATTCAACGCAGGTCCCACACCCGGTACAGACACCCGGGGTCCTTAATGGCTCGATACGGCCAATGATCCCTATCTCGTTGAGCATTGGGCTGGTACAGGCATTGGGGCATCCGGAAATTGCAATGCGGATCTTGACCGGCATCTCCTTCCCAAAAAGGCGGCGATCAATCTCCCTCGCCAGGGATAAGGAGTCAATATTCGCAAAAACACAGCGATCTATCCCTGGGCATGCCGTGACATTCACCACCTCGTCCCGCTCGGATCCTACCGGGGTTCCGATATCTGAAAGGTCACTGGAGATATCGTCAAGACGATCGTGCGGGATATGAGGAAGTTCAAGTGTTTGCCGGGTCGTGATGTGGGCATACGGGGCCTTGTATCTCTCCGCGATATCGGCAATACCGCGGAGCATATCCGGAGTAATGATCCCCGCAGGTATCCGGGTCCGGATAGTGCAGAACTCAGGGTCCCTTTCCGTAATAACCCCGCCCCGCATGTGGATGGTGTTCTCGCTGGGCATGCTGTACACTGCGGCCTGAATGGCAAAAAAGTGCGTATCTGGCTATGCAAAACAGAGTATTGCAAGGATAATTGATCTCGTAATCTCGTTCGAGGCCCCTACCACGTCACCATTCACTCCTCCAAAGAGCCTCTTTGAGATGAACAGGAGAGCAACCGGGCAGGCGACCATGGCGATCGCGCTGATTGCAAGGGATAGTCGGGGAACCGGGAGAAACACAAGTGGTATGCAGAGCATAAAGGCGAGGAAGGGGAAATACGGCCGCGAATATTTTTGAATGGATGCGTGCAATCCATCGTGGAAGGGACTCCCGACCGTGGAAAGGAATGCCATTGAGAATTTTGCCCCGACCTCTGCAACGAGAAGAGCGCAGACAAGGCAGGATGAAGCAGCGAGTGAAGAGAAGGAGATAAGGGTGATTACGAGTGCAAGTGCAATGCCACCAGTCCCGATCTGCCTGTCCGTGAGGGCTTTGATCCTTTTTTCCCTGTCACCGTGGGCCATCAGGCCATCTCCAAAATCCATGAGTCCGTCAAGATGGTTGCAGCCTGAAATGAGGAACAGGATACCGATTGCAATCGAGGCGGCGACGAGTGGTTGGCCTATAAAATATACCAGAACCGCGCATATCCCTCCAATCACGTATCCGGCGATTGGGTAGACCCAGGAATGCCTGGCAAAGTCACCGAATTCGCGGATCCTCCCCAGTGGCAGGATAGTCGTGAACTGGAACAGGGCGACAATTGAATTCAGTGGCATTCGCTGTAAAACCTGGAGGTGCACCCTGCGATGAGTCCGGCTACAGCGTCATCAAGGAAGGGGCCGAGTGACCCGAGTATCCCGGGTTTCTTCTGGTCATATCGCGTAAACTCGAAACGAGCATAGGTTCCGCCGATACATTCGGCAATTGCCATCCCGATGATCTCGTCTGACAGGAGGAATACAGGATCATCCTTGATCTCCGAATTGATCCGCTTCCAATAGAGCTCGTCTTCCAGCAGGACTGCAGCAAGGAGAAGTGATGCAATATTGGGATCATCAATATATTTCCCGATCATCTGCCTTATGGAACCCCTGGCATCCTCTTTAGGGACCCCGTGAGGTACGTAGAGTTCCATAGCAGCCGCGACAATCTCATCCATTCCAGCGCCCTTCTCAAGAAGGCGCTCTGCAATCTCAAACATGGCTGGGTATTCCTGTATACTCACTGGTCTCTCTTTTGGGATTATCAGGGTTGCCTCTTGAAGTAGGCGCTAGGTTGATGGAGTCCTGCTTCCGATTATTAAGGTGGTTGTTGATATGCCATTCCTCTCCCAGGAATCCCCCTGTGGTTCAGAAAAACCGCTTTTCTGCAGTATTCTCGCAAATACACTTCTATCCCGGGTTCCCGGGATCTCAGGGGCTGGCCCGTCCCCTGAAAAGACCCTGTTCACCCCGATCCTCGATGCCGAGCTGGTCGCAAGAGGCGAGATCACGAGCATGCCCGTGAGATCAGATACACCCACAGGTTGTCCCACCCCGGCGTCCATAACAAGGGCAATGATGCAGCTCTGTGGAATCGTCCCTTTTTTCATCAATGCCGGCCTCACCTACCGCCCGACAATTCCATGCTTCGATGTCTATGGGGAGCCGGGAAATGATCCCCGGTTCATGGATGCGGTCCCGCGGGCGATGGAGCTGTATCAGGCCGGGCAGTGGCTGGGAGATGCGTTTTCCCGGGTGAGTGACCTGCTTGTGGTCGGTGAATGCGTGCCGGGAGGAACCACCACCGCCCTTTGTGTCCTGCGGGCCCTTGGTTACCCGGCGAAGGTCAGTTCAAGTTACGTGAAGAATCCGGTTCTGTTGAAGGATTCAGTATGGCAGGACGTCGCAGAAAGGATGGCAGGAAAAGAAGAAAAGGCATCACCTGTTGACATACTGAAGTATACGGGAGATCCCATGATGCCTGTATGCGCCGGGATGGTAAGTACCTTCTCCCAAAGGCTGGTGCTTGCGGGGGGAACTCAGATGCTTGCTGTTGCTGCGGTCACCAAGGCTATGGGTCTCCGGGTCCCGACGATTGCCACAACAGTCTATGTTCGGGATGATCCCTCCGCGAATTTTGACGAGATTGCAGGGTGTATCGGTGTTCCAGTGGTATACGTGGACCCGGAATTTGGCGACCTGGGGCACTCTGGCCTTGCGAGGTACTGTATCGGGGAGGTCAAGGAGGGTATGGGTGCAGGTGGTGCAATGTTTCTGGCATATGTGATGGGTCACACACCCTCCGTTATCAAAAAATGCATATTCGAGACTGTCAGGGCATACTCCTGAGAAATCTCCCCGGGTGGGATGAATTGGAACCCCCTCTGACGGAATTCGGGAATGCTTCGTGGTAAAAGAGGCATTAAATGGAAAAAACGCCAATAATTTGAGGAACATGCTCCCCATTTATGTGATCAATAACTTTGGGCAGTTCAACCATCTTATCCTCAGGATGTTCCGGGATCTTGACATAGATGCGAGGATGGTCCCGAACAGCACCTCTCCTGATGAGGTGGCCGGATCCTGCAGGGGGATTGTGCTGGGCGGTGGACCGGACATCAGGAGAAGCGGAAACTCCTCCAAATACCTGAGACTTGGGTGCCCTGTTCTTGGCATCTGCCTCGGCCTTCACATCATTGCATCGGAATTCGGCGGAAACGTGTATCCCGGAAAAATGGGTGGGTATGGACCTGTGGATGTAGATGTTATCGAAAAAGGGGAGATACTCTCAGGCTATCCTGACACTATAAGGGTATGGGCTTCTCATGCTGATGAAGTAGGAGTGGTACCTCCAGGGTTCAAGGTATTTGCCAGGTCCACGGTATGCGCCAATGAAGCCATAGTAAGCCCTGACCTGAAGATCTTCGGGTTGCAATGGCACCCGGAAGTCAGCCATACTCTGGATGGTCGAAGGGTCTACGAAAACTTTGATCGCATCTGCAGGGAGCATGAACAGTGACCGGTGAGAAGTCTTCCTTGAGCACGGAACGAATTGCTGAGCGGATACTTGAAATCGGGTTCTCATGCACGCGGTGCGGGGATTGCTGCAGGGGCTTTTCCGATGATAACAACCTTGTAATGGTCTCCCCTCCAGAAATTCGCCGGATCTCCGAGGCACTCAACGTCCCGCGGGATGAGATCGCCGAACCGTATCCGGAAAGTATTGTTCTTGAGAATGGGACCAGCCTCACATTCGAGTGGGCGATTCGCCGGGTTCATGGAGAATGCAGGTTCTTCAGGGATGGAAGATGTCTTGTGTATGAATGCAGGCCATGGATCTGCCGGACTTATCCCTTCATGATAGAAGGTGAGGAACTCCGGGTATTCCCCTGCAGCGGTCTCGGTGGGTCCATAAGCCCTGAAGATGCCCTTGCATGTGCGCGAGATCTCCTTTCACGGAGGGAAGCGGAGGAGAATGAGGAGGAGAGGATCAGGGAAGTGCTTGCATCGCCGCTTCCAGAAGGGAAGGAGAGGATGATTGTTGACAGCGAGGGAGTGACATTGTTATGACCGGAACGGTTCGAATCGTGGGGACTGCCCATGTTTCACAGAAGAGTATCGATGAAGTCAGGGAGGCGATTGCCGAGTTTCAGCCGGACGTCATCGCGGTGGAACTCGACCAGGGACGTTACGCGGCAATCAGGAAACAGGCGAAAGATCCTTCGCTGAAGGATGTCCTGGAAGCGAAAAATTTCACCCAGGTACTGGTGCAGTGGATCCTCGCATATCTCCAGAGGCGTATCGGACTTGATCTCGGCGTCGAGCCCGGGGCAGAGATGAAGGCTGCCATCGTTGAGGCTGAGGCACGGAATACTCCTGTCGCTCTTATCGACCGGGATATCAATATCACCCTGCGAAGGTTCTGGAAATCCCTCTCGATCATCGAGAAGATAAGGATGATCTATGCGCTTGGCGTCTCTGTCGTGAGTATCGATGGTGAGGAGATTGATGTAGAGGAACTCAAGAAGCAGGATATGATAACCCTGGCCATGGACGAGTTCCGGAAATTCTCCCCGAATGGAGCACGGGCTCTCATTGACGAGCGTGATGCCTACCTTGCTTACAATATCGTGGATCTCACCAGGACCCATGAAAGGGTACTAGCGGTCCTTGGTGCAGGACACGTCAGGGGAGTTGAGAGGTATGTGGAATCGCCTGGCAGTATTCCCCCACTCCAATCGCTGACTGCCGACGTGAAATCATTGCCCTGGGGCCTGATCTTTGGAGTGGCAGTGACCGCCCTCTTTGCATTCCTCATCCTCGCAATCGCGTTCTCGGGTGTGGGGTATGAGGTGTTGATCATGGCCCTCATCTACTGGGTGCTCGTCCATGGTATACTGACCGCGGTGTTTACCCTCGCTGCCCGTGGGCACCCCCTCTCTGCACTGACCGGGTTTGCCGTTTCTTGGTTTACGGCATTGAATCCGCTTATCGCAGCGGGGTGGTTTTCAGCAATCGTTGAGGCGAAGATACGAAAGCCTGCCCCATCTGATTTTCGCGCGATCTTCGTCGCTGAGAGCATCACGGATATGATGAAGATTCCGCTTTTCCGGGTGGTGCTGGTTGCAGCCCTTGCCAATGTAGGGAGCACACTCGGCACTATCATCTATTTCATGGTGATCTTCCCGATTCTGGGCATCGATCCTGCGGTTCTGGTCACCCAGGGAATTACCAATATGTGGAATACCATAACCGGACTCTTTTATTAATTGAGAAAATCCCTTTTTTTCGTTCAGGAGAAGTTTTATCACTCAGATTGCGCTCTCCTGTGTATGCAACTCTCACCATCGGCATCATTGGCTTCGTCTTCGTTCGTTTTACTGATATGCATCTTCTATGTGGTAATCCCTGCGGCAGCGGACGAGTATACAATACCTTCCAGCGGCACTGTGTTCATAGGAGAGGAGAATCTCGATATTTCCGCATCGGGAGCAACTGCGGGAGCCTCACTGGTCTGGTATGGCCCCGGGGGAAAGGTCTCCAACGCACCAGCAGCCCAGGTCACGGTTGCTGACCCGCTTGACTTCTATGTGTCTTCGGTTATTTTTGGAGGTAAAACCGGTCCATGGTTCCTCCTCCCTGGGAACTCGGTCGCATTCTATGTCGAGGAACCTGCACTGGAGATCCGTGTGGTTGACTATTCCTCGGATTTCGTGGTTAGCTCTTCTTCATCATGGGTTCCCAAGGGAGATTCCGCGGGGTTCAGGATCGAAACAAACATGTGGGTTATGGCACAGCGTCCCGATTGTGACGGAGCACCGATGAGTATAAGGCTGACAGGGCCCGGAAATGTCAAGTACTCTTCCCTAGGCGGTTATTCACTGCAGGATATCGTCGTCTCTTCTACCCCTTATGAGACCGGTCCGGTATGGAATACCGGGAGTTCAGAGTATCCGTCGGGAAACTACACGGTATATCTGGATACTGATCCGAAGGATAGCCAGAAAGTAACCTTCCTCGTTCAGAAAGACAATCCTCTGATCAAGCCCACAACCGCTTTTCCAGTCACAAGCATATCTCACACCGCTGTAACCCCGTCTCCTGCGATGACTATTGGACAGAGCCCGGGCACAACTCTCCTGACACCATCTCCCACGATCCAGGATGCCCCATTTACCACGACTTCCCCAACAGTTGCATCTACCCAGTCCCCCGGTCCAGGGATACCACTTATACTCTGCACGATACTGTCTGCACTCTTCCTGGCTGTATTGAACAGAAAGGTATCCTGACCACTGCGTTGCGCAAGGCAACAGAGAAAGACACCTTTTTTTTCTCCGGCAGCAATGCGATCTCCATGAATATTGTGACCACTACTATCAAGTCCCGGCACAGCGTGCGAAAATACAGACCGGACGCTGTTGACGAGATCGTGATCAGGGATATCCTGGAATGTGCAAGGCATGCTCCCACCGCGATGAACCTGCAACCCTGGCTCTTCGGGGTGATTCGTGACCGTGAAATTCTCAAGAAGATCGCCAGCCACACAGATCATGGAAAGTTCATTGCTGATGCGGCACTCTGTTTTGCGGTGTTTGGGGAGAGGACAGCCAAATATTACCTGGAGGACTGCTGCGCTGCGACCGAGACGCTGATCCTTGCCCTCCAGGCATACGGTGTTGGCAGTTGCTGGGTAGCAGGAGAGAAGAAAGAGTATGCAGATACGGTGAGAAAACTCCTGGAAGTCCCTGATGAATACGCCCTAGTATCCCTGGTCCCGGCCGGATATCCTGCTGATCTCACAATCCAGAAGAAGAAAGACCTCGAACTGATTGTATTTCACGACAGGTACAGTGAGAGATAATTCTACCAGACAGGAACGTGTATGAGAGGGTCCCTGCAGAATCCTCATTTCTCATTTCATCTCCGAAAGGATGCCTTGAGTGAACCTTGCGCATATCATGAACTACTGCCTGGAGAATGCCACAAGAACATAGGTAAAGGATGCCAGGAGACCTTCATACTCTTTAATGTCAGAACTCCGGCAGAATATACTGCGTGTCCCATAACGAGATCCGTGAACCTGGATCTCTTCTCACCTGCTTTTGGGAGAGTATCTAGGAACTTGGCAGGGATAGGAGACATATCGTATCCTGTAGAATGGGAACACGCGGTTTCAGGACGATGAACCTCATTCACGAACTTGGATTTTGTAATGGTACAACCATAAGGTTTGGTGTATCGGCATAGATCAGTGTGGGACTTCCGGTCGAAGAGAAATCGGAATTGTGTTGGGTATTGGTCCCTCTGGATGATCCGAAATGGAATAACACCATGGGCCTTCCATGAGGTGCACGCAGCCTCACCGGTTCGAAGTGCAGAAGGCCACTGGTCAGCAACAATTTCTACCATGACGTACCAACTATCACTCATGAAACAACCGGTCCTCCAGGTGGCTCTGGATATCACTGAACTCGACCGGGCTGTCCAGATTGCGCGGGAGGCGGTGGATGGAGGGGCAGACTGGATCGAGGCGGGAACTCCTCTGATCAAGAGCGAGGGGATGGAGGCAGTCCGGCGTCTCCGTGCACTCTTCCCAGGGCACGAGATTGTGGCGGACATGAAGATCGCCGATACCGGGACACTTGAGGTGGAGATGGCGGCAAAAGCTGGGGCGTCGGTGGTCTGCATCCTTGCAGATGCGGATGACTCCGTCATAGCAGAGGCGGTTCGTGCAGCCGGTCTCTATGGTGTCCGGCTGATGGCTGACATGATCAATGTCCCCGATCCATGCCGGAGGGCAGTTGAACTCGAAGGTCTTGGTATTCATATTATCAATGGGCATGTAGGGATTGACCAGCAAATGCTCGGGAAAAGTTCCCTCTCGATGTTGAAGTCCCTGAAGGGATCGGTCGCGATCCCGGTTGCCGTGGCAGGCGGGCTTGACGCTCATACGGCACCTCAGGCAGTCATCAGCGGGGCTGATATTGTGATTGTCGGAAGTGCAATTACCAAATCAGCGGGGGTCACAGGATCAACACGAATAATCAGGGAGGCCATTGATTCCCCTGCCCTGCCCCGTGAAGAACGAACAAGTCCTGATCAGAAGATCCGGGAGATTCTCAGCACGGTCTCAACCCCGAATATCTCTGATGCAATTCACAGGAAAGGTGCGATGGAAGGCATCGTCTCGGTCTGCGGGGATGTCAGGATGGTGGGGAGAGCAGTGACAATCCAGGGTTTCGCGGGAGACTGGGCAAAGCCGGTCGAAGCGATCGACATTGCCGAACCGGGGGATGTGCTTGTGATCGATAATGAAGGGGCGACTCATGTTGCATGCTGGGGAGAGCTTGCCACGATCAGCGCCAGGGTAAGGGGACTTTCCGGGGTTGTGATTGATGGATCCGCAAGGGATGTGGATGATATCCGGAAATTGGGATTCCCGGTATTTTCCCGCGCAGTCACTCCGAATGCTGGAGAACCCAAGGGTTTTGGGGAGATCAACACTGAGATCAGGTGTGGTGGCCAGACAGTCCACCCGGGCGACTGGATAGCAGGCGATGCGAGTGGAGTGGTGGTCATTCCCAGGGAACGGGCATTCGAGATCGCACGCCGCGCCCTCGAGGTGAAGAAGACTGAAGAGAGGGTCAGGGAGGAGATCCGCAGGGGCAGCACCCTGTCACGAGTATCAGACCTCATCCGGTGGGAGAAAAAATAACAGGATCTTATTGGAAGAGGGAACTCTCGAGCAGTGTCCCCCCTCCCTTCTGGATCGCAGTGATGGCAGATTCCACATTATCCACCCTCAGGATAAGTACAGCCCCCTCTTTTCCTGAATAGGCGTAAGCATATTCGATGTTGATCTTTCCTTCCCCCAGAACTCGTGCGATCTCATGGAGCCCGCCAGGTTCATCCTTCATGCGGACCGCAATCACATCGGTAAAGGCGGCATTGAACCCGAGTTTCCCCAGTTTTTCGTGTGCCTTGTGCGGTTTGTCCACAAGTGCTCTCACTACACCAAAACCATCCGCTTCTGCTATCGAGAAGGCAAGGATGTTGATCTTCTCTTCCTGGAGTGCCTTCGCGATTGCAGCAAGACGGCCAGGTTTGTTCTCAGAGAATACTGATATCTGCTTGATGACGAATGCGTTCTTTTTCATTTCAGATCTTCCTCCTGTCGATCACTCTCTTTGCTTTTCCCTCGAACCTTGGGAGTGAGCCCGGTTCGACAAGCTCAACATCCACCGCAACATTGAGGATATTCCTAAGCCTGTGCTCAACTTTCTTCCTGATACCCATCAGGTCGGTAATTTTGTCGGAAAATGCATCCTTGTTCACTTCCACCTGTACCAGCATGTCATCGAGTGCTCCTTTCCTGTCAACGATGATCTGGAAGTGCTGCCCCACTTCGGGAATTGACATCAATGTGTACTCGATCTGTGATGGGAAGACGTTGATTCCCCTGATAATCAGCATATCGTCAACTCTCCCGGTGATTCTCTGTACCCTTGGATGGGTCCGACCGCAGGCACAAACCGAGTCGTCAATAGCACTGATGTCACCGATCCGGTACCGGATCAGGGGAAGCGCCTCTTTTTGAAGCATGGTGATCACCATCTCCCCACGCTCACCGGAAGGAAGCGGTTCGAGGGTCTCGGGGTCCAGGATCTCGACATATGCGAGATCTCCCCAGACATGGAAACCTTTCTGCTCGGTACATTCGCAGAACATGGGCCCGGAGAGTTCGCTCGTCCCGTAGATATCATATGCCCTGATACCAAGCCAGTCCTGAATCCTCTGCCGCATCTGTTCGGACCATGGTTCAGCACCAAGGATACCCGTTCTGAGCAGGGTGTCCTTCTTGATGCTGACTCCCATCTTTTCCGCAACTTCGCCCATGTGCAGGAGATAGGAAGGAGTGCAGGCAATCGCGGTGGTCTTGAGATCCTGCATCAGTTCGATCTGTCGCTCTGTGTTACCTACGCTGGTGGGAAGAACAGTTGCCCCGATACGCTCAGCCCCGTAATGCAGGCCGAGGCCTCCGGTAAAGAGCCCGTACCCATAACTGACCTGCATCACATCGCCGCGTCCAAGTCCGCACGAGACCAGACCACGGGCGAGCGAGATAGTCCAGTTCTCGAGGTCCCGCTCGGTGTACCCGACAACGGTGGGTTTTCCGGTGGTCCCTGAAGAGACGTGATATCTCACCAGTTCATCCTGCGTCGCAACAAAGAGCTTGTCAGGGTAGTTATCCCGCAGATCCCGCTTGTACATGAACGGGAGTTTCCTGATATCTTCCAGGTTCTTAATATCGTCGGGATGGACGTGAGTCTCCTCCATCCGGTGATGATAGAAGGGGCTGAAACTGTAGAGATAGGAGATGCGTGTCTTGAGAAGCCTGTATTGCAGCCTCTTGAGATCTTCCCTGGGCATCTCCTCGATGCGGGGATCCCATGGTCCCATCATATCTCCCCCCTGCGGTCAATTACCCGTTTTGCCTTTCCTTCAAACCTGGGAAGTGAACCCGGTTCTACCAGTTTCACGGTGGTGCGAAGTTCAAGTGTGTCGCGGAGTTCTTTTACGACTTTCTTCTGGATCCGGGCAAGATCCTGCAATTCTCCCGAGAAGTAATCACGGTTTATCTCCACATCAATCGTCATCTCGTCGAGATGGTTGATCCTGTCCACGTAGACCATGAACTGGTTTCCGACTTCGGGAATCTTAAGAAGCACGTGTTCGATCTGTGAAGGGAAGACGTTGATTCCCCTGATAACGAGCATATCATCACTCCGGCCAGTAATTCGGGAGACCTTTTTTGCCCGCCCGCAAAGGCAGTCATCTTCAAACCGCATGGTAATGTCGCCGGTTCTGTAACGGAGGAGCGGCATTGCCTCTTTTACGAGTGGCGTGACTACCAGCTCCCCACGTTCTCCGTCACCCAGTACTTCACCTGTGGCTGGATTGATAATTTCGACGAGATAGCAATCGTGCCAGATGTGCAGGCCGTTCCGTTCGGGGCATTCAAATGCCACACCGGGGCCGAACAGTTCAGAGATTCCGTATGAATCAAATGCCGTTACTCCAAGCTTCTTCTCAAGTTCGGTCCGCATCGAACCTGACCAGGGTTCGGCCCCAAAGAGCCCTGTGGTGAGGGATTCCAACCGTGCATCCATCTCTTCCGCAACCTCCGCGAGGTGCATTGCATAACTCGGAGTGCAGTGGATTGCAGTAACACCGAAATCCTGGATCATCTCAATTTGCCTCCGGGTATTTCCAGTGGCGCTCGGGATCACGGTCATCCCAATCTTCTCCGCACCGTAATGAAAACCGAGACCCCCTGTGAACATGCCGTAATTGACCATATTCTGGAAGACGTCGCAGTCGCTGAGTCCCACCATAGTCATGTTCCTGGCGATCAGATTGGCCCACGTTTCCAGGTCTTTCCTGGTGTATCCCACAACGGTTGGTTTTCCCGTGGTTCCTGATGTGGTATGAATCCTTACCACCTGCTGAAGCGGAACGGCAAAGAAACCGAAAGGGTATCCGTCGCGGAGATCCTGCTTCCTTGTGAACGGGATCTTCTGTATATCGTCGAGAGTCCGGATATCCGAGGGTCTTATCCTGGCAGCTTTTAATTTTTCCCGGTAAAACTCGACGTTCTGGACCTGCAGGAAGGTCTTTTTCAGTCTTTTTAACTGGAGCCTCTCGAGTTCCCTCTTCGGGAGAGTCTCAACCTTTTCATCCCAGAACATGATAACCTGTCCTGTATCCTGTGTGAGTCACTGTGATGTTCTTCATTCTGCCACCAAATCTGCCTGTTCCTGTCTACAGCACACCGATGATGGGGCGTCCTGCGGATCTTACGCAGCTTGCATAGAACCTTGTGCCGGCGGATAAAAAATATTGTCAAGGGTTGTCACGGTCTGGAATGTGAATCATGGGGTTCCCCGCATGGCACAAGGCGGGAAATCCGGGAAACGATGCATTGATGTAGCATAATCCGGGAAATGTGTATATCAAAATTCAACCGTTGTGGAGATAAGATGGAGGAAAGCAGAAATATCCCTGTCCCCTGGTATCTGGTATCCGGGTTTGGTGCGCATCTGAAAGCGACAACCCGGACCCTGGTTGTCCAGAAAAACGGCCAGGTTGAGGAGGTGCCCCTTTCAAGGATACGGCACCTTCTGGTGATGGGCGGGCATTCCATTCACAGCAGCGTGATATCGAGGTTGCTCTCCTCCGGTGCATGTATCTCGTTCTTCGAGGCTGATGGCGAACCACTGGGAATTCTAAAGCCCTTTGGTTTCAAGTACGATGAAACTGTGAGGGAAGCGCAGCAGAAGGCATTTTCCCACTCCTTTGCGATAGCTGCTGCCAGAGGAAGCCTGCATTCCCGAATCCTTGCACTGACCCAGCTCGAAGATGATCTCGGAGAGTCCCTTTTCTACAAGGGCGAATTCGAGATTATGGAAAAAAGTCTCGCGGAACTTGAGTTCCTTGTCAGGGTGGAGGAGGTTCGGCGGGTCCACCGCTTTGTTACCGACATGTATTACGAGATCCTCGCAAGGACCTTTCCTCACGAGCTCGGTTTCAGGCGGAGGACTCCCCGGCCGCATGTTGATGTGGTGAATACCCTGCTCTCGTTTGGCTACGGCCTCCTTTTCGGAAACGCGTGCGTGGCAGCGATGGGTGCCCACCTGGATCCGGATATCGGATTTCTGCATAGGGGGAAAGGCGGCCTTGTCAACGATCTAATTGATCCACTGAAAGCAGAAATGGTCGATGCCCCTATCTCTTCGCTCGTTCGGGGAGGCATCCCGGATGATGAATACGAATGTGGCCCGTCAAGATGTACTCTTTCCGATGAACTGATGCACACGGTTCTGGGGTGTATTCGGGAAAGCATCCGCCAGGATATTATTGACAACCAGGTGATGGCCCTTCAGGATGCACTGGTAAAAAAGACAGAATACATCGCTCGCCCCTATCTCGGTACCAGATAATTCAATCAGCAGCCCTGATTATCGAAAAATCGTTAAATGTCCTGGACTCGACCTTCGAGATCTCAATATCCCTGATCAGGGCCCTCGGGCACCCATAAATCATCGAGATGAACTTATCCAGGATGATGGGATCCAGGGTGGCCAGGATTCGGACTGTTCCATCAGGGACATTCATAACCTCTCCCCGGATATTGAGTTTCCCGGCGAGATGCCGCACACAATTCCGCATGCCAATCCCCTGGACTCTCCCCGTGATTTTTATTTCCACCGTGTTCATGGAGCCTTCTTCTCTCCGCTGGTCGTATACCCGACGCTCCACTATGATAACGGAACTGGTACCCGGGTCCTATATCAGGATTTCTTTCCATCGACAGTCATCGTAGTATATAGCATTATTTGGTGTATAATCAAACGCTCCGGCTTCGTATTTAAACAAGAAAAAATGCCCTGACTGTGAAAATGAGGCTTTAATTGCGAGATTTGTTGAATAAATATGGAGGATAACACCCTGGAAAAGAAGTAGTGAAACGTGGAAATTCAGGTTCTGAAATGGGGTATAATCTCATCGTAGAACCGTTGAGCACGGGATTCAGAGGCTGATTCCACCATGATGCGGACCAGCGGTTCGGTCCCGGATGGTCTTACCAGTGCCCACGAGTCCTCGCGATTAATCCGGATGCCGTCTGTGCAATCGAGTGATTCTCCGGCAAACGCCTGTTTCAGCCTGGCGATAAGGGCTGGGGCATCTTTTACGTGAATCTTCTCCTTGATCATGGTGAATGGGGGGAGGTCATCGACAAGAGATGAGAATGGGCGGGAGGACTGTGCCAGAAGGGCAACCATCGTTGCAGTGGTCATCCCCCCATCCCTGCAGAGCTGGTGTTCCGGGAATATCAGGCCACCATTCCCCTCACCCCCGAATGCAACTTCGGTACCACCATGTGCCAGTTCGATCATGGTCCTTGCCACATAGATACTCCCTACCGGAGTGTAGCAGACCGAGCAACCATGACGTTTTGCGATCACTTCGATCAGACGTGAGGTACTGACTGGCGTTACGATGACACCCTTCCTGCCGCTGCAGATATAATCTGCAATAAGCCCGAACAGCATGTTTTCCTCGAGGAATCTACCCCTGTCATCGATGAAGACCGCACGGTCTGCATCTCCGTCATGAGCGACCCCGAACCTGGCCCCGGTGACTCGTACAAGATCAGCTAGGGGGGCGAGTCCTTCAGGAGATGGTTCCGGGAGGCGGCCCGGAAATGTTCCGTCCATCTGGCTGTTGAGGGAAAAGACACGACAACCCATCCGGCTGAGGATTTCGGGGGTGGTCCATGCTGCAGCTCCGCATCCCGGATCTGCTGCGACAAGGAATCCTTCGCCTGTTCCTGGCGGGAATGAATTCACGACGGCAGTCACATACTCATCTACCATGGACGGGGCAGCCCGTTCTTTCCCGACATGATCCCAGGGTGCAACATAAGAGTCACCGCTGAAGATATGCCCTTCGAGTGCGATACTCTGCTCGTCTCCCATCTCGGTACCGTCGGGTTCGATCACCTTCACCCCGTTATACTCGGGCGGATTATGCGAGGCTGTCACGACCGCGCCGGCGTCAAAATGTGTTCGTACAATAAACTGGAGAGCGGGTGTGGGAAGGATGCCGAGATCAACCACATCGCATCCGGCGGCAAGCAGACCGGCCTTAAGGGCACTTATGAGGGATGGACCCGAAGTTCTCGTGTCTCTCCCCACCGCGATGGTTCCCGGGCGCATCGTTCCAAGCGCCATACCGATTGACAGGGCAAGGTTGGTTGTCATCTCCTTCCCTACAACTCCTCTCACCCCATTCGTGCCGAAGAGTTTCTTCTCGAGTTTTTTCTGTTCCATTCGCACCCCTCCAATGATTTATCCGCCTTGGATGACAGGGAGGAGGCGCTCCTGGAGTGACGAGAATACCCGGATTGCATCGCTGGGAGATCGCGCTCCCACTGCAACGAGGATTGCATCCTCTCCGCCGAACATGAGGCCCTGGTGCAGATGAAGTCCCACCTTCACTTCTCCGGGACTGGATTCTGCCTCCCTGGTTATCGTATCAAGAATGGGTGAAAAATGGAGATAAAACTCTCTTCTTGAATCAGGATCGGCACCAGCGACGCATGCAGGATACCTTCCGGAAATAAGAACTGTCTGTTCCCTGCCACTCTGCACCTCTAGGGTCAGTCCCTGGAGGGAATAGTAATGCGGAAACTTATCAAGCACTCCAAGGACCTGCTCTGGTGAGGGATCGGAAAGAATGACCCCCTGTGCCAGGGGGAGATTCCCTAGTGTGACCTTTGGGAATGGGTGCGTCTTCCAGCCTTCGAGCAGCATATACTGTGTCCCGGCCGATGAGAGGATAGACATAATGTGCTCAAGAGATGTATCCCGCCAAACAAGGATGGTTTTTTCAGGATCTGTTCCGGCAGATGCAAGGGCCCCCTCACTGAAGAAGTGGGTGGTATCCTTGCCGGTTTCAAGAAGGAATTGATGATGGCCAAGATGTTTTACCACCGCCGTTGGACCTTTCTTATTCAGGAGGGGGAGAAGTTTCCTGATAAACGTGGTCTTACCGGAACCGGATAATCCGGCAATATGGATGATTCTCATAGGTGATCCTCCCGGGGCGGTTCAGGCTCCTGAGCGGTTTCATCTTTGGTGCGATTCCCCTCATTCCTCCTCGCCTGAAGGATTTGAATCGCTGCTTCTCCTACACTTCGCATCACTTCGGTAATGCGATCCTCAATCTCGATCTCCTCATCGATATCAAGAGACGTACGTTCGACTTCCAGAAGGAAACGAGCCACTTCGCTTGCTTCGAAGAGGAGATCATCAAGCTCTTCGCTGGTAAAAAAACCGCACATTGCCCCATAAAAAAAGGTGGCTCCTGACTTGTAGACCTTCTTTTTAAAAGAGTTCCTGGCCTGGTTTACTGCCTGGGGGGTGTAGGTTTCCTGCATGAATGGTACTAGTTCAGGGAGATGTTGTCCGATAAATGTCATTTCTGCACCGCTTCGCGTGCGGAAATCAGTGCACAGGCGGGCTATGGCCCATTCTCTCGCAGTGACATACGTACGTTTTCGTAAGAATTGGTTGACCTTCCTGTAGGTCGCACCGTCAACTTTCTTGAACTTCTTATATTTATTCACATCTTCCTGCCCGTACTGTGTGCGCATTCCAGCCTCCCGTCCCGGTATCGCTGATCCCAGGTTCTCGTGAAGGTTTTTATTATATAGCATTATATAGTTTATTCTCTTTCGAGACATCACTCCAATAATGTGACATTTTAGCCCCCAATCCCGAAAAAATAAAGGATATTTCGATATTTTTACGACATGAATTCTGATGTAAAGAATCTGACACTACTGTCCTCGCCTGCTTCTCTATCCTGGGCCATACAGCCCGGCAATATCGTACCTTCTTGAGAACGATTAGATCGCTGATGCAGGATTTCCTCATTGCAGCGTCGGCAGGGACTCACCTGTATCAGACTAGGACTATTATATATCAACTACATAGGGATAGTCCCAAAATTTTGATCAACGGGAACAGAACACGAGGGTATAATCAGGCAATGAATATACGCTTTGCTTCAGCCGGATTCCGGGGTGATCTCGATGAGTTGGATCAGGTAGCGTGCATGGGTCATTTCGTACGCATGTGCATGAAAGAGGATCGGGCGGTAGGTGCCGTCATGATGGGTTATAGGTATCTGGATTGTCTCAGTGAGGAGTTCCTCACCAATTCGTGTGAGTATCGATGAAATGTGCTCCCGTTGTCCATGCAATACGAGTTCGGGGAACATGATCTTTTTCTCAGGCCTGGTAGTATAGGAGTATCCTGTAAAAGTGGATGCAGCAACATTCCAGAACCGTAATGTCAGGTCATGTCCGATCTCAAAAAACATACCTTGGAACGCATCCGCAATATGGTAACACCTCTGTTCTGAGGCATCTTTCACCCATTCTGTATTCTTCTCTCCAGGCTCATTCCATGCGTATGCGAATATAATTCCCTTATCCTGGAAATCCCCCCATGTGAATGAGATATGTACAGGAATCGAGGTCTTATCTTTCCTTGTATGAACAGCCTTGAGGACGAGAGACTTATGATACCTCAAGCGGTCTACGAAGCGAATCCATTCCTCACGTGGGAAGAGGGGATCGATATCCCCTATAGAGAGGAGAAGCAATTCGTCTGCCCGGTATCCCAGGGCCTGACATGATGCCTCGTTTACATAGATGAATCTCCCACGTGTATCAAGCCAGAAGACCTGGATGGATGCCTTCTCTACCGAATGCCGGGTGATCTCGAGGGAGAGTTCATTTCTCTGGCGCTGGACCGCAAGGCGTATCTTGTGTATGAGTTCAGTGAATTGCGACTTGGGATCCCCTCCTTTCTGGAGGTAAAAATCCGCACCGCTATTCAGGGCATCTATGACCACATGTTCCCTCCCCCGCCCGGTGAAAATGATAAATGGTGTTGAGTCACCAAGATTTCTCAGTATCTTGAGAAATTCTATACCATCGATCCCTGGCATCTCATAATCAGAGACGATCACGTCATACGAACGTTCCTTGAGCTTCTCTATTGCCTGCTCTGTAGAGAAACAGGTATCGACCTTGAGATCCCCAGTCTTCTCCAGGTATCGCCTTGAGACATCCAGAAGGGCAGGCTCATCGTCCACGAAAAGGACTGTGATCATGGGATATCATCAGGATGCAAGCCCGGCGAGGGTATTGCTGATCTGCAATAGTGAGGTCAGTGTATGCCTTCAAATAAGTATCTGGGTATAGGGAAAGACGGCTTGTGGGGATTATTTTCAACGAGCCAGGGGATATCACGACAGTATTCAATTGTTCATACATTGTGTCCGGCAGCCGATAAGCAGGGTATGCAGTTGGCTTCACCTTGCCGGTCGGATGATCAGATTGGGATGATCTTCTTTAATCCTGGTTTATTCGGGTTTTCCTGTACCTTTCATCCAAACGAATTGTATAGCAACATATGGTGTATAAAATATTCGTACACTCACACGATGTTCCCGGGAATATCATGATATTTAGCTCTTGATTAAGAATTCAAAGGTTTATAAGCGTGATTCACGAGTACGTAAGGGAACCTCGAACCATGTTGTAATAGGAGGGGGAGCCCCGGATAGAAAAGGGGGTGACCGGGACTCCTTCATGTCCCCCAGGTTTTCATTGGCTGGCAGAGTACCTGTGCAAGGGCACTTCAGCCCAGGTCTGTATCTTCAAGGTGGCATTTGATACAGACACTACAATTGAGTGAGATGGTATATGAAAAACTCCTGCCGGGCGGTGTGAAAGTGCCTCCGGGATACCGCTGCGGCATATTCCACGGTTCGCTTTTTCAATAGACTCCATTACCCGTTCGATGCGGTTATTCGAGTTCGGAAAAACATTTGAGGGGGGAATGAAAGTATCCTGGCCTCATGATGGGCCAGGTATCCCTGGATCTCTTGTCTTTCCAGGTGGCATGAAGGGCTTTTTTATAATTCTTTCAGCGATTGGTGTAACCGTGGCTGTGGACACCCCTGGAATATATGTTCGGTCCGGGAGTTCTCTCTTACTCCGTGCAGGACATCACATGTGCATCAGGAGGGGGGTCAAGCCTGTCTGCACACTCTTATGCCTTGTTATCGTGAATGAAGAAATTGTTGTGACAGGTCTGGATTTTTCTGATATCAGGTGAAAAAAAATGTCCTAAGGGTTTCAGGATCCTGCAATTTTTATTGGATACTACCTGGAATAGACCCGTTTATCAGGAAAACCAATGGAGAACCCACCAATAAAAAGTTCTCGGAGAATAAATCTCCCTAATTATTTTCCTGCCGTAAGATATGGATGAGGATAGGTGTCCCGAAAAGCGTTTGATCCCTCTACTGGTTTTATCTCAGGATGTATTTCAACACGGGTCATCTATGTGTTTCTGGTGGTGGAAGGCCATTCATTCTCTGAATGCCACGGGCCAGGCTTCACCTCAACCCTTTTTCGGGTATCTAATCAGTATTTGAGAGTCTGTGCCGCTGCAATCAGTTCTCTCCCTTCACCGTTTATTTAGGATGAGTCCGGAACCTGACCTTTGCCCCTCTCCCTATTCCGATAGAGGTATTGATTACAGATTTACAACATCGTCCCTGGAAAAAAAATGTTCTTTCCTCACCGCAACTGCCTGAAGCATGGGCACTCTGGTATAGAATTATCAATTGGTGTTCATTCCCACTGAGACCCATAATCCTGGTATAATTTCTGTAGAAGTGCCATGGCGCAGCATACCAGGAGATAATGATGTTCAATTTTTTATTGATGGAATTACGACTGGAACGGTGTGTAAACCAGGATTTCACTATTCAAACATGGATTTTAGGCTGTTCAAACATCAGACCAGGAATGACCTGTCGCCAGGATCTATTGGATTGCTTCCAAAATCAAGTATGTATCAACTGACAAGTAGCGATGCGATATATCAGGAATAATGATAGGGACAAGGTTCAACTTGGCTCTTACCTTTTTTCGATCTCTATCAATACTCAGAATACATTGAGACAGGCTTCCTTTCTGTTTTCTGTGTATCATTTGATAATTTCGTGTTTTAAGGCTAAAATGGATATTTTTGAGCCGCTGATGTGCTCCTTCACCTAACTGATACCTGATTACTCAAAAATCACTGTAAGTTTGAAGGTGACCGCAGGTCGCCCTGGGTCGAGGGAGAATGCCTCGCGGTATTTTCGGGAGCGGTGGGTTCAATCGCATATCAGAGGTAAAACCCCAAGCCCGTACTTTTTTCACCTGGATCTATGTGAGTTGAATCACTCAAATTTTTCATTGTGATTTGTGAGATGATGAGGGGTAAAAAATAATACTTTAACCGATGATAAAAGTGGTTCATTCATTGGTGCCCAGGAATCCTTCAGTTCACAATTCCAGGTTGGATCCCTGGACTCTGGAACGATGATCATCGGTCGAGAAAAGGAAAGGAATGGCGGTGAGATGGGATTTGCTCACATTTTTCTCTCTCCTTGCTGGAGTCTAAATACAATGATGTCACCACATCATGGTCTCATGACTACCATGCAATTGATACCAGGTCCTTGGTTGAATCATTCCAGAAATAACCGCAACCCATAGATTGATCCGCAGCCCCTTCACTACTATTGAAATCGTATGTTGATACTCCATCCATCCCATCAAGCATTGTATCATCCACTTATCGCTCCCAATTCCATCAAACCCGGACATAGCCTGGCCAGGAGAAAAGAATCGTGTCTTTTTTTGTCCTGACTGCAGCTTCGGTTTCCATGGATTCAGGTATGTAAAAGACTCCCCACGCAAAATCAGACCCTCATAGTTGCGTTTCCTGACCAACGCCCCTCTATAATAGGCCAAAGCCCGGCATTCTGCTGGGAGGCCAATAGGGCCTTCTGGGGGGATAGGAGGGTATCGAGCGCCAGGTTTCAGGCCACTTTCTCCCATTTCATGAGCTGGATCGGTGGGAATTTTCAATCCGATGATGAGTTGTCGCGAAATGTGTATTCTGCGCAAAAAGTTTATAATTCGAGCAAAGCAAGAATAGAGCATGCAGGGGGGATTTTTCTCGGAATGGCTCAATCGATACCGCCACTACCTGAGAATGCGGAATTATTCCTCCCGGACCATCCAGAGCTATGAGCAGGTGGTCAGGCACTTTGCCTATTACGTCTGGCTCCGGAGAAATATCGATCCCCAGAAGCTGATGGTATACTGGGAGGACTTCTCGCATGCAAGGCTCGAGACGAGCGTGGACGTCGAGCCGGTCCTTCTCGCAGATTATTTCACCTTTATCACCTCCCAGCGGACCTACAAGCCCAAGACCCTTCACCGGATCATCTCGACGTTGAGTTCTTTTTACCGGTTTCTCTATACCCAGGGGGCAGTCTCCAGCAACCCTATGCTCGGGGTGGAGCGGCCGAAGATCAAAGGCCAGGAACTCCGGTATCTCAAGCACAGCCAGGTGATCCGCCTCATTGACTCGATCGAGGACCAGAGGGACAGGCTCATCGTGAGAGCCATCTATGCGACCGGTGTGCGGGTCTCGGAACTCTGCGATATGAATATCGAGGATATTGACTTTGAGGATGGCACAATACGAGTGAGGGGGAAGGGGGAAAAGATACGGATCGTATTCGTAGATCCGGATACACTTCAGGAGATGGATACGTTCATCGGTTCCCGGATCGAAGGCCCTTTGTTCATCGGCCAGCAGGGCCACCACATATCCCCGAGAGCAGTCCAGCATATCTTCAGGAAATATGCCCCCGAGGGTATCACGCCGCACAAAATCCGCCACAGCTATGCAAGTGAACTCTACAGGAGGTCCAAGAACCTTCGGGTTGTGCAGGAGAACCTTGGACACACCTCGATCAAGACCACAGAGATCTACCTGCATACGGACCTTGAGGAAAGAAAGCGGGTGTACCAGGAATTCTTCCCGCTGGCAGGGAAAAAGACCCCCGAAGAGAAGAATGAGGTATAGGGGCAACCTTTTCCCTGGTTGATACGATTGGATTTCCGCTGTAATATTTTGGGTATAGTGTCATTGTTACCACCAATCTCGTTCTCAAATCACGACGAGAAATTAAAGAAATTCCAGTTACTAAATCCAAGAGAAAGAAGAGCGGGTTGTCGGTTTTATTCCGCATATGCGATTGACCCCGCCGCCCCCGATGGGCGCCCCGGCGGCGATTCAGTAACTATTCACATTGGCATTGAAAACGAAATTATCATCTGATATTCATAACACAACATGGAAACCCGCCTCTATGGAATGCGATTCTATTCACAGGTTGACAAAAAAAAGTCAGTGGCTAGATTGTCATTATACCCATTTTTTATGATTTCTTAGTCAAGGGATAACGACAGAATATTCACTGCTTTCCTGGTTATTCTTCCACCCGGAATTCTGTTGAAGATATATAGTATGCCCGGGACCCTTCGCAAGGGTTTCGGGCATCCTGAAAGAATCTTGCAAAAATGAGACGAGGGTGTCTATTGAGGGCGTTTTTTCTTATCCTCCTATCTCCGGAATTTTTACTTGATTCTGGTTTTCACGGGATTTTTATTCTTCGTTCCCTTTCGAGCGGTATCAAGGAATAATAACCAATAAACCATATAATGCTATATCAAAAAAGGTATTCCAAAATTATCGAACCAGCATATCCTGAGTGGCATTTGGAACCCCCAGTCAAAAAATCCGGGCCCTGAGATATAAGATCGGTCATACAAAAAAGTATTAGAATAAACGAATATTAAAGTCTAAAAAATGAAATAAGCAACATTTTTTATTTATTTTATCAGCAACCATATATTTTCTCCATAAGAAATAAATCTGTTACTTTTGGAATATTCCCCCTCCTCGCTACCCTCATATGTAATGACGAAGTACAGATCACCTGATGAGCACTATATTGCAGGTCGAAGAGCAGCGCCAGGGCAATATCCCCGTCCTCCTCCTCCGGGGAAGGATGGATTCGACCACGTCTCCGGAGGCTGAAGGACAGCTCAACCGGTTGATTGGCGAGGGAGCGCAGCATATTGTCATTGATTTCTCGGACCTTGAGTACATCAGCAGTGCAGGCCTCCGGGTTCTGCTCGCTGCCCAGAAGAGGATGAAGCAGACAGGAGGAACAGTACTGCTCGCGGCACTCCGGCCCGAGATCCGGAAGGTCTTTGATATCGCAGGATTCAACAGGCTCTTCTCCATCTCTCCCTCCATAGAAGAAGCTCTGGGAACAGGACAGGGCAGGTAACCGCCCCCCCATTCAATCCAGTGAACTCCCGCGATGCCCATGCCTGCCGATCCGGTCAATGAGTTCATAGTCCTCTTCCAGATGATGTGTGTGGTGGTGGTCTTTGCGTATCTCGTGACACGGACCCGTTTTTACCAGGAGGTCCTCGATGGTATACTCACATGGAAGAACCAGGTGCTTCTTATCCTGGTGTTCGGCATTGTCTCGGTGTATGGATCGATGAGTGGGATCGAGATCCTCGGCGCTCCCCTGAATATCCGTGACACCGGCCCCATGGTCGCGGGTTTTATCGGAGGTCCTGTTGCCGGGATTGGTGCTGGGTTGATAGGAGCCGCATACCGTATGACGCTCGGTGGTTTCACGATGGTGGCATGCTCCGTTGCTACCCTACTCTCCGGGCTCATTGCCGGGTTGATCTACCTCGCCCACAGGAGAGAGATCCCGGGACTTGCTGTTGGTGTGGCAGCCGCAATCATTATCGAGGGGGTCCACATGGGCCTTGTACTGCTGTTCAGCAGACCATTTTCCCAGGCAGTAGCACTGGTATCCGATGTGGCATTTCCCATGATTGCAGCCAATGCGGTGGGAATATTCATCTTTGGGTTTATCACCCTTAACCTGAAGAAAGAGAAGGAGACCGCACGGGAGCGGGATCGCTACCAGGGAGAGCTGCAGAGAAAAAATGCAGAGCTCCATATCGCCCGCGAGATCCAGGAGAGCTTCCTCCCCCCCGCACTCCCCTCCCTTCCCGGGTATACGCTTGCCGCAGAGAGCCGCCCGGCGAGGGAGGTGGGAGGTGATTTTTACGATGTGCTTGCCTCTCCCGGAGGGAGGATTGGTCTTGTGATCGCCGACGTCTCGGACAAGGGGGTGCCTGCAGCCCTCTTCATGGCGCTTTCATCAACGGTCATGCGTGCAAGTGCTGCCTGGCACCAGAAGCCTGGCGATGCCGTGCAGGATGCAAATTCTCTGATTGCAAGGGAATCGAGTTCGGGGATGTTTGTCACACTGTTCTTCTGCCTCCTTGACCCTGATAAGGGAACCATCACCTACGTGAATGCCGGCCATAATCCTCCCATCCTTGTGAGAAATGACGGGACGAGTATCTCTCTTTCGATGACCGGTATGGCACTTGGCGTTGATACCTCAGAATCCTATGAAGAGAGATCGCTCTCACTCTGCCCGGGAGACCTCCTGGTCCTTTATACAGACGGGGTGACCGAGGCTGAGGACTCGCTGCACCGGCAGTTTGGGGAGGAGCGCCTCGAATCCATAGCCCGTCAGAAGAGATCGCATTCCGCAGCTGAAGTACTGGCAACCATTCAATCTGAAGTATCGATGTATACTAACGCGATGCCCCAATACGATGACATGACCCTCGTGGTCCTGAAGGTGGGCTCATGAAGCGGAATACCCGTACGATAACCGTCCCTGCGACCCTCGATCACTTGGAAGCGCTGACAGGTATGGTCACGGAGCATCTGAGTGCTCATGAGATCCCCGAAAAGGTGGCATTTGAGGTGGACCTTGCGGTGGATGAGGCATGCACCAATGTGATCCGCTACGCATACGGTCCCGGGGGCGAAGGTGACGTGACCGTGATGTGCAGCATTGATCCACATGAGGTGAGAGTATGCATCATGGATCAGGGGGTTCCTTTCAATCCCCTCAATGTAAAACCTCCGGACCTCACGGGTGACGTGGAGGATCGCGCGATAGGAGGTCTCGGTGTGCATCTCATCAGAACGCTTATGGACAGGGTGAGCTATCATTACCGTCAGGGTAAGAATATCCTCTGCATGACCAAGGGTCTCCCGATCCACCCAAAAGACGAGAAATCTGATAATTTATGAGCAAGGAGAACCAAGAGAAAGAGTAGAGTGGCACCTGATATTGTCGTCCCGGAAGAATGGGGAGCAGTCTATCACATGCTCCTGGAGAGGGGATCAGGAATTGTGTATGTACTTGGTGCCGCTGACAGGGGAAAAACCACCTTCTGCAGATGGCTTTCTGGCAGGCTCTCAGAGACCGATCTGACGGGCTTTCTTGATTGCGACATCGGGCAGTCGACCCTCGGTCCCCCTGCAACCGTGGGACTTGCACTCTACCGCGGGAACCTTGATGCACCCGAGTCCACATTTTTCAAGTTCGTCGGCGCAGTGACCCCGAGCGGGCACATGGTTCAGGAGCTGGTGGGAGCGCTCCGGCTGAAAGAAAAGGCACGCGAAGAGGGTGCACCCTTCCTTATCGTAGACTCACCGGGATGGGTGGTAGAGCCGGCGGCACAGGAGTTCCACGTCAGGATGATCGACCTCCTCCAGCCTGATCTTGTGATCGGCTTCGAGAGGGGGCCTGAACTTGAGGGAATCCTCGTGAACTTCCGTCGCCACCCCAGGATTCGGATCATCGAGTGTCCGGTTCCCATGGAGGTTATGGAGCGGAAGAGGGACTGGAGGCGCCTGTATCGTTTCCAGCGTTTTTCACAGTATTTCGAGAATGCTGTTCCCCATGCCCGTTTTCTTTCGGGGCTGGGTGTCCATGGCAGGATGCCCGAATCTTTCAGGGAGGAATCCTGGCACGATCTCCTGATTGCACTCTGTGATGCTGAGATGATGGTCGTCGTGCTCGGGCTCGTCGACAGGCTGGACCTGGTGACAGGAACCCTCACGTTCCGTGCTCCCCCCCATGATGCCCATCGTGTGGCAACCGTCCATGTCGGTTCACTCCAGCTCGACCTGTCTAATCCCCCGGGAAGGGTTGTACAGGGAAACCGGCCGCGTTCAGGGCGGCAATCAACCCTTTTAGATGAGGACGGCCCCGGACCTCAAGTTCCAGTATCACCCGCATCTGGTGGACGGGCAGATCGGGGGCGCTCCGTTCCTGACCAATCTGGTTGATCACCGCACCCTGCCGGGCGAGTGTCTCTAAAAGCAGGGATATGCTCTGGGCCTCGTCCTCGACCGGAACGCGAAGTTGCACCATCCTCCCGCTGGCATAGAGTCCTTTCTTGAGAATCCGTTCGAGGAGGAATGTATCCACGTTTCCTCCGCTGATCAAGAGCACCACGTGCTCTCCTTCCTGGATCCGGACCCTGTGCGAGAGGAGCGCGGCAAGTGGTGCAGCGCCGGCACCCTCCGAAAGGACCTTTTTTCGTTCCAGGAGTGTGAGTATCGCATTGACGATCGCCTGCTCATCGACAAGGACTACCTCATCCACCAGGTCTTTCATAACAGGGAACGCAAGATCGCCGATCCGCTTCACCCTGATCCCGTCGGCAATGGTGGGCTGTGCATCGACCGTGGTCGGGATTCCCGCTCCGAGTGCCGAGAGTGCGGATGGGCATGCCTGGGCCTGGACACCGACAATCCTTGCACTCGTGCGCAATGATTTGACCGCAGTTGCGATCCCCGAAATGAGGCCACCGCCTCCGACAGGGACCACTACCAGGTCTGTCTCCGGGAGATCCTCCAGGATCTCAAGCCCTATTGTGCCCTGCCCGGCGATCACCAGCGGATCATTGTAGGGATGGATGAAGGTCATGTGCCCGCGCTCTGCCATTGCCAGGGCTTCGCCGATGCTCTCTTCGAGGCTGCTGCCCTTCAGGATCACCTTCGCTCCATATGCGAGTGTCGCTTCCTGCTTTGCAAGGGAGACCCATTCTGGCATGATGATGGTCGCCGGAACACCCGCCATGGAGGCTGCGACCGCCACTCCCTGGGCATGGTTTCCGGCGGATGCTGCAATCACCCCCTGCGTGCCTAGTTCACCCGCTGATGAAAGAATCCTGTTCGCAGCACCGCGTACCTTGAACGATCCGGCCTTCTGCATTGTCTCGAGTTTTAAATAGACCTCGGCGCCGGACATCTCGGAGAATGTCGGTGAGTACACAAGCGGAGTCCGGATCACCTTTCCTTCGAGGAGCAGGGAGGCTGCCTGGATCTCGGCAAGGGTGACCATGGGGAAAGATTCTGCGTTGGTCATGTTAAGGATTCGGCCTTGGCACACCAGGGAGGGATTCCCTGTCTCCATGTCGCATTCCCCTGGGGTTCGTGGAATTGTCAGTGAGTGGGATCCCATGTGGTTTTTGTGGCATGTGACCAAACATAGGGAAGAAGGATTCTCATGCAGTATGTTGTGAGCGGGGGCGCGGGGTTCATAGGGTCCCATCTCTCTGAAGCACTCGTTGAATCAGGGCACCATGTGACGATCATCGATGACCTTTCTTCAGGAAGACTGGAATATATTCAGCCCCTGCTCCCGAATCCGCGGGTCACTTTTATCCAGGACAGCGTGCAGAATATTGCTTCGCTCACGGACCACTGTTCAGGAGTTGATGGGATCTTCCACCAGGCGGCGATGGTCTCTGTCCCCGGATCTATCGAACATCCCCGGGAGAGCCATGAGATCACTTTGACAGGGACCCTGAACGTGCTTCTTGCGGCCCGGGATTGCGGGGTTAAGAAGGTGGTACATGCATCATCGGCCGCGGTGTACGGCAACCTCCCCGGTCTTCCCAAGCGGGAGGGTATGCCTGTCGATCCCCTCTCGCCTTATGCGGTTGCGAAATATGCAGGGGAGCAGTACTGCAGAGTTTTTTCTGAACTTTATGGTGTGAACACTGCATCTCTCAGGTATTTCAATGTCTATGGGCCCCGGCAGGACCCGTCATCGGAGTATGCTGCGGTTATTCCCCGGTTCATCGCGAGGATAAAGGCAGGAGAGGCTCCAATGATCTTCGGCGACGGCACCCAGACACGGGATTTCGTGTATGTCAAGGATGTCGTTAAAGCAAATATCCAGGTCATGGAAGCAGAGAGCCAGGGGGTCTTCAATATCGCTTCGGGCAGGGAGACCAGCGTGAATGACCTTGCCAATACCCTTCTTGATCTCTTCGATCTAAAGTTTGAGCCCCTCTATTGCCATGAGAGATCCGGGGAGGTGAAGAGGTCCGTTGCAGATATCTCGCGTGCGACGCAGGCATTCGGATTTCATCCCCTGTTCAGCCTGAAGGAAGGGCTTTCTGAGACCATTTTGGGTACGTCATGAGATGAAGCGGTCCCGAGTTCATTCCACAACTCTTATGCGGACCGGTTAAGCAACCGTCAATATATGAATACCCGTATCGTACTGCCCATTCTCATCGTGGTTCTGGTTCTGCTCCTTGCCGGATGCACGACACCGCAGGGACCCGAGTCCCGGGATTCCGCTGAGAATGCAACGCTTCACAAGGCAATTGCTGCAATCAACGCGGAACTTACCGGCGTCGCCGACCAGAATCTTGCCAGTTCCCGGCTTCTCGCGGAGACGGGTCTCACTGGATATCGTGCCGAAGTGATCCTTCAGCAGAAACTGGATGCACTCCCGTGGGCGCTCTCATCAGTGACAATCTCGCCGGACGGGATCATTGTTGCCGCAATTCCCGAGCATTACCATGGGATTGTTGGAAGTGATGTCAGGTACCAGGCCCCGACCCGGGAAGCCCTCACCATGAAGGTTCCCCGCGTGAGCGAGGTCTTCATGATGGATGAGGGATTCGCGGGGATCTCGCAGAGTGCCCCGGTCTTTGCGAAGAACGGGTCGTACCTTGGTTATACCGATGTGACGTACCGCCCCGAGACGCTCATCGGGAGAGCAGTGCTCCCGGTCATCGACTGGACCCCGTACAGCCTCTGGGTAGTCCAGACCGATGGCAGGATCATCTATGATGTGATGGAGGAGGAGATCGGGAAGAACCTCTTTTCCGATGCATCCTACCAGGACCCCGGTCTCCAGGCAGTCCTGTCACGCACCGTCTCTGAACCATCCGGGAGGGGGACGTACCGGTACTGGGACCGGGACTGGGAGCGGGAGATCGACAAGGATGCCGTTTGGGGGACTGCAGGGATTGACGGGGCTGAGTGGCGGGTGGTGCTGACCCTGGAAAGAGGTCCTGCGAATACAGGGGCGGTCTCCTCAGGGAGGAATGAATCCCTCAATGAAGCAGCGGATCTCGATCGGTACGTGAACGAGGCGCTGACCATTGCCCATGAAAAGAGCAGGGTGGAAGCATTGCGGGAGTTCAATGACCCGAAAGGCCGCTTTATACACGGAGAGCAGTATGTATTTGCTTACGATATGAACGGGACGGTACTCGCGCTGCCTTTCCAGCAGGGCCTTGTTGGTGTCAACCGCATTGAAGTGCAGGATGCCCACGGGGTTGCATTCATCAGGGCGATGCATGATGCTGCATCCCGCGGCGGGGGGAGAGTGTACTATGTCTATCCGAACCCGGCTGCAGGATTTACCGAGCAACTCAAACTCTCATCAGTCGTCCCTGTCGACGACGACTGGTTTGTCGGGTCGGGGATTTACCTCCCTCACATGGAAGCCAACTTCACACAGCAGGAGAAGGATACCCTGATGCACCGGGTGAATGCAGCGCGGGACTTCGCGCGGCAGGTTGGGAGGGATGCCGCTCTCGCCGCATTCAATGACCTGACCGGGAAATGGGCGCCGGGCAGTGACTATATTTTTGCCTACGATTTGAACGGGACCACCCTTGCACTCCCCCACCAGCCGGAGGTGATCGGTACCAACCGGCATGGATTCAAGGATCACTATGGTGTTGAGATCACGGACTGGGAGATCAGCGTCGCCCGTGGGGGTGGAGGGTTTGTCTACGTGGTGTACCTCAATCCCGATACGGGCTATGAGGCCCTCAAGCTCTGCTACGTGGTTCCTGTCGATGATGATTGGCTGGTGGGATCGGGAGTGTATTCGACCGCGGTATAACCGGGAGAGAACAGGGTGTTTTGATCCCGACAGGTCTGAAAGGATCCTCTCACGTATCCACCCTTTTTCCGGGCAACGGGTGAATGTCTTTTTTCAATCGACGCAGGGATCTTCTGGAATCCATGTCCTCTGGTGAATGGCTGTTGTTTCCCCAACCAATTCACCTTTCACTCTTGATCGATGTGACACTGGAAATATTCATGGGAGATGGTATAATGGCGGGAACAGGCAGGTTTTTCCAGTAATTTCAGAATGGTATCAAGGATCCAGGTATGTGTTCAGAGTGCCAGTCTGGAAACCGGGGATCTATCTCCCGTCACATCTTTCACGATGAGTAGACTCTTCCCATTTCCCGATCAAGAGATTGATCATATGGTTGAGCCGGTCATTCGAAAGGCCCAAAGGGATGAGATCCACATATTTCTCGACTGGGCAAGGGAGCAGGGGTGGAACCCCGGGCTTCACGACGGTGAGTGTCACTATGCAATCGACCCCGACGGGTGGTACATCGCGGAAATTGGCGGGGAGGTGGCCGGAACCGTCGCGGTCAGCAATTATGATTCGGATTATTCGCACGGAGGATTTTTCATCATCAGGGAAGATATGCGGTCCCGGGGGATAGGCTGGAACCTCTCGAGCACTGCCATTCGGCATGCTGGGTCACGGAACCTTGGCATCGACGGAGTCTATGAGATGCAGGATAAGTATTCTTCGCGGATGGGTTTCCGGTTCGCCTATCGGAATATCCGCTGGCGGGGTATCGCGAAGGGGAAGAGCCAGCCAAGTCTCTGTTCCGTCGAGGATGTCTTATTCTCCGAAGTTCTCACGTACGATTCCCTGCATTTCCCTGCCGGGAGGAAAAAATTCCTGGAAAAATGGATCCGCATGCCGGAATCCTGGTCATCTGCCTGCTACGATGGAGGTGTCCTCCAGGGGTACGGGATTATCAGGAGATGTTATGAGGGCTTCAAGATCGGCCCGCTCTTTGCCGACAGCCCCGTGATTGCCGAGCGAATTCTGGATGACCTGACATCAAAGAAAGAGGTTCTGGGTCAGCCATTCTTTTTCGACACCCCCGAACCGAACAGAGACGCGGTAAGGATGGCCCTTGACAGGGGGATGGAGGAGGTCTTTGGGACCGCCCGGATGTACAGCCGTGAGATCCCTCCGCTCCCCATTTCCGGGATCTACGGGGTGACCAGTTTCGAGATGGGATGAAGGAATGGAGGGAAAGACCAAATTCCCGCATTGATAAATCACGAAAATTCCCTTTCGGGACCCATGCATGCACCCTTACCATGGGGAAGCCAGTTTCAGTCAAAAAAAGGTTATCTCTTCTTTACCAGCAGCACTATGCACCCGATCCCAATTGCCAGTACGAGGGTGAAGGGTGAAAGGCTGGTCTTCGTGGTGGAAGGCGTAGTCGGGGCCGTGGTTGTCAGGAGGGTAGTCGTCGTTGTGACGCTAGTAAGCGTGGTTGCCGGAGTGACAACCGGTCCGAAGAGGGCGTAGGTCCCGCTCGATGTGATCGTGGCTGACATTGTGTCATTCTGGATCTTCGAAGGGAGCAGTGTCCAGGTTTCCCCGGAGAGTGATGCAATCGCGAGCCCGCCGAGATGGGTCCCTTCAGGGATCTGGAACTGGAGCTTTGCCGGCGGGAGGTAGGTGGCGTTCTGCGGCACAAGGGAGTAGGGGCCTGAGATCACCCGCATCTCCTGTGTCACGTGCTCTGCAGGGACCTTCAGGAATCCTACGGTTCCTGCCTGTGAGACGGTGATGCTGGCCAGCCCATCGGCTGAAGTGAAGGTATTCCACTGTTCCGGCGGGGGCGCCGTTGCAGAGGTGCTGGGTCCACTGTAACTGGTCGAGGAACCGCCTGGGCCCGGTGTTCCTCCCACGGGGATTGTCTTATACATGACCTGGCGGCCGTCCACGAGTACTGCCGTGGTGATGAATCCCGTGGTGAGTCCTTCAACCACGAACGAGATCTCCGAATCGTCCGGACCCTGCTTGGTCCCGGTCACCTGGATCTGTGCCGTGATGCTGGTGCTCGACGGGAGACTCGTCCCGGAGAGCCTGAAGTAGTCATAGGTCCCCTGCGTGATATCATAGGTCTTGGTGGTGGAGAAGTGGCCGTCAACCGATTTTCCCGATACCGTGACGATGGTTGATTCCTTCATCACTTCGAGCTTGTTCTGGGACGTCCCGGAGAGGGTCGCCGTGACGCTGCTCTTTTTTAGCGCAAACGGCATCACGAACTGGCTCATCTGGAACACGAACTCTGAATCGGGCTGGACCGCGGATGTGGATTCGACGAGGAGCGAGAAGGTCGAGTCCTCGGGAAGGTTGCGGATGGTGATATATATGGGCTGGCCGTTTCCGATGGTGTCGGGACGCTCGGTGATGGTGACCGCGACTGCCGGGAGGGCGAGGATGAGAAGGGAGACAACAAGGGGAATGAATCTCATGGGATCATCTCAATTCTGGATATCATTGGATTGGTGATGGGAACCTTAAGGGTGTTGGATGATCCTGGATCTATTTTGTTGGTTTATGCAGCGTCAATGATGTTCTGTGTATCATCGGGGGCTCTTTCTCCGCCCGGTGTGCACGTGGTGCTTATTGAATGAGACTCTTATCTTCCAGTATATCCACGATCTTTTTCGCGGCTCTCCCATCTCCAAAGGGATTCTCCCAGGAAGGATTTCGGTTGATCATTTCCATCGCTTTATCCAGGATCGTATGGGGATTTGTTCCGGCAAGCACGTTCGATCCAACCTCTAATGTCTCAGGCCTCTCGGTGTTCTCCCTCAGTGTAACGCACGGGATTTTGAGCACGCACCCCTCCTCCTGGATGCCCCCGGAATCGGTCAGGAGTAGAGCAGCGTTTGATTCGAGGAGCAGGAAGTCGAGGTATCCCAGGGGTTCGATGAGTCGGATTGAAGGTAGGTAAAGTCCGAATTCCTCCATCATCTTTCTCGTCCTTGGGTGGACCGGGAAGATCACCGGTATTCCGGTCTTTTCATGGACGGCAGCAAGTCCATCCAGGATACCCATCAGTTTCTCCCTCACGTCAACATTCTCGGACCGGTGGGCAGTTACCAGGATGAACTCCATTTCTTCTAATCCAAGCCGGCTCAGGAGGTCTGTCCTCTTCTGTGCTATTGTGAGATGTTCCCTTACTGCATCCACTACCGTGTTTCCCGTGATGAAGATCTTCTCATCAGGAATACCTTCATGACGGAGGTAATCTGCTGCAGTACCTGTGGGAGCGAAGAGAAAGTCCCCTACATGGTCCGCAACGATTCGGTTGATCTCCTCGGGCATGTTCCGGTCAAAGCTCCGGAGGCCTGCCTCGACATGACCTACCGGGATATGTAGTTTCGCCGCAGCAAGTGCTCCTCCTAGTACGGTATTGGTATCTCCTTGCACCAGAACTATGCCGGGCCTGTGTCCTGAAAGCACGCGTTCCACCCCGGCAAGGATCTTTCCTGTCTGCTCCCCATGCAATCCGGAACCCACGTCGAGCGGGAAGTCCGGCTCTGGAAGCTCCAGTTCCTCAAAAAAGATACGATCCATCTCATAGGAATAGTGTTGCCCTGTGTGAAGTATGGAGAATGGAATGGTCCTTCTCTCGCACTCACGTATAACCGGGGAGAGCTTGATTATCTCCGGCCGGGTGCCGAGAACAAAGGAGATCATAATAAAGAAGATGTTGGGAACGGGAGAATAAAAAGGGGGCGGGATTTTTTTTGGCTCGTATGGTATTTCAGGGATTAATCGCTTATTTCGAATGGCATCGTAGTTGTGTTGTGACTATTGTTCACACTGCTGCTGGGAATTATCCATGGAGAAAGGCTGGTTCTATCCTGATATAAAGAGCAAGTAACAATGGAATACTCCCCTTATTTCAAGGAAATAATTATTATTCCACGAATGCCAGAGTAAATTGCTATTCCAATCCAAAAAATCAGCAGAATCATGAATTACGTTGTTACAGGTGGTGCGGGGTTTATCGGGTCTCATATTGTAGAGTACCTCGTCAATCATAGACATGATGTCACCGTCCTTGATAACCTGTTCACGGGGAAGAAGGATAATATCCAGGATTTGCTCGAAGATTCTCATCTCAACTTCGTGCAGGGGAGCATTACCGACCTCGATCTCCTGAATGAAGTATTTCGTGATGCGGATGGCATCTTCCACCAGGCAGCCATCCCCTCAGTCCCGAGATCGATCAAGGATCCGGTTGCGACACACGAAGTGAATGTGAATGGGACGCTGAATGTGCTCGTTTCGGCAAAAGAATGCGGGGTGAAGAAAGTTGTGTATGCATCCTCATCGTCTGTGTATGGCGACACTCCTTCCCTGCCCAAAGTAGAGACCATGAGTCCCAATCCGAAGTCACCCTATGCCGTGTCAAAACTCACAGGCGAGTATTACTGCAAGATCTTCTCTGATGTGTATGGGGTCAGGACTGTGGCGTTGCGGTACTTCAACGTGTTCGGACCCCGTCAGGACCCGGAGTCACAGTATGCTGCAGTGATCCCAAGATTCATCACAAGGGCTCTTGCCGGCCAGCCGCCGATCATGTACGGTGACGGGACCCAGACCCGCGATTTCACATATGTCAAAGATGTTGTCCAGGCGAACGCAAAAGCAATGGAAAGCTGTGCGGAAGGAGTATTCAATGTGGCCTATAATACACGCATCTCCCTTCTCTCGCTGGTTGATCACATTGCAGAAGAGACGGGTGTCAGGCTAAATCCACTGTTTGAGCCAGCACGGCCTGGAGACATCCATGACTCCCAGGCGGATATTTCAGCAGCCCGGGCGGCATTTAGGTATGCACCGGAATATACAGTTCGAACCGGGCTGAAGGAGACCATTGCATGGTACAGAAAAAAATAACTGATAAGACTGTATGTGTTGTCGGACTTGGCTATGTCGGACTGCCTCTAGCGGAGGATTTCTCAGAGCACCTCCGCACTCTCGGATTCCGGAGGGACCAGAAGGAGGTCGATGCACTCAACCACACACCCGGTAACAGGATCGAGGCAACGACCGATCCCGCCAAGATCAAGGAAGCCGACTTCGTGATTATCGCCGTTCCAACACCGGTGACGAAAACGAAGGATCCTGATCTCGAACCAGTTCTTTCTGCGTCAGCGACAATAGGAAATCACTTAAAGAAAGGAGCAGTCGTCGTCCTTGAATCGACTGTCTATCCCGGCGTTACTGAAGACCTCATGGCACCTATCCTTGAACGTACATCGGGCATGAAGTGCGGCAGGGACTTCTTCGTCGGGTACTCCCCTGAACGGATCAATCCTGGCGATGAAGAGCATATCCTGAAGAACATCACCAAGGTCGTTGCGGGGATGGATAAGAAGACGACCGATGCCCTCTGCGAATTATACGGACTTATCACCACCGTATACCGGGCACCTGACATAAAGACCGCAGAAGCGGCAAAAGTGATCGAGAACGTCCAGCGGGACCTGAACATTGCACTCATGAACGAGCTCTCCATGATCTTCGCCAGGCTCGGGATTGATACGGAGGAGGTGCTCAAGGCCGCTGGCACCAAGTGGAATTTCCACTCCTATAAACCCGGGCTTGTCGGAGGGCACTGCATCCCGGTCGATCCTTACTACCTCGTCCAGAAAGCCAAGGAAGTCGGGTACCATCCCCAGGTCATCCTTGCCGGGAGGGCAATCAACGATGGTATGCCGAAATATGTTGCGGAGATGACGGTAAAAAGCCTCAACAAGGTCGGCAAGACCATCAAGGGATCAAAGGTTCTCATCATGGGGCTGACCTACAAGGAGGATGTTGCGGATATCCGGGAGTCCCCTGTCGAGAAGATGGTGGAAGAGCTCAAGGAATATGACGTAGACGTGTTTGGGTACGACCCGTTACTTTCCAATAATGTGATTGAGCATTTCGGTGCGAAACCGCTCCCTACGCTGAACAAGAAGATGGATGCAGTGATCATTGCAGTGGCTCACTCCGTGTTCAGGAAGATGGGAATTGCTGATATCTGCCGTTTCATGAATCACAACCCGGTATTGATTGATGTAAGGGGTATGGTGGATCGGGATGAAGCGGAGAAAGCCGGGGTATATTACAGGAAGTTGTGAACTTTAAACCCTTTTTTTCATTGCAATTTCTGGTGGTGTATTGTAGTGGAGGGCGATTATGGGGGAAACGGAGAACAAATTGGGGGTATTTTAAGAAGGGGGGGAATTCGGGGTAGCACGGCTAGATTTTCGTTATCTCGGGATTCCCACATCCCTCAAGGTCTGACGGAATACCTATATCTCTTCAAGTATACTTAAGTATATGGTAGGAGAAGTGACCACAATCAAGATTACTCCCATTGTGAAACGAAGACTGGATAAGTTGAGACGATATCCCCGTGAGTCTTATAACGAGATAATCTCACGGCTTACGATGGAAGATGAGGAAGAAGGAATAACCGAAGAAGATATTAGGGATATTGAGGAAGCGCTGGAGGATATCAAGGCAGGTCGAGTATATTCGACCGTCCAGCTGAAAGAAAAACTCGGTCTTGATTGAATGGGATACACCATTATCTGGACCGATAAATCCCGGAAAAACCTTGAAAAAATACCAAAAGATACCGCAGCCAGGATTATCGAACGTGTCGAGATCATCCGTGGCGATCCATTTCTACACATTGACCGTTTGGCGGGATCATCCTGGTATAAATACCGGGTGGGCAGATACAGGGTTATTCTTGATATAAAACGAAAAACATTGGTAATATATGTGATTAAGGTCGGCCAAAGGAAGGTTGTGTACAGAAACCTGGAGTAATGGAATTCGTTGGTTAGGTCGCCTCATAATCCTTGTAATTATCTTTCTCCGCATTCACCCGACCGAAAGCATCTATTGCCCCAAGTACCTTGATGCCCGGACTCCAAAGATATCCCAGTCGGATGGATCAATCCTGTCCGGGAAGATGACATACCGGTGTCAGTGCCTGTCCGGGCCCCTGACCCAGAGTTCGCGGTTGGTATCATCAGAGACCGGGATGCCCTGGAGTTCAAGGATCTCTTTCCTGCATGACACCGCGATATCCGGGAGTCCGTAACGACCGTACCGTAGTCTCCTGACCCGGACGAGCGTGATCTGTCCCTCGTGGATAGCCATGAAATTGCATGGAAGCGTTCTTGAGTTCA